>JAIYDN010000024.1 GCA_027487485.1 Planctomycetaceae bacterium | reverse complement strand
GTACTAGTCAATCCACCGGAATCCGTCACCGTGTAGGTAAAGATATCTTGGAGTGTATCCGCATTGGACGCTAACGCTTGCACGGCAGCGTTGCTATTGTTGACGGTGTAGGTGTAAGTGCCGTCGGCAGCTATGTTGATGGATCCATAAAGGCCATTAACCAAAGAGGCTACAGAGCCTGCCGAGGAGGACTGAACTCCCGCAGCGACGCCCGAAACTATCTTGGTGTCACCTGCATCGATGTCGGTGTCGTTGGTGAGCACGTTGCCCGTCGGATTCGTACCCGTAGTTCCGTTGCTTATTCCGCCCGCTTCGACAGCCGTGGCTGCATCTACGACCGCGACCGGGGCGTCGTTGACGGCGGTGATCGAAATGTTGAACGCGCCTGATGACGTCGTGCCGGTTCCATCGTTGACCGTAAAGGCGAACGAATCGCTGGTGGTTTGCGAATCGTTGTGATCGTACGTGACTAGGCCCGCGTTGATGTCGGCTTGGGTGAACGTGTCGCCGATGTTTTTGTTAACGCCATTGAGACGCAGTGTTCCGTTGGCGGGCAGTGCCGTGACGGTGTAAACGAGTTGGGTGTTGGTGTGGTCGACGTCGGTCGTTTGCAGCATCGCGCTGGTAATGACATTGCCAGTCGAACCTTCAGCGACGGTGGTGCCGGTGTTGGTTGCGATTACTTGTTCGTCGTTGGCTCCGTCGATGGTGATGGTGATCTGCATGGTGCTGGTTAGTCCGCCAGCGTCCTGCATCGTGTAAGTAAAGGTGTCTTGCAGCGTTTGGCCGACGTTGAGGGCTTGGACGGTCGCGTTGGAGTTGTTGACCGTGTAGGTGTAGGAACCGTCCGCTGCGATATTGATGCTGCCGAAGGAGCCGTTAACCACAGAGGACACAGAGCCCAGAGAGGATGAGACGGTTCCGGGGGCAACTCCGACAACTGTCTTCGTATCGCCGGCGTCGACATCGGTGTCGTTGGTGAGGACGTTGCCAGTCGGATTTGTGCCCGCCGTTCCGTTGCTGACTCCGCCTGCTTCAACGGCTGTTGCTGTATCAGCTACTGCCGTTGGTGCCTCGTTGACGTCGTTGACACCGATCGTTACCGTTTTGTCAAATGTTAAGCCCCCCGAATCGGTAGCGCGAATGACAATCGTATGGCTCATGCTGGTTTCGAAATCCAGTAACGATCCATTGGCGACGGTGATTTGACCATCGGTGGTGCCGATCGCAAATCGTCCACCTGCGTTATCCGTGAGCGAGTAAGTTAATCCGTTAACTCCTTCTGCATCGATACCGACGGCATTGCCAACGACTGTTCCGTTCGTGGAGTTTTCAGCGAGGCTGAGCGCACTATTCCAAACGCGAACGTTATCTAAATCGAGGTCGGTTGTATTGCCTGACAGTCCACTCGAGGTATCCGTGAAGCGAAGCAGCGTGGTCGAAGCTGTTGCAGTGAACGTATACGTAAATGTTCTATAGCCCATTCCGGTTGTGCTATAGCCAATTGATGTCGTATCGGTGGCGGTTTGGGATAGAACTGTCGAGCCACCGGAGACCGCTTCAACGAGCAGGCTATTCGTACTTGCGTTGGAGGCGATTCCGTGTCCCGCCATGTCGAATGCAACGGTGTATGTCTGCCCAGAAACGGTATTGATCGTTTGGCTGAGAACGCCTCCGATTGTATTTCCGTTTCCATTGAATGCGACCAAACCCGATCCTTCACTTGTTCGTACTCCTCCGAGGAATCCTCCGGTAGTTCCAGTTGCGGTCCAACCTGTCGGTGCGACGCCAGTCGCGTATGCGCCTACTCCCGCTTCCATCGTTCCATTCGTGATAAGATTCGTCGCACTGCCAGTCGCGATCGCTGTTGGGGCTTCGTTGACGTCGGTCAATGATACCGTCAATACTTGCGTAGCCAGCAAGCCACCGGCGTCGGTCACTTGAACGGTGATCGCCCAAGCCGTCGCGGCTTCGAAATCGAGCAAAGTGCTGTTGGCGACGGTGACTTGTCCCGTTGAACTATTGATCGCGAATCGCCCGCCTGCGTTGTTGGTCAAGCTGTAGGTCAAAGTTTCGCTGCTATCAACGTCGGATGCAGAGACGGTTCCCGCGGACGTCGTATTGGCGCTGTTCTCGGCAACGCTCAGCGTTCCGGTGATATTCGTCGGCGTGTCGTTGGCACCTTGGATGGTCACGGTGATTTGCGTAGTGCTGGTCAAGCCCGCCGTATCCCGCATGGTATACGTGAAAACATCGCTGAGCGTGTTCGCTGTGGTTCGCAACGCTTGAACGGTCGCGTTCGTATTATCGACGGTATACGTATAAGCACCGTTGGCCGCAATGTTGATGGAACCATACGTGCCTGTAACAGCGGACGCGACGTTGGTCGATGTGTTACCAACCGTACCTGCAGCAACGCCGCTGACCGTCTTCGTATCGCCAGCGTCGACATCGGTATCATTCGTTAGTACATTACCCGTTGGATTCGTGCCTGCCGTTGCATTGCTAACGCCACCAGCCTCGGCAGCCGTCGCCGTGTCAGCCACTGCCGTTGGTGTTTCGTTTACATCCGTGACGCTGACCGTCATCGTCTTGTCATAGGTCAAGCCCCCAACGTCGGTTGCTCGAACAACGATCGTGTGGCTAGTGTTGGCTTCGTAGTTGAGTAGCGAGCTATTCGCAACGGTAATCAAGCCCGTTCCATTTGCGATCGCGAACCGACCGCCTGCGTCGTTGACCAGTGTATACGTTGCATTGTCGCCCCAGTCTGCATCCGTTCGATTGACAGATCCCACTGCGGTCGAGTTGGCGGAATTCTCTGCAACAGACAATCCAACTGATGAACCTTCAAATCGTGCATTCATCCACATCGCATGGTCGCTACCGTATCCATCTCCTGTAGGATCGACTTGCAACCGAATAGTAGAACCGCCTGTAGTGTCAATGTTTAAGTCAATGGGTGCCGAAAGAGATGTCAACGTTCCGCTCGTATATCGCGTCACGCCGTCCACTAAGACAGAGAATATCACGCTTCCGAAGTTGCCGGTTGTGAAATCGTTGATTCCAATGGTCGCCTTGAACGATGTGGCGCCTCCAATCGAAAAATCTGCGTAACCTATTGCCCCGGTTATGCTGGGATGTGTTCCAATGGCTCGGGAGTAGTTCACTCCATCAATGATCATCAAGCTTCCACGATCACTGTCTCCATCGTACTTCAGACCTGTGTAAAGATCTCCCGATGTAGCGGTTGCAGTCAGCGTTGACAGATAACGGGCGGCTACCACATCCGTCGGTGCATCGTTGGCACCTTGAATGGTGACGGTCATTTGAGTCGTGCTCGTGACTCCCGCTGTGTCGCGCATCGTGTACGTGAAGATATCGCTCAGCGTATTGGACGTTGTGCGCAACGCTTGAACGGCTGCGTTTGTATTATCGACGGTGTATGTGTACGACCCATCCGCTGCGATATTGATTGTTCCGTAGGTACCGGTGACGTTCGAAGCGACGTTAACCGCTGCCGACGCCTGAACTCCGGCCAAGACACCCACAACCGTCTTTGTTTCGCCATTACCGGCTGAATCTGGGTCTGTATCATTAGTTAAAACATTACCTGTTGGGTTCGTACCTGCAGTCGCATTCGCAACGCCACCCGCTTCAACGGCCGTCGCGGTATCAGCTACCGCTGTCGGCGTATCGTTGGCACCTTGAATGGTGACAGTGATTTGCGTCGTACTGGTCAAACCTGCTGTATCGCGCATCGTGTACGTGTAGACGTCGGTCAGCGTATTGCCTGTAGTGCGCAATGCTTGAACGGTCGCGTTCGTATTATCGACGGTATACGTGTAAGCACCGTTGGCCGCAATGTTGATGGAACCATACGTGCCTGTAACGCTTGAACCAACGTTGGTCGACGCACTACCGACTGTACCTGCTGCGACGCCACTGACTGTCTTCGTATCGCTCGCATCAACATCGGTGTCGTTTGTCAGCACATTGCCGGTTGGATTAGTGCCGGATGTGCCGTTGGCTGTTCCACCGGCTTCGACTGCTGTGGCGGTATCTAGTACCGCCGTGGGGCCTTCGTTGACGTTGGTGACGGCGATTACAAAGTTCTCGTCGTAAGTCAACCCCAACGCATCCGCAACACGAACGGTGATCGTGTGCGAAGTGGCTGCTTCGAAGTTTAATTGGGTGCCGTCAGCCACTGTGATGATGCCGGTCGTCGCGTCAATTGCGAATCGGCCACTGGCGTCGTTGGTCAATGAGTAGGTTCGCGTGTCGACGGAGACGGTGTCAACATCGCGAGCACCCGCGAGTGCGACGACCGTACCATTGGTCGCATTCTCAGCGACGGAGATCGCAGGACTGTTCTCGGCGATCAAACGTACATTGTCGAGCAGCGACGAACCGGAGGCGTTGCTCGTGGCCGTCTCCATGAATCGCAATTCATCGGAGCCACCGGAGCCGGTTAGCACAAAGCTGTGCGTTCGCCATTCGATCGCTGTTTGTGCGATCGTGCCCACCAGTTCGCCACGCCAGTAAACTTGGATTTCCGAGTTGGGCGCTCCCGTACGGCTACCAAGGTCAAAGCTGAGCACATAGGTTTGGCCACTTGCTGTGGTTATGTTTTGTGCGATACCGTTCATCGCGGCACCAACATTGAGTTCGATTCGCGATATGCCTTGGCTCGCTGTAGCTGGTCCATCAGCGCTAAAGTTGTTCCAGACTTCGATTCCTTGGCCGCCGATCGCGGTCCATCCGCTGACGTTTGAAATAGACGCTGTATTGGCGGCGCCACTGTTCGTTTCAAAGCTACCGTTGGTGATCAGATTGGTACCGCTTGGATTCGCCAATGCGAGATCGCTCGGTGCATCGTTTGCACCTTGGATCGTCACCGTGATTTGTGTCGTACTCGTCAAGCCCGCCGTATCGCGCATCGTGTAGGTAAACACGTCGGTCAGCGTATTGCCTGTGGTACGCAATGCTTGAACGGTCGCGTTGTTGTTATCGACCGTATACGTGTAAGCTCCATTGGAAGCGATATTGATCGAACCGAAGGAGCCCGTGACGGCTGAGCCGACGTTGGTTGATGCACTGCCGACTGTTCCAGCTGCGACTCCACTAACTGTCTTCGTGTCACCTGCATCGACATCGGTGTCGTTGGTGAGAACGTTACCGGTTGGATTCGTACCTGCAGTGCCGTTGGCTGTTCCACCGGCTTCGACTGCGGTTGCAGTATCCACAACGGCGAGTGGCCCCTCGTTGACGTTGGTTAAGTAGATCGTAACGTTCTCGCTGTAGGTTGCACCTGCGGCGTCGGTTGTTTGGACCGTAATCACATGGTTGGTGGCAGCTTCGAAGTTGAGCAAGCTGCCGTCAGCAACGGTGATGACTCCCGTGGTGGAGTTGACTGCGAATCGACCACCGGCGGTATTCGTGAGTGAGTAAGTAAGCGTATCGCTCGTGTCGACGTCGTAGCCGCGTGCGGTTCCTACGACAGTGCCGTTTGCTGAGTTTTCAGCGACGCCTGTTGAAACCATGTTCGCTAGCAAGCCAGACGTCCCCGAAGCGACACCCAAAGTCATGTTGTTGCTGAGCTGAGTCGCATTGAGAGCCGAATTCCATACTCGATAGTCCGACAGCGAACCATCGAAGTAGCCGCCACCGTTCGTCGACCCACCCAAACCGCCATTTGGACCTGTCCCGACTGAGGGGTGGAGGTTCGTCGCATTACTTTGGATTCCCGTCGCAACCAGCGTTCCGTTGATATAAAGCGACGGAGTTTTGTTCGTGAAAACAACGGCGATGTTGGAGTCAGGGTTGATCGTCCCACTGAACGTCAATAGTGAAGTACGCAAGTTACCGGAATGCTGATAAACGACTACGCCATTCGTCCCTATACCCAAGCCGACGCCACGCTCGACCCCGTTAGCCCCACCATACACATCGCTGCCATGATCCGGAGCAACTGCAAGCGTTCCGCTCGAGTAACTGACAATGCCCGAGTTCGACTGGCTTGGCAGCGCGATCGTTTGCCGAGGCGTCGCTTTGACTTCCAAAGTGAAGTCGGCCAGGGCAGGCATTGTTGAGCCGCCATGAATGATGTTTGCAGAGCTGTTGAAAAACTGCGTTCCAAATCCAATATCATTCGGAGCGTCATTTGCACCTTGGATGGTGACGGTGATCTGAGTCGTACTTGTCAATCCAGCGGTGTCACGCATTGTGTACGTGAAGACATCGTTGAGTGTGTTGCTGCTAGTACGGAGAGCTTGAACGGCCGCATTGCTGTTATCGACCGTGTACGTATAAGCCCCATTAGCGGCAATGTTAATCGAGCCGAATGTACCGGTGACCGCTGAGCCAACGTTGGTCGATGCGGATCCGACGGTACCTGCAGCAACACCGCTAACGGTTTTGGTATCACCTGCATCGGCATCGGTGTCGTTGGTAAGAACGTTACCCGTTGGATTCGTGCCTGCTGTACCGTTCGCAAGTCCACCCGCTTCGACGGCCGTGGCGGCATCAGCGACGGCCGTGGGTGTTTCATTCGCATCCGCGACGTTGACCACGATGCTCTGCGTACGCGTCAATCCACCTGCATCGGTCGCCACGACCGTGATAATGTGCGAGCTGGCCGATTCAAAGTTTAATGTACTACCGTTCGCAACCGTGATTTGGCCGGTATTGGAATCGATCGCAAATCGTCCGGATGCACTGTCGGATAACGCATAGGTGAAGGTATCACTCGAGTCGACATCCACCGCCGTGGTCGTTCCAACAACAACACCGTTAGCACTGTTCTCGTTGACCACAAACGTACCGCTGCTAGGCGAAACTTGGAACAATTGTACTCGGTCTACATCGAAATCGTTGGTGGTACTGCTGGAAGTATCTGCGAGCCTAATCGTGGTAGACGTGCTCGTCGCTGTGAAGCGAACGATTCCTGTTTGGTAGGTGCTGGCATTCCATGAATTGTTTTGAGTCGTGTCGACAAAAGCCTGCGATGCAATGACCGTTGCACCGTTAAGAACCTGTGCCACTAAACTTTGGCTTAAGGCACTAGATCCCGAGTTCTGAAAGTCAAAACTCAGTTCATACGTCGTGCCTATTACTGTAGTGACGGTCTGACTTAACACGCCATCGTTTGACGTTGCAGCTCCACTGAAACCAAAGAAGCGGCTGCCTTCCGAAGGTCGTCCTGCATTTGTATAGACTCCGCCGCCTCCAGTGAACGTCCAACCCGTTAGATTCGATTCGAATCCACCATTGGTCAGCAAGTTATTGCCGATGCGAGTCGCCGTCGTCAATTCGCTCGGTGCATCGTTGGCACCTTGAACGGTCACCGTGATTTGCGTCGTGCTGGACAGGCCAGCCGTATCGCGCATCGTGTAAGTGAAGACATCGCTCAACGTGTTCGCTGTTGTTCGCAAAGCCTGCACAGCCGAGTTGCTGTTATCAACCGTATACGTATAAGCCCCATTCGCCGCGATGTTGATCGAACCGAAAGTTCCCGTTACTGCCGATCCAACGTTGGTCGATGCGCTGCCGACTGTTCCTGCAGCTACGCCGCTTACGGTCTTCGTATCGCTTGCGTCGACATCGGTGTCATTGGTTAGCACATTGCCCGTTGGATTCGTGCCTGCTGTACCGTTCGCCAGTCCTCCCGCTTCGACGGCCGTGGTGGCATCAGCGACGGCCGTTGGGCTTTCATTGACATCGGTGACGGAGACCGTCATCGTTTTGTCAAAGGTCAAGCCAGCCACATCCGTCGCGCGAACAACGATCGAGTGACTTGTATTCGCTTCATAGTTCAGTAGCGAACTGTTTGCGACGGTAATCAAACCCGTTCCGCTGGCGATTGCAAACCGACCACCAGCATTATCGACCAAAGTATAAGTTGCATTATCACCCCAGTCGGCATCGGTTCGATTAACGGACCCAACAACGGTCGTGTTGGCAGAATTCTCAGCGACGGATAAGCCGACTGAGCCCCCTTCGAGTCGAGCATTCGCCCAAACTGCGTGATCCGAGTTATCCCCGTTGATCGCTGGATCTACCTGCAAACGGACGGTTGTTGCACCGGTGACGTCGATGTTTATATCGATCATAGGTGATGAAGCGGTCAAGATTCCGCTCGTGTACCGATTAACGCCGTCAACGATCACAGAGAAAATGACGGACCCGCCTGCGGAACTGTCATTGATACCGATCGTCGACTTAAAGGCAGTGGCTCCACCTACGGCATAGTCGAGATATCCGACGCTTGGGCTCGGATGCGTTCCCAAACCTCTGTTGTAGGTAACACCGTCCAAAACGATCGCCCCGCCGCCAACGTTGGCATCATTCCAGTAAGTGCCACTATAAAAATTCCCGCTGTTTGCGGTCGGAGTCATCGTCGAAAGATACCTAGCCGCGACAACATCCGTCGGAGCATCGTTGGCACCTTGAATAGTGACGGTGATTTGCGACGTGCTGGTCAAACCAGCCGCATCACGCATTGTATACGTGAATACGTCGGTCAGCGTTTGACCGGATAATCGCAATGCTTGAACGGTGGCGTTGGTGTTGTCAACGGTGTATGTGTAAGCACCATTGGCAGCGATGTTGATCGAGCCATAGGTGCCCGTGACTGCGGAACCAACGTTGGTTGAGGCTGAACCCTGGACTCCGGCGAGGACACCGCTCACGGTTTTCGTGTCGCCCGCATCAATATCAGTATCGTTCGTTAGCACGTTGCCGGTCGGATTCGTTCCAACTGTGCCGTTGCTGACACCACCCGCTTCGACTGCCGTCGCAGTGTCGGCGACCGCCGTGGGTGTTTCGTTTACGTTCGTTAGATTGATCGTGACTGTCTGATCGCTGCTCGAGCCAGCGGTATCGGTCGCGCGAACAACCAAACTGAACGACGGATTGGTTTCAAAATCGATCGCCGATGCTGTGTTGACCGTGACTTGGCCTGTCGAGGAATTGATCGCGAATGCGTTGCTCGTATTGCCCGACTGGATGGAGTAAGTCAGTGTGTCTCCCGAGTCGACGTCGTTCGCCGCGACGAGGACAACATTGGTTCCGGATGCGCTGTTTTCTGCCAAGGATGCCGTATTCGTGGGTGCGGCAAGTCGGCTAACTTCTGATGCTGATAGAGCGCGACTGAAAATCGAGATGTCATCCATTGCGCCTCGAAACTGAGAATCGCCACTCCAGTTAGAGGCTCCAATGTAGTTCTTGGTCCAGTTGGCGAATGTTGGTAAACTCGAAAGAGTCACGGTTCCAACGCTAGTTCCGTTAATGTAGAGTGTCATGCTCCCATTGCTCGCAAGTGTTGCCGCAAAGTGCATCCAATTGCCAATCTGCCCATTCAAGGGTGCGGTAGCGGTCGTGATGGATCCGACCATTGCGCCTGCGTCGTTCCATGCCTCAAGCTTTATCTCGTTTGTCGACGACAATCGTCCCAACCAAATGTCATTCTTCGCTGCCGCCTGTCCAAAATCAAAGATGCGTGCAAAACCATCAACTTGATCGAAACGCACCCAAGATGCGAATGAGAATGCATTGGTTGATGAGACAGAAGGGATGGCCGTCAACGATACTTGTGGGGAAGCGCTATTGGTGGCTGAGGTAAAGAGCAAGCCTGTTGACCCAGCCACGCGACCCGCAGAAGAATTGTAAGCAACTGTTCCGCCAATCGACATGGTAGGGCCACCGGCGACTGTAGAAGGTGCATTCCCACTGCCATTTTCAAAGTTGTAAGCGGCTACTGCACCACTCACCATGGCGTTCGTCGGTGCGTCGTTGGCCCCCTGAACAGTGACCGTGATTTGCGTCGTACTGGTCAGTCCCGCAGCATCGGTTGTGGTATACGTAAAGACATCGTTCAGTGTATTCGAAGTCGTCCGCAAGGCTTGAACGGCAGTGTTCGTATTGTCAACGGTGTACGTGTAAGCACCATTGGCAGCAATGTTGATCGAACCGAATGTGCCAGTGACGCCTGCTCCCACTGAGCCTGAGGCGCTAGCCGATGTCCCTGCGACGACTCCGCTAACGATGTTGGTCTCGCCGTTACCCGCTGAATCCACGTCGGTATCGTTGGTAAGAACGTTTCCGGTTGGATTCGTACCTGCGGTTGCGTTCGCAACGCCGCCCGCTTCGACTGCCGTGGCCGTGTCCACCACCGCAACCGGTGCATCATTGGAGCCCTGGATGGTGACTGTGATCTGAGTCGTGCTGGTCAAACCAGCCGTGTCGCGCATCGTGTAAGTGAAGACATCGCTTAGCGTTTGGCCTGAGAGCCGCAATGCTTGCACGGTGGCGTTGGTGTTGTCGACCGTATAGGTATAAGCTCCATTGGTAGCGATATTGATCGAGCCAAACGTACCAGTTACTGCCGAGCCGACATTCGTCGAAGCAGTTCCGACTGTTCCTGCAGCGACGCCGCTGACCGTTTTCGTGTCGCCTGCATCGACGTCGGTGTCGTTGGTGAGAACGTTGCCAGTCGGATTGGATCCTGCGGTGCCGTTGGCAGTGCCACCTGCTTCGACCGCCGTTGCGGTGTCGACTACTGCAGTGGGTGTTTCATTGACATCGGTGACCGTAATCGTGACGGTTTGGTCCGTTGTTGCGCCGGCTGTATCGGTGGCACGAACGACGAGCGAGTAGCTGCTGGTGGCTTCGAAGTTGAGTTTGGTCGAGTCGCTGACGGTCACTTGGCCGGTGGTCGCGTTGATTGCAAACGTACTGTTTGTGTTTCCAGATTGAATGGAATACGTCACACCATCACCCGAGTCGACATCACTGGATCGAGCTTTGAACACGTTCGTTCCGTTGGCCGAATTCTCGTCAATGTTCTTGTCGATGATCGACGGTGCGGTCGTCGTCGATGCAAGAGCAGCGGCTTCGCCAGCGGTCACCGCTCGGTCAAAAATGGCAAAGTCATCGATTGCACCGCGGAACTTGCCGTCCCCTGACCAGTTCGATGCCCCGACAAAATTGTTCGTCCACGCAGAAAAGTTGGGCAAAGCGGACGCGGTCGTGGTACCCGCGAGAGAGCCGTTGACGTACAGGTTCATGGTCCTGCTGCTATCCAGCGTCGCAACGAGATGCACCCATCCGCCGCCTGCCAGTGGATTCGTGGAAGTCGTGATCGAACCGACAACGGTCCCGCCGTTGCGAATATCGAAGCCGATATTGTTGGTTGTTGTAGAGCGTCCCAGCGAAAAGTTGTTGTTGTTCTGACCACCACCGAAGTCGACGATCTTGCCCCAAGAGTCAACGGCGTCGTAACGCACCCAAGCCGAAACCGTGATGGCATTCGTTGTCGTCACATTGGGAATCGAAGCAATCGATGGCGCACCCGAATTTCCAGTGCCAGCAGTCGAGAATAAAAGTCCTGTCGAACCCGCCACACGTCCATCCGCAGCCGAATAGGTTGCGTACGAGCCGAGCGAAAGCGTTGGCGCGCCCGACACGACCGACGGCGCATTGCCACTGCCGTTTTCAAAATCATAAGCGAGAATAGCTCCAGTCACTTGCGATACCGTCGGAGCGTCGTTGGCACCTTGAATTGTGACAGTGATTTGAGTCGTGCTGGTCAGTCCGGCTGCATCAGTTGTCGTATAGGTAAAGACATCGTTCAGCGTATTCGAAGTCGTACGCAACGCTTGAACGGCTGCATTGCTGTTGTCGACGGTGTACGTATACGCACCATTGGCGGCAATGTTGATCGTACCGTAGGTGCCTGTGACATTCGAACCGACGTTGACTGCGGCAGATGCCTGGACACCAGCCAAGACGCCACTCACTGTCTTGGTCTCGCCATTACCCGCTGAGTCGACATCGGTATCGTTCGTGAGCACGTTGCCGGTTGGATTCGTACCAGTCGTCGCGTTCGCAACACCGCCCGCTTCGACTGCTGTTGCCGTATCGACCACCGCGACCGGTGCATCGTTGGCGCCTTGGATGGTCACGGTGATCTGTGTCGTGCTGGTCAAGCCAGCGGTATCGCGCATCGTGTAAGTGAACACATCGCTAAGCGTTTGGCCGGATAGCCGTAAAGCTTGAACGGTGGCGTTCGTATTGTCGACCGTATACGTGTAAGCTCCATTGGCCGCGATGTTGATCGAGCCGTATGTGCCTGTGACAGCTGAGCCAACGTTGGTTGAGGCTGAAGCTTGGACACCAGCTAGTACACCGCTGACCGTCTTCGTGTCACTCGCATCAGGGTCGGTGTCATTGGTCAGAACGTTGCCCGTTGGATTTGTACCTGCTGTGCCGTTGCTAACTCCACCTGCTTCGACCGCTGTTGCTGTGTCAACAACTGCAGTAGGTGTTTCGTTGACGTTGGTGAGGTTGATCGTGACCGTCTTGTCAAAAGTCAAACCACCTTGATCCGTCGTTCGAACGACGATTGTGCTGGTCGGTGTCGATTCGAAGTTGAGTAGCGAGCTGTTCGCGACTGTGACCACGCCCGTGGTGCTGTTGATTGCATAAGCCCCACCTGCATTGTTGGTCAGGCTGTAACTGAGCACACTCGCGTTATCGACATCCTGTGAATTGATCGTGCCCAAGACCGTGTTGTTAGCACTGTTCTCGGCGATCGACATCGTTGGGCTTGTCGTCGTGATGGCTCGTACCATGACGTTGTCCAGGTCGCCATCGATGGAAGGATCGGCTGAGGCAGCGATATCCGCGAAACGTATCGTCGTTGACGTGCTGGAGGCCACGAAAGTGTACGTGTAGTTGTTGAAGGAACCCACGGAACCACTTCCGCTAGCAGTCGAATCGTAAATCGTTTCACTGCGGAGCAACGTCGATCCGTCAAGCACTTGGACTGCCAAACCCTGTTGTACCGAGCCAGTTCCTGTCGAGGAAAAATCGAAAGATAGTTGGTAGGTCGTGCCGACGACAGTAGTCAGTGTCTGCGATAGAACACCGTCATTTGCAGACGAGGCTCCGTTGAATCCGAACGAACTTGTACCTTGCGTGGCGCGTCCAGCAGTTGAGTGTACGGCACCGCCCCCCGTCTTGGTCCAACCAGTCGTTCCAGATTCAAAACTGCCGTTGGTGACTAGATTTGTGCTGCCTACAACTCCGGTATCAACTGGTGCTTCGTTGACATTGACGACGTTCACTGTGATCGCTTGATCGCGAGTGTTGTTGCCGGAGTCGGTGACGCGAATGGTGAGGGCATGTTGTTGGGCCAACTCGTAATTGAACGTTGCCCCCGATTTGGTTCGCAGTTCGCCACCGACGACTTCGAATAGCGAGCTGCCACCAACGATGGAGTAGGTATAAGTCTCACCGGCATCCACATCGGCCGTAGATAAGGTTCCGACGACGGTTCCCGCAGAAGCGTTTTCCATCACGCTGGCTGCGACGCCGGTAGCTGCACGATAAGCGGCGCCGGTCCATTCGACGAATGAACCAAAGGTTACTGCGGCGGTATAGTCATTCCAGGTACCACCTCCAACTCGAATTTGTGCGTAGTTTTCGGTAGTACCCCCGTTCGGCTCGGCAGAACTGGTCCAGTTCGCATAGCTGCCATTCACAGAGGTCCCCGCAGATCCTCCGCTCCAGAATTGGGACCCTGCGGTGTCACCATTGTACCACCGCCAAACTCCTTCGCTTCCTTTGTCCGACGCGCCAATCCAGTTATCGATCGCGCTAAGCGAGTATAGGTAATTTTGTTCCGTCGAAGAATCAACAACCGCCAACGTGCCACTCACTCCATTGAGGAAGCTCGCCTGCGCGTTGTCCATCGCGCCTTCCCACGTCATGGCTGTCGCGACGCGAGTGTAGTAACTATCTGTCGATGCATTATAAGCCGCCGACGATCCCGCACCGGTCGTTGCCCCCGTCAATGTCAAAGCCGTTGGGCCTTCGTTGACATTCGTGACGTTGATCGTCATCGTGCGATCGTAGGTCAATCCGCCTTGATCGGTTGCTCGCACAACCACCGAGTGACTCGTGTTGGCTTCGAAGTTGAGCAAGCTACCATCCGCAACCGTGATTTGTCCGGTCGAACTTCCGATCGCGAAGCGACCACCGGCGTTGTTCGTCAAGCTGTACGACATCGTGTTGGCAGCATCGCGATCGAGGCCGGTGACGGTAGTGACCACCGCGCCGTTGGCCGAGTTTTCCGCGATCGATGCGTTTGCAGCAGAGCTAGTGATCCGGACGTTGTCAAAGTTGGTTTGGCCACCGCTTGCAGATAGCACAATCTGCAGAGCTCCGCCGTTCGCAGCAGCAAAGTTCGCTCCAATCGTGTCGATATTGATCGTCCACCACGTTGCGGCATCTGCGTTGGTGCTCGAATATGTCCCTATGACCGTCGCACCAGCCAGAAGCTGCGCTGTGTAAGCTGTTGCGCTCGAACCAGCTCTGCGACCGACATCTACCGTTAGGCGATAATTGAGTGACGCATCGAAATTAGTAGAAAGCGTTTGAGAAATACTTCCCGACTGTACGAGTGCGACATTCGAACCATCGGTGGCTTCGACGGATGTGAATTCGCCAGGACCTGGATTTATCGTTCCCCAAACGCCAGTTCCCGACCAGCCGGTCAAGGTCGACGATGCCCAGGCACCGTTCGCCAGAACATTCGATTCGAAACTGGAATTGGTAATCGCGATACTCTGAGTTGACGTGGACAAATCCACCGGTGCTTCGTTGACGTTTGCTACGTTGATCGTAAGGGTCCTACTGAATGACTGGCTTCCTTGATCGGTCGCTTGCACCACCACGCGATGACTCGAGCTGACTTCAGCATCGAGTACGGCACCGCTGGCTACCGTAATTTGTCCCGTTGAGTTGTTGATCGCAAAGCGGCCGCCGGCCGTATCGGTCAACGAATAAGTCACCGTGCCGGTTCGATCGGGATCGACTGCGGCGGCCAAGCCGACCACGGTGCCTGATGTGGAGTTCTCGGCGACTGAGGTTGTGTTGCCAACTTGGATCGAAGTGATTTCAACTTGTTGTTGATTGGAGGCAGACCCTGTCTTGGCGGTGAATCCAAAATAGCCATTTGCATTGCCAGCCCAATCGGTCGCCACGACGTCATACGTCTTCGAATCGATCGAAACACCGTCAAGCGAGTAGCTCAACGTCTTGCTGGTTGCATTCCAGGAAACGATGACATCGTGCCACAAACCGTCTTCCAGGTTGTCATGTGCGTTGGCGGTATCGAACGATGTGCCTTGATTCCAAACGTTCCCTTGCTTGTAGAACTGCGAGAAATCGGAATTGATCTCACCGGCACCGGTATTGTTGTAGAAGTTGTCAAAGTTGATACCGAACGCGCCCGTGATCCCGCCTGCACCTTGACCACCTCCGGTTGCACCGAGCGCCGTGCTGCTCTGATTCTGCAAGGCGAATGTCATTCCATCGCCGCCGGCATCCGACGATCCAAAGTACATCTTCGATGTGACTCTGAAGTCCTGAGCCAGGTTGACTGCACTCCAGACAGCTCCACCTTGATTGGTTGTATTCGGCGTCAGTTGATACGTCGTTCCGCTCACTAGGCTCGTATTGCCTGCGGTCGTCAATCCGGTCGGTGCCGAACCGAGCGTGATTTCGCTTGGGGCTTCGTTGATATCGGTGACCGTGACCGTCATTGTTTTGCTGAATGTCGCTCCTGCAGTATCCGTCACCTGCGCTACGATTGTGTGCGATGCATTGGCTTCGAAGTTAAGCAAGCTGCTGTTGGCGACGGTGACTTGGCCAGTCGAGCTATTGATCGCGAAGCGGCCACCCGCGGTATCCGTCAATGCGTAAGTGACACCATCGCCCGAATCGATGTCGGTTCGACTAAGTGTTCCGACGGTGGTTGTGTTGGCACTGTTTTCGGCGATGGTCAACGTGCCTGTGATATCGCTTGGCGCGTCGTTGGCACCTTGAATGGTAACGGTGATTTGAGTCGTGCTGGTCAGACCAGCCGTGTCACGCATCGTATACGTGTACACATCGGTCAACGTATTCGATGTCGTACGCAGGGCTTGAACGGTCGCGTTCGAATTATCGACGGTGTAGGTATAAGCGCCATTGGCCGCGATATTGATCGAACCATATGTGCCGGTTACGCTTGCGCCGACGTTGGTTGAGGCACTTCCCACCGTTCCTGCGGCGACACCGCTTACCGTCTTCGTATCTCCAATGTCTGTATCGGTATCGTTGGTCAGTACATTTCCCGTCGGATTGGTTCCCGCAGTTCCGTTGGCTGTTCCGCCAGCTTCGACAGCCGTTGCTGTATCTGCAACCGCTGTCGGCGTATCGTTGACGGCAGTGATAACGATATCGCGTGTTATCGCTGCCGAAGAAATAACACCATCGTTGACGGTGAAGGATACCGTCCGATTGAGCGTGGTCGGACCATCGCTTGTGTTTTGATAGGTTACGGTTCGCAACGCCGTTTCGTAGGCCGCGATCGTATCGGATCCAGTCAACGTGAGCGTACCGGTGGAGCTGTTCCATGTAGCGGTGATATTTGCAGTGTTGGTAAAGGCGAGAACATCTTGGGCGCTGTTGTAGTTCCCAGTGACTTGGACTGTTGCCGATTGGAGAGTCGTGTTGTCGGAATCATTCAAAGTGACTGTCGGCAGGACCGCTTTCGCTGTATCATTCTCTGTATAGGCTAACGCAGCGGCTAACGAAGCCGCCGATACGTTTGTAAGCCGCATGAAGACTTCGGTGTAGGGAATCGCATGGGCTTCGTTACCGAATTCCCACATGTACGTCGAAGCGGAGTTGTTGTCAGTTCCTTGCACGGCTGCGCCATAGGAAAAACCTTTAATATAATTGTGGGCATCCCATCCCCAAGTAAAAATTCGGTCCGCGTCATTGCCGACTGGAGACCAGAAGTCGCGAGTATCCCCTCCCGTATTGGTTGCAATCTGTGCGCCTGCAAGCCCCGCAGGAGCATTGACCTGCTGCTGTGTCACGGCGTAAGGACTGTCTTCGAGATTCCAGGTAAACGCGTTGGAATTCCCGGAAAAGTTCCTCCACCGAACATCCTGATAGGTTCCCGTGCCGTCGCTGGTACTCGCTCGCATGATGCGCAACTCGACGTTGGACATGTTGGCACCCGCTTTTGTCAACACGTCGTTGATGATGGCATCCGAGTACGCTTTGGGAACAAATCCCGCGATGGTTCCCAGATTCTGGTTTACCTCACTCGCTTGTCCTTGCCCGTCTGTATCGAATTCCCAACCTTCTCGACCTCGGCCAATCAACAACCACTTGCTACCGTCATAGTCAGAGATGGATGCCGAGAAAGTTTGACCGTTTGCGACAAAAGTATAGGCGCCGGCGCTGAGCGCGTTGAGCCCGTTGATCGATGTCACGAGAGTCGGCGCGACGTTGATAGGATTCGAACGCGTTTGATCTGCAAACTGGAATGACTCCACGCCGTATACTTTATCGGTACCATCTCGCGAAGCCGTGTTGTCAACGATTTGATAGAAGCTTCCAAGCGAGTCTGTTCCCTGGGTGATCGTGTAGCCGCTAAGGTTGCCGGTGTAAATGACGGTGTCAGTACCAGAGCCACCGATGATGATGTCATTGCCACCCGCACCGCGAAGCGTATCGTTGCCCGCCCCGCCGTCGATCGTGTTGGCGTTAGTATCGCCGGTCAGCGTATCCGCGAGACCCGAGCCGAGTAGGTTTTCGAAGTTCGTAATAGTATCTGTGCCAGCCCCAATGGTGTTTTGAGCCGTCGCCGTCGCCAGGTTAATCGTGACACCAACCGTCGCCGATGCATAGCTGACCGTATCGGTTCCAGCTCCACCGTCGAGCGTATCGTTGCCCAGTCCGCCTTCGATGACGTTGGCATTGATATCGCCGGTTAATGTGTCTGCATTGGCCGATCCGGCCAGATTCTCAAAGCCCCAGAAGGTGTCGCCTACCGCACCACCGCCGGAGACAGCTTTGGTAGATAAATTGACATTCACTGCAGAAGTTGAGTTGATGTACGAAAGCGTATCTGTTCCGCCGCCACCAAACATGTTGTCTAGTCCGGCACCTCCAACGATGATATCGTCGCCAAAGCTACCATAGATAGTGTCGTTGCCGTTACCGCCAAACAAAGTGTCATTGCCACCGTTGTCTTGGTACAAGCGAACATTGTCGAGGTTTCCATCAATGTTCAACGCTCCGGATGAAACATCGGTGAATGTAACTACTGTCGACGTCCCTAATGCAGCGAAGTTGTATTCGTAGTCGGAAAACAGCGTTTGACTGGCGGCTGTTGCGGTGACGATTTGGTCAACAACGGTAAATCCCCCCGACGTGATTTGTATTCGCATGCTCTGTGTACTGCCGGCCTGCCCGAACGCATCGTAGTTGAAACCAACGGTGTAGTTTTGGCCGGCAATCGTCGTAACCGTTTGGCTCAGTATTCCGTTATTGGAGGAATCATTTCGTCCAAGAATGGCCGCAGAGTTTCCCATCGTTTTGCCCTGGTCCTGCCTATCCTCGACATTCCCAGTTACCGACCAACCTGTCATTGTGGATTCAAAACTGCCGTTGGTGATGAGATTAACACCATCGCCAAAGATCGTATCCGCACCTGTGCTACCATCGATGATATCGGTTCCGAGTCCACCGGAGAGTGTATCGTTGCTCCAGCCGCCCAGGATCGTGTCGGCGCCGTCGCCACCATCAATCACGTCCGTGCCACCGCCGCCAGCTACCAAGTCTCTACCTGCACCTGCTTGTACCGTGTCGCTGCCGATGTTGCCTGCATAGCTATCTGAGTTTGCGGTGCCCGTGTAGGAATCAGCCCCCGTCGTTCCCTCGGCATAGGTACCCGTCGTACCGCTGGCTTGCTCGCGAATCAGGACGTTGTCGACGCCCCACGCTTCGTCGGTCCACTGTTGATCCAGGGTCGATCCAAAACCAAGTTTGAGCGATGTTGATGTTGTATTCACAGTAATTACATACGTGTGAGTGACTTCATCCCAGCCCGAAAAACCAAGTGATGTTCCGGCTGCCACGTCAGGCGTGCTGTCGCTGTAATTGTTCGCAGAACCTTGGCTAAACGCGTTGTTTGAGACAAGGACATCGTTAGCCCAAACACGAAAAGCTTCGCCGTCCCAGCTATCGATCCGATTGAAGGTGAAACTGATCGTTACCGATGTTTGATTACCTGAAAGCGCAAACGTTTTGAAAACATCTTGAGCACCGTTCGTTGCTGCTTGATACGTTCCTGGAGAATTGAAGGCAGCCGCGGAAGTCAGAAACGGTCCGAAGTCCGCATTGCTTGTGACAATCGCGCCCCCCGTCCAACCGCTCAAACTGCCGTTATCAAAATTCTCGAAGATCGGAGTGTTGAGTGCGACCATCGCGGAGGACAGATCCCCATCGGCGAAGCGGAATGTTTCGACATTGGTAATCGCCTCGACGCCATTGGGAGAACCTGCTCTATTGTCGGTGACAGTTGTCGTCGCACCTGAAACGGTTACTGAATAGTCAGAGCGTGCTCCGGTGAAGACAACAATGTCGGTCCCCGTACCGCCATCAATCGTATCTGTGCCACCACTGGCAAAGATCAAGTCGTTCTCGCTACCCGCATCGATCGTGTCGTTGCCGCCCGAGCCCATGATGGTGTCGTTGTTGGCTCCACCGGAGAGCGTGTCGTTGCCACTGTTGGCGGTGAGATCGGCGACAGCAACGTCCCCTAAAATTGGTCCGGTGGCGCCTGAGGGTGACAAGCTTCGAAACTGCAACGTAGTCGAATTGGAAGTCGCGACGAAGGTGTAAATTCTTTCATACCATTCCGGCGAGGATGTGGTACTGGTCGAAGTGGTCGTTACGGAATGGGCCGAAGTAACGCCACCTACGGACAACTCGACCGCCTTGGTGCTCGCGACTCCAGGGCTATTTGTCGACAGCACGAATCGCACGGCATAGGTGTTTCCTACTACTGTGGTCAGTGTTTGGGATATCGCACCTGGAGCATTACCATCCAACTCAACGCCTCGTCCACCACTTGGTGAGGCATAACCGTAGGTATTTATCAGTTCGATACTGCCCTGGGTTACCGTCCATCCCCCAAACGTTTGCCCGGAACTGTAGGTTACAGCGGCACCGCTGACAGCTCCGTTCAAGAACTGACCATCCGCAGCAACGTTCGCTCCGCCAAGAATCAAATCGTTACCCGCCAAGCCGCTATGACTATCCACGGCCGTTGTGCCAACGATGAAATCTGCATTTGCGGTACCGGTCACCATGGTGTGCATGTACTGATCGAGATCATCGAAACTCAAATCGATACGAGCTTCGATCGTGCTGGTTTGGAATTCGAGTTCCCAATCCCCCCCCAACACTGCATTGCCGGTAATGTCTGTCGAGCCAGCAACGTCGGCTCCGGTGTAAACGCTGATCTGCGTCAACAAGTCTTGGCCAGCTTCTGTCTTGGCGACCTCGCAACCATAGAACAAGATATCGGCGTTATCGGTCAATACCGCTTGCCAGCTAGATAGCAGGTCCGCATAGTCGCCAATGCCATCGCTATTCAACTCGAGATTACCCAGCTGAATCGCGCCGGCTCCACCGTGCGAAAGAACATGGATCGTTGCGATGGAGTTGTCGGCGAATTGCGCCAGTTCGGACGACATCTGCTGGACAC
Source organism: Planctomycetaceae bacterium (assembly GCA_027487485.1). Taxonomy (GTDB): domain Bacteria; phylum Planctomycetota; class Planctomycetia; order Pirellulales; family Pirellulaceae; genus JBKCUI01. The sequence goes on along the minus strand of JAIYDN010000024.1, from coordinate 3,140 downwards.
CGTCCATGCCGGCATCGATTGTAAAGACGGATGCACCTTCTAGACCAAGACCGGCAAGCAACAACTGCACATTCTCGACCCGGTAATCGACGAAAACAACATTGTCGAACAGTTGTCCCAACTGTTCCGAACCTGCGTTGGCGCTGAGACTGGCTTCGTTGTTGCCTGACAGCGTTGAATCGTTTATGGGTAGCGTTTGCAGCGTGGGAACAGTTGAGGACAACTGTTCTACATTGGATGACAGTTGTCCCAACTGTTCCGAACCTGCGTTGGCGCTGAGACTGGTAAGTGAGGGCTGTTGGGCAAGGGTGGCTGAACCCTCACCCCCGGCCCCTCTCCCAGAGGGAGAGGGGAGAGAAGAATTTTGCTCGTACTCGTACTCGTACTCAGGCCGAAGGCCGGTACTCGTGCTCGTGCTCGTGCTCGTGCTCGAAGTTGAAGTTGAAGTTGAAGTTGAAGTTGAAGTTGAAGTTGCATCCCCACTCAGTACCACAACCTCTGACACCGTCTGCGATGGAGTCAGAATCACCGCCGTCGATGTAAATTCACTAGGATCCGCCCCCACAGTATTCTTAAAGCTAAATTGGGCCATTACCCCCATATAGCCTTCCACCGTCGAAATCGCCTCTTCCCGGGCCAGCCAGCGCTCTACCATGTACGTTTGCGAGTAAATCGTCTGACCAACCGCATTCTTCATCTGCTCGATGGCGGAACAGAAGTCGCGGAAGGTCAACTCCGTCACTCGGCCGTTCACTTCTTCCCCTCGGCGATCAATCTGCCAATCGTCGCCGTAAGTGACAATCCCCATCTCCGGTGCGAACAACAATCCCATGTTTCGATATTTGCTGGCACTAGCATGACGCGTCAACGCCGCATCCACCATCGCGATCGCACTTCGCGAGCGATCCGACTCCGAAAGAATCGTACCAAGCTCCAGCGGTTCATCCGACTCCCAGGAATCAAGCTCCCGAAGTGTGTCGATCGCATCCGAAAGCGCTTCCAGTCGCATTTCTATCCGCGAAACAAAGTCCATCCCTTCGGAATCCACGTCGTCGAAGCGTCCAACGCCGGAATCACCGTCGTCAGACTTGCTGTCCCCAGAATTGCTATTGCGGTTGTCAGGTGTGTTATCCGACCAAGTCGCATCGACAGTAAACTGCGATGTCGAAGCGGCGTCAACCAAGTGCAGAAGGTGATCGAATTGTTGTGAGATATCGCGCAGCGGTTCCGTGGTTAACGCCTGATCGCCCAGTTCGCGAATGAGCGAATCCAGTCGATCCAAGCCAATCTGCAGGAACTCCACTTCGTGACGGTAACTGATATGATCCAGCCCACACGTGGCGATATTTTGTTCACGTGGAATCACGTACGCGGATTCGGTCAGGCCCAAAGCATTGACTTGGTGCAGAACCGGTTGCCCCAATTCAATCAAGGTGCTATCCAACGACAGGTTCTTTCCGAATCTGCTCATGAGGGCCGAGGTTTGCTGCTTGTCGGCTGCGGATTCTGTATCTGTGGCGTCCTGAGCTTCGGATGATGAAGTCGATGCAGAGCCTGTCATTGACTCGGAAAGATCGTCGGAGTCGGCGTTGTTCTCGGATGGAGCGCTTTCATTCAGCGTGATGGTATCATACAAGGCGGCCATGTCTGGCAAATCGGTGGGAAAGGAGATCTCTTCGACGCCGGCCCCCATGCCCATGAGCCCAAAGGAAGAAGCGCTGTACATGATGCGATCTTCGAGCAACACAATATCAGGCTGGTTGGGATCCCTGGGCAGCTTCAGCGTCATGTGCCGATCCCACCAGCGAAGCCAAGCCGCATCCGTTCTGCCAATCCAGTTGGCATGGTTCAGGATGTCGAACCCCTGTTTTATCTTTTTCAGTAAGAATCGAAAGGGCACTGGTAAATCTCCGTACTCTGTCTTAAATCGAGAACCGATTCGTCAATCGGACTCGCCACTGAAGAGTCAACGCGCAGGGGCATCCGAGCTTTCCGGCAAATGCAGTCGGACTCTTATCGTTACCATCGATCGTCGGAACGTGGAACCGAACTGAAGGGATTAGGAAACTTGAAGGACTTAGAAAAAGACTGCCGACTGCACAGAGTATGTCGGTTGATGCAAGTTGAGGAGATTTTCTAAAGAAGCGACTTACTGAGCCGCGGGCGCTAGCCGCGTTACGGCATTAACTTCAACTTCAACCTGAACTTCAGCTTCACCCCGGCGCTTTGTCGCTTGAACCAGATCGAGAATTGAAGTTGAAGTTGAAGTTTAGGTTTAGGTTTTAGCACGCCAAACCTGTTGCGGTCATCGGGCTAAAGGCCCTTGACCGCTTGCACATGGGGGGCCCTCCAGCCTTTTTCGGCCTTTTCCTGTGGGGGCTCGTGTTCTTAACGAGAGAGTTCTGGTAGCATCGAATGGGAATGCAAGGTTCCATCGCGAGTTCAGATGGTCCTTCGAATTTGCATCTGTTTTGACTTTGCAAACTATTTTGAGAAGCTATGAAATCTGAAGAACTGAAAGCGGTTCAAGCTCCGCTAAAAGAAGGCTACCGCGAAAATCCTGCAAGTGCGGTTGTTACGATGCGAGCCGAAGGCGTTGTGGAAGTAGCTGGACAGGCATGTACCATGAATTCGTTTGCAGGAGTCGTACGAGCAGGATTGCATGAAGCCGCTGGTGGCTCGGGTGCAGAAGCTTGTTCTGGCGAACTGCTGCTTGAGTCGCTGGTGGCTTGCGCAGGCGTCACTTTTTCTGCAGTTGCGACAAACATGGGCCTTGTAATCCGGAGATGTCGCATTGTTGCTGAGGGGGACATGGATTTTCGAGGAACACTAGGTATCGACAAAAACGTTCCCGTTGGCCTGACCTCCGTTCGACTCATTTTTCAGGTTGATTCTGATTTGGAAGATGCCACCCTGAATAAATTGATCAGTCTTACGGAACGCTATTGCGTCATCTACCAGACGCTTCAAAAGGGAGTTTCAACCATCACGACTTCGATCGCTCAGTCCACTCAGCCGTAGTGGATCTGGCCACAGATCCGTTTAGCTCCGTAGTGGATCTGGCCACAGATCCGTTTAGCTCCGTAGTGGATCTGGCCACAGATCCGTTTAGCTCCGTAGTGGATCTGGCCACAGATCCG
>JAIYDN010000095.1 GCA_027487485.1 Planctomycetaceae bacterium | reverse complement strand
GTATCCAACACCATCTTTGTGTCGGTCAATGAAGATCGTGACGTGAACAAGGATGGTCGGATAACGGCTCTCGACTTGTCGTTCGTGCGAGCCAAGGTGTCTAACACCGCGATCTTGCTCAACAACATCACGATTCCAGCCGCCGGCACACCAAGCGAGGGCTCAGGAAGCGGCGGGGGAGCGGGCGGTAATGGAGATGGAAGTGGAACTGGTGGTGGGAACAATGAATCATCGCTGGATGGTTTTGCCCTGATGGCGCCATTGGCCGATATGAGTTCGAAAACTAATAAGGCGAGCGAACTGATTTTGAGCGATCCAACAGCAATCGATTCTTCGAGCTTGTTGACTGCCGAAGGGAGCATTGTCCGCACGGTAGTAGGATCGTTCTCTCAATTAGAATTCGAGGCTTTGGCCGATTTAGACGTTGAGCAAGGTAGTCGCAAGGAGACGGCTGCCAGCAAGATGAACATGAGTTTACGCGACCGCTTTTTCGCCAGATTGAATGATCGTGAGATCATGTAATGTTGTTGGGATAGGGGAGGCGATTTTTGCTGGCGGCTTAAACGCGCCGAGCGGCTTCTTTTTCAATGATATGATCGAACTTGGAACGAATGCGTTCTTCTAGATCATTCGAGACGGGCAAAGGATCAGACTTGGCCGTTGCTGAAACCGTTGGATCGTTGGATGGAGAGCCCAGCCCTGCGCACATGGTTCCGTTGTGCACGAAGACTCGGTTACGGCCTCCCATCTTCGCACTATAAAGAGCTTCGTCGGCGCGGCGTACCAGATTGCCAACACGATCTTCCCCGAAAATTTTCGATACACCGCAGCTCATGGTGACCGGAATGGAAACGCCATCGGTTTCGAACGCTTTTCCAGCGATGTTTTTGCGTAGTCTTTCCATGACCGCTGCGGCGCCCGTTTCAGGGCCGTCGATCAAGATCGCAAATTCCTCGCCACCGTAGCGAGCTACCAGCAGCGAATCATGTTTAATCTCCGCAAGCCTGGTCGCCATTTCTTTTAGCACGGCATCGCCTGCGGGGTGCCCGTAGGTGTCATTGACCTTTTTGAAATGATCCACATCGACCATGGCCAAAGAAAACGTTGCGCCTTTCTGTTGCCACTTTTGAAAACACTCGTCCAGCTTCTGGTCGAATGCTTTGCGGTTAGCAAGTCCCGTCAGAGCATCCGTTCTGGCTTCCGTCAAATATCCAGCCAGTTGTTTCGTCTGGTCTTCCAGCTTGAGTTCTGCATTGTTTAGCCGCGACTGGAGCGCTTCGTTCGCGCTAACGATTTGATCGAGTAGCTTTTGGACACCTTCCTTGGTACTGGTGGTTTTCCCATCAGCGGCGACGCGGGAAAGAGATTCCATTTTTGACTGATAGCGAGTGAAATCGCCAGCAAAATCGTTTGTCCAGCTGGCCATATTCCGCATCAGAGCCAACATGTTCTGTTGTTCTACTGTGACACGAGCAGCGTTGGCTAGCTCACCCGCTGCACCTCGTTTCGCCATCCAGAAACCCATTGCCATACCTAGGGCTAAAAGGGTCGTGCCAAAGAGCAAGCCCATCAGGGTGTAAAGGAGTGGCGAAGTGGTCATTTTGGTTCAACGAATCTCGAATCGTTGCGTTGTTGAATTGTTTGAGATTGTTTGGATGGTGGAGCGGAAGTCACGTTCGGATGTGAAATTGACGCTTTGGCGGAGTCCGTTCGGTACGAGCTGCCGCGCACGGTTGTACCGAGCAGGGACAAATCTTCAGTCTTTGCAACCGTTACAATCCCGTTATTCGAAATGGTGAAACCTCGTTTCTTGTCCATTTCCAGGTCGTAACCGATTTCGAATCCTTCTGGAATTCGAACTCCTTTGTCGATGATAGCTCGTCGAATGCGCGCATGTCGCCCGACTTCGACCGATTCAAACAAAATGCTGTCCGAGACTTGGGCGAACGAATTCACTCGAACGCTGGGGCTGAGAATGCTTCTTTCCACCCTGCCACCACTGATGATCGTTCCAGCGCAGATAATCGAGTCTAACGCCATGCCGCAGCGATCGCTGTCCCCCCTGGAGCCGAAGACAAACTTGGGCGGTGGAAGGTTTTGCTGTTGAGTTCGAATAGGCCAGTTCGCATCGTACAGATTCAGTTGTGGATCGATACCGACCAGATCCATGTTGGCTTCGTAGAAAGCATCCAAGGTTCCTACATCGCGCCAGTAGGCGTCGTTCTTTCGATTCTCATCTTTGAACGGGAATGCAAACACCCGGTGGCTATCGATGATGGAAGGAATGATGTTCTTTCCAAAATCGTGTTGGCTGCGCGGATCGTTGGCATCTTTGCAGAGTTGTTCGAACAGAAAATGGGTGTTGAAGATATAGATCCCCATGGATGCCAGGGCATGCCCTGGATCATTAGGGATGGGACGAGGCTGATTGGGTTTCTCCTGAAAACCGATGATGCGTTGGTCTGTGTCGACCTGCATGACGCCGAACTCTTTGGCGGATTCGCAATCAACTCGCAGAGCACCGATTGTCAGATCTGCATTTTTTTCCTTATGGTATTGAAGCATCGCATGGTAATCCATCTTATAGATGTGATCGCCGGCAAGGATAATCAAGTACTTTGGCCGCTCTTTCTCGATCGCATAGATGTTTTGGTAAACGGCATCCGCGGTCCCTTGGTACCAATTCTCGTCGATGCGTTGTTGCGGAGGCACAATGTCCACGAACTCGTTCAGTTCGCGGCAGAAGAAGTCACGCCATCCAAGGTTGATATGACGATCGAGGCTCATGGCTTTGTACTGAGTCAGCACCAGCATTTTGCGCAGGTTGCTATTCAGGCAATTCGAAAGAACAAAATCGATGATGCGATAGTTGCCGCCGAAGGGTACTGCCGGTTTCGCACGGTCCCGAGTCAGTGGTTCGAGCCGCGACCCTCTACCGCCCGCCAAGATAACTGCAAGTGTATCGTTCATGTTGTCCCTAGCATGTCAATCGTTAGTGAATATCGGATAGCGTGCGATCGTACAGTCGATACGTCTTCGTGCGTTTTGTGCCAGCCCGTTCGAGCGACCCACGTGACAAGTGGTTGCTCTCAAGAACCCACGAAAACTCTGCTTCTACAATTCCTTTTGCCAAGCAATCAGGCAGCATTCTGTCCAAGGCAACGAGCCCCAATCCCCAGCGTTGGTATTCCGGGATGACATTGGTGCTCATCAAACGAATTTTTTTGATTTTGCGTCGTCCTAATAGAAGCGTCAAAAAGCCGAACGGGAATAGCTTGCCGTTAATTTTCTTGATAAGAGGATTATAGTCCGGAAGTCCCATGCTGACCCCCACTGGTCGACCGTCCACTTCGATGATGGAAGTAACGGCTGGATCGACGAGCATCTTCAGCGATTTTCCCAAGCCTTGGCATTCTGCATCACTTAGTGGAACAAATCCCCATGTACCCTGCAACGCTTCGTTATAGATTTTAAGAAACAAGCTGACTTCGTCGCCGAACTTACGTCGATTGGCAGCACGCAATGTAACGTTGAAGCGTCGCTTCACTTCGTCGATCACAAATTGTAGTTTGGGGTCGATGTTCTTGAGCATTTCGAAGTTCCCTTCGAACGCATACAGATCTTGGACCTTTTCGAAGCCAAAACCCTTAATCAGCTTCTCGTAGTAGGGCCAATTGTAGGTCATCATGAAGGTGGGCGGGGTGTCGAAGCCTTCGACTAGATTGCCAATTTCGTAATTGAGCGATGGGTTGCAGGGGCCACGAACGTCATCCATCCCTTCACTCTTCAGATATCGACAGGCTTCCGTGAACAACGCATTTGCCGCATCCTGATCGTCGATACAATCAAAGAAGCCGAAGAAACCTCGCTTCTCGTTGTAGCGTTTGTTGTGGCCGTGATTGATAATCGCCACGATTCGTCCAACCGCTTTGCCGTCCTTCTCGACAAGGAAGGCACGGCACTTTGCGTTTTCGTAGAACGGATGAGGGCGAAAGCCGACCAGTTCCTCTTGATTGAGCCGGATAGGGGGAATCCAATTGGGGTCCCCTTTGTAAAGTCGCCAAAGCAGCTCCATAAACTCGCGGCGTTGACGTTTGTCTTCAACTCGAACAACTTGATAAACGGAACTCATGGATGATATGCAATGGGGTAGGAACGGAAGCGTTGAGAGACGGCAATGTCGAGAGACGGTGCGAAACGTCCGCTGGACTCCGATGCTTATTGTCTCGTAATGTTGATACCTTGGAAGGGCAGGACCCTGTAAATACCGTCCGTAAAGACTTGTTGAACGGCATTATTAAAGAGTTTGATTGGTCGAGGTGGCACGATGATGAGATCGTTGTCGCGAAGCCAAATTTCATCGGAAGGGTTTGGACTTTTGCCCAAATGACCGGCTCGGAGGTCCAGAATGGTGGAGACGACACGCCAATCTTCGGCCCGTCGGAAGATTACGATTTGGCGGTTATTGGCACCTAAATTGAGCCCGCCTGCCAGAGCGAGCCCTTGTGTTACGGTGGTGGGCCCTAGCAATTCGAATCTTCCGTTTTGAGCTACTTCACCGAAAATGGACACGAAATGCGCTGCGGTCCGAGTGACTCTAGGCTCCACTTCGATACCGATTTGCTTGTCGCGAAAACGCAGATTCAATTCGCGTTTTAGTTCGTCGGTTGTCATTCCCAAAACGTAAATGCTGCCTAGCCCGATCACTTGAATCCGTCCGTCCGGATTCACATTTGCGATTAAGGTTCGACCGCCGGCTGCGAAGGGACCGTTCACCGCATCCTTCAAGTCTTCAACGATGGTGTTGACCTTGAACGGCTCGACGTTGATCGCCGGGTTGTTGATGTATTTTTTGTAAGCGACTTCCAAATCCTTTCGAAGCTGGCCAATCGTCTTGCCGGCGGCTCGTATTTTGGTGTCGGCAATAAGTGGTACGACGATGCTACCGTCGGGTTGTATTTGAACTTTCTCGCGACGGATCGTATCGTCTGACACCGAGTTGATGTTCACTTCATCGCCGGGGGTCAGCTTGTATTCTTCGTTAACCACATCACGGCTAGGAATATAAGTGATTTGCAATTCATCGTTCACGCGAATCCGGTATTCAAGAAGGGATGCAAGCCGTACGGGGCCGATGTACTCGCCGTGCCACAAAGGTTCGAAATCGATTCCATGCGCATCGCACCAGCGTTTCTCTCCGGCTGGACCTTGAGCGCAATCGACACCTGTGATGCATGGCTGGCACGCGCCTGAAGTAACTCCGGTGGGTTGTTGTGGTGGATCCATATAGACAGCGCGCGGAATGCGTCCTGTTCCGCCGCAAGTCGCGCATCCCGAACCGGAGCAGCCACAGTTGCCGGACGTCATCACCATGCCCGGCTGACCTAGAGACACAGCGGTTTCGTAGTCAGTTTGGCGATGGCTGGCCGGACGAACCGACGGAGCGGTTCGCGAGCCTAAACCAGAAAACGCATCAGTCCGAACCACTTGAGCGAAGCTGGCTGTCGAAGCCAATAGTGCCAAAATGATTGCGGCGCCAGCTTTCCCGAATCGAATGAAACGTCGCATCATCGGATAAGGAACTGCACTTATGATTTTTGTGTTCATGTCAGACCTGGGAAAGCTACTTGGTAAAAATCTTCGAGAAGAAGCTGGAGGACGAAGCGGTTCGAACCCCCGAGCTTGAAGCAGGTACCGTGGCCGAGGCCGAAGCGGTTTGCATCTGCGGTGCGATTGGACTGTACTTTGCGAAGGTGGCTGCATCTACTTCCGTGATCTCAGGCTTTTCTGCGGTATAGTTGGGGCGCATCTGAGCGATAGCAGTTGCCTGTTGAATGGCGTATTCTGCATCGGCATGAGCGCCAAGCCGACGATGCAATTCCGCCATGTTGTTCCAAGCACTCGCGGTTGGTCTGTGCTGCAACGATACCATCAAGGCCCGTTGAGCTTCATCCATACGGTCTAAGTTGATCAAGACATAACCAAGCTGGCTTGCTGCTTCGCTTTGCGAAGGAGCGATCTGGATAGCAGCTTGGTAGCAAGCGACCGATTGGCTTCGAAGCCTGAAGGATTTTTCTGGCTCGAGCTCAGCTTCCTTCTCCAGCGTTTTGCCGTATGCGTAAAGCAACTCGGCTGCCCATCGATGCCCATCAGCAGCCACGACAAATTGATAGCGAGCGTACGTTCGGTAATGCTGCGAGGCGGTTTCGGACGAGACCCCTTCCAGCGGTCTGCCCTTCAAGGCTTCCGTGGAATGGGACCCCACCATCGAGCTGATAGAATCGAACGCTCCACCACCGACAAGATTTTGGAAGTCAGCGTCCTCACGTAAAGCGATGAATGCCTTTTCAAGGGCAGGTCCACTGTGCAACACTCGACGATGAGCGTCCATGGCGTTGCAAAGTCGTCGTAGGCCTGTGGTCGCTTCGCTTCGAGCGCTCATGATCGCGTTGCGCTTTAGCAAAGCATCGCATCGTTCAAGATGCCCCTTAAGTTCCTGTTCTATCGCGCCCCAGCCCGTTGGGACTTCGAGCGATTCGGGAGCTCGCGATGCAGGGTATGGTGCGCTCGATAGCAATTCATAACTGACGCGCTGGGCCAAAGATGCTCGAAGCATGCTCGTCTCGTCCCGCACATCAGCCTGAGACGATGTTGTGTTCGTGTTCGATGGCGTGTTCGTGTTCGCTGCCGAGTCGGCCAAATCTTGTCGCGGTTCCGTTCTTACTGACGAAGTCGTCGCCGATACCATTTGAGCCGGAGCCGTTTCACGAGCCTCCGTCTGGAGGTCGCGGTTCGGCAGGACTTGCATGCCAGGGCGCACTGGCGCAATGGCTCGCCCTTGCACATTGGCTTGCGTTGAAATCGACGGCAATGGGGCTTCCAAAATAATGCCGCCCGCATCGCCCCGAGGCTCTTCAGGTTGCTCTCGGACAGGCGCGTTCTGGGTCAACGCGATGCGCTGCGGGGCGGCATTCAAACGGGATTCCTCCTTAGCGGAATCCAAACCAGGAAACTCGATCGGAAATTCGACTGGAAATTCGACTGGAAATTCGACTGGGGCAACAACTGTGGGCACCGAAGGGGACGCGACAGATGCCGCCAATTCTGGATTGTTGCTTTTATACAGCGAGGCGCGATTACTGATTCGCAGACTTTTCGGCCCCTGCTTGTCGGTATTCTTTTTCGAAGACACAACTGGCCCCATCAAAGTCACCGGGGCGGGGCGATCAGCGTTCGATTGCGAGCCAAGCTCGAGCGGGACATTCGACACAGGTTCGTTCGGCGAGCTGTTGCGGTAGTCTTGACTTGGTTGGCGTACTGGTCGTTGCGGTTCCAGTACCTGAAAATCTCGATTCGTGTTCGACTGGCCGTTTTCACGAGCTGACCAAGGAGAGGCTGGGAGTTCACCTCCACTGGTACGCGGATCACGTGCCGTGGCTGCGGGATGCGACGTTGCTTGGTACTGCGGTGTTTGGAAGTGGGTTGGCTGATATTGGGGCGGTTGTTGTTGGATCGGCTGATATTGGGCAAATATCGCCCCTTGATAGGACACGACTCCGAAGGCAATGGCTAGGGCGACTCCGCGACGCAATGAAACCTTGAGGCGATTGCAGGAAGTCCGGCGGGAATGGAATTGAGCGAGATGACTGCGTTGAGTTCTTGTTCTGCTTTGATGGTTTGCAGGCATTTACGGCTCCAAGCGAATTGAGAACTGCGAGCGCCTCTGAATGATGCACTCGCAATAGTCCTACATTCGGTACTTCCAGCATCCTCGGATCAAACATCATCCCCCTCAAACGCGGCCCCTGCGGAATAGGGAACGGATAAACCGAAAATCGTGCAATCTCCCCTCAAATTACCTGCTTTGACAGACGGTTGGACAATCCGAACCATGCGGCTACAATCTCCCGCACTTACTGAGTTTTTTGCCCCTTTTTGATCCACAAAGAGTGTAGTTCCATGACCGCAATTAAGCGTGTGGCAGTTTTGTTTGCAGGCGGCCCCGCCCCTGCCGCAAATAGTGTTATTTCATCCGCTGCTTTTACTTTGCTCAATGCTGGCGTTGAAGTGATCGGAATCAAGCATGGGTACTCCAACTTGATCGATTACCATGCCGATTCCCCGCTGGTTGAAGGCAAGCATTACTTCCGAATTACACAGGATCGGCTCGAGTTTTCGAGAACGGAACCGGGGATCATGATCGGTACTGCAAGATCCAATCCTGGCAAAGCCGTTTCTAGCCCCGCTCACCTGACCGATCCCGAGCGTTCAGCGCCCCTTGGCCGAGTCTACAAAGCATTGAGATCCCTAGGTATCGACGCTCTTGTTAGTATTGGCGGTGACGACACCCTGAAGACCGCGAACAAAATGAAGCTCTATCAAGATACGCTTCCACCCGATCAAGTTCGAATGCCCGTCATTCACTTGCCGAAAACCATCGACAACGACTACTCCGGCATCGATTTTACTTTTGGATACTTCAGCGCTGCCGAAACGCTTGCCGGCGAAATCCGAAATTTGAATCGGGATGCAGCTGCCGGCCAAGCATACTTCTTATGTGAAGCGATGGGGCGATCCGCTGGATGGCTAGCATACGGCGCTTCGATCGCGGGTGACGCTTGCATGGTTTTGAGCGTCGAAGATATCGTTGGACCATTGAAGAATGTAGAAACGGTCAAGCAACCTGATGGCACGGAGAAATCTCGAACCGTCATGAACCTGGACGCGGTCGTGAATAAAATGGTAGCTATGATGTTGGCTCGCGAAAAAGCCGGCCGCAATTACGGTGTGATTGTCATCGCCGAAGGTCTGGCTGAATACCTGCCAGCTTCATATCTTGACGGAATCAGTCGAGATGACCACGGTCACATCGCTATTTCTAGCATTGCAATTGGAAAGGCGTTTGCAACCATGTTGGCAGATGCTTACAAGGCAAAGACTGGAAAGAACCGCAAAGTCAACGGCATTCAACTTGGCTACGAATCGCGATGCTGTGTTCCGACCGCGTTCGACGTGATGCTCGGCTCGCAAATCGGCGTAGGTGCCTATCGTGCTCTCATCGAAGAAAAACTCAACGGAGTCATGGTCTCGGTCGGTGGGCAATTCAATGTGTCGTTCGTTCCCTTTGAGGAACTGGTCGATCCTGTCACGCTGGTTACGAAAGTCCGATTTATCGAAACCAGCAGCGACTTCCATCGCATGGCTCGTCTATTGGAACTGCCAACTTAATTTGGCAAGCGTTATTGCGAATCGTTCACTAGAGACGAAGGAACGATGCTTGGACAGACTCGAAGTTTTCTTTTGAGTTCCAAAGAGACGCCCCCGACAAAAGAAGTTTTTCGTTTCCTTGAGCCTGAGGCGCTAGCCGATTATCACAATACATAAAGAACTCGGCTAGCGCCTCAGGCTCACATTTGCCGGGCGCGCCAAAGGAAAACAGCCGTCGTTCGCGAAAGAAAAGTCTTAGCTATTCGGCTGCATGTGGTGGAGTGCTGAGCGGATTCCAGTCCGACGTTCTCGCTTCAAATTCTTCCTTGCCATCCCCGGACATGCTGGTTCGATCGGATCGAGCCCGAATTCTTTCTACTTGTCGGCTGACCGAGTAGGCTGCTCGTTCGGCAGAACGATCAACCATGGCTTGCCAGCTCTCTCCCTTTTCTTCCAAAACGATCAGTGGCAACCTGTCCAGATCGATGATGATCCGAAGCGATTTGTCGATGCCTTTCTTTGGACCATTGACGTCCGCGAGGAAAACGTTCACGCGTCCGATACGTGAGCAAAAATGCTCCAACGCAGACTCGATTTTTCCCTCGACTTCCGAGCGCAGTTCCGAACTTAAATCGAACCCTTTGCCACTCACCTGTATCAGCATTTTCTTTTTCTCCCTAAGTGATCAATCAAAAACCCACTCAGTTGGTCTCGTGTTGCTTGATGCGCAACACAACTTTTTTTATCACGGAACGCTATGCATTGATTATCGACGCGCGCACGAGTAAAACAAATTGAATATTCGACCGTGTTGCATTGGTAATTTCTAATTGAGGATTCCTGCGAATGAACTGGCTTAATTACCACCATCTCCAGTATTTTTGGGCCGTTTCGCAGGAAGGATCGGTGGCAAAAGCCAGCGAGAAATTGCATGTCACTCCCGCGACGATCAGTATTCAGCTAAGGGACCTGGAAAAGCAGCTCGGGGTGAAGCTATTTCGCAAAGCGGGCCGTGGGCTTGCCTTGACCGAAATGGGCACGGCGGTGCAATCGTATGCCAACGATATCTTTGCAACTGGCCAGGAATTGTTGGACATGGTGCACGGAAGACCTGGAGAAGGCCCGATCCTTTTTCGCGTTGGTATTAAAGACGTCATGCCGAAGTTGATCGCGTATCAGCTTCTGGAACCAACATTGCAAACGGCTCAAGAAATCCGAGTAGCCTGTCACGAAGGAGACGTCAGTCGACTCATCGCCGACCTCGCGATTCACAAGCTGGATGTCGTCTTGTCGGACACACCGATCGATCCCTCCATGAAAGTCAAAGCGTACTCGCACTTGCTGGGGGAATCGGATGTGGTGTTGGTCGGGACCAAGGATCTAGCCAAAAAGGTTCGAAAGGATTTTCCAGACTCGCTCAATTCGACCCCCATCCTATTGCCCATGAAGGACACTGTACTTCGCCGTTCTCTCGATATCTGGTTTGATGAAAATCAAATCCGGCCTCAGATACGAGGCGAATTCGAAGATAGCGCCATGATGAAGATCATGGGCAAAGCTGGCGTCGGCGTTTTTCCAGTCACTGCCATTATCAGCGAGGAAGTTCAAGCCATGTACCGCGTCGAATCCATCGCGAAAGTCCCTGGTGTCACGGAGCGATTTTACGCGTTGTCGGTAGAACGCAAAATCAAACATCCGGCAGTCCTCGCCATTTCCGAGGTCGCCCGGAAAAAGCTTCAGTATCAGCAATAAAAGTCACACCGACGCGACGGGCACGAATTCCACTGCCTAATGCATTGCGACTGACTGTTTGAAAAAACCAAATGAACTTTGTCTTTTATTTGTTCTTACCAAACGCTTCAACGGTCGTATTATAGCCTATCGAATTGCCATTCGGCGATGCGAGCTCAACACGTTTCCCACCAAGACCTTTTGAACCGATTGGAACTCTATCATGCAGCTTTGCATTCATACACAAGGGATTGATCTTACCGAGACAATCAAGCTTAAAGCCTCGCAAAAGCTTGATCTTGCGCTAGATCGTATGGAGGACGATATCGTTCGTGTTAGTGTTTATCTAATCGATACCAACGGGCCCTTTTTAGGTGGAGTCGACAAGGCTTGCCGCATTGTGGTTCAAATCCAACATCAAGACTCGCTCGTCTTAGAAGACATCGACGAAAACGTGGATGTGGTTCTCGATCGAATCACCGACCGCCTCGGGGTTGCTGCCAGCCAACGCATGGATGCACTAGCCAAGATTCGCGGGCCCGTTCGGCGATGGTTGAATCGCAGCGTTCGCCCTGCGGAAGACATCGATAGCTGATGAAGTCTTTGCCCTCTTGCGATTCAGCCCTCGCGTTCTAGCGTGCAATACCCGTTCTTTAGTTTGTCCAACTTGATCCGAATCTGAAAACGACAGAAAGTCCATTCTTGAATACGCTGCCTTTGCTTTTTATGCCTGAGGTTTTATTCGCTTCAGGATCCATGCCCATCGACCCCGAAGCAGGTTGGATTGGGTTGGTCATTGCGCTCTTTGCGTTATCCGCGATGGAGATTGTGCTGGGCATCGACAACATCGTCTTCATTTCGATTGCGACAAGCAAGCTTCCCAAAGAGCTGCAGCAACGAGCACGTTTAATCGGTCTTGGGTTGGCCATGGGTTTCCGCATTCTGCTGCTATGTTTCATTGCAACCATCGTGTCGTGGACACAGCCTTTGTTTCAGCTGGACCAATTACTTCCAGGCTTCCTGCATTCGATGCTAGGGGGGGCCGATGAAATCAATCAGGTTTCCGTCCGCGACCTGATCTTGTTTGGGGGTGGATTGTTTTTGATCTACCAAAGCGTCCGCGAAATTCACCATCTGACCGAATCGCTCGACGACCCCGATTTGTCCAGCTCCATTCGGCCAGCCAAGTTTGGTGCAGTGCTGATCCAAATCGCGCTACTGGATATCGTCTTTTCGTTGGACTCGGTGATCACTGCGGTTGGGATGGTTGACAGCATCGCGATCATGATTGCGGCAGTCATGATTTCAGTTTTTGTCATGATGCTCTTTTCCGGCTCCATCTCGGCCTTCGTGATGAGGCATCCGTCGGTCAAAGTACTCGCACTTTCGTTTCTGTTGATGATTGGCGTGATGCTTGTGGCGGAAGGCTTTGGAACGCACTTCAATAAAAACTATGTTTACTTCGCAATGGCATTCTCACTCGGGGTCGAATTGCTGAATCTTCGGATTCGCAAAAAGCGATCCGCTTCTGAATAGCCTTCTTTTTTTCATAAGTCAAGCGCGCCGTCGGTCGGCGATCCATCACTGTTCGGCAACTAACCAACTTCACCCTCCCCAAACTAGTTTGGGGAGGGTCAGCCCGCGTTAGCGTGGCTGGGGAGGGGCGTCCGCATTGTTACCGGAGCGAATGGTTGCGCCCGCCCTCCCTGGCAATCTCGCTTTAGGCTCGATTGCCGACCCTCCCAGCCGCTTCGCTGGGAGGGTGAAGCTCCATGCCAACCTGCGATCGGTGCCATTCACGTTTCGACTGTCATTCACGTTTCGACTGTCACTGTTCGACTATCGAACAACGAACCGAGTTTGGAATACACGGAACACACTGAATACACGGAATGGAGGGCATAAGGAGTTTAGATTTTTTTTCCGTGTGTTCCGTGTATTCCGTGGTTGGAAACAATGATTTCTGAAGCTTGCAATGGTTCGCTCAACGATTCGCGACTCGGCCGCTCAGTTAGTGACGCATCGACGTAAATGTACCGGCAGGGTACAACCTGCCCCATCGCGAGAAGTCGCGTCGTGCGATCACTTCTTTCGGCAGCCTTCGTTGAATGGGAGACTCGTTTTGGTCGCGGATCGACCGCCGCCGATGTCACCTCGATCGATCCCTGGAGAGAGTATTAGTGATTTTTGACCGCACGCTGCCACGCAAGGGCGAGCTTGAATTGATGGCCCTGTTGTTTCTGCATGGAATGGCATTGGCTTCGTGGTTCGTGCCGCTGGGAATCGTTTTGGACAAGGCAGATCTAGGTTCCATCAAGTCGATGGCATTTGCTGCCTCTGCGGTGGCCGCAATGCTGTCACCTTTGTTTTTTGGTGCGATGGCGGATCGTTCGGTTCCGCCGGCCAAAGTCTTGCGTTGGATCAGTATCGCTACCGCTGCGACCGTCAGTTTGATTGCATATGCAATCGAGTCCCGATGGTCCGGTTGGTCGGTCTTGCTGTTGATTCAACTTCAAGCTTTGTTTTGTAGCCCGACCTCGAGCTTGGCGGGTTCCATTGTCTTCTCACAACTGGTAGGTTCCCAGCGTCAGTTTGGAACAGTGCGTGCGCTAGGCACGATTGGCTGGATGGCGGGCTGTTGGACTGTCAGTATGTTCTCTTTGGATGCTAGCCCCAGAGCATTCTTGCTCAGTGGCATACTGTGGTGCCTACTGGCGGCATTCACTGTCAGGCTCTCGCACGAATTCACTTCCGCCGGAACGGCCCAAAAGCTGACGTTGCGAGAACGGTTTGGTTGGGACGCACTTTCCTTATTGAAGAATCACAATCATCGAGTGGTTTTTATTACTTCGGCGCTGGTGGCCGTCCCCTTCGCGGCCTTCTATCCTTTTACTCCACCTCATTTGGCGGATCTCGGGTTGCAGCGAGTCAGCGCGTGGATGTCGGTGGGGCAAATTTCCGAAGTAGTGGCCCTGGTTTGCATCGGCGGCATTCTGCAGCGTTGGAAGTTCAAATGGGTTGTCTCAGCAGGGATCGGTTTTGGCGTGCTACGGTACTTGCTTTACGCAACCGATTCCAAGTGGATGGTTTTGCTGGGGCTTTCGTTGCATGGTGTTGCATTCACCTTTACCTACATCAGCATGCAAATCTATTTGGCTGAACGCATTGACCCCCACTGGCGAACTAGAGCTCAGGCTTTACTGGCGATGATGACCGCGGGGATTGGAAACCTTACGGGGTACCTGGGGTGCGGGGCATGGCTGGCATTTTGCACCACGAAAAGCGGGACTGAATGGAGCGTGTATTGGGGATTGCTTTGCGGTGTCGTTGTGGTCGTACTGGTCTACTTTTCAGCAAGCTACAGGGGCACGGACGCGAAAAGGGAGCAAGACGAAACGCGATGAATCGGAGTTTAGGGAGGACTCCTGAACGATGAATAAGCAACAGTGGCAGTCTGCCCTCCGGAACAGTCCAGTACTTTACCAAGATCGAAGCAATCAAGAACCAGCAAGAGGCTAGAAATGTCCGGCAACCCGTTCGTAATTCAGCCAGACCTGCGGTCCATTGCAGTCGGCACGGCGAGCACTTCAACCAACTAAATCGTTGGATTCCAGTGAATTCTTGAAGCGACCAATCCTCAAAGTGAGTTTGCTTGGCTATCATTGGGTTTGTAACGAAGTGCAATGACGCGCTTTCCCAAGCTGAAGAATTTGCACTTTTAACAAAGCTTTTCTACCTTTTCTCGCTGGGAACCCATTGTCCATGGATGCAAGCGCCGTTTTTAATCTTGTTGGTCAGGCCTCTTACGGCGCTCTCGCTGCGGTCGCTCTATGGGGCGCGTATTTTGTGGTTTTGGTGATGACCCGCGTCAATCGCAAGAGATTCAAAACGGAAGACGCCCAGGATAAATTTGTTGAATCCATTGAGCCTGACCTCAAACGAGGCGATTTTGATGCGGTGCTGAAGGCCTGCGAAGGGGAAGCAAGAGCATTACCAATGATGGTGACCTTTGCATGCAAGAATAAAGTTTTTGGCTTTAACAAGGTTCGCCAGATGACGCTCGACCGCTTCCAACGCGACGTCATCGCTGAATTAGACTACAGCATCGCTTGGATTATTACGGTTATCAAAACAGCGCCGATGTTAGGATTGTTCGGAACCGTGGTGGGGATGATGGGGGCGTTCGGGAAGCTAGCTTCTGCAACGAATGTTAGTCCGTCCGAGCTGGCGGGTGATATTCGAGTTGCACTGGAAACGACTGCGATTGGATTGACCATTGCGATTCCTCTGGTAATGGCAATGGCGAGTATTCACAACCGTATTCGGCACATGCAGGATCTTGTTGGGTCGGGGTTGGCACGAGTTCTTGAAGCCTACAAAATTGGGCTAGCAAAGATTGAACGTAGCGGCCGTTCTGGCAATTAATCGTCCCGTCACCCAAGAATCGAAGGTAGCCCCACGTGAGCACTGATGCGACGCTGGAAGACGACCCAGGTATCCATTTTGAAGCCGAGGACTCGGAACCGGAACAGGTTTCACTTCCTCCGCGTCCAATCATGGACGATGAGATGGACATTACACCCATGATCGACTTAACGTTTCTGTTGCTCATCTTCTTTATTCTCACCTCGAAGATGACCGGCGAGAAAACGTATGATGTTCCACCAGCTAAGAATGGAAGCAGCGTTTCCTCCAAGATCTGCGTTACCCTACTTGTCACCCGAGGGGCTGGCGACACCCCGATCGTCGCTCGTGCCGACGGTTCCGTGTTTGCGGAAGATCCTGAGCAGCAAGCCGCAGAGATTGAAGAATATCTATTGCTGGAACTGGAATCCGGAAGAAAAACCGAAGTGCTTATTCGGGCGGAAGGGAATGTCACTTCGGGCCAAATGAAAAAAGTCAAGCAAGTGGTTTCTGAGATTCTCGAAGAGGGCAAGATGCTTAATATTGCCGTATCGGAGTCCAGCTAATGTCCATTCGCATTTATTGCACTGCCTGCAACACGCAGCACTCGGTTCACGACCGGTTAGCCGGTCGATCGATTCGATGCCCTTCCTGCGATGCCATGATTGAGGTCGCTCCGCAAGCCACCTCGCCCGGTCAGGATTTGGCCGATCAGGATATTGCCGATCAGGATTTGGTGGAATCGATTGAACTTGTTGATGAACCTGAAATGGTGGAAGCGATCGAGCTTGGCGATCAAGAAATCAGTGACGTGGAAAGCAATTCGGTGGCGGACGTCGACGAACGGGCGGAAGCAATTCAAAAATTCCGCCGATCCTTGGCAGCTACAACTGGGTTTGAGGGTAACGATCGGGACGGAAGCGGATCAATCGCTGAAGGCGATGATGAGGAGGAAGTCCAGGAAATTACCTTTCCTAAGAAGGAACTTCCTAAAGACGATATGGATATGACGCCCATGGTGGACGTGACATTCCTATTGTTGATTTTCTTCATGATCACGGCATCGTTTTCGAGCGAGAAGGTCATCGAAGAACCACCCTCGATGTCGGACAAACCATCTGCACAGCAGAAGGAAGAGCCCGACAAAGTTTTGGACACAGTTCGAGTTCAAGTTGACGAGTTCAATGCGTACACCATCATCTTGCCTGGTGGCGAAGACCGGCAAGCGAGCAGCAAGCAAGACTTGTTGATGGCATTGGACGACGCTCGTCGCGAGATCGTGACGGGGGCAAATGATGATGCATTGAAGATGGCCGTAGAAGCCCATGTGGATTCGATTCACGCCGCTGTGATTGCGGCTTTGGATGCTGGGCGCGACAAAGGGTTTAGTAGTTTTCAAGTTACCGTGGTTGAGGAGTTTGATTAAACGATGGCAGCGTCGCAGTTCATAGCACTTCTGGAAAGCCGAGGCTTGCTCGATCCAGAAATCATCGCTGAGTTACATCGCCAGGTCGAACAGACCAAAGGTCGTATTACGCCTGAGGCTATCGCAAAGCTTTTGGTCGAAAACGGTCAACTCACTCGCTTTCAAGCGACTAAGTTGGTTACCGAGCTAAACGAATCCTTGGGTGATAGCCGTCCCGATCCCTCCATGGCTTTACGGGGCGGGCGTCCACTGGAAACCGCACCATCGGAGCATGATTCCGTAGAAGATCTGCTTCCGGATGACATAGAGGACGAAGTCGAGGTGGTCGAAGTCCTCAAGAATGGGATCGATGAAGTCGAGATCGTCGACATTGCCGAACCTAAATCGACGCCATCCGCCAAAGGTTCAGCAGGCTTCGGTTCGGATGCACCGTTAGAGGATCAACCGAAGCGAGTTGTCCGCGATTCGAAGGTGAAATCCCGCAGTGCTTGGGAATCGTTTCGGATCATTGGCTATGCATTCATTCTTTTGCTTCTATTGATTCTCTTGGTCCCGTTGGTGGGCTGGCTGATGAAGGGTTCTGCGGACGAGGCGTTCACCCGAGCCGAGGATGCTTACAAAGCTAGAGATTATGAGAAAGCCAGCAAGTCCTTTGGCGATTTCGCAGCAAACTACGCCAGCGACACACGATCTTCTAAATCCAAAGTATTTGCGGGCCTTGCAAAAATCCGGCAAGATGCAGAGAAAGCAGCTGATCCGAATGTTGCTCTTAAAACTTGCCAAGACGTATTGCCTGGAATTGCAAACGAATCAGGACTGAACGAACTTCGTGGCGATGTTACGGACACGCTTTTGAGGATCTCCGAAAAATTCGTTGCAAAGATTGAAAACACCGACTCGATCGGAGATCGAAAAGAACTGATCACGAAAATGGATCAGCAGTTGGAACTGATTCGAGACCCTAGGTATGTTGGAACTCAAGAACGAACGCAAAACGAACTTCGAATTCGTCAGATCGAAGAGAATCAGAATCGCTTGCTTCGGGAAATTACGCGTGGGGAAGATTTGGCATCGACGCTTGCGGCCATGAAAACTTCGGTCGAGGCAAAGGATGTCTCGAAGACCTATGATTTGCGGCGTACTTTGGTGCGAAAGTACCCTCAACTTTCTTCGGATTCCAAGCTTGGGGAACTGCTTAGCGAAGCAACTAAAATACAACTAGGCTTGGTCACAGCATCGTCGGCGATGCCTACGGTCAACAACGAGATCGTCACCAAGCGGGCCACCAACAAAGCTATTTTGGCTGGACGAACCATCAGTGGTACCGACGGTGAATCGGGCTCTACGATTTACCTTCGTGTTGCAGGTTCTGTGGTGGCCATGAATGCTGGCAACGGCAGGGTTCTTTGGCGTCATCATATTGGACGCGATTGGACAGGTTCCCCCAAACGGATGAATACCACCGACGAGAGTGACGTCTTGGTCTATGTGCAGGAGCAGGGGTTGCTAAAAAGACTTGCGGCAGCGGATGGATCGGTACTTTGGGAGGCAACCATTCCAGGACGGATCGTGGAACCATTGATCGACGGTGACGACATTTTCGTTGCGGCCCGAAGTGGTGACGTGTTTTGTATTGATGCCGTGACCGGTCAAAGCCGATGGGGTAAAAAGTATCCCCAAGCGATTGATATCGGACTCGGCGGATCACCTGGCAAGAAAAAGCGTTATCTAGTCGGGGATCACTCCAATTTGTACGTGGTTTCGCGTGCCAGCGGCCAATGCGACGAAGTCGTTTATCTGGGGCATAATCCGTCTACGATTGCGGTTCCGCCGATCTGGATTTTGAACCATCTGATTTTGTTTGAGAACGATGGCACGGACTTTTGCACGATGCGAGTCTTCAATACCGACGAGGAAGGTTTGGGGCTGACACCGGCTCAAAACCCGGTGATCTTCCGCGGTCACGTGGTTGTGGAACCGCAGGTGGACGGAAGGCGATTGGCGGTTGCGACAAATCTTGGTGAAGTTTCGATTCTGGATGTCGAGCCATCCAATGCAAATGACCGAGTATTCAAGTTGGTTAGCTTGGTCGGTAACGAAACAACACCTAAGACCACGTGGCCATTGATGGCAGGGAATGACTTATGGTTGGCGTCGACCCGACTTATCTACTATCAAGTTCAAGTGACTTCACAAAAGTTGAATCGCCAATGGCTTAACGAAGATGGTGATCAATTTACGAATCGCCCCATGAAGGTGGATGATCACGTGATTTACACTCGCTTGGTAAGAGGCAATTTGGGTACACGCGTTAGCGCGATCAACCCAACTACTGGAAAGCCTATTTGGGAAACGGATGTTGCATCTCCTGTGATGTCGTTGGGAACGGACGGCAAGGGTTTCATTGCATCGACAGCGCAAGGAGCGGTATTCTCTTTGGATGCGAAATCCTTCTCGGGAGAAGTTGCGGTGGAGCCTATTGAGAACCTCGGCCGAAACCAACGTTCCTTAACGTTTTCCAATCCAGTTGTACTCAAGGATTCCAAAATTGCGCTGCTCAATCAAGCGGATGGCAATCAATTGTTGTTGATCGATCCTGCCCGTCGCACTTCGAATCCATCCAGATTGGTAGCGATCGAGCTTGGCGGGGGCGTTCCATCGAACGAACCGTTGGCATTGGGGAATGGGGCTGTCTTGGTCCCCTTGAACAACGCTCAAATTGCAATGCTCGATCCCGAGAAAGGCAAGTTGATCGGTACTCCGTTTCAGCCAACCGTCCAGGCGGGAGAGCGTCCGGTATGGTTGAATCCCGTCATGCTATCTGACAAACAAAGTGTGGTGATTGCGGACGATAAGCGCAACATGGTCAAGCTGTCGACTGGCAAGCAGCTCCGTCCAATCACTTCCCAACCCTTAGACCGACCTTTAAAAGCAAGATTAGCCATCATCAATGATGTGATCGTGGCGGTATCAGCAACGGCCTCTGGCGATCAGCTCGACTTCTTTGATTCTGGTGAACTCAAAAGAACTTCGTCGGTACCGGTTGAGGGAAGATTCTCCTGGGGGCCTTACGCGCTTCAAGGGGAGAGCAGCAACATTGTGTTCGCTTTGAGCGATATCGAAGGATTGGTTGCTTGCGATTCTACCGGCAAAAAGCTTTGGGCTGCACAACTTGGCCAAGTCGTCTTGGTAGGGCGGCCTCAAGCGATTGGCTCCGACACTCTTTTTGCGACAACCAGTGGCGAGATCATTCGTCTATCGAGCGAAACCGGCAAGACGATCGCTCGCGTTCAGATAGGTGAACCGATCAGCGGTACTCCCTTGTTACTGTCCAAAGGAATGTTGGTACCATGCGACGAAGGGGTTGTTATGACGGTACCTATCCCTGATGCTTCCCTTGATTCTGGCTCGGACACAGCAGGTGCGAACTAATGGTGCGATGGTTCCAGTCCGCGATAGTACAAGTTCTTGGCTTGGGCATAGTCTGTTTTGCTGGTCAAGCATTCGGTCAGCAAGATAAATTGCTTGAAGAAGTGGGTATCGTAGGATCCGTTCTCGATGAGAAGGTACCCTTCGACATTATCACTTTAAATAAGGATGCCGGCGGAAAAAGCGTTAGGGTGAATCCAATCGATTTTCCAAATCGTAAGGTTCCTTCGTCGCCCAAAGAAACTGATCGCATTAAAGTAACGTTCCCGATCTTCCCGTCTCGCATTTACGACATCGCTTGGAAGGATATTCAAGCGGTGATCTTGTATGAGCAATTGATCCTGCAACAGGCGAATAAGCTGTTGGAGAAGAAGCAGTTTTCAGAAGCATTCGAGCATCTCAACTTTTTGCTCTTGAATTACCCTCAAACACCAGGGATCTCGAAGCTAAAACG
Source organism: Planctomycetaceae bacterium (assembly GCA_027487485.1). Classification (GTDB taxonomy): domain Bacteria; phylum Planctomycetota; class Planctomycetia; order Pirellulales; family Pirellulaceae; genus JBKCUI01. The sequence continues at coordinate 74,431 of JAIYDN010000095.1, read as the reverse complement.
AGATTTCCTTTTCCGAAGTGCCACCGAGATGGCTGGGATGCGGAAGCTTCCACACGCGTTGGCTGTCTTGGAAGAGTTTCAGAAGTCCTTCCCGGACGACAAAGATAAGGACAAGATTAGAACGGCCATTTCCAACGTTTCGAATCAGCTCATCGACTCGTATTTTGCTGCGAATGAATTGGCGACTGCCAAGGCGATGATCACACGTTTAGAAAAGGATTACGTCAAAGACCCGCTTCCGGTGGTGCTCAAGTGGAAAGGCAAATTCCTGGAGATGGCAAACGACTTGAAGACCAAGTCTGAGGAATTCCGCGATGCTGGCGACTTCCCGAAGGCTCGGCAAGCGGCCGTGAAGATGTTGGAGGTGGAGCCTGATATTGAAGGAGGGAAAGAGCTGCTTAATGAGCTGATTTTGGCTTATCCCATGATTCGAGTTGCGGTCTTCCAAAAGTCGTCCACGCCCGATCCATCTTCGCTTGCAGACTGGCCCTCTTTTCGAAACGGCCAATTGGTTACCAAACCCATGTTCGAGTTTCGAAGCACTGGACCAGAAGGTGGACAGTATCGTTTCACGTTTGGATCGTTCCAACACAGCGACGACCGAACGGAGCTTGACTTGATGATTCAGAATCCAGGTAAGGACGGAGTGCCAGACAGTTTGGAGATATCTCAAGCTTTGCTAAATCGAGCGTTGGTTGGTCACCAAGCGTATGCGCCAGGTTGGGCATCGATCGTTGATTCCATTTCTGTTTTTGGTCCTGAAAGACTGAAGCTGAAGTTGCGACGTCCGCACGTTCTTCCTCAGGCTTTTATGCAATGGCAAATGCCTAGCCGAGCGAATTTGCCAACGGTCAACGGTCTGTACAAATTGAGTCAACAGGAATCGGACCGAATGCGATTCGAATGGGCTAGCAGCGTTCCTCCGGTCGATTATCAACCCAAGGAAATCCAGGAGATTCTTTACACCGATCCTCAAAAGGCGGTTTCCGATTTGATCAAGGGCGAGATCGAAATGATCGATCGTTTGTTCCCTGCGGACATTCGCTTGCTTCGTAATGTTCGAAGTGTCGAGACGGATGAGTATGCGTTACCGATGGTTCATATGCTGATTCCGAGGACTTCGAATCCTTATTTGGATTCGTCTGAATTTCGTCGAGCTCTTCTTTATGCGATCAATCGCGACGGGATTTTGAATGGCGAAATCTTGGGTGGTAAATCGACTCCAGTAAGTCGAGTTATCAGCGGGCCGTTTCCGGCTGGCGCAAGCGACGCGGATCCGTTGTCCTACGCCTACAACAATTCCGTGGACAACATTGCTTACGACCCGAGAGCTGCGAAAATTTTGGTGATGCTGACGCAAGCTAAGCTTCGAGGGATGGCTGAAAAACGCAAAGAGCCAATGCCCGAACTTCCATTAATACGACTGGGCGTGCCTGATTATGAATCGGCTCGAGTTGCTGGTGAGGCCATTGTTCAGGCTTGGAAGCTGGTGAATATACCTGCCGAACTGGTCGTTTTGGAAAAAGCTCCGGCCGCAGATGACCCGAAGCCAATCGATATTCTTTATGTGTCCGCATCGGTTTGGGAACCAGCCACGGACGCAGAGCGTTTGTTTGGAAAAGGCGGGCCTGCGGAATCGAACAATCAGTACATTGTGCAAGAGTTGGGCAAACTAAGCGCGGCTCGTAATTGGCGTGAAGTTAGGCAGGGCTGCCAAGATTTACATGCATTGGTGGGGGCGCATCTGCCCATCTTGCCATTGTGGCAAGTTGGCGAATCGTTTGCTTACCGTACCGAAGTGGTTGGGCTTACCAAAAAGCCGATCGGCCTTTATCAAGACATTCAAAAGTGGAGATATCAAGCGCGATGAGCCCACTACGTCCATCCCGAGATAGGGGAGCAGACAGGCACACTTTCATGCGATTTTGCCGTTTTGGTTTTGCGGTGCTTGGATGCTTGTTGCTCGGCGCTTTTCAACGAGCGATCAGTGCTGACATTTGGGAGTATTCCCCCTATAAAGTAAAGGTTTGGCTAAGCGTTTCACCCAGCCTTTCGCTGAGTCCAGAATCAGAGACGGAGATTTACCGTAAGATCGAAGAATATGCGGAGATTCATTTTGGCCCGACATGGGAGATCAATGTTGAGCCGACTCCGGACGCTTTGTATGGTTCGGTCTTGTACCGACTGGATGAATTGACAGTGGAACAATTACTGTCGCGCGAGTTGATTTTGGTGGTTGGTAAATCTGAAGAAGCCAAGCAGGCCTTCTTGCGAATGAATCCTCCGCCGCCAAAACCACCTGCCGATCCGAAGCAACCGCCTAAAAAGTTAAGTAAAGAGGAAAGCGAAAACCTCGCGGACTTGGAGGCCCGGGCTGCCAGTCTTCAAAGCGTTCGCACCTTGGAATCAGCTATCGAAAAGGTAAAGTCGATAGCAATCCAGCCACTTCAATTCGCCGGCTTGCAGCGCGATATCGAGCCTTATACTACGCAAAAGCAATGGGCTACGCTCAAGTCCATCGTAAAGCCCTTCGAAGGCACCAATGATCAACTGATGGCCCAGCTATCTTCCGGCGAGACGATTGCGGCCTTGATTCAAAAGATGGATCTGGAGAAGTTCAAGAAGGTATCTCGTCAGCTGCCGACTCGATTGCCCTGGCAGCCTGAATCCTTGCTGCGAAGCAACGACAAGATTTTTATGGCTTCGGTCGATCGAGTGGGAGATTCCATTCGAATTCAGGTGAAGGAGCTCGATGCCTTTGTTCGCCGGATGAGCGAGTCGGTGTCGCAAGATGTTTTGTATCCCTCTGAAATTTCCCGATGTGTTGCACAACTGGCTAAGGATTGTTTCTCCCCTGTTGCTCGCATTGAAGAGACGGACTTTAAATCGGCAGTTCTACGGGTTCGTGCAGCTGGTCTTTTGACTCAAGCGGACCATCCAATTCGTATCGGCCCAGGCGATGTCCTTTTGCCCATTTTGCGTCGCGATGATTCCAACGGAAACCCAACCGTTCTACAAACAATCCCATTCACGTTCGTTGCAGTTACCGAAAGAATCGATGACATTTCCAGATTGTATGGGGCTATCTTTACAGCCAGTCGTGGCTCGCTTGCATCGGCTAAGAACCGCAGAACTCAACGAGTTGGCCTTAAGATCAAACCTCTAAACCTTGGCACCGATCTGAAGCTTGCAATCCAACGAACTCCGGACAGTTCTGTTCCTGGGGCTGAGGTTTATCTTAGAACTCCGGGGACAGAAGATCTAACCATGGTGGGCAGAACGGACTGGCGCGGGGTGCTTCCGTTAGCAAACGTCAATCTACCAACGATTCAATACGATCCACCTGAGACCAGTAAAACACCTGGCATTGCAAATGCGAGACAGTTGTCTAAATCTGCCGTTGCGCCACCAGCATATATGGTCATCGAACCCAAGGATGCCCCAAATAGTTCCGCTGCAACCGCAGCATCAAGCGTCGACCTGAAGAAGGAGCTTGCTGCCCCGAAGGACAACAAGCCCGCTGGGGAAGCAACGGCAGAAGAAGAACCGAAGTCGGATTCTGCTGATGCCAAGGCGGCAGAGACAGCAGCAGCACCACCACCCTCGAAACCAGCTGATCCCCCGAAGTACAAAGGGGCGATTCAGCTAAACATTCCTTTGTACCTGTACTATGTCAAGAATGGCGAAACCTTGTTGGCACGGTTACCGATCGTGACCGGAATGAAGAAGATGGAACAGGCGGATTTGCCGGACGATCGTCGCCGGCTGGAAACCGAAGCGTTCCTTCGTGGCTTGCAAGGTGAAGTGCTCGACATTGTCGTCCGCAGGAAGATCTTGGAGTCTCGAATCAAACAGAAGACCAAGACAGGAAAGCGAGAAGAGGCCGAACGTTTACTCGACGACTTGAAACGGGTAAAATCGTATGACAAGATGGCCGAACAAATTGAAGGGATTCAGCGGCGCGCTCTCTCCACCGAGCAAGGAATGGTCTCTCCCGGGGCCTTGAAGCGAATCGATAAGATGTTGGACACAACCAGGCAGATGATGCAAAAGTATCTGCAAGACACGCTCGTGCGGGATCTCGAAAGCGAATTAAACAAAACCAAATGACGAAAACAGTACTTGATGTAGGAAACTGCAATCCAGACCATAGCGCTCTCTCAAGAATGTTGCTCAACAACTATGACGTCCAAATCTTGAGGGCGCATGGATTGAAGGACACTCTGGAAATACTCCAAAAAGAACCTGTTCATTTGGTTCTGATCAATCGTAAGCTGGATATGGATTATTCGGACGGACTTGAAATCTTGAAGGTGCTAAAACAGGACGAAAAGTGGAAGCCTATTCCCGCGATGATCATCACCAACTACCCTGAACATCAGGAGGCAGCAGTGGAAGCCGGGGCCGAATACGGTTTCGGGAAACTGCAATTTGCAGAGAGTGCTACTCACGAGCGTTTATCGCGTTATTTGGACAAAAAGGTTACGGCATGAAGAAAAAATCCGAAGCCAATGATATCGAGGCTGCAAGAGAGATTTTGCGAGCTGCCGGACTACGAAGTACGCCTGCTAGGATCGCCGTTCTCATCGCCTTGCAAAAGGGAAACAAGCCACAAACTCACGCTGAACTATCCGAGCGTTTAGTGCCGTTGGGATTCGACAAAGCCACGGTTTTTCGAAATCTGACGGATTTAACCGATGTCGAACTGGTTAGTCGAACGGAGCTTGGAGACCACGTTTGGAGATTCGAAATTCGCGATCCCAATCACGATCGCAGCAGCCACCCTCACTTTGTTTGCGTGGATTGCGGGACGGTGTCTTGCATGGAAGGGATGAGCTTACCCGACGACAAACAACGCAAGTCCTTAAACATCTCGCGCATCAGCGAGATCTTGGTCAAAGGTCATTGCTTGGTCTGCGAACCCGTCTGAGTTTGAGTTTGCATCTGAGTTTGCGTCTGCGATATCGGCGCAATCCAAGTGAATGGTTCAACAGGGATGTTTCGAAGGACGCCGAAGCCGATCACCAGGAAGGCGAGAGCCCATGCGGATTTAGGGCCCGTCACCAGTTGAAAGAATGGCTTCTTGCCGCCATGGGCAAAGTACTGCCAAACAAGAGTCGCTACTAGAATTGGCAAAAGCAAGATCACTAACGCGTTCATCCGAATTGCTTCTTGGAAACGCCCTTGAGACAGTTCGTGGACTGCTCGTGTGCCTCCGCATCCCGGACAGTGCAGTCCGGTCCATTGATACATCATGCACTTTGGATAGAAGTTGAATTGTGAAGGTGGGAAGGCAGAGACCAACGCCAGTGCAGCGACCGATAAAACGATCGTCGCACATGCAACCAACACAATCTTGACTCTGGGCATTGCGAATTACATTCCGTTCATGCCCTGCTGTTGCACAGCAGCTGCACCAACAATCAGGAACTGAACTACGGTTCCAAGAATGTTCAACACGATTCCCGTGATCAATGCGATCCAACACCACTTCTTGGCATTGTTAGAACTGGTCCGGGCACCCTCAAAATCTCCTACGGCCGCTTTAGAATTGACTTGGGCTGCGTAGACGATTGCAACAATCCCAAACGGAATGCAGCAGCATATCGTCACGAGAATGGATTGCACTAGATAATTCGGAACGGTTGGACCCATGCCACTCATCGGAGCATTTTGCAGAGGGCCACTGCTGTATGGATTGTTAGGCATTCCGGATGACATGATAGTTCCTAAAGTTGAAGGACGAACGAATCAAAATACTCTCCCAATTCGTAGAGTATATCAAATGAAAATGCTGTGTGTTCATGCCGCTCGGAACAGCATGAAACCGAGAAAAACGGCAGCCAGTCCCAAAAAAACATTGGCAAGGCAATGCAGGACGCCTGACATTGGATTTCCCTTCAACAAAGCTTCAAGCAGCTCTAGCGAAAAGGTCGAGAAAGTCGTGAACCCACCGCAAAACCCAACGCCAAAAAGCAAGTAAACTGACTTGGACCGATCAGGAAAGTTAGCCGCCAAGCATCCCAATAAAAATGAGCCAATCACATTCACTGCGGTCGTACTGAGGTTGGAATTCCCTGGCACCAACCACGGAACAAGCCAATTGCCGATTGCAAATCTCACCATGCTACCGATGGCCCCGCCTAGTCCCACCAACAGCAAAGCAAAACTCATTAAGCCAGAAGTACTATTCATATTCTCCTTCCGTTTCCCACGATTCGTTTTCCGCTCCGCTTCACCCGTGAAATCCATCCGTACGCTGCTAAACTCAATCCCCAGATTTTAGCCGAATGGAGCCGAGTCCGCTTCCAAAGCGAACAAGTAAGGTACACTTAATCAGTTCGGGCTATGCTTCCCGCGATATCGTCCGTTGGCAATGATGTTGAAAAAGTAGAGACAATCATCGCTGCAGCAGTAGGAAATCCATGGACAACGAAAAGACAATCCCCACGCTGGAACTAAGTGTCGAGCTGCTATCGGAGGCTATCCGATCGTTTCCCGAGGCCATTCTCATTAAAAATCTTCGTGGAGAGATCATTCTTGGAAGTAAACATGTAGCCGATTTTTTCGGGGTCAGCATTGAAGATTTGCCTGGAAAGAATGTTTACGACCTGCTGCCCCAAAAGATCAGTGAAACCGTTCGGGCAAAAATGAAGTGGATCGAAACAAATCGTCAATCCGATGTGTCTGAAGAAATATGGGAATTCGAGCACGACACTCGAACGTTATTGGTATCGCGCGCGCCCGTGCGAAATCCACGTGGTGAAGTTGTTGGGGTAATGACAGGCTATCGTAACATCTCTCCCATCAAACAGGCCTTTGCCTTATACGAGCAGAACCAACACCGCTTTGTCACGCTCGCAAAAACTTGCCCTGTCGGTATTTTTGAATGCAATCCGTTTCACCAAGTCACGTACGTGAATCCCGAATGGGAAAGAATTACCGGAGTGCCGTCGGCAGACATACTGGGTAAGGAATGGCTGGGCATGCTCTCTGCCGACCACCAGCTTCGAGTACAAACCATCCTTGGTCCATCGGAAACGAATCGCCCCAGTATTAGTGTTGACTGTTTAGTCCGTGGCAAAGATCAGCGATGGGTCGAGCTTTCGATCAATCACTGTTTGCATGAAGATGGCAATTCCGTGTCCTACATTGGTAGCATGGTTGATCTGACAAGCCGACTGGAAGCTCAAAAGCAAATGGAAGAGCAGGTCAATCTCATGAGAGAATTGACGAGCGCTGTTCCCGCAATCATATGGCAGCTCAGTCTGGATGGCCGTTGCATTTTCATCAGCGATCATTGGCGAGCGGTAACAGGCAGCTCACCGCAAGACGCTATACGCGATGGCTGGATCGAATCGGTACACCCAGACGATCGGTCGGCTGTGAAAATGAATTTGGGCGAGCTCCTATCGTCTAGAAAACAAAATTGCAGTTTTGAGTGTCGTTTATTGGGCAGCGCACGCGATTGGCGATGGACTCTGGTAGAGGCACAGCAAATCCACTCGATGGAGGGAGAGTTACGAGGTGTCGTGGGGAACACCATTGATATTACCGAACGCAAAAAGGCACAACAGTCTTTGCTCGAATTAAACACCTCGCTCGAACAACGCGTGCTCGAACGGACCCAAGCGCTTCTTCAGTCCAATGAAGCCCTGAAAATCGAGATCGAGCATCGAAGACATACGGAAGAAATGCTGGAAGAAAAACGTGCTGAATTGGACCACGTCGAGCGTTTAAGTCTGGCTGGTCAGTTATCAGGCGAGCTTGCCCATGAATTAAACCAGCCACTGAATGCCATTCAAAACTATGTTGGAAGTCTATCTCTACTTGTAAGCAATCTGCCCCAAAATGATTCTGCCGTAAGGATTTTAGGCCAACTCAACAAAGAGATTTCTCGTGCCGCCAAAATCATTAAACGCACACGTGATTTCGTGTCGACGGGGAAACACCAACCTGAACAGATCGATATCTGCGAGATTATATTAGACACCGCCGCTATGCTTAAGGGAGAAGCCAGACGTCGTGGAATGCAGATCCAAGTCAAAATGGACTCACAGACCTCACCATTTCTTGGCGACAAAGTAGGACTGCAGCAAGTGCTAGTCAACCTTGTCTTGAATGCAATCGATGCAATGGTTGGCCATGTAGCATCCGACAAAACAGTTCTTGTCGAATTGATTACTCAGTCCGATCGAATCGTCATCGCAGTGCGTGATACTGGTTCCGGGGTGCCCGAATCGGAAGTCAAGAAACTCTTCGAAGCTTTCTTCACGACCAAAACGACAGGGCTAGGAATGGGACTTGCAATTAGCCAACGTATTATCGAATCGCATCGTGGAACCTTGCGCTACGAGCCACGGGAAAATAGTGGGAGCTCCTTCGTGATCGAGCTACCTTTCCTCGAGAAGTCGTCCAACGAAAGAAACGCGAGCGGTATTACGGCGAAATCTTCTTAAGATCCGCACGTGACTCTTCGTACGTCGTGTGAAACGCCAACGCGACCGGATCCGGCGCCACGTTCCATCGACGGCATGCCTCCTGGTAGAGATCGGGCCACCAGTTGCGATGCTCGGTCAGGCCTTGCTCTCGATAAGCATGCCATTGACTGACCACCTTGGTCCAGCTTCGGTCGCCAAAGGCCAACGATTCTTGAAGGGTCTTGTAGCGAGGCATGTACCATCTTCGTCCAATCTGGGCATGCAAAACTTCATCAGCCCAGTCGAAATCCTGGAACATGCCGGACAGACCATCGCCGCTGTCGCATCCCACTTCCCATTCGTACTTCTTGCCCGTTTTTGGCATCAATCCCTGCTCGATAAAGAATAGCACCCCGTGCCGTTCGCGTGCATTGAGCTGCAGATTCAAATTCCTAGACCAAGTGAAGTTGATTGGGATCTTGGTCCAGTCCAGTCCCAGCGATAGGAAACCGACTTCTCCCATCATGGCATGCCGAGCTTCGTCCCACAATTGGCGACTCATTTCCATATGAAATTCCCACGGCTCTTCGTCACGCAGTTCATACAGAATGCTTGCCATCATTTCCGGAACGTCGATCTCCCTGATCCGCTTGTAGTACATCATCAACGTCTTGTCTCGAGCCGAAAACCGTTCGTCGTACAGAAAGGCTTCGGGATTGACTCCCGCATTGTAGCTGTCGTGAAAACGTTCATCCCTGCGAGGTTCTGCCTGATACTGGAACGGAGTTTTCGAATAGTGTGGTGCGACTTCAGGCACATCCCCCGGTAAATCCCCCTGTGAACCGTCATCTGCCGACGTAAGTTCAAGATTACCTGCATGCTTCAGGCAATTCGCAAGCAGAGCGAGCCAATGCGCCATGTCTTCTCTCTGTTGCTGACTGATCAAACAAGCGATGGCTTGTCTCCCAAACTCAGCGACCTCAAGCAGTTCAAACTGAAGCAGCTTCATCAGGCGAACTGTCGGCGCATCCGCTAGAGGATGAGCTGCTTGTTGCAGTTGCTTGGCGGCATCTAGAATCGCCGAAAGTACCACTTCGTAAGCCCCTACCAACAACGTTTCGGTCGTTGGGGATGAAATGATCTCGTCCATCAAGAGCTTCAGCGAATCATGTGGCACATCTTCCAAACCAAGCGGTGGCACACGCATTTCACCCACCCGTTTACGAATGGCGGACGTGTACTCTGCCAGCAAGTAAGCATGATGGCTGTAGGCGGTCTTGAGTTCATAAATCGGCTCGGCTGTGATACGTGCCGTTAAGGTTTCATGCAACCTACGCGTCAAATAATGCAATCGCTTCAGCTGACTTGTGCTTGTTTCGACGCTCCATTGGCTTTCTACCGCACGCTCCATGGAGCACAGTCCGGCCAGGACAGGTAAACCTCGATAAGATTGGTACTGCTCTGCGTTAGTGGGAGAGTTCATTCGCAACTACTTTCTTGAAGGTCAAAGATGTCTGTCAGCCCACTCGTGCATTAATCTTTGGGTGGGGTGCGGCCGCCCATTCGGTAACCGATTGCCAAAGGAATCACCATCAATCCAATCATCCAAAAAACAGAAGATACGGGAAATTGCAGCCACTTTGCAATCTGCAAGAACAATTGGTAAAGCGGCCCTGCCAACATCATTCCAAGAAAGTTCGCTTGGTTCATGGTTGCAATCATCCGCCCTTTCAGCTCGTTCGGCGGGCGATCTTGAAGAAACACTTGAAGTGGAATGGAATAGACGGCTGCCGATATTCCCAACCCAATCAAAGTGATTCGAGTCATGCTGACGCTGAGCCACAGGGCGTTCCCTTGCCAAAACCCAAGCAGCAGCAAACTGACAACAATCCCCCACAAACCCAGCGTGACGGCGATACGGCTTGGAATGACTCGGCAAAGATAGCCACCTAGCGGCGCACCCACCATGATTCCGACCGCAATCATCCCAACCAACAGGCTCGTTTCTTCCATGCTCAATTGCAACATGTTACGTCCTGCTTGGTTCACGGCAGGCATGGCGATTGATGCCACCATCCAGAAAACGCACGACACCAACAAGGCCGAAAGAAGTGGCTTATCCGTGCGAAGCAATTGGATGATGTCTTTGTTCAAACCGAACGCATCTGCGGTCAATGTCGCATTTGGCTGAGCTGGTGCAGTCAGACGAATCATAAGCGAGGACAACGTGCCTAAAATGGCGATCACGATACAGATCATGGATCCAATCCAAAGCCGGTCCGTGTTCGACATATCCTCGCCCACAAGCCACGTCATGAGCTTTCCGGCAAACGTTACCCCGAAGATAATTGCCAAGAAAGTAGACATCAGAATCAGACCATTCGCCTTCGGAAGGTCGGCCGGGCGAAACAGTTCGGGCAAGACCCCATACTTTCCTGGCCCAAAGAAAGCGCTTTGGGTTGCCATCAAAAACAAGACGGTCCACGTTCCCCACATCCCCAAGGAACCGTAGTACAAGAATGCGACCAGCCCGAGAACCATGACTACGATCTCGGCCACTTTGGCGTAAATAATGATAGGCGTTTTGCTGTAACGATCGGAAAGGTATCCAGCGAAGCCACTGAAGACCACAAAAGGAATGGAGAAAACAAATGTCGCCCACCCTTGCATGTCATCGTTCGCCTGCATCGCATTGATCGCTGCCTCCCCATCCGCAACCATCGCGTTGGCTGCCACTGGCAACGCAAGCAGCAGCACAATTTGCTTGAAGACATTGTCGTTAAACGCACCCAAAAACTGAGTCAACGCGATCCCCCAAAAGGAACGATCCCGAAGCAGCGCCGGCTGACGATCCAAAGCCGATTCTTGCAATTCTTCCTTTTCTGACACAATGACCTCGTTTCTTCCACTGCGAAATGACTCACGAACCGCACCAAAACCTCGATTCGCGACTGATAGATGCAAGTCTAGCCGCCATTGCATGTGGTGCCTACACCGCTCAAAAATGACAATTCCAAGGCTGGATTTGATGAAAACTTACAGACTGACCTCGAAATGTTGGGTCTGTTGACGTTAAACTGAAGCTGCAAAAGGAGTTGCCGCTCAAATATATTTTTTAAGTTCCGCCTATGACACTGCCAACGTACCCGCTAACGCGCTGCATCGAGCCTTCCTTATCCTGGCAAGCTCGTGAACGATTGCTGCTTGCCCCCTATGCGATGTTCTCGATTCACTCCGAAGGCCGAGCGGTCCAAGAAGAATCCCATCCCTACCGGGGACCATTTCAGCGGGATCGCGATCGTGTCTTGCACAGCGCTGCTTTTCGGCGCCTGAGCGGAAAGATGCAAGTCTTTACCGGGGACATGGGCGATTATCACCGAACGCGTTTAACTCACACCAACGAAGTAGCGTCGCTGGCTCGCACTGTCGGCCGCACTTTGCGACTCAACGAAGATCTCATCGAGGCAATGGCGCTGCTCCACGATATTGGCCATCCGCCCTTTGGGCATTGCGGTGAAGATGTTCTGGATGCTTGCGTGAAAGATCACGGTGGATTCTCTCATAATGCTTTTGCACTGGAACTGGTCAACCGAATTGAACAGCGACACACATCGTACCCCGGCCTGAACCTAACTCACGAAGTGCTTGAAGGTCAACAATTTCGATCTGACAAAAACAGTGGAACAGTTCCTATGTTGGAAATCCAAGTTGTCGACGCCTGCGATAGCATCGCCTACGATGCTCACGATTTGGACGACGCCCTGAAGCTTGGCCTGCTCCATTGGAATCAACTCCAAGGACTGGGGTTGGTCCAACGAGTCATGAGATTCACTTCTATGGATCAGGGGAACACGGCTCATAGGCGACAAATCTTGGTGCATTCCTTGATCGACCTGCAGATGGGTGATTTTATCCAGCACGCAATGTTGCAATTGGCCGACGCAACGGAGCTGGACAGCAAGTCCGTTCAAGATGTCGGCATCCAATTGCAAATGTCACCTGAACTGGAATCCGACAAACGCGAATTGGAAGCCTTCTTGTTTGAGCAGGTTTATCGCCACCCGCGTCTGATCGAAGTTCGATCGCGCGCTGCAACTCGGCTGAACCAACTTTTTCGACTTTTGAAAGCCTACCCGCAACGCCTACCCGAGCGATTCAAACGCATGGTGAACGAATCCGGTATCGAACATACCGTCGCCATTTATTTGGCTGGCATGACCGATCGATTTTGCGATGAACAATACGTTGCCATGGTCGAACTCGGCAGAGAATCTGCCCAAGACTGGAGCTAGACATCATCCAAAGTTCCAAGATCGCACACCGAAAAACGAATGCCCAATGCCTAGCTTTTAACAGCACCTCTTTCAACGAATCCTAAGCACTCCATCAATTCCGTCCCACGAAACCCATCATTATGAAAAGTTCAAGTCTTCTCCCAACCTCCCGGATGCTAAAGGGCCTTGCGTTTTTTGCCTTGGGCACCACCTTTACCTGCTGGTTGCCGGCCTTGGCCTTTGGACAACGGCCATCGGCACCACGCCTGTTCCCAGAGAAAACGTTACTGTACGTCCGAGTTGACGATACGCGGGATCTCAAAGACAAGCTTTCCCAAACCAGCATGGGACGACTGGGAGAAGATCCGCAACTGAAACCGATGATCGGTACGTTCTATTCGACCTTCAGCCAACTGGTCCAGGGTATGCAAAACGTGGTTGGGGTCAACCTTGACGAATTGCTCTCGATCCCGAACGGCGAGTTGGCCATCGCTTTGGTCCCAACCAAGAAAGAGCCCGTTTTCTGCGGACTCATTGAAGCCGGCGACGAGCTTCCTGCTTTGGAGATCATGGTTGGACGCCTGGAAGAAAGACTGCAGTCTCAAGGTGCAGAGAAAAAGACCAAGGAAATCGGAAAGATAACGGTCACCATGTTCAGTGGCGGGACACGTGCAGCGTTTGGTTACTTCGTCGATTCCGGAGTGCTTGTCTTTGCATCCTCTCCCGATCAAGCTGAATCGCTGGCACAAATATGGCAAGGGAGCGGGATCGATCACAAACCATTGTCGGACAACCGCGAATTCACCTCGATCTTAAGCCGATGTGTCGGAACCGCCGGCGAAAGACCTCAGGTTTCATTCTATGTGAACCCGATCGCTCTCTATCGCGAAAGCGCAAAACAAAACGCCAGCACCTTGTTCGTTCTTGGAACGCTCAAGTCGCTCGGTATCGAAGGGATCAAAGGGATTGGCGGAAGCGCGATCATGGCTCCCAACGATTTTGATTCGATTATTCATGCCCACTTGTTGCTAGACACAAACCGCAAAGGGGTCTTGCGTGCTGTACGACCCAAGAGCGGTCCTACCGAACCGGAAACATGGGTAAACGACCAAGTCGTAAGCTACGGAACCATGAACTGGGATTTCGCGAAGACGATCAAGGCTATCGCTGAAATCGCTGACACCTTTGGCGGTGAAAACTTCTTCGAGAACAACGTAGTCGCCAATGGCAGCAAGCAGCTGGGCGTTGACTTGCGAAAGGATGTCTTTGAACAACTGGAAGGTCGCGTGTCCCTAGTTCAATTGATCCTGCCCCCCAAGCGAATCAACAGCCAAAGCAATTTGTTCGGAATCCACATCGTTGACGCACAACGTATGAAGACAGATGTTTTACCCAAGTTTTTCGAAAAAGCCAAAACGGGAGACGCACGATGGACTTCCAAGCTCATCGGGGATTCGACGATTTACTGGCTTGAATTTGCGAATAACAATAACACAGTTCGGGCACCTCAGCCAACCTTCGGCATGGTTGGAAACGTGCTGATGTTTAGTGACTCGTTGCAATCGATCGAACAAGCCATCAGCACGGACTCCAGTGGCGATGATCTGCTGAGCGATTCGATCGAATTTAAGCTGGTTCAAGATCGCATTAAATCTCAGATCAAGGACAAAGAGACGTCGATTATCTTCTATCAACGCCCCGAAGAATCGCTTCGATTGTTCTACGACCTTGCCAACGATCCTGAGAACGTCAATCGCCTTGAACAGATGGCAACCAACAATCCATTCTTTTCGTCGCTTGTGGCGGCCTTAAAAAGCAAAGAACTTCCACCGTTCGAAGTCATCGCGAAGTACTTGGCTCCGTCAGGTGCGTTCGTTACCGAAGAAGAAGACGGACTGCACTACACCGCGTTTAGCTTGCGACGTGAGTAGATAAGCCACCAGCATCTGTAACAGCCCGACCACCTAGCCGGTTGGGCGCCAGCCCCGGTTGTCCGCAGAGCCGCAGGCTCGTTTAATGCAAACTAGGGTAGAACACCAAACCTATTGCGAAGCTTAGGCACGAGGCAGAGCTTCGCGTTGCTCAAGCGGGCTCCGCACGCACGCTCCCGCGACGGTCGGGCTCGTCCCGACACGTCGCAACAGGTTTGGTGCGCCAGACAGCACCTGAGAGCTGCCTTACTTCAATTCGATGCTCACCTGACTGAGCTGGCCGGAGAATGCGTTCTTGCGTCCCTCACCGTAGGCTTCATCCACAGGGGTTCCCGTATCGACACCGGTATCCGCCGTGTCGTCGAGCGAAAAAACATTGGCGTGCGTCTTGCCAATTTTCCCCTCGCCTACTTTCTTGCCATCGATGAAAAGCGTGGCGATTCCGCCTGCACCTCGCCCCTGATTCGCATCGTAATCAAAGGCCATTTTGAGGGTGTGTTTGCCGTCGGACATCGCTTGACTACCAGCAACCTGGAAGACTTCCAAGCCTAGGAAGTTGTAGGAGTACATCGGCCGGCCATGATCCACCCAGAAGGCCCATCCGCCAAAGCGACCGCCTTGCGCTACGAGCACACCATGGTTCTTCTCTCCTTTAACCTCCACATCGGCGACCATGTTTACCGAAGAGTTCTTCACGTTGATAAATGCATTCTCAGCCAGAAAAACCATTCCGGGGTAAACGGTTAGTTTCTTCCGTCCATCCATCAAATCGGGGCGTCCGGCGACCTTCGGATCAAATCGTTCGATGGTTCGGTCGTCGATCGGCAAGACATGGTGATCAATAGCTTCCTTGGTGAACAATGCCTGCAGTTCCTTAAGCTTGCCCGGGTTTTCAGCGGCCAGATTCTTGCTCATGCTAAAATCATTATCGACGTGATATAACTCCCAAGCATCGTCGAGCAAAGAATGGCGGGGCTGGGCTTCCCACGGTGCCTTGTGAATCGTACCGGCGAACCAACCGTCATGGTACACAGCACGGTTACCCGCTATTTCGAAGTACTGGGTTTTACGACGATCTTCCGCCTTGGGTGCATCGAAGCTGTAAGCCATGCTGACTCCTTCGATCGGTAGTTGCTTGACGCCATTCACTTCCTTAGGAGCCGGGATCTTTGCCGCTTCAAAAACGGTCGGCGCCAAATCGACCACGTGATGGAATTGATCACGAACCTGCCCCTTGGACTTAATCCCTGCTGGCCAGTGATAAACCACACCATTTCTGGTCCCACCAAAGTTGCTGGCAACTTGCTTGGTCCAAGTAAACGGAGTGTTTCCAGCGACAGCCCAACCGGCAGCAAAGTGGTTAAAGCATTCGGGGCCGCCCCATTGATCGATCTTACCGAGCATGAACTCGGTCGTCTCTGCGACTCCGTTGAAATAAGTCCCTTCGTTGAACATACCCAACATGCCACCTTCTGCGCTCGCACCGTTGTCACCGACCACATAGATGATCAGCGTGTTATCGAGTTCGCCGATGTTTTCGATGCTCTGCACCAATCGCCCTACTTCGTGGTCGGTATGCGAGGCGAATCCAGCGAAGACCTCCATCTGGCGAGTGAAAAGCCGCTTCTCGTCCGCACTCAACTTATCCCAATCCTTGATCGCTTCCGGTTTGGGAGCCAACTTGGTCCCCTTGGGAACCACCCCTAGTTCAATCTGTCGGGCAAGCGTCTGTTCACGCAGCTTGTCCCAGCCCATATCGAACTTGCCTTGGTACTTGTCGATCCATTCTTTTGGCGCATGGTGTGGGGCATGTGTGCCACCCGTTGCAAAGTACATGAAAAACGGCTTCTCAGGAGTCAACGATTGCTGCGATCGCATCCACGAGATGGCCTGTTCCGTCATGTCGGTCGTAAAGTGATAGTCCTCTTCACCCTCGGGCTTGCGCATCGGGGTTGTGCCATGAACAATCATCGGATCCCACTGATTGGTCTCACCGCCGATGAAGCCGTAAAACTCATCAAAACCCGACCTGGTTGGCCAGCGGTCAAACGGACCGCTCACACTCACTTCCCAAGGTGGTGTTTCGTGGTACTTGCCCCACGCAGAGGTTGAGTATCCGTTCATGCGCAGCACCTCCGCCATGGGCGTAATGCTTTGTGGACGAATACCCGTATTTCCAGGATATGCAGTCGCCACCTCCATAATCGCTCCGGCATTATTGCTATGGTGATTGTACCCAGTCAACAACGCCGTTCGCGTTGGACTGCAGAGTGCTGTGGTATGAAAGCGGTTGTACTTGAGCCCATTGTTGGCGAGCCGTTCCAAGGTCGGCATAACGCACGGACCACCGAAAGCGCTCGAGTGGCCGAAACCGATATCGTCAATCAATACAACCACAACGTTCGGTGCCCCCTCAGGAGCCTTTACATCCCACCTCGCTGGCGGCTTTGCAGTCCTCGCGTCGAGTTCCTTATAAAACGGACGATCAGGCTCGTGAATCGGCAGCACGCTGCGGTCCAGAGCTTTGACGTTGCCCGCCGGCGATTGACCGTATGACAGTGGGCTAAACACCGCCCCCATGGCAAGCGCCGCATATGCACAAGCCACAACACGCAAATAAACTAGCCGCATTGTTAACTCCCCGGATAGACTAAATTGATTGAAGTCGACAAGTCATCTCATCCCAAGAACGCCGCGGGAACATGCAACTGCGAGAGGATTTCGTCGACGGCAAGTCCACTCGAAATCTCAATTTTATGAGAGACGACGCTCAAGACTCACGCTAAATCTTCGAATGCATATTCTACAGAGCGAGCGGCATTGCGTCATACTCCCCATCAGGGATTCTCGCCCAAAAGATCATCGGCGATGATGAGCGGGATCGTCATCTTGTTCGACGCTTTTGCCCAAGGCAGGTGCCTGGCACCAACTGCACAAGGAAGCGCCCGACAAAAGTCGTTTTCGTTTCTTTGAGCCTGAGACGCTAGCCGATTGTTGCAATACGAACGAACTCGGCTAGCGCCTCAGGCTCACTTTTGTCCGGCGCGCTCACAAGGCATCTAGCTCCAATGATCCCTCATAAGGAACCGTGCTTTTCGTACTCGTACTCGTACTCAGCACCAGCGGTACTCGTACTCGACCACCGTGATTCGAGTACGAGTACCATTTCATTGAGTACGAGTACGATGGAAAGCCAAGCTGCGCAAGGTTTAAACGCCGTTACCCACTGGGGCCGCGGGCTCAGTGGTCAGGACACGGTGGGTTAGCCCACGCCCCACTGACATTTTCACCTCGAACGACGACACCCTTTTTGTGCCAATCGTACCAAGTCGTCACGTCCGATGCCGCATACCGAATGGTTAGCCCGCAGCGCCGACGATCGGATAGGTTCGCTTCGGAACCATGAAGCAGTAGATCCGAATGCACCGAAAACTGCCCCGCAGAAAGCGTGACATCCACCTCTCCCTCGCCATAGGACGTCGGGTTCTTCACGGCAAGATCGAGAACCGTGTCGACATCGTTCGTCAGGTCATAGTCGATCAAGCCATGCAAATGCGACTTGGGAATGAATTTCATATTCGCATTTTCAGGGTCCGCATCGTCGATGGCCAACCAAACGGTAACTGTCTTGGTTGGGCTCAGCGGCCAATAAGTACTGTCCTGATGCCATGGCACTCGTTTTCCATCGCGTGGCATTTTGCAAAAGAAATGCGAGCCCCAGCAAACTACATTGGGGCCAAGCAAGTCCGCAACCACCGAAACCAATTTGGGATGTTGCACCAGTTCGTAGATACGAGCAAACCGCAAATGCGCCGTATTGATCGAATAGCTGGTCCGTCCGAGTTCGATAAAGGCGGCCAATACACCATCAAAGAAGGCTCGCAATTCTCTGGACTCATCGCGGTCCAAGCCTTGAAAAGGCATCAAATAGCCTTCTTCGTTGTACTTTCGAATTTGGTCTGTCGAGAGAACTTTGGGATCGGCAACTACCGACGGCACAAAACCGATTTGTCGCGATAAATCCGCTAGCTGAGCTGCGGATGGATTGGGGATTTCGTCTACTTTCATGATCGTCCTTAACATCTCCTGCTATATGAATCGAATTCACCAACCATGATCGCAACCATGCGATCCTTCGCCTAGATCGGATTGCCTTTCCAACGTGCAAACGCCTCCAACGCAAAGAATTCGGGAAGCCCAATCTTGTTATACGAATCGGCCGTTCCCCGATTTCGATCCTCGGCGCGTTGCCAAAACTCACGCGGGTCACTTCCAGGAAAGAGCGCTTTGTCCTTTTGGCTTTCATGCATAAATATCGATTGACGCTTTAAAGCCAAATCGCCGGGGCTCAACGGTACCGCAATCTCAATCTCATGCAGCGGGTATTCCTGCCAAGCGCCACGGTATAGCAAAACATCTGGAATAGGTTCGTTTCGCTCTCGCATTCGTATCAAGGCAGCAAAGATCGCTTCGGCACACACGCGGTGAGTTCCATGGGGATCTGCCAAATCGCCCGCAACATAAATCTGATCTGGCTTCAGCGTTTGAAGCAGCCGTTCAATGATCTCGATGTCTTCGGGGCCAACCGGTTTTTTCGCAATGGTACCCGTGCGATAGAACGGCAAATCCAAGAAGTGCAGATTCGAATCGTGACATCCAATCGCAATTGCGGCTGCTCTTGCCTCGCTTCTTCGAATGAGCCCCTTGATTTGCAAAATGGAATCAGAATCCGGCTGACCAGGTTTCTTTTCGTGGATAGCAGTCCGAACCTGTTCTGCCAGCGCGCCAGACTGAGCTTGGTCGATTCCGAACATTTGGTTGTAGTCAGCGACTAGTTCTGCCACTCGGCGCGCATCGTGATCGAAGACTGCAATGTTGCCGCTGGTCATGTAAGCGATGTGAACCTCATGCTTGTCTTCGATCAAACGGATCAGAGTGCCCCCCATGCTGATCACGTCATCGTCAGGATGCGGACTGAAGCAAAGAGTCTTTTTAGGTTGTTGGCCCGCTGGATGGTAATCGATCGTGTCGAGCATCCATCGGAAAACACGCTGGGCAATAATCTCGGCAGGACCATGATGCCGAAGCAATTGATGCAAATCATGAGCACGGAAATCGTCCGAATCCAGCTTCAGCAGCGCCTTTCCGGTCTGCTTGCATAACCAAAGCGTTGCACGCTTAATAAGATCGTCGCTCCAGACGACATTTCCAAGAAGCCACGGCGTGGAAGCACCTTTAAGAAGCGACGAAGCGGGAGCGTCCAACAACACTCGAACATCGCCATGCTCTTGCAAGTACGAAGCTGGAACACGGTCGTTTACCGGCTTTTCCAGCGTCTCTACCACAATGTTGGCTTTGTGTTCCCCGATGGCCAGCAGCAAAATTCGTCTGGCGGAAAGAATCCCACCCATTCCAACGGTCAACGCTTGAGTAGGAACGTTTTCCTCGCCAAAGAAATCACTCGCGACTCCTCGACGTGTAATCGGATCCAAGGTGCACAATCTTGTTCGGCTTCGTCGCACTGAAAAAGGCTCGTTGAAACCAATGTGCCCATTCATCCCAATGCCCAGGATCACCAAATCCAATCCGCCGGCATGCTGAATGGCTTCGTCGTAACGCCTGCAATGCAATTCAACATCGCTTGCGTGCAATTGGCCATCGAGAAAGAAGACTTGGTCCGCGGGAATATTCACATGAGCCATCAACTGAGTCTGCAACCAATCGCGATGCGATTGAGGGCTGTTGGCTGGCAGCCCGTAATATTCATCGAGTGCGAACAAAACCACACTCGACAAATCCAACCCTTCTTCTCGATGGAGTCGAATCAGTTCGCGAAATGTCGTCAACGGGGTCGAACCGGCGGGCAAACCGACCACCGTTTTTTGGCCAAGAGCAGCACGTTCACGAACAAGTCCTGCGACCAAGTGTGCCGCATAGTGAGAAAGTTCATGGATGGTTTCGAAACAAAATGCCGGGACGTTCGTGCCGGAAACCGGCCTGGCAACGGACGAATGCTTGAACGCAGGATCAGGTAGGGAAGTCATTCGGTGCAGAATCGTGGGTGAGATGGAAGTCGCTAGTCGAACTTTTATTGTATTTCGACTTGGATCGATGCGTCAGGGCTTACTTCAAACCTTAGTTATTTGCCCCTACTTTCATGACTTAGTCGCCAGGCGAGGCCTGCTTTGGTTCGCTCGCTGGTTGCGCTGCTTCCGCGGGTTGGGCGATCGAGAGCACGTAATTAACCAAATGCCAAACGTCCTCTTCTTGGAGACCGGTTTGATCAGGCGAACTGACGACGGAGGCGGCTGGCATCGGGGAGCCAACAATTCCGTAGCGAATTCGTCGATAGATCTCCATCGGCTCTCGCCCACCGCGCAATTTCCCTTCCACAATGTTCCGTGGCTTTAATGCTTGCGGCTTCATACCACCGCGGGCCATGAACGGCATCAATTCTTCGACATTCGTTGGGTTGATTCCAATTTTGGTAGTCCAGTCTTTGGTCCAGTCGTCATAGTCGGGTTGCTGAGTTCCCTCGCCCATCGCATTTGCGCCATGGCATTTCGAACAGGCGGATATTTCGCTCGCAAACAACGCCTTTCCCTTTTCAATCGAAGCCGTTAGCTGAGCGCGGTTCTCATCGGTCTCGGAACCAAACACCGGGAAATCCGGCAAGTCAAATTCTTCGAGGCTATCAGGTGTTTCCACCCAAAGGTCAGCGATCTCTGTCAAAATTTCCGTTGCGGAATCGACTTGGGATGCCAATGTCTTCTTCGATGTTTCGTCTGGCATCATCTTCAAGGACGCGGAATAAACCCGATCTTTCTCAAGATCCAATTCATAGGCGGCGTTGTAAATCAACTTGCGCTCGAACTCACCACGGATCGAAAGGAAGATGACGTAGTCGACTAATGCGTTGATCTTGTCGTCTGGCAATTTGTCGAACAGCGGCATCTGGCTTCCCGCAAGCCCCCGACGGAGCGACTTTGCGATATCCTCTTTCAACGGCTTGTACCGACGTGGTGTGCTCTTGTACTTGAACACACCATGGCGAAATTCACGAGGGTACGGATTCTGAGAAGCAGCAACCGGGCCTCGTCCCTGCCCGGTGTCACCATGGCAAGAAGAACAAAGCTGGCGATAAAGGCCTGTTTCGCCAGGCTCAACGGTTGCGACCGCTGGTCCAGCCGCTTTCTTGAGCAAGTCCAATGATAGAAGATCTTTGTAATCTTCTTCTTGCAACAACGGTGGAAGCGTGGGTTCGTCCAAAGTACCAAACCACTCGACCAACAAATCCTGAGTGTCGGCAAGAGGTTTCTCGAGATCAGTATCCTCGGCCGTCCCGATCGCATGCGTGTAGAGATAGTTTGGCTCATGCAAAACCGGCGGTCCATTCTCTGGCTTGCATCCCGAGCAAGCCAATATCGCCAAAAGAATTCCGCATGCCGAAACGGAGGACTTAAACAAGGAGGTCTTCATGAATCTCAAAATCAATACGGGTACTGAGTCAACTTCGTCGCTGCGTGTCCACACGCAGACTATTTTTTCACTTCTCGGATCTCAATGTTTCGCCACTTGACTTGGAATGGTCCTTGATCCGATGGGATACCATGCACCTGCAAGCCGATAAAACCAGACAAGTGCGACTGTGGATCGGTCATGTCTTCGATCAGCTTGCCGTTGATCCAAGTTTGAATTCGAGTTCCCACGGCACGGATGTGGTATTGATTCCACTGACCGTTCTTCAGAGCTTCGTGAGGGGGCTGAGTCGGCGAGATCCAATTGCGACCTGTCGCTTCACCGTACACGTATCCCGATTCACCTGGGCTGGCTTCGATCTCCACTTGAGGCCCATGAACTCGGCCGCCATCCTTTTCTGGAATGCTCTTCGATCGAATCTGTACGCCCGAATTCAGTTCGTTGGCAACATTCACTTCAAACTTCAGTTCGAAATCGGAATAATCCTTCACCGTGCAAAGGAACGAATTGGGGCTGTCTTTGGACGTGACCCCAACAATCGCATCGCCGTCGATCCGATACGTTGCCCACCCATTTTTTTGCTTCCATCCGGCCAGTGTTTTGCCATCGAACAGCTTGGTCCACCCCTCGCCAGACGGAACAGCCGGGGCAGATGCGTTCTGATTCCGTACAGCTGGGCCCTTGTCGTCTTGAGCTTGCGCTTGCAAGAAAAGCCCGGATGAGGCAATGCAACCGACAAGAACGGATCGAATAGCTGAATTTCGGTACACTCTGGACATAGAAAGGACTTTCTTCAGGAGAGGTGGGTAGGATAGACTTGCATTCCTTAAAGTTTATCTGGATTCGCCCTCTTTATCTACCAGTGATTTCCGATGCCTGATCACTTTCAATCTCCATCTTTCCCGCAAACCCGCATGCGTCGCAACCGGCGTTGGCCTTGGGTAAGGGAAATGCTGCAAGAGACGCATCTTTCCGCCCAAAACCTCATTTGGCCAATTTTTGTAATCGAAGGGACGAATCGACGCGAACCTATCTCCAGCATGCCCGGTGTTGAACGACTCAGTATCGATCTGGCGACTCAAGCGGCAGCCCAAGCCGCCTCCCTAGGCATTTCCGCCATCGCACTTTTTCCAGTAACCCCCGCACTCAAAAAATCCAACGACGGGGAGCATGCTCTGGACCCTAATAATCTAATGTGCAGTGCTACACGAAGCATTGCCGCCGAATTAGGGGAGTCGATTGGAATCGTGTGCGATGTGGCACTCGACCCTTACACCTCGCATGGACACGATGGTCTCTTGGTCGACAACTATATAGTCAACGATGCGACGGTCGAGGTTCTGTGCAAGCAAGCCGTGGTGCAAGCCGAAGCGGGAGCGACCATCATTGCCCCATCGGACATGATGGACGGACGCGTGGGCGCGATTCGAAAATCGCTTGATCAAGCTGGGTTCAGCGACGTAAGTATTATGTCTTACTCTGCCAAATACGCTTCGGCATTTTACGGCCCCTTTCGAGACGCAGTCGGCTCAGCCAGCTCCCTCAAGGGGGGGGACAAAAAGACCTACCAAATGAACCCAGCCAACAGCGACGAAGCCATGCGCGAAGTCGCCCTGGATATTCAAGAAGGTGCAGATATCGTGATGGTCAAGCCTGGTATGCCTTACTTGGACATCATTCGTCGCATCCACGACACCTTTCAAGTCCCCGTTGATGCCTACCCGGTTTCAGGCGAATATGCGATGCTCAAGTTCGCGAGTGAGAAGGGTGCCATCAACGAACGTGCGTGCATCCTGGAAAGCCTGATGTCGTTTCGACGCGCCGGCGCTTCCTGCATCTTGACCTACTTCGCCCTACAAGCGGCAGAATTTCTTCGCCCTTCAAGCGACAGAGCATCTTAAAAAATGACAAAATAGTTGCATGCCGATCTGAAGATCGCTACCCTGACAAATGCTGCCCATCAGAAAGAAAATGCCTGGTTCGGAAACAAAAATTGCTACTGGGGGTAAAGGAATGGCTTCAGATCAAATCACACGCGTCATCAATCACGCTTTCTTGAACGAACTCAAGGACTGCAACGTTGCCCTGTGGGAAGACGTGGCCTTGCTTGGTTCCTACGCTCAAGAACCATTCTCCGCCGAATGGATTGAGCAGAACGCAGGCCCATTGCTGCACAGGCTTCGCGAACAAATGTCTTGCCAGTTTCGCCTGGAAGAAACCTTTGGGTATGTCGTTGGCCCCGGCGATGTCCAAGACAAAAATGTCACCAAAGCGATCGGACAACACTTTAGTCTGATGCTCCAGTGCACCGCGCTCAGTGAACAACTCGATGAACTGGAGTATTGCGGTAAGCTATGCAGCGAAACTCATGAAATGTTTCGTCAAATGAAGCGGCTCTACGAAGCCATCATGGAACACGAGTCGCTCGAAAGAAGATTGGTCGCCGCAGCATGGGCGCCAATCCTTCCAGAGACCGCTAACTCCATCGAACACCGACGACCGTTTCATCACGAAGCTTTTTAGAAAACCAAACTGTGTTATTACTTGGCGTTATCATCCGGCGTTACTGTCCGGCAATTTCCGTAGTGCCAGGTTTCAAAGTGCCAGGTTCCGTTTGCAGATACCGCTGAGCCATCTCAACGTAGTGCTCGGAACCATGAGAAATCAGTAGAGCATCCTCGGCGGTAACTTGCCGCACCACTTTGCAAGGCACGCCCATCACCAAGGAATTGGGAGGAATGATCTTTCCCTCCGGCACCAAAGCACACGCTGCGACGATCGACCCCGAGCCTATGACAGCCCCGTTTAAGATAACTGCTTTGATGCCAATCAGACAATCGTTCTCGACCGTTGCCCCGTGAACGATCGCACCATGGCCGACAGTGACTCGATCGCCAACGTGACAAGGGAAACCAGGATCGCCATGCAAACAGCATAAGTCTTGGATGTTGCTATGCGACCCAATCCGAACTGGGGCTGAATCGCCTCGGATCACCGCACCGAACAAAACACAAGACTTGCTTCCCAGTTGCACATCGCCTCGCAATGTTGCGTTCGAAGCAACAAAGCAATCCGATGCGATCAGATCTGGACGAAATCGAGTTTCCATAACGCACTTTGAAAACCCACGGCTATTCCGGAAGGGGTTTGTCTTTCGTTTCGGGAAGGAAGAAAACCACAATCAAACCCATGACAAACACGACGCTCATGTAGCTACAGGCATCACGAAACGCATCGATCTTTTGTTCCGGCATATCCTTGAATTTGGTCGCCATCTGAAGCTGCAACAATCCCAAGGTGATAGGACCAGCAGCCGCAAAGTAACGACCAACGTTGTAACAAAAGCTTGTACCGGTGCTTCGCAAACGCAGCGGAAACAATTCAGGCAAGTAGATCGCGAAGCCAGCGAATAATGCCATCTGAAAACAGCCCATCAGTCCGCTTAGCCAAAGATGTCGGACGCCGTTAAAAATCTGGAAATAGGCGTTGGTTGCTACCAGAGCCGCAACGAACGCGATCATGAATGCTTTCTTCCGACCGATCACTTGTGTTAGGGCGGTGAACCCCATCATGCCAACAAACGCTCCTAAATTCTGGATAATGTTATTGAACGAAACCAGCATGTTGGCTTGCTCGGCGATCTGATCTTGAGGAATCCCTTCGTTCTTGAGATTCAACGTGATGACGTCGCGAACCAAATCCGGTGAAAAGAAACCAATCCCCCAGATCCCAATGATTCCGGCGACGCACAGTAACATCCCCATAATGGCGTTGTACCGAAGAACTGGGGTTCCAAAGAGCTCACCGTAAGACCCAAACTTGACTCCCGTCAACTTCCCTTCGGCACGCGCCTTCACCCAAGCCTCTGGCTCTTTCATTTTCATTTGAAGAAAAACACACAGAAAGGCCGGCAATGCTCCCAAAAGAAACATCACTTTCCAGCTGAGCGATGGCTCCAGCTTGACGACCTTCGTAACAAAGAGATACGCCAAACCGGCACCAATATTGCCAACCGCGGATAACGCCTGCAACATTCCAAGCGCTCCAGTTCGAGACCTAGGTGGCAACGTATCTGCAACCAAAGTCACCGCCAACCCGAAAACTCCACCCACCCCAAGTCCCGTCAGAAATCGATAAACAGCAAAGTCGATCCAGCCCACCGAAAAAGCGGACAATCCGGTGCAAAACGAATAAAGGAGCACCGTCAAAGTGAGTGTTTTTGCCCTGCCAAATCTGTCTCCAACCGATCCGAAAATCATCCCTCCCGTCGCCCAACCGATCATAAAGATACTGGTTGCATACCCGGAGTAGGCCTGTACTTCCGACCCGTCCATTGAAGGAGGCAAAAGAAAACGCAGTGCCTCTTTTCGGACCAAGATAAAGATTTGTTGGTCCAGGCAATCAAATAGCCATGCCAACGAAGCCATGGAGAATACAAACCAATGGTAGGGAGTCAGATCTCTCCACCATTTGCCACTGTTCGTTGGTTCGGACACAAGAAGACCCTTTGGGAAGTAGGAAGTGTGTTGGGGGCATGATTATAATAAGCCGATGCTATCTTGTGTGCTACCAACTGCCCCGCCCCAAGAATATCGTCCAGCAACTCACTACTCCACCGACAGACCACCCTCCGTGGCTGTAAACTCTGCCCAAACTGGCATATGCGTGCTTATTTGGAATGCTTGATCGATGGACAAATTGTTTTGCCTCAAGAAGTCGACCACCCCAACTCGGCCTGTAAACTCATCGGTCGCTCTTGCCGGAACGATGATATTGTCCAGCATTGCTTCGCCAGTTACCGTGGTGGGGGTGCCTTCTAACGCAAACACCACTCCCGATCCCCGCAATGCGCCAAGCTCTTTTTCAGAACACCCGAAGTCGCCAGCTAAAATGATATCGTCTTCGAGCCGTCCGTCCTGCCGCACACTTCTCAAAAGATCGGGCAGAGCCTGGCGTTCCCTTGCTTCATTCAATGGATCGATGCGAATGTTCACCAACGAAAAGGTAAACGCTTCACTGGCACGAACCGTCTTCGCCCGGAACCAACCTACCAAAGGTTCAAACGTCAGCATCTGCTGAGGATCTTCGACGGTGTAAAGCATCTGCCGATCCGTCTCAATTCGATCGGAATCAAAGATGAATGCAAATTGCTGTTGATTCCCCTCGGGGCCAACGCGAGGGCCTATGCAATATTCATACCTGCGATCCGAGATGTTTACCTTGTCGATGAACTCGGGAAGGATGTTCAGCTGCCTGGATTGAATGTGCTGAAGGGCAACAACATCAAACTTGCGAATCAACATGGCTATCGATTCCACTACGGCCGACTTTTGTAGCTTCGATTCTCCGAACGCATTCAAGTTGAAGGTAGCTATTCGAATCTTCAATAGGTCCGCGGGCGCACGGGAAGCTTCGTTGCGATTCGTTGCCGACACCATTCTCGTGGAACTGACCTCGGACGCGGAACTGAACTTGGTCGTCCCCGATGTGGAAGGCAATTGAAAAGTAGATCCTGCGCCGAAAGATGTGTTGGCCGAAGAGCGGCTATCCGGATGATACAGGTTGGCCTGGGGTGGATGCGATCGATAGCTGTCCGTAGCTGATCCTTCAGCCAAAAATGGTTGTTGCAAATCACGATTCGATGGCATCGCTTGAGATGCATGAGCCATCATGCCTTGCAGTCGCACCCACGACGTCTTCAGAAAATCTTGGTTAGCGATTCCCAAGCCACCTAAGATCCCAATAACAACCACGTATCGCTTTTTAAGTGAAAACATGATTATTCAATCTTCGAGATGTTTTTGCTGGTTTCAACTACGACCGGTATGGTCATCGGCAAGAATTAGCATCGCATCGGAAAAAGAATCCAAAGAGGCAACTTGTAGCAATCCTAAGGAATAAGACGGCTTAGGAACGGTGCGTTAAAAACAGGAAAGAATGTGAAGTGTTTCTCGCTATTCCAAGTAGGTAGTCCACTGGGCTGCAGCGTTGTATTGGTCGGTGAGATCTTTTGCTTTAGCTTCCGAACAGGTACCTGCAGCGACTAAATGTTGAATGCGTTTCGCAAATGCAGACTGCAACTGAGTCGTCTCGTATCTGGCGAACGCAACCATGTTATGGATGCGGCTCCCCTGGACTAATTTGGAGACGTGAAACTGCCCATCCGATTCCATGAAAATTTGAGCTTCATTCGGTAGGCCAAACAAGTTGTGGAAGGACCCCATCACCTCTTGGTAAGCACCCACCAAGAACAAGCCGATATAGTATTCTTCGTTCTCTTTCCACTCGGGCAGTTCGAGCGTTTCTTTGACGTCTTTCAGATCGACAAACTTATCGATCTTCCCGTCGGAATCGCAAGTCACGTCGACCAAGGTGGCGAAATCCACTTTGGACTCTTGAAGGCGATGGAGTGGAACAATGGGGAACAATTGGCCAATGGCCCAAGAGTCAGGCGCGGAACGGAACAGCGAAAAGTTACAAAGATACTTGGCCGCTAAAACCCGCTTCACGTCTTCGAATTCTTCGTTGGGGGTCCGTGACAATTCGGACTCCTTCAATGCCAAAGCGCATACTTCCCAGTAAAGCACTTCTCCCTTCGCACGATCTTCCAAGGAGATTAATCCAAGATTGAACTGGGTGTGTAGTTCGTCTTTGAGCTCAACGGCATCATGGTAGTATTCGAAATAGTTCTTTCCATTGATGTCATCGCACAGCCCTTTTAACTCCGTGATAACTTGCGGATCGTCCGCGTCGATTTCCACGACAGGCTGATCGTCGGCAAAGGTTTCAATTTCTTCCCGAATGGAAACAACAAGAACGGTGTGGTAGGCGGTCATCATTCGACCGCTTTCCGTAACCAAGTTCGGATGCGGAACATTTTCCTCATCGCATACCGTTTGGACTGTGTACACCACATCATTCGCAAACTCTTGAACCGTGTAGTTCATCGACGATTCAAATCGCGTCTTCGACCCGTCGTAATCAACTCCCAGTCCGCCCCCAATGTCCAGAAAATCGACTGGTAAACCCAACTGATGGATTTTCGAGTAGACTCGGGCAGCTTCTTTCATGGCGTTTTTCACACGTTTGATATCGGTGATCTGTGATCCGATATGAAAGTGCAGCAGCTTTAACTTCTCTTCCATTTTATGTTCGCGCAACAGACGAACGCACTGGATGATTTCCGAGGTTGTCAGTCCGAACTTCGCCGAATCACCACCTGAGCTCGCCCATTTTCCAGAGCCTCGCGTGTATAACTTGGCACGTAGACCGATGAAGGGGCAGACACCCACGTCCGAAGCTACTCGAAGCAGCATCTTCAGTTCGTTCAGCTTCTCAACCACTACGACCACGCGTTTTCCAGCTTGAACTGCTAGCGATGCGAGTCGACAAAAGGCTTCATCCTTGAAGCCGTTGCATATCAATAGTGAGTCAGGTGTTTGATCCTGAGCAACGGCCGCATAAAGTTCAGCTTTCGATCCGCATTCCAAGCCGACGCGGCATCGATCGCTTTCTTTAAGAAACTCTTCCACAACCTCGCGTCGCGGGTTGACCTTCATGGGGAAGACTGGGTAGTGCTTTCCCTTGTAGTCAAACTGCTGGATCGCATCGCTGTACGCCCCCGTCAAAATTCGCAGTTGGTTCGTAAGGATCTGTGGAAATCTTAGGATGACAGGCAATTGGACTTTTTTGTCCCGAACCAGGTGGTCCACCAGGTGCTTCAAATCCACAAACCGAGGATCATTTGCAGACGGACGCGCAATCACGTTTCCCTGATGATTCACATCAAAGTAGCCAGCTGACCAGTTCTCAATCCCGTAGGTTGCATGAATCCGCTGAATTGTTTCCTCATTCATTGGGCGATAACTTTCATTGCGAGGATCGCGCAGCCAAGCCACGCTGGCTGCCGAGTGTCATGGAATCGAGTTGGCGAGCGGAAGAGCTGCCGTTTACAAACGAAATTCTAACGCGACCTGCCAGATGGAACAGTCGCCATTCATAGAATCAAAGCTTATGTCGCTCGACTAAACGACGCAATGCTCAAGGATGTCTGCACCTGAAGCCAAATACCCAGTGTAAAACGAGCCAAACTGCCCGAAGCGTGCGCTCGCCGAATCGTACCGCATCGTGTAAACGATCTCCTTGAGATATTGAGGATTTTTGGCCCACAGGGTCACTCCCCATTCCCAGTCGTCTAACCCAACCGATGCAGTTACCAATTGAGTCACTCGGCCGGCAAACGCCATACCGCTTTGAGCGTGCTCTGCCATCATCTCGGTTCTCGCCGAAAATGGCTGCAAGAACCAGTTTGCTCCTACATTTCGTGCCTTATTCATTGGGTAAAAGCACATTGCTGGCCAGTTTGGGAATTCCGGAGCGATCCGCTGAGCAAACATCGAAGGGAGTCGCTTTTCGTAAGAAGCAACTTTGGCCTGAAAGGTCGCCGATGTCGGGTCTTCCCCCGTCCGAATCAGTTTGGCCGCGTACTGTTCTTTGTTCGGTAAATACTCGCTGATCTCCGACATCGAAACAAAGGAATACACAGGCTCAATCGCCGCTCCCAACTTGCTGCCCATCATCCGTTGGTGAATGCGATCCACTTTCAGCGGATTCAAATCCATCATGATGGTCGCAAAATCGGCTTTGTGCCCGCTGATGATGAAGGATTGAATTCGCTCCGTTCGGTCCGAGGCATTCGGACTGATGGCTGCAAGAAAATCCGCCTTCGCATTGTGCACAAAATCATGTCCCATGCTTGCCAAAACGTCTCGCTTCCAGCGATAGAAGTAATGTCCACAATGAAGCCCCTGGATCGGGACAAGGGATGGTTCGGGAATGGCTGCGGCGGAACTGTGGGTATGGCTCATAATGGATAGATCGCGTGTTGTGATGGACAGGACATGCTTATTGTGCGGTCCAAGAGGCTGACTTGTAAGGCCAAACACCCCTTCTTGCTATCCTTCTACGGTACTACTTTTGTGGTTCAGGCAAAACCGTTAGCATCACATTTCGGAACCGAACTTCGGTTGCACCTCCAGAATGCAATTGGAGTGCGATGATCCCTCGTTTGGCCCCCTTGGGGTCGTCCAGTTCTACACAAGGCTGGCCGTTAATCGAAGTCAGAATCTTCGAACCAACGGCTCGGATTTCATAGCGATTCCACTCGCCCGCCTTCACCAGCTGTTCCGAGGACTTGTCCCACAGCAAACCACGCCCTTCTTCCTCGTATAGCTTACCCCACCAACCAGGCCCTACGTCGGCTTGGTAACCCATAACGCCTTCCTTGGTCTTTTGGCTTCGGAACTGAATGCCGCTGTTGCCCTCGTTTCCAACCAACAAAACATCCAGCGATAGCTGAAAATCTTGCACGGCAAAATTGCTAACTAGGAACGCATTGTGGTCAAGTCCTTCCGACTTTCCGACGATTTCACCTGCTTGAACCGTCCAAAGTTCCGCATCACCGGACCATTGTGACAGGTCTTTGCCGTTATAAAAATCAGATACGTTGTCGGCAGTTGCCAAGATTGGATACTGGCGATCGGCCCCCAAGTAAGCAACTAAGGAACGGATCTCATGAGCTGAAAACGGTCGCAACTGGTCTTCCGGCATCATGGACTTCTCACTCAATTTACGATCTTCGATCTCGCTTAAGGGGATCGTCTCCAGTCCGTTGGTGGTTTGGATCGTGATCGAGTCAGCGTTCTCTTCCTTGAGCAATCCAGAGACCAGTCGCCCTTCGGTTTGCACCAGCGTAGGCTGATACTCTTTGGCCATAACGGCACTCGGATCAATGATATTGCTCAATAAATAGTCCAGGTTGCTTCGATTCGAACCCGTCAATTCAGGACCAATTCGGCCACCAGCGTCGAACAAAATGTGACACTGTTGGCAAGTCTTCGAGAAGACGGCTCGACCGAGCGAGACATCTGGCTTTGGTCCTTTTTTATCCAAAATCAGCGCCTTGTAATCCTCGATCATTTTGGCTTTGTCCGCGGTTGTTTCACTTACCGTTCCCCAAGTCTTTTGCAACAAGGAATTGATTTCCGGGGCCTTCAGATTGCCCATTTGGCGGACCAGATCGGCACTTAGATCGGTGGCCAAAACAGCTTTGCTTTCCACCGCTTTTAACATGGCCAACGCATACTCTTTTCGCGAGGCCAGAGTGTCGAGTGCAATTCGCTTGTCGCTAGCAGACAAAGTTGCATACACTTCTAACACCTTCTTGGGGGTGTCTGCCGAAGCGTATTGCGCTAATCCTGCAAGCGCAGCCGTACGAAGATCATTGTCATGGAGCAAGCTGAACAGCACCTCGGGCAACATCGGGTCTTTCGCTCCGATCAAGGAGCTTAAAGCGACTTTACGGCTTTCGACACTTTGCTGTTTCGACTGCAAAAGATCCCGCACACGTCGGAAAGCCTCTTGGTTACCAAACGTCACGCCTAAAGCATCCGCTTGTTGAGCCACAGACTGCGATGATTTTTGTAGCTTTGGGTAAACGTCAAGCCACGGCTTCGGTGGCGATGCTTGTCGTTTCCCTTTCAAGCTGGAACGTATTGCGTCCAAAAACGCGATTTGCTCCGCTTCGGATTTGGCAAGCCCCAGCCCAATCGTCAGTGATTCAACCGCCTGATCTCCCGGTGCCGAGCCAATACGCTTCAGCATATACCCGCGAAGCAAAGGCATGGTTTCCGAGGCGTTAAGCACCAACGCCATCGCGCGCTTCGAATCGAGTTCCGCCAAAGGTTCTGCAGCATACCAAATCATCAATGGCAAGTTATGGTCGGCAGTGTCTTCCCCATGAGCAGCAAGTGCTTCTACCAAGTCCCATCGTTCTTCCAATGGAAGACGCTGAGCAGCAGATGCAAGATACAAACGCACAACGGGCGACTTGTCTGACTTTGCAAGCTCTGCCAATCGCTTGGCCTGGACGCAAGCCGGCCGTGTTTTACTTT
Organism: Planctomycetaceae bacterium; assembly: GCA_027487485.1. GTDB lineage: Bacteria > Planctomycetota > Planctomycetia > Pirellulales > Pirellulaceae > JBKCUI01. Next base: position 41,375 of record JAIYDN010000095.1, on the reverse strand, counting down.
GGAACCCAAGCTGGATCGACCACGCTCGGACATATTCGCTTGGGTCCTTCACAAGGATTTCCAGCGTGGCTTCGTCTAGCTCATTCGTACAGGACAGCGCCCAAGCGGCTCTCAATCGTGTCGTTTCTTCATTGGGAACCTTTAAGAAGGACTTCAAAACATCGATAGCCTTGCCATCGATCTTGCGTACGGCAGCCCGTTCTTGCAAAAGCCGGCGGCTGTGTCTCACGAACCAGTCGTTTCGGTGCGACATTTTGTTAGCAAGTTCGACATCCGAAGCTTTTGTAAGATCTACCGACTCTGGCTTGTTGTTGCCGTAGACGATTTTGTAGATGCGACCATTGCTGCGATCGTGCTTGCCAGGATCGGTCAAGTGACAAGCTTGCATGTCGTACCAATCGATCATCCAGGCTTGTCCATCCGGGCCGTATCGCAAATTCAGAATCTGCGAAGCCTTGTCTCCGGTCAGTAGAAAATCGGGAGAATAGCTACCGGTGTAACCAGAATTCTTCGCCTTCAAGACATCGACATTCAGTCGCTGACCATGAATGTTGTTCATGAACAATTGATTGCGATACGATTGCGGCCAAGTGTCGCCAAGATAGATCATCGCACCTGCGTGAGCATGACCGCCACCAGCAGAATCAGATTTCCCGTTCCCCGCATGCGGATTGGCTCCCACATAATGCCGATGCTCTGCAATGGTCTTGATATCATCGTAGGTGAAGGGGTTGAAGTGGTTTCCTGCCTGGCGTTCGTAACGTCCACCGTCGATGATGTGGTACAGGTGAGGTATCACGCAAGCTGTGATAAAAGCTTGCCCTTGATCGTTAAAATCGACACCCCATGGATTGCTGGTCCCGTGCGCAAACACCTCGAATACATGCCGGGTGGGATGATAACGCCACACTCCAGCGTTGATCGGCTTGCGATCTTTGTCCGGTGCACCAGGCTTCCCCACGTTCGAATGAGTGAAGACGCCGTGGCAACCATAAAGCCAACCATCAGGCCCCCAAATGAACGCATTCAATGTTTCATGAGTGTCTTGCAGCCCCCATCCATCCAATAGAATCTCCGGCTTACCATCTGCTTGATCGTCCCCGTTCCGATCTGGAATGAACATCAGGTACGGCGCTGCCCCTACCCAAGCTCCACCAAATCCTACTTCCAACCCACTTATAAGATTCAATCCTTCCGCGAACACCTTGCGTTTGTCGAGCGTGCCATCCAGGTCAGAATCTTCGAAGATAAGAATACGATCGCGCCCTGTACCTTCAGCAGCACGTCGCGGATACTCATAAGCCTCCGCAACCCATACTCTACCGCGGTCGTCCAATGCCATTGCGATTGGCTGCAACACATCAGGCTCTGCCGCACTAGCAATAACACGAAAACCTTCCGGCACAACCATGGCTTTGGCCGCTTCTTCTGCGGTTAACCCCTCGAACGGATACTCATCGACCACCAAAGGAGTTTCCGATAAGGAAGCTGCCGCTGGAGCAACATCATGCAGCAAGAACGCATCAAAGTTAAGGTGCCCCCAGCCCCCGGACGCCTCGTCCACAAGCTTCACGAAACATTCTTTGCCTTGAACCGAAGCAAGATCTACGACCACCAATCGCATATTCTCCGTAACTCGCCCTGTTGATCGGTGAATCACTTTGTTCGAAGCCGCTTCCACCAACTCAACGCGGACTTCATTGCTATTGCCCCCACCGCCAACCAAAAACGATGCAAAGGGTTTATCGATTACGAAAGGTTTTGAAGTGAGTGTGCCTTGAACTTCGTCACCTAGCTTTTCATAGCTACCAACCCAATACTTGCCTTCGTGCTGGCTTGCCATGTCCCCCCGACGCAAAGCCACGGAATCACCTTCTACAGGTTGCTGCTGAAAGGCTTGTCCAGTTGCGGTCCAATCCTCGAGTGAGCCTTTCTCGAAGTTCATATTGAGCGTTTGGCCATCTTTCGTCTTCGGAAGAATGCCCGCTGGTAAACCCAGGCGAAGCACGTCGATGCCTACCATGAAACCGGGAGCCGCTTTCGGATTCTTGCCTGTCAACTGAATCGATAGAGTATGGTTGCCAGTGGAAAACGGGTGCGAACCCATCTTCAGCATGCCTGTTGAGATAACCGATGGCTCATTGAACAAATCGATAGGGTTGCCAAGCTTCGCGTCATCGACGGACAGCTGTACCATTCCGTAGTCAATGGCCTTGGTCAGCGCAATCAAGATCTCATAAGTTCCTGCTTCTTTCACATTGAATTCAAGATCCAATTGCGAGCCGACTTTGCCGCCCGTCCACCAAAGCTGGGAATCATCACTCCATCGGTCCGCGGCAAACCCACTCATGTTTTGCTCGGCTGCCGTTCCCTCAGAAACACGCACGACCCGAAGCCCCTCTCCTTCGAAGACCAGAGAGTTGGTCGACGTTTCCGCGTCGGGCTCACGTTTCACCGGTTGTGCGGCCAGCCATTCCTGTTGGCTACACGGTCGACGTTCATGAAACAAAACATTTGCCCCCTTCATGCCACCGGCGATAATATCGGTCAAACCGTCTTGATTGAGATCGGCTAATCCAATCTGTCGGCCTATTCCGCAGTTGGCTGCAATCGGATGCGGCACCCAATCAATTCCAGCCTCACTCCTTACTAATCGGAACCAATAAACAACAGCCCCAGCGTCCCACATGGGGCTCCCTTTGTGATGGGAATAGAAGGTTTTGCCAGTAACAATGTCTTTGAGTCCATCACCGTCGATATCTTCGAGCTGAACAGAATGCAGTTCGCTAAAGACCACGCCGTACGGATTATTCGCTGGCTTCGAGCCCATGATATCATGGCGAACAAATCGTGATTCTCCCTCTTCTTTTATCTGCTCAAACCAAGCTAAACCGAAATCGTGAGCCGCAAGGCTAGTGATGACATCACTATCGCCATCTGCATCTACGTCATAGGCAAACATCTCAGCCCCGCCGTAGGCGTTGGTAAAGGGGACAGAATGAGCGATCCAGGGCTTGCTTGCAGACAATTTGGCGGGCTGCTCCAACCAACCATTTGCATGAATGATATCCAGGCGACCGTCGCTATTGATGTCGCCCACACCCAACCCATGTCCGAATCGTTTGTCGGCAAGTTGAGCCGAAACAGCAACAAACTTCCAGGGCTCAAAGGGGCTGTCCCAGTTGACTTCTGCGTAACCGAAAAAGCCATCTCGAGTCAGAACCAATTCTGGCCGATCATCGCCAACCAACTGCAACCATTGAGGCGACTCGTTGGAGACCCAATCAAAGACTTGCTTCTTGGGCCAAGCATCGCTTTCTCTTGGTTTGCCGGGGTTTTGATAAACATAGGCTGGAGTACCAGGGAAGCCGACGGTTAAAACATCTTTCCAGCCATCGTTGTCAAAATCGTACGCCCAAGCAAAAAAATGGTCTGCGTATCCTTCTCGATTTTGAGGTACGGCAGGATAGATGTTGAATTTTTGTTCGAAAGTTGGACCAGCGTACCAATGGGGGCCGTAAACAAAATCGTGATGACCATCTCGATCGATGTCTCCCGAACCTGCCCCCTCCGAGTAATATTCGGTTGAAATTGTCTTGCTTGAAAAAGAGTCGAGCTGATACACGGTTGTCGACTTGGACTCATCCGAGAACGTTAGGCCGTCTTGCGGAAGCACCAGACCAAGGCAAAAAACGAAGTGGCGGAGCAAAGGAGGGAATGGCATCGTGAGGGTCTCGAAGAGTTTTTTAGGCGGGGATGGCTTCCGCTATTGTACTCGCTTGCCGAAATCTCGTGTACCGCCAGTCAGTTTGAACGCGGATTCGAAACACTGTCGAGCAGTTGTCCTCAACTGCTTGGGACCGCCAAACCAACTTTGGCAAGCCAGGAGACGATAGAATGCAATTTGCCTTCCCACTGTTATCAAAGATTTCGACACTTGCGCAAGGTGCCTGCGAGCGTGATTGATGTTGGGGAGTTGTTGCAAGATTCAAGAACAGTTGAGGACAACTGTTCTACATTGGTTTTGCAACACCAGATCCGCTACGCACAAGACGAAGTCGAGTCTCCGTCAAATTGCAATGAGAGGCCTTTGCGCTCTAGCCGAGTGCAAGTTCGCCCGGCGACTTCGTTTGACGCTTGCGTTCGTTCTCTCGCAGAAAGACCTTGCGGATTCGAATGATGTTTGGAGTCACTTCTACCAATTCATCGTCTTCGATGTATTCCAACGCAGCTTCCAAGAACAATTGTCTCGGTGGCTTGAGAATCACGTTCTCGTCGCTGCCGGCCGCTCGAACGTTCGTAAGCTTCTTTTCCTTCGTTGGGTTCACTACCAAGTCATTGTCGCGGGCGTTCTCTCCCACAATCATTCCTTCGTAAACATCGTCCCCCGGCGAAACGAACAACTCGGCCCGGTCTTGCAAAGCAAACAACGTGTAAGGAATCGCTCTACCAGGAACCATGGAAATCAACACTCCGTTGGCTCGACGTGGCAGGTCGGCTTCCATCGGCTTATATCCAAAGTAGCGATGGTGGATGATTGCAGTACCTTGAGTAGCATTAAGCATCTTGGTTCGCAAACCGATCAAGCCCCGAGCTGGAATGGAAAAGCGAAGCAACGTGTACTCGCCTCGCGGAGTCATCTCTTCTAACAATCCACGACGATTGCCAACCATTTCCATGACAGGCCCCATCTTCTCCGTTGGGACTTCCACATTGAGCACTTCGTAGGGCTCTTGCAGTTGACCATCGATTTGCTTCAAAACAACACGAGGCTTGCTGATGCTCATTTCGTAGCCTTCACGCCGCATGGTTTCGATCAAAATCGAAAGGTGCAAAACTCCTCGACCGCGGACGGCGAAAGCTTCGCTACCCTCCACCGGCCGAACTCGCAACGCCACATTCCGCTCAAGCTCTTTCTCCAAACGAGTCTTCAACTGACGCGTTGTCACATACTTTCCGTCGCGACCAGCAAGAGGCGATGTGTTGATGCTGAAGATCATCTCCAACGTTGGTTCATCGACCGTCAAACGAGGCAAAGCGTTGAGCTCCCCTCGATTGCAAATCGTGTCGCCAATTTCAATGTTTTCAAGACCAACAACGGCTACGATGTCACCAGCACTAGCGGTATCCGTATCTACACGACCGAGCTTATCGAACACCTGAACACTTGCAACCGTGGCCGGGACCACTTTTCCCTCGTCTTTTGCCAGATCGACCGTTTGCGATTTCTTGATCGTTCCGCATTGGATTCGACCGATCGCAATTCGACCCACATAGTCGGACCAATCCAAATTGGTTACCAACATTTGCAACGGAGCATCGGGCTCGACTTCAGGACCTGGAATCTTTTCTAGCATCATGTCCAACAAAGGAACCATGGAATCTCCGGGCGTTTTCCAATCCAGAGTTGCATATCCAGCTCGGCCTGATGCAAAAATCACATCGAAGTGATCCATGTAATGCTCGCCGCCCAAGTCTACCAACAGCATCAAAGCTTCTTCGATGACCTCGTTGCAACGTGCATCCGGACGGTCGATTTTGTTGATCACGATAATTGGCTTGACACCTACCTCGAGTGCCTTCGAAAGCACAAATCGAGTTTGAGGCATCGGCCCCTCGGACGCATCCATCAAAACAAGAGCGCCGTCGGCCATCCGCACAACTCGCTCCACTTCGCCACCGAAGTCCGCGTGACCAGGGGTATCAATCAGATTGATCTTCACCCCTTTGTATTCAATCGCAATGTTCTTCGAAAGGATCGTAATCCCTCGCTCGCGTTCCAAATCATTGCTGTCAAGAATCCGCTCTCCTTGCAATTGAGAATCGCGGTATTGACCGCTTTGCTTCAACAAGCAATCCACCATGGTGGTCTTGCCGTGGTCAACGTGAGCGATGATGACAATGTTACGAATATCGTTGCGACGCATTGGACTGAATTCAGTGGTTAAGTGTATTGCGTTGCAAAGATTTCATTGCAACGCGGGATCAAAAACAGAACGATCGCCGAAACGATATGTCAATCAACAAGTATTCGTGGACTAAGACTCATCACCCGCACGGAAACTGCCAACTAGAGTTGGTGTGTATTCGCACAGTTCGCTTGCTTGGAAGTACAGACTGACTTCTCGAGCTGCCGACTCTTCACTGTCCGACGCATGAACCAAATTCATTTGCCTGGAGCTGGAGAAATCTCCGCGAATCGTTCCAGGAGCGGCTTTCAGACCATTTGTGGCCCCGAGCATTTCGCGGATCACACGCACCACGTCCAACCCTTCGATCACCATCGCAACAATCGGCGACGATGTGATGAACTCTTCAAGATTTGGATAAAATGGCTTGCTGACGTGCTCAGCATAATGCTGCTTGGAAAGCTCAGGAGTAACACGAACCATTTTCATGGCGATAATGTTCAAGCCCTTTCGCTCGAATCTTCCAATAATTTCACCAACCAAGCGTCGCTCGACGCAATCTGGCTTCAAGAGTACCAAAGACTTTTGCATTATTAACCCGACGAACACAACGAGAGGAACCATAACGCCCAACTCTCGCGAAAGAGAACTCGGGCAGACGAAGAATAGTAGGAAATTCTCTCGATTTTTCAGTTTGTGGCTAGATCAAAACCTGTCCGCTCCGTTGAGTGCATGTTCTGGAACGCTGTCCAAAAACCACGGGGCTGCCGTCTGTGAAGCTTCGCTTCGATCAGCGGGGAACCAAACACCGTTCGCAAGCCATCGAGGGGGACGAGAGCCGCATTAGGCGTTTCTGGCACGCCAAACCTATTGCGAAGCGCCAATGTAGAACAGTTGTCCTCAACTGTTTAGGACCGCCAAACCATCTCCGGCTTGGCCAGGCAACGCTCGAATGCAATTTGCTTGTCCCGGGTTATTCAAGATTTCGACGCTGGCGTAAACTGCCCGCGAGCGTGATTGATGTTGGGGAGTTGTTGCGAGCTTCTTGAACAGTTGAGGACAACTGTTCTACATTGTTTTTGAAGCCCCGATCTGTGGCCAGATCGGCTACCGATATGGCGCAAGCGAAGCGTCAGTGTAGAACAGTTTTCCGCAACTGTTTAGGACCGCCAAACCATCTCCGGCTTGGCCTGGAAACTCTAGAATGCAATTTACTTGATTCCGGTTTCACGATTTCCACGCTGGCGTAAACTGCCCGCAAGCGTGATTGATGTTGGGGAGTTGTTGCGAGCTTCTTGAACAGTTGAGGACAACTGTTCTACATTGTTTTTGAAACCCCGATCTGTGGCCAGATCGGCTACCGATATGGCGCAAGCGAAACTTGGGCACGAGGCCCAGTTTCGCTCTCCCCCCTAGACCGCATTGGTTTCAATCATGCGTTTGCAAATTTCTTGCAATTTTCTCGGGTCGATGTTCTTGTTCTTTTTCTTTGCTGGACCCACCAACGCCGCTAATGCCTTCTCGTTACCCGCTCGGACCTTTTCAATGACATCGGGATTCTCGTCCAGTAATTGCTTGCACAACAACTCAATTTCGCCCGAATCCACTTGAACAATGCCCAACGATTCGATCGCTTTTTCTGCGGTCAAACCAGGCTGATCTACCATTTTTAGGAGTGCTTCTTTGCCCCGTGAAGTATCGATGCTTCCGCCTTCGATGGCGATCAGAAGCTTGGCCAGCTGAGCAGCAGGCACTGGATACGATTCAACCGTACAACGATTTTCGTTCAGGTATCGAAACACATCCTGAAGCATCCATGATGTGGCTCGCTTGGCAGTCACCCCAAGCGAAATCATGGCTTCCAAGTACTCGATCGCTTCGCGACCTTGCTGGACCAAGATCTCCGCCTCGTTCGGCTTCAATTCCAATGTCCCGATCAAATGAGATCGGACGGAATTCGGAGTCTTCGCGGCCAGAAGTCTGGCTTGCTGAATATCGTCGGGCGAAAGAATAACCGGTACCAAATCGGGGCACGGAAAATAACGATAATCGGCGGAACCCTCTTTCTCCCGCTGCAGCTCCGTTTCCCCCGTCACGTCATTCCACCCCCGAGTGGTTTTGGGGGACTGGCCGATAGTAAGTCCCGTTTCCGCAAAGACCTCGTATTGGCGGTCCACTTCGTAATGGATCGCTCGTTCGACTGCTCGGAAGCTATTCAAGTTCTTGATTTCGACGATCGGTGTTGCGACCGTTTCGCCATCGCGATCTAAATGAAGATTGACGTTTGCGTCGGCGCGTAAGGAACCTTCCTGCATGTTCCCGTCCGTGATGCCCAAAAACATCATCAGCAACCGCATCTCCGTCAAGTAATTCTTGGCTTCTTCGGCGCTGGAGATCACTGGCTCCGAAACGATCTCAAGTAAAGGTGTGCCGGCTCGGTTTAAATCGATTCGAGTATCTGACTTTCCTTGAGCCTCATCATGCATGCTCTTGCCAGCATCTTCTTCCAAATGAGCTCGAACCAAAGCGATCCGTTTCTTAACGTGGTGTCCGGTTGCTTCGTCTACCGAATCGATCTCCAAGCCTCCACGGTTGCAAATCGGAAGATCGAATTGACTGGTCTGATATCCTTTCGGGAGATCAGGATAGAAATAATTCTTGCGATCCCATTTTGTAAACTGGGCGATGTCACACCCCAGCGCAATCCCAGCCCGGACGGCCAAATCAATGGCCTTTTTGTTGAGAACCGGAAGCGCCCCAGGAAGCCCTAAACAAACAGGGCAAACTTGCGTGTTGGGAGGCGAACCAAACTGAGTGCTGCAGCGGCAAAAAAGCTTGGTATTCGTTTTCAATTGGACGTGAACTTCCAACCCGATAACGATGCGATAAGGTCTTTTGATCATGTTGGCTTGGATTATTCCAGGAACGCTAAACGATGCTCGGGCAAAATCGGGGACTTGCTTGCTTCACCCGAGATTTCGACAACATACTTTGGAACCGCAAAACCAGGAAGCCTCTTAGCCAGTTCCGACACCAAATGCAATCCTTGCGATTCATCCACTTCAAAATGCTGAGCCCCCGCAACTCGGTCCAATTGATGAAGGTAATAGGGCAACACGCCTAGGTTCACCAATCTTTCACAAAGCTCTGAAAGTGCCTTTACCGAGTCGTTGATATCTCGCAATAAAACCGCTTGGTTGAGCACGATCGCACCGCAGGATTGCAATCGCCGAATCGCATCCACTACGCCCCCATCGATTTCATTGGCATGATTGATGTGAAGCACGACCCATTTCGACAATCGGGTTGCGGACAGCCAGCGGCATAACGCATCATCGACGCGTTGTGGTATCACCACCGGCAATCGCGTGTGTATTCTCAGCCTGGCAAGATGAGGTATCGCATCGAGATGCTCCACCAGTTCCGCCAGTCGATCGTCGGTAACCGTCAGGGGATCTCCTCCGGAAAGGATGACTTCGTGAATGGTCGAGTCGTTCCGAATGTAGTCCAGTGAAGGTAACCAATCTTCAAATCGCTTGGGGGCTGTGTTGTAGGGATAATGCCTTCGAAAGCAATAGCGACAATGAACCGCGCACGCTCCGGATACAATCATCAACACTCGTCCACGGTACTTATGAAGCAGACCGGGCGCCACTTCCACCAAACTGTCCCCAACCGGATCTTGATGATAGGACTGGGCGATGTCCATTTCTGTGTCTTGCGCAAGAACCTGAAGCAACAGCGGGTCCGTCGGATCCTTTTGACGCATCCGACTCAAAAACTCAAGAGGCACAAATACCGGAAACTGCTGTTCGGCTAATCCATTCGCGGCCATCTGCTCCGGGGCCAAACCAAGCGCGTCCATCAGAGTCTTCGAATCACGAATCGCAAGTTTCATGGAATTTTTCCATGTGCTCGTTTCCGTGGTGATCGCTGCCTCTGACGCAATGTCGCTCTCGGTCGGTACTTCCGTCATGAGCGTTGGATCATCTCTTGAGGACGTTTCCGGGCGCGGTACTCGTTGTACAACAAGAGCATAGTTGCAGGAATGAAGGGCAAAAAATAGTAGATGATTCGGAACAAAACGACCGCAGCCAAGACCGCACCCAGTGATTCCTCTGGGAAGAACGAAACCATGACTCCTTCCAAGACGCCAAACCCGCCCGGCACGTGAGTCAACACCGTGATAATTTGGCCAGTCAAATAGGCGATTAGAACTGTGGAGAAGTTGATCTCGGCTGACGCGCTTCTGGGCAACAACCAAAAAAGCACAAGGGATGCCAACAAAAAATCGCCAGCGGAAACAATCAATTGCATGGCCGAAAGGCGAAACGGAGGAAGAGTCACTTCAAAATCACGAAACCGAATTGGCTTGCGAAAGATCGAGCAGGCCGACAAATACAAAGCGATGCAAGCAAGAAACAGGAAGCCCCAAACATGATGATCCAGAAGCAGTTTCTCGCGAACTTCATCGGGCAGTCGAATCGGCAGAGCAACAAACGCCACGCCCGCTAACAAAAACAAACCCAGCCAAAAAGTCGTGGCAAGAATCGAAACAAAGGCCACGATCTCCAAGAACGAAAATCCCCAACTGGAATACAGTCGATAGCGAACCGCGTTCCCGCCCAAAAGCCAGCCTAGAACATTTCCGTACGAATAGCCAACAATGGCTCCTGTCATGACTTTGGAAAAAGGAAGCTCCTTCTTTAAATGCTTCACCGCAATCCAGTCATATCCAGACAGAATAAAATAATTCAGCGTGGTTAGGGCAAAAGCCAATGCAATTTGCCAGTACGGGACCATGGAGATACCCTCCTGAACCTTCTCCCATGTGATCTCCGCTTTGTCCAGCTTGTACTTCACGAACCAAAACGCCACGCACATAATCGCAATAATGGCCGTGATTTTCGCGGACTCACCCAGTCGTCCAATGGCTCGGGATTGAGGTACCGTTCCAGAGTGATCCACGACGGGAGGCTCATGCGACTTGCCCGAATCGGGGAGGTGATTCGAAGGGTTCTTGTTCAAGTAATCAACCTGCAAAAGTGTTTTCGAAGCAGCTTGCTTGGACTGAAAATGAGTGACAAGCCAACTTAAGGGACATCCAAAGTAAACAGATTATAGGGAACCTGGAAAGTTAAGCTACGCAAATTGGGTGCACTTTGGTAGCTGTATGGGAAAAGCACGGTTGTATGGTTTTTTCCTGCCGATACGGTTGTGACGTCGCTATTTGCGATTCACTCATCGAATCTGCTGGGGATATAAACCATGAAGTTTCTTGCTGGGGCTCTGTCGATTGGTCTTGGAATCGGTTGTTTTGCAACTGTTTGCCACGGACAATACGCTTCCGAAATCGTCGTTCCTGGAACAGGAGTTCAGTTATCCCAAGTCGGTGACGACTTTGAGGATGATGCTTGGGAGTTTATTCCGAATAATCCAAAGAGTTCGGAGGACATCGACAAGAATCAACGCCTTCCCATGGGTAAATCTAATAATGGGCGATGGTACGAGGGGGCCAAACGCGGCCACCCAGATATTGTGCGTCGTGTCCCAACCCCGCCCGGCGGAATCGAAGGAAGCGAAGGATCGCTGTTGCTGAAATCCTTGCAAACCGGGATCCCAAAGTCCCCTAGCTTCAAAATGCATCAAGATGACTTCATTTGCAACGTGCAATATCGCGTCGGCGGTACTATTCGCGTCGATCAATCACCGAGTATGACCACGCGTGTCTTCTTGCCCCCCATGGAAAAATGGGAAAATCGAAATGGCCCGCACTTTGCCTTCCGAGCAGCCGTTGAAACCACGATCCAAGAAACCAAAACCAAGTTCCTCTTCTCTTCCAAAGAAGAAAAAGATGAAATCTACTGGCCGGGGCTGTTTATTCTTCGGGCGACCCGCAAGGAAAACGGCCGAGTGGTCCCCTATGCACACTTCCGAGTTCGATCGGATCGTAATGGCGGTGATTTTATGGGGCCAGAAATCAAGGAAACAGGCTGGTGGACTCTCGGCCTTTCCTTTACGCCGGATGGACTAACGCATTACTTCGCGAAACCAGGTGTGGAAGAACTAACTCGCGATGACTATATCGCAACCGCCATGCCCTACGGCTACCGCTGCGAAGAAGTGCGATCGTTCTTTTACAATGTGGTCAATGGCGACAACGGACGCGATTGGACCACCGACTGGATCATCGACGACCCGAAGTTTTACGTCGCGAAATCCGCTCGGCTTGCCAGCAAGAAATAGCAAAGAAAAGCAACCATCCCTCGGGCTTGCGACCAGTGCAAGCTCAAGGGGTTACTTCAAAGCGATCAAGTATCCAACAATCGCGCCGATCAACAACGCTGGCGGAAGCAGGATCGCAATCGTCAAGGCGATTACCATGCCGGCAGAACTACCCGATTTTACAACTGTATCAGGAATCGTCTGAGCGACCGACGAAAGGTTCTCAGGCAGAAGTGCCGCCGCCTGATTGGAATCGATCGAATTGATCGAGGTTTCTTGAAGGGCATCTTCTTTGGTCGCGGCCGACTCTGTATCCAACTGCGGCAACGGCGGCGCAGACCATGGACCTCGCGACATTCGTGGCTGTGGCAAATCGGCGGACTGCATCGCCCACGGTTCCAGCCTTGCAGCAACGTCGGCGCACGATTGTGTTCGGTTGTTGGGATTCTTGTCCATCATCTCTGCAATGATCTCAACGAACTCTTCGGAGACATTGGGTGCAAATCGACGAGGGTGAAACGGAGTTTCCTCCAAGTGCATTCTCACTTTTTGTGCTGTATCACCACCTGGAAAGGGCACTTTTCCGCAAATGGCGTAATACAGCGTACAGCCGAGCGAATAGACATCGCTGACCGGGCCCACTTCAAGAGGCGTTCGAATCTGTTCGGGGGACAAATAGTCAGCGGTGCCAACTATTTTGCCAGCCCGAGGATCGTCCATCAAGTTCGCCGTAAATCCAGCCAACCCGACGTCCGAAACTTTGGCGATGCCTTCCGGGGTTACAAGAATGTTGCCTGGCTTCACATCCCTATGCACGATTCCCTGACCATGAGCGTAATCCAGCCCCAGGGCCGCTTGCATAATGATTCTAGCCGCCTGTTCTTGCGGTAGTGGGCCCTGCGCTTTAATCAGTCGCCTCAGGTCCATGCCTGGTACATATTCAGTAACCAAATAATGAACGACCCCATCTTGTCCAGCGTCGTAGGCTCGGACAAGGTATGTGCAATCCAATTTTGCGAGTAGTCGAATCTCGCGATGAAAACCAGCGACTGCATCCGGAGTTGCTTTGCGAGCAGGCACTACCTTAACGGCGCATTCGCGTCCCATCACATGGTGGACTGCTTTGAAGACCTGCCCCATCCCCCCTTGTGCAATAAAGTCGGTGATGACATAAGGACCTAGCTTAAATTTGTGCTGCCCTTCTTTGAGCTGAGCTGCTTGGTAACCGGTGATTGCCCCTTGTTCAATAAGAATGCTACGCAGCAGCTCGTCCTGCCGCTCCAGTGAAACAGGTTGTTCTTCCGATGCGCAGCGAAACCGCAGTAGCCGTTGGCAATAATCCCACTGAGGCGCTTCGATCAAGCCGCTCGCAATGGCCGCTTTCTGAAATATGGTTTCCAAAACCGCTTTTCCTTTCCCGTTTCACCTTCGACTTGGTTGAGCTGCAGGCGCAAGCCGCGACCAAGCTTCCAGCTCAATAAATCTCAACGCGGCTAGCGCCCGCGGCTCATTAAATTCGTCCTATTCAAAACGCAGCCGCTAGTTTTGATGTTGCGCATGTTTGGCTTGGCTGCGCATTCTAGGCCCGGAGGGCCGACACATCCAATGCCGGTGGCGCGAGCCACCGGTTCACAAATCTTAACCAACAAAGGCCTGAAGGGCCGACACACTGGCGTCTGTGACGGCCCTTCAGGCCTGAAATAACTTCTTGGCACGTTCCGGTGGCTTACGCCACCGGCAATGAATGTGCCGGGCTTCCAGCCCTTCCAAACCTGCGCAACATCCGCAGACGCTAGCCGAGACCACTTTACCAACTCCATTGAACTCAACGCGGCTAGCGCCCGCGGCTCACTAATGCAAAAGGCTAACTGCCAATCACCCCAATGAACTTTTGCGTCTGTGCTGAGTACCATCTTTTTATTCGAACTTGTAGATGCACTGCCCCTTGGCAGAATCGATCATGTAATAAACATCGCCGTTGGAATCTTCGCCGAAGGCCATAACGGGTATCCCTTTTTCGACGACTTGTTCAATTCGGGATGCCGAATTGGTCGCTGGATCGTAACTTAACGCCCAGATGCTTCCGCTGACGTAATCTGCATACAAATACTTTCCATTCAATGCTGGTACTCGGTTCGAGTTAACGACCCGGCCCCCAGTGATCGACTTGCCCGCACTGTGGTCGTATGCCCATACCGGCTCAATGGGATCCGAAACACCATCCAAGCGAGCTCGATTTCCGAACGAATAGCTTCCCTCGCGGATGCTCCAACCATAGTTTCCGCCCTTAGAGATGATGTTGATCTCTTCCCACAGATCTTGCCCAACGTCCGCGCACCACAAACGCCCCGACTTGGAATCAAACGCAATTCTCCAAGGGTTTCTTAACCCGTACGCATAAATTTCCGGGCGAACTCCAGGTTGGCCCACAAACGGGTTATCGGCAGGGATGGAATACTGGAGTCCATCCGAGGCTTTATTGACATCAATACGCAGGATAGACCCGAGCAAATCGGACCGATCTTGCCCCGAGTTCTTTGGGTCGTTTCTACCTCCTCCGTCTCCCAAACTGATGTAAAGGTATCCATCTTTTCCGAATTCGATGCAACCACCATTATGATTGGTATATGGCTGTTCGATATCCATGATGATCTGTTCGGACGCAATGTCAGCGACACTGGAATCCTTCTTGGATCGTTCATAACGAGCCACGATGGAATGGTTGTTCTCTTTTTTGGTATAGCAAACGAAGAACTGTCCGTTTGTTGAATAATCTGGATGGAACGCCAAGCCTAGAAGGCCCTGCTCATTGGCCGCCATTCCTTCGTTCCATCGATTCACCTTGGCCTGAATGTCAAGGAATAGCTTCGATTGCGTGACATCCGATCGATTCTCCAAGGAATAGATTACCCCGCTTTGATCCATGGCATACAAAAGGTTCGGTTGGCTAGGTGCATGTGTTAGCTCTAGAATTCGCCGCGGTGTATTTGGATTTCCGTCCTCGTCCACAGGTTGCCATCCATCCCATTCCAGCTTAGGAAAGGCTAAGACCGGACTCAGGTTCAGCTTGCCGTCAATGGGCTGAACGGCGGAACCATCCTCTGCAAGCTCACGAATCTTGATGTTCCGAAATTTGACTTCGTCCCCATGGTCTTGCAAGCACAGATGCCCGAGCCCGGCTTTTCCAAAACCGGCAAACTTAGCAAACTTACTTTTCGAAACTTGTTCATTCCATTTGCCATCCCCAAGTTTGAATTGGTAGTACACGACCCCATTCATGGCTACTTCGCATTGATTCGGTGCGATTCGAACAAACAATTGATTCCATTGGCCAGCCGGTCGCGTTGCATCGGGCGTTTGCGTCTCACCAGCCCATGCCATGGGATAAGGCTTGGCTAATTGGTACAGCCAGCCTGATTTTTGCGGATCATGCCCATCAACATTGTCTTGAATCTGGATCTCAGGACCACTTTGCCAAGGGGCAGGATTGTCTTCCGTAACATGGAACATGAATCCGCTGTTGCCAGCCTTCGAAATCTGGTACTCGATCGATAATTCGAAGTACTTATATTTTGCGTCCGAGACGATATCGCCCGCGCCCTTCCCAGAGCGAACTAAAGCTCCATCGACAATCTGCCAGCCATCGGAAAGACTCTTCTTCTGGTAATTTCGCCAGCCGTTGGTCGAAGTTCCATCGAACAATAACTTCCATCCCGCGAGTGTTTCTGACCGAGTCAGTTGGTTTAACGGGCTTTCGGCCCTAACGGGAACGGTGCAGCCGACCAAAAAAGTCCATACGACGGTTTTCAGAACCGCTCGGTACTGCTTAAACAAAAGGGCCATTTTAAAATTCTGCCTGGAAAAGGTTGGGAATGGAAAGGAAAGGTCGAGATCGGTTCGCCAAAGGCCAACTCCTCTGTATTGTAGCAGCTGTTTAGAAAGCAATCGTAGAATCAGCAATCATGATTCGATCCCACGAAAAGTACGCTTAGTGCATAGGATTGATACAACCGTTAGATTCCCTCAACTCGGCAAAGGTGGAATTCCGATAGAAGACGTGTGTGTGGTTTATGCGACGGCGAAGTTGTCTCGAATCACCGAGTCAAAGAGGGGGCAATGAACGATGAAAACACGAAGCAATCGAATTTCCGCGGTCCAACGTCGAGCCAAACGGCGAGTCATCTTGATCGCAATTGGTGCGGCTGCATTTGCTGGCTATAGTGCTGTCGCGTTGTTTGCCAGCGATGGGAAACAAGACGTTGTCGAGGAGCTAAGCAAAGTTCCAGCAGTCCGAGCTGTCGGAATTCGACTTCTGAATCCAGCTGGGGATAAGCAAGAAAAGAAGATCGAGCTTAGCCTGCCACCGAGCACGACTACATTGCCAAGCTCTGCTGCATTGCCAAACACATTAGCGTTACCAGCTCCATCTCTGCCGAGCAACCCGATTTCGCTTCCGCCTGCATCGCCATTGCCAACGCCAATGGGAACAGCATCAGCAGCGACACCGCAACGCAACCTGGAATTACTGGCTCCGCCGCCAAGAATGCCAGAAACGGTTTCGAAAGCGGCTCCTGGCAAAGTAACAGTTCGACTTGCCAGCGACAAGAAAGACATGCCCACTGAAAACGCAACGCAAGGCCCATCGAATTCTCAAAAACTACCCGACGGTGCTTTTGTGAATATCCACATGACTCCGGTGCAGCCGCAAGATCTGACAACGAAGGCACACTCGACTTCGACACCAAATGCTCCCCAGTTAAAGCCAGCTTCACTCGTGGAACCTCCAAAGGTTGCTTCGAAGGGTGACTCGCAACCGGAAACCGTTCGCATGAAACTGGGTGACAGTGGATTAGTTGAATTGCAAACCATATCGCCTGCCGCTCCCGCTTCGCCAGTCCTCGCTTTGCCGGTTCCGCGTCCACGGAATCCAGAACTAGTCAAGCCGCAACGGTTCCAGGTCTCGGAAGCCGTAACCTTGGCTTCGGCACCCGACATGGATGCCCCATTGATCGATGAATCGGCGACTGACGAGAATGGCACAACGGCGGGAGAGCAAGACAGCATTGCTCTATCCCCAGTAGAGCTCGTTGTTTCGACGCCCAAAAAATCAAATCTATCCACGCCAGCATCCAGTGTGGTTGGCCAGCCTCTTCCCATGGTCTCATTGGCCGCGCCGCCAACCGATATGGAAAACGCGGAATCGACGAATAGTAGCTCGGGCGTGAACGACCAGAAATCGGCTGCGAAGCCTAGCGTAAACTACGATTCGCGATGGTCCAAGGCCTCACCCGTTGCGACGATAGAAATGGAAAGCCAGTCCGCAACTGCATTGGAGATACCCGGGAACGTTCGCGCTGTCGCTGTGGAAAATGAAGATGTGTGTCGCGTTCTTCATACAGAACGCACGATTTCCATCGTCGGAAGCAAGCAAGGATCTTCGCTGATCCAGGTTTGGACAACCGAGCTCAAGGACGCTCCTCAAGTGCTCCGGGTCAATGTGTCCCAACCATGGCAGACTCCAAATGCCAATTCGGGCGACTTGAAAGAAGTCAAGCAAGCACTGGCGCAAGCTTTTCCAAGGTCGAACCTGAAGCTGCTGAAGCAAGACGATGGGACATTGGAAGTTCGCGGTACAACTGAAAACGAAGAAACCGCTCGTCGAGTTCTCGAAATGGTTCGCAAACTTTGCCTAGTGCCGGTCAAAGACAAAGTGACTGTATTGCGTTAAACCTGCGTGATAACAAGGGTTCACTCTGGACGCTCCATGCAGAATCCTAGGGATTTTGCGGAGCTCGACGGTCCCGCTCTTCAGCCATCGTCCAAAGCTTCGACTGAACTTTCTGCAAGATTCTGACTTGCGTCTCGAATGTGGCTTGAAGCTGATTCGGTTTCGGATGACAATCATGATGCTTTTCAGGAGCGATGATTCTGCTCTGTAAAGTTTGCCCGACCATGAAGGAACCAACGTGAAGTTGATCATTGCGATCGTACAACCAAGCCGGCTTGAGCAAGTGAAAGAGGCCCTGACGGAAGTCGAGGTCTTTCGCTTGACCGTTCTCGACTGCTTAGGGTTTGGCCGGCAAAAAGGCCAAAAGACCGCTTTCCGAGGCCAAGACGTCTCTGTAAACCTTTTGCGGAAAGTTCAGTTGCAGATTGCAGTCAACGACGAATTCGTACAGCCAACCATCGACGCCATCCTGAAGGGCGCTAAGACGGGCGAAAAAGGACAGATCGGAGACGGCAAGATCTTCATTCTCCCCATGGATGATTGCATCCGAATTCGAACCGGCGAACGGGGGCCAGAAGCCATCTAGGCTTCTATTGTCCATGACTTCCAGTAGTTCCCCATTGATCCAAATCAAAAACGTTTCCAAGATTTATAAGCTGGAAGAGGTGGAGGTCCGAGCGCTCGATGGCATCAACTTGAGCATGGACAAAGGGGAATACTCCGCCTTGATCGGGCCAAGTGGCTCGGGCAAATCCACCTTGATGAACACTCTTGGTTGTCTCGATCGTCCAACCAGCGGATCGTACATGCTCAGCGGCGAAGAAGTGGTTTGCATGACTCGCGATGAGCGTGCTCGAATTCGCAATGCGCACATCGGATTCGTATTCCAAAACTTCAATCTCTTGGCCCGAACCTCCGCTTTGGAAAATGTCGAACTGCCGCTGCTTTACGGTGCAGGCCTAACCGCTCGACAACGCCATGATCGCGCCAAAGAACTGTTGGCAATGGTCGGGTTAGGCGATCGAATGCAGCACCATCCAGGTCAATTGTCTGGCGGACAACAACAGCGAGTCGCCATCGCAAGAGCGTTGGCGACGGAACCTTCCATTTTGATGGGGGATGAGCCGACTGGAAACTTGGACTCACGCACCAGTCGCGAGGTGATCGAATTGTTTCGAAAGCTTAATGAGCAACGTCGTCTGACCGTCATTCTGGTCACACACGATTTAGCGGTTGCAAGAAATGCTAAACGCAATATCGTTTTACGCGATGGAAAGATCATTGCGGATACGCTCGATCATGACGAAGCCGCGTTGGCAATCAAGCAATCGCAAGAGATGGTATGAAAGATATCGCGATCCTTTTGGCCGCCGCCGGAAAAAGCTCCCGGTTCCGCGACCCCTACGTCAAGAAAGTGTACACGCTTGCCTCGGGAAAGCCGGTATGGCAGCACAGCGCCCAGCTCTTTTCCGAACATCCTCGGGTGGGGCAAATTATCATGACCATCTCGCCCGAAGACCGCGAAATGGTTCAAGAGAAATTCGCCGGGAACCTATCCATGTTCGGCGTGGAAGTTGTTTTAGGGGGCGAAGAAAGATATCTATCCATTCGGAACGCCTTGGAAAAGGTCCGTCCCAACATGAAACTGATCGCTGTCCACGATGCAGCTCGACCTTGCTTGACCAAGCAAGCGTTTGATGCGGTGATCGCGGTTGCGGAGCGAACGGGCGCCGCGATCTTAGCCTCACCCATTCGGGCTACCGTGAAGCGATGCAGCAAACAAGACACGATCGTGGAAACAGTCGCTCGTGATAATCTTTGGCAAGCGCAGACCCCTCAGATTTTTGCGGCGAATGTCCTGAAATCAGCGTACGCAAAACTGCAAGGCTTTCCCACCGACGACGCTCAGGTTGTAGAACAAAGTGGTACACCGGTGACATGCGTGGAAGGTCCCGAAACCAACATCAAGATCACCACCAAGGACGATCTTCGGATCGCGGAAGCATTCCTCAAGGTTCCACAACGCTCCCGCGACAATCCCTTCTTCTAAGCTCCCTTTTTTGGCTCGATCCCAAGATCAATCTCTGCAATGCTCAACATTCTTGAAGAACTTCAATGGCGTGGTCTCATCCATCAATGCACCGATCTCGAATCGTGTCGACGTGAATTAGGGAAGCCAACCGCTGTTTACGCAGGCTTCGATCCGACATCCGATTCGCTGCACGTCGGATCGTTGCTGCCGTTGATGATGCTTCGTCGATTCCAACAAGCCGGGCATACGCCGGTCGCTCTGGTGGGTGGTGCTACAGGAATGGTCGGGGACCCCAGCGGAAAGAGCGACGAACGTGTCCTGCAAACCAAAGAAGCTCTTGAACGGAATATAGCTGGCATCGAATTGCAGATGCGAAACTTCCTGGACTTCGATGGCCCCAATGCAGCCGTGTTGGTCAACAACTACGACTGGATGCACTCGTTCTCGTTCTTGGATTTCCTTCGCGACATCGGTAAGAATTTCCCGGTGAATGTGATGCTCAGCAAGGACTCGGTCAAGAGTCGCCTTGAACGTCAAGACAGCGGACTGAGCTTCACGGAATTCAGTTACATGCTGCTTCAAGCATACGACTTTGTGTACTTAGCGCAGCACCAGAACTGCAAGATTCAAATCGGTGGCAGCGACCAATGGGGCAATATCACCGCGGGCATCGACCTTGGCCGACGTATGCTAAGCCAACAACTTTACGGAATGACCTGCCCCCTGTTGACCACTTCCGATGGTCGCAAAATGGGCAAGACTGAAAAAGGTGCCGTTTGGTTGTCGCCCGAAAAGACCAGCCCCTACGAATTCTACCAGTACTTTGTGAACGTTGCGGATGCCGATGTTCTCATGACGCTTCGGTTTCTTTCCGAAGTCGATAAGGCTCAGTATGATGCCATCGAAGCGAACATGGCCACCAGCCCGAGTGCAGCCCAACGTTGCTTGGCCGAATCACTCACCAAACTGGTGCACGGGGACGCGGGCCTTCAATCCGCAGTCCAGGCGACCAAGATCTTTTTTGGAACGGAAATCGATTCGTTGAGCGACAAGGAACTCAACTCCATTTTCGCCGATGTGCCAAGCAGCAGCGTCGCTCGTGCCAGGATGGTCGAGGGGCTCCCTTTGGTGGAAGCCCTTTGCGTCGTCTCACTTGCAACCAGCAAGAGCGATGCCCGACGAGCGATCGAAGAAGGGTCGGTGTACGTCAACAATCGCAAGATCGAAGGCACCGACAAGATGCTGGCCGAATCCGACCTGGCTAGCGAAAGCCTGATCGTTCTGCGTCGTGGAAAAAAGAAGTACGCACTTCTGCGTTTCGAGTAGCACGGGCGGCCATCAGGAGGCGGCCACCCATCGCTTGCGCTTTTTGATGTTGCGCAATTCGAAGTTCCAATACACGCCGCCGCAACAAACGCGGTTTTTCTTACTCGTACTCGTACTCGTACTCAGCACCAGCGGTACTCGTAGTCGATCAATGCATTTCGAGTACGAGTACGAGTACCATTTCATTGAGTACGAGTACGATGGAAAGCCAAATTGCGCAACATCAAACTTGCGCTTGTGGGCAACTTGCGCTTGTGGGCAACTTGAGCTTTGTGAGTTACTTGAATGGGTCGTTCTGATCCAGTTCGTCGTCCGATGGTATCAATGGTAATGCAAATGATTCGGGCAACAGTTTGTTCGCCTGGACAGTGTCCTTTCTGGTCATGTCCTTGGTCAGTTGCTCAAGCTCACTCAGTTTTTCTCGAAGTGCATCCATCTTGGTGAGGGCCTTCAGTTTTCTTTCATAGATTTGGCTTTCTAGCTGCTTTCGTATCGATATCATGGCCTTGGTCTTTTGCGACCCTTGAAGCTTGGCCGCCGAATCCAATTGGGCTTGGATCGATGCGGAGATCAGTTGTGGTAGTTCCGACGTGGATCTCGATTCGGCCCCCAAGTCTTCCTGCATCGATTCTTCTTTCTTGATGGGCTCGTCACCCCAATAGCCTAAGGCTTTCGTGTCAATCTTTACAAAGGCATCAAACAGTTCTGGAAAGTAAACCAACTTCTTGCCAATCAACACAGCAATTGCCTCACCATTCTCGTTCACAACCGGCGATCCATCTAAGACCGACGGATTCAGTTCTCCCCCTTCCTGATATTCCACCCACTGGCCCTCCACCTCGATCCATTTTTGCGAACTAGCTGCTACGTTTGCGGGAATGGCAAACGCTGGAAAATCGCCCGGAATGCACAGAAAGGAAACGCCAAGCTGGTCACTAACCTGAGTCGCAAGCGGGCCCGCAATCGCAGCATGGTCGCCAAACTTTTGTTCCGATGACCTGGCGTTAGTTTGGTTGCTTAGTACCTCTTGAAGAGTGCTGTAACGTCGCAGGTTGGAACGAAGGATGGACAAGCCCGCACCACCTGGGCCCATACCACCTTGGCCCATCCTACCTGGGCCACCACTACCCATTCCACCCATGCCACCAATACCCGGGCCACCCATCATGCCACCGCTGCTCCCCATGCCCAAGCCGGCGCTCCCCATGCCCATACCTCCGCCCATCTCACCGCCCGATGGATAAAAATAGAACTGTAAGACTCCTTGATTACTTGCTGTCTTGTCGCTTGCGGTTTCGCTTCCCATTCCGGCAGCCGCTGCTTTGGTGGTGATCATCATGACCTCATTGCGAACGACATAAGTCAATCCCAGTGGGTCTAGCATGATGTTTAAAACGGATCGCAAAGATACCTTGGGAAGCTCCAGCGTGATTGGCTCGTCTGACGAAATCCCCTCGGTTTTAAGAGTTTTCGCATCGAGCAAGATTGGAATGTTATATCGTTCGCTAAAGTACTTTATTGCACTGCTCAGTGGCTGTTGATCGAACAACACCACCAATTGTTCACTCAAAGCCTGATAAATGCGGTCTTCAGCTACCGAACGCAAATCAGGCGGTTCATTCTGATTCGAAAAGGTATCGGCGTAGTTCAAGTCTAAACTAAAAACGTCCGTTTGCGATTGAGGCCGACTTTGCCCAACCAAGAGCATGCTGCAATCAACCGTTAACTTGGCCCCGCCCCCTTCTTCCGCCCCTTGCGAAATCTCAATAGGCTGCGTCAAGCTTGTGGGCAGAACCAGAATTCTTTGTCCTCGCGGAGTTGCAATCACAAAACCAGTTCCATTCTTACTCTGCAGTTCCACTCCGTTATGGTTGAACCTGGAAGAAAGTTTTAGGAATCGCTCGCTAACGGCTTCTGCATTATTGATCGCCCAACCGTTGCTGTTCAAAGGGCCACCACCGCCAGCAGTAGCAGGACCGCCACCAAGACCGCCACCGAGGCCACCCGGCATACCAAGTCCAGCAGGGGCACCAAGTCCAGCAGGGGCACCAAGACCACCAGCAAGCCCACCGGAGCCTCCCTGCCCGAAAACCGGACCTTGTGCTACAAGGTTTGCCAGCACCAGACCTACGACAAGTGACATGCGTTTCATGATTACCCCTCAGTCCTTAATTCTTGAAGCCATTGATCTAATTGCTGTTCGTACACTCGAAAACCTTCCATGAGCTTGCGGCTAAATGATTCCTGTGAGCCTTCATCGACTTCAGGCAACGGCCCCGTTTCGGGCCTCGAAAGCTGGTTTCGCAGCTCTCCTTCCCACCGTTCCATATCGCGTTCAATCTCGCCCACCGCCTGAATCCAATCCCGGTCGGACTCGGTCGATCCGAACGGGTTCGCATTCGTACCTGGCCCCTCGGTGGGATCTGCTTTGGCGTTTTCGGCGGTTGGATTGACCGCCATCGGTGGCTGGGTGAACGGCGAAAAAGGACGCCAATACGCAAGACCCAAGCAACCCGCAAGTGCGCCCATCAGCACGCAAGAAATGGCGAAGAGTCGTTTCCTACGCAGTTGTAAAGTCGGATTGGGGCTGACCAACATCGCGGGCAACGGGCAACCCACGGGATCCTGTAGATGCCGAAGCGCCCCTTCCAAAAGTTCTGCAGTCTGCACCGCCGATGCATGACGGTCCGATGGATGCTTGCTCAATAGACGATCCACAAAACTTGATAACCAAAAGGGAACCTGGGGGTTACAAGTCAAAATAGGGCGTGGCTTATCCTGGGATATACGATTCAGGACGGCCATCGGCGAAGCTGCGCGAAAGGGGGGATGCCCTGTGAGCATCGTGTACAGCACACTTCCTAAACTAAACAGATCCGATCGAGCGTCTATGGCTTCACCTCGAGCTTGTTCGGGGGACATAAAATCGGGCGTTCCAGCCAGGAATCCACTTCGCGTCAAGCTCGCATCGTCAGCCGCTCGAGCCAGCCCGAAGTCGGCAATAAATGCCTTCTGCACATTTCTCTCGAGCAGAATATTGCTGGGCTTGATGTCGCGATGCACCAAACCTTGCGCATGAGCTGCAGCAAGCCCCATTGCAACTTGATAGGCAATCCGAACCGCTGCCACGACATCCAAGGCCCCTTCAGCATCGATAGTCGCTTGCAACGTCTGGCCCGGAACATACGTCATGACCAAGTAAGGTGGGTCGTGGTCCGCTGCTACGGAATGGATTGGGACCACATAGGGATCTACAATCGAAGCGGCCGCTTGGGCCTCGCGAGCAAAACGTTGACGGGCCACACCCACCATGGCCAAATGAGGTGAAAGGACTTTGATGGCCACATAACGATTCAGCTCGTGATCGTACCCTTTCAGAACGAGACTCATGCCTCCCATTCCAATCGGTTCCAAAATCTCGAATTCACCCAATCGCCCCATCATGGCCGGGTTGTCGGACTTGTCGATCACTTGCTTAGCAAACTTTTCAAGGGATGCATGATCCAACACCTTGATGGGAGATGGCGGCTTCGCAGCATCGGTCGAGCTCGATAGTTCATGATCCCATGCATCTTCCGTCAAGATATTGGACCACGCGAGCGATGGCGTCTGCTCCTGAATTCTCGACCGGCAACGCGTACACTGTTCAAGATGCTTCGACCATCGATCCCCATCGGATTCGCAATCGGTATTCAAAAGCCAAGCTTGAAGATCGTCTGGCAGGCATGATTCGTTTTTATTCATTCCAGGTCTTCCTTGGCTTCCATTTGCTCGACGTGCGCTCGAAGGCGTGCAATCACACGCGATCGAGCGATATAAACGGCACCTGGGGACAGTCCTAACCTGTTAGCGACTTCGCTTGCTGGCACTCCTTCGACACTGGTCATCCAGAATGCTTGCCATGTGATCGTGGTAAACAATGGTCGCACTTGGTCTGCGGCCATACGAAAGCAATGGCGATAATGTTGGATTTCCAGATCGTGCCGTAGCTCTTCTTGCTGCTGTCGATCTGCAACATCGTCGAAGCCATGTTCCTCGGATGCTGCCATGCTACGGGCACTGCCCACTGGATTCTGACGCGTCATCCAGGCTTTCCAGCATAAATTGGAGATGATGCGGTTCAGCCATCTTCGGAACGATGCCGGCTTGCCATCATTTTCAAACTGAGGCAGATACCGAACCAGCGCGACAAGAACTTGCTGGGTGACTTCCATCGCATCGGAATGTTGCAGTCTACGGCCTCGCAAGGTCCTATAAATGGGAGCTTGATACAAGGAAACAAGCTCAGCCCAACCTTGGGAATCGTTAGGGTCGCGGTGGATCCGGCCTATCAAACTGATGCGAGTATCAGGAAGTTCAGCCATAAGGATTTTTCCAGAAACCTCGAATCAAGGACACGTTTGTTGCTGCTAAGGTATCTAAGTCTGAACCGCAGAACAACCTTTCAAAGAAAATACAAAAATCTGCAATTCGTTTGACGTAGGCTGTAACAAGTCGCTTTGGACGCAGTTACGGCATGGAGTGCCAGAGTTGGTGGACTTGTTCGATCAGGCCATAAGATGCGAGCGGGGCCTGCCGTAACTGCGCTAGCGCTTGTTACGGCCTACACCTTTTACGGCCTACTTTGCTTTGGCTTTTTTCCGTAAACGAGCTTTCCGTTCTTGCACCCAAGGCTCTTGGACTTCGGTGGGGTCAATACCGGCATGGCGCAGGGCCTTGTCCCAATCGCCAAAGAACTTTTTGCCAGCGGTCAGAAGTCCGTTGTCGCGAATCTCAGGATCCTTAGAATGACAGAGTTCTCGATAAGTCACGGGCAGTTCCGAGGAATAACGGCGTTGCACTTCGGATTGGACTTCTTCTTTGGATTGGTAGGTCCGATAAACGCGTCCTTTCATAGCAGCATAGTCTTGCGTCTTGCGTGCAATCTTGCCGTAATCGATTTTGGCATTCTCAATAGCCGTTTGCCAATTTCCGAAAAGCTTCCGGGCGGTGTACAGCAACGGGACATCCATATGTTCACCATGGGTCAGTCCACGCGTGTGCAACGGCAATTTTTTTCGATGACGTTGGCGAATTGCAGTCAGAACTTGTTCGGGACTCTTGTACTTGCCCGGTGATTCCAAATTCCATTGATGGTATTTTCGCGGGTCCTCGCCTGCCGCGCGAACCGCTTCCTGCCATTTGCCAAAATACCCAGAAGCCATTACATAAAGTTGCTTGTCTGCCACCGATTCGGTCAATTCCCGAACGGCCAAGAGCTTCCCTTGACGGCCGCGTCGCTTGAGTTCAGCAACAACTTTGGCTTTCGAATTATAGGGAGTATCGGCGGCTTGCTTGAGCTGCTCGCGATTTCCTCCTGCGGCTTGAACCGCGTCGCCCCAGCTGTCCCAAAATTGAAAGGCCTGTTTGAACAGAGTCATGTCGTTGCGCGATCCGTAGAAAAGCTCAATCGGGGCCAAGCTCCAATCATTCTTCATCCGTACGCGAATCCCTTGCAACACCTCGGACTTGGTTTCAAACTGGATCTTGCGTTCGCGTTCTCGCAATGGGACCTTGGCAGCATCCAAAGCACTTTCCCAAGTCCCAAAATCTCGTACTGCTGCCGTTACGATCGCCATCCCGTCAGGCATTAACACGACTGATTTGCGGGCCAAATCCAGGCCGTCGCGGCGCAGTTGCTTGATCCGGGCAAGAACATCTTGCGTGGTGAAATTATGGCGTCCACCATAAATCGGCAAGCCTCGGTCCACACCCGCTTGGTCCAACGCCGCAGCCCAGCTCCCGTATTGCCGCAGAGCCCAAACGGCGATCAAGTGACGGCGCTGCCAATGATCACGCTCGGCGACCACGTCTTGGTACAGACAGGACTGACCCGCCCGTTCGCGTTCTGCCAACCACGCTTGAAACTGAGTCAAAGTGAAGTCGTCGCTATGGACCAGACCGCGATAGTCGACCGGGTCCAAGTCAATCGCACGAATACAATCATCCCAATCAGTCAGTCCAGAATATTTCTTCAGGGTGACTGGTAGCGAAGTGTCGATCGCAACCAGGTTGTCATGATTGATCGAAAAACCAAGGTCTGCGTATTCCTTCAGGCGGTCTAGCAGATACTCCAAAGAATAGACTGGTTCCCAATGCTTTAACCATTCGGGGTGCGGTTGTTTGATAACACCCATGCTGTTGGACCGCAACTGTTCACTGACCAATTCGGCCCCGGGAAACTCGTCCAAATACTCGCGGCAATCGATCAAATGCAATTGAGTCACATGACCAATGAGTGACGCAAGTCTTTTGCCACACAACTGACATACCACAGTCTGCTCAATTTCAATGCGGATCTTGTTATAGGTCAGTCCAGCATCCGCTAACGCGGCTTTCCATCCCCAATAGGGACGCTGTTCGTAGACCTGCCGAACCAATTTCGGGTCATCTCGCTTCACGGCCGTTATGTTCAATGGCAATCGATCGGCGAACCGTTGCCGAATCGCCCGCAAAATCGACTGTCGATCCGATACTAACTTCTTGGATTTCTTCTTCATCGTAAAGCAATCGGATCAAGGTGCAAATGGTTCTGACAAACCGAGAAAAATCAAGTTCCGACTGAAATATAACACAGCTCGAGTGCAATCCCAAGTATGTACCCCCTTGCCTTATAGCTGCATGGATTACGCGCTATTTGAACCGCAGGCGCTAGCCGCGACCACGTTTCCAGCTCAAATCAACTCAACGCGGCTAGCGCCTTTTGATGTTGCGCAGGTTTGGAAGGGCTGGAAGCCCGGCACATCCATTGCCGGTGGCGTAAGCCACCGGAACGTGCCAAAAGGTTACTGCAGGCCTGAAGGGCCGACACAGACGCCAATGTGTCGGCCCTTCAGGCCTTTGTTTGTTAAGTTTTGAAAACCGGTGGCTCGCGCCACCGGCATTGGATATGTCGGCCCTCGGGGCCTAAAATGCGCAGCCAAGCCAAGTATGCGCAACATCAAAACTAGCGCCCGAGGCTCAAATCAACCCAACGCGGCTAGCGCCCGCGGTTCAACAGTCGCTTAGCTCTACTGAAAGACTGGCGAGTTTCTGTCGCCGCTGGACATCAGATAAGCCATCAAATCCTTCAGTTCCTCTGTGTTCAGAACATCGACCAAGCCAGATGGCATCTGCGAAACTTTCGAAGGCTTAATCTCTTCGACTTCGTCCTTCTTGAGCGTGATGGGCTTCAGCTCTGCATCCGCAAGATAGACATAAATCTCGTTCCCAATCTCCACCGTTCGCCCGACCAACACTCGGCCATCGCTGGTGAGCACCTGCTGGGAGCCGTACTGATCGGAGATCGCTTTGCTTGGTTCCACAATCGCATCCAACATGTCTTGCATCGAAAACTTCTTTCCAGCAGTCGAAAGATCCGGTCCGATCGCTCCACCTTCACCAGCAAGTCGATGGCACTTGGCACAAGAAGTCGCGTGGAATAGGTTCTTTCCTTGATCGAAGTTGCGTCCCTTCAATCCGTCTGCCATCGTCGAAAGAGCTTGTTGAGTACTCCATTTCTGTCCCGGACCTTTGGCTGGCGTAAAAGCAATCGGAGCAGCAAGCAAAGAAACGTTGGTGATCGGCGCTAGAACAACTTGTTCTGCAGGCGAACAGGTCGCAATCGCATCCTCGCGAAACTGCATTAGAAACTTCGCGAAGCTATTTCCACCAGGATGCTTTGCCGCCTTCGGAAAAAACTCAAAGTACTTTTGACGTTGCTCCATCGTCCAGCCCGTTTTGACATTCCGAAGAACAAATGCAAAATGAATCGCGCGAACAGGAGGCATGTCCGCCATCATGCTTTCGACCGTGCCCCCGTACCCCGCATTTCGACGAACAAGATCTCCCCAGTCCGGAATTGGCTCCGGTCCAAGATTGTCCATCAGTGCAAGCGTCTTGGCGACGACAGTGGGTGAACGTAGGAAAGTTAACAACTGAACGAGTTCCGCGTTGACCTCATAAGTCGCAGCCGGATAAAGCGAATCGAAGTTTCGAATCAGCTTCTGGCGCGTATCTTCAGCGGGCTCGCCAAGTCTCGAAAAAGCCACTTCGAACGATCGAAGCCATGCTAGCTTGTCTGCATCCGCTAAGCTTTCCAACTTCAAGCTTGATAAGCGATCCAAAATCGCAGGCAAATCGCTTTGACTTCCTTGATGAGCTAACGCGAACGCGGCTTGGATGATTGCCTTCGGTTGCTTCAAGGCCAATACTTGATCTCGCCAACTCTCGACGGGTTGCGATTCTAAAGCGACTCGAGCGGCATAACGAATGAAACGATCTTCGTGCGACAAATGCTTCAAAACAAAGTCTAAGTCTTGACTGGGAACTCCATGAGAAGCTTCTAACCGATGTCTTAACTGCCGAAGATCCTGCCCTTGTTTTTCGTTGCCCGAAATCGGTGCGGTCGGTTCTGAACCTACATAGCTCACGCGATAAAGAGCAGATTGAGTGCCACGGCCGCCCGCGGTGAAATAGAAAGCTCCATCGGCGCCCACCACGGCATCGGTTACCGGCAATGGAGAACCGGTCACAAAATCCGATTTGATACCTCGGTAACTGGATCCATCTGGCTGCAGATCGATCGCATAGATGGTGCTGTAGGTCCAATCCAGAATGAACAGCGATTTCTGATACTTGGCCGGAAACTTCGCACCGGTTCCAAACACGGTGCCGGTCGGAGAACCAGGCCCAATGTCGACCGCGGGTGGCAGCGAATCTTCGAAGTAGGCTGGCCAGTTCCCTGTTCCACTTCGCCAGCCAAACTCGCTGCCGCTGGTTGAGTGGCAAACTCGAGTTGGCCGATACCAGGGCGAGCCGAAATCCCATTCCATATCGGAATCGTAGGTAAACAATTCTCCGTCCGGGTTGAAGGCGATATCGTATTGATTGCGATAACCAACGCTGTGAACCGTCCATTCCTTGCCGGTTGGATCAACGTTGCAGATCCAACCGCCCGGTGCCAAGATCCCAGCGGCATGTCCATTCGCATCCCAACGACGCGGCAAAATCATATCCTCGTTCCAGTTCATCGGAATTCGGCTGCCTGCGATCTGCGAAGGCAACTTCGTATGGTTCCCTGATGCAACATATAGGGACTTACCATCGGGACTCAAGATCACCGCATGAGGACCATGTTCCCCGCCTCCATCGATCGGCATGCACCATTCATCGTGATCCAATTGGCCATCGGCATCCGTATCTCGCAATCGATGCAGCCCTGGTTTTGCCCCACCGTTAACCACCGCATACAACGAGTCAAAAGCCCAAAGCAGCCCTTGAGCACTGGAGATCTCAACAGGAATTTTCTCCACGGTCGTTGGGACATTGTCGGTTCCAGGTTGGATGCGGAACAACCCCGCTCCCTCTTGGTCGGAAGCGATCAATCCACCTCGTCCATCATTCGCGAGCGAAACCCAGGAGCCCATCGATCGCGGAACTTGAAACACTTTCTCGATCTTGAAGCCTGCGGGCACTTTCGCATTCGCTGCAACCCGAGGCATGTATTCATTGCCGTTACCATTGGGAATCGTAAGTTCGAAAGCCTCTGGCGAGATGCTCCCCGACCATGGCAGATTGCCATCACCGATCTTACCTAGTGTAGAAACATTACCCCACTTCTTATCATCGAACTCAGGGGCTTGCCAAGCTGGAGTTGGATTGGCGATTCCCTTCCAAGAGTTGTTTGAATCGAAGGTTACCAACTTGCCCTCCTTGGTGGTGATGTGAACTTGAGCGATCAAGCCTGCGGGCCCACCTTCGTTTCTCGCAAGGATTGCTAATACGTTTTTACCCTTCAGTAACTGCGAGCTGATATCTTGAGCTGCGATTTGCGCCCAATCGTTGGATTCGGTTACCTTCTTTCCATTTAGAAAGACCTCGCAATAGTTGTCGGCCGTCGCCAACACAAACGCCTTCTTTACATCTTCGTTGACGACAAATTCAAAACGAACACCGATCTCGTTCGAGGCCGAAGGCTCCCCGACCCAAACCCATTCCAAGTCCGCTCGAAGAGTCGACGGGTAGCAACTTAAGCCAATCAGTCCAACCAACAAAAGAATCAAGTTTCGCATGGAGATAGGTTTTCCTTTCAACGTTGGCATTAACAAAGCAAAGCAGCCGAGTTGTTTGAAGATGGTTGGCATGTTGGAACGGTGGGAGAGTGATGGTTGGCGGGGCACTTAATGTAGTCGTAATGCTCCTGATGAGAAACCCTTCGCAACCACAAATTTCATCCTCGCAAGCCATCATTGAACGAAGCAAAGCCAACACAAGTCAAAAGCCGACCGGTGACGAATCTAGGTCCAAGAGCATTTAAACAAGTTCCCACACAAGCTTCTCTTTCAATCGACGAACCCAACCAGCGTCAGAAAGTGAACGCCCTCTTGACTCGACTAAACTAATAGTTTAGTTTAATTGCAAAGTCAGTTCTGTTTGAGGAAGTCGCGAATGAGGGACCAACATGGGTGAGATTGCTCCGAGTGAACGGGAATTGGACATACTGAAGGTCCTTTGGGATCTTGGGGAATGCAAGGTGCGCGATGTGCACGAAAGGCTTTGTCAACAAAGTCAGTGCGCTTTCACCACTGTGCAGACCTTACTTCGCATTATGGCCGACAAGAAGCTTGTTCATCAACGTATCGAGGGGCGAACTCTCTGGTACTCAGCCGCGCACACCTTAGAACAAGTCAGTTCGCGATTTTTGCATCGCGTCTTCGATGGTGCATTGGACAAACTGGTATTGAACATGGTGGAGGCAGAAAACCTGTCACCGCAAGAGATTCGGGAGTTGGAGCAACTCATCGCAAAAGCACGTCGCAAAAAATCAAAGGAGTAGAGAAATGGAATGGAATCAATGGTTCGTCACGTCTTGGATCCAATTCGCCGTCACTTCGTTGCTCATCTTGTTATTGAGCTCGATCGCATTGCGTTGGATCTCCCAAACGGTGGAAAGAGCAAGGTTGGTTCACGCTACATTCTTGTTGCTGACTGCCCTGCCTTTCGTGTCTGTGATCGCCATCATCCCCGCTTGGCGCATCGATCTCAACGATTGGATGAACGCCCATTCCAACGATGATCTAGCAGTGACGGGCCCGGCAACCATTGTCGGACAAGTCAACGCACCGAAGGAAAAACTTCAGTTCTCGACTCTCAACCGTAAGACAACCACCAATCTATCGTCCGAATCGCAAACAGCATCGACATCGCCTTATGCGTCTACTTCAGATTCGATCGAATTGACTGCTGTAACTGCACCGTCTGATTTGCCAACTAATCTTGAGTCTGACTTGGAGCCCGCGTCCGAGGGAACTCGCCTTCATCCCTGGCTTGTGGCTTGTACGTTGATCTTAAGTTTGCAACTGGCTGGAAGTGGTTGGTTTATGGTCGTTGGATTGTTAGGCAGGATCCAGCTGCAAAGAATCATGCGTAACTCGATCGCTGCTTCGGACAAGGTAATTGAACGCTGGAGCCATATCTCGGAAGGGCGCGGATCGAGGGTGAAGGTTCTTGAATCGCAGTCGATCACCACACCGATGACTTTCGGGTATTGGGCTCCGACAATCCTGCTTCCATCAAAAATGGTACGGCATCAGGGGGCAGACTTGGATGCCTGCTTGGCGCATGAATGGGCGCATATCCAGCACAAAGACATATGGATTTTCACTTGGGCAAATTTACTTCGGATCGTCTATTGGTACCAACCAGGGGTTCACATGCTTAGCCGCGAGCTGCGAGTGTGCCAAGAGCTGATCGCGGATCGATCTGCGGTTCGTACCATCGCGGAGCCGATTCAGTATTCCGAGTTGTTGATGCGTCTGTCGGTTGCTCGATCCTGCACTATTCCAGCTGGCGCGTTAACCATGGGTGGGCGCACGAGCCAGTTGTCGCGTCGAATCCGTGCGTTGCTTGAACCCGATTCCATCGCACGCACTCGATGCCGTTTCCGGTTCAACGCCTGTACCGGGCTTGTTGTGCTTCTGCTGCTATTAGGTGCAAGTGCCATTCGCATCAACCAACTAGAAGCGACCGAACCAACAGGCGAGCAGGCAGGAGCGGTTTCCCAAGGTCTTCGTGCTATGACCTACGTGAGGAAAATAGTCCCGCAGGACAGCTCAAAAACACCTATCATCTATCGCGAAACCGTCGTAGACGATGGTCGATCTCGATCGGAGCTGTTGATGAAAGACCGGCCGATTGGAATAACATCGATCTCAAACGGTTTTGCCAGTATCGCACTCCTACATGACATAAAACGGTATTCCAAACGTGGATTTCCATTTGGTGGATCACAACATACGTGGTCGCATCTTGAGCATCTTAAGAACGCACGTGCGCGGGCGACTAAACAGTTCGAAGCGAAAGAAATCGATGGCAAGAAGTCGATTGGATTTTCTATCCTGCAGTTTCAAAGAAACTACACCGTTTGGATCGACGAAGTAACCGAAGAGCTTGTCCAAATCGAATTCGATGATTCTCGCGGCGATCATGTCGCCATGAGTCAATTTCAATTCGCATCAAAAGTAGATGACTCGTTATTCCTTTGCGAAGTACCCAAAGGGTTTCGGTCGTTAGAACATTCCTACGCCGGCAGTTTCCTTACCATTGTCGCCCAAGCACTTCGTTTGACGAAGCCTATCGAGAACAAGTCCATTGGTGTGTCGAAAGTTTGGGATCGTCGAACTGACACGCATGGAATTGCAAATGGAAATGGAGATTGGTTTTGGAGCTTTGGATACCAACGTCTCGACGCAATTGACGGCAACAATCTACAACGGTTCAGCTTTAGCGTAGATGCAAACAAGCTAGTTTGTGTCGATATCGAGGGGGACGGGACAAACGAGATTCTTGCTTTCAAGAATGTTCTTAAAGCTGGAAGTTCTTTCGGAGTGGAAACTCGCCGCATATCGCTTTTCCGTTCTCAAGGGGAATCTATATGGACATATGATAAACCAATAACTTCGAGAACTGGTTTGTTTGAAACTGTTTTGATAGCCGATGTGCAAGGAGACGCAAAAAACGAAGTGATTATTCAATCCAGACCTTCAGCGAATTCGTTCGCGTCGGATAACGCCGGGCAAGTTGTGCGTTCCAATTTACTGGATCAAGGATTTACCGATATCCGTTCCCTCAAGGATGATGGTGAAAATCCAGGAGAACATGTAGTCATTACAAAAGAAAATCAATTACAGATCGTGGGCCGGTCCGGCCAAAATCCTCGAGCGATTGCACCCAGTTTAAAAGCTTATGAGGTCCGAACGTATGAATCGCCCGTAGACGGAAAAAGCCGGATTCTTGCAGTTGGTTTTCATCTGCGTGCAAACTTCCGTAATACGACTCCAGTATACGTGGAAGCTGCAACTCGTTTGGGTGCTTTTACACTGACTTCGCTCGATCGAAACGGGGAGATACACTGGGAAGCAAAGCTCAAAAATGTTCCTTGTGAAGTGTCGATCTGCCCCACCAAACCGTGGGTGGCTGTTGTTCAAAATGATGTTGTTCAGGTCTTCGATTTATCCACTGGCAAAGAAATTGCCTCCGTACCTGGACTCGTTTTCCGAAAAGATGACGCTGCCTGGGTTAAGGGATCGGATGGCTTCCCCCTCTTGGTTTTGAAGAGCGGATTGCACGATGACCGAATGCTCACTGCCTATCGAATCGATAAAGAATAGGCCTGTGTAACCAACCCATAAAAAGTTGAGCGTAACCACGTAGGCGAGTCTCTCCGAGACTCGCAAAATCCTCGACAAAGTCGAGGCGTCAGTCTCAGAGAGACTGACCTACGTGTGAAAGTAGATGGCATTGGGCGTGAGCTCTCAGCTTTACCCACATTTTTGCTTTCGCTCCTCTCGCCCTTTTTTTAGAGGAGAGGGGGAGAAAAATGCAGCCGTTTCTGCGGTTCAACTAGGACGAAATCAATACAGTTAAATGGTATCCTAGTGACTAATTGGTACGGTTTAGTTGTGGCGATGAGCTTATCAAGCCGGCCAAAACGATCCAAGAGAAAATGCGGTTATGGCTCGATTTGGATGGAAATCGATTCGCTTTCGACCATGCCTCCCGATTCCAATTGGGCGCGAGCGGTTAGCTTCACGGGCCCATATCCGACTTGGTTTGGCGAAAGCTCCAGCGTTGTGTCCCCTGCTTTGATGGTCCCCAGCGTTTCCAACCCTTGAAGAATGGTGACGTCGCAGGCATGCTTTTCGATGAACACCGACAGTGGCTTTTCATCGCTAAGTTTCCACGCAGCAGGTCCACTGAATCGAATCAATTGTCCCTCGGGATCGTCCAAGACGAACGAAAGAGATTGCTCGAACGTCTGCTGAACGCGTTGCCCTTTCAAGACCGCAACTCGCACCTCGTACTGACCTAGCTTGGCCCCATCTAAGTTCAATTGAATCGATGGGTCATATGGCGCTTGGCCTCGCAAAATTCCATCCACATACAACTGAATGCCGTCGGGTTCCGAGTCAGAATCGGAGGATTGATTTTGCAGTTGAATCGCAATCGCAAGCTTTTTCGATTCGAGCTTATGCGTCAGGGAAAATCGCGGGGGATCAGCAAACGGTTGGCACAATGGATCACCAACGATCAGCAGCTGGTAGGGACAGGTTACCGAACTGTAAAAAGCTTCTGCTGCCGTTAAGCCATCCACGTAATGAACGTGGATCATCGGGTGCGGAAACTTGTTCTGAATCGAATAGGGTTCGGTGACGGCCCCGCTCGAAGCTGTTGCACCAAAACGCAAAAATTCGGTGCATTTGGTTTGTGAGCTGGTCGTCATCGCACCGCCCAAGCTAGTAAGATTGTCGGCAATCGATCCCGGTAGCAACGTTGCGCCGGAACTGGCCCAAGAAAAATCAGCGGCGCCCATCATGACTCCCGCGCAAGATATGCCAGAAAGTGGCATCGCATTTTCAACAATACTAGCACGTTTGCCCCTTGCCTTGAGCGCCTCGATGGCAAATGCAAAACTAGGCTCCCGCGTTTTGGTACGAACATCGGACGTTTTCGTAAAGATGAAATCACCATCAGGGTTCGTGTAATCGGCCTTGGCGGATGCTTGGAGATTACGAATGGCTTCTGACTTGGTGATGCCAAGATCACGAGTGACCGCAAGCGTCATCGACAGCAAGTATGCCGAGCCCAGTTTCGGATTGCTGCTTCCAAGCATGTTGGAAGAATAAAATGTGCGAGCGTCGAAACTGCGAGACGCAAGATAATCAAATTTTTGTTCAGGACAGCGTTTGGCAATTCTTTGAAAGTCTTTGTCTTCGGCAAGCGAGGCAAAGGCCGGGTCATTCAAAAGATAATCCCGGTAACCCCAGCCATTACGAATGGAGGCTTCCAGCGCTTTCAGTGCTCGTTCGGGCTCGTTTGCCTTCACCCACTGCATGGCTTCCAAATACTGCATTGGAAAAACAAGTTTGGTATCCAACGATGCAGTCGCAGCTTGCAATAGTCCAGCAGCTTCGCGATGTTTTGCTTCGTCCAGAAACTCCTTGAGCGATTTCGCTTGCACGTCAGGAAGCAATGGAACGAAAAGCCGCGAACAGGGCCGAGCTGCATACCAATTGCTTTCAAAGCCAATGTACGACGGATCTTTGGCCAAAACCTGGCGATACAAAAAGGTAAGACCGTTGATGGAACCGACGGGTGTTAGATACGGAGACTTGTTTTGGACCGAAGCGATGTCGGACTGAATATCGATCGCCGTTGGGAAATCCGCAGAGTAGGCAATTCCTTGAATTTGGTTGGACAATCCTCGCTTGTCGATCGAGTCAATCAGCGGACGAAGGATCAGTTCGCGAAATTGATCGACGGTGATTTTGTCCGAGTCAGGAATGCCGGTCAGAACAACGACATTTCGGGCCGGTATATCGCGAGCGGCACAGTAGTGGTTTGCAATCGTCCTCGAAGTCACCGACTGTCCATTAACCGCAATAACCCATTGACTGGCAGACACGCCAGCCAGAGCTGTTTCCCAGCCAAGGCAGCCAACCCAAAAGCTCAGTATTAGAATTCGGAATAGCATGTTTTGTTCTGGTCTTTCCTTCGGTTCAAATCGCAACCGGCAGGGCGAAGGATTGATGAGTGGTGGGACAAGATCGTGGCGAATCGGGGGGAATCTTGATTGGTTGTAACGTTTTGGAGGCTG
Organism: Planctomycetaceae bacterium; assembly: GCA_027487485.1. GTDB lineage: Bacteria > Planctomycetota > Planctomycetia > Pirellulales > Pirellulaceae > JBKCUI01. The sequence goes on along the minus strand of JAIYDN010000095.1, from coordinate 3,981 downwards.
CGAATCTAGCGGCAGGTTCACAAAGGTTGGCGCCAACCCCTTCAAAAAAATGCGACTGTTGGTACGATCTTGTGAATTGGTGGGGCTACTTTTCGGCTAGACAGTCAACTGTCGTGCGAAGGTCGCGTCAGCAGACACGAGAGCGTAGCTCAGTCGGTAGAGCAAAGGACTTTTAATCCTTGGGTCGAGGGTTCAAGTCCCTCCGCTCTCATACGTGCAAAACCCTGGTTTTTCCTGGTAACCCCTTGAAAGACCAGGGTTTTTTTGTGACCCAAAGTCAGGCTTCAGGCTTCAGTGGGCAGTCGCTCCCCATTAGCCCCGGTTTCCCCCCGCCCCCATGAGCCGCAGGGCCCTAGCCCCGGTTTCCCCCCGTCCCCACCCGTAGCCGATCTGGCCACAGAGCCGGCCCCCACACATAGCGCATCTGCGACGAGGGGGGTTCCGTTGGCTTCACGCCGGCGGAACCACAACTGAAAGCTACTCGAAGGGAAAGCAAAAAGGCCGCCTCGCCTTCCGTCCGGCTCGCCCGGGCGGAGGCAACAACTGAAGGCTACAGAGCGCCAGCGTCGCTACATCAATCGTTACAAAGCGAAGTTAGGCCTTGTGCCAATCTTCGCAAAAGGTTTGACGTGCTAACCGCCCTATAGCTCTTTTTATCTTTGCTCCCCTCGCCCCTTTTTAGGGGAGAGGGGCCGGGGGGTGAGGGGTTTTACGCTGTGTTTCGAGTACGAGTACTATTTCATTGAGTACGAGTACGACATTTGCGACAGATCGAAATAAACGATTGAGGACAATCGTCTTACATTGACCCCCCGCTTCAAACTGCCAACTGAAAACTCCCCTTCCCCCCCGCCCCCATCAATTTCGGTATCATTCGCCAGGCCTTATTGCTAGACTTAGCTCATACCATCCAAGGCCACTTGAAGACGTTGATGATGTCCCCTTCCAATCCGACCGAGCAAGAAAAACAGTGGATCGCCGCATGGCGTTCTGCTGGTCCCGAGCTTGAACGAATCCGCAACGAAGAATTGCGTGCCATGAGCGACGAACAAGGCACCTTGAAAGCGACACTTCTGGGGGTTTTCGAAAGACAGCCACTAAGTGAAAGTTCTGGTCTTTTTGAATTCCAGAAATGGATGATTTTATGGCGAAAAAGGCTCGAACAAGTCCGCTAGGTACAGAGCGAATAGCGGGTCTGAACAATGTCCTGGAGCTTGCTGTAGATGTGGGAATTCAGCTTCGCCAGATGGGGATTGCGTTCTGTGTTATTGGCGGTACCGCATACCAACGTTGGGGGGAACCACGACAAACGACCGATGTCGATGCGACTTTGTTGGTCGAATTTGGACGAGAGCTCGACGTAGTACGGAACCTTTTGAAGACGTACTCCTCGAGGATTGAAAACGCCGAGTCTTTTGCCTTACAAAATCGAATTGTATTGCTTCAAAGCTCGCAAGGAATTGGAATTGATTTATCGCTTGGAGGATTGCCGTACGAAAGTCGGCTCATAGAACGATCCAGTCTATGGAAAGTGCCGCGTCACGGAGAAATACGAACTTGTTCAGCGGAAGATCTTGTCGTGCTCAAATCCTTTGCCTCGCGTCCACAAAATTGGATTGATGTGGAGAAAGTGATCATTCGACAAGGGCCGAGATTAGACAGAGCCTTAATTGTCGAAGAGTTAAGGCCGATGGCCGATCTCAAGGAAGAGCCGGAGATTCTATCAAGACTAGCTGACTTACTCCAAAACCATGAACAGCGCCCCATGCGAAGCGATTCAAGATAGCACTTCAGTCTTCAGGCGTAAGTTTTCAGGCCCCCCCATTAGCCGCAGGGCCCTAGCCCCGGTTTCCTCGGGAAAACATGGATTTTTCGTACTCGTACTCGTACTCAGCGCCAGCGGTACTTGTACTCGCCCGTCGCGTTTCGAGTACGAGGCGGGTTTCCGTTGGCTTTACGCCGGCGGAACCACAACTGGAAGCTACTCAATGTAGAACAGTTGTCCTCAACTGTTCCCTCGAAGAACAAAAACAGCCAAACGATTGAGGACAATCGTTCTACATTGGGCTTCGCCTTCCGTCCGGCTCGCCCGGGCGGCGGCAACAATTGAAGGCTACAGAGCGGTCGCGACATCAATACTTAACAGCTACAATTGGCACGAGAGCGATTGCCAACGAAAGCTCATTACGATCTCGATTAAAAAAAGGTGATTGTCGAATGTTATCGAAAGAAACCTTAGAGCAGTATCGTCGCATGACCCCGAGCCAGCGTTTGGAATTGACGGTATTTCTTTGCAAAAACGCCTGGAAGTCGCTGATGGAAGGCGATCCGAAGTTGGTGTCTCGTCGTTTCCTGAGGTTGGAACAAGAGAACCAGTTCCGAAACGAACGCATGGTTGCAGGCTTGGTACGTGCGGAGAAGCAAAATGAAGCAGAAAACAGTTGAGCAAGTCCTGATAGACATGGTAGGAGTCTGCGAAGAAGGTGACTTTACCTATGCCGTTATGGGTGGCCTAGCGGTTCGAGTGCACGGTATTCCTCGTCCGACGTACGATGTTGATTTTCAGTTGACGGTTGATGAGGAGCAATTATCCCGATTCGTAGCATTGGTTGAGCAGCGAGATTACACGATTTCTGAGCAGTATGTTGCAGGATGGCGAGATCGAGTCGGTGGGATGCCGCTGATTAAGCTTAAGACTTACATGGCCGACGGTCACTCGATCGATGTCGATATTTTCATCAGTGAGACATCTTTTCAGTTCTCGACAATGAAACGACGTGTTCGCTTGGAATTTGAGGGCCAGAGCATGTGGTTTGTCAGTGCCGAAGATTTGATTCTTTTGAAGCTTTTGGCAAACCGGCCAAGAGATATCGGTGACATCACCGACATTCTATTTATGCAGGGCGAATTGGATGAGGCCTATATGCAAAAATGGTCCCGCCCACTAGGAGTCGAAGCGCAACTAACAAAAGTCCTAGAAGAATCCCGCCAGTCCCCCTGAGTCAGGGGGCAGGCGTCAGGCGTCAGGGCCTCGCCATGACCCGCAGGGCCCTAGCCCCGGTTTCCCCCCCGGCCTCCCCCCGTAGCCGATCTGGCCACAGAGCCGGCCCTCACCCGTAGCGCATCTGCGACAAGGCATGCTTCCGTTGGCTTCACGCCGGCGGAACCACAACCCAGACTTCAGGCTTCAGTTTTCAAACTTCGAACTTCCAGCTTCACACTTCAACCGCCCCGGTTCCCCCCGGCCACCACCCGTAGCCGATCTGGCCACAGAGCCGGTCCCTACACGTAGCGCAACTGCCACTAGCGGGTTTCCGTTGGCTTTACGCCAGCGGAACAACAACTGGGAGCTACCCAATGTAGAACAGTGGTCCTCAACTGTTCCCTCGAAGAACAAAATCGGCCAAACAATCGAGGACAATCGTTCTACATTGGCTCCCTGCTGCCAACTGCTCAAAAAAACTTAATACCAAAATAACATTTTGTCCGAGCCCATCGTGAGGATGGAACTATCGATCCAAAACCCGACTCACAGACCCATCATCCCCGGTCAAGCTCCAGGCTCCTCCCATTAGCCATTGGGCGCTAGCCCCGGTTTCCTCACAGGCGTCAGACTTCAGTCGTCAGTTGTCAGACTTAAAAACACAACCATTTTTCAAACTTCGAACTTCCAACTTCGCACTTCCCCCAGATTGCTTTCCCTCCAGCCTCATACCTCCAGCCTGCTCTAGCCCTTCCAACCATCCCAACCTTCGGAACGAGAAAAGTTCCACCCCCACTACTGAGTAACTAACGTTTGCGGATTGCTGCAAGTAGACTAAGCTTCGCAGAAGGTCTCGCCAGCCCGTCCGCACCCGTAGTGGACGAGGCAACGAGTCCCGGCTGCTCCGTAGTGGACGAGGCAACGAGTCCCGGCTGCTCCGTAGTGGACGAGGCAACGAGTCCCGGCTGCTCCGTAGTGGACGAGGCAACGAGTCCCGG
>JAIYDN010000068.1 GCA_027487485.1 Planctomycetaceae bacterium | reverse complement strand
CGACAAGTCGATGTTTCCATCATTCGCGATCTGTTGCAAAAGCAAGCAGGTTCAAGCTCGGCCGACACCGGTGGGGCGGAGGGTTTAGTCAACGTTCTTGAGTTTAATTTGCTGCTGGATGCAACCTATCCGCCGAAACATGTTGGCGTCCCATCAAATCAGCCAGAACGCATTAGCCGGAACGCGTTAGCGTCCGGTTCGAGCTATGACGGACAGAAACCGGAGGCTAACGCCTACCGGCTGATAAAGAAATCGGCTGAATCACGATGAACGAGCCGGAACGACCGACACCGGAGCAGATGCTAGCTCGTATTCGATCGGAATCGACTGAGGTCGAGTCTGCATCGTCTGAAGGCAAGTTGCGATTGTTCTTCGGATACGCGGCTGGCGTTGGCAAGACTTACGCGATGCTGCAAGCCGCTCAGGCCATGAAACGGGAAGGCCGCGAAGTTGTCATCGGTTACGTCGAGCCTCACGCTCGCCCGGAAACCCATGCATTGACCCAAGGGCTTGAAACAATATCACGATTGGAAATCCCTTATCGCGGTTCAGTATTGCAAGAGTTCGATTTAGATTCGACATTGGCTCGCAAGCCTGAGTTTGTGCTGGTCGACGAATTAGCCCATACGAATGCTCCAGGCTGTCGTCATGCGAAGCGCTGGCAGGATGTCGAAGAACTTCTTGCGGCCGGAATTAACGTCCTTTCGACGTTGAACGTACAGCACGTTGAATCGCTGAATGATGTTGTAGCTGAAATCAGTGGAGTGCAGGTACGCGAGACTGTTCCAGATTCAATCCTGCAGCGAGCCGATGAAGCTACACTTATTGATGTTTCTCCGGACGATCTTTTAGAACGGCTACGCCAAGGAAAGATCTATGTTCCAACGCAGGCGACATTCGCGCTAGAGAAATTCTTCCGCAAGAACAACCTTGTAGCACTTCGTGAGATGGCCTTGCGCCATGCGGCCGACCGAGTTCACGACGATGTGGAAGTCGCCAGGCTCGGAAGCGCTGCCAGTCGACCGTGGCCAACCAACGAGCGACTGCTGGTTTGCGTTGGTCCTAGCCCGACGTCCGCTAAAGTGGTTCGAGCTGCCAAGCGACTTGCCGATCGGATTCACGCTCCATGGATTGCGTTGCATATTGAATCAGCATCTGCTGCCCAGTGGAGTGACGCAGATCGCCAGCAACTCCATCGCAATCTCAGGCTAGCCGAAAGCTTAGGCGGCGAAATTGTCCAAGCTTCGGGGGACGATGTTAGTCAGGAACTACTCGCTTACGCATCGAGTCGAAACGTCACCAAGATCGTTGTCGGAAAGACCGATGAGACAACACGCCGCTGGTGGCGAGGATCGAATTCGTTAGTGGTACGGATGCTTCGAAACAGCGGCAATATGGATGTCGTTGTCGTTCGAGGTGTCGACGAGCCACATCCCACCTTCACATCGTGGTATTCAAACTCATCAAAATTGCACCCGCTCAGATGGCTGGAGGCGATCTCTTATACAATTGCGGCAATGCTGATCACACTCTTGATGAATTTCGCTGGATTCTCAGAAGTGAATTTAGTCATGGTCTACCTGCTGGCTGTCGTTGCGATTGCTGCGAGATGCGGAAGTATGCCATCGATGGCCGCATCTCTTGCTTCTGTACTCATTTTTGATGTGCTGTACACACAACCGTACTATCGCATCACGGTTTACGACAGCCAATACCTGGTCACCTTTGCAGTTATGTTGATTGTTGGTCTCCTCGCAAGCACGCTAACGTCTAGGGTGCGATATCAAGCCGATACGGCACGCAAAAACGAACGCAGGGCAGAAGCTCTCTATCGACTCAGTCGTCGCTTGGCCAACACTGCCAAGACAGCGGATCTGTTGCAGGAAACCGAGCAGATCATTTCGGAAGTGTTCGATGCGCACGCCGTGATTTACTTGCCCAATGAAGAGCGGAAGGTTCGTCCGATTCTGGGACATGTGGCCAGCTTTGCAGCCAGTGCTAAAGAGTTCGCGACCGCTCAGTGGGTGCTTGACCATAACGAACCGGCGGGTGCTGGCACAAATACGTTGCCCAGTTCGGAAGCACTCTACATTCCGCTATCTACTCCCGACAATGTGGCAGGAGTGATGGCGATACAACCATCGAAAGCCAACTCGCAAATATCGATCGATGCGCGACAATTGCTTGAGACCTACGCAACTCAGATCGCTTTTGCGATTGAACGGAACAACTTGTCGGAAAGATCGCAGCGTGCTGAGTTAGAGTCGGAGGCGGAGAAATTGCGAAGTTCGCTGCTAAGTGCCGTTTCCCATGACTTGCGAACGCCACTTGCTGCGATTGCTGGTGCTGCGAGCAGTCTCGACGCGAATATCAATCGAGGCTCGATTGAAGAGGCAAATCACAAACTACTCGAGACCATCGTTGATGAGTCGAAGCGATTGACGCGTTTGGTCGAGAACCTGTTGCATATGACTCGCTTGTCCAGCGGTAAGGTTCAGATCAATCGCCAATGGCAGCCGGTTGAGGAGGTCATTGGATCAGCTCTTCATCGGCTCGACCATGTGCTTGGTGGCCGCGAGGTGAAAGTCCAAATCGAAGGGGAGCTACCGCTAGTGAATGGTGATGACATTCTTCTCGAAACCGTCCTCGTTAACTTGATCGACAATGCGTTGAAGTACTCGCCGAGTCATACACCAATAGAGATTCAAAGCCAACTCGCAGGTCGCGGTATTGCTATTCAAGTTGCTGATCGCGGTTGTGGGATTTTGCCGGGCGACGAAGAGAAGATATTTGAGAAGTTTAATCGAGGTTCGGGAAGGAATACTGACCGACGAGGTACGGGGCTTGGGTTGGCCATTTGCGATGCAATCATTCGCGCCCACAAGGGAACAATCACAGCAAAAAACCGTGACGGCGGCGGTACAATCGTACGATTCACAATCCCAAACGAATCCGCACCGCCTAGTATCATTCCGGAGATCGATGAGTAACGTTATGGCTGACTCCAGCGCACCGCTGATTGCAATCATCGAGGACGAAGCTCCAATTCAGAAGTTTCTGCAAGCATCATTGCAAGTTGAAGGCTTTCGCGTTGTACCAGCCACCACTGCTAAAGATGGCGTGCGCTTGATCACACAAGAGCATCCGGCGATTGTGTTACTAGATCTAGGATTGCCTGACGCCGATGGCATTAGCGTCATTAAATCAATTCGTGGCTGGTCATCGCTGCCGATCATCGTCCTATCTGCTCGGGGCGAAGAGAAAAGCAAGATCGAAGCGTTGGATGCAGGCGCGGATGACTATCTAACGAAGCCGTTTGGAATCGGTGAGTTGCTTGCGCGGATTCGTAGTGCTTTGCGTAGAGCAGCACGCCCAGCAGCTGAAGGTGAAGATCACACCTTCAGGTTCGGGAAAGTCCATGGAGACCTTGCCGCGCGACGAGTCTTTGTGGAGCAAGAAGAAGTCAAGCTAACGAAGCTGGAGTTTGATCTGCTTGCGTTATTGGTTCGCAATCGCGATCGCGTGCTGACTCATCAGTACTTATTGAAGGAAGTCTGGGGACCGGGTTCAGCCAACGAACCGCATTACGTTCGCGTCTTCATGGCCAACTTACGCAAGAAGTTGGAACAAGATCCCAGTCGTCCTCTGTTTCTAATCACCGAACAAGGAATAGGATACCGGCTCCAAAGCCAAACTTAGCAATTCGGCTCAACCCATGCCGTCTTTTCCATCGATGTGGAAAGGCCGCGAAGTCGATATTGTCGTGAATGCAAGAATTGCCAACGCGCCTGAAGTGCTTGAGTCAATTGTGCGATCCGACTTTGCTGACGAGGCCAAGAACGCAATAGGCGGTGAGATGCGGGTTGAAGGACGCATCGATTCGGAACGGGTTATTTTAGAGAGCAAGAGTCGCGAAAAGCGCTGAATTGGAACCTATAATGAAGACATCCGTGTCGAATCTGAAGAGGCTGGAATGGTCGACCTGCCAACCGACATGATAGAACGTTTACGAATCGACCTGTCAGTCTGGAAGCCTGAATAGAGCAACGGGATCTATTCAGGCATGTAAGGTGTTGGGTCAAGGCTTGGTAGCGGGCCCGGAATAGTCCTGGTTTGCCTCGTATCATTCGAAAGTGGTTTACCCGCACTTGTTCAGCTAGGGCGTGATCAAGCTGAACAAGGAGACGACGAGTTGCTTCGCGGTTGGAGTTTTAATTCAGACCTAAACAACTTTGGCTGGGTGCATACGACGGTACGATCCAACCATCCCAAAGAACCATCGGTAGTCCGTTATCGACTACAATGTTGTAGAGTACTTGCCGTGGTGCTGGCGTTACTGACACAACCTCATCCCAAAGAAGCTTTGGATTCGAAGCCAACCGGTAAAGCGATCGGGCTGAGTCGGTCCTTCGCAAGATTTCAGTTGGTATGCGAGCGATGACAGCATCGCGTGTGATCCGCTCCAAACTTGCTGCTTTCGCGACAGTAGCATAGAGGTTTCTATTCGCACTCCCTACCGCGCTGCGGATTTCCTGTGCAACCGATCTAGGAAAGGGGATTAAGTCGATTTGGTCATGAACCGCTCGCCCTTGGTACTCATCGCTAAACTCGGACAATCGTCTGTTCTCTTCATCACCAACACAGCGGATATGCTGCACAGCACTACGAAGACTTACGACACTGATACAGATGACGTAGCTTGCATGCGAGTTGCCCTTTGCTGGAACGTCGGTAACGGAACAGCGAATCCCAAGCTTTCTGAGCAAGAAAACAATGTCGTCTTTCAGGTATGGGCTAGACGTGTTTAACTTACAGTAAAACCTCAGACTTTTCGCACATTTGTTCCAGCCCAGAGAGCTATCCCCGTCGAGGAGACCCGATAGCAGGCCCCACAAACATTCCTCGCTGCCGTTATACAAAAGCGTTCGCGGCAATATCTTAAACAATGCCCCGCGCTTTCCGTCATCGTTCAACGCGAAGTCTGAATGATTAATCGGCTCAAGCAAACTAGGCAATATTTGCCCGTTTAAATGTATCTTGGTCGATGCAGCATACTTACCCGGGGCTTCGCCATTGTCATAGTGCTCTTTTAGTGAAAAGTTTTGGGTCAGTTGTGAGGATACTATCTTCACAAAGCGTTCACGTTTTAAACGGTCGTTTTTAGAGTAACCAACCATATTTTTACGAACCCACCCGTCGGCAACTAAGACACCATAAAACCACGCAAGATCGAAGTTAAATTGATTCCCCGACATCGGGTTGCCGAGCCAAATTGGAACAAAACGCCCAAATGCGTTTGCAGGCGAAACCTCTGCAAACCCACTCGAGACAGAATCTGAAACCATGAGCTTTGAATCTGCGCAAACAACAAGGCTTCGACGGTTTCTTGTTGTGACGATGAAGCATTCACTAGCTTCGTTTCTCACAGCAGAACGAGTGCAACTGGTTGTTGTCGCAAGCTCGACTGTGTCGAAAGTTGGAACACGGTTTTCTGTGGGTGCCGAGAAATACGTCCGTAAGCTGTTTGAACTTAATACATATTGCTCGTTTGTAATGTCCTCCAGTGCGACCAGATTGTTGTAACCATTGAGCGTCGATTCGATTTTAGTACCTGCAAACATAATTCATTCCATCCTTAGAAAAAGAATTTAAGTGCGAAGTGCACTTGCAATCTATTGTACCGAGACACTTGAGTAGTAGAGCGCATCGAAGTCTGGTGCAAGGATTTCCACACGAGCGATTAGCAAATTCAGATCTCGCGAGTTTGTGCTTCGCTAATGTGTGCAAAATTATTGCAGTTTTCGAGTAACCAGTTACTTGTTTAGTTGACCTATCGGGGTGTGCTGCTTGCCTCTAACATAGGCATCCTACTTAAGGGCACATCTGCAATGGTTGGCATGTACCTATCGTGCGTTCGTTCTAGATTCGCTCGAGGGGCAAGAGTGGTCTAAGCAATACGTCTACGACAACTGCTACAGATCGCTCGTCGTCGACCGAATCTTAGTAAGAATGAGAACCATCAAAATCGGCACTGTACCCACCCACCACTAGGGGGGATACTTGGATAGCGTTCCCTTTTACGATCACAGGCTTGAAAGCCATGACGTTGTAGCGGTGCCAGGATGGGGCTCTGTTCATGAGAGCCACGCCCGAGTCGAATTCCTCTTGCAGGGCTTTGCGAGCGATGGGCGATTTCTCGGATACTGCTTTGGCTGCTTCGATTCGTGGGAGACCTTGGCGGACGAGTCTGCGGACAACCATGGGTCTTGCCATTTTCCAGGCTGCGGCTTCTGGCACTCCGACTTGGTCCATGTCAAAGTCAGGCTGAGGGACGATAACTCCCCGCGAAACAAAGTCCACAGTAGATCCCAGCAGCTTGCGCTGGACTGTTCCTGTTTTGGGGCTGGATCCAAATACGTGTTTAAGGATACCTTTGACATTTCTCTCTTTGTTCTTGGCTTGGACTGGGTCTCCTAACCCAACCACAGCTTTGAAGGCATTGTACGTCGCCATGGTCTCTTCCCCTAAGTCCTTGGGGTCGAGATGCTGGGACAGGTCTTTGACGTTTTGGTTGGCGTTGAACAAGTCTTTGTAAAGAATGTTGGCATCGTCTACCAAGGGGATCTTGTTTCCACCCATGACTGAGACTGGGCGGAACAATGGCGGCAGCACAGGCACTTTGGTGACCATCCAGTCAGATGGGTGTAGGCCTAGCTTCTCCGCTGACTTGAGGTAGCCCAGACGCTTGACGGCACTGTCACGTAGCGTGCGTTTACCGCTGGCTATATCCAGGCGAGCTCGAGCGATGGATTGCTCCAGGTTGATCGACTTGAGGGCATCGTGAATAGCTGCTGGTCCCGTCTTGCCGTTGAGTTCTTCTTTGCTGGACAGGATGGCTTCGAACTTAGGTTTGGTTAACCCTAGCACTCGGCGAATGGGTTCTACGAAAGCAGGGTTGGGCAGTGGCTGAGCAAGCTTGATGTGCATCCACCGATTGCCACCGCCGGATGATGTGCCGTGACCACCTGACATACCAGGATCGAACAGTCCGCCTGGCACGGGCTCCATAGTCTTCCAGTCTACGGTCTCTGCATTCTTGAGCTCCCTATCACCAGATAGCTTCTCGACGTCCTTGTCGGTCATGGCGGTGAGGTGAGTCTTGGTGCCGTTGGCGATTGGGTTGATGCCTGCGGCTTGTAGCTGGTTCACGAACTTCTTGTACGCGAATGGGATCTCAGGCTGGGTGGGATTGAAGCCTGACATGAACTCCGACCAGTACTGGGGGTGGGACGCCTGCTTTTCGGTTAACCTGCCACGGGGCGTCTGTATAAGCTGTCTGAGGTGATAAGTGTGACGACAACCTAAATTCTTGACTTGACACGGCTCGGCCAAATCAAAGAGTAGTTTGTCTTGATTGTTGGCGAATTCCCAACCTCTAACGCCCTCGTGGATCTATGTATATGCCGACGGTATTTGATCGGGAGAATCTGGTTGGGAAGCAGTTTGTCGGGACCACGGAGTCTCCAGGAAAGCTTGGCCAATCTTACGGAGAACTTTACGGAAACAAGCTCCGTACGGACCAGAATACTGAGGTTTTTTGATAAGAAACGACCTGGAACGAAGTGAATTGACGTGAAATGGAATCGCCAGTAAAGTGTTGTAGTATCAAGGTTTGTGAAAGCAAGAGCTATACGAAAATGAATGCCTACGGAACCGAAGGTTTCTGGTTCGAACCCAGATAAGTGTGTTTTGCAGCGTAAGGACTTATGTCGTTTTCCGTCTTCGACAATCCTCATTGTGTACCTAGGTACAATTTTGACGCAGCGTCAGTTTTTGGCTTGGTGTCGCCTGCCAAAACACTCTCCACCGTTGTTCTGACAAACGGCCGAATCGTCAATGGCTCATTTGATTCAAAAGCCCCGAGTTTTTTAGTCGGAGAATCGACGTGTCTCGAAGCTTCTGGCCACGCTAAGGGCGACTGTTCACGCACCAAACTTTTGATAGGACAGATCCTTTTACGTCCTTTAGTCTAAGTCCAGATCGGATAATACACGTTGGTCCAGAAGCATCTGACCGTGACGTTGAATTGCTTCCTTGCGCTGATTCGACATCGTAGCGTACTCATGAAGTGACGCTTTTCGATCCGTTTCAATAACCTGAACTGCTTTCTCAAGGACTTCTGTGTTGCGTCGCATTTCCACCAGCCCTTTCGTATCCGAAGGCATGATGGATCGCTCCATTGAAAATGGCTTCGACGCAATGCTGGATTTTGTCTGGCTGTCGAGTAGCTCTTGTATTGCCCGGATAGCAGCGCCCGAATTCTCGGTCCAGGTAACTTGGCGTGCAAGATCCAAGTAGGAATCAGCCGTGTTTCGGAATGCCGAAAATGTGGATTCGGCGTTTTGCTTTAACTTGAGTAATTGTTGCTGAATCTCGGCCTCAAGATTCACAATCTTCTTGAGCTCCATCGTATGAGTATCGGATTTATCTTGGATCACTTTGGATTCCTTGATCGCAAGATCGTGGACCTGTTTGGCTTGCTCCATCAACGGAGTCCTTTGGTTAAGCGATTGGGCAGCAGCCGTCGCAGCGTTTTCCAAGCGGTTGTATTCCGTTACCACATTGGAAGTCGAGATTTCGAAATCACTGTCACTGGTCACCTCCGCGTTTGAAGAAGTCCTGTTTTGTTCCGCGAGATACGCATCGTAAAGCGGCTTCGTGGCCTTCAATGCCGCTTGTGCTTGTTGTGATTCTGCTAAGGCAGCTTGGTAGAGTCGGCTAGGGCCATCCAATTCATTGAATGCCTTCAGCCGTTTCCGTTCCGCTTCTTCCCATTCTCGCTTAAGCCCATGGAGCGTCATTTCGATCTTTTCACGTTTTTCTGGGAGTGATTCTCTTTCGATCATTTTGGCGACCAACGCTTTTGCAATCGCCAAGTGTTCCTCCAAGCATTTTGCCAACAGCGGCTGTTTCTCCAACAGCCCCTTTAACAGCGTGAGACGCTGATTCATACTTCTGAAATCGCTATCCTTTGCGGACAAATCTTCTATCAGTAGCCCCTTTAAGCGGCTCAAGGCCGAGTTCCGTAGGTTCGCTTTTTCCTGCGATTCATCGATCAATGCTTTTAGTTCTTTCCTTGCCGCAATTGAATCCTCTTGACTGCGGAGCTGATCTTCCTTTTGGATAAATTTCGCTGCCGCAAAACCATCAATATCGACCACGACCATATCGACAAAAACTTTGGCTACTGCGAGTTCCTTTCCAAGCTCGGAAACAATCTTTCCGTACTCGGCAATCGAATAGACAGAATCGGCTTGCTGGAACTGAGATCGCCAAAAAGTCGGCCATTGCCCCATTCGCCGAGAGGTCGGTAAAGCGACACGTTCTTTGAGCATCTGCGCTCTAGCGATAATGAAATTGTCAGCAAGGATCTCTGCTGTTTGATCGTTCAATGCATCGCGATGGCCGAGCTCTTGTTTACGAGTTTCCGTGAAAGGCATCTTGCGTTTGAACCAACCGATCACGCCAGACTGCTCTTGTTTGAAAGCGTCATACTGGGACGCGAACCCATCCAGTTCCGCTTGATCGCGAGCTCGCTCCTGTTCGATTCTGCGAATGGCTTCGTCAATGCTGGCCACCATTGCATCCCCGTCGCCAACAGTCTGAGACTCGACGTCCATACGATTGAATACGATCCGTAAATCGCCATAGGTGGTCGCATTGGTAAGTATCGTCAGCCAGTCTTTTTCATCGCTCATGGTTTATTCCCATTTATGCCTTTCGGTCCACAATTGCTAGAGCCTTCGTTGTAGCATTTGATTCGCGATTTTTCTACGGTGCGGCCAACTATCTTGCTTGATGGAAATCAAAGGATGGGCCTCTGCGTTTCCAAAGAGCTAGGAGAGTCGCAACGGAATGGCATACGAACTAGTTCGCATGTCCTGGCAATGACCGAAGCGTATTACTTGAAGGCGAGAAGGTGGCAGGTTCTGTTGAGTGCGACTATTCAACATCCAAAGTGGAGTGTCCCCCAAAAGGAGGCTCGGAATCGAGAACGATGCTTGCGGTCGAAAAATGTGGGTCGAAAGATAATCAGCGAAAGCGGGGTCTAAAATTTTTCGCCCTCCATTTTTCGACAGACTCTTTTAGTTCTTTCGACGGTGCCAGCAAGAACATGACCCAAGCTCGACTCCGGCGAAGCTTTTTTGAAACACAGAGGCACAGAGATCGCAGAGGGAAGAAGGAGTTTGTGAGCGTTTTGTCTCTATGTCCTCTGAGTCGTCTGCGTTTCTAAATAGCTAGTAACGCGCAACGGAATGGTATCGAACTAGTTTGCATATCCTGGCAATGATCGAAACGGATTATCAAGAACAGAGTAGGCGTCTTCATCGAACAAGTGATTTCCCAAAGATTGCGAATGCGGGAATCATCTGCCGCAATGTTGTTGACGGCAGGATTGACGAGTCCATCCACTTCTATGCGGAGCATTACTCGGTTTCGGTGGCTTTTTCCGGAAACTCGACAGATTGCGCTGTTGCAGAGCATTAACCAATCCTGTGTTATAAAAATAACATTTCTCGCTTGACTCGGGAAATCCAATTGTTAACATTTTAACACTTCGAAACCAAGGAGCCATGATGAGAACAGATTTGAGCCGCCGTGAACGACAGATATTAGAAGTCTTGTTCCAATTGGGGGAAGCGAGCGCTAACGATATTGTCGAGGCATTGCCGGATCAGCTTGCCAACGCAACGATTAGGACAATGCTGCGTATCCTTGAAGACAAAGGAGTTGTGCAGCATCGGAACGAGGGGCGCAGGTTTCTCTATCGCCCGTGCGGGTCACGTCAGACCGCTGCTAAATCGGCGTTTCGAAAAGTTCTAGACGTGTTCTTTGGTGGATCGGTCGAAGATGCCTTGGCTACCCACCTTGCTGACCCTAAGTCCAATCTGAGCTCGGAGCAACTTCAAAAGATTCGCGAAATCATCGATCAGCATGAATCTGAAAGGGAAAAATCATGAATGCGCTCGCACTAATGAATGGCAAACATCCTGTCCTTCTTCCGGTTTTGATCATTGCCATTCAAATTGGCTTGCTTGCGATGATTGCGCTACTATCGATTAATCGATCCATGCGCTGTCAACCTGGGGCGGTCAATCGACGTTGGGTAATCACCGCTTACTGCATGATCCTGCTACCTTTGGTTCATTTGGTTTGCGGATTCGAAATCAATGTTCCTCGCACTGTTTTCGCACCCACAAGCAACCGTCAACACAATATCCAAGAGGAATCGACATCCCCTTCAACGCGTGGGGAATTTGATGCGAGTAGCCTGCGAAATGAGGGATCAGAAACGATGGCCAACGAGTTCAGCGACCAAAATTCGCCTGCGTCGCTGATTGAAGCCAAGCGAACTCCACCGACCCAAGAATCAAAAAGTTCGCCATTGTTCCAATCGGATCGCGGTATCGCAGATGCTTCGTCGTCATTATCGAACAGCCAGCCAGTTTCGTTTCTTGGCCAGGGCTTTCCATGGGCTTCGACTCATGTGCAAGCGATTCTTATAGGAGGCTACCTGCTTGTTTGCGTTGTGCTTTTGAGCCGTCTTCTCGTGGGTACGCTTTGTCTGCTTCGGATCATTCGCCAGGGACGATCGATCGACTGTCATCAAGTTTGTGAGCAGTTCAAGCAGGCTTGCGAAAGGGCGGGGTTGCCTCGAAAACCTTTGCTGCTCGAGTCGAGCGAGATCCGAATGCCAATGGCCTTTGGTTGGAGAAAGCCCGTTGTTCTGGTCCCAACCGGATTCGCGACATGGAACAGCAATGAACGCGAAGCTGTTCTGTGGCATGAAATCGCGCACATCGCAAGACGCGACCTCGTTGGCGAGTTGACCGCTCGTGTTCTTACCATCGTTTATTGGATTCACCCAGCTGCGTTATTGGTTGCTGCTCGCATTCGACAATCACAAGAACTCGCTTCCGACCTGTATGCAACTGAACATGGTATCAAGAGGGGTGAGTACGCCCGAGCTCTCTTGGCCGTGATCGCTCGTATTGGAGCAAATCGCGAAAACAGCTTGCTTCCCGTGTCGGGAATGTCAGCTTTTGGTGACATTCAATCGAGAATCCAGTCTCTCCTGCATGTATCCAGACCTGAATCGCATCGACCGCGACTTTACTTTATCGGGTTCGTCTTGGCCATTTCGTTGATGACTTCTGTAAGACCCTACGTTTCTGCGGAATCGCAGTCGGAGGCGAGCGAAAGCTTTAATGTAAGCGAAAATCCTGATGCCATGGCTGAACCCGTTAACGTCGACGAAATGCAAGATGAAAAACGAGCGAGCAATGATTTGATAAGCCAGGTAATGAATTGCAAAGTGACTACCTTAAGCGGCGACGCGTTCCATTCGATTTTGAACGTGAAGGGAACGGTTGTCGACTCGAAAGGGATGCCAGCGCCGGATGCTACGGTGCTCCTTTGTGAACCAGCAATCGTTCTAGCTTTGCGCCAGGTCCAAGAGAATCCATCGTTTGTTTGGACACCTGAAAACCATGCAAGCCTTTTATTCCCAACAGCCATCGCGCGAACGACGGCAGATTCCACCGGTAGATTCTCTTTCGATAATGTGAAGTCGCCAATTCTAGAACTTCATGCGAATTCAATTCTGCAGGATCAATCCTACGTGATTCTGGCCGTTCATCCAGAATTGGGAATGCAATGGAAACAACTAGCTCCTCTATCGCAGAAGCAAATCGATGCACATGTGCAACTAGAGTTGATCCAAACAACGACTATCGAAGGAGTGTACATCTCGGAAGATGGAATCCCCATCGCTGGCGCAGAAGTTTGTTTGGAAAGTTTGCGCGCCCCTGGCTCAGATTTGAACCGGTCACAGCGAGATGATCTCCGTTTTCTTGGATGCCACTTCTGCCCCAAATCCAAGACAGACGATCAGGGAAAGTTTCAGTTTACTGGCGTGCCGATGAATATGGTTGCTGCGGTTTACGCGAATCCTACCGGGGTTTTCTGTAGTGCCATCGCCAACGTCGCGACTAGCCCGGATGCTGCTCAGTTGGAATCAGACTCCCCTCAAGATATCATCATGAACATTAGCAAGATTGTATCCAGTCCATTCACAATGATCGCTGACCGCGGAAAATTACTCCGAATTCGCGTCGTGGATGAAAATGGAAACGGGTTATCGGGCATCAAAACCAAAATCAACGGCTTTGCTTTTCAGTTTCGCACGGATGCAGATGGCTTGATCGAGACACGATTTCCAAGTCCCTCGCTGCGGATGCATTTAAGCGATGGGGCTCATCCTGTTGCTGTCTTTCTATTTCCCTACGAATCGTCAGGTCTTTTACAACAGAAAGCTACTTTTGATAGGGCACAGTTATCAGAAGAAACCGCGGATCTAACCGTGGTCCTGAAACGTGGGACTTCGGTCGTCGGATCGTTGGTAGATCCACTTGGGCAGCCAATCGTTGGAGCAACGATCCTTTCGAGTCCAAGCTTGTTCGATTTTCCAGTCACAGCAAGCACAGACAGTAATGGAAGTTTCCAGTTCACGCTTCCGATTGGAACGCACCAACTGCTTGCCCACAAAGACGAACCGGGATGGGATCTACCATGTTCGGAGGATTTGGTGGGTGCATCCGAGGAACAACGGGCTGCTTGGCAGATCGATACCATCAACATATCCAACAGCGATTCCATAGTGCTTGAGCCTGTCGTCGTCGAGAGAACCAAGCCGCTGAAAATCAGCGTTGAATTTCAAGATGGTCAACAGGCGCCAAAAGCAAGAGTGATCATTCGGGCCCTTAAGAAGGCACGCGACACGATCATCGTCAACGAAAAGGGCGAGGTCGAGTGGACGCCCAAGGGTGCATTAGGGCCAAAAACGGTATTCGAAGCGGTCGCAATCGACAAGGAACGAGCATACGCTGGTCAATTCCAGTTAAGCGAGGCCGATGACGCTGTTGTGCGGATTGTCTTAGCAGAATGCGCCATGATCGAGGGACAAGTCACGTTGAATGGAAAACCTTGGGAAGGAGTGCAGGTTCAGGCAGGTGAGTCGGCTCCGATGAAGTTTGTTGATGGAGCATTTGTATCTACGGTTGGAAAATTCGGTTCAGTCTATGCAACGGACGAAGAGGGGATCTATCGAATTCCTGTTTCCGTCGGGAAAGAGATGTCCATTTCCATCGCTAGACTACCTGACAACAGCCAAACACCTGGCACCGGGCGAAGCGCATTCACTACGAATGTCGGCGTACATAAAGTACCTAACTTTACCTTTGTTGCAGGAACGCAAACGATCGAAGGCAGAGTGCTTGATACAGAGGGCAATCCTATTCCTAACGTGCAGGTCTACTCTCCAAGCAATCGAGAATCGCTGTGGTTGGGTCATACAGAAGTGAGCCAAATGAAGACGGATGCCAATGGGAAATTTGTATTACGAAAAGTTCCGGATGGCAACCATGTCTTGATGTTCCACCCCGCGTCGCAAGGACAATCGCCTATCAACATTCGCCAAAGCATTGCGGCGGGCGAAAAGAATGCGAAAGTGGTGATCAGCAAACAGGCGGCAAATGAACCTCGGCGTATTGCGCCAGTAAACGTTCAAAAGCGTTAAGTTGATTTCGTTCCACGATCCCTTTTTAGGAGTAGGTCATGTTGATTGCGGCACTTTTCACTTATGGCTTCCGACGACGCTCAAGCTGTGCTTGGGTGTCCAACTCGATTCGGTTAAGCATCTTTACTGCATTGGCATTTGGTGTCCATTCCGCTCTAACCTTGGCATCGGATTCAGTGCCACTACGTGGTCGAATCGTAGATGCCGATGGAAAGCCGATTTCGACAGCGGTGATTGTTGTTCGTAACTGTCGCCCTAATTCCGGTGTCGGCCGCATTTGTTCCTGGTCCTACCCAGAGTGCAAGGAAGCAGTTCGAACTGACAATCAGGGAAGGTTTGAATTCAAGGAGCTACGAGCCGACTTAATGTATAGCCTTGCCGTTGGCGCTCCAGGATTTCAGGGGTCGCTCACTGACTACGCTGATCCCAAATCAAAGACGGAAATCGATATCCAATTGAAAAAGGTACCGCAAGAAGAAGCCGGTACGATCCTGTCAGGACGAGTCCTTAACCAAGAAGGAAAACCGATTGCCAACGCGGTGGCGAGGGTCAGCATGTGGCACATCGAAAACTTGATTTCCCAACTAGATCCGCGACGTTCTCCTCTAGCGATTACCGATTCCCAAGGGAATTTTGAGCTGGAAGTAGGAGCGAAACCTATTATGGTCAGGCTGCGCGTCTCGGCATACGACCATGCGCCTGCGGAGCAAGAATGGAACCGATCTTCTCCGGAAGCAATGGATTTTCAGTTGGTACAAGGGGCGTCGATTGCAGGCCAGCTTCAATTCCAGAATGTGCCAGTGTCTGCAGGGATTAAAGTAGGAATAGTCCAAGCAAATCGTGGATTGGAGAACATCGTCACGCCGACTGAGGTCGAAACGGACGAAAAAGGCAGGTTTCGATTTGACTGTTTACCACCTGATCAAGACTATTCCATTTACACGAACATGGAGCAAGCTCAAGGGTTTGCGTTGCCGATAACTTTGGTTAAGGCGCCATTGCAAAGCGAGATTGCAGATCTGGGAACTATCGAGGCGGAACAAGCCGCACCCTTTGCTGTCACCGTGCAGATGCCCACCGGAAAAACGATCCCCGAGAATGGCACCATCTACATTGGTCGAGATCGCGCATGGCACGGAGCGGTCTTGAAGCTACCCTCTCAAGAAAACAGCTACAGCGCAAAAATCTTGTCCGTTGCCGCCGAAGACGTGAATGTCACCGTGAACATACCGGGTTACAAGGTCATGCAGGTAACACCGCCGTCCACCGTAGGTCTCAACCGTGAATACCGCTTTTCTGCAGAGCAAGTCAGGCAGGTTACATTCCAACTTGAGCCCGACAACAAATAGATGCACTTACTTGGGGTAGAAAAGATGGTGTCATGGGGTAGAAAAAAGGTGTCAGGAATCGTCTATTGAGAACTTGGGTTAAAAACGACTTCTGACACCTTCTACATCGCGAGCAATGTCGCTTCGATCCAGATCGACTTGGTCGGCGTTTTACTGCTGGCACCCCATCGGGGTGCGACGAGAGAACTGACGTGTTACCGGCGTTGTCGCTGACGCTCAACCGCCGGCTACAGGCTTAGATTCCTACGGAATGCCAGGGTTCAGCTATACACTTTTATTCCTCTGGAACGTTAAGGAAACTTGTAGCTTTCAGTTGTTCGCTCCGCCGAGATAAACTCGACGGAAGCGAGGCAGGACAATCGTGGGCGTGGTAGCGGTCAGTTGTGCGCCCCGCCGAGATGAACT
>JAIYDN010000092.1 GCA_027487485.1 Planctomycetaceae bacterium | reverse complement strand
GCGGGCACTTTACGCTCCCGTCGAATTCTTGGATAACAGGGGACAGGCAAATTGCATTCAATCGTCTCCTAGCCTCGCCGGAGGTAGCTTAGCGTTCCTGAGCAGTTGAGGACAACTGATCGACAATGTAGAACAGTTGTCCTCAACTATTCATGAATCTTGCAGCAACACCCCAATATCAACCACGCTCGCGGGCACTTTACGCTCCCGTCGAATTCTTGGATAACAGGGGACAGGCAAATTGCATTCAATCGTCTCCTAGCCTCGCCGGAGGTAGCTTAGCGTTCCTAAGCAGTTGAGGACAACTGCTCGACAATGTCGAACAGTTGTCCCCAACTGTTCATGGAGCTTGCAAAAACTCCCCACCATCAAACACGCCCGCGGGCACTTCACGCTCCCATCAAAATCTTGAATAACCGGGGGCGATGCATCGCATTCTAAAGTCTCCTGGCCAAGCCAGAGGTGGTTTAGCGGTCCTGAGCAGTTAAGGACAACTGCTCGACATTGTTTATACTCTTTTCCAATACAAGAATTCACCAGTATTTAGATTTGCTTTCTTTGGGTTTTCTGCGATGTAGCGATGTAAATACTCGAACTGCTCAGAGCTTCGAATGATGTGATCAAAAGCTTCAGGCTGCCACAGAACACCCGTCCGTCCGATCGCTTGTTGATCTGTCGAGCCGTGTATCGCATCCAGCTTTGGCTGACTGTCGACAAGTCGTAGCCTTGTCGGAACTGTACCAAAACGTGTACATGATTCGGCATAACAACAAAACTGTCGAGGTCGTAGCGAACGTCATCGAATTCTCGAATGGCATTCGACAAGATTTGTGCCAAGACGGGAGATCTTAGCAGACATTTGCCATGGCATTCGTCCAGCGATCGATCGATCAACTGGTCGACGCGTTTCTTAAGTTCATGCTGTTGCTTTAAATCGATTTGGGCAAGAAGTCTTTCATATCTGGGGTTTTGGGTATTCAGGACGAATTCGGCAAGCTCTACAGGCTGTCCTTGATTAAGCAACCATTCTCGCAATTCCGCGATCATTCGCAGAACGACTTCTTTGGGGATAGAGTCAGCCGTCCGAAAGGTAACGAAGATCGCGGCATCGACTTGAAACCAATGGGGCAAATTACGAACCGAAACTTCTACGCCCGCCTCGCGGTCGAGTGCATGAAATACGACAGGTTGTGGACTTGGATCTGGCATAGTGGTCATTGTCGAACAGTTGTCCTCAACTGTTCATGAAGCTTGCAACAACTCCCCAGTTTCAATCACGCTCGAGGGCATTTCACGCTCTCGTCGAATTCTTGGAAAACTAGGGACAAACAAATTACATTCTAACGTTTTCTAGCCGAGCCAGAAGTTGTCTGGCGGTCCTGAGCCATTGTCGAACAGTTGTCCTCAACTGTTCAGAAGCTTGCAAAAACTCCCCATCATCAATCACGCTCGCGGGCATTTCACGCTCTTGTCGAATTCTCGAATAACAGGGGGCGATACATTGCATTCTAACGTTCTCTAGCCAAGCCGAAGGTGGTCTGGCGGTCCTAAGCAGTTGAGGACAACTGCTCGACAATGTCGAACAGTTGTCCTCAACTGTTCATGGAGCTTGCAAAAACGCCCCAACATCAACCACGCTCGCGGGCACTTTCCGCTAGCGTCGAATTCTTAGAAAACAAAGGCCAGGCAAATTGCATTCTAATGTTTCCAGGCCTGGCCGAAGATGATTTAGCGTTCCTGAGCAGTTGAGGACAACTGCTCGACAATGAGCGCCCTGCGGCTATGGTTTGGCGTTTAGTATGCCAAAACCATCGGTAACGGCCAGTAATTTTGATATGGACGGATGGTCGTCGAATTTTCTATGATCGCAAGCATTTGGTGCCAATCCTATTTTGATCCGGTAGCTCGTTCCCCATGCCTCGAACAAATCTGAAAATTGCTTTGGTTTCTTCTGCCACCGAATTCGGTGATAGCGAAAGAGTCCTTTGGACGCTCGGAACCGGTCTCATCAGTCGCGGTCATCACGTTCTATGGGTTTGTGGCGAAACGAGCCAGCTTTTTCAACAAGTCGAAACGCATGGTTTTTCTGCATGCCCATTGCCAGATCCAACCATGAACCCTTCCGCAATGTTGCGATTGCGCCGAGCCTGCGTCGTTCAAGGCGTTCAAGTCATGTTGGCCAACGATTCCCAGGCCCGTACCTGGGGCTCCATCGCCCTGGTTGGAAAACTGGGTGTCAAGCGAATTCAGTACAAACACAACCTCAAACCACCCTATTCGAACGTCCCTT
This sequence comes from Planctomycetaceae bacterium, assembly GCA_027487485.1. GTDB lineage: Bacteria > Planctomycetota > Planctomycetia > Pirellulales > Pirellulaceae > JBKCUI01. Next base: position 6,216 of record JAIYDN010000092.1, on the reverse strand, counting down.
ACCATTGGTTGTTGGACCGTCTTGTATGTGTTTCCGATTCCGTTCGCAACGTGTGCCTCGCCAACGGAATTGCAGAATCCAAGCTTGCAACCATCGAGATCGGCTTGGAAATGCCACAACTGGAACGTTGGAAGGAGCGATTATGGGCTTGCGAATTCCTAGGCATACCGCAAAAAACGCCCCTCTTTTGCTGGATTGGTAAGACTGATTCCCAGGAAGGCTGCGGTACTGAAAATCTTGTGCAGTTGATCGAGGCTGCGAACCATCTGCGTTGGCATTTGCCTAAGTTTTGCGTCGTGGTGACTTGCAGTTCGCCGCAAGCTTCCCAGATGCAACGCTTGGCCATCAAATTTGCACTGCACGATCATTTTCGTTTTGTGGGTTACGAAGCTCCCGAACGATGGATTTGCGCTTCCGATGTGTTGATCCAACAGGAGACTCGCGCCGGGTATTCCATTGCTGCTATTGAAGCTCAGCGGATGGGAACCAAGATCGTAACCTTGGTCGAAAATGGACACAGGCAACCAATCGACGCAACAGCGTCCCACCATTCAACTCAATGGCAGTGCACTCAAGACGACCCATCATCCCTTGCAAACTCCATGGCGCAAGCTGCAGTAACTCAAGAACGTTTTGGCACTTCAGGATTGCATGCGCTGCCGAACGCTCGAAGTCGATTTGCTCCCAATCGGATGGTACAGGATTTTGAAGTATTGTTTTGTAAAGCACTTGGAATCCCGCAAGCACGGCAGACCAATAGCATGGAAGGGCAGCTGGAGGGCATGATTTCACGTCGAGCCGGGTAGGGTTGTGACGCCAGCAGTGTATTTTTTTACTTGCTGACATCAGTCCGAACGATATAGACATGTAGGCGGTTCGGTGAGCAGAATGAGCGCTGAGCCTAAGCAGGAAGCAATGCTGGCAAAACATCCAGCGCAGGCAATCAAGGAAGTAACGGAGTACATTTTCGATGGCGCGATTCGGACGCAACTTTTTTCGGGCAGCTCTCTACTCCTTAGTAGCCTCTGCGTTTAGCTCTAGTTTGGTAGTGGCTCAGCAACCACCAGCTACCGGTCTATCGGAACCGGTCTTTCGAGTCTCCAAGAACGAGCCCTCGATCCCGTCCGCCGTTCCACACCCTCTTGACCCCGCGATTCAACTGGCTCATCAAAGCTTGGCACTGATTCGTAAAGATCTGAAGGACTACACGGGCGTCTTAGTCAAGCGAGAAAGAATTGGTGACGACCTTGGGGAACATGAATTCATGTTCGTTAAAGTTCGAAACCGTAAATTTGAAGAAAACAAATTGGTGACACCGTTCAGCGTGTACTTGGCCTTCTTGAAGCCAACCGCAGTCAAAGGACGGGAAGTGCTGTTCGTTGAAAATCAGAACGACGGAAAGCTGTTTGCTCACGAAGGTGGCATGAAGCGAATGCTAGGCACTCATTCGTTGGAACCCACTGGCTATTTGGCGATGGCAGGTCAACGATACCCACTCACAGACATCGGTATCGAAAACTTGGTCGTGAAGTTGATCGAGCGTGGCGAAAAGGACAAGCGTCACGGAGCATGCAACGTCGAACTCGTCCCTGGAGCCAAAGTTGCTCAGCGAGCTTGCTCCATCATTCAAGTAACCCATCCCGTTCAGCAATCACACTTTGAATTCCATATCGCTCAGATTTTCATGGACGACGAATGGAAGATCCCAGTTCGCTACGCAGCCTACAGCTGGCCAAAGACGCCAGGTGGCGAACCTGAAGTGATTGAGGAATACACCTATCAAAACCTCAAGTTCAATGTTGGCCTAACAGACGCTGATTTTGACGTCAAAAACAAGGATTACAACTTCCACGGCAAGTAAGAATTTGCGGAAGCTTAACAAAATCAAGTCAGGACGGGAAAATCCCCGTCCTGATTTTGTTTAGGTGGTGCTGTCCCGCCTACAACTTAATTGAATTCTGCCTACAATGGATTACTCACGAGAGGGGGGCCACATTCGTAGTGGAATCAACTTCAAAATCACTTTCGCACCTCTGGATGCTCCAATAGCCACTGTGCAAACGCCGCAACCATCCGCCACTAAGCCTTGGAATTCTGAGTTGCTAGAACGCTGGCAAGAGCTTTCTAATCAAGTTGATGCAAAATTGTTGGCCTGTTTGGACCGCTTGTCGAATCGCTGTCCTGCGCGTCTTCGAGAAGCCATGCAATATTCCTTGCTGTCTCCCGGAAAGCGACTCCGGCCAATCTTGTGTTTGTTGAGCGCTCAGATGTTGAGTGGGGACGAATCACCCGCCTTGGCCAACGCTGCTGCTCTCGAAATGATTCACGCATACTCGTTGGTCCATGATGATCTTCCCGCCATGGATGACGACGATCTGCGTCGTGGCCGCCCCACTTGCCATATCCAATTTGATGAAGCCACCGCGATCCTTGCCGGTGATGGGTTGCAGAGCCTAGCGTTTGAAACCATCTTGCTTGATTCCAGCAGTCCTGAAATCGCAACCAAGAGCTGTTTGGTTTTGGCAAAAGCAGCCGGACCGGAAGGCATGGTTGCGGGACAAGTCGATGATCTGCAAGCCGAACAAACCGGCGGTGATGCGGACTTGCTGAACGCTATCCATAATCGCAAAACGGGCGCAATGATTCGTGCCTCCGTGGTCTTGGGTGGAATCGCAGCCAACGCAGATTCGGACGCGATTGAATTATTAGCCAAGTACGGCGACTGTATTGGCTTGGCCTTCCAAATCGTGGATGACATCCTGGACGTGGAAGGCTCAGCAGCATCCACAGGCAAGCGGACAGGCAAGGATCAAGAGCGTGGGAAGTTGACTTTTCCTGGAATTTACGGTCTAGAACCGAGTCGACAAAAAGCGAAACTTTACGTTGAAGAAGCAATTCAGACGCTGGAGCCGTTTGGTTCCCCAGCCATCCCACTCCAGCAACTAGCAAGATACATCACGGATAGGAGCCATTGATTTCACATGCATGAAATGCTTTCCAAACTAGAATCGTCGGAACCCTTGAAGGGGATGTCCGTTTCCCAATTGGAAACACTCGCGGTCGAAATTCGCGACGTGCTTTGCAATCTTTTGGCAACGCGAACGGCTCACTTTGCATCCAACCTTGGCGTTGTTGAACTGTGTTTGGCGCTGCACAGTGTTTTTGATTTTAAGAAAGACCGTCTGATCTGGGATACTGGGCATCAAATCTATCCGCACAAACTGATCACCGGACGGTACCACGAATTCAAGACGATTCGAGAACGCGGCGGCCTGATGGGCTATCCCAACCCTGCCGAGAGCGAGTACGACTTGTTCATGACCGGCCATGCTGGTTGCAGTGTCTCCACCGCAGTAGGTCTCAAAAGTGGTGATGATTTGATGGGGCAACCGTCGCGACGCAGCGTTGCTGTGATCGGCGACGGAGCGTTCCCGTCAGGCATTGTCTTTGAAGCCATGAACAACGCGGGCGAATTGAATTCCGACATGATTGTTGTTTTGAATGACAACAAGATGTCGATTTGCCCTCGCGTTGGTGCGGTCGCAAACTACTTGGATCGGCTTCGAACCAATCCGTTTTACACGGGCCTGAAAAGCGAAGTGCAAAAAGTTCTTGGCAAGTTGCCAGTATTTGGTGACCCAACCGAACGGATGCTGGCCCAGATCAAAGAAGCAGTCAAAGCGGGCATGGTCGGAGGGATGATGTTTGAGGAATTTGGATTCCGCTACATCGGACCTATCGATGGTCATGACATCCAACTGGTTCGTAAGTATCTGGAGATGGTGAAGAATCAAAAGGGGCCAACCCTGTTGCACGTGGTAACCGAAAAAGGCCGGGGTTATAAGCCTGCGGAGAAAGACCCAGTCTATTTCCATACGCCCCCTGCCTTTGAGGAAGACGAGGAAGGATGCCCTCGACCGCTCGGGACTTCCGAGAAGCCCGCCTTCACCAACTATGCCAGGGATGCAATCCTGAGCCAAATGAACCGCAATGATAAAGTGACGGTCATGACCGCTGCGATGTGCCAGGGGAATAAGCTGGAACCTGTGCGTGATGCGCACAGCCAACGCTTCTTTGATGTTGGCATCTGCGAATCGCATGCGGTCGCGTTCGCTGCGGGACATGCCAAAGTCGGCCTCCGTCCAATCGTCGCAATTTATTCGACGTTCTTGCAACGATCTTACGATCAGATTTTTCAAGAAGTCGCACTTCAGAATCTTCCTGTCACCTTCATGTTGGATCGGGCAGGCTTGACGGGTCCAGACGGGCCTACCCACCACGGTCTCTTTGACATTGGGTACATGCGAGTGTTTCCCAATATCGTGATGATGGCTCCAGGTGATGCGACCGAAGTGGAACCCATGCTGGAATTCGCGCTGTCGCATCCAGGCCCCACGTCCATTCGTTACCCCAAAACCACCGCTCAGACATTCCCAAGACCCGCTCAGCCAATCGCGCTCGGCAAATCAGAAACGCTGCGATGGGGAAATGACGGCGCAATCATCGCTATCGGAGCCATGTTGCAACAAGCCCTTGCAGCGGCAGACCTTCTGAAACAAGAAGGGCTGGACGTTGCTGTTATCAATGCACGCTTCATCAAGCCGCTGGACATCGAAATGCTAAGCCGCGTTTTTGAAGAATGCCGTTTCGTGGTGACGGTCGAAGAAGGTGCTTTGATGGGTGGTTTTGGTTCAGCCGTCCTGGAAGCTGCTTGCCAACATGGCTGGGATACCAGGATCATGCGAACATTGGGCATCCCCGATCAATTCATTGAACACGGGGACCGAAATGAATTGATGGCGGAAATGGGACTGGACCCAACCGGCATCGCCAAAACCTGCCGATCGCTCAGCGAACGTTTTTCCGATGCGAATCATGCGGGAGTTTAACGCGTGAACCCTCCCACCACATGGAGTTGGATTCGGGACGGTCGGCCGCGACCTCGAGTTGTCGTTTTGGCCGCCCCCAACCGACCTCGTGTGCAACAGGAGCTCAAGAGTGTTTTAGAAACGATCGAGGAGCATGCCGAGATCCTGGCTGTCGATCAAAGCTTTGAGTACGAATTCGATCATTGCACTTCGGACTTGGTGGTGGTCTTGGGAGGGGACGGGTCGATTCTGCAGTCCGCACGTCAAATGGGACATCGCCAACGACCCGTGCTGGGTGTCAATCTTGGCCGCCTTGGTTTTCTAGCAGCTATTCCACCTCATCGTTTTGTAGATATCTGGCCGGATGTTTGCGCAGGTCGATTGTCGGTCACGAACCATTTGATGCTCCGGTGCGACGTTTTTTGGCGAGGCGACTTGCAGCATACGATGCTGGGCTTGAACGAAGCATCGATCCTTGGCGGGCCACCGTACTCCATGATGTACATCGATCTCCATATCGATTCGGTTTTGGCCACAACCTACGCGTGCGATGGATTGATTATCAGCACCCCCATTGGTTCGACCGCTCATAATTTGTCAGCCGGCGGTCCGATTTTGCGGAGGAATCTTCAGGCTTTTGTCATTAGTCCTATTAGCCCTCATACCTTGACGATGCGACCGGTCGTGGACACGGCAGACCGCATCTTTGATCTGACCATGCGGACGGAACATCCTTCGGCCAGTATTTTGGTCGATGGACGAGTGCTTTGTCACTTTGGCGATGAGCATCGAGCTAGAATAAGTCGCGCTCAAGATACATTTCAGCTGATCAGTGTGCCTGGCCACGATGACTATCAAGCATTGCGAGACAAGCTTGGCTGGAGTGGAAAACCCAAGCTGATTGAATAGGGTTGAGCTTCAGCGAAGTTTGGCCATGAGCCAATCTTTGCAACACGTTCGGTGCCCTAGCCGCTCCCCTGAGCCGAAGGGCCCTAGCCCCGGTTGTCCCCGTCAGCCCACAATGTCGAACAGTTGTCCTCAACTGTTCATGAAGCTTGCAAAAACTCCCCAGCATCCATCACGCTCGCGAGCACTTTACTCTAACGTCGAATTCTTGAATTATTGGGGAAAGGCAAATTGCATACTAGCGTTTTCTAGCCAAGCCGAATGTGGTTTGGCGGTCCTAAACCAATGTCGAACAGTTGTCCTCAACTGTTTATGAATCTTGCAGCAACTCCCCACCGTCAATCACGCCCGCGGGCACTTCACGCTAGCGTCAAATTCTTGGATAACCAGGAACAGGCAATTTGCATTCTAGCGTCTCTTGGCCAAGCCAGAGGTGGCTTGG
>JAIYDN010000099.1 GCA_027487485.1 Planctomycetaceae bacterium | reverse complement strand
GCAACGGCCTCGGGACTGGGTGGTGGCTTCACCGGGATAGAAGTTCTGACGGGCAATGGCGGTGCCTTGACAGGTCCGAACACAACAAACGAGTGGACGATCACGGGTCCAAAATCGGGAACTTTGTCGTCAGGTTCAAGCACCTTTAGCTTTAGCAACTTTGCAACGCTAAACGGTGGAACTGGAAACGACACATTTCATATGCATGAAGGGGGAAGTACGAGTCTTGTATCTGGAGGCAGTGGTATCGGCATCGACACGCTGAGCTACGCAACTCGTGAAACAGCAGTACAAACAGGTGTTTCTTCCCTAACGACTTGGACCGGGAATAGTACAGACCTTGTTCGATTTGTAGGGTTAGAATTGTTTGTTGGAAGCAGGGCTACCGTGAATACATTTTTAGGGCCGAGCCCCAGTTCCGGGATGGTTCATTGGACGATCGATGCAGTCAATGGCGGACTTCTTGGTTCGTCGGCTGGAACGGGTTCTCGTTTCTCTGGCTACCAATCTTTGAGTGGTGGAGCAAGAGTGGATCGCTTTGCTGTAATACCTGGTGGGAGAGTATCCAGGATTGCAGGTGGACCAACCGTCGCCGCAGATATTTTGGTAGGTGCAAACACAGACAACGTTTGGCATGTGACGGGTTCACGAATTGGAACGCTAAATGGGATAGGATTTTCCCAGATCACGAACTTGGTTGGTGGAAGCATGGTCGATACGTTTGAGATGGGACCGTTAGGGGTAATCACAGGACAATTGGATCCTGGTGCGGGCGAGAACGTATTAAGTTATGCAACGCGAACGACAGCGGTCAATGTGAACATGTCAGGAAGTCCGGTAGCGACTGGTATAACAAGCTTATTGGATTCGTTCTCGATCGTCGTTGGCGGCAGCGGTAGCGACACGATCGTCGGCAGCAACAACCGAGGCATGGTTTTGGTCGGTAATGCGGGTAACGATCGACTAACGGGAGGAACGCAGCGGGATATCTTGATAGGTGGTATGGGAGCGGACACGCTCCATGGTGGTGGCGGTCAGGATATCGTCATAGGAGGCCGTTTATCGTACGACACGAGTTTGGAGGGCTTGCGCAGTATTCAACGCGAGTGGCTCAGCGCCGGATCATATCAGGAACGGATCACCAAGTTGACGGGAGAATCTGGAGTAGCCGACGGAGCATTTTACTTGAGCAACGATCCTCTTTCGGGAGGAGACACGTTGTTGGATGACGGCTCAGTGGACAGTGTTTTAGGTGGAGCAGATTTAGATTGGCTGATAGGATCTACATTGGATCTAACGCCCGATTGGGAAACGCTAACCGGCCTTCCAGAACGTCGCGACAATCCATAAAGGTATTCCGTAGTGGATCTGGCTACAGATCCTGTGATTACGTAGTGGATCTGGCTACAGATCCTGTGATTACGTAGTGGATCTGGCTACAGATCCTGTGATTGAATTTAAGAGAAAACAGCCAAGGCCTCCTAGCCTCGTCCACTACCGGTAGCGGTTCTGTCTATAGATCGCTGAATCCTGTCATCCGCTGATTAAATACCTAGCCCAGTCCATTACTTGCTGGGCTTTCTAGCTTTTGCCAATTCGCTTTTTGGTCGCTTTATTTTGTTTGAGGTGAAGAACGTCAATTTCTTCATCAAAAGTTCATTTCCCGCCCCTCTGCAACGATAGCTAATTGTTATATTTGCGGTGAATTCTTGTGCAATAAATGCATCTTGGATTAACCAACATGAAGAAACACAGATGAGTTCATGAATGTCGATAGCGATCAGCTAGAGGACGTCATTTATGGATTTATCACCAGAGCGTTAGAAAGCCCCTCTTATGCAACTGAATGAAGCGAATTCTGTCGATTGTCCTGCGTCCGTGATTTCAAACCGCGGTATCAAGAGAAGTGGATGGGGCTTGATCGGTCGCATGCTTGACAGAGTAATGGAAGGTCGCCGATTCCTGGCGAGTCTTATCTCGCATCCAGTTAACTTGCACCTATTAACCCGCCGTAGCAAGCTGGCAAAAGCCATCCGAAGAAACATCTTCAGATCAAACCTCAGTGCAAACTTCGAAATGCTAGAGGGCAGAGCGATGATGGCGATTAACGTCACCGAGGCATTTACAAACTTCATGGGAGCGGGATTCCAATCGTCTCCAACGACCGGTCAACTTGATTCTGATAACTGGGCAGTTACCGGATGGTCAAATGGAGATCTTGCGTTCGCTGGTACACAAACTGCTGCAAACACTGACTACACACGTGGTACAACAAATGGGACCCCCACTATCACGTCAGGTGGCATGTATGCGTTTACAGGTACCCTTCCAACAAGCAGTCAGCCCGCATTGATGATTCAGCCCGGTGGAAGCGACTGGGCGCCTGGTACTCTTACTTTTCGCGTTCAAAACGACGGGGCAGCAGCATCGAATCCTTCGATTAGTTACGATTTGTTTGTCAGAAACGACGAAGGTAGATCAAGTAGTTTTAATTTTTCGTACTCAACCGATGACACCGTATATACTCCAGTGCCATCTTTGAATTACACGAGTACAGCGACCGCAGATGCACTCGGCATTGTGCGAGTCGGAGGTACGACTCGCACAGTCACTCTGACTGGCGTTTCGCTCGCTGCGAACGCATTTTTGTACCTGCGATGGTCGGGCGCGGATGTAGGCGGAGGTGGAAGCCGGGATGAATTTTTCCTAGACAACATTTCGGTTACAGCAGTTAGCGGTCCTGACGAGACCCCACCCACTATATCGTCACTTTCGCCGATGAACGCATCGACTTTAGTCTCCACGACGACGAATCTCGCAGCTACTTTCAGCGAGAATGTTGCCAAAGGTTCTGGCAACATACAGATTCGGCAATCTTCAGACGGATCGGTCGTACAAACCATAGCTGTAGGAAATGCAGCCGTGACAATCTCCGGAGCAGTCGTAACAATTGATCCGGCAGATTTAAAATTCGCGACGCAATATTATGTCACGATCGACGACGGCGCGTTCGTTGACACTGCAACGACTCCGAATGCATTCGCAGGAATTTCTTCAAGCACAACCTGGAGTTTCACAACACGCAAAGGTCAGCCTACAGGCCATGTGTCGGACTTCACAACAGGAACAGTTACAACTACAAGTATACCGTTAAGCTGGACATCAGCTTCGCCTGTTCCAGACGGTTATTTGTTGCGAGTCAGCTCTACAACAATCGTCCCACCCGTCGATGGTTCGAGCGTTGCGAACGACATAAGTTTGTCAGATGGAGTTGCTTCGATTAACTTGGCGAGCGCCGTTGTTTCATACAGTAGCTTTACAAATTTCATTGCCGGAACTGCTTATAATTTCGCTATTTATCCCTACAACAACTCCGGGACTTCAATCGACTACCTTACGACAAGCGCACCGACTTTGCAGTCAATATTATTGCCCGCAGCGCCCTTAATACTGGCCTCTACATCCATTAGTTCTTCAGCCTTTACGGTGAACTGGTCGGCTGTCGCGGGAGCAACAAGTTATCGAGTTGACGTAGCTACAGACAGTTCATTTAACTCGATTCTATCAGGATTTTCCAATTTCACTGTGTCGCCCGGCTCCGCTACCAGTTTGTCGGTTACGGGACTGAATGCAAACACACCTTATTTCGCTAGAGTTCGCGCCGTAAACGCGTCTGGGACAAGTGCGAATTCGACTACGAGTACAACTACGACCTCACAACTAAGTGCGCCTGTCACGGCAGCCGCGACTTTCGTGACTTCTACTGGATTTACAGCAAACTGGAGTTCGATCTCAGGTGCCACAAATTACGACGTCGACCTATATTCAACGTCGGCGGCGTCCGAGGATTTCACAGACGGCAATTTCAATGCTTCTCCGATCTGGAGTGGCGACACCAGTTCGTTTGCTATCCAGACAGCTACAACCCTGCACTCAGGTGTCGCCACGACGGATGGATCATATTTAGGAAGCAATGCTTCTGTCGGCAAGCAGACTCTAACTACGCCCAGTACTGAGACCCGGGAATGGCGATTTTCCTTGGGATCACCCACTTACGACCCTTCGAATACTAACTTCTTAGGTGTCATTTTAATGTCGAATGTTGCTGTGACGGGTGATGCAACAGCCCAAAACTGGACTGGATATTATCTTCAACTTGGTACGTCCGGCGGCACCGACAAGATAGAATTGTGGAGAAGCAATGGTGCATCCGCAAATACCCGCGTGGGTACTTTCGTCGACTCGCTGAACTTCAGTGGCACAGGTCTACAAGATGGAGTGAATATTCGATTGACTCGAAGCCTAACCGGTGTCTTTGAATTATTTTATTCGACAGGATTTACCTACGCGAGCACACCAACTACATCGGCTGGCACGTTAACAGATACTGCCTATTCGTCTAGCAGCTTTTTCGGACTGTTTACAAATTTCACAAATACTGCTTCTTCAAGAAGGGTCTACTTAGACAACATCAGTCTACCAAACACTACTTTTAATACGTTCTCAAGAACTGTAAATGTTGTTGGAGCAAACAGTGTAGACATTTCTGGATTGTCACCATCTAGTTCATATGGCTACTCGATAAGAGCGAAGAACGCGACTAGTACGAGCGTTGATTCAGACCTGCGATTTGTAACAACCGCTGCAATGCCGACGATCACGGGTGCCGCAACGACAGCTGTATTCACGACAACCTATGGAACTGATTCCGCGGTTCAAACCTTCTCCGTTTCCGGTTCCAACCTAACCGCAAATCTAGTTGCAACCGCGCCAACAGGATTCGAGGTGTCCAGCGATGGAACAACTTATGGGCAAACTGCGACGTTCATTCCGACTAGCGGTACTGTGGCTGGCTCGCTTCGAGTTCGCCTCGCAGCGACCGCGACCGCTGGAACTTATAATTCGCAATCGATCGCTTTGTCGAGCACCGGGGCAACGACCGTAAACATTACTACGCCAAGCTCCGGCAATGCTGTTAGCAAAGCGACACCGACCGTCAGTGTCACAGCGCCGACGAGTGGCACTTACACTGGAAGCCCGTTTAATGCGAATCGATCCGTAACGGGCGTTACCGGCGGTGCAGTGCTCACACTCGAAGGGAACACGGTTTCGCTTTTGTATACGGGGACTGGAGGTACGACCTACAACAGCGCAACGGCTCCCACCAACGTTGGTACGTATCAAGTTGTAGCGAGCTTTGCTACGAGCACCAATTACTTTACTGCGAGTTCTACCGTAGCTTCATTCTCGATTAACCGAGCCACGCCGACAATAGTAGTCACAGGTCCTACGAGTGGAGCTTACACAGGAAGTGCGTTCATCGCGACAGGGGCTGTGACTGGAGTTACCGGCGGGGCGGTGACGACCCTTGACGGTAATGTGGTGACGCTCCTTTACACCGGAATCTCCGGAACAGTATACTCCAGTGAAACAGCCCCTGCCAACGCCGGCAGCTACTCGGTCGTTGCCAGTTTCGCTCAAAGCACAAACTACTTTGCGGCAAGCTCATCAGCGACCACGTTTACGATTAGCAAAGCCACACCGACGATCACTGACGATCCGATGGCGACCGGCATTACTTTTGGACAAGCTTTGTCGGCTTCGACATTGTCCGGCGGGGTCACAAGTGTTCCGGGCACGTTCGCCTTCACCTCGGCAGCCGCAACTCCGGCGGCGGGCACGTCGAGTTTTGGGGTTACGTTCACGCCGACGGACACTGCAAATTACGACACTGCGACCACTACCGCAAGCGTGGCTGTCTCCAAGAAGTCGCTCGACGTTACCGCAGATCCTCAATCGGTGGTTTATGGAACTTCGGCTTCATCGGTGATCGGTGCCGGAAGTGTCCTATACACCGGATTTGAGTTCAGCGATGACTTATCGGTAATCGCGGGATCGGTGACTTATTTCACTTCGTACGTAAACACGACCAACGCCGGTTCGATCGGAGTGACGATTACCCCCGATGTGACCGGCTTGAGTGCGTTGAACTACAGCTTCAATGCCATCGCCGGTGCCATCACCGTTGACAAGCGACAACTGTCGATCACTGCTCCAAGCTTGGCAAGCAAGACGTACAATGGCTCGACTGCTGCTGGTGCATTGACGATCGGTACACTTGGGGGATTGGTTGCAGTGGGCGATGTGACGGTAACTGGTTCTGCCGCAGCCTATAGCAGTGCAGACGTGGGGTCCTATTCGACTGCGATCACTTACACGTTGGTTGATGGTAACGTAGCAGCATCCAATTACAGTTTGGAAAATGGTTCGGCCACGGGCAGCATCACTGCCAAGGCTTTGACGATCACTGCTCCAAGTTTGGCAAGCAAGACGTACAATGGCTCGTCTGCTGCTGGTGCATTGACGATCGGTACACTTGGGGGATTGGTTGCAGTGGGCGATGTGACGGTAACTGGTTCTGCCGCAGCCTATAGCAGTGCAGACG
>JAIYDN010000101.1 GCA_027487485.1 Planctomycetaceae bacterium | reverse complement strand
GAAGGTCGTGGACCGGGTGGACCAGAAGGTCGTGGACCGGGTGGACCAGAAGGTCGTGGACCGGGCGGACCTGGTTTTGGTGGTGGTGAACACATGGGACCGCCACCTCCCCCAAACCCCGAACGCATGTTCGATCATGCCATGGAGTTCGATAAGGATAACGATGGGCTGCTCAGCAAAAACGAACTAAAGGAATTCATCGCCGCATTCGTCGAAATGCATGAGCATCGAGGTCCTGGTGGTCCGGGCGGCTTTGGTGGTCCCGGAGGACCTGGTGGCTTTGGCGGTCCCGGCGGACCGGGCCGTGGCGGCCCTGAAGGCGGACCTGGTGGTCGAAGAGGCCCAGGCGGTGATGAAGGTGGACGTCCCGAACGCCCTCGACGCCCCGAGTAAGCCGCATACTACAATCCCAAAGGATTGATGACGTATCAAGTTTCTTTGAAGCCACGTTCGAAAGACCGTGGCTTCAGTCATTAGCAGCCCGAGTGCATTGTGCAGCAAAGGCGAGAATTGAAATCGCTTCACTTTCGAACGCGATATGCCCATCGGCAAATAGAGCGAATGCGCCACCCGAGTGAAAACTATAGGGCTCGTTGTCATTACGAGCATTGATGGCAACGAAGCATCCTTCGGCAACACCACACCCTTCTGCGGCACCATCAGCACTGGAACCATCGAGCGAAAAAGCGCTTTCGCTATCGATCCAGCCGATCGCTTGCTCATTATGGGCATCGAATTTTTGTTTTCCACGACGATATACCGCGGGTCGGCCAGAAGCCTCTAGCACCATGATTGTGTTCGAAGATCCATCCAGGATTTGCGAGAACTTGGTCCTTGAATCGCGATGCATTATTGAAAAGCGATTCGACGCATCGTATGTGAATGCATCGAGCGATGGCCGAACACCCATAATTGCTTCGTAGTCCGTGGTTGCCAACGGCATATTCAATGCTAGCGAGGGTCTTGGTGCCTTGGGGGGCACGAAAAGTACGGGTTCTATAGCGGGCGAACTGGGACACAGAAATGTGGGTTGCTTAAGGCTGCCCACTTGAAGATTGTTTTGAAACCACCAATGCTGCTGCACATCGTATCGATTCAAAACATTCGCTTGCTCCATGAAGCCTAGGCACACCCCTCGCCAACTCAGGTAACTTCCACTAGGGTTGCCTAAACCGGGACGGGTCCATCCTGACGCGGGAAAGGCAGAATTCGCAGATTCAAACTGCAGAAGCGACAGCCCAACTTGCCGCAGATTGTTCTGACACTGAATTCTACGAGCAGCCTCGCGAGCGGCCTGAACCGCCGGCAGGAGCAGACTGATCAACGTCCCAATGACCGCAACAACAACCATCAACTCCACGAGGGTAAATGCGAACCGTTTGCTTGCCTGGTCTACGTGAATCATCCTCAAAGTATGCGCGACTCAACGCAAGGCTTCAACAAGGAATTCGGTGGTTTTCAAGGGAAGTCAGGCGCAGGATCCTTGCTGATCCCGCTTCGGGCAACCAGAATACGCTGATCCTCTCGCCATGCACCCCAGGGCACAACAGCGCGCCTGTCGAAGTTCACTTTAGGAATCACAACACATGCCGAACGAACGCGATCCATCGATAGCAATTAAGGGGAAACAAGTCGCTCTTGCCCTCCTGCTGAACGTTGTCTTCAGCCCGCTGATGACCGCTCAGGAACCGACTCCAGCTCCAGCACCTGCCGCCCCCATTGCCGAACCCAAGCAAGAAGCCCCGCCTGTTGCGGATCCGTCCAAATCCGAAGAGAAAAAACCCGAAGCACCAGCACCAGCAGAACCTGCTGATGCCAAGCCCTCGGAAGCAAAACCTTCCGACGCAAAACCTTCCGACGCAAAACCTTCCGACGCAAAACCTTCCGACGCAAAACCGGCTGAAGCAAAACCGGCTGAAGCAAAATCTGAGGACATCAAACCTGTCGATGCAAAACCTGAACCTTCGACCAATACCGATGACCGCTTGGGCAAGATTGAAAAACAACTGGAAGAGCTGAGCAAGTTTCTTCAATCGATGAAGCAGCCAGCTACCTCGGAGACCACTAAAGCATCTGCTTCCAGCGAAGCGTCCCCACCTCCAAAAGTAGAAACACCTTGGAATGGAGAAATCTCGCGAGACTGGTTAAAAGGGATACGATGGCGAGGTATCGGACCAGCCAACATGGGTGGACGGATCACGGACTTAGCAATCAACGAGGAAGATCCCAGCACATGGTGGGCAGCAACAGGTGGCGGTGGTTTGATCAAAACCACCAACAATGGCATTTCCTTTCAGCATCAATTTGAAAAGGAAACGACGGTATCGATCGGAGCCGTGGCAGTGTCCAAGAGCGATCCGAAAATCGTTTGGGTTGGCACTGGCGAAAACAATCCTCGGAACTCGGTCAGCTACGGTGACGGGGTTTACAAGTCAACCGACGGTGGTAAGTCCTGGAAAAACATGGGACTGAAAAAGTCGTTTCAGATCGGCGAAGTAGTGATCCACCCTACAGACCCGAACACGGTTTATGTGGGTGCTCTTGGACGTCTGTACGGAAGCAATGAAGAAAGAGGATTGTTCAAAACCACGGACGGCGGCATAACGTGGGAACGCTGTTTCTACGTAGACGACCGCACAGGAGTTATCGACCTGCAACTGCATCCAACCGACCCTAACACCATTATTGTTGCCGCATGGGAAAGACTACGCGATGGATTCGACAGTTGGCCTGGCAACGAAGTCCCTATGCCAGAAGGGTACGACGGATATGATCCGATTCGAAAATGGGGCCCAGGCAGTGGACTTTATAAGTCAACAGACGGTGGAAAAAGCTGGAAGAAACTGACGGCCGGTCTACCGACAAGCCAAATGGGCCGAATCGGCTTCGATTGGTATCGCAAGGATCCTAACATCCTTTACGCCGTGATCGATTGCGAAAACATCGGTAAAGGTCCTGCGCCACTGAACGTTCTTTGGGGAGGCGTGGCAGCCGATGTCAACGGTAAGGCTGTCATCTCCCAAGTGTATCCCAAGAGCCCTGCATCCCGCGGCGGCTTGATGGTAGGGGATGTCGTTGAGTCGATCGGTGAGAAAGCGATCACTTCGTTCGATGAAATACTCGCAGAGCTGAAACCCAAAAAAGCGGGCGACAAATTCCTTGTCCACGTTGCTCGAGGTGAAGAGAAGAAACTGCTCGAATTCACGCTGGCGGGACGCTCCAATCGAAGCCGAGGGTTCCAACCCGGCGTTTGGTTTGGAGGACTAGGGACCGATGAAGAAACCGGAGTCAAGATGGTCCAAATTTCTAACGATAGCCCCGCATCCAAAGCCGGGTTGTTGGTAAATGATTTGGTGACCGAGTTCGATGGCAAGCCAGCAGATTCCTGGGAGGCGATCGTGGAACTGGTGCTTTCGAAAAAGGCTGGCGACAAAGTGAAGCTCAAGCTTTCGCGGGACGAGGAGAAGAAAGAACTGGAAATGACGCTGGAGGATCGCGTGATCCCTGCCGGTATGCCAACGCCAGCAGTGGTTCCTGACGTTTACTTTGGTGTGCAAGGGGAAGATGTCGCTGGAGGCGGAGCACGACTCAGTCAAATCACAGCGGGCGGTCCGGCCGAAAAAGCAGGCATCAGCGTGGGCGATGTTATTCAATCGATCGACGGAAAGCCACTTGCAAACTATCGAGCTGTCACCGATATGCTGAAGGACAAAAAAGCCGGAGAGAAACTGATGCTAAAGATCGCTCGGGCGACCGAAGTGAAAGAGATCGAAGTGACTCTGGAAGCTCGTCCAGCTCCGATCCGTCCCTACACTTCCAATCTTGGCGGACAAAATGAAAATGTCCAAGACCAGCAAGGTAGCAAAGGTTTCGAGTACGGAGGAATCTACAAGTCTGTCGACTGCGGTGAAACCTGGACTCGTGTCAACAGCGTCCACTCGCGACCGATGTACTTCAGTGTCGTTCGAGTCGACCCCAACAACGACAAGAACGTTTACTTGCTCGGTGTATCGCAATACAAGTCGCTTAATGGAGGAGTATCGTTCGATAGCGTCTTTGGTCGCGATGTCCATGCGGACGGGCATTCGCTTTGGATTGACCCTCGCGATGGAAAACACATGATCATTGGTGTCGATGGGGGCGTTTACCATACGTACGACCGAGGCACCACCTGGGATCATCTCAACACGATGGCACTCGGCCAGTTTTACCACGTGGCGATATCACCCAAGTACCCGTATTACGTTTACGGCGGCTTGCAGGATAACGGAACTTGGGGTGGGCCGGCATTTTCACTGGATGGCTCAGGACCCGTGAATGAAGATTGGCTATCGGTTGGCGGCGGTGATGGTTTTTCATGCCGGGTTGATCCGAACGATCCCGATCTGATCTATTCCACCAGCCAAGGCGGTGCCATGAATCGCCGAAACATGAAGACGGGTGAACGAGCTTCCATCCGTCCCAAACCGCAGGAGGAAGGCAAGCCCCAATACCGATTCAATTGGAACACTCCTTTCATCCTTTCCAACGCAAACTCCCGAGTCTTTTACGCTGGCGGAAATTATGTTTTCCGATCGTTAGACCGCGGAAACAACCTCGAAAAGATATCTCCCGAAATCACCCTTACCAAACGAGGCTCGGCGACTGCACTTTCAGAGTCGCCGTTGAATGCAAACGTTCTTTATGCAGGCACCGACGATGGAGCACTTTGGGTCACGAAGGATGGAGGCAAAGAGTGGCAAGAAATTGGAAAGAACATGAACTTGCCCGCTCCAAGGTGGGTTTCCACGATCGAGGCATCGCGTTACGCAGAAGGGCGAGTGTATGTGGCTCTGGATGGCCATCGATCCAACGATGACGATCCATACGTTTTTGTTTCTGAAGATTTTGGTAAAACCTGGAAGTCCATTCGAGGTAACTTGCCATGGGGATCAACGCGTTGCCTACGAGAAAGCCCCTTCAGCGAAAATGTTCTGTTGGTCGGAACGGAGTTCGCTGTGTACGCATCGGCCAATCGTGGCGGGCATTGGAATTCGTTGAACACCAATCTGCCAACGGTTCCTGTGTTTGACTTTGCTTTCCATCCGAACAATGGCGAGGTTGTTGCGGCTACCCACGGCAGAAGTCTTTGGATCGCTGATTTAACTCCGTTGAATCAATTATCCTCCAAGCACCTGACGGAGACCGCGTCCTTGTACCGTTCTCCTCCAACAATTCGTTGGAAACGAGACCCGGCTCGAGGGGCCACCAACCGTCGATTCGTAGGTAGTAATCCTGCCCCAGGCGCAACTATCTACTATGCGTTACCGGCCAAAGCACAACAGGTTTCGGTCAAGATTATCGAAGCCAGCGGCGAAACGGTCCGCGAGCTGCGTGGCTCCAACGAAGCTGGACTTCACCAAGTGAATTGGGATCTGTTGATTTCCCCACCACAAAGTGGTCCTGGCCAAGGCCGTGGAGTCCCAAGATCAGGAGGCGCGAGCGCTGCCACACCGCCAACCGCGGGTGCCACAGCATCTTCGCCCGCGGCACCATCCGCTTCCGGCAATCCACCAGCAGCCTCCCCTGCGGACTCTACGACGGCCCCACGAGGCTCAGGACGTCGACGTGGGCCAGGTACAGCAGGCGAATCGGGGGCTGCGGCAGCAACTCTTGGCGCACCGACCGCACCCGCTACACCAGTTGCTTCAAGCTCGGGCGAATCGGCTCCTTCGGAATCGGGTGAATCAGCGACTCCACGCCCCGAGGGCGGGCCTGGAGGCGGACCAGGCAGAGCTGGTGGACGAGGCCGCATACGGTCCGCACCATCCGGTAGCTACCGAGTCGTTCTGACCGTGGATGGCAAAGAGTTTTCTCAAGAATTGCGATTGATTACCGATCCAAATCTACCCGCTTTGAACGATCTTCTTGGAACTCAAGAGGAATACGAACTCTGGCGCGGCGATGACGAACCGGCAGATCGCGACCTCAAGAACGCTCTGAAGCAATCGCAAGCTTGGGCTCGAATGCACGAAGACCAGTAAATAGCCGTTTGTCAAACTGCACCTTTGCCCTGGGATTCTTGAAATGAAAATGAAGCGACTGGTACTGTACGTCAGTTTTTTGGTCACGATGCTATCACTGGCTATGGTCAGTGATGCTCAGGACAAGGCGCCGGATCTGAAAACGGTTCACGCCGAAGCCATCAAGAAACTGGATGATTACATCGCAAAGTCGCTTCACGATTGGCAAGTCCCAGGACTGTCGATCGCCATCGTCAAAGAAGATCAGGTACTTTGGAGCAAAGGCTACGGCGTACGCCGAATCGGCGAAAACGAGAGCGTTGATCAGCATACTCTGTTCGCCATAGCCTCGAATTCCAAAGCCTTCACCGCAGCGGCCCTGGCCATTCTGGTCGACGAAGGGAAGGTCAAGTGGGACGATCATGTCAGCAAGTATTTGCCTTGGTTCAAACTAAAAGACGATTTTGCGACGCGAGACATGCGAGTCCGCGACTTGCTTTGCCATCGCAGTGGATTGGGAACATTCAGCGGTGACTTGCTGTGGTGGGGCACCAGTTATTCGCCCAAGGAAATCCTTTTGCGAGCTGCCGAACTGGAACCCGTTTCGGCCTTCCGTTCCGAATTCGGATATTCGAACTTAATGTACTTGGCTGCAGGTGAAGTCGTGGTCGCTGCGAGCGGTCAAAGCTGGCCAGATTTTATCAAGTCCAGAATACTGTCACCGCTCAACATGAATCGCTCCATCACCAGCGTTCGAGATCTTGTGACTCTCGACAACTATGCAACGCCGCATAAAACTCTGCTCGATCGATCGGAGCCCATTGCATGGATGAACTGGGATGCCATGGCGGCCGCTGGGGGAATCATCTCCAGTGCCGACGACATGTCACATTGGTTGCGTCTGCAGCTGCGCCAAGGTCAGATGCAGAATGGCGGCCGCTTGTTCAGCCAGAATGCTTCCCACGAAATGTGGCAAGCGCACACGCCGCTCAAAATGCCAATCGAACCGTCCAAGCGGTTTTCGACGACTCACTTCAACGCCTACGGTCTCGGTTGGAGCACATCCGATTACCATGGCAAAAAAGTCGTTGGGCACAGTGGAGGTTATGACGGCATGAACTCGCGCGTGGTGCTGGTTCCGGAGGAAAAACTAGGGGTCGTCGTTCTGACCAACAGCCTAACATCGATCAGCAATCTCATTGCCTATGCCTCAGTGGATGCTGTTTTAGGGGTGGAGGGACAAGACTGGGGCCCAGAAAATCTAGAGAAATTCCGCCAATCCAGAAGAGAGTTCGATGCCAACATCACCAAAGCAATCACGCCAGTAGCCCAAGGAACCAAGCCCAGCCATCCACTTGCCGACTACACGGGCAAATTTCGATGCCCCATGTATGGCGACGCGACGATCGAGCTCGATGGTGATCAATTGGTGCTCAAGTTGCTTCCCTACCCGGCCCTGGTCGCGGACTTAAAACACTTGCATTATGACACCTTCGAAATCCAATGGCGCAGCACGTTTGCTTGGTTCGAAGGAGGAACAGCTCACTTTGTTGCGGATGCCTCTGGAGTCTTTCACAAGATTGAATTGAACGTCCCCAACGAAGATTTGTTCTTTCACGAATTGAAACTCAAGCGGTACTGATCGCCTCGCGCTTGTTCGCTTCTTGCTTACATCTCTGAGCATTCATCAAACCCGTCGATTGTGCCAGCTTGGCACACAACGACTCGTATCAGTGCACATATCTGCCCCTTGGAGTCGCGCGCTTTCAGAGACGATTAGTTCGATTATCCGGCCATATTTGCATCTCCAACTTTTTGCTCCTCTTTGGTACTGCAATTGCTCTCCCAATGCGTCAGATGAATATCGTACAAGACCTTTGCAAACATGTCAGGAAAGGCAACTGATATCAAATGACTACAGAACAACGTCAGCATCCTGGAATCGACAAGCTCTTCGAGCAGTGGAAATCGCAGCACTGCGAATTGGATCGCTTCGCACAAGAGCTAGAAGAATGGGTTCATCTTCAGTCGAAACAACGCGAAGCTCAATTTCGGGAAGGGGTCGCTCGGCTCAACGAACTTTGGCACCGGCTATCAAATCACTTTGTTCAGGAGCAAGAGCTTGGAAAGCAAATTGCCTTAGCCCGCGAGATTCCGCTTCCAGAAGCGGACGCCATGATGAGGCAATCCGAACGCGACCATACAAATATCGCGAACCGATTGAAGCATCTGAGCGATCGCATGCAAGACGCCGAGTCGGATATCGATGCCTGGAAGAGTTGCACTCAAGAGCTTCAATTGATTCTGGACGTTCTCGAGCAGCACGAAGAACAAGAAGCTGAAAGTATTGGTTGGCTGCTGCCTGGCGATTCTTGCAATACAACTCACTAACCTACGAAAAGAAAATTTCATGAAAAGCAATTGGATTGGGAAAATAGCTTTAGTTGTCGGTCTCCTTGGGTTTTTGAGTCTAGGGGCGATGCAGCTTCAAGGCACTCCACAACAGAACCCTAAGACAAACGCATCCGATTTGGATTCTTTCATGCAACTAAAATTAGAGCATTCGAAAGAGATCCTCGAAGGGTTGGCTACCGAGGACTACGACATGATCGCCAAGGGAGCACAGGCCCTGACTGCCTTGAGCCTCGAGAGCGCTTGGAATGTCTATACAACCGAGACCTACTTGCAGCACAGCTCGGACTTTCGCCGTTCGTTGCAAATCGTGAAAGAGGCCGCAAAGGATAAAAACGTCGATCGCGCTGCTTTAGGCTACGTCAACCTAACAGTCCAGTGCTTAGAATGCCATCGATTCCTTCGCAGCCGAGCACCTGGTTTAGCCCCATCCAAGTAACGACGGACTTGGAGATCTACTACGAATCGTTTGCAACAAGAGTAGCGGTCTCCTCGATCGCATCAGCCCACTCTTCGTCCAAATCGTCCATGGTCTCACCATCAACGACCACCAAAACTCGCTTGGATCCAAGCAAACCTTGCGGGTTCAAGCTGTAATACCGATCCAGATAATTGGGGCGTTGATAACAAGTCGCCAGCAAAGGCTCTACACATTCGCTCGTTACAGAAGTTGGGTCGCCCAGCGGTTCTAAAATCACTTGAAGCGTCGAATGAGGGCAGTCGTCGAGAACTTTCGAAATGACCGACTGCATTTCGTTCACGTGCTCATTCAATCGCTTTGATTTAAACCAAAGAGTCAATGCTTGGGACCGCTTTTCCGCTGGTGGAAGCTCGGATCGGTCCTGATCCAAATCGATTTTAATGCATTCAATTTGTTCGCTGGATTCGTCGAATTTCAGTTTGGGCTCAGGGAACGGGTCCCATTCTGTCTCAAAGACCTCTTGCGCATCCGCCATCAAATCGTACAGATCTGTCGATGTCAATGTCGGTGTTTCAAGAACATAGTAAGGTGGGCGATCTTGAAATCGCAGCCCAAGCTCTTCGGCTTCAGATCGAAATGCCGTTCCGGGTAAAATCGCCAAGTTAAAAACCTGAGTGGATGTAAACAATTTGTTGGAAGCGAGATAATCAAAACCGCGACGCACCGAGGCAACGGTGTCACCAGGCAACCCGATAATTAAATCGACTTTCACTCGAATACCAGCATCCATCAATGCCGAGACCCCTCGTTCGAATGCCTTCATGTTGTTGCGTCGATCCATTAGTCCCTGGGTTGTCGGATCAATCGACTGCAGCCCGATCTCCACTTCTGTAAAGTTGGCATCGCGGAGCAATTGAGCGGTCTCGGGCTTAATGCCTTCGGCTCGCAATTCACCGAAGTAGGTGAATTGCTTGTCGTGGTTCTCACGTGCCAGCAACTTCAGAAACCCATCAAAATCCTTTCGCTGGTTCAGCGTTGGGTCGAGCAGAACCACTTCGGTTGCCCCGGCTTCCCGTGCATGCTTTAGATTGGCAACGATTTTTTCTTCGCTGACAAAATAGAGCGAATCGTAGCTTTTTGGGTAGTAACAAAACTTGCACTTGAAGACACAACCTCGAATGGTCTCCAAAAGAAGCATTTTTTCATCTGCGGCGTTCAAGATCCTATGAAGATACGGCGACGAGACGTCATCTAAGTTCGCGATTGGTTTTCGAAACAAAGGGATTTGCGGGTTGGTGGCTCGCCACAGGCCTGGGATCAATCGAGTTGCGTCCTCCCCTGCAAGAATCGATTCAAGCAAGTCGGAGAACGTTTGCTCCCCTTCACCCACGGTTGCAAAATCAATCACGCCCGAGTCAAAAACCCATTGATTGTCGTTTGTAATCTCTGGCCCGCCCAAAACAATGAGCATTTCCGGGCACAATCGCTTTAATTGCGAAGCGATCCACAACGTTCGATCGATGTTCCAAAGGTAGCAGGAAAATCCAACCATCGCTGGTTGGCGTTTAACGATCTCAGCAACAATTCCCAAGTCCGAAGCATAATTGCAGATCTTGGGCGGCAAAATCTCCAACTGAAAATGGTTATGCAAACCACGACTTCGTGCGTACAAGATCAAATACCCTGCCGCCAATGGGACGTTTCCCAAAATGGGTGAGGGGCCTGCTGGTGGAATCGGCAATTGAACAAACAGCACCTTAGGGTGGCCGGGGTTAGACTGAACTTTCATGGCACACTCTTTTTGCAAAACAGAATTCCAAGGAACGAAACCAAATCCCACCCACTCCACCGACCCGGATTGTTCAAATCGAATAAATTGAGCCGCAGGCGCTAGCCGCGATTCTCAACGTGAACCATCCGTACCACGCCAATCGCCTCAGCAACAGCGATCCAGGTCAAAGCAGCCCGGATCACAAAATACGAAGGCGAACGGTTCGTTGTAGAGTAACAGCCCCAAAATCTTAATCAACCTGCCCGCACGAAGTGCCCACCCAGTAAATGCGCCCCGTTGTGGTCAAAACGCTCACAAAACGCTACTATTTGCAAAGTCGACTTTATTCCCCGGGGCAAATTTTACATGATCCGCATTACCTATTTCCTATCTGGAGTCGTCCAAGGTGTCGGCATGCGGTTCACAACCCTTCAAATTGCCCAAAAATTCCGCGTTGCAGGCACTGTTGAAAACCTCGACGACGGCCGAGTCAAAATCATCGCGGAAGGGGATTCCGACGAACTTGGAAGATTCATCTTGTCGGTGCAAGAACTGACCAGTGGACGCATCAAAACCATCGAACAATTCGAAAGCGAGCCGATGCACGACTTCATTGATTTCTCGATCAAACGCTAAAGTCTTTGGAACCATAGCTTAGCCAGTTCGGAAAGTTTCATTTGAGCCGCAGGCGTTAGCCGCAGGCGTTAGCCGCGATACACGGTTTTCCAATGAATCAAAAACGCGGCTAGCGCCCGCGGCTCAGTTAACGCACCCTGTGCTATGGCAACATGTTCTTCTTCAATGCCTTGAGTGGATAAAATGTATCGCGCCACCGGATCCCGCCGATCCAATAGCACAGCAACATCGCTCGCAATTGAATGTAGCCGAAAAGAACGGTGCAAACAGGGAAGTACAAACCGCTGTACCATCCGTACCGAAGCTTGATTCCCAAATAGCTTGGCATTCCTACTAAAAGCGCGACGGTTATCAGATTCAGCCACCATGTGAAGCCATGCGTGACCAACAGAGCCAAAAACGGCCAGACAATCAACAAAAACTGAAACACGATCGAACCCAAAACCAGTTCGGGGCGGTAGTTTAAAGCCGCAAACGAATTCTTCTCCAGTCCGGTGATTAGTTCGCTGGTACTGGAATACCAAGGTACGGAGATCATCCCTGCACCATCAAGAATCGATTGCTTAAAACCATGCCGCTTGATCAACCGGCCAAGCATAAGATCATCATCCGGGCGCAATTGGATTTTCGTTAGGCCACCAATATCCATCAGTGCCTGACGTCGAAACAACCCAAAGGCTCCGATGCCAATCGAGGCTCGGCTTTTGGGGTCACTGGCTTTCCATGCCTGAGTGAAGACGAAGAAGAAAATGTAGAACATCACGGTGAACGAACGAAGTAGCGGACCGGGCATGTTTAAATCAGGCGCGATCGCAAGATGGTCCAGTCCCTGGGAATTCATGTGCGAGACAGCTCGTTTTAATGCCGTTTTCTCGAAGAAAATATCGGCATCGGTGAGCAAAACCAATTCCCCCTTCGATTGACGAATACCAAAATCCAGAGCATGGTTTTTCCCTAGCCAACCTGCTGGCAACTCATCTATGCGTTGCACTCGCAATCGCGGATCCAATCGTTGCAAGTCCGCCAATATCTCCGGAGTTTTGTCCGTGCTGCGATCGTCAATCACCAACAGTTCCCACGGATCGTATTCGATCTCGAGCAGAGATTGAATGGCAGCGGCAATGTGCCTCTCTTCGTTGCGAGCTGCAACAATCACACTGACAAACGGCAGCCTTTCCACTTGCTGATCTTCGGAAAAAGCCATTTTGCGGAGCACCTTCAATCGCCCCACACCGTTCAAGAACAAGCATACACCTACGACCGTCGAGAGAAGGGTGATCAAGGCTAGATAAAAAAGGAAATAATCCATAATCACGTTCGTGGAGTCTCACCAAGGAAGTTGAGCGAATCGAGGGCAAGCAGACAATTCTAGCTTGCTCGATTTAGCGGCGGTTTCACAGTATACTGGCGTATAAAGTAGTGTGGCCCCCAAAAGGCTGTGCTAAGCGGCAGCCATCCCACCTTTGCCAGACTTCCTGGCCACCTTGCCTCGTCTTCACGATCTATGAAACCATCCATTGTTTTGATCGCATGGATCATCGCTTTGCAATATTTGTCGGTATCCGCATCCGATCCGACCATCGATTTCGTACGCGACATTCGGCCTATTTTCGAACAGCATTGTTACGAATGCCACAGCGGCGACAAGCAGGAGTCAGGACTCAGGCTCGACATTCGCGAATTAGCCATGAAAGGGGGTGACAACTTTGGGCCGGACATCGTCCCACAGGATGTCGGCAACAGCCACCTTATCCGTCTCATCACATCAGAAAATGAAGATGAAGTCATGCCACCTGGCAATCAACGACTTTCCCCAACCGAGATTGATCTGCTTGTCCAGTGGATCGAGCAAGGGGCTATATGGCCGATCGGCGTGGACAACGCCGTTCTAGAAGATCGTATGGACCATTGGT
Source organism: Planctomycetaceae bacterium (assembly GCA_027487485.1). Classification (GTDB taxonomy): domain Bacteria; phylum Planctomycetota; class Planctomycetia; order Pirellulales; family Pirellulaceae; genus JBKCUI01. The sequence continues at coordinate 142,972 of JAIYDN010000101.1, read as the reverse complement.
CTTTTAAGCCTCTACAGCTCCAAGGAGACTTGGATTCCATCGATGCTTTCATCGACCAGAAGCTCGCAGATAACGGGCTAGTTCGATCTTCTCCTGCGTCGCCAATCGATTGGCTTCGTCGCGCCAGTATCGACTTGACTGGCCTGCCCCCCACTCTTGAAGAACTGGCTGATTTCTCTCGGCAAGTCTCTCTGGAGTCCGGCCAACCTTCCGAGGACGCTTATCGCGATGTTGTCGATCGACTGCTGGTATCACCTCGATATGGCGAGCGATGGGCTCAGCATTGGCTGGACGTTGTTCGCTACGCCGACACGCATGGCTTCGAAGTCAACACAGAGCGTCCGAATGCTTGGCCATATCGTGATTATGTGATTCGCTCCTTCAATGAAAACACGCCGTACGACCGTTTCGTCCAAGAGCAGATTGCAGGTGACGCGATGGCTCAAGACGCTGCCACAGGCTTCTTGGTAACCGCTTCGGTTTTGCTTCCTGGCCAAATCGGCAAAGATGCACCCTCCGTCCGACTTGCTCGTCAGGATTCTTTGGACGAAATGGTGAACAACATTGGCCAAACATTCTTGGGCCTAAGCATTGGATGCGCGCGCTGCCACGATCATAAATTCGATCCCGTCTCTGCCAAAGACTATTACGCCATGCAGGCGTTTGTAGCAGGTGTGGAATACGAAGATCGTGAAATCCGAAGCCCCGAAGCAGAGGCACGCAAACAACAGATCATACCACTTCGCGCTCGCACTGCCGAAATCGACGAGCGTTTGAGCCAACTGACCCCATTTGCATCCCCTGGCACACTCTTAAAAAGCACCAATGCCAAAGAAAACATCGAATCATTTGCGCCTACGTTGGCCAAGTGGATTCGATTCACGATTCATGATTCCAACCTGCACCCTTCGCTCGGTCTGATTGAGCCATGCATCGACGAGTTGGAAATATGGACAGACGAACCGACCCCGCGCAACCTAGCCTTGGCGACGCATGGAACGAAGGTCACTGCTTCCAGCAGCAATGTTTCCGACCTGCACAAGCTGGAGCATATTCATGATGGCAAGTATGGAAACGAACGAAGTTGGATGTCGGGAACTCCGGGGCAAGGCTGGGTTCTTTTCGAACTGCCGGAGGCGACCAAAATCTCGAAAGTGGTATGGAGCCGCGACCGAAACGGTGTTTTTCAGGACCGTCTACCCATCGCATTCACTTTAGAAGCAGGACCATCGACCGATACTTTATCGATCCTCGCCGAAAGGAAACCATTGCGAACAACCGTGGGTGCTGGCCCCGTGAACCTGGACCGCATCGTTCCAACACTCGCTCGCCGACTTCGCTTTACGATTCTCAATACCAATAGTCTGGAACCTTGCCTGGACGAACTGGAGGTTTACACGACCGACGGAATCAACGTCGCTCTTGCGGAACACGGTGCCAAAGCAACCTTGTCGGGAAGCACGCTCGTTCCCAATCGACACGATCCAGCCTTCATCCATGACGGCAAATATGGTAATGAAAGTAGCTGGATGGGGAACGAACCTGGCAAAGGCTCGGTGGAACTGGAGTTTCCTGAAGCGAAGACCATTACGCGTATCGTATGGAGCCGAGATCGTACCGGCAAGTTCGAAGACCGCTTACCGATCGAGTACCGTATCGAAGTCATGCTGGATGACAGCTGGCATTTGGTCGCCGATTCCAGCGATCGACATCCGCATATCGCAGGCATGTCGCGAGGACCATCGTTCACTGTCGTGGGATTGCTGCCAGAAGAGGCCAACGAGGCCCAAAAGTTACTTGCGGAGAAATCGCGATTGCTTGACCAAGTGAAGCTAGCAGAGCTTGGCGACAAGGCATTTGCGGGCCAGTTCCGTACCCCCGACAAGATCCATCTACTCAATCGGGGCGATCCGGAGCAACCGAAAGAAGAAATCCCACCGAGCGTCCCAGCTCAATTCGGAACCCTCCGTTTGCTTGAAAGCTCGCCTGAACAAGAACGGCGTATCGCACTAGCAAAATGGATTACTGATGCCGACAATCCGCTGACAGCAAGAGTGATGGTGAATCGCATATGGCAAGGCCATTTCGGTTCCGGACTGGTGAACACCCCAAGTGATTTCGGCCGCAATGGTCTGAAACCGACTCACCCAGAGCTACTGGACTGGCTTGCGAACCAATTCGTGAAAAGTGGCTGGAACATCAAACAGTTTCACAAGCAAATCATGCTTTCCAAAACCTACAGACAAGCATCGAAATCCAATGCACTAGGCCTTGAGAAAGACCGCGAATCACGCCTTCTGTGGCGATACCCTTCACGGCGGATTGAGGCCGAGTCTCTGCGCGATTCCATGTTAGCGGTCAGCGGCAGCTTGAACCTACAAATGTATGGCCGGGGATACGATTTGTTTCAACAACGTGGTGGATTGAGTGGATTTAAGCCGATCGAAAAACCTACTTGGGAAAACCAACGTCGCATGATCTATGCGCATAAGGTTCGGCGGGAATCCGAAGCGGTGTTTGGGGCCTTCGATTGCCCTGATGCAGGACAAAGCACGGCACTGCGCCGCGCTTCGACAACTCCCATCCAAGCACTGAATCTTTTTAACAGCACCTTTACGCTGGAGATGTCGCAGACCTTTGCAAATCGAATCCAGAAGGAAGCTGGCGATCACCTTGAAATGCAAATCGAACGTGCATTCTTGCATGCGTTCAGCCGCAAACCATCACCGGACGAATTGCTTCATGTAGGCCCTTTCGCTCGCGAGCATGGATTGGTTGGGCTTTGCCGAGTCCTATTCAATTCCAACGAGTTTTTGTTTATCCCTTAGTGAACACGATATCTGCACGATGAACCCACCTAAGATAACTCGTTCTGGTTTTCAACTTCTTGACCGACGCAACTTTCTCAGCAACGCGGGAACTTCGCTAGGATCGGTAGCGCTTGCCAGCTTGCTCGGGAACGACGGTTTGTTGGCTTCCTCCGATTCAACACCGATCATCGACCCTGCACGACCTTACGCGCCAAGAGCATCTCACTTTCCAGCCAAAGCCAAACAGGTCATTGTGATTTTCTGTGCCGGAGCCGTCAGTCAACTCGAAACATGGGACTACAAACCAGAGCTCATTAAGTGGGACGATAAACCCTTGCCCGGTGGTCCAGAAGTAACCTTTCAAGGTCCAGCGGGCAATCTGGCCAAGCCACAATATACTTTTCGCCAACGAGGCCAAACGGGGAAATGGGTCAGTGACTTAATTCCGAATTTGGCGGAACTCACAGACGATATTGCCTTCGTTCATTCGCTGACTAGCAAATCGAATACGCACGGCCCTGCTGAAAACTTTCTGTCTACCGGCTTTGTTCTGGACGGATTTCCAAGTCTTGGCTCGTGGGTAACCTACGCTCTTGGAAGCGAAAGCCAAGACCTACCAGCGTACGTTGCAATCCCAGATCCACGGGGCGTTCCTCAGAACGGTTCGAATAACTGGGGCCCTGGATTTCTACCAGCGGCGTTTCAAGGGACGACCATGAGTTCCAAGGACCAAATCCGCCATTTGGTCGCACAAGGTGTTTCGCAAAATGCGGATCAAGCAGCCCGAAGGTTATTGCAACAGCTCAACGAAAAGCACTTTGAAAACCATGATCAGGACGAACAACTCGCAGCCCGTATTGCAAGCTATGAACTTGCAGCCAGAATGCAACTGAGCGTCCCTGGCCTTAGCGACCTTAGCTCCGAACCTGCTCATATTCTGAAACTCTACGGGGCCGATGATACCAAGAATGCGGACAAGGCTGCATTCGCGAAAAATTGCATCCTTGCCCGGCGACTCATCGAACGCGGTGTTCGCTTTGTCCAGCTATTTAACGGAGCCTACGCAAGCGGCGGCAAGCTCAATTGGGATGGCCACAACGCTCTCAAAGAACAGTACGACGTGCACGCCGAAATTTTGGACCAACCCGCGGCTGCTCTGATTCGCGATCTGAAACAGCGAGGATTGCTCGAAGATACCCTTGTTGTTTGGTGCACCGAATTTGGTCGGATGCCATTCTTTCAAAAGGGGTCGCAAGGTCGAGATCATAATCCCGATGGCTTTACATGTTGGATGACCGGGGCTGGAGTCAAAGCGGGAGTAAGCCACGGTTTGACCGATGAGCTTGGCCAAAAGGCCATCGAAGACGTACACCCGCTGTATCACTTCAACGCAACCATCTTGCATCTACTTGGGCTAGACTACGAAAAACTAAGTTTTGAGCACAACGGAATTCAGCGTCGACTTACCAATGTGGAAGGGAAGATCATTCCTCAGATTCTTTTATGAAACAGCTTGTCTTGCCAGACTCCAGACTCCACCAACCTATTGAATCAAAACCGACCCATGAAATACGCGACATTTACTCTCTTTCTTAACGCCCTACTGCTACTGCCGTTGGCGATCTTGCGGGCGCAAGATCAACCGAAAGAGTTCAACAATCAGTATGCGGTTGCTTCCAAGTTGGAAGAGTTTTTGGGAGATCCTGTTTTAGTTCCCATGCAAGAGCTATGGGAAAAACGCGGCGGTTGGGGTGGTGTGATCACAACCCAAGATGGCACCGTGGTAGCATTCCAGTCACCAGGTGGTGGTTATTGTCGACGCAGTCGCGATGGGGGAAAGACATGGGATTCCGACATCCTTATCGCCGCTGACGCCTTAGAGGGACGGGCTCTGGTAGACGAAACCAACGGCGATTTGCTTTATGTCAATCCAAGCCGAGGCTGGCTTTTTCGAAGTCGCGATTCTGGTGCAAGCTGGACACGTGAGACCGCTCAGGTTCTTCCGGATGGCTTCGGGAACGTTCCTGGAATTGAAGGGGTAGCGGCGATGCAATGCGGTATCACGCTTGCATTTGGCAAACATCAGGGCCGATTGATCATGCCCGCTCGCATCATGGGTCCGAAGAATTCCAATGCCGTGGAATGGCGGCCCTATCACTACAGCACTGCTCTGTACAGCGACGATCGGGGGGCAACGTGGCATACAAGCAAGCCGTTCCCTGTGCTAGGTACGGGTGAAGCTGCATTGGCCGAACTTTCCAACGGCAGCATCCTATACAACTCGCGCGAGCACATGAGCCGTGGCAACCGCTTTATGGCCCATAGCGACAATGGTGGCGAATTGTGGATCGATGCCTACCGAAGCCCTGAACTGCCAGACGGACCAAGAGGCTCATCGTACGGTCTCATGGGTGGCATGATCCGATTGCCGATTCTCAATCAAGACATCCTGCTCTACAGCAATGTGGACAATCAGGCGGGCTCGCTGCCCAAGCAAGTCGGTGCGTCGATCGCTCAAGGCCGAGAAAAGATAAGCGTATGGGCCAGCTTCGATGGCGGCCGCACTTGGCCAGTCAAGCGACTCGCTTACGACGGACCCAGCGCTTATTCCAACCTGGGCGTTGGCAGAAACGGAACACCAAGCCAAGGGAAAATCTATCTGCTTTTTGAAGGCGGACCCAAAGGCTCGCACGAAGCGGTCCAACTGCTATCGTTCAATCTTGCCTGGCTGCTGAATGGCACGGACGTTGCCACCTTGATGCCTGCGCAGCCTTAAGATCTCCTCAAAAACCGCCGCAACAATGGATTTGGCGTTTCCGTCTTTTCGCCCCTTTGCGTGCTGTTGATTGCAGTTACGATATCCGACAGTCCTTGCATGCATCACCTGCCCTACGTTTTAGAGCTTCCCACATGGCAACCAGCAAACACGATCAGCGAATCCAACAACTCCTAAAGTCGATCGAACGGGACTTGATCGATTGGATTCCGATCGCCATCCAGGAGCTGAAAGTACCCTCCGCTGCCTATGCGATTTTCATTTGGTACCAAGACTACGACGACGATTGGCTTCCTCATATCGGCGTTGCAACTGACTTGTTGCTGAAAGATCTCCCCCAACTCAAGCTGGACGATCCCAGCGACAAGTATGACATCCTGTGGTGCCCCCAACAGACGGAAGAAGCCGATGCACCCGGCCGCTTGTTTCTGGACGAATGCGAACTGGTCGAACACTCTGTCGACGAATGTTATGAACTGCTGGCCGAATCCTACGGTCTGGAATCAAAAGTAAAATCGCTGCAGGATGAAGACGCTTTGCAAGAAGAGTACAATGCCCTGCTCCCACTTCGGGAAATGCTACACCGGGTTGCGACCCATCTCCAATCGTACGATTGGACCACTTGCCTGAAGCCGACTGAAGATTTTGCAATCGTCGTATCGGACTACATGGGATACTGGTTAGACGACGATCTGAAACGTTCGCTTGGACCGGATCTAATGAAACGGCTTACGGCTCGCGACATGTTGCCAACGATCTGAGTAACGCTGGCAACTCTCGCAACAACGGATCTCAATCACAGGTCTTATATCAGTTCAGCGATTGGCCTGCCGCGATCGACAATGGGAGTTGGCCGGCCGTTCAGGTCGTTGATAAAGGTATTGGCCGAATCGATTCCCAAGTGATGGTAGATGGTGGCCAAGAAATCACCGGCCGAACAAGCGCGTTCGATGGGATCTTCCCCTCGTTTGTCGGTCGCACCAATGAAACGCCCAGTCTGAATTCCACCGCCTGCCCATACATTGGAAAATGCTCGAGGCCAGTGGTCTCGGCCTGGCTGAGTTGTTCCGGCGGGGCCGCTCCCGATCCCCTCGCCCGTGCTTGGTGAGTGTTCAATTTTTGGCGTTCTACCAAATTCACCCGTGACGACCACCAATACCTGCTGATCAAGTCCTCGCTCATAAATGTCCTCAATCAATGCGGTGACGGCTTGATCGTAAGCTTGCGCTCGATAACGCATCGCATCGAAAATATGATGATTCACAGCGTGATCGTCCCAATTCCCGACACGACCGCACAACGGACCGCTCATACTGGTTGTCATCACCTCTACCCCGGCTTCGACCAACCTGCGAGCCATCAACAATTGCTGTCCCCAAGCATTGCGACCATATCGATCTCGCGTTCGTTCGTCTTCTTTGGTCAGGTCAAACGCTTCTCGGGTTAATGGACTTGTTAACAAGGACATCGCCTGAGTTTCAAACTGGTCGAGAGCTCCTAATTCCCCTTGCTTATCAAAGGCCCTGTCGAGCGTGTCAAGTCGCTGTCGCAAAGTACTTCGCTGACTTAGACGCTTCACTTCGTTGGGATCAGAAAGCCCGATGTTCGGTACAGAGAAAGTGGGCAGGTTTGGATCTCCCATCACCGTGAACGGGGAATACGCATCTCCCAAATAGGCCGGTCCGTTGTATTCCAGCGGGGGATTCACCCCCACATAGCGAGGCAACGGATTGTCTCGAGGCGCATCTTTCGATCGCAAATAATTCGCGACCGTCATCCAGTCTGGATACTTGGGTTTCGGCTTGTCTCTGGTTTCAGGATCCCCGGATAGCATCTGCATGGAGCCCGCCGGATGGCCAGGCGCGGTTTGATGCATGGATCTCAAAACCGTCAGCTTATCTGCGATTCGAGCCTGCATAGGCAGGAGCTCGGTAAAGTTCATGCCCGGAACTGAGGTGGAAATCGTTTTGAAGGGCCCTCTGTATTCACTGCCAATATCGGGTTTAGGATCATAGGTATCCAGATGTGAACACCCCCCTGGCTTCCAAACCATAATGATGGACTTCTTGAGCTTGGGAGCTCCGGCAGACGCAGTGGCTGATTTTAGCCGTAGCAAGCCCGGCAAACTAAGGCTCGCAAAACCAGCAAGTCCCATCTTGATAAACCCGCGTCGGCCACCTTGACCAAAGCTCTGCGGTCCAGCACAACGAACGCTCGAGGCATGAAATGGATCACTCATTTTGGCTCCATGGGTTTTACACGAATAGAAATGGGTTCGGTAATGACGATTTCAACGGTGTCTTGCGAAGGAGCGTCAGGCTTGATTCGATACTTGGCCACTGCCCCCGTATAAAAGGCAAACGAATACTCGCCTGGCGTTAATTGGAGCGAAGCCAAGTCGATCACGGCCTCCGAATTAGCTGCGTCCAACGAGATGTTGAAAGGAGGCAACCTTTCCATTCCGTCACCAAACGCCTTCATCTGCAACGTCGAGCCTGAAAAGTCCATGCGTTTGGTCAGCACCAAAGGAATCGTCACTTTGCTGCCAGCCGTCGCTTCGATGACTTTGCGGTCCTGGGCGGCGATCGACATGGGTGCTGGTTCATGATTGGTTACCGACAAGGGCAAACCACTTACCAACCTCGGTGCAGGAATCTCGCCCCAGGAATCAGGAATGGGCCAAGCAAAATCCGCCATCTGAACTTGCCTTGAAACAAGCTGATTATCGATGGTAGCCGAGCCTACAAAATCGAGATTCGCTAATGCCACTGGTGCGTCATATTGGGCGGTGACCAACATGATACCACGCGATTTCCCTGCGGGGATTTTCAAGCCTTGAGCCGAGACGCCATTCGGAAGACCATTCAACTGAAGCTGAATATCGCCGTCAAACCCATCGCGCCGCACCGCGACAACCTCCAACGCAACGGTCGCACCCGCACGCAACGCAAGCGGTTTGGACAAAGCGTTGCGATCCCCATTACGAAGCTCCATATGCAGACTCCATGCGGCCAATGCAAAATCGGGAGCTGCTTTGCGAATGATCATCCGATACTCATTGCGAAGGTCTTTGCGAGTGCCTCCAAACAAATCGGTCAATTGCAATCGATAGACGCCATCTTGCGGAAGAGTAATCTTGCCCAAAATATCCGGAGAACCACCGTCATAAGCAGGTCCATCGTAGGCATACCCATTGCTTGAAGGTTTTACCGGGCTTGGGATGTCTAATAACTCGACGACATCGACAAGTTGCTCTTTGCCAGGTTCGCCAGTCACGTGCTGGACCAAGATCGCTGGGTCGGTTGGCCGCCCAAGTCGCTCCGACGCGACCTCCACCCACCACGTTTCTCCCTTTCGAGCCGAAAACTCGAAAACATCGACATCCGCAGCTGGGTAAAAGCTACCCGACAAGTCGCAAGGCAACGCAATCTGCTGCGGAACCGAAACGCCATTGGGTTCCAATTCGGCACTTATTGCCTTCGCAGGAAGCCCTGTCGGCGGCCAAGAAAATGCGCTGACCGAACGCGTAGACGCAAAACGTGGCAGTACGGAATCGGCGGCCAATTCTTGGAAATGCAACCGATAGAAATAAGCAGGCCCACCCTTAAAAGTCAACTCATGAACCTTGATAAGATGCGGCCCGTCCTGGGACGCAGTAAAGTCCAGCAGGTCACCTCGACGTTCAACCGCTAGATCGCGCCCCTGCGAGTCCGCAATGATAACAACGGGATCCAGCTTGGAATCGATACCACGCGAAGAACACTCAACAACATAGCGATGCCCTTTTTGAGCCATAAAGCGATAGAAATCAATCGATCTGGCAGTCATCACGGAATTCGTTACCGAGTTCACTTGGATCTCCATGGCGGTCGACAACGATGTGTTGGGAGCCGTTTGTTTTAACTCGAGAAGCGTATCGACCGAGAAGATTCTCGACGAAGATATCCCGAGCCTGCTCAATACGCGTGCTTCATACAATCCCGTCGGGCAATCCGCTGAAATCTGAACAAGGAACTTGTTCGGCTCGATCTGCCCAGCATCATTTTGCTTGGCTTTGGCGACAATCCCTGGATGGTTGAACAACAGTTCTTTAACCTCATCCAAGTGCTCCCCCGTGATTGCTATTTCAACCTGCGAGCCAACCGATCCACCCATCGGCATCATCGTGAGCAATCTGGGCAATGGAAGACAAACCGATTGAGCCGAAAGAATCGCGGGGCCTGCAGCCCACATCAAAAGCATTGCAGAGAGAGCGATGCAACGCGACCTCGTATGATCAATGAAAGGACACTTGGCTTGGGCTGAAGATATCATGACTTGAAGCTCAGTGATTAAAGAGAAATTCTTTGGTATTGATCAAGGCCCAGATAAGGTCTTGAAATCGTTCTGGGCTAGCTGGTTGGCCTACCGAAACACCGCTCGCATCCGCGGAGCTCGGTTCCGTCAAATAGTCCACAGCCCCACTCAGTTCGGCTGCCGAGGGAGATCGACCGAATGCAATTCGATACAGTTCCGTCACACGCTCTTCCATGGGCTTTTGCGACTTGGACATCAAATCCGCTCGTCCACCGGCCGTTGCAAGTTTAGCTTTGACATCTCCAGCGTTCATCAAATGCAAACTCTGCGCTAAACTAGATGATTGAGTTCTTTCGCATTCACAAACACTCTCGTTCTCTGGACGCCCAAAAACCTTGAGAAAGGGAGTCGCATTGTTGTAGCTGTTGTCGGGCAGGGCAACCGCCCGAGTTCCCGTCGGCAAGTTTTGAAAATCAGTCCTTGCACCGGTCACATCATCGATTGAATCCAACAGAACCTCGGCCTGCAATCGCTTATGGTAGTATCGCGAATAGTTCTGTTGGTCGGCAGAATTGGATTGGTTTGGAACAGAGCTAAGCTGGTACGCATTGGATGTAACGATCACACGAACCAGTTCCTTCAGATCGAATCCGCTTGCAATAAAATGCTTTTCTAACCCCGCAAGCAATTCAGGATTCGACGGTGGGTTCGTATCGCGAATATCATCTTCTGGATCGATAAGACCTCGGCGAAAAAAGTGCTTCCAGTAACGATTGACCACCGCTTTGGCAAAGAAAGGATTCTTAGGGTCACTCATCCAATTGGCAAGATGTAGCCGTGGGTCTTGGTCGGCAGTGATGGAATCGATGCTCGTACCAAGAGCCGCAGGCTTCAGGACAGTTCCTGTCTTGATATTGGCTGCGGTGGCGATTCCTCGTTTGTGAAAAATCATATCCTCGCCACGAGTTGATGTTGGCTTGCGGCCGACTTGACTAAAGAATGCAGCGAAGCTGTAGTAGTCGTCTTGGCTCCACTTTTCAAAGGGATGGTGGTGGCATTGGGCGCATTGCATACGAACACCTAAGAATAACTGAGCAACATCCTCCAACTGCTGCTTCTGTTCTTTGACTCGCTTGTACCAAGCTACCGGTGGGTTCGACTGCACGGTACCTGTAGCCGCCAAAAGTTCGCGAACCATTTGATCGTATGGCTTATTCTGCAATAGGCTATCGCGTACCCACGAATAGAATGCAAAATTGGAAGTGATGTCGCTTGCGTCGTCGCGACGATTCTTGAGCATCGCCGTCCACTTGTTGGCAAAGAAATCAGCGTACTCCGAACTTTGAAGCAGCTTTGCCACAAACGTGTCCCGCTTGTTTGGGTCCGTGCTACCGACAACAGAATCTAGTTCTTGCGTGGTCGGAAGCCTGCCTGCGACATCCAAAGTCACACGACGAACAAACGTTGCATCATCGCAAATGGGGGAAGGAGGAATCCCCAACTCTTTCAAGTTAGAAAACAAAGCATCATCGATGAAGCCTTTGGAAGCAGGAATGGAATCAACCATCGCCCCGAGCGGAATCGATGCGCTGTAGACCGACACGAGCCCTTGATAGCGAACCATGATGGAAACCCTCCCTGGAAGTTCCATGGCTTGAACCAACCCATGCTCCGACACTTCGGCCATGCTCTTTTCATTGGACTCAAACAAGGCAAGCTTCGTAACATCACGCTGTGTGCCGTCCGCGTACACGGCAATGGCAGTTAACTGTTGCTGCGATTTTGGCGGAAGCGTCCCTCGGTCGGGCTGAACCTGAATGGACAGCAATTTAGTAGCCGTGGGACCGTCGTACTTGGCGCCGTCGCGGATCCAGCCGAGCAACGTCGCGTACTCGGTCGATTCCTTACTCAATCGAACACCGCCTCGATGCGGAACCTGACCGGACGCTTTGCTAAGGATCAAACTAGATGCAGGCGAGGCCATGGAAAGCCGCCGTCCCCGTCCCTCTTTTAACAAATGAACATAGTCATCTTGAGGTTCAAATCCAAGAAGAGACAGCCGAAAGCCATTCTGCCCGTTGACCGCCTTGGCATGGCACACTCCGGAATTGCAACCAGCCTTTGTCAAAACAGGCATAACGTCATTGACGAAACTGACGGAGACGCTGGGACTTTTAGGCTCGTTCGCTGGCAATCTTCCGTAAAAACAGGAAATGCCAATGCAGAATGCCAAAGCTACGAGAGCATGGCCAAGTATGCCTTGGCACGAATCACCTTTCGGAGCCGAACCGTATTGCAGGGAAAATGGATTGCTCATGATTGCGAGCACTTTGCATTGGAGGGATTGTCCGCACCGAATCCTAGGTTGGGTCGGTGGGAGGGTAGGAAGGAAGGCTGGACCGGCGGGCGTGGCAATTGAGTAGACTATGGATCTACCAAGAATCGCAGAAGCTAATTGTACTCGCTACCCCAGACAATTCCCAGGGAGCAACTTTAGGCTCGGACGAATGCGTCCCATGCCAGAATACCAGACTTTGCCCCACGGTACCTGAAAAAGTCCCCCTTGACGCATCGATTGCAAACATCGCTTTATCTTCAATAAACATTTCCGCATAGAACGCTCGAGATACCAAAATGCAAGCGATTGAACTTGGCGAATCCCAACCAGTCATTAGCAACGATCCTGAGTTGGTTCACGTGGCGATTGGCCGAGCGTCTGTAGATTGCAGCTTGGTTTTACTAGCCAGCTTCCTTGCAAAAATCGTTGTCTATGCCTGCCTCATTTCCACAGGCTCCAACACCCGTGGGGTAAGCGCTTTCGGCAACTGGATGATCTCAACAGCGTCGACCGCGTCCCTGGGTTGCGATTTTGGGATCTTCATGTTCCTGGCACATTGCTTATTTCTTTTTCCAAACCGCGACCCAAATCGTTTGGTCCCCGTGGCGCTGGCACTGCTGTACATTGGTGCGCAGCTCGTTTTCTTTTCAGGGTTTTTGCTTTTTCCGTTCGTGGCTTATGCGATTTCTGTCGTCATCGTGGGATGGTTATTCCAGCGGTTCCTTGGATTGTGCTTGAGCCTAAATGGCGACATCGTGCGTCTCCCCCCATTGAGCGTCGGTCTATATGTCGCTCTGCCAGCCTTGCTTATCTTGATTGGGATTGTCCCCGCCTGCTTTTTATTTGGTTGGATCCGAAGCTTCAACGCAGACCTCAACCAAGACTTCAATGTAAATTTTTCGCAACTTACAATCTATCTCGCTTTGTGGCTGATTGCCGGTTGCGGGATTCCACTAGCCTGGATGTACCTTTGCCTTTGGATCGCTCACCGCCGCTTGGAAACCAAATTGACACTGGTGTTCATCGCACTTGTTATCTTCATGCTGCTGCTTGGGCTTTCCAGCGTTTTGCAAACGGTTCTTTTTGGCTTCAGATCCGTGCTTTTCGTATCAGCATATACCGCAGGGGTACTGATCATGTACGGATGCTTCTATAAGAATAGACTTCGCATCGTTTGGGCTAAACGACTCGCCCTGAAAGAGACAGAAAAAGACGTTGCGTTCGACGACTTGGTCTAACGCGACTAGCTTGATTCGGTGTCGCAAGAACGCAGACATAGAACTAGCATCTGCCATTGCATGAGTCGTATGCGAACCAACAAATACGACCCATGCAAACGAACACTTCGACATCGATGGAGTGACTACTGATTTTTCACCATCGATTTTACCTCGTCCGGTAGAGCAAACTCTTTGGAATCAATCTTGGCATTCACTTCGATCTCTTCCATCGTGATCAATTGCTTCATCCCGTTGGGCAACGTTGCCTCCACCTCGCCCGGGAACTGGATGCCGCTTTTCTCGATGTGAGTTTTAATCTCGGAAACAATCTTCAAATCCCCCATGGCGGTTGAAACCGTCATACGATTCCCTTTGCCAAGCCCTGTCGCTACCGAGAAGTAGGATATCATCGACGGTTGCCCCTTTTTCTTCGCCTCGACGACATAACAATCTTCGCCACCAAATTTTTCTTGGCTTGTGCATTCCACCGAATCGAAGAATCGATTCATCTCGAGCGAAGGAAACAACGTCATTTGAAGCTTCGTTTGGTCCGCACGCACACCGCTTAAAACTTCTGTGCCTGTTACGCTAGACGTTTCCCACAATGTGGAGCCATCGGAACCCGATGTCTGCGACACGACGCCCGGAATTTCCATGCTCATCATGAACTTACCGTCCGACACTTGCTGTAAAACGATGTCCCCATTGACCCCAGCTGCCGGTATCGACAATTTGCCCTTACTGACCATGGACTTAATCGCTTGAAGCTTCTCTTGTCCACCCGACGCGGCCACATACTTCTTGATCACGTCGTCAGCGCTTGGAAGTGACTTGGTCGCAGACGAAGATTTTGCTGTCGCAGAACTGGTCTCCTGAGCCATGACGGAACTCTGGCTGCTTGGCAACGCCCCAACACAGGCTGAACACAGAGCAACAGCACAGGCAAAGCGATTGAATCGAATTTTCATAACTTAGTTTCTTTCTTAAGAGAACGGTTGAAGTTGAAGGACAGTTTAGGTTTAGGTTGAAGTTGAAGTTGAAGTTTACTTTGGTTGGGTCAAGATCCATGCCTTCGCGGCGGATAATACTGGGTCGGCGTCGGCCTTGAGTTGAGCTCGAGTCAGCGTGATCGATTCATCTGGCACAACTCCTTGCCCCTCCAAAACACGACCGGATGCGGATTCGTAATCCGCAGTAACGTACTGAAATCCATCTTGGTTGGGCAAACGCGACACGTTGGAAGGTAGAACCAAACCAGCAGATCTCGCACCAAAAATACGAGCCACACCAAGGTCTTGCAAACCACCAGCGTAGATCTCAGCCGATGAGATGGAACATTCGTCGATCAGGATGGCTACCGGTCGCTTATATCTGGGCTGTCGTGGATTGATCACGACGTTCAAGGGAGTATCCTTCATCTTCATGCATCCCAGCTTTCCTTGTTCATCGACAAACCAACCACTCATACCCATCGTCATCAGAATCATCCCTCCAATGTTCCCTCGCATGTCAATCACAAGACCTTCCGATTGTACAAAATCCTGAGTGACCGCTTTTTGAAATGCTTTCATCAATCGCCCCGGGTCAAAGAATGCATTGAATGCAATGTAACCGATGTTGTCATCCAGCAAACGAGATTGGAATTCAATGTCCATCAGAGGTAGATTCCCCATCTTCGCTGGAATCCCTTCCCCTTGGACCAACTGCAACATAACCGTCTTGGAGGAGTTCGTATTGTCCAGAAAAGCTACTTTCAACGTTTCGTCGATAGCGCCCGTCAACACACTGGTCGCCGCAAGTCCCATCGCTGTTTCAAAACGGACGATCTGCCCTTGAGTGGATTTCTTGACGGCAAGGACTAATTGATCCGCAGTGCGAGTCGTCCCACCCCTAGTAACGCTTTGCAAAGCCCAGCCTACTTCAACGCCACTGTTTTTGGCAGGTGATTCGGGCCGCACCTGCGTTACCACCAATTGATCGTCGATCCAACGAAAGGTTAAACCACTTACGCCTTCCCCACCTTGGTTCCCTTGCTCCTCCATGGCTTCGTAGGTTTCGCTCGGGATGATCTCGCAGTGAGATTGCCCCAGACTTTTCAGCATTTGACGAAGGATTTCCCGGACCGATTCCTTATCTTTCGCTTGTTCGATTTTGGGCTTTAGCTCCTCTCGAAGCGAATCCCATTTTTCGCCAACCAACTCTTGATTCCAATGAACATCTTTGATCGTTTGCCAAACTTGATCGAACGATTTACGTTGTTGTTCTAGATCCAAGTTCTCTTGGGCCGTCCCCTGGCTGGGCAACAGAATGGTCCAACTTGAGCACATCATCACGAGTATGACCGCTGAAAATGATTGGGTTTTGCCTTGCCGACTCAGCGCCCATTTGACGATATCCAGCCAGCTTGGTTCTTTGCCATAAAGCATAATGCCTGCGGCAAAAATCCGCCCCGCAAGAAGGCGTAGACCGGCAATGCCGACCAGCATAAAAATCAGGCTCAACAAAATCTCCACGGCCGACACCTCGCCCAAAACCATCCGCATCGGCATGGCGGTTGAAGACGCGCCGGGCACCAAACTTAACACTCGCATCATGGCTCCATCCGGTTGCGACACCACCAAGCCAGCCGCGATCATGGGGAGCATGGGCAGAAACAAAAGCGACGTACGTGAAGAAGTATTGGGATCGTTGATCACAGATGCCACCCCCGCATAAAAGCAATTCCAAAACAAAACTCCCCCCAAATAGAAGGCTAGCAACACCGGCAAAAACTCCCATCGATGCAGTGAATCAGGCAGGGACACATCCCAACCTAGCAACCCAACAAGCGGCCAGCATAAAATACTGGGTATAAACAGAAATGCCAACGAACCAATGGCTGCACCCGTGATTCCAATCAATTTCCCATCGATCCACATTTGCGGGCGAATCGCGCTCACGATTTGCTCGGTGACCCGCAGCTGCTTTTCACCTGTGATGCCTGTCATCATGTACGCCAAACCGATCCAGGTGGTTATCAGCATCGCTCCGAGAATGCTGTAGGCGATCAATCGATCCACCTTGGAAACACCTCGGTTGGCCAGAGTGACCAGCTCGATATCTGCCGGAGCCAACACCTGAGCTAAGGTTTCCGGACTAAGTTTGGCGGCTTGCATCTGCCATTGCATCCGTTCCTTTTGAACAGCCGGTCGCAGTTCCTCCAACCAGGCTGGCTCTTGGCGTACCGTCAGATTAGCTTCCCATGGCGATTCAGCCGATTGAGTAAAAACAAGTAATCCATCGATCGAACGATCTTGGACCTTTTCCCGCCATTCTTGCTCGGTCCGTGTTCCCTCAGCGATTTTCAACTTCCCGTTTTCCGGCAACGCGAACTGGGCGTTCGCACCCAGAACCGCCACTTCGACCTTTTTAGCCGATTGCGCAATACGAATCGCACCATAACCGACCACAGCCCCGACCAGTAAGGAAACAATCCCAATCACTTGGTCTTTCAGTTTGAAGTAACGCTGGAATTCCCAACGGGCAACAGTCCAGCTGGTTTTCAGCCAATGATTCATGGTGGTTATCTACTTTCGATTTTCGGAGATTCAGCTTTAAATTTTCTGCACGGAACACACACGAACGAACATGGCCTTTTTTCAGACCAGAGTCTTGCTTCTATCCACGTCCAACGAAACTTGCTTTGGATTCAGTGCCCGCAAGTAAATTTCATGAAGAGACAATGCACCGCCACGGAAGTCGGCGACGTCCGCCACTCCCGAGGCACGCTGAATCCACTCGACAGCAGTGCTTTTGTTTTGAAGGGTCAACTGAATCGTATCGTCCGAAATGAACTCTAAGCTCTCCAGGTCCGATTCAGGTTTCCACGTGTCGAACCAATCTGATTGTACTGGTTTCCCGAAGTGAATCCTTAGGGAGTAACCGCTGTGTCTGCTGGCCTTGAGCTCTGGTACGGTGCCCGACATGATTCGTCGCCCCTGGGCCAGCAAGAAAACTCGATCAGCCAATCGCTCCACCAACTCCAATTGGTGCGCGCTAAGCAGAACGGTCGTCCCCTGTTCTTGCAAAGACCGAATTACCCCCAGCATCATTTCTTGATTCAGCGGGTCCAGGCCCGAAAAAGGTTCGTCCAACAATGCCAACCGAGGGCGATGCAAAACCGCTGCCGCCACTTGCACTTTCTGCTGATTCCCTTTGCTGAGCGTTTCCAGTTTGCTTCCAAGGTACTGCGAAACTTCCAATCGCTCGGCCCACTCCCGTGAAGCCTGTTTCGATTGAGCGATGGACATGCCTCGCAATTGGCCGAAGTACTCCAAAATGCGACTTACCTTTTGATCGCGATACAGTCCACGATCTTCGGGAAGATAGCCAATCTGAGCAGCATCCATGGCAGCAGGTTTGCCATGGCAATCGTACCATTGAATCAACCCTTGATCGGGAGGCAACATACCGATCATCATCCGCACCAAGGTCGATTTCCCAGCTCCGTTCGGCCCAAGCAACGCAAAAATCTCACCCTGCTTCACCTCAAAGGAAACCCCGTCCACGGCACGGACGGTACGAAACGCTTTTCCAACTTCCTGAACTTGGATCAATAGGTTTGACATCGAAATCGTCTTTAAAAGTAAGGATCAAGGTCGCCGTTTGAAGCGACCCATACCTTGCTAGCCGACATCGCCGCCAAAATGGGGCGCAAGAATTAAAAAAATCTTTCTTACCTTCAATTCCTCATCTGGGGACCAGATACAGCCCCAGCAGCCAATCGTGAGGTGCGCGTCGTGGAAACGCAAGAACAAGAATGGAGTAAACCAAAAACAGCCACAGCATGACAAGACTTGCGATCGAAGATACCAGCAAGTATTCGGGGTGGTACAAATCCAGCCAAGCTACCAAGCATTGGAGAAGTAGAAATGGCGCACCTGCAACCAACACGCGGCACATCCAAATATACCAAGGGATGGGCGTACCAACAGCGTTTACGACCTGTTGACCTGAAATCCACATTGCAAGTCCGCCTCGCGTTAATCCTGCCCAAATCATCCAAATGAAAAACGGGGCGAGCATCACAGCGACCAACCGCATCGGGCTTCGACGAAAAAATGCTTGCGAGGGCTGACTAGCATCGTGCGCAATCATTCGAGAAACCAACTGAAGATCGAATGGGTAGCGTCCCTCCGTTTTGCGCCAGTTTACCAACACCAGTTTGTCGTTCTCCCATTCGAAACGAACCGCTGGCAATTGCAAAACCGGCTCAGGAATCAAATTGGCGTTTTGAGCAATAAGTGCAGCAAATGAGCCTTGCCGTTCGAATCGCACTCTATACTGTTCGGACAAATCTTGAGTTCTCTGTTGACGATTTTCAAGCCAAGACTGCAATTGCTCGCGCGAGGGCCATGCTTCAACTTTGGCCTTGGCTCGCTCCCATTCCTTTTCGTTGCCTGATTCCAGCAACCATTCGACCACCGAGGGTGCAACCAACTGATCCGTTAAAATTTCTAGCGACAGCAGATTTCCAGCTCGGGAAAGCGAAGCGACAATAGCCAGCATCAAAAGGGCGGGAACTGCTGCGACCCCTACCCCTAACAGCCTATTCTCAAAGTTAAGTTCGGCAGGTCTACGTGAATTAGCGTTGAGCGACTCAAGAAAAGTCGCTGCTGAAAATGACTCCGTAGTTACCGTCGATAGAGGTTCAAGAATCTTGCGAGCGTAACCGGG
Organism: Planctomycetaceae bacterium; assembly: GCA_027487485.1. Taxonomy (GTDB): domain Bacteria; phylum Planctomycetota; class Planctomycetia; order Pirellulales; family Pirellulaceae; genus JBKCUI01. Next base: position 123,817 of record JAIYDN010000101.1, on the reverse strand, counting down.
TAGGATCGCTAAAATCGGTTTGGGTGGAGAAGCTAGTGGTAAGCTATTTCCACACAAGAGTAATCTAGTAGTTTCGCGAAGCACAGAGCGTTGTTGTTGAACGAAAGGTTCCTCTCGTTCCCTCTCCGCCTGATCCAAATGATGCCAATCCACAATAACGACTCTTCCACGCGCGTCGATCCATATTTGATCCAACGACTTTACCGATACGGATGTTCCATCCTGCTCGCCGTGAAGTTGCTCTTCGGCAATTTGAATCAGAATGCTTCGTGCCTTTTTCCAGACCAATGGCGAGTCCGGTGCAGTCCAGTGTTTCAGGGGCGCTCCCTTGAAAGCAAGAAACGCATCCCAACGCCAATCTCCTTCGATTCCCCCATGGAGCCATCTCAACCGAGTAGTGCGATCGCAATTGCGGCGTTCTGTAGTTAAATCCGATGCTTTTAGGGGCCTCATTTGAATCCAAACATCTCGCGCTAAGCGCTCATCGCGTCCCGCTAGTATCGTGCCGGAGCGGCAAGTACTGATCAGCCCAGTCACTTTGAAATCGCCCAGCTTGTCTGGGTACCCCGTGGAAGCCAACAATGGTACATCGTAAACTGCTGCGACACTCGCTAATTGTTGCTGAGCATTAAGCGAAGGTCGGTCAACGACCGTTGTTCCGCTGATCCAGTCATGCAACAACAACCGAGGCCGCCAGGCGCATAGCCATGGCGATAACATCAAAATGTACAAGACCATGTAACCGGTCCATTGGCTTACAGCCCAGAGGTTGTGATCATTGGGACTACACCATGCGTACAAAGTCAAATCGCTCAACATCCCCATGAAAAGCAATGCCGAAATAGTGCGCACCACTCGCTTGCTCAGACTCGGCTTCTCGCCCGTAAACCGATCGACTACATGCAATCGCAACAACCGCTTGCCTAAGGTTGCGTTCCCCCAAATTTCAAAGACCAAGTAATAAACCAACATCGGGAACATCAAGCTTAGAAAAAGCCAGAGCGGGATTGCAGGGTACGTTTCATCCACCGATACAAACTGAACAGCAACCGCGCCGGTCAGTCCCGCCAGAGTGCTGTCCAAGCCATAGGCAGCGAAACGACGGCCCCAAGTGGATATGGTTTGCCGACCGGTTGCAAAAGGCTCCAGTGCCAACCGCAGCTCACCGACCGATTGTTGTCTGGCTGCACGATCTCGTTGCAACCCCCGCATGATCACGCTCTCAAGAAGCGCGGGGACTTTTGGATTCAATGCTCGAACAGGTGTTGGGTCTTCGGAAACGATTCTGGCGATCACGCTGGTGGGGGACGAACCTGCAAAAGGGGCTTTACCCGTAAGGAGAAAGTACAACGTCGCACACACGGAATAGATATCCGTACGCGAATCAATCGATAGACCTTTCACTTGTTCGGGGGATGCAAACAAAGGTGTCCCTACGAAATCGCCCGTTTGCGTCAATTCAGAATCGTGGACCATCGATCGGGCCAAACCGAAATCCCCCAGCTTCACGCGACCATTGGATTCCAGATAACAGTTGGCTGGTTTGATATCGCGATGGACCATGCCGTGCGAATGTGCCTCTTCCAGCCCATCCAAAACATCCATGATGACGCGTATGGCATCGTTAACATCCAATTGTCCTGAATCCGAACTCAGATCTTTCAGCGTCTTGCCCGTCATCAGTTCCATCACGATGTAAGGCTGGCCCTGGTCTTCGTCCGCAGCCCTGACAAAAACGCATCGCGGGTGATTGATCGTACTGGCGATTTCCCCTTCTTGTTTAAAACGAAGCAACGACTCTTCCGACCGCATCCAGCGCGAGGACAACAACTTCACCGCTACCAAATTACCAGAGGGATCCGATGCTTCATAAACCTGTCCCATGCCGCCTGCACCCAACAATCGCTTGAGCACGTACGGACCAATTTTGGATCGGCGAATCGAGGGCGCAAAAGGCTGCTGCGGCTGCGAGTCCATCGTTCCCCTGGCCCAATCCGTAGTCAATTCGGCCGCATTGAAATCGTTGGGGTGTTTGGGCAACAAGGCCGCCCCGAAGTCGCTTTCGGTGGCTAGGAACTCCATCAAGTCGGACCTGATTTCCTGATGCCGGTCCAGCCACTGCTGAAGATCGAAAGGACTTTGAAGATCGACGGCTTCCAGATACTCCGCGATGGCTGAATCCACTTTGTCTTGTTTTCCGTCTTGATCCTCCGAGCCGATCATACGTCTTCCTTTTTCAGACGCTCGCGCAGGGTTGCCAGTCCACGTTTCAACAACCCAGCCACCGCGGGTTTGGATTTCTGCATATGGCTAGCGATCTCTTCGAGTGTCGTTTTTTGAAAGTACCGCAACATGATTGCGTCGCGCTGCTGGTCGGGCAGTTGCTCAATAGCTCTTGCAACTTCCAAAGCTCGAAAACGTTTATCGACCGCTTCGCTGGGTGACGAGTCGTTTGCAATGAGCAACGCATCCAGCCCCATGGCAGATTCGTCGACGGAATGGGGCAGCATTTGCTCGCGGCGAACATCCCGTTGGTCGCGCCGTTGCGTCCGAAACGCGTCAATCAGATTGCACGACAACAACTGACGCAACCAGCCCGCAAGTTGCCTAGCTTCCTGTCCACCCTGGAACTGGTCTCGTTTCCGATACGCTTCCATCAAGGTCTCTTGAACGATATCCGAAGCGTCCAGTCGAGCTTGCATCGAAACAGGAATCTGGCCACGAGCCAACACCGTTAAATACGGCCGAAACGCATCCAAGTTGGGAAAGTTAGATTCAGGCATGGGTGAAGGGGCCGAGTCCATATTGATGTCCTACCCAGCCACATCAGCTCAAAGAATCGGGACTTACAAGGTACGTGTCAGAATGTTCGTAACCTGGCGCACAGCAGCATAGAAGCACAAGATCGTCATCGCCATCGTTCAGTATCTGATGAATTTGGCCAGGCGGGATAGCAATCGCATCCCCCGTTGTAACGCGGCACGTACGATTCCCTAAGGTCATGACGCCCGTTCCACGCGTGATGAAGTAGATCTCTTCGGTAACCTTGTGATAATGCAATTCTGTCAATACGCCTGGCCCGATAGTAGCCTCGGCCAGGCTTTGATTGCGGATCGACGAATTACGATGGGACAACAGCTCCCGAATACCCGATCCATCTTTGGTAATGAAGGATGGGCAGTCGGACAATGGAATGATATCCATCTCGGATTTCGTAGCGTTGCCGCTGACTGGATCGGGTTTCATCATCAGGCCAAGTCCTTACCAGATCCTTACACGATCGGTCTCGGGAAGGAACATTTTTGTCCCTTCCGAGATACCGAATGCTTTGTGGAATTCGTCCAGATTCGAAACGATCCCGTTGCAACGGTATTGGCTGGGAGAATGAGGGTCCGTCATCAATCGCTTGAGCATCTCTTGGTCGCGGTACTTGCGACGCCAAACCTGGGCCCAACCAATAAAGAACCGTTGATCGCCAGTGAAACCATCGATCACAGGGGCTTCTTTGCCATCCAGCGCTAGCTGGTAGGCTGTGTATGCAACGCTCATACCACCCAGGTCTCCGATGTTCTCCCCCAGAGTTAGGCTGCCGTTGACTTTGGAGTTCGGCAACGGTGCATAAGCATCGAACTGAGAGACCAGTCGAGCAGAACGAGCCTTAAATTCTTCCTTGTCTTTTTCCGTCCACCAATCACGCAGGTTCCCCTTTCCGTCGAACTGAGCACCGGAATCATCAAATCCATGGCTGATCTCGTGACCAATCACTGCACCGATGCCACCGTAATTGATGGCATCATCCGCATCCAGATTGAAAAAAGGCGGTTGCAAAATGGCAGCTGGAAAAACAATCTCATTCATCGTGGGATTGTAGTAGGCATTGATTGCCTGAGGCGGCATGAACCACTCGTTGCGATTGATGGGCTGCCCCAGTTTTCCAATTTGATACGCTCGTTCGAATTCAGCTATCCTAAGAAAATTGACAACGACATTATCCGGAACGATTTCCACGGAGGAATAGTCTTTCCATGTGTCCGGGTAACCAATCTTCGGGGTAAAAAGAGCCAATTTTTGAAGGGCTTCAGCTTTGGTTCCATTGCCCATCCAGGCCAACTTCTTGATCCGATTTTCAAAGGCGACCATCAGGTTCTTAACGAGCGCGTTCATCTTCACCTTGGCCTTCGGTGAAAAATATCGCTCCACGTAAAGTTGTCCGACCGGCATACCTAGCAAGCCATTGCAGGCATCCACACCGCGACGCCACAGCGGTTCTTGTTCGCTGACACCGCTCAGAGTTGTTTCGTGAAAATCAAAGTGCATCTTCTCGAGCGATTCCGTCAACAAAGGCGCAATCGAATCGATGGTTTGGAACGCCAGGTAAGCCTTGAGTGTTTCGATGTCGGTCGATTGAATCAGCTCCGAAGCACCTGCAAAGAAGCTTGGCTGCCCAACAATCAGATCCGACGCACCTGGCAAGCCGGCTGCTTTTGTGTAATTCGCCCAAAGCAACCCCGAGTACTTGGAGCCAAACTCGGACGATGGCATTTTGTTGTAGCCTTTGACCGGATCCCGCAGTTCCACTTGGGACCATTGGGATTTTGCAAAGGCGGTCTCCAATGCCAAAATCTTCGTTGCAAATCCGCTTGGATCGTCCCAACCAATTTGCCCCAACATGGACTCAATGAACGCAACATACGCCTTTCGCGTTTTTATTTTTTGCTCATCGTCTAGCAGATAATAATCGCGATCTGGCAAGCTGATGCCATCTTGATTCACATAGATCGCATACTGATCGGAGCGACGCGCATCGGGCTCCACGTAAAAGCTCAAGAAGCTGCCAATGCCTTGGCCTGACAACTTGCCAGCCATCTCGACAAGCTGAGCTTTATCTTGAACGGACCGAATCGATTGAAGCTGGCTTTCGATCGGCTTCAGCCCCAGTTCGTTGCGTCTTGGGATGTTGGTGTACGAACGATAGAAGTCACCTACTTGCTTTGCGATCGGCGATGGCTTGGGGTCCGCACCTGCCTCTTCGATGATCTTTTTGATGGCAGCTTTGGTTTCGATATCCAGGATCGTAAACGTTCCGTAGTTGGATTGGTCCGAAGGGATGGGTGTATCTGATAACCACTTGCCATTCACATGTCGGTAGAAATCCTCCGTTGCTGGAATCGAACGATCAAAATGTTGCAGTTCAACGCCAGAGACCAGCCCTTGGGGCAATGCGTCTTGCGCTTGCACGTTAGTTGCATAAATGACAGCTTGAAAAAAGGTGGCCGGCAAAATCACTGCTGGCAAAACGCTGACGGCAGCCATCGTATGTGCCACCAAGGCTTTGAACTTACCGACGGACTGACTTCTGGAATGAAACTTACTTGGCATTTTTAAAATCGTTTGTGAAATGATCTATCGAAATAAAAACTGGGGTAACGTGAAAACTAAGGCAATTCGCGAATCTTGATGTCCTTGAACTCGACAGGTGCCCCTTCGGATTCCAAGCACAAGTACCCTTCAGCGGGATCGGCGTCTTTTCCGCCAGACACCTCGTGCCCGTTCACCCATAAACGCACTTCACCGTTAATGGCCCGAACATAGTAATGATTCCATTGCGGGGAACCGAGGCTGTGCTTCGATTTTGGAAAGCTTCGCGACCCGTCGGGAGAAAGAGGTGCAAAGGGCTTCAGCTTGGACTTTCCAACAGGGAAGATATCGCCATTGGTGGAGAACCAGTCGGCCTTTTTGCCGCTCGATTTTTCAAACTGAGCCGTGTAACCATGGTCCAAGACTTGGACTTCGATCCCCGCATTCGGTAATGCGTTGGGAGGAAGCTTTTCAAGTGCCTGTTCAGGCGTCCAAAGAAAGAAGCCGGAATTGCCACCTTCGGACAGGTGACGCCAGGAACCAACGAATTCGAGATTTTTGTATTTCTTTTTGGAGCGTAAGACCCCGACAGGCAACCCGGTACAATGAACTTGGTTGCCATCCCAAACCCAAGTATCGTCATTGCAATTGGCTTTTACAAAGTCCTCTTTACCAACGGTGACCCAATCGGATCCTGTGGTATCAATGAAGACAGGGTACAAGCCTGCCGTTGGAGCCGCGGAACTTTGTGGTTTCGCTTCCTGGGGTTTGGATTCTTGGCCAGTCGCCGCACTGTACAAGCACGCAGCAACCAAAAAGCCAAGAGATGCAAAGGATCGGGACGTTCGAACGATCGCCTCTCCTTGAAAAGTCAATCGAGGGAAATGAAAAATCACGAGCGAATACCTCTCTGCCAAAACGCTTGAGCAGCGTTCGTTAGCGAACATGATGTGATCTAAATTGGGTCGGGCACTGGCCGATAGACCACGCGCCGAGAAGACCATGCACAGTATAGCAGATCCCGCATAGCAGATCCCGCACACTGCATATCAACCCAAGAGATATCGTTGGTACGCACCCCGCAAAGTTGAAATGCCCAGATTCCCTGCGTTTTTCGGTCTTCGATTATTTTGGCAAAGTCTCTAGACTACCAGTCGGTTTGTCAACTGAGTGGCGACAATGCGGAGGCGGATTGCCTCGCACCCCAAGTATTTGTTTCGAATGGAGTCGATGGAATGGCCAGCTTCTTTTCTGCGGAAACCCAATTAAACTCGATCCGTGACTTATTGAAGTCGGTCGCGGAACCGCTCGATCTGAACGTATCGGTGCGGTTATGGAACGGCGAAGTCATTCCGCTGGGGGCCAACGCTGATGGCAGGTTTATCATCAGTTTGTCTGGGCCAGGCGTCATTGGCAGCATGATGCGACGCCCCACCTTGGAGATGCTGGTTCGACTTTACGCCACAGGCCATATCGACTTCGAAGGTGGCGATCTAATCGACTTCTCAGAAGCCCTGAAAACCAAACAATCCAACAGGGCGCGTTTGAAAAAAATCAGCAAAATCATGCTAGCTAAAAAGACGCTACCCTTCCTTTTTGCGAAAACGGAAGTGGCCGATCTGAAAGATGGGTTCCGCGACGACATGGTGGGCCGAGACGAATCGAAGCGCAAAAACACCGACTACATTCAGTTTCACTACGATGTGGGCAACGAATTCTACAAGTTGTTTTTGGGCTCCGAAATGGTCTACACCTGCGCCTACTTCAAGGACTGGTCCAATTCCCTCGACCAAGCCCAACACGACAAACTAGACATCATCTGCCGCAAACTTCGTCTTGAGCCAGGCGAACGCATGTTGGACATCGGCTGTGGATGGGGCGGGCTCATTTGCCACGCAGCGCAGCACTACGGTGTCAAAGCACATGGAATCACTCTGTCGCAAGAGCAATATGAATATGCGAAAGCCAAAATCGAACGACTTGGCCTATCGGATCGAGTGACCGTAGAAATATGCGATTATGCTGATCACCAAGGGAGCTACGACAAGATCTCCAGCATTGGAATGTCGGAGCACATCGGCACGGCAAACTATCCAAGGTACTTCAATAAAATCAACTCCTTGCTCCGAGACCGAGGGCTGGTTCTGAATCATGCGATTGCACGCAGTGCGAAACCATCGAAACGCATTGCGGCTCGAATCCGTCCTGAACGCAAGTTCCTTTTGAAGTACATCTTCCCAGGCTCGGAACTGATCCCAGTCGGAACCACTACCGAAGTTCTCGAACGAACCGGCTTCGAAGTTCACGACGTCGAATCCTGGCGAGAGCACTATGCGATCACAACACGTTTCTGGTGCAAGAACCTCTCTGCCAACAAGGAACGAGCGATCGAATTGGTTGGGGCGGAACGGTACCGACTTTGGGTCGCATACTTAGCGGGCGCATCAGGTGGCTTCACCGCCGGCTCCATCAAGATCTACCAAGTGGTGGCGAGCAAAAAGGCAGGCAAGGGTGTATCAGGAATGCCTCCAACCCGCGACTATATTTATCGCGCGGCGTGATGCTCCGAATACTTCCATCCAACTTATTCACGGATTAGCTATTGAAAGAACCTAGCGTATTCGTTGTTCTCTTGCTTTAAGTGCCTGCTTCAGCCTTTTGGTCGAATCCTAGCCAGTATTTAACCGACCGTTCCACCATCGAAAACTGATCCGCGTTTAGTGTTCCCAATTTGCGGACCAATTTTACGCTCGGAATTGTGATGATATTTTGTGTATCGAACGCCCCTTCCTTTAAGAAAGGCGTTCGAACGGTGATTTCGAATCGTGACTGACGAGTACTTGTCGTATGGGGAATGAGTGCCGTCAACACTCGGTCATTCTCATCGTCGCTTGGAATGCTCAACACCAAGCACGGGCGAATTTTGGCCACCATACCAAGATCGACAATCCACACTTCACCTCTTGCGATTTTCGTCGCCATGGAGCTCCTCTACTTCTAGCGATAAAAAAACCTCCTCTGCAATCGCTACGAGCTGATCGTCGTTCAACGTTGACGGTGAAAGCTGACCACTGCTTCGCAGAAGTGCAATCAACACTTCATGTTGTTCACTAGCCGAAAGTGATGAGAACGTACTGAGTAGTTGGGTCGCTGCTTCTGACATGGTTTACCTCTTCGCTCCAGTCTAGTCTTTGCTTTACACTAATGGAAGTGTGCTCAACAATTGCCTTTCCAATCCGAGAGTTTTTGCCTTTTTGTTGCTGGCTGCCTGAACAGTGCTGGCAAAAATGTAACGGAACAAGCAGTGGCCGCAGAACCCTGATTTTTGGGGCCATAACTTCTCACGGGCCGTAGACATCCAGGAAGGCAAAAAGATGTCATGAACGAATGGCACCCTATCGCCTTGCTCAAGAAATCAAATCTCAACTTGCAACCACCCACTCGAACAAGTTCTTTGGCCCTTTGATGTCTCCAAGTACCAACGAAAGTACAAAAAGAGTTTGTCGAAAAATGAGGGGCGAAAAATTTTAGAACCCTACTTTGGCTGATTATCTTTCGCCCCACATTTTTCGACCGCAAGCATTGTTCTCGATTACGAACTTCCTTCGCGGGGCACTCCACTTTTGCTGTCGCGTATATCGGGAATGCGTCCACCCCGCGACTACATTGATCGCGCCACGTGATGCTCCAAATACTTCCTACCATCCTGTTCACGGATTGGCCTTCAACCAATTTGCAATCGTGCGAGTGACCGTCTCAGGCGCATCTTGTTGCACGAAATGATCCGCTTCTGGGACCGTGACCAAAGTCAAATCTTTCTCAATCCACTTCCAATTGTCGTTCAAAGCACTTGCCAGCAAGGCCTTATCCTTCAGGCCATGAATCATGAGAACGGAACACTGGACCTTCGGTCCTTCGCTCTCGGGTAACGTGTAAGGCACCCGAGGGTAATTAGCTTTGTAATAATTCAGCATCCCTTCCATCGAAGAACGCTCTAAAGCCACGACATATTTCTTCTTGGCTTCCGCATCTTTCACCCATTCCACTAACGACGCGACTTTTATCTGCGAAGCCGCATCTGGCGACTGAAAGAACCTAGCGTACTCGCTGTTCTTTTGTTGCTCTGGATTGGTGGCCAATTCCCGCCGCAGTCCATTGGGATGCGGTAGATTCAAAATCACCAAACGATCCGTCATCGCTGGGTAGTTCATGGCAAATTGCCAAGCAACCATCCCACCCCAATCGTGCCCAACCACTATCGCCTTCTCTTTTTGGAAGTGATTGATGACGTTTCGAACATCCCCGATGAGCTTCTTCATCGCATAGTTCTCGACTCCCGCAGGCTGATCACTCAGGTTGTACCCTCGCTGATCGATGGCGACGACTTGAAAGTTCTCTGCAAGAGCCGGGATCTGCTTTCGCCAGGTGTACCAATAATCTGGGAACCCGTGAATCATGACGACCAACGGGCCAGTCCCCTTCGTTACATAATGAATATTCACACCATCGGAGGGTGCGTAGCCATGGGTGCCCAAATCATCTTCAGCCATGGCCCCTTGGATCGGCTTTTCACTGTCCGTGGGTTTCTGCGAGGCTGCTGCCGGAGCAGGGGGAGTATTGAACGTCGAGGGTGTGTCAAACGAAATCGGCTTTTCAATTTTCTTTCCCTTTTGAATGCAGTACATTCGGGCAGCCGTTCGGATCAAAAGTTTATCCCCGACGATGGCAGGAGTCGCCATACACATGTCATCCTCCTCCAGCTTGTTCGTATGCAAGACTTCTAGTTGATCGCTCGATTTGATCACGTGAGTCACTCCATCTTCATTCAGATAAAAGACCTTGCCGTCGTAAGCCCAAGGAGACGAGGTGAATGCGCCTCCTTTGGGTAACCGAACAGGACCGTAGATCTCCTTACCATCCACCGGATTGAAGCAACTTACGAGTCCGCGGTCATACAAAACATGCAACCGATCTTCGTAAATCATGGTCGTCGGGTTGTACGGTGCAGCCTTGGGCTGGCTCCAGGCGATGAACTGGTTCGAGGTTTCCGAATCTTTCAAACTGATATCGCCCGATGCGCCGGGTCGAATTGCATAAATGGGCTTGGTCTGATCCATGACGTACCCCGAGCTTACATAAAGCAAGCCATTGTGTTCGTAGGGAGTTGCGATCGTGATGCTGGACATCCCTCGAATCGTCCACAAAAGTTGACCCGCCAAATCATACGAACGAATTCCACCAGTGCCTGGTGTCACAATCTCCGTTCGTTGATCGTTCTTCCAAACGTAAGGGGTTGCCCAATTGCTCTTTTCATCGCGTACAACCCGCCACAATTCTTCGCCTGTCTTGGCTTCAAAGGCGACGAGATACGATTCTTCCTCGTTATCGTTCACAACGTACAAACGCCCTTCGTGCAGAACGGGGGAAGCGGCCGTACCCCAGCCATAACGAGTTGCCTTGGGATCGAAAGGCTTGCGCCAAACTTCATTTCCTTCCAAATCAAAACAATACAAACCTAGATTCCCGAAGTAGCAATAAACACGCTCGCCATCGGTGATGGGGGTCTCCGATGCGTAGCTGCTTTTCAAATGGATCGGAGAGGTTGGGATGCCTGCATGCACTTGCTGGTCCCACAACACTGAGCCCGTCCCAAGATCAAGGCAATAGACTTTCCACTGGTGGATCGATTGAGCTGGCTTCGGTCGATCGCCTCCAAAGTAGAGTCCTTTCTTGGGCTCTTCGGATTCTCCGGTATTGATCACGGTGGTGACGAACACTTTGTTGCCCCAAACTACTGGCGACGACCAACCTCGGCCTGGTAGATCGCACTTCCATGCAACATTCTCCGTCGAAGACCAACGATCAGGAAGATTCTTGTTGTCCCCGATGCCCTTGGCCCCGTCGCCTCGAAATTGCCCCCAATGCTCCTGAGCGTCCGAAATGGCCACGAATCCTAGAAGCAAGCCCCCCCAGAGAGCTATCTTCTGGAAATGCATTACGATTTTGTTTTGATTGAGAACCATCGATTACCCTAAGTTTGGATCGAGTTGGAAGAGGGCTAAGCACAGCGGACTGCATTCTAGCGATTATTCAACCAAGTATCACTCGGATATTGCCCCTCACGCGTCTTTGAGTTTGGTATAAAATCAGCACAAGGGCCGTTTCCTCGGCCTTGTTGGTTTAAAACGGTGGCAGCAAGGCACATTGACGCATGAATTCCCGATGGTTCCCTTTCGCTTTCGAGCTCATGATTGCATGGGTTGCGTGCGTTTCGTCAGCGTTTGCTCAAATCAGCTTTGAGCATGAGATCAAGCCGATTTTTGAAAAGCACTGTTACGACTGCCATGGTCCAAACAAACAAGAGAGCGGCTACCGTTTGGACTCCAGGGACATCGCCATGCGAGGTGGCGACTTTGGCGATGCAGCGATCGTTCCTCATGATGCTCCCAATAGTCCGCTTTATCGTTTTGTCAGCAACCGCAACGATCCCATGCAGATGCCGCCTAAGGATAGCGGCAAACAGAATCTTTCCGACAAGGACCTGCAAACATTAAAGGCTTGGATCGATGAAGGTGCGAATTGGCCTGATGCATTATCCGGAAACGCAAATCGAAGCAGTTCGCACTGGTCGTTGCAACCGTTGAAGTTGCCAAATGGAAACGAAACCAGCGAGGCAACCATAGATGAATTCATCGCCAAGAAGCTAGCCGACAACAATCTGTCTCCATCTCGATCAGCAGACCGCACAACACTGTTGAGACGATTGAGTTTCGACTTGATCGGGCTTCCACCGACCCCCGAAGAGCTAGATGCCTTTATCCAGGATGAATCCTCCAGCGCCTACGAAAAGCAGGTAGATCGACTACTTGCTTCGCCTCATTATGGCGAGCGGTGGGGCCGGCACTGGCTGGACGTGGCTCGTTATACGGAAAGTCAAGGCTTTGAATACGATCGCATTCGTGAAAACGCTTGGCACTACCGCGACTACGTGATCGATAGCTTCAACAAGGACAAGCCATACACGCAATTCATGCGGGAACAGATTGCAGGGGATTCGATCGAGCCGATAACCAAGGATGGACTCGTTGCAACGAGTCTTCTGGTGTGTGGACCATGGGATCAAGCGGGCAACAGCCAGTCCAATGCAACTCAACGCGCCATCACGCGCGAAGACGAACTGGAAGATTTGATCGGGGTCGTGGGGCAATCCTTTCTTGGGCTGACCATCAATTGCGCTCGATGCCACGCTCATAAGTTTGACCCCATCAGCCATGAAGATTACTACCGCATCAAATCCGTTTTTGAGGGCGTAAAACATGGCGAACGGGACATCCTGAGCCAAGAAGAGATAGTGGCACGAACCAAGGTGCGTCACGAAGCCGAGGCCGATATCCAACGTGCCAGGTCGGTACTTTGGGAACTCGAGAAACTAGGGGCTCAGCAGTACATTTCGCTCAATCCAGATTTAGCCAAGCAAGAAAGCCTGTCACCAATTTCCAAATGGAAGTTTGACTTAACGGCCACACAGACTCCACCAGGTGAACAGCTGGGTGGGGCTGCAATCACCAAATTGAAAAGCGGCGAAAGTGTGCTCAATCTTCCCTCTGAAGGTGCATTCTTTCGATCTCCACCCATTGCTGAATCGATCCGCGAAAAGACGCTGGAGGCATGGGTCTCGCTGGCTACATTGGACCAACGAGGGGGCGCTGCGATCGCCATCGAAACCGAAGACGGGCGAGTCTTTGATGCGATTGTCTTTGGCGAAAACCAACCGCGTCATTGGATGGCAGGAAGCGAAAGTTTCGCTCGCACGGAGCCTATCCAGGGTCCTCAAGAGGATAGTCCGCCTGGAAAGTTCGTTCATGTTGCGATCGTATATGCCAAAGACAACAGCATCACCTTTTATCGCAATGGCAGACCTTACGGAAAAGCGTACACACCCGCAAAGCCACTTCAAACCTTTCAAGCTGGCAAAGCGAGGATCTTGATCGGAATGCGTCACACCGGTGGTGGGCGTCCGTGGCTTACAGGCCAAATTAAACAAGCCGCTATCTACGATCGGGCCTTGAACAGTGACGAAATCTTAGCCTCGTTTCATGCCAATGGTTACTCGCCATCGATGGAACAGATCCTATCGAGCTTCGAACCTCAGCAGCAGCGTATGTACGAAGAAGCACTGTCGAGCGTGAAGCATGCCGAGCGAAAGATTGCCGATCTCCAAAGTCCCCCCAAGTCTTACACCGGGGTTCGTGTTCAACCCGAAAAGACTAGGCGTTTGAAACGAGGCGACGTTACGATGCCCGCGGAAGAGGTTCAGCCAGGGGCTCTGTCTGCGATCGAAGGCTTGAAGTCTGACTTTGGTTTGGCGGCAGACTCGCCTGAAAAAGAGCGGCGAATTCAGTTTGCGAATTGGCTTTGCGATGATCGTAATCCGTTGCCTGCTCGTGTGATGGTCAATCGAGTATGGCATCTGCATTTTGGACAGGGGCTTGTATCAACTCCCAACGATCTAGGTGCAAGCGGTGACCCGCCAAGCCACCTGGAGCTACTCGACTGGCTTGCCGTGAAGTTCATTCAAAGTGGATGGAGCGTTAAAGCACTCCATCGGCTTATCGTGAATTCAAATACCTACCGCCAGGCATCGGACTGGAACGAAACCGCTGCTTCGATCGACGGAGACAACAAATTGCTTTGGCGATTCGCACCCAAGCGATTGGAAGCAGAAGCAATCCGAGACGCCATGTTATTTGCGAGTGGACAGCTCAATCCCAACGGCGGCGGGCCAAGTTTTCGTCCTTTCACCACCACCGAATTCAATGCAACCTTCTACACTCCTATAGATCGACCGGAACCGGAATTCAATCGAAGGACGGTGTACCGGATGAATGTGAACAGCGGCAAGGACCCCTTGCTCGATTCATTTGATTGCCCCGATCCGTCCGTGAAAACACCTCGTCGCGGCGTGACCACAACTCCGATGCAAGCCTTGGAACTGATGAACCACTCCTTCATACAGCGCCAGGCGACTCACTTGGCGGATCGGGCGATGAAAACAGCAAACCAGGATCAACCACAAGCCATCAAGACGGTCTACCGACTGGCCCTTGGGCGATTGCCCATCGAGCTTGAATTGCAGCGTGCAAACGAGGCGGTACAGCAACGAGGCTTATTCAGTGTCTGCTGGGCCTTATTCAATTCGACGGAGTTTCTTTATGTCCGATAGCCGATTCGAATCCTTGTTCGTTCCCTCGCCAAGTGCTGCGATGCCTCGTCGTCATTTTCTGTGGAATCAAGGGGGAGGACTTGGGGCGATCGCGCTGGCTTGGATGCTTCATCGTGATCGTGCCCGTGCCACGGACCAACAAACGTCGTCTGCCATCGCACCCCACTTTGCACCCAAGGCAAAACGAGTCGTGCAAGTCTTTTGCGCTGGTGGTGTCAGTCATCTGGATACCTTTGATTACAAGCCAGAGCTTGAGCAGATGGATGGCAAGTCCCTCGAAGGCAAAGGGGAGAACATTGGTTTCTTCGGACAGCCGGGACGTCTGATGAAAAGTGTTTATCCATTTCAGCAACATGGGAAGTCGGGGGCATGGGTCAGTAGTCTCTTGCCCAAGCTAGCGGAATGCGTCGACGATGTGTGCTTTATCAAGTCGATGTTTGCGAAGAGCAACAACCATACGCCAGCCGCATTTCAAATGAACAGCGGGTTCACTCTGAATGGGTTTCCATGCATGGGTGCTTGGCTGAGTTATGGCTTGGGCACCGAGAATGAAAATCTTCCGGCCTTTGTCGTGCTGCCCGATCCGCGAGGTTTACCTGCGGGTGGTTCGATCCACTGGACAGCTGGATTCTTACCCGCCAATCACCAAGGAGTTGCTTTTCGAACTCAATCGGGCGATCCGGTTCCGGACCTGAATACACCAGGTAATCTATCAGCCGCAGACCGGCGAGCCGACATGAAGCTGTTGGAAGCCATGAATCGGGATTTTGCGAACCAGCATCAAGGTGATTCTGCCTTTGCCGCGAGGTTGCGTTCCTACGAATTAGCCGCGCAGATGCAATCGAGCATTCCCGAGGTTACCGACCTGTCCAGCGAAACGGAATCGACTCGCCGAATGTATGGTCTGGACGAGCCTGAAAACAAAGGCTTTGCCAAAAATTGCTTGACCGCAAGACGGCTCTTGGAGCGCGGAGTTCGGTTTGTGCAAATCTTGAACGGTGGGTCGTTCGGATCACCTCGAATCAATTGGGATGGCCACGAGAACATGAAAGAGAATCATGACGCTCAAGCTCTGACGATGGATAAACCCGTCGCAGCCTTGATTCAAGACCTGAAGCAACGCGGCATGCTCGAAGACACTCTGTTCATTTGGTCGACCGAATTTGGACGCAGCCCAACTACGCAGGGGGTAGGGGCACCGGGACGTGACCATCATCCTCTCGCCTTCACTTGCTTTTTAGCAGGCGCAGGAGTCAAAAAGGGAATGACATACGGCAGTTCCGACGAGATCGGCTATGCGAAGGGGGAGAATCAAGTCACGGTCCCAGATTTCCATGCCACGATTCTCCATCTTCTAGGGCTGGACCATGAGAAACTGACCTTCTATCACAACGGCATCAATCGACGCCTCACCGATGTCCATGGCAACGTCATCGACGCGATCCTAACTGGGTGAGCTTGTGCATCACACCAGTGGAGCGCAAAGCTGCGTAATGCGCTTAGCGAACTTCCTGTTGGACCCGTCGAGCGGGTTCGCGATAGAGACTGATCGCGATCTCTTGGACGCTTTCAAGAAGCCCAAGTTCAAGATCGTAGCTTTCCGAATCTTCGTCTGCTTGAAGTTCGTAGCTGGTTTCTTGCTTGACTGGCGGTAGCAAGAAATCGAACTCGCCACCCGCAAAGCAGCTATCCAGGTGAACAGCCGACAGCGTTGGTGCTTCCAATTCAAGCCTGACCTGAAAAGGATTTTTGGAACGGCCGATCGAACTTGTACCAAGACTGCAAGACGGTTGGTCCTGATTCAGCGAAATCGCATGTTCGAGAGCATCTCGGTAAAAGGGCTTGCTGTCGCTGGGAGTACGCTTTGGATTTGATTCACGCGACTCTCGCAGCATCTGATTCCAAGCGGTAGCAGGCACGAAAGGTGCTAAGGGTTCAACAATGTCGAGCGACGAAGTAGGGAAAAATCTCACGGTAGCCCTTTGCATGGATAACCTAGCGACAAGTCGAACCGAGAATGCGGCGAGGAGGCCTGCATTGGTTCCATGAGAATTTAGGATGCGTTTGCAGGCCGTGAGCTCAATCGTGTCCGTCCATCACCTCGATTTTTGTTAACTTCTTTGCAAAACAAGGATCGCCCGGATTGCTTGGATTAGCCGGAATAGGGAGACCGTAGGGGCTTTGCCGGAAATTCGGCTCCGTTACACTTTGTGTTATGCGCTCTCCCCGTCTATATCCAGGAATAACCATGAGAAACACATTCAGAAGTTTGTCGGTAACGCGAGGAGTCTTGCGTTCGCTATGCGTAGCGATCGCGACCTTTGCCCTTCTATTTCAATCCTCCAAAATCTGCGAAGCACAAAGCAAAATGAAGATCGATTCTGCCCCGTTCGGAAAGACTTCCGATGGCAAAAGCGTTACGAAATACACATTGACCAATTCCGCGGGAAACACGATCGAGATGATCGACTACGGTGCGATCGTGGTTTCCATTAATGTTCCCGACAAGGCAGGGAAGAAAACGAACGTTACAGCTGGATTCTCTGCCATCGACGGGTACTTGCAACGCCATCCCTATTTCGGTGCGACCGTCGGACGATTCTGCAACCGAATTGCCAACGGTAAATTTACCATCGACGGCAAGGAGTATTCCCTGGCCACGAACAATGGTCCCAACCACTTGCACGGGGGCAAAGTCGGTTTCGACATGCTGATGTGGAAAGCAACCGAACTCAAGTCCGCCACCAGCGTTGGCTTGCGCTTCACTCTTACCAGTCCCGATGGAGACGAAGGTTACCCAGGAACGTTGCAAGTTGTCGCCGATTACGTCTGGGACAACTCCAATCGCTTGACCATTCAATTGAGTGCTACAACCGATAAGGCAACACACGTCAACTTGACCAATCACGCTTACTTCAACTTGGGCGGAGCCGGCAGCGGAACCATTTACAAGCATGAGTTGATGTTGGCATGCGATCAAGTTCTAGACGTGAACGACACCCTGATCCCAACCGGAAAGCTACTTCCCGTCGCTGGCACTGCATTGGATTTTGTATCCAGCCACCCGATTGGCGACAAAATTTCAGAGATGAAGGAAACCAATGGATACGACCATTGCTATGTAGTTCGAGGTGACGCCGGCAAATTGAGGCTCGCAGCGAAAGTGGTTGATCCCGCCAGCGGTAGAACGATGGAAGTGCAAACAACACAACCAGGAATCCAGCTTTATACAGGCAACTTCTTGGATGGTACCGAGGGCAATGGTGGCTACAAGTTGCATGAAGCCTTTTGCCTGGAAACTCAGCATTTCCCTGATTCGCCTAACCAGCCGTCGTTTCCAACGACCCTGTTGAAGCCAGCGGAGACTTTCAAAGAAACCACAACTTATACGTTTGGTGTGAAGTAGATCGGTGGTGCGAACGATTCGGACGCTCGTTCGAGTTGGTCGCCTTGAGTTGTAAGCATTAGGATGGAAGTTGCGTTGTTTTGGCCTTCCATCCTATTCGTAATCCTATTCTTACTCGTACTCGTAATCGTACTCAATGAAATGGTACTCGTACTCGAAGACACGTTGTGCGAGTGCGTCTTGTCCTATGCGAGTACGCCTACGGAGACCATTAAACGAAATAACCGAAGATGCTTCGGCGACGGTGCTTTAGGTTGATAAGCGGCTAGACTTCAGTAGCCAATTCTTGGTATTCAGTTGGTTCGTCTTGCCATTCGATTTGATCTAGATCGAACGAATCGCCGGCCTTAAGAAATTCTGCTTGGTGCGGAGATTCTGTTTCCGATGGCGCCCATAACATCACGTACGAGTTGCCTATCACGTTCAGACGGCCGGAAGTCACGTTGACGACAAGCGCTGTGCCTTCGTCGACGCCAATACCGATTGTCTTGGGGTGTTGGTCCAGCACCCCTCGAAGTCGCGTGAGCCGGTTTCTTCGCATGAAATGTTGATCGATCACGCAGCCGCGGATCAGATCAAGGCCTTGGCGAGTTTTCGCAGAACGATGCCCTTCCTCGATCATGACTCGCGACATGATTGCGGCGCCTGCGGATGTGCCGCCGATGACTCCGCCGCGTTCCAGGAGACTCCACAATTCCGTTTCTACCGCAGTGCCTGAATAGTATTCGGCAGGAATCGCTTGTTGGCCGCCAGTAAACCAGACGCCGGTCGCCTGCCTTATCTTCGAAGCCAGGGCAACGCTGGCAGAATCGTCTCGAGCTCGACATCTGGAGACATCGATGGTGGCAACTTGGCGACGCCGCCATTCGCGAATAATTGCTCGCTCTTCATGTGGGGTAGCGTCATAAGAAGGGATGACGACCAGACGGGCTTCGTTGCCACCGGCAAGTTTGCAGAAGTGAGCAGGGATTGTCTCCGGCAGATTTCCGCCGCCGGCAATAATCAAAGTGCCTGACTTGCCGTAGAACCCACCCAGACCATCTTGGACTTCGTCGGTCCAACGCAATGCAGCATAGAAAACCAGCAATGCCATACCGCCCGTCAACCCGACGCCGATGGCTGACACCAAGGCATATGGGATTAGGGACGAGCTCCAGCGATTGGTTCGATCTAGAATTTTGTTCATCACGAGGATTCCTTAAATGTTTTTTGGAATACTACATGATGAGTACGAAATGTCGCAAGGGACAGTTCATGCACTGGCCCGGTCGACTTCGTTTGCCGAATCGTGAACGATCGGCAGTTCCAATTCCTAGATCACGCCGCCGTGAACGCGGAATGGAGTCATGTGGTTAGGTTGATCCAAGAACCAAAAACGCTCCCACTCTTGAATGAGTGCACGCAAGTTTTCGGACGTATAAATCAATTGCTCAGCTCGCTTGGATGGATTGGCTGAGTAAATAGGAAGTACGCAACCAACCATCGGGAGGCATGAACTGCAAACCAATAAAGCCCAACAAATTCTTCGCCGCATGACTCATCCTCCGTGAATGTCTTGCACTACAACAATACCGTCCGATAACGCCGAACCGATTGAGCTGGGCCCAAAGAGTTCGTTAGGAATCAGAAGCTTCTTCCGTTGCTTCGTCGTCCGAATCAATTTCTGGATCAAGTTTTCCTGAAGCCATTTCATCCCGGATCTGCTGGGCCAGTGGCGTCCCCTCGATTGAGTTGACTTTCTGCTCCATTATTTTTCCGGGCTTGAAGGTAACCACAAACTTCTCAGGGACTTCGACTTGTCGTCCCGTTCGAGGATTGCGTGCCTTGCGAGCGGCTCTCGGTTTTACTTGAAACACTCCGAAGTTTCGAAGTTCAATTCGCCCCTCTTCAACCAGAGTAGTCACGATCGAATCGAAAGTTCGTTGAACGATCGACTTAATCACTTGCTGATTGATTCCGGTCTCTTCGGAAATCGTTTTCACGATCTCTTTTTTCGTCACGACTGAACTCCCCGAGGAACCTTGGTACGACCTAAGTCGTTTTGCCGACTGGGTTTAACAGTCAGAAAGTCTAGGCTCCTGCGGGCCGCTCGTCAAGATCGGGGATGCTAGCATCTCCTACTTGATCATGTCGATCCACAAAATCGCTGCTGGTGATTTCGGCAGAACAATCGGTAAACTTGATCCAAGTCGCCAAAATTTGATATTTCTTTGCCGTTCGGAAATGTTTGGCGAAAGGTTCAAGCCTGTTTCGATTTGGCGTGTAAACTTCGGGGGGCCAAGTTTCGGCGACTATTTTGGCAAACCCTTGTTTCGATTCTGCCCCTTGGTTCCTTCCTCGGAAATAATGGAGATTCACGGATGCACGCAGAAATCTCGCAATTCCTTCGCTACCTGGATGTGGAAAGGAACGCGTCGGATCTGACGATCAAATCCTATCGCGAAGATTTGATGGACCTGGCGGATTTCTTGACGGACGAGGGGCAAAAAAAAGTTCTTCCCCGAGACGTGGACGCGACTTTGCTTCGCGGGTACGTTTCTGCCCTTCATGATGCTGGCTATGCCAGAACCAGCATTTCGCGAAAGCTAGCATCCTTAAGAAGCTTCTATCGGTTCGCTCAACGGCAGCAGATGGCGGACACGAATCCTGCCAAACCATTGCGCAATCCCCGAGGCCAACGCAAGCTCCCGCATTTTCTGTCGGCGGACGAAATTCAAAAACTGCTCGAGTCGCCGGACCCAAGTTGTGAAATGGGCCTTCGCGATATCGCGATTTTGGAGGTCATGTACAGCGCAGGCATGCGGGTTAGCGAATTGGTCGGTACCAACGATCGCGATATCGACTTCGACGAAGGGGTGGTTCGGATTCGCGGTAAAGGCCGAAAAGAACGTTTTGGAGCGATTGGTGGCTTTGCTGCCAAAGCCTTGAAGCGTTACTTTGCCGTCCGCACTCGGAAAGACCAAGGAGACAACAAGGAATTGCCAACCTTTACCAGCAAGTTCGGTTTGCGACTAACCACCCGAAGCGTCGCTCGAATGCTGGAAAAGTACATCAAGGAAAGTGGCCTCGATTCGCGAACCACACCTCACACCTTGCGTCACAGTTTTGCAACCCACTTGCTTGACCGAGGAGCCGACATTCGAAGCGTTCAAGAATTGCTTGGCCACAAGAGTCTGGTGACCACGCAAATTTACACTCACGTCAGCACGGCTAACCTCAAACAAGCCTATGTCAAAGCTCACCCAAGAGCGTTGATCAGTTCCGATTCACGGTCTCGTCCAAGTTAAGAACCAGGTTGGCCAACAGCGTGTAGGCTGCCAAATCTTGCACTGGGATCAACGAGTTGGTTGGTTTTTCACCCACGTAGACCAATTTCTTTGCGTCTTCGAGCTGATCCTGAAAACGCGATTGAAACTTGGACAGCGCCATAGCCATCGCCTCTTGTTCGGTCGTTGTGGGAACGCGAGAAAGAGACAGCTGGAAAATCTGTTGGATGCGTCGTTCCGTTGGAATCGATGCATCGGACAAAACACTCTCGGCTAAAACTCGGGCTGCTTCCACGTACTGGATGTCGTTCATCAATTGTAGCGCTTGCAACGGCGTATTGCTTCGTTCGCGTCGCGTGCAGAACAGTTCACGATTGGGAGCATCGAAATTGCTCATGAACGGCGGTGGAGCGGTTCGCTTGATAAAGCTGTAAAGGCTGCGTCGATAGAGAGTATTTCCATGGTCCTGGACATAGTATCGCGTATTGGAATCTCCGTATCCGACGGGTTCCCAGATATTTGATGGTTGATATCCCTTTACCCCAGGACCACCCATCGCCCGATTGAGCAAACCACTTACGGCAAGAACATTGTCCCGAATTTGTTCCGCATCTAAACGAATGCGCGGCCCACGGGCGAGATGGCGATTTTCAGGATCGATATTCCATGAAGCAGGAGTCACCGTGGCCGATCGACGGAACGCATCGGATCGCACCATCTCTTTCATCATTTCTTTGGTATTCCATCCATTAGCACGGTACCGGAAGGCCAATGCATCTAGCAATTCTGGGTGAACAGGTGGGGAACCTTGCGATCCAAAGTCATCGCTGGTCTTGACGATTCCGACCCCAAATACTTGCTGCCAAAGTCGATTGATGGTGACTCGTGCGGTGAGCGGGTTTTCGTCGGACACCAACCATTTGGCCAAATCCAGGCGATTGGGTTGCTCCCGTTGTGAATCCTTGCTCAAGCTTGGCAACGCTGCCGGTGTATTCGGATAGACGCGTTCCCCCTTTTGATCGTATTGCCCCCGAGTCATCACAAACGCCTCGCGCGGCTTCGCTAGATCGTTGTAAATAAACGTACCAGCGATCGAACTTTCCAGCATGGAGCGAGACACCTGTTCGGAATACCACTGCTGCCTAGCGCTTAATACCAATGGACTTGTCGCCTCGGAAATGTACATCCTGAAGAACTGAGCGACCTCGTCTCGCTTGCTCTTGCCACTCTCCGATTCTGGACCTTCCTTCAGAGCCTTCGCCAGATCACCTGCTGCAAATGGGACATCGGTACCTTGGACGCTTTTCCACCAGGTTTGCAAGTCGGCGGTCAACAAATCGTTCGGACGTTGAATGCCACTGCAAACAAGCCCATCCCAATCGCAAATGCCGCCAAACAAGCCAAGCTTCAGTTCAGCAACACGATCACCCACGGACAGATCCGACACAGGCAGCGTTAGCAGTGTCCACTTACCAGGTTGAGGCAATGGTCCAACGATTCGGGCTGGATCGAAACCTGCAATCGTCGCATCGGCGGCTGAATTGCTCCAAACGAATTGCTTGGTGGTGGAGTTGGTACGGATCTCGATGAAGGCCGCCTTCGGTGGCTCGTTGCGATCGGTCCGTAACCATACTTTCAGGGAAGCTTGCTCTGGAATCCACAAAGGCCTCAGTCCACC
This sequence comes from Planctomycetaceae bacterium, assembly GCA_027487485.1. Taxonomy (GTDB): domain Bacteria; phylum Planctomycetota; class Planctomycetia; order Pirellulales; family Pirellulaceae; genus JBKCUI01. The sequence continues at coordinate 100,886 of JAIYDN010000101.1, read as the reverse complement.
CGTTACGACTTGCTCCAGCCGATTCCCGAATTCTTGATGGAGCGAACGCTGGCCCATGGGAACTCCGCCTTCATTGTTCCAAACGGTTTCATTGCGCGTTGTGTTTCGAGTTCCAGCCCCGGGATTGAATTGGTCATCCATCCAGATCGATGTCATGGGGGCCGACGTTACACTTGCAGCATTTCGTTCCAATTCATCATCGATGACTTCGCGTGCAGATGCGAACTTGCGCAGGGTTTCCAACGCATCAGATTCCCGTTGTCGGGCAGCATCCAAAGCCCTGCGTTGTTCATCCGAAGGTATCGGCAAGAACGGAGAAGTAGTGTCCGTGTTCCCGTCCATCGCAGGATCAGCTGCGTTATAGAAGAATGCATACAAGGAGTAAAATTCTTTGGTACTGATCGGATCGTACTTGTGGTCATGACAAACCGCGCATCCGCCGGTAAGACCTAACCAAGCCTGAACCGTGGTGCTGGTTCGGTCCACTGCGTAACGAAATAAGAACTCGTCGTTAATGGCACCACCTTCGCTGGTGGTTACATTGCATCGATTAAAGCCCGTGGCTACCAGCTGCGACTGAGTTGGATTAGGAAGCAGGTCACCTGCAAGCTGCTCGATGGTGAATTGATTAAAGGGTACATTGCGATTGAATGCGTCGACGACCCAATCGCGAAACCCCCAGGCCTTTCGTTCGTTATCTAAATGAAGACCGTGCGTATCGCCATATCGAGCCACGTCCAACCAATGCTTGGCCATCTCCTCGCCATAATGCGGAGAAGCAAGATACTTATCGATCAGTCGGTTGTAATGTTCGTGGGATGCGTCAGCGACAAAAGCCTCAACATCTGCAAGCTCGGGTGGCAGACCGGTCAGAGTGAATGCTAGACGCCTCACTTGAGTGACTGGATCCGCGATGGGCTGTACCTCAAGACCTTTCGCCTGTTGCTCCTTAGAAAGAAATTGATCGATCGTTTCGGTGGGTGAAGCGGGTGCAACAATGGGTTCGAAGGCCCAATGTTTTTCAAACGCAGCCCCTTGCTCCACCCATTGAGAAATCGTCTTCTTCTCTTCTTCGGTCAGCTGCCGATTGGAGCTTGGGGGTGGCATGACCAAGTCAGGGTCGGTCGATACAATACGTTCCCAAATAAGACTGTCCGTTAGATTTCCAGGGGCGATAGCGGCTTTCCCCGAATCGCGGACTTGGAAAGCCCCTTCAGCGGTATCCAGGCGAAGGTCGGCTTGTCGGGTTTTCGCATCGAAGCCATGGCATCGATAACAAGCACTCGACAATATCGGACGCACCTCCTTGTTGAATCGAAGTGTTTGGGCCGAAGCCTGATTCGGCTCGTCCCCGAAAACGCATTCCACTTTCAGAATGGTGGAAAAAAGCAAGAAAAGCGAAAACAACGAAGTCGCTCGCTTCAATTCAAGGATCGCAGCTTGCTGGGCGGTTCGCTGGAAGTAGGATTTCATGGAAATATCAATCCGAGAGGAAGGGAGGGAGGTTTTTGCAGCGTTTCGGGTAGGAATTAAGGCCCGGATAGAACTATCATGCTCTCCTTTGACCATTGCTGCAAGCGGGACGAAGCTAGACAATGGAATACAATGAGCTTGCCTTTTCTGACTCACCCCCCAAGATGGAATCACAGCAGGCCAATATCATGACGAAATTAAAAAAAGACTTGATGCGCAGTGTCTGCACGGCGTTTCTGTTGCTGACCACGTGGACCAGCGCCTGGGGGCAACCCGTTGGACAACCGGTCGATTCCGATTCGGAAAAATCGCGTTCGGCCGACATCCAGATTGATTACAACGTTGTTTATGGGCAGCCTGACGAGCCCATGCATCGAGCCGACATTTTAAAGCCGAGCACGCTAAACGATGGCGAAAAACTACCCGGATTGTTGCTGATCCATGGTGGTGCTTGGACGTTGGGGGATAAACGCAACGACGCTCGGCATGCCAAGCGACTAGCTAGTCTTGGGTTTGTCGTGATGTCCATCAACTACCGTCTTGCGCCGAAACATCCGTTTCCTGCCCAGATCGATGACTGCCGATTGGCACTAAAGTGGATGCATGAACATGCGGATGAATTGCAAGTGGACTCATCGTCGATTGGTTCGTGGGGCTATTCGGCCGGCGGTCATTTAGCGGCTCTACTGGCGACTGACCCTAGCCCCGATGTTCCGCGTCTGAAAGCGTGCGTTGCAGGTGGCGCCCCTTGCGACCTGACTTCGATTCCGTTGGATAGCAATTTGCTAAAGCCAGTTTTCGGAGGACCTAGGCGAACCTTCCAGAAGAAGTATGCCGATGCTTCTCCCATCACCCATGTGAGTCCCGACGACCCACCCATATTTTTGTTTCACGGCAGCAAGGATTGGTTGGTACCCTCCCAATCGTCAATATCCATGAAAGAAGCTCTCCAACGCGAGGGGGTAGATTTTGAATACTTGGTAGTTCCCGATAAAGCACACCTGATGACTTTCATTGACCGAGAAGCCACAGAAAAGTCATACCAATTTTTGATCGAGCGAATGCGGTAAGTTAACCCGATCTATCGCGGTACGCTAGTTATCTCCCAAGCAAGTCGAGGCACTGTCGCCGAAGTTGCTTTGACATCGTTTTTGCCTTCGAGGCTTGTTCCATATCGCCATCTTCAAGCTGGGCGGCAGCATCAAGCTCTAGCAACCGCGCAGCGTGCAACATCGACTCCACTGCGTTCCAACGATGGGAGGAAACATCATCCACTTGCAATTTGGATTCCAAGGACTCCGGTGTGCCGTTACCATCATTCAAATTCGACTTGCTCTTGCGTCCACTGAGTATCATCTTTTGAATCTCGAGGAACAGCGGATCCGCTTGCATATCGCTATCGGGAGCTGGTGCAGGTACTGCGGGGGTTGGTACTGTCAGTGCAGGTACTGCAGGTGAGGGAGCAGTCGCTTGCTTTGGATCGAATGTGAATGGCAGCGACAGCGACGGCACTTCTTGGCTTTCAGGGTCTTGCAGTCGTTCTTGCTGCAGCCTTTGCGGAGGTTGGTTTTCTTGCGGTTCCGTGGATACAGACACATGCGGGATAGCGATGAAGACTACGATCATCGCAATGACAAACCCAGCAATTGCATGTCGGCTGAAGATGTTTTTCATAAATTGATTTCTCTGAGGTGCTGATGGAAAGCAAGGCGTTTTGGGGAGTGTCACCCGATATCCAACGCGATGTTACCCGTAGTCGTTCGCCAAAACAAGCGAACGAGATGACGCATCTCTTTGCCGACTCTCAGCGATGAAGGGAAAATCGCTAAGGATTGTCATCCGATTTCAAATTGACAAGCTTTCCAGCCACGGTCACATCCATATGACCAGGTGCAAAAAGAGCGAACGTCTGATCCTCATAAATCCTCTTCCATGCTTCCGTCTTCGTGCCAGGGGTACCAAGCAACGGATACGCAGGACTGGAAACTTGGATCAAAACTGCGTCGGCCTTGAAATCGCTAAGCACCGATTCCCAGCCAGGTTTTGCGGAATAGAAAAGATCATGCTTGGGCAAAACATCATCGCGATACGCGACCTCGTACCGCCCATCGATACTAACATGTATCTGCGGATAGCACATCCAAGACACATAGGCGCCGCTCGCGAAAGGTGTCAGAACGTTCCCTTGAAAATCCTGTGACTTCAGGAACTGAACCGCCCCCACAGGATATACCATCGCAGCCCCCGGATCCTGGCTTGGTAGGGTGGCTTTCCAAAGCGGATGAAAGCAAACAAAACTAGAGCAAGCAATCGCAACCACCATGGAGAAACGTATCGCGGTTTGACGCCATAAAGTCAGAAATTCGATGGCGCATCGGCCAAAGACTGTGGGTGTTAGCCATCCTGGAACCAATGCCATCCAAACAATCGAGTAAAGCGAACCATGCCGAATATGCTTGAGGGCCATGTAGGCCGCTAGGCAGCAAAATAGCCAACCACGAAGCCGATCGAATCGTCGGTTCTTAGCAACATACCCAAGAGTTATCACAGACAGAAAAAATGCAGCCATCGCGGTCGTGCTGTCATGAGTCATCCACAGCGGTTGCCATTCCAACATGGTCGGACGTGGCATCGTGATGGCTCGATACAAGTACGGCGCATAGGCAGTGCCCCAAGGGTTCAGCAAGATGCCAAAGCAAATCAACGGTATTAGTCCAAAATGGTGCCACAATTGGAAGTAAGCCTTCTGCACTCCTTCCCAAGATCGATCGGCATAAATCGCAAGGAACCAGCGTTCCACGACGTGAAGAAACAGCATAGCAAGGCCCACGACGAAACCGGCATGCATGTTCAGCCAAACCACATATAGTCCAAACCAAGCAATGACCCACTTGCGACTGCCTCGCCAATCGGATTGTTGTAACAGCATCTGCAACAACATAAACAGCAGCGTAAAAATCTGAGCGCGAACGGTTGCGAATCCTACCCAAAGAAGCGGGAATAAAATCGGCGCACACACGGCAACCATCAATGGGTGCGCGCCGTTGTTGCGCGCCACACGGTACAGCGCTAACGCAATTGCAAGGATGACCAACGATCGCAGAATAGCCATTCCATCAAGTCCCAGCGGACTACAGCCAGCAGCAAAGTAAAGTACTACCCCTGTACCCCATTCGTGATGTACCACGGGATAAACTGTTGGCGTAAATGCAAATACGTCCCCCATCGGGAATACACCGCTCGTAAAATACTCACGAACAAGCGACATTTCATGGAAGGCATCGTGCGTTACATCGCTCAGTCGAGCAACGTAAGCATAGAAAGCCAAAAGCGCAGCGGTGCAAAGCGCTGCAATGAATACTGCGTCGCGTCGAATTCCAATGCGAAGATTGCGTTTCAAGAACATGGGTCGAGGCGTGTTAAGGGAATTGCTCGTACTTTGTTCTTCCAATCTCGGAATAGATTGCTAGCAGACTGAAATCATTTCTGATTTTTTCGCAACTTTCACTCAAGATTGACCTAGAGACTAGTTTGACTGGTTTCCTAGACTCCGGCCCTGAAGCGAATATGCAGGATGCATGGCCGCTTCCTGTTGAATAGCCTGGATCGATGCGAGTCGATCCACACCATCTTGGAGAAGATTCTGCATGGATGCACGAAGCATTTTAATTGGCTTGTTTGCCTTGATTTCGATGAGCACTTCAAGTGTTGCTCAGATGATGGTCAGTCCCCGCGCAAGTGTGACGTCGCCGAATTTTCGAGTCATCGCAAGAAACGCAGCCCTTGCAAATCAGGTAGCCTTGGAGGCCGAACGAACAAGAAAAGAACTAGCCATCCATTGGCTTGGGCAAGAAATCCCTAACTGGCCGCAACCTTGCCCATTGATTGTCAACGATGGAAACATGTTGGCAAATGGAGAGACCAAATACACGCTGATCCCTGAAGGGGGCGTGGCCAACTTCCAAATGACCGTCTCTGGTTCGGTAGAACGCATTTTGGACAGTGTTCTTCCGCACGAAATCACACACACCATCCTAGCCAGTCACTTCTCAGCATTGGGGAAGCCAATCCCACGTTGGGCCGATGAGGGAGCGTGCACCACGGTGGAACATGTCAGCGAACGCAGCAAGCACGATCACATGCTCGTTCGCTACTTAAGCGAAGGACGAGGCATACCTTTTGCGGTTCTGTTTTCCCTTCGCGAGTACCCGCCCGACATCATGCCTTTGTATGCTCAGGGATACAGCCTTTCTTGCTTTTTGATTGCTCAAGGTGGGCCTCGTCAGTTCGTGAAATTTCTAGAACGAGGGATGGAAACCGAAGACTGGGTTGCCGCCGTGGAGGAGTTTTATGAGTACCCGCTTATCGGCAAATTGCAAACGGCATGGAACGCCTGGGTAGGTGATGGCGGAGGAGCGGTAATAGCCTATACAGCCGCAGCCCGCGGAGTATCTTCGTCTTCCACGATCGCTGCCGCAGGATCTCGGTCCACGATCGATTCCGCTGTTCGAACTGCATCGGCGACGGTACCAATCAATCCATCCAATCCTAGCGAACCAGAAGGAAATCGTGCGGTCGGCATGACGGATACTAACAACGCAATCGGGGCCAGCACCAGCAGTTACTACGTCGAGCAATTGAAGCAAAATGCAGGAGCGCGTGTGGCCACAACACCAAGCTCACCAGCACCGAGAACCGAACAATTCGTTCCAGCAACTGCGGGCCAACCGTCAAACAGCATGCGTGGCATACCGTATAGCGCAAGCCAACCGGCCCCGTTCCAAACTCTGGGACAGTTGCCGAACAGTGGTACCCTTCGACGGTAGCACAGGTGAATTGGGAAGGCTGCATAAGAGGCTTTTGCTACCCTATTTTACTATTTGAAAAAAAGTTCCATTGGATCGAAAACTGGGCTTGACCGGCGTTCTGGTTTAGCCTTATTCCGATGCGAGCGGACTAAAAGTTCGTTGGCAGGGATCGATATCTTGATGGTTGCATGGAAGCGACGTTCAAGACATGAAGATCCCCGTCTGCAAACGATGCATGAAAAGTGTATTTTTGGAATCTGAGCGATCAAACGATAAAGGAGTGTCGCATTGAAACACCTCAACCCCCTTCGGACATTACGGCTTATGATCGCCGTGTCGGCGATAGCAGCGCCCGTTTCAATGCCATTGGGCTTGATCGTGCCAGCTGGAGTCGTGGCAACGATCTCATGCACCGCAACGGATGCGGTGGCACAAAGCCCAAGTCTTCCTCCTTTGCCGGCCCCTGCTCAAAACACTGAGCTGTCGCGTTCGGTTCCAACGGAACCAACCGTGACTCCGAAAGCGTTGTTGATTCGGGCGCGTGCTGCTTTAAGCGAAGGGAAGAATGATGCGGCTGCACAAGCATTCGCTCAAGCCTCTCTCGCCGCTCAGAATAGCCCTGAGATGGTAGCCGAGTTGGAGCAAACGAAAAAGCAATTCCTAGAACGAGGGCTCAATCAACAAGCTCTTGATAAAGCGATGGCCTCGTTGCAGACCGGATCGGTTCTAAACAGCCGCGCTGCCAACGCACTTCGAAATCGAACGGGCGCAAGTGCAACGGGATCCAATCCAGGACTCATGGCCGCAACACCAACGCAGCCGACCAATGCAGCCAACGGTCAACCGTCCATGCTGCCTCCTGCTACGTTGCCTCCATCGACCCTTCCACCGTCGATGTTGCCTCCTTTGCCTAACACGAACACAAACGCTGTCGCAACTCAACCGAATCTGCCACCTAATCCTTTGCGTGACCAAGCAGTTGGCTTGACAGCAGAAGCCAAGATGGCACTGGATCGAGGTGATGTTGCATCAGCCAGAAACTTGATCGAAAAAGCCAACTCATTACGAGTTCCTGACAGCGAATTCGCACCTGGTCAGATGCGACCTTGGAATGTCGCACTGGATATCGACCGAGCTGAACGATTGCGAACCAGCTCGCCCGTCATGGCCGCGTCGGCTCAAATGCCCGTCGGTGGTGTCCAGAATGCAACCGCTCAACTACCGCAAGGTGCCAATCCGGCCGAAGCAGTTCAATCAGGATTGTATCAACCGACGATGGATGCATCGCGGGTAGCACCTGCAAGTGGCGTGCTTTCCTCCTATGATGCCGATGAAACCGGTGTCGAGCTCTACGACAAGGGCATCAAAGCTCTTTCCAGTGGCGACAATGAAACCGCTCTCAGCTTGTTTAAGTCTGCATGGCAAAAACGAGATGACTTGGACCAGCCAACGCGTGCACAACTTCGAGACAAGCTAACGTTCATGCAGTCGACAGTCCGAGCTGGTAATGAACCAGAGGCTATCGAGGGAGCAACTCCGGAAGGACGAGAAAACCAACTCAAACGTCAACGTTGGTTCGCCGAGGTCACTGGCGAAATCGCAGATGCCGAACGAATGGCAGGCGCGAACAAACCGATGGAAGCGCTAGATAAACTCAAGACCTTGCGTCTAAGAGTAGCACAAGCAGATGTCGATAATGTCCAACGCAAAAATCTGTTGACCATGGTCGACCGTGTTACGGTTCACATGCAAGCCTGGGTAGACGAAAACAAGTCAACCATCGAGCTGGATCAACGGAACAAGCAGATTGAAGACCGAATCCTTCAAGATGCAATAAAGGAAGCCAAAACAGACGCTCAGGTTCAAACGCTTGTCGATCAATACAATGATCTGATTGATGATCGTCGGTTCCCAGAAGCCGAGGCGATCGCCAAGAAAGTAAGTGAGATCAAGCCGAACAGCGAAATCGCAGCCGTACTTTACAACAAGGCGAAGATCCAAAGCCGAGTGGAAGAGAACGAAGATCTTCGTTCCCTGAAGCAAGAAAAATTTGCTGATGCGATGACGGACGTTGAACGATCAAGTACACCATTTGCGGGAGACAATCCATTGCAAATGCCTCCTGTCAAGGCTTGGTCGGACTTGACAAGACTTCGTTCGGCGAAAACAGACGCAAGAATGTCCCCTCGCGAACGAAAGATTCGTGAAAGCCTGGCGGAACAATTCTCAGCGAGCTTTGATCGCCGGCCTTTGTCCGATGCGATGAACACCATCTCCGAAATGACCGGGATCACGATTGTGATCGATGACCGATCGATTGCAGAGGAAGGGATCACCGTAGATCAACCGATTACGCTTGACCTGAAAGGGAATTCCATCTCGTTGAAGAGCGCACTGAACGTGATGCTGGAACGGCTCAACTTGACCTACTCGATCAAGAATGAAGTTCTCACCATCGAAAGCAGTCGCTTCAACAAGAAGGACACCTACAAGGAAGTGTACAATGTAAAGGACTTGGTGATTCCAATTCCAAACTTTGTATCCGATTACAACACCGGTATGGCCGGGGCTCTGCAATCTGCGTATCAAGCTCAGACCAACTTTGCTTCTGCCACAATTCGGGATGAGAACGCTGCAAGTGCTGCTAGCCGGATCGCCAACATCGATCCTAGCTCGTCCGTTCTTGCTCAAGTGAACACGCTAGGTTCGTTGCAAGGAATGTCGCCAGGCTCTATGGCTGGCGGAATGCCCGGCAACTTCCCGAACTCAACGGTGGGTTTGGGTGGTGCTGCAATCGCGAACTATGCGGATTTGATTCGGCTGATCGAGCAAACCATCTCGCCTGATCAGTGGCAAATCGCCGGCGGAAACTCGTCGATGATGGAGTTTCGCCAAAACTTGAGCTTGGTAGTCACCGCACCTCAAGAAACACACGAAGCCATTGCAGACTTGCTGAAGTCGTTGCGAGCCTTGCAAAACCTTCAAGTCACGATCGAATGCCGATTCATGCAATTGGAAGATACCTTCTTTGAGCGAATCGGTGTCGACTTCGACTTCAACATCAACGACAAGATCAACCGCCTTCCACGTGAGAACTCCGGTCCAAGCGTTGCAGTCGGAATCACGAGCGGCGTGGGAACTGCCGCTCCGAGCTACACCTCGGATCTGGACATCAACGTCCGGAACAACTTTACCGTTCAGCCACCTGCTGGTCGTCCTGATGCTGCAGCCGCCACTTCGGTCGGTCTCGCAATTCTGAGCGATCTGGAGCTGTTCTTCTTCTTGGAGGCATCGCAAGGGAACAGCCGTTCTAACGTGTTGCAAGCTCCCAAGGTAACGATGTTCGATGGTCAAACTGCCTCGATCAACGATACAGCTCAACGTCCATTCGTTATCTCCTACGACCCGGTTGTTGGTGACTTCGCTGTCGCTCAACGTCCGATCATTGTGGTGCTGAGCGAAGGAACGCAAATGAATGTGCAGTCGGTTGTCTCCCAAGACAAACGATTTGTTCGAATGACACTGGTTCCGCAATTCACCCGAATTGAATCAGGCGATCGAGAGTTTACCTTCCAAGGAAGCCGCCGATCAGCTACGGGAACCACGATTCTGAACAACGGCGTACCAACGAACCGTCCGAACCAAGAGGATGTGATCGAAGGTACCACTGTTCAGCAACCAACGTTCGGACAAACAAGCGTAACGACCACGGTCAGTGTGCCAGACGGCGGTACGATTCTGTTGGGTGGGATCAAGCGACTGCGTGAAGCTCGTGTCGAACGAGGTACGCCGATGCTAAGCAAAATTCCTTACCTGAATCGACTGTTCAAGAACAATGCGATCGGTCGGGAAACCAATACACTGATGATGACGGTGACACCACGGATCATCATTCCTGAGGAAGAAGAAGAGTTGTTGGGAGTCGTTGCTCCCAACCCTTAATCCGATAAGGGAAGTCAACCTTGTTGAGAAACATGGATCAAACCCACGGCGAATGCCGTGGGTTTTTTTATTTTCGTTTCCGCCACTTGCAAAGATGTTTTTACTAAACCGCGGGCGCATGCGCGGATGATTCATAAACCTATTTCGGTTTGGATGTAAGTCAAGTTCGCGTAACTTGTTACGTTGGGTTGCAAACAATAGAGACTGCTTTCACAACCCGAAGCGTAAGCGAGGGGCAATCTTAGCAATCCCTCGCTTACGCTTCGGGTTATGAATAATCCGCTCTAACCGCGTTACGGCCAAGCTTCGAGCGGGTTCTATTCGCGGCTAGCGTCTACGGCTCGAAGCAATCGCCGGTCTTGCTTGAACAGAATACCTATCTTGTTCCCTTGCGAGTATTGCGAACGAGAATCAACGATCGGTCTCCATCATCGTTCGTGCTGCGATCAAACGTTGGCAGAGTCCTGGCGAGGAAGCCAGTAATGTCGTTCGCTTTTTCGTCTGCCATTTCTCGGACAATCTGTAGAAGCGTGCTTTGGTCAAACTGTGCGTAATTGATCGGCTTCGGCGTTCGCTTTCCTTTGCCCACAGGCTCTTTGGCGGGTTTGGATTTGGAGCGGCTCTGGTCCAGGATTCCAGCAGTGTAGGATACTAAGATCTCGCCAGACTGCAGGCAGAATCGACTCGCTTTGAAAATGCTATCCGGTAGCAATGCTGCTCTTGGACCTGGTATTCCGATAGGGCGAAATCCTCGATGGGAGACAATAAACGTTTCCATGTTGCCAGCACTGCATATCGATCCATAGCCGGTTTTTGGATTTAACTGAATCAAATTGAGCGATGCGGTCCAATCCGCTTCTTGCAAGGCCCACATGGTGTCATTGATCGATCTCATGATGGCAGAGGGACTTTCCCCCTGAGTCCAAAAGGCTCGTAAGATCGATTGAATCCCCGTGGAAACCAATGCACCGTCCGGCCCTTGCTGATTGGCATTGCCTACAGCTAACGTGATCATTTCTTGCGGATTGACATCCCAGAAGTGAAAGCCGCCACCGATACTACCGTTCTGGTAGGTCCAGCCGTTGACGTCGAAATCTTTGTGAAGCATTTGACTATCTGGCAACATGCTAGCCTGAGTGAGACTTGCTGTGTCAAACTGTTTCTGGATGATTCGGGATTGATGAATCTCTTGCCCAAGGATGGACTGCTCGATCTCACTCATGACACGCCCGGCAGCCAAATTAGCAACCTCGACTTCCGTAGCGCTGTAAGACCGTGACTTTTCTGACCAAAACCACATCGTTCCATGCGGCATGGTGGTTGATCCGATTGGTACCACCAAGGCGGAAGCGTAAGGCTCGGGACTTGGCCAGTCATGCATGTGCTCGATATCGCTCAGCAGCACCGCGTTTCCGAGAAGTGCCTCGAGGTCTGCTAGCGATCCTCGCAATTCGCGTGGAGGAGCTGTCAGTCGATTTCGTGGTAGGCCTATCGACGATCGCATTTTCAGCGACGAAGTATCGTCATCCAAAACGTAGATTGCTCCAGCCACAGCACCGATCGACCGACAAACACTCTCCAGGATCGCTTCCAAACGATCTGCTGTTTCGCGTTGTCGATCGCTGTGACTGGTTACCCCTAACGTTGTCGCCAGTTCTGCTTCTTGACGACGGACGGTTTCTTCGGCCCGATCAAGCCGATCGACAAGCCGCTCAATGGATAAAAGCAAGTCTTGAGCACGATCCATAGATACCGATGGCAGTTCAGCCAAATCTAAAGCATCCATCACCCCATCTTGCACCATGGTCTCGATCAACCGCCACCGCTTGCTCGCTGGGGCTTGAACCATATGGTGACTGGGCACATCGCTCTTGGTGTCGACTTGCTTGGGCCGATCGCTCACAGCCCAGTTGGTTGCCTCCGAGAAAGCTCGTAGCAAATCCTGGATCTCATCCTTCCCTTGAGCGGAGAAACTGCTCTTTCGAGTGCGTTCGTTCGCCGACGCAACCAAGGAGGCCGAATCTTCTACGTGCAGCTTCAAATGCGACGGATAGCGTCTTTTCACGATGTTAACTTCTAGAGTGGGAGTAGAACGGTTAGAGAAGAAGCTTGACAAAAATGCATTTCACTCGTGAGGTCGATGGAGACTACCTTGGCAAGTGAGGCAAGCTGCGGTGAGCTTGACGACAATTGCTATCGAATCATGGTGCTCAAAAAATTCATGTTAAAACGTACTGACTACACAAACGCTCCAGACTAGGTTGTCCTGGCTGGAATTGTCAGTCTCCATGCACTTAACGTTACAGAGCGACCCAAGGCTTTCGCTTTTTTAATAAGTTGAACTTCGCAGTAGAAGTGAAGTTGACATGATGTCTTGAATGTTTTGCAGACGAGACGCGAACCAATGATCGTGAGGGGGATGAAATCCCCTCATGGGTTTACTCCTTGAATAGAATCACGTGCGTAGAACATGATTCTTGACCATGCCAACAAAAGCCAAAATCTAATCTGCAAATTCACACGTCTTGCGCGTTAAAGTCAGAACAGCAGTTGCTCACGGAAAGCATTGTTGAAGCGTGATGCGCCAGCATTTTCACGCCGATACCATCTGCCGTACCAAGGAATGGATACATTCACACCGTAGACGGCTTTGGTACAGCCCACTGTTCAAACCCAACCCTGTTGCACTGGATGCAACCGTAACGAAGAAAAGGAGTCTCCAATGCTTGTACTCTCGCGTCATCGAGACGAAAGCATCATGATCGGTGATGACGTAGTTATCACGATCGTGGACATTCGTGGGGATAAAGTGAGGCTTGGTATCGAAGCCCCCAACGATATTCCTGTCCATAGGCAGGAAGTCTATGAGGCGATCAAACGTGAAAATCGCAAAGCGAACCACATCCAACCGGCTGATCTCCGCAGCCTGAAGGAAGATCGTCCCTAGAACGCTTGTCCTATCAACGCACGCCCTCGAGAGAGTCGTGAAATGTAGATTGGACAAGCCGTCGTTCCCAAACTGAGTCCTCGACTCAGAACAGATACGCAACAAGCCTCGGATTGGAAAGCGTCTGATTTCAGACGCCACCGATCCGAGGCTTGTTACTTTTTACGCCACCAACTCTCACGACTCAGATTCAACTTCTGCGATACCGATTCGATTTCTTTCGAAAAACGAATCGCATCAACATAATAGCCCGCAGTTGGCGCGATAACGCCATCGCTCTTCGATTGCCAAAACGTGTTGAGCTTCAACATATGCTCTTCGCGAATCCATTTGCACAGAACTGAAGATGCAGCTGACGGGAAGATCGAATCCCCTTCCACTTGGAACTGAATGGTCATGGATGAACCTGCCCAATTGGCTTGATACTTGCTGCGGCGTTGCCCTTCTGCCACAACAGAAAACCACTCTTGATCGAAGCTAGCCATCAGAAACGATTGGTAACGATTGCGACCTCCATGCTTGTCACAATACACAGAGATTGGCTCGTCAACAGCCGCGTGTCGGTCAATCATCGTGCGAGCTAGATTCAAGCTCAGTTCGCTCAGCAGCGATGATTTGTTGCCTAATCGATCTACCTGCCGATTGAATTCAGGTTCGTCAATGATGCGAACTCGTGCGTCCACTATCTCCAAGCCAAGCTGCGCCATTTTCTTTTCGGCGTTATGAAACGAACAGCTTTCCAGTTCCCTAGTAAAGCCGGAACTCTCTCGCGGCGGGCAACTATCACGGTACCATGGAACCTGCCGGAGCCGCGTGCAATCGTCTGGCGATATCCATTCAAGCACTTCGTCCAAAAATGCTGGACGATGCGACTTCGCAATGGCACTCAAGAGAAACTGTGCTCCTGAAAGCAAACTTGCATATCCGGTTTTGCCCTGATTGATCAGCTTCGAATCACCAATCGGAACATGTGTGGAGCCCTTTCGCAGGGGCTTTGCTTGAAACTCAGGCGCCATCATTTGGCCCAACTCGCAAACGTCGAGTTCACGAGGTGATCGCCAAGCAGTTGCAGAAACTACCAGTGGACCCATGTTCGGGCCATAGCCGGCCTCATCAATGCCAATAATGAGTTTTGAATTTGGCATCGAGGTTACAATGATCCGCCTAGATTGAGCTCACCAAAGCACTACGCGTCGTAGGCTGTCTTGGCAACACGGTAGCATTCCCGGATGTCTGCGATGGGATCCTTCGGGTTTTCTTCGTACTCTAAAGACAAAGCACCATCAGCAGGGAAGCCTGTCTTATCAAGAGCTTCGAAAACGGACAAGCAATCCAGGTGTCCTTTTCCAAGGATCACTCCCTTGGTTTGGTCCTTCATTTCCGCAAAATCCTTCAAGTGAACTCCGTATAACCTGCCCTTCAGCAAGCGAATCACATCCACGGGGTTTTCTCCCGACCGGATGTAATGTCCCAAATCGGCGCAGGCTCCGATACGTACATCGTGCTTCTCGATCGCCTTCAATACATCGAGAGCTTTGTTGTAGCGATGGGTTGGACCATGATTATGAATGGCGATTCGGATATCAAACTCCTTCACCAAAGAATTCAGGCTTTCAAAAGAGTCTGGATCTGGATCGGCAGACATGGTTTTGATCCCGGCTTTTTTCGCGAACTCAAAGACCTTTCTATTAGCAGCTTCATCTTTGGAAAATCCGTTTACGCCATGTGCCGAGATGGTTAGTCCTAGTTTCTTAACCATTCCCACAACCTTATCAATTTGTTCTTGGTTGGAATCCAACGGGAACATTCCACTGTAGAACTCGACCGATTCAAAACCAAAGTCCTTTGCATGCTGAAGAGCTTGCTCCACTTTAAATTCGCGCAGGGAATAGAGCTGAATACCAAGCTTGAATCGATACTTGGCAAGATTTGCAAGTGAAGATCGAGGCATGAAGGCGGCGGCAACTGCGCCCATGGAAAGCATTTTGACGGCGTCGCGTCGGAGGATCGAAGTCATGATGTTCTTTTCTGTTGGAAGGAAATCTGCAATGCAGAACTAGAAAGGGGTGGGGGCAATTCGGGCGGTAGAATTCAAAGGGCATGAATTTCTGATCGAAAACAAAATGGAGCCAACAAAGCTGTATGCCCTGTTCGGCATACAGCCAAGTTTTCCATCTTGCGAAGCTTACTTGCCAGCGTCTTTGATCGCTTGCTTGATCTTCTCGAGAAAATCAGTGATCCCCTCGGCCATTTCCGATTCTTGATCGACAAGCTTTACTGCGTTTTCTTGAGTTGCCAAAGCACCCTTGAGATCGCCTTCGACAAATTGCAGGTGTGCGACAGTGTCGAGAATAGCGGCTTTCGACTCTTCCGATGCATTTTCAGCAGCCTTTTGTGCGGCCACTCTACAGGTGTTGATCAACGACTTGTTGTCCAGGTCACCAGCCTCAGTCTTCTCGTAGACATTCCAAGCAATCATGTTGACCAGTTCTGCTCGGTCCGCGTAGTCTTTGAGTGCCTCAGGGATAATAGTGCCTAGCTTGTCCGCCGAGTCTTTGTCTTGCAGAACGAGCTGAACTCGCATCAACTTCAGTTGCATGCCCAACTCTGGATCTTTATTGGATTCCAAAGCTTTTTCAATTTTGGTAAGGGCAACGGCGATTTTTCCACGTCGAACAGCGCTTGTGATTTCAGTAAGCAACAGTTGTCGCTCCTGATCCTTTTTCATTTGCTCTGCAAACGCAGCTCGGTCCCACTTATCTTCAACGACTGCTTCAAGCACTTCATCCATGGACATCGGGTGCCCAATCCATTCGATTTTCTGATCCTTGCCGACAATGAATGCACATGGAATTCCGTTTTGTCCGGCCGCTTCCATGTAATCTTTGCTGCTGGATCCATCGGGATCTGTGGTCAAGCAATAGGATTTGGTGAGCTCTTTGTAAGTGGTAGGTTTTTCGTCTTTGGCAGCATCATCCGATTCACCCTTTTTATTGCTTCGGCTTTTGACTTCCTTCTCCAAAAATCCTTCGACGGTTTCTAGGTCTTCATCGCTGATGCTGACAATTTGAACGCCTTTATCGGCATAAGCTTTTTGCATTTCTACGATGTGCGGCATGCTGGCGATACAAGGGCCACACCAAGTCGCCCAGAACTCAACAACATAGACTTTGTTGTTTTCGAATTTGGTAACGGGTTTGAACTTGCCCTCACCGTCTTGAACCCAGTGTTCCACATTCAGCTCGGGCGCTACCGAACCGATCGTGAGCGAATCCGCCGCGTTTGCTGAGAAGCATGTCGCACCGCTCGCAACAACGAGTGCTAGGCAAGTGCGTAAGTACGAGAAACAACTTTTTCTGGACATCGTTATGCAAGGCTCCTTAAAGACTATAAAAACCAATTATTCATCGTTTGATTTGGATGCTGGAGGCAATGAATTTGCTTCCTGGGCCGCCTGAATTGTCGCGATCACTCTGAGTTGTACCTGCGCCATATCCTCCATGTCAGCAGCTTTGTAGGCTTTGACCAGCATTTCCCGAGTATTAATTCGGTTTTGGTCCAGCTTGATGGCTTTCTCCAACTTGTTGATTGCATCCTTTGGACGATTTGCCAACAGGTACAATTCTCCCAAAGAATCGTACAATTCAGGGTTGTTCGGCTGAGCCTCCAAGGCTTGGTTCAACATTTGGAATGGCCTATCGAGATTATTGGGCTGATCTTTGGAAAGAACCAACGCAAGGTTATTGATCGCCAAGTAGTTGTTAGGATCTTGTTTAATAGCGATCTCCCAAAACCTGATCGCTTCTTTGACCTTGTTTTGTTTGTATTGTTCTTCCGCCAACAGGATGTAAGTTCCGCTGGTCGTTATGCCCGTTTGCATTTGTTTTTTCAAGGAATCCAAAAGCACCTTCGTCGGCGTGACGCCGATGGGTAATAGTCGGGCGACTTCTAGGGAAAAGTTGGGGTTAGTAGGGTCAACATCGATTACTTTTTGCAAGGCATCGAAATCCACCTTCCACTTCACCTTATCCGAGGGATCTTTCGATTCCAGCTTCTCGATCGAGTTTTGATAAATCTGAAGATAAACTTCCGAAAGTTCACGTTGAAGTTTTGGTTTAGGGTCCTTGTTCATCAACCCTTCTTTGAGAACCTCGATGGCTGCAAGCGGTTTATTCGACAGTCGTTTGGCTTCGGCGACGGCCAAACGGTCGCTTTCTTGTTCCAATGGAGTGTTTAGCTTTTTGCCAAAATGATCTTCAACCGCGTATGAGCTCTCCCGAAGTCCATCGGCGTTCCCTGCGCGAGCATACAGTCGAGCTAAGTCCAAACTCGCCTCTGGCTTCATGCTGGCCGCTCGTTTGGTAACAACAATCGCGCGCTGAAGATCGCCCCCTTTTTCAAGAATTTTTGCATAGGCCAACATCAATCTTGGATCTAAATTTTTCCATTCAATCGCCTTTTCGAAAATTGGTTTTACCTGTTCCGCGCTCGCCAAATACTCCGGCGAGCCAGGACTGGATTCGATACTTGCTACCATTCGGCGGGCTAGCCAAGCATTGGCTTGCGGAAATGCACCAGCAGAAATCGTGGCTAGTTGGTTCATCTCTGTCATCGCTAGTGATTTTTGATCGGTCAAAAAATGCACCAGAGCCAATCGATACAATCCACGAAAATCAGCTGCCTCAATGTCTAAAACTCGTTTGCTGAGCAGCTCGACATACTTCAGAGTCAAAGCCCCCAACTGAATAGGCGCTTCTTTCGCCTTCACGATGGTGGACTCACCAAGAGCTTTCGTAAATTCTTCTTCGTCGATCTGATCGCACAGCGCTTCCAGAGTGCTGGTGCTGCATTTTTCTTCACCAATCACGAGCAACTGCTGCAGCTGTCCGTCTTCTGTCTGGAAATTTGAAAACGAAAAGATCGCAAAAATAGTTGCGATCAAAACTGCAGCAGGCAAATTAAGCCAGACGGACATCCAATTACGTGAGAATTTCCAGCCCCGAATCGCTTCAAGAAACCCGCCCGCAACCCCGACAGGGCTATGGAAGATCTTCGCAATCTCCCCAAAAAACCATTGCAAGTTCCGCTTGACCACAACCGATTTCGGGCTTGGTTTGCGACTTGATTTTTTCCGTCTTCGCCGTTTTTCTGGCGAAGATTTCGTTTCTTCTGAAACGCCCTCGGCCTTTTCCAATTCTGGCTCTTCCGTCATTTCGACACCGCCTCTTCAAACGAACCAAAGTCTCGTTCACGCTCAGGTACGCTCAAGTACAAAGTCGGCAATCCACTCAGCCAATTCCACGTCATGGCAATCAAAGGAAAATCCGGGTTCACGAACTCAAACGGAATCGGCTCAAAAAAGGCAGATACAAGCTGATCAAGATTCATGGTCAAAAAAGCACCAACCAAGATCATGGATATACCGACTTGCAGATTCCAGCCGTGCCACGTCTCCGTTTGCTCGCTCCAGTAAACAAGTAGAGTCCACGCGAGCGACCGCATGGTGACCCAAACAACCAAACTACAAACAAGGGTGCCAATAGAAGCAAGCAAGTTTCTTCGCCGGGCAAGGATCAGAAAAGCCGCGAACCCGAGAAAAGTGATTGCACTGTCATAGACGCGTTGGCTGCCAAAATGCTCCGCAACCCCCAGTCCAAAAAAAACGCTATTGTTATCGCGTATGTGAAATAGCCCCAGAGTATCTGCAATTCCGGCCGTCAATCGGACGGCCGTTGTTTCCAAGCGATCGAATTGCCCAGCCATGGAAAGATAGGAAATGGCCGCCGGTAGGCTCCATGCAATTCCAAGTCCAGGACCGTAACCCCAATTTTCTCCATGGACTCGCAAAGCCCCCCATCCCGCGATGACAAGTCCAATCGCCAACGCGATCGTCCCGGCAGGCAACACGTCCGATGCCGAAAGGACAAGAATCAGAACCAGGATTGCCAAAGACCATAAAGCCAGCCCCAATACCAAACGCCAACTAGTGACCAACCCAACCCAACGAACTCGAGCCAGAGATGCACAAGTCCCAAGCAGCAAACAGCCCATCAAAATCTGATTGTCGCTTTCCATGAACCAGTTTTTCCAGAAGGAAACATTGGTGACTACGGCAAGCACCATCAGGCAAACGGCCGCCAGCTCAATCCAAACACCGCACCATTTCGGTTGTGGGATTTGATCCGCATCATTGGGGTCGCTCAGTTCCACCGCAACGACGGGAACAATTTTTCGCTTACGTTGTTCCATAGGTTTGGAAATATATTTCTCAATCCGAGTTTTGGTTTCCGAAAAAGTGCCTAAAACTTAGCTGCGAAATCTTTCAACGAAAAGGCTCAGCCTGAAACGTGATCCATGCCACAACTACTCGACATAGTGTACTTCATTGCCATCGTTTGCGCCAGTCCTTGGATTGCATGGCGTTCGATCGTGTCTGGACGCTATCGCCGAGGCTGGGGGGAGCGATTTTTTGGACCAAAAACCAATATTCCCAACGGGCAAACGGTTGTTTGGCTGCACGCAGTTAGCGTCGGAGAAGTTCAAGTCTTAAGAACGCTGGTCGAACAATTTGAGAAGCACCGGCCCGACGTTCGACTAGCGATTTCCATCACCACGGACTCCGGAATGGATTTGGGACGAAAGCTTTTTGCAAAACATTTCGTATTCTTTACCCCGATCGATTTCAGCTGGGCCATACGAAACACTTTCCAAGTTCTTCATCCGAATTTAATCATCTTGGCGGAGCTTGAAGTTTGGCCAAATTGGGTTTCCCATGCTCAGAAATGTGGTTGCCCCGTTGCCATCGTGAACGGTCGCTTGAGCGAAAACAGCCTTCGAGGATACCTTCGGCTAGGGTCCTTGGTACGATCAACCTTCTCCAAGATCACTTGGGTTGGGGCTCAGTCGGACTCTTACGCTGAACGCTTTCGAAAGATTGGAGTGGAACACAGTCGAGTATCGGTCACGGGAAACACCAAATTTGATGGTGCGTCCGGAGACAAGAATCGACAGGAAGTGCAATCCCTTCGGCAGTCGCTGCATCTGTTGCCAGAAGATATCGTTTGGGTGGCCGGCAGCACGCAAGCCCCCGAAGAAGAGCTCATGCTTCGCGTCTTTTGCTCGTTGGCCGAAACGCATCCCATGCTAAAACTGATTTTGGTTCCAAGGCACCCCGAGCGATTTGAAGAGGTCGCCAAACTAATGGAATCAACGGGCTTCCGCTTGGTACGGCGAAGCCAAATGCGTCCAAACGAAGCCATCGGCGAATGGAAAATTTTCTTGGGCGATTCCGTCGGCGAGCTTCGTTGGTGGTGGGGCCTGGCCGATATTGGATTTGTTGGCGGTAGTTTTGGAGACCGAGGAGGTCAAAACATGATCGAGCCATGCGCGTACGGCGTGGCAACATGCTTTGGCCCCAATACCAAAAATTTTGCCGACATTGTGAAGCTCCTCTTGGACGATCGTGCCTGCCGGCAGCTTCAAACACAGGAAGAATTGTTGCCCTGGGTCGAATCCCTCATCCAAGACCCGTCCCTTCGGCAGCAGCTTGCACTAACGGCCCGCGAAACCTGCCAAAAGCACAAGGGTGCCATCGATCGAACATGGATCGAAATCCAGCGACTGCTCGAGTCAGGCTTGCAACGGAACTGATCATCCTTTCCAATCTTGATCTTGATCCGATAACGCCCCCGCATTACAGGCAGCCACGAATTGAATATCTTACTTGCAAACGATGATGGAATTTATGCGCCGGGTCTTCGCGCCATGCGAAAGGCCCTGTGTCAGCTTGGCAACGTGCTTGTTGTCGCTCCTGCCACGGAACAAAGCGGCGTCGGACACTCGATCACTTATTTGACACCTCTAACTTGCAAAGAGATCTACGAAGGGGATACCTTTCACGGGTGGGCCGTGGAAGGCTCTCCGGCAGACTGCGTAAAGCTAGGGATCGCAGAACTTACCCCCAAACCCATCGATCTTATCGTAAGCGGAATCAATGGCGGCTTGAACGCGGGAATCAACGTCCTTTACTCAGGAACCGTTGCGGCCGCCATTGAAGGTGCTTTCTTTCGCATCCCGAGTATCGCAGTCTCGCTGGAACATGACCCACACGCTGACTTTGATGCTGCTGCCGAACTGGCTGTTCGACTGATCCGTCAGATCGTGGCTCAGTCGCACTCGGAAGCGGAGCTCTTCAACATCAATATACCAACTGCAGCAACATTGGCCTTCCGTGCCGGCAAATCTCCTGAAGTTCATTGTGTGCCCATGGGGGTCGAGCGATATGGTGATCACTACATCAAACGTCAGGATCCTAAAGGACGAAACTACTATTGGTCGACGAATGATCCACCACCGAAGCCTACCGACCATGAAACGGACTTGAACGCTTTGGCAGCTGGCTTTATTACAATTACGCCACTTCAATTCAACATGACCAAGCAGAATGTGCTTGCAGGGATGCCTAGCTGGAATTTGAACGCCAATGAATCCAACGGGCAGGCATGAACGGACCCGCGTCAGATTCAAGCCTCGTTTTCCATGGCAAACGAGTCGTTTTCGTTGGTAAGCTTGGAGCCCTCTCTCGCAAAGAGACAATGCAATTGGTTCGCGACCAAGGTGGCTTTCCCATGGAGCGGCCCGATGGCGAAGTCAACATGGTCATCATTGGCGCGGAACAGCTACCGGCTGAAGACCTGACTAGCTTCTTAAGCGAGTCGATACGTTCTGGGCTTCGGGAAGGCCGAACCACCTTGATCCACGAACATGAACTGTGGTCCATGCTGGGTGTGGTTGATGATTCTCACGGAAGTCAGTTGTACACGCCGGCCATGCTGGCAGGCTTGATCAAGACACCCGTGCGAAACATTCGACGCTGGTTTCGAATGGGTCTTTTGAAGTCCTCCAAAGTTGCACATCGGCTTCCTTATTTTGATTTTGTCGAAGTCCAAAATGCAAAGCAGTTATCGGAGTGGATTGCTCGCGGCGCGAAACCCGCCGACATCAAACGGCAATTGACCGAATTTGGTTCCAGAGTCGAAAACCGATCGCTCACGGAACTGGATCTGGTTATTGACGGTAGGCGATTGCTACTTCGGCAAGAAGGTTGTTTGATCAGCGCCAGCGGACAACTTCATCTGGATTTCGATTTGGATCCAACAAACCAAGAAGACCAACCCTCTATTGTCCCATTTGGCGTCATGGCTTCAGGGAAGACCATCGACGATGTTGGGATGGTCGATGCCTCGCTCCTGTCAAAAGATCATTTGCTTCAGATGGCCGAAGAGTTCGAAGATGCAGGGCACTTGGAACAGGCTATCGAATGGTACCGAGTTATTCTCGCTCGATTTGGAATGACATCGGAAGTCTGTTTCCAACTGGCTGAAGTGCTCTATCGTAGCGGTGATTGCTCGGGCGCTCGCGAGCGGTATTATTGCGCTCTTGAATTGGACGAAGACTTTATTGAAGCACGTGTCAACCTTGGGTGCGTTTTGGCAGAAACTGGACAGAACGAGCTGGCAATCGCCGCTTTTCAAGGTGCACTCGCTCGCGACGATCATTATCCGGACGTTCATTACCACCTAGCAAGATGCTTGGATGAAAACGGTTCGGAACAGGAAGCGGCCAAACACTGGATTCGGTTCTTGCAACTATCGCCTCAAAGCCCCTGGGCGGACGAGGCGCTGGATCGCTTGGGCCGACTTTAAATCAAGCGATTTACGTGAAAAAGAATCGCGTCAAATGATAGAAGATAGGGGCAGAAAAACACAGCGTATCGATTCGATCCAAAACGCCCGCATGCCCCATCACCAGAGTTCCATAATCGTGAACTCCCCGATCTCGTTTAATGGCACTCATCGTCATTCCGCCTGCGAAACCCATGCCGGCCACGACGATACTCATGAAAGCTGCAACCCATGGCGAAAATGGAGTCACCCAATACAGCAGTGCACCTACAATCCCAGTCGATAAAGAGCCAACCACGAAGCCATCCCAAGTTCTGGAACTGCTGACATCTTTGGCAATGACACGCTTGCTTCCAATTCGGCTCCATGCCCATTGAAACACGTCGGATATTTGCGACATCAAAACAAAGAAGAACAACAAGCCCGCGTTACTACCATTCCAAGGAGTGCCGTTCTCCAGCTTCAATTTCAAGTCCAACAAAGCTGGGGCAAAAGACAAGCAGTAAACGCAAATCAACAACCCAGCTTGTATTTGAGCGGATCGTTCCAAAAATCGTTTATGATCCCCCGCCATGGCAATCCGCGCAGGAATAAATAGGGACGCATACACTGGAATCATGATGCTGTAGATCGCATAGAAATCAATCAAATTCCCGTTACGATCTTTTAACCCCGATTCGGACAGCCAGATCAAAACGTATTGAAGCGGCGTAAAAACAACTAGGCTCCAGAATAGAGCTCGGTGGTCACCGCGACGCGTTGGCGTCATCGTAATGAACTCACGAAACGCCCAGAAGGAAACCAAGCCAAAAAGAACGATCGTTCCGATTCGTTGCAAAAACAGTCCAGCGATCAAAATCGCAAACATCAGCCACCACGACCACAATCGAAGAACAAACCGCTGAACCAAAGCAGGATTGATCGATGGGCTTGGTTGTCTTGTCAAATAATGAGCAACCGAGGACGCTATTCCAAGAAGAACCAAAACCCCACTTCCCAATATCAGGGTGTTCAAGTTGAGCGAATCACGGGCGATGATGGCCTGACTTGCCTCCATAGCAGAGTTGCCCGCTTGAAGGAGTGCCGCACCGGATTGCTCGAGCACTTCCGGGGCCAACACGTCGGACGCCAGCACTTCAGGAGAGGGGCCGGCACCGTTCAGTTCGGTCGGTACGCTAGCCGATTCGGTCGGTACGCTGGTGCCGGATGGGGGCTGCCCCAGGCTTTGTTCAACTTGTGCGAGAATAAATTGTGGGAATTGCATCGTACCAACTGGGACTGTGTTTTGAGCTTCGTTGCTATATTATCACGATTTCTTGGCTTGCCGAGATCGCTTGATGCCGGTTTTTCGAGGACTACCCCGTTTAACCACTGTTTTCCCCCGCTGTTTTCGATTGGATTGGAAATGCTGATTCGCCTTGGTACTCGCCAAAGCCCGCTCGCTCTTTGGCAAGCGGAGTACATTAAGAGCGAATTGACGAATTTAGGACATCAGGTCGAATTGGTCAAAATAACAACCAGCGGGGATGTGTCGATCACCCCACTTGGTCAATCTGGAGGCCAAGGGGTTTTTACCAAAGAGATTCAACGCGCGCTCCTGGAAAATCGCTGCGATTTGGCAGTGCATAGCCTCAAGGATTTACCTACCGAAGTAATTCCTGAACTTCGGTTAAGCGCTGTCCCCCCCCGTGAAGATGCGTCTGATTGCCTGATTTCCGACGGACAAGCTCTCGCGGATTTACCTGCAGGGACGATTGTTGGCACCGGATCCCCCCGGCGAAAAGCCCAACTGCTGCACCTGCGTCCTGACTTGATTATTTTAGATATTCGCGGGAACGTAGACACGCGCCTAAGAAAGCTTGACGAGGGGCAATACGGAGCAATCTTGCTGGCCTACGCTGGTCTCCATCGATTGGGGCTGGCCTCTCGCATCTCGGAAAAACTGACTTTCGCACAAATGCTTCCAGCGGTTGGACAGGCAGCCCTAGGTCTTGAGACACGTGCGGACGACGAACAAACCATTCTTGCAGTTTCCGCCTTGGACCATCCTACAACACACGCTGCAGTGATTGCGGAACGCGGACTGCTCCGTAGCATGCGAGCCGGTTGCCTTGCCCCGCTCGCAGCCCATACTTCCGTCACCGAACATTTCATTCAAATCGAAGCTCGAGTTTTTTCGATGGATGGCCAAGAAATGATCGCCACCCAACAACAGCTTCCGATCCATCCCGCTTCGGATTCCAAATCGTCGGATTACAGCGCCCTTTTTCTGCTTGCAGAGAAACTTGGCGAAGCCGCTGCCAAAGACCTTACCGAGAAGGGGGCCGGTCTCTTGATCGATCGCTCAAGAAAACCCAGCACATGATTGCCTGAATCCTGAAACTTCGGTTGGACATATGCGTTCTGCCTGAAGTGCCTTGCAACCTGGATGGTTGTGGTGTACCACTACCACCATCCTCTATCGACAACTTCTTTTTTCTTTTGTTAACGCTGTTGCGTCCTTAGCTGGGGTCTCCATGATTCGATCGGTTCTTATTGCTTGCGTCACATTGGCTTGCTTGGCACGGGCTGGGCTGGGACAACAACCAGACATCGCTCTTCGTCAACTCTTTGACGATTATCACGAACAGTTTTTGATTATGTTTCCACTGGAAGCAACCGCCTTCGGGGACTCGCGATACAACGATTTGCTCCCCATCGATATCGATCCGGGCTTCGCCGCCAAAGAGGCCCAGTTCTACAAGCAGTTCTTGGAACGACTACGGGCAACAGACCGCACCCAAGCAAATCCATCACAGCGTTTGGCTGCGGACATTTTAGAGTACGAATTGAAGATGCGACTGGAAGGCCTTCAATTTGATTTCGATAGAATCCCCTTTCATCAGTTTGATGGTCTGCCCCTTCTTTTCGGACAGATGGGCAGCGGTTCCGGATCACATCCCTTCAAAACCGTCAAGGATTACGAAGATTGGCTCAAACGAGTGGACTCATTCGCTGTTTGGTCGCGCACCGCCATCGAACGATTTCGAGACGGCATGCGAGACAATTATGTTCTTCCGAAGATTCTAGTGGAGAAGATGATCAAGCAGATGTTTGACCCATCGATTGTCACGGAAGATGTTGAGCAGAACTTGTTTTATGGTCCGATCAAATCCATGCCGGAAAGATTCTCGGCGGAAGAACAAAAGCGATTAACGTTGACCTACAAGGCTGCCATCCTTGAAAAGATTGTCCCATCGTACCGGGCCATGGGCGAATTTCTTCGAGAGGAATATCTACCGAAGGCCAGAGCATCTACCGGCATATCGGAACTACAGGGTGGACGCGAGCAATACCAGTATTGGGTTCGACGATGGACCACGACCGATTTGTCTCCTGACACGATTTTTGAAATTGGCGAAAAGGAAGTAGCTCGCATCCGCAATGAAATGGAATCGATCAAGCAAGTCATGGGGTTTAACGGTACGCTTCAAAAGTTCTTTGAACATCTGCGAACGGACCCGAAATACAAACCCTTCAAAACCCCATGGGAAGTCATCGCTTTTTTCACGTCGATTCAGACGAAATTAGAACCTCAATTGGAAAAGGCCTTCCTTAACCGCCCGAAAACTCGCTTCGAAATCCGGCGCACCGAAGCGTTCCGCGAAGCCACCGCTAGCGCTGAATACATGCCAGGGACCGAAGATGGATCGCGACCAGGAATCTTCTACACCCCCATCCCTGATGCGACGCAATTCAACATTACAAGTGGCATGGAATCCTTATTTTTGCACGAAGCAATTCCGGGCCATCACTATCAGATTTCTTTACAACAAGAGAACGAGCAGCTCCCCAAATTCGCAAGGTTCCTCTGGTACGGTGCCTACGGTGAAGGATGGGCACTCTACTGCGAGTCGATCGGTAAGGAACTTGGGCTTTATTCGGATCCTCAGCAACGTATTGGTGCACTCGGTGATGAAATGCACCGCGCGATTCGACTTGTTGTCGACGTAGGGATGCACTGGAAGGGTTGGACTCGCGAGCAAGCGATCGAGTACATGATGGCTAACGAACCCATCAGCGAAGAAGGGGCAATCGCAGAAGTCGAGCGTTATATGGCCTACACCGCTCAAGCATTATCTTACAAAATCGGACAACTCAAAATTAGTGAGCTTCGCGGAAAATGCGAAAAGCGACTCGACAAACAATTTTCACTTCCCCATTTCCATGACGAGATCCTCAAGAACGGCGGTATGCCACTCAATATTCTTGAGTCGAGAATGAATCAGTGGACTCCATAGGCTACTGGCCTAAGGCCGTAGCAACCAGCAAGTTATCTGCAATCCAACATTACTTTTCCATCGTATGCCCCCTCCATCGAATCGACTTTGCGTTCATACCGCCACCACGAAGCCATGGAGCCTGGACGAATGTTTCGCAGAGTATCCCAAACAGGGAGTCTCGGGCATTTCGATTTGGAGACAGACTCTAGAAGGACGCGTGCTTGCAGACGTCCAACGTCAAGCGATCGATGCCGGACTCCAGGTGGTCAGCCTTTGTCGTGGAGGATTTTTTCCAGCTCTGTCCCAAACAGCACGTCAAGCTGCCATCGACGACAATCGATTAGCCATTGAACAAGCCCAGACAATCGGTGCCCCGGTTGTCGTTCTTGTGTGTGGTGCTGTACCAGGCCAAAGCCTGCAAGAGTCAAGAAAGCAAATCGCCGATGGAATTGCGGCAGTGTTGCCGGTTGCACAGCAAGCGGGCGTGAAACTTGCCATCGAACCTCTGCATCCGATGTACTGCGATGATCGAAGCGCTGTCAACACGATGAAGCAGGCAAATGCGATTTGCGATGCACTGGGCTCACCATCGCATCTAGGCATTGCGCTCGACGTGTATCACGTTTGGTGGGATCCCGATCTCCAAGAACAAATCGCCATCGCCGGCCGCGCTGATCGGCTGACGGCATTTCACATTTGCGATTGGAAGACACCCACCACCGACCTATTGAACGACCGAGGTCTTATGGGAGAAGGGTGCATCCCCATCCAACAAATCAATCAGTGGATGGAACAAGCTGGTTTCACTGGCTTCCGCGAAGTCGAAATCTTTTCGAACCAATGGTGGGCTCTCGACCAACGAGAATTTCTAAAAAGAATCCAAGCAAGCTATATCGATCATTTTGGATGAAAAGACTTAAGGTATAAGGTGTAAGGTATAAGCCAAACACCTTACCGCTTACCGCTTACACCTTACCGCTTACCGCTTACCGCTTACCGCTTACACCTTACCGCTTACCGCTTACACCTTACACCTTACACCTTACACCTTACACCTTACCAGCAATGCAAACCAAACGTATCGGTATCATCATGAATGGCGTCACCGGACGCATGGGAACGAATCAGCATCTTATTCGTTCGATCAAGGCGATTCGGGACCAGGGTGGGATCAAGGTCGGTGACGATTGCATTTTGATGCCTGACCCAATTCTGACAGGCCGGAATCACGACAAGTTAAAAATGTTGGCGGAACGAACTGGTTTCACCCGATTTACCACCGACCTGGATGCGGCTCTTGCCAATCCCGAAGATGGAATTTTCTTCGATGCGTCGGGGACACTACAACGTGCTGGGTTTATAGAAAAAGCGGTCAAGGCGAAGAAGGCTGTCTATTGCGAAAAGCCGACCGCGGTGGAATCCGCCGAGGCGCTTCGGCTTGCCGTCCTTTGTGAAGACGCTGGCGTCAAGAATGGCGTTGTGCAGGACAAACTATGGCTTACTGGCATTCGTAAGTTTCGCATGATGCGGGATCAAGGTTTCTTTGGTCGGATTCTGAGCGTTCGTGGTGAATTTGGATACTGGGTTTTTACCGGCGAAGATGCGGATCAACCTGCGCAACGCCCCTCCTGGAATTATCGGAAAGAAGATGGTGGTGGGATCATCGTGGATATGCTTTGCCATTGGCGATACGTGATCGACGATCTTTTTGGAAAGGTGAAAGCCGTCAGTTGCCTTGGTGCCACTCATATTCCGAAACGGGTCGACGAGAAGGGTCAATCGTACGACTGCACGAGCGACGATGCCTGCTATGCGACATTTGAATGCGAAAATGGTGTTGTCTGTCACTTCAACAGCTCTTGGACCGTCCGAGTTCGACGCGATGATTTACTCACCATGCAAGTCGATGGAACTCATGGTAGCGCGATTGTTGGTCTACGCAAATGTTGGGTCCAGAGCATTGGCACTTCACCTCGTCCGACATGGAATCCGGACATCGACCAACCCATCAACTTCTTTGACGGTTGGCAGGAGGTGCCCGACTGCACAACCTACGACAACGCCTTCAAGATCCAATGGGAAGCTTTTTTAAAGCACGTTGCCTTGGACACACCGTTTCCATGGACTCTGCGGGAAGGAGCCAAAGGGGTACAACTTGCAGAACTAGGGCTGCAAAGCTGGGCTCAACGCAAATGGCTGCCAGTGAATGAATTGCCCCCACGTTAGGCCGAAGCTTTCTAAGCATGAAAACACTGATTGAAAATCCTGAGCAGCTAACCCCGACAACCCAGTGGCATGAAACCAAATGGGCCTGGACCGGCGAAGAAGAACTGATCGATCACACCACCAAGTCGCGATTGTGCGCAGCAGCCTTGCTACCATTCAAGGACCGGAAGCCTGACTGGGACGGTTTTGTCGCAAGCATTCAATGGATGCAAAAGTCTGCTGACAGTTTCGGTGTCGAGCTTGTTGTGGTGCTTAACGCAGACACCGGCTATATCTTCGATCTCGAGGATTCGCTGTATGCAGAAGTATTGCAGCGATTTCGCGCTGCTTTCCCGAAATCGAAGTTTATCGCTGGCATCACGGCTCGCGATGCCCAAAATGATTCCGCATTCCGAGCCGATCGCTACCGACGATTGCTGGATATCGTGCAACTGCACGACAACTGCGAGGTGATGATCATGACTTCGAAAGGGTTAAGCGCCTTGGATCCTGAAGCCTGTCGCGATGCGTACTTTGAAATCGCAGAGTGGTTGGTACGTCCTGGAATTGTGCATGCCTTGGAGCCCGCATTTGTGCCATGGGCCAAGCCTTTCAATCCGTGGCTGTTGTGGCAACTTGCCAACCATCCGAAGTTTGTCGGCGGAAAAATCAGCACGCTAGACGAACCTCATTTTCTCTATTGGGCAGCCATGTGCCGTGACTTGAAGCTGGATTTCGAACCTCACAGTGGCGACGATTTCGGGATCGCGACAGCCATCCAATTGGGCTGTCCCTTGCTGATCGGTGCTGCCGTGAGCGCTGCACCTCTCATTTGTGCTGCCAAAGACATGTGGCTGAACAACGATTCTCCAAACAAAAAACATAAGACGGAAGCCGGTTGCTTTGACACTCGAGTGTACAAAGTCTTCGAGGCCCTACAGTCTCTTGAAGATCAGGTCTTCCGACTCGATCACACCGGAAGTGCGGCTGCATACAAACATAGTACAGCCCATGTGCTACACCAACTTGGCATCATCGCTGCCCCTGAAACTCATCCGAACTGCAAGGATTTGCGAGGCCCCGACGAGTCGGCTCGGATGGCGGAAGCGATGCGTCGCCCCATCCGCATGGCACAGCAACTGGGCATCGACTTTTAAGACCATAGATCCCTTTTGGGTCAAGCGCCCGTTGCGGATGCAGCCTTTTACCCGTCTGCCTTCTCTTAAGCTTCAACAAAAGTACTTTCGTTTTGCGCTACGCAGGAACCTTGAATCGGGTATCGTAGTGTCGAAATCAAGTACCGACTGCCGGTCCGGCCAATCCAACACGAAAAACACAAGATCATGCCTACAAAAAAGCTTCTAAGTTCATTCCAACTTGGAAAAATCGAACTGCAGAACCGAGTGGTTATGGCCCCCATGACAAGAGCCCGGGCGGGCGAACAACGGCTACCCAATGAACTGATGGCAGAGTATTACGCTCAACGAGCCTCGGCAGGCCTGATTATCAGCGAAGCTACGGTCATCTCCGAACAAGCCATCGGATGGAATCAATCACCCGGTATTTATACCGACGAGATGGCAGCCAACTGGAAATTAGTCACCGATGCCATCCACGATCAAGGGGGGACGATCTTTCTTCAACTATGGCATTGCGGTCGCGCTTCGCATAGCGATTTTAGAGCGGATCGAAGCTTGCCCGTTGCGCCATCTGCTATTGCTATCAATGGTGACTCGATTCACACACCCGAAGGAAAGAAGCCCTACGAAGTCCCAAGAGCACTTGAAATCGAAGAAATCGCCTCCATTGTAGAGGATTATCGCATCGCTTCCGAACGTGCGATCGAAGCAGGCTTCGATGGGGTCGAGATCCACGCTGCCAATGGTTATCTACTGAATACCTTTCTTGAATCCAAGACCAATGTTCGGACCGACCAATACGGTGGAAACATCGAAAACCGGCATCGCTTTTTAGGCGAAGTGGTCGATGTGATTCTAGGTGTCTGGCCAGCCAAGCAAATTGGGGTGAGGCTTTCCCCCAACGGAGCGTTTAACGACATGGGCTCGGTCGATTACCGGGAGCAGTATTTGTATACCGCTCGGCAGCTTGATCAATATGGCCTGGGGTATCTTCACGTGATGGACGGATTGGCGTTCGGATTTCATCAATTGGGCGAGCCAATGACCCTGCGAGATTTTCGGCAGGTTTTCCGAGGCCCATTGATGGGCAATTGCGGCTACACTGTCGAAACCGCCGAAACTGCAATCAGCACGGGTTCAGCCGACTTAATCTCGTTCGGTCGCCCCT
The DNA here is from genome assembly GCA_027487485.1 of Planctomycetaceae bacterium. GTDB lineage: Bacteria > Planctomycetota > Planctomycetia > Pirellulales > Pirellulaceae > JBKCUI01. The sequence continues at coordinate 69,259 of JAIYDN010000101.1, read as the reverse complement.
TTATCAGCACACCAGACCTGGTCGAGAGAATCGCCAACGATTGGCCGATTGCTCCAGCGGCCGAAATGTCCGATTGGTACTCGCACGCTCCCGAAGGGTATATCGACTTCCCCAATTACTCTGCGGATTAGTACAAATCGACGCAGAGCAACCCTCTCACGGGCGGATGGTCATCGCAGAGGTAACCGCACCACGCCGAAAGGAATGCCGACTGAGCATCTCAAACTCGTCGCGTTCCTGAAAATACATAAAATGCGTGATGGTGATGACTCCTTTGGAGATTTCGATCTGGTTCAGCGAGTTCTTTTCTTGCTCTCGCCCTCGGCCCCGTCGAGACGTTGTCGTACCGCATTGCGCTATAATGATTCCTCGATCGCGATGCGTACCAGGATAGAAGTCCAATGAATTTCCGATGTACGCTCGGTGCAAATGCCCTCCCAGGATCAAATCGACGTTCAAATCCGAGAACCGCTCGATCGCGCGTCGAGAATTAGGCATTTTGCTGTCTCGCAAATGATCGGGGGCCGGGGCGAAATGATGATGAGCCACTACGATTCTTGCGATACCTACCGGTATTTCAGCGAACGCTTGGTCGCATAAGTCCAATTGCCATTTTGAGACATGCCCGTTGCTGATCGCAGAACGTGGGGCGGTGGAATCCAAACCAACGATCACCGCGCCCGGGATCTTAAGAACTGGATTGAGTTCCTTCGAGATGATTTCTTGATAGAGCTTGTGAGGATCCACCAAACGTTCCATGACACGATAGAGCGGCACATCATGGTTACCCGGAATGACCAACTTCGGGGAATGTGGCAATCGCTCCATGTACCGCTTTGCCGCTTCGAATTGCTCTCGCTTGGCACGTTGAGTCAGATCGCCATTGATGATTATGGCATCATGATGCTGCGCATAAGCAAATCGCAGAGCCGCTTCACCCACCTGCTCCAAATAGGGTGGACCAAAGTGCAGGTCGGAAACTTGAAGCAAGCGAATGGGTTTGTCGGTGCTATCCACTTAAACGATTATTCCAATGAGAAACCATTCCACGTAGTCAACTTCCAAATTGACATCATAGCTTAAGCGAAATCCAACCTATTCCTAGGGCCCATCTTCTTTGGGACAAACCTGGTTAGCCAGGACTATTCACACTGAAACTGGCTGTTGAGCCTTTGCTATCAACCCTCACCTGGATACTATCTTCGATCACCGCACGGTTGATTCCTATCGTAATGATACACGAACCTTCCTGGACATCGAATCGACTTCCGACTTCTTTGATCGTTGTTGGGACACTGTTAATCCAAAGCGAAACACTTTCTTTAGGTACCTTCCCAAAATCCAAAACAAGAGTCCCCGCTTTGGAAATCGTCAACTGACTCTGAATAAAGGTTGTTGGCGGCACACCGGAATGAGGGGAGAAGGTATCCATCCCCTTCAGCGGCAATACACCGGAAACTAGTGACGATGCGGAGAGCCACGTAAATGATTTGGATGCTCCGGAAACTGCATCCAAGCTGTTTCTGTTCAGAATTTGGTTCGCTTCCTTGGTCCACTGCAAGTATTGCCAAGACCGAAGGCTTCCATCTGCAGCAACCAACATCGTACCATCGATCTTTCCCAATTCGGTCATGAACCGAACCAGATCGATGGCTTCGTCTCGGCTAAGGGAGTCAAGGAGACCATCTGGCATCAAGGAGCGAGAATCCTTCGACTCCTCGATATTGGCTTTCACGATGGCTCGTTCTTTTCCATCGGCGGTTCGAAGAATGACTTCCGTATCGGACTCTCGGACCGGTATTCCCGAAATGACTTCATCATCATCCGTGCGAATCAATTTCGCGTGGTACCCTTCTTTAACTTTCGCAGCAGGAGCAATCAATGCCTCGATCAGATAATCGGCAGGAGCATTGGCGCCGATGCTCGTCAACTCTGGACCAACGACCCCTCCGGCTCCTGCGATTCGGTGACACTGAGAGCACTGAAGTTCGTTGCGACGATAAATCATCTCACCGCGTCGTGCATCCCCTTGATCCTTGGCAAGCTGAAGCCATTCGTCACGAAGCGATTCGCTCCACACCCATTTGTTTTCCGATAGGGATGCGATTCGGTCGATGGTCGCAATCAAATCGACGCTTGCATTTCCGGAACTTCGCAGAACACTCCGTACGGCGCGGCCCACTTCCGAAGTCAGTTTTTTACCACCAAGAGCGTTCATCAGTGATTCACTTCCAGCCTTCTTGGTCAGAATCAATTGCAGCGAACTACTCAACGCCGCATCTGGCGAGCGAAGGCCAGCCAACCGGTCGGCAAGGGTTTGCGAGGCTTGATTCAAATCCAGCTCTACCAATTGTTCTGTCGCGGCAATCGCGATCCCAGAATCCGGGCTGATCGCCAATTTGCTAATCGCCAATTTGGCTTCCGCATCTGCATACGAAGCAATCGCCTGAATGGCCGCACTGCGAAGTTCCAGAGGGCCGTTCACCACAAGATCAACGATTGTCGCGCGTGCTTCTTGTACCTGCCATTGCCCAAGAGCCTTCACCACTTCAACGGCTACAAGAGGGGCAGTATCTTTGGACACGAGCAACTTCATGAGGCTGGCATTCAGCTCGGGAGAAATAGCAATAGATTGCTTCTTGCGTTTCGAAACGTCCACCAGGGAACGCAACAGGCCTGCTTGATCCTGTGCGTCTAGTTTAGGAAGCTTGCCTGTCGATTCGGGCCGCACGATCCAACCCAAAAGCATCCTCTGTTGATTGGGCTGTCCCAATTCCGAAACCAATCGCATTAGCTCGACCGCATCCTCTTTGCTCTGAATAGCCCCTGTATTCAGCAATTGCATAGTCGCGTCCAAACTGGACGGTTCGTTGATCGCACGCAAAGCGAATGCGATTGCATTTGGTTTTCCGCTAAACCGAAATGCTCCTGACTGAAAGGCAGGAAGCCAGGATGACTTTAAATCTCGCATGCACTGCCACAATGCAAAATCCAAGAACCGATCCATGGGTTGGTTCAAGATTTCGCACGCAGCCCCCGCAGCCTCTGGTAGCTCTAAAGCGGCAAGCAGTCTTACTGCCTCCAGCCGAACACGGGGGTGTGTGTCCGACGTATAAGAACCTACTAAACCAAGCCACTTCGACTTTTGATCGGGCGATACTTCCTTGCCAAATCCTGTCGACATACGAAAGTCATGCGTCATTTGGTGACTTCGATTTCGAACCGCAGCCGCTCGAATGCGACCATCGCTCGAAGAAAGCAATTTCTCGATCGCGGCCGAATGGTACTGATTGTCGGCTTCAAGATGCCAACACCATTGCAGTAGCTCCAGGTCCGAATCGGTGCCTGATGTTTGAATCAGGTTTTCAATTCTGGCTTGCACACGTGCGGCAACAGTAGGATCGGATTTGGCTCGCACCCGAATGGCTTGGCTCGCGAAGATACGAACCAAATCCGAGTCGTCCGTCAAACGAGCCATGTTTTTCTCGATCGAGTCCGATGCTACGACAGCCTCGTTCGGTGCATTTTTTTGTTCTTCGTGGGTGACTCGCCATATCCGGCCGTGAGTTCGATCCCGTCGTGGGTCACGAAAATCAACTTCACCATGTTGAATGATGGGGTTGTACCAGTCTGCGATGTACAGCGCGCCATCTAAGCCTTGTTTCGCATCGATGGGGCGGAAGGAAACGTGTGGCGTTTTGATGATCTCTTGTTGCTGAACCGACTCGTACCCCGATTGGGATTCGGAGACTACAAAACGACAGACGCGATGGGCCCGGAAATCGTTGGTTACCATGCTCCCACGGATAGACTCGGGCCAATGTTTTCCCGAAAGAATCTCGAGCCCACAGTGCTTGGGGCTGCCTGGATTGAGCCCCGCAACGAATCGCTCCCCACCAACCGCTGTCACAAATACACTTCCTGGAAAAACAAAATTGATACCTTCGACGTAAGCACCGTCGGTAGCAAACACTTGACCGTATCGATCAAAATGAGTTCCCCAAGTATTCACGAAACCGCGGGCGTAAACTTCCAAGCGCTTGGTCGCAGGGTGGAACCGCCAAATCCCGCCCCCGTTCAAGCGTTCCACTCCCCAAGGTGTCTCGATGTGCGAATGAATGTAAATTGACTGATTCATATAGAGCCAACCATCTTGTCCCCATCGAAGCGAATGCAACAAATGGTGAGTGTCTTCGGTTCCAAAACCAGAAAGCACTACCGTTCGCTCGTCGGCAACCAAATCCCCATCGCGATCAACAAGGTATAGGAGTTGATCGCTATTGGCCACGTAGGCGCTTGCGTGAGGGCCATCGTTAGCTGGTAGCACCCCTGTTGGAATCAAAAGCTTGTCGGCGAAAACAATCGTTCGGTCTGCAACTCCGTCATGATTCGAGTCCTCGAGAATGACAATCTTGTCATTGGCAGGCTCGCCCGGTTTGACCTGCGGATACGTTTCGCTGGATGCTACCCAAAGCCGTCCTTGGTGATCCCAATTCATATGCACTGGTTTAGCAAGACTTGGATCGCCTGCAAAAAGAGTTGCTTTCCAACCATCTCCCATTTGAAAGGTTGCAAGCTCCACGTCCGGATTCGGGACCGGGATATCGGTTAGTTCGCGCTGGGCGAAGAGGACTGCGTTTGGCGAGACAAGCCCCAACACCAAGAAGCAAATGGAAAAACGGAAGCAAACAAGAACACGGAAAATGGGTTGGTTTATTGAAGATGGTGATTGCATGGATGGAGAATCTTGCGGGTGGGGAAAGATTGGTCTAGGCAGGTGGGAGCGGTCAAGATTGGCAATCTCGACGGACATGCAATGGTAATCGTTACATTCCGCTTTTTCGAGGACAGTTTTTGAAATACTACGATGCGGCAGAACGATGTGGAATGCACTACTGATGACTCACCTTTAGACTATACTTTACGTCTCTGAACACAATGTTCGTCGCACGAATGCCTGTCGCACAAAACGTGCAGCGATACCGAAATCGTCTGGTTGAGAAAAAGTATGCAGAATCAGTTTACATGTGGCTTTGATCTGGGTGGCACCAAGATGCTTTGTGTCATTTTGGACGAAAAGCAGAATGTGGTTGCTAGAAAACGCAAAAAAACAAAGGGAACCGAGGGAGCCGCGGCTGGTGTTGCTCGGATTGCAGAGCTGATTCGTGAAACCTTTCTTGAGAACGGACTATCGCAAAGTGAGCTCTCCTCGATCGGAATCGGCTGTCCTGGTCCAGTGGATATGGACAACGGAATCGTCAATGTCGCGGTCAATCTCGGCTGGAAAAACGTGCCGCTATCGGCCATGCTCGAGGACGAACTAAATTGCCCAGTCTCTGTTTTGAACGACGTGGATGCGGGAGTCTTTGGTGAATATTGTGTGGGTGCCGCTGTCGGCGCCCGAAGCGTCGCTGGAATTTTCCCCGGAACGGGGATCGGCGGCGGATTCGTCTACGAAGGAAAAATACTTCGCGGAAAACGTTCTTCTGCCATGGAAATCGGGCATACGAAGATTGCCTCTTCCACCCGGACAAGCGGCACAGAAATGACCGGCACTTTGGAAAGCGAAGCCAGCCGGCTCGCAATTGCCGCCGAATGCGCCAAATTGGCTTATCGCGGCGAAGCACCCGCCTTGCTCAAGTCAGCAGGGACCGATATCTCTCAGATCCGTAGCAAAGTCCTAGCCACCGCAATCCGAGACGGGGATAAATCCGTGGAAAGAATTGTTCGCCAAGCCGCTCAAACAGTAGGCTTCGCAGTAGTCAATTTGGTCCATATGCTTTGTCCGGAAGTCATCATCCTGGGCGGAGGACTCGTCGAAGCAATTCAAGAAATTTACTTGGACGAAGTGGAACGAACCGCAAAACGCAACATCCTTCCTTGCTACAGCGATATGTTCGAAATTCGAATGGCAAAATTAGGCGATGATGCGGGTGCAATGGGAGCCGCGATTTGGGGCCGTCAATGCGCTCCGACCACCACCTCATCCGACTCTTGATCGCCGCTGGAAGTGCTTAAAGCATGTCGGCCATTCGTTGAATTCGTCCGCCGGAACATAGCTTTGCTCAACGCAATCAAATTGGTTGGTGTCCCATGGGTCCAGCCAAGCATCGCCCTCGATATCTGCAAGCACCTCAGTCACATACATGTGTTGAATGATGGGCATGAAAAGCCGGTAAATCTGAGCCCCCCCGACGACAAACCCACGATGCGATTCGGGAACTAAAGCGACCGCATCTTCGACCGAAGTTGCAACATCTACCCCCTCCCAGCGAAATTGGCCCGATTGAGACAGAACGATCGTTTGCCTGCCAGGAAGAGCCTTTCCAATCGAATCAAATGTCTTTCGCCCCATGATTAGCGAATGACCCATCGTTAGTTTTTTGAAGCGTTGAAGATCGCTTCGTAGTTTCCATGGTAAAGTGTTGGCTCGGCCGATCGTACCGTTTCGAGCGACCGCAACTACCGCACACCATTCTTTTTCGCTCATGATCTTTGCCTTCTACGGGTATTCGATTCGGCGGCTAACTGTAACCCAACTTTTTCCATTTGGTAACCTAACTTGACACAAGAATCTACCGCGCCAAGAACCGACAAACCGATGTTGGGCATGCTCTCGCTGGTCTGCCTTATTGTAGGGAACATGATCGGGATTGGGCTGTATGTTGGCAGCTTCTATTCTATGCTGTCGCTTCAAGACGCTCGGCTAGTTTTACTGGTTTGGTTTGTCGGTGGTCTCTATGCCTTGTGCGGTGCAATCGCTTACGGAGCCGTAGCGCGGCGTTTGCCGGTCTCGGGCGGTGAGTACACCTACCTTTCTCGATGCGTCCATCCCGCTATTGGATTTATCGCGGGCTGGATCTCGATCATCGCAGGTTTCACCGCGCCAATCGCCGGAGCTGCCCTTCTGTTCGCCGAATATCTTAACCGCTTCTTAGGGGAAGGGTACAGCGATCAAGTTCGAATCTTTGCATCGCTGGCAATTGTTGCAGCTGCTGCCCTTCATCTGCTTCATGTGAAGGTAGGGGCAGGTTTTAATAATGTAGTCATTGGGATCAAACTGGTCTGCTTCTTAGTGTTCCTCGCAATTGGAGTTCCCTTTGCAATGCGGGCAGGGTACAGCGGATTGCTTGTGGACTCTGCCGCCCCGGTGCCCGAATCACTATCCATTGCAAATCGGCTCAAGGATGGCAACACTCTCTACAACATGATTGTCTCTTTGTTCTATGTGTCGCTCGCGTATACGGGATTCAACGCCAGTATCTACCTAGCGGGTGAAATCGACCGGGGACCGAACACTCAAAACGGTCGGTCACTTGTCAGTCGGTCCATGTGGATGGCCTGCTTGCTAGTCATGATTTTTTATCTGCTTTTAAACTTTGTATTCCTGTTCGGACTTGATGCTCAAAGCATCGTCGATGGCGGTGAAAGCTATGTCGCTGTGGTTGCAAACAATATCGGTGGGCCAAGCCTGTCCATCCTGATTCAGTTCACAATCATTCTTTCAGCCGCTACCAGCATCCTTGCGATGATGGCAACCGGGCCCATGGTTTATGCCCAGATGGCAAAAGACGGATATCTGCCCAGATGGCTAGGAGCGACCAACCAAGTTCCACGCATTCCGATTTTGATACAAGCGTCGCTCTGCTGTGTCTTGGTCTGGATTTCCGAGATCAAAGACATTGTTGGCTACCTGGGCCTGACGTTAACAGCATGCGGTGCACTCGCCGTTTCCAGCATCTGGTTTGCGAAAAAGGCATTCCAAGAAAATCTTCCGGTCCGTTGGTACGAGCACGCTTGCACGGCGATCTACGTTGCGGGTGCAATTCTTTTTTTGGTGGTCGCCGCGTTCAGCCAACGAGAATTCAATCAGTTCTTGTTGTGCATGGCTTCGTTCGCAGCAGGCCTGTTCGTCTACTTACTTGTGAAGCGGTTGTAACGATTGAATCGATTACTGAAATATTTTGAGAATGGATCGGGGCAATTTTGGAAGACCAAATACTGTGCAGAGCTCCCAACCCAGTTTTGACAACTACTCTATCACCAATCCCTTTACTCTCGAGACGTGTAAGCAACACGCCTCCTTCAACGCAGTCGAAGCATTCAAATGGACCTAAAGACGATTCTAAGCTGGATTCTGCACATCGATCGCCATCTCAATGAACTGGTTGCAGCAACAGGCCCAGAATGGGTTTACGTCGTTCTGTTCGCAATCATCTTTTGTGAAACTGGGCTGGTGGTAATGCCATTTTTGCCGGGTGATTCCTTGCTCTTTGCCGTTGGTGCTTTGTGCGCCAGCACAGGCTCTCAACTGAGCCTTGCGATTATGATTCCCCTTTTGATTGTTGCGGCAATCAGCGGGGATGCTGTCAATTACTGGATTGGCGCACAAGTAGGTCCCAAAGTCTTTCGCAGCCAAAGTTCACGCTGGCTCAATCAATCGCATTTAATTCGCGCCCAACACTTCTACGAGATGTACGGCGCCAAGACGATCATCATTGCACGATTTGTTCCGATCGTTCGGACCTTCGCTCCTTTTGTGGCAGGGATTGGCCGAATGCATTTTGGGCGTTTCTGGCTCTACAATATCGTCGGCGGCATCGTTTGGGTAACTCTGTTCTTGGTTACCGGCTACTGGTTCGGCAACTTGGAATGGGTCAAGGAGAACTTCATTTTCGTAACCCTTGGAATCATCGCCGTCAGCGTGATCCCAATTGCAATCGAATGGCTGAAGGCGCGGCGAGAATCTAAACCGAACCCCTAAGCCTTCAGCGAGCAGAACACCAAAGCAGTGTCCGGTCGGGGCAAGCCCGATCCGGACAGGAAGAACAACAGGACGGACACGGACGGAGCACAACAGGACGGTTGGGGCTTGTCCCCACCGTCCGCAGCTTTGGCGTTCTACATTTGAGAGTTTGCTTTTTTGGGGGTGCTCTTGTTTTGCTCAGCCTTGATTTGTTATATTTGGTTATCCAAATTTGGATAGGCAAATTGAGTTAGTTGACCAGGGAGGGGATTGCTATGAATAGGCCATCGGCCGATGCGTTGACGGAGCGTGAGTTGGAAGTCATGCATGTGTTTTGGGCCAAGGGGCAACAATCGGCTCAGGAGGCTCGGGACGAACTCGAACTGCGAGGGCGAAACCTCACTTACACCACGGTTGCGACGCTCTGCAAAATCCTGTGGGAAAAGAAGTTCTTAAAGCGTATTGGCGATTCACGCCCCTTTGAATTCATGCCGGCGAAATCGTTTCAAGAAGTATCCAAGCACTTGGTATCTGACCTCATTCATCGCGTCTTTCAAGGTTCGCGCGAGCAGTTGCTTCTCAATGTGATCGGCAGCAAAAAGCTCTCGAAGCAAAAACTCAAGATGCTAGAAGATTTACTTCGCGATGATGACAACGAAGGAGCTGTATCATGAGCTTTACCGCTGTTTCTCTTGCCTGGGCGTTCCTTCAAATCACAGTTCTTTGCGGCGTATCATTGACGCTCGCTTGGTCGCTGCGGGGGCGGCGGCCTCAGTTCGCTTCCGCATTACTCACAGGCGCCTGTGTTGCTTCTGTATTTCTTGCACTGGTCGCCATGATGCCATTGTGCCAGTGGACGTTTGCGATCCCCGAACAGATTGCCAAAACCGAATCGAGTTTGATAACTAACTCTTTACCAACAACATCAACAGATTCTAAATCAAGTTCCATAGATATTTCGACGCAAAACCCGCAATCGATGGACGAACCGATTGAAGGCAGTAGCGATCGTGTGCGTCAAACCAGTGGTCTCGAAGCGCTGCGCAACTTAATCTCACCGTACCTTCATCGAATGGACCGCGAGATACGCGACGCGGAAGCGTGGCAGAAGCCTGTTCAGGAGACTCGAAATGTCAGCCTGACGCTTCTGGTTCTTCTCGGACTGGGTTTGATGTCGCTGATGTGGTGTTCCAGTTGGCTTGCCATGCGTCACATTCTTCACAGGAGTGTTCCGGTAGAAGATGTCGACTTGCTAGGGCTGGTTGCGGAACAAGCCAAAGCCTTTCAACTGAAGCGTCTTCCGGCAGTTCGAGAATCCAATCTCATTCCGATCGGTGCTACGGTAGGCTGGCGAAATGTGACGGTTTTGCTTCACACCGATTGGCGAGAATGGTCGCATGACGAAAAGCGAGCGGTGGTAGCTCACGAGCTAGCGCATGCTGCTCGGCAGGATTTTGCATGGGTGATGCTCAGCAGCTGGACACGCATCGTGTTGTTCTTTCATCCGATGGTTCATGCGTTGGTCCATCGATTGCGATTGGAGCAAGAGCTGGCGGCGGACCAGCTTGCGGCAGGGAAGTTGGGTAATGCCAAAGCTTATGGACGAGCGTTGGCTAGTTTAGCATTGCGTAGTCAGCGGACAGGTAGAACTTCGAATACCGAGTTCGGTTCCATGCTGAGCGCAGGACAAATCTGTGTAACAAGGAGAGTGATGATGTTGAAGCAAGGAAGCTTGAAGCCAATACCTTTTCAATCGCGTTGGTCCGTTTGGGCGGTTGCTGCGATCGCTTGTTCAGCGATCCCGTTGGCGGGATTGCGAGGGACAACGCAGGAACCTATTTCGGAAACTGCACCCGCCAAGCAACTGGCCAATGATGTCGATGCGGGAAAGGGATTAAGACCAAGTTCGCTTTCCAAGGAGTTTCGATTGGCTTACCCAGCTCTTCGATTCCCGGGAGTGACCGCCTTCAGACCATCTCGGCTACGTTCAGGCGAATTTGGCCCTGAGGTTGCATGGTTGCTCGAGTATTACAGCACCATGACCATGGGGCAACCCTTACCTGATCAGACCACCGTCTACGGAGAGTGCAACATCCATATCGATTGGCACGATGAGACGCGATCGCATGGGCAGCTTTCGGTGGAAGCGTCCGTAAAAAACGCCGATCAAGCTTTGGCAGGGCAATTGAAAAGACTCAATGATTACCAAACCTCTCTGGATGGCTACGATGCTTTTCCCAACGGTTATACGCCGAAAGTTTTGTCCGAAGAAAAGGCGAATGGCCGAACGATTGCCGGCATTGCAACACGGCCATTCTTTACATCACCCAACAAATGGGTCATCGATGATGAAAATGGTTTCTTCTGCGGGACTCTTGAGGAAGCACGATGTTATGCGAACGGTGAACGTTCGGAAACCGACTCGATTCCGGAGGCTTTGCGCAAAGAGTTCAGCGAGTCTGCAGCGGCATTTGTGTTTCCTGATTGCGAGCCATGGTTCGCAAAGATAGAGGCGTTTGCCAAGGGGGCGGCCAAGGAATCTGAGTTCAGGATGTTTACGTCTCAGCTTGAGGGGGTTCGGTGTATCGGTTTGTTTGTCGATGGCTATAACGCACCAGCTTGCAAGCTGAAGGCGATCGCTCTCAATGAACAATCCGCTACTCGTGTCGCTACAAAAATCACGATGCTTTTGGAAATGGGCAAGTTGGCACTGAGCGCGGGATTTCCTGAATCGGATGTGGCGACAACCGAGATTCTGAAGTCGATGCTCGAGACAGCTAAGATTGAAACCAGTGGTACCGAGGTTTCGTTGACCTTTGACATCTTTGCACCGTCGCTGCGAAGCCATCAATTGATTTCTTGCTTTCAGACCGAAGGATGGATCAATCTAGGGCTTAGCAGCACTGCTTTGGCCAGTGAAGCACTCGCGGAAAGCGACTCAACGAAGAACATCAATGTTACAGTGAACGGTTCCCCCGCCAAAATAGGAGCGACGCTTACACCTCAAGGGACAACGCAAACAATGCCCAATCTATTTGGCCAAACGCTGGATGCGACTTCCTATCGTGGAAAGACGGTTCGCTTTAGCGTCGATGTCCAGTGCGATGAACGATACGAGAATCAAGCCGGAGCGTTTGTATTGGCGAGCCGTCAGGAGAGTGTTGTTCCTTTGGTCGGACCGAAGCGTGTGCCCATGACCAAGAGTTCTCCGTATGTTGCGCATCGCACGCTTGCTGCGGTATCTTCGGCTGCAGATGGTCGTTCGGCATTCAGTGAGGCGATTCAAGCCAAACGCCAGGAGGCTTTCGTGGAGCCTTCTACATCCGTAACCTGGAAACAGCTGAACGTTCAATTCGAGGTGCCGAACGATGCGGAACATATCTCGTTCGGATGTTACACCAAGATAGCCAAGCTGCATGTCCGGGATGCGAGGTTTCAGAGTGTTGATAGTTTGGAAGCTGGTAGCACAGCGGCCTCGCCGTCCAAGCTGGCGACCGCCGATATTCCCTACAATGTGATGCTCGTGCCCGGCTATGAAATCCGAAGGGAACCGACCAACCTGGATTTTGTGAAGTCTACGATCGAAACTGTTTGGGAGGCGGCTCGTGCTAGCAACCAGCAGTTACGCTGAGTCGCCACGATGGATGACTTTCGCGGGTTGCAGCCTTGGGTTGCAACCTGGCAGGACACTTCTCATTTCATCCCATCCCGGTTTTCCCTCCCATCCCGGTTTGCTTCCCGGGAGCAGTTTGAGTTGCAGGGGACTTGAAAAGCGTTCAAGGAACACCGATTTCCCGAAAAGGTGGTAAGGAAAGAACCTTGAAAGGCTTTCTTGAGCGGAAGAATCCCTGTCCATTTTTGGGGATTTTCACTATCATTCTACGCAACGGGCATTCTACGCAACGGGCTCGTTGGAATCGAAAGCAGTGCTTCGCCGCCCGTGAGGGCTGGCTCGGGCTAGCAATTGACCAATTCAAACCAAGTGATTCATGAAAAATATTCGTAACTTCTGCATTATTGCCCATATCGACCACGGCAAGTCCACGTTGGCAGACCGCTTGATTCAGGCTTGTGGAGGCGTCACGCAGCGCGAATTTCATGACCAAATTCTCGATTCGATGGACATCGAGCGAGAACGCGGTATCACGATTAAGAGCAATTCGATCACGCTTGCGTACAAAGCCAAAGACGGGCAAGACTATCTTCTGAACTTGATCGATACGCCGGGCCACGTTGACTTTTCGCACGAGGTTCGGCGGTCGCTGATGGCTTGCGATGGTGCTTTGATTGTTGTGGATGCGTCACAGGGGGTGGAAGCTCAGACGGTCGCGAATCTTTATCTTGCGCTCGAATACGATCTTACCTTGCTGCCAGTCATCAACAAAATCGATTTGCCGGCAGCGGATGTTGAAAAGGTACGTGAAGAAATCGATGCTGATTTGGGGCTGGATCCTTTCATTGCAATTCCGGTATCTGCCAAAACCGGGGTGGGCATTGAGGACGTCCTTGCAGGGATTGTAGACGTGTTGCCGTGTCCAAAAGGAGACCCACAAGCACCGCTCAAAGCCTTGGTTTTTGACGCTCACTTTGATACCTATCGCGGCGTGATTTTGCAGGTCCGAATTGTCGAAGGAACCTTGAAGACGGGCGAGATCGTTCACTTTATGCATGCTGGCCGGGACTACAAAGTGGACGAGCTTGGCTACAACCAACTGAAGCTGATACCGAAAAAGCAATTGACGGTTGGTGAGGTCGGATACATCGTGGCAGGTGTGAAGAGCGTGAAGGACATCGAAATCGGTGACACCTTGACTCATCTGGAACGCCAAGCGAGTGCACCAATTCCCGGATACAAAAAGGCCAAGCAGGTTGTCTTTTCGTCCATCTATCCGATGAGCACCGACGAGTATCCGGACTTAACGAAGGCGCTCGAAAAGTTGGCCATCAATGATGCGGCCCTTACGTTTGAAAAAGATAGTTCGGCCGCCCTTGGATTCGGATTCCGATGTGGTTTTCTTGGGCTGTTGCACTTGGATGTTATCCAGGAGCGACTTCAACGCGAATTCGATCTTGGGCTCGTGATTTCAGCACCTTCCGTGAAGTACAAGTTGCAGTTGCGAGATGGGACGACCTTAGACGTCGACAACCCCAGCTATTGGCCTGACCCAATGGCCATCGAATCGACCACCGAACCGTTTATCAAAGCGACCATTTTGATTCCCGAAGAGTATGTCGGGCCAGTGATGGAACTGTGCCGCGAGCATCGGTCGGAAAGTCAGACCATGAACTACTTGTCAGCAGGTCGAGTCGAAGTGAAGAGCGAGATGCCGCTGGGGGAAGTCCTTTTTGATTTCTACGGCAAGCTGAAGATGATCACGCGGGGTTATGGTTCGTTCGACTATGAACCGATCGAGTACCGAAAAACAGACATCGTGAAGGTGGATATCTTGGTCAACAAGGAATCCATCGACGCCTTGTCCTATTTGGTCCATCGTGAAAAATCGAGGACACGCGCACTGCATTATTGTGAACAACTTGCGGAAGCTATTCCTCGTCACCAATTCAAAATACCTATCCAAGGTGCTATCGGGGGCGAGATCATTGCACGCGCGACCATTCAACCGTTTCGTAAAGACGTTACCGCCAAGCTTTATGGTGGTGACGTAACTCGAAAGAACAAGCTCTTGGAGAAGCAGAAAAAGGGCAAAGCGAAAATGAAGCAATTCGGAAGCGTGAATATCCCGCAGAAAGCGTTCATTTCTGTGCTTCGTTCGGACAATGATTAGTTAGGCTTTGACCATGGGCTGGACGGACACTCATGCGCATCTCGCGGACGAATCACTTGCCGATCAAATCGACTTGGTACTGGAACGAGCTGCTCGAGCCGGCGTGTCGCGCATTCTGTGCGTCGCCGTCGATGCACGATCTTCGGAAGCTGCCATAAAAATTGCGGAGAAGTATCCTCAGGTTTGGGCCACCGTTGGAATTCATCCGAACTACGCGAATCAGGCGGCTGAGACGGACTGGGAACGCATCCAGGATCTAGCGTCTCACCCCCGTGTTTGCGCTCTGGGCGAAACCGGGCTTGATTTGCATTGGGATGACTGTCCCTTTCCCATACAGCAAGCCAATTTCGCTCGACATTGGCAACTCAGCCGCGACACCCAATTGCCGCTGATTATTCATATGCGAGACTGCGAACCGGAGATGCTGCAGGCCTTGGATGAACAGCAGGCCTTGGAGGAGCAATCGAAAGCAGGAGTCTTGCGAGGCGTCATGCATTCCTTTGCGGGTTCCACGGAGATAGCAGCCCGGTGCCTATCGCTGGGGCTCTACATTAGCTTTGCGGGAATGTTGACCTACAAAAAGTCGGTCGAGCTCCGCGAAACTGCGAAAAAAATTCCAATGGATCGACTTTTAGTGGAAACAGACAGTCCCTATCTCAGCCCGGAGCCTCATCGATCCCGCCGCCCTAACGAACCCGCAAACGTAGTATTCACAGGAAAATGCCTAGCGGAAACGATCGGGACCAGTGCACAGATCCTGGCTGAAAAGACCAGTGAAAATGCGAGCCGGCTGTTTTGGAAGATGATGTGAATCTGCGAAACAGGATTCGGGTAGGTACAATAGGTTCATTCACCATGTCCGACGGCAGTCATCTATGAGCACCACTACAACCGCTTCCCTGTTCTCTGATTGGATCAAGCCACCCATAGAGGATGCTTGGTTTCTTACCGGCCCGACGGCGTCAGGGAAAAGCCGAGTTGCCATCGATCTCGCGAACCGCATCGATGCGGAGATTATTTCGGTGGATTCGATGGCTGTTTATAAGGGGATGGACATTGGAACCGCCAAACCCACGCAAGAACAGCAAAAAACAATTCCTCACCATTTGATTGATGTGGTGGATCCCACGATTGATTACAGCGTTTCCCAATTCGTCATGGATGCTCATGCGAAGGCCGCCGAAATTCGTGCACGAGGCCGCCAGGTTTTGTTCGTGGGTGGAACGCCCTTGTATTTGAAGACATTGCTGTGCGGTATGTTTTTGGGACCGGCCGCGGATTGGGACTTTCGGGCCGCAGTGGAAGCAGACGTCGCCGAGTTTGGTGTTGAAGCTTTACGAAAGCGATTGGAGCAGGTCGACCCGCTGTCCGCCTTCAAGATCTTGCCTGGGGATGTTCGTCGAATGACGCGAGCCCTGGAAGTTTCCAAAGTAACAGGCCGCCCCATGAGCCACTGGCAACACCAGTTTGAACGGATGGCACCTCCAACCGTTCGCAATGCGTTTGTATTATCTTGGGAGCGGTCAGCGCTGCACGATCGAGTGAACCGAAGAGTGGACGCGATGTTCCAGGACGGGTTGCTAGACGAGGTTAAATCGTTAGTCGACAAACATGGGCAGCTTGGTAGAACCGCATCGCAGGCTGTTGGTTACAAAGAACCGCTCCAGTTTTTTTCAGGCGCGATCAGCCAAAGCGAGATGTTGGAACAGGTGAAGGCGCACAGCAGGCAATTCGTGCGACGACAAGAGATTTGGTTTCGATCGATGCCAGCGATCCGACGTCTCTCGGTAGGCTCCGAGTCCGATTTGGATGCAATCGCAAGCGTTGCCTTGATAGGTTAGTTCTAAATGTTCCTCGCTGAACGACAATACGTCAGCGAGCGCATCCAGTCTTGCACTTGTCTGTGTTGATCTAATGGCCACCCTTTGCGGGCGCTTCCGCTGCAGCTGCGGCGGCCTCCGCTTTCGCCTTCTCGGCCATAGCATTAGCCTCTGCCCCCAGCGACTTGTTCGAAACCAAGCGTTCGATTTTGGAAGCTGGTTCCTCGAAAATCTCAGCAAGGACAAAGACTTCTACCCGCGAGTCGCTTGCAGTGTCCACTTGATTGTCCACGATCCTTGGTTCAGAACTGCCCGATTGGCTCAATCGAATTCGTCTTGGGTCGATTCCTTCGTCCACCAGTAACTGCATGACCACCATTGAACGCTTATAAGAAATACTCCATGCGTCCAGCAGCGATTGGGGAGATGCGCTGCCGTTGCTGGCAGCGTGACCGCGAATCTCAACACGATGTTGCTTGCCTTCCAACTCAGGAACCAAAGTCAAAAGTGCTTCCCGGCCTTCTTCCGTCATGTCGATTGCGTTGAGTTCGAACGGAACGATAGTCCCCATGTTGGACTTATCACCCTCGTCGGTCATCTTCTGGTTTTTGGAATCTCCGTCAGACTTCTTCGTACCACGCGCTTTCACGACACGGCGACTACCGTTGCCGTTGTTGCTTGCTGGAACGATGGATTTCGCATCCATACCAGTCAAGCGTTTGCCACCTGGATTTTTGAAGTGCTTTGCAACTGCTTCCTTGACTTCGGGCTTCTGCGACGTAAGCCACATCACCATAAAGAAGGCCATCATTGCCGTAACGAAGTCTGCGTAAGCAACTTTCCATGCACCGCCGCCACCACTTGCCATGGATTATGCTCCACCCGAATCAACGGCTTTGAATAGTTTTTCCAGATCTTCACCGGAGGGACGAACATCGCTCTCTAGCCCACGTCGACCTGTTTCAATCGCCATTTTTGGCTGCATCCCGTTGAAAAATCCCTGTAAGATCACAGCAATCGTTTTGAAGTAGGCTGATTCTGCATGGCCAATGCTTCCCATCTTTGCAGCAAGAGGCCCCAAGAATCCGTACGATGCAAGAATTCCAAGGAACGTTCCAACGAGTGCCGCACCCACGTGGTGTCCAATTTCCGCTGGCGGCCCATCGATGTGACCCATCGTAACCACAATCCCAAGAACTGCCGCCACGATCCCGAACCCCGGCAAGCCGTCTGCTGTTTTGGACAATGCATCGACTGGGTGATGGTGCTCCGATTCCATAGCGGCGATTTCAATATCCATTAAGTTACCGATGTCTTCAGGACGAACCGAACCATCGATAACAGGCCCGAAAGCTCCCTTGATGAATTCGGTTGCGTGATGGTCAGCAGCAAGCTTAGGGTATTTGGCGAAGACCGCGCTTTTATGAGGATCGGCGATATGTCCTTCCAATGCCAACAATCCATCCCGCCTCGCAATCCGAAAGAGCTCATAGAGGGCAGAGAATGTTTCCTCGTAAGATTTTTTACTGTAAGGTGCGCCTTTCAGCGCTTGAATCATCCCAGACACAATCCCTTTCAGCACGGGAAATGGCGACATCACAATAAGAGCACCAAGCGAAGCACCACCGATCGTAACGAATTCTGAAGGTTGATTGAGTGCCCAGACGTCACCGCCTGCCCACACAAAACCACCGATGACAGCACCGGTTACCACGATACAACCAATAATTACAACCATGCCAAGGCTCCTTGAAAAGAGATGAACCAAGGTATGTAGCTCGCAAATCATGGTTCTGCAATTTTTGCCTGTCCGCGAAAGCATTAGGAAGGCGAAGAATTTTCCGACAGCAGGGGCTGACGCGATTGTAACGGTACTAACTCCACAATTACGTTCGCCCGAAAACTCGTCCGACCTGTTTCCGGGTCTATAATATCCCGAGCCCCCTACTAGAAACTTTCAGGATAGGTCCATGAACGATCCCCAGATTCCCAACCCCAACTTGAACCCTTCCGCAATCGGCGAGGACGAAAAGGCAAGACCCCAGCCTGCCGACGAACCTGCGAGCTCGCTGGAAAGCAACGACCTAGTCGACATGATGCGTCGAACGGTGGATCGATTGCATTTGGACGAGATACCACGTGGCGATCTCAAGATTCTAAGCAGAACCTTGCGGGAACTGCGATACGCCTTCAAAGTGTTTTTGCCCTTCCGGCGTATCCGAAAGGTAACGATCTTCGGCTCGGCTCGAACTCAACCGGATCATCCGACATACGTTCAGGCCGTTGACCTGGGCGGCAAGATGGCCAAGTCCGGCTGGATGGTGATTACAGGGGCCGGCGGCGGAATCATGGAAGCGGGCCACAAAGGGGCCGGTAGAGAAATGTCGATGGGGCTGAACATCATGCTCCCATTTGAACAGTCGGCGAATCCATTCATCGAAGGAGACCCCAAGCTTGTCACACTGAAGTATTTCTTCACACGCAAGCTCATGTTTGTGAAGGAATGCAGCGCCGTAATCTGCTGTCCCGGCGGTTTCGGAACACTCGACGAAACCCTGGAAGTCCTAACCTTGTTGCAAACCGGAAAGCAGACCATGTTCCCGTTGGTCTTGCTCGATCAACCCGGCGGTCACTTCTGGAGCGGGCTCGAATCATTCTTCCGGGACCAATTGCTGGACCAAAAGTTGATTAGCCCCGAAGATGTCCATCTGTATTTGGTCACGGACAGCGTCGATCGCGCCATCGAAGAAGTGACTCAGTTTTACCGCGTGTTTCATAGCATGCGGTTTGTCGACGAGAAGCTTGTCCTACGGATCAATCAAGCATTGACGGTCCAGAAGCTCGAGAATCTCAACACCGAGTTTGCAGATATCTTGGTCTCTGGCATCATCGAGCAAACTGGTGCCTTGCCACATGAATCCAGCGAACCAGAGCTGGCAGAATTTCCGAGGTTGGTGATGCACTACAATCGCCGCAGCCAAGGCCGATTGCGTCAGCTAATCAATCGTATTAACGACTTGAAAGATTAGCGTCCCCTGACTGTTTCGCCAACATTCGTTTCTTGAACCCACGCTTGCCGAAGCATGGGCGAAATCAAAACGTTTGTCCCGAATGGGAGCGTTCGAAGGAAAGAGCTTATCTACTTTTTGCCCTGACGCCGCTTATTCTCAAAAAACTCAGTCAGCATTTGGCCGCACTCTAAGGCCAAGACACCACCGCGCACATCGCATTGATGGTTCAGCCTTGAGTCTGTCAGTAGATGATATAGCGATTCAACAGCTCCCGCCTTGGAATCGGAAGCCCCGTAGATCACCCTCGGTATTCGCGATTGAAGGATTGCGCCTGCACACATCGGGCATGGCTCGAGCGTCACATACAATTCGCAATCGATAAGCCGCCACGATTTTAAATGCGCAGCCGCTTGAGTGATTGCGATCATTTCCGCGTGTGCGGTCGGGTCGGCAAGATTCTCACGTTGGTTGTAAGCCGCTGCGATGATGTTGTGTTTATAGACTATCACCGCCCCAACCGGCACTTCGTCTTCGGTAGCCGCTTGCTGCCCCAATTCGATCGCCCGTCTCATGAAATGCTCGGCTCCAAAAAGCAAAAGCGATGCGCCATCATGATCGATGCTATCGGCCCCGAAGTCTTCTTCATCCAAGTTCATTTGCGTTTCCTCTGTCTTAGAACTTGAGGGGTTGAGACACTCTTGCCATAGCCCCTGGTTTCGCATCGTTTGGAATCGCAGTACTAGAGTCTATGATGACCGGTGGTACCATCTCTTGCGAATCCGTGGGTTGCCCCCATTCGATCGAACCTTCTTGCGACATGATCATGTCGGTGGTTGGCTGAAATCCGTATGCCTCCGAAGTAATCGGTCCTGGATCGACCCATATGTTGTCGGAATCGACGCGAATCGTTCCCAAGTCTTGGTCAAGGTTTCTACGCTGAGCCTCGTAGAATACCCACACGCCAAGGAATGTATTTTGAGCGGTAAGCAGATCCTGCAACGCGGACACACTATCTCGAGCGGCCGTTGGACCTGAAGCAAGACTCAGCGTTTCTCGAATCTGGCGCAGATCTTCGTTAATGGTGATCTGCTGTGCTGCGATACGAACGGCATAGCGTTGCAATTCAAAATTGTACTGATTGTACCTTATGTTACGTAATTCAGAACGCAATGTCTGCCACACACCATCTTCGAAACGATAGTAGTTCCGTTTCGCTTGCTGGTACTCGATCAGCACTTGCCGATACTGGTTGCGTTCTTGCATTCTGGTCAACGGAGAATCCCATTGGAAGCCAGCTCGCAATCGCCCGGTTCGGCTGTTCAACGAGAACGGGTTATCATTGGCGTTTTGAATATCGCCCGAGAAAACCAAATCGAGCGAACTTTCTAAATTGTCCGCGACCACTTCGATGGCTCGCCAGGAGTCGACCAAAGACGCACGGCTGTTCATCCAATCCAAACGATTGACACGAGCAATCTCAACAGCTTCCTCAGGCTGAATGTCGACTTGAGGTAACATCACGCTTTCGATTCTCGCTCTTGCTTGAAGAACTTGCAGAGCTAACACATCTTCTGCGAATTCGGCCAGCAAGCTTTGGCTTGGAAGAATCGCTTTATCCCTCATCGTTTCGAATAAATCACGAGGGTTCGCGTCTCCCTTTTGTGCCAAGATAACTTCTAAGTTCATATCCAGCGTTTTAAGCTTTTCTTCTTGCTCTCGAAATCGATTTTCGACCTTGTCCAGTTCCGCAGTCAGCACCGATGGCAATGACTTGATCTGTCCGGAATCAAGAAGCGCAATGTCAAGTGACTCCGTCGGAAGCAAAGAACAAACCTGCCCACGCTCTTTTTGATAAACTTCACGAAGCCGACTTAGCTCTTGCTCGCGTTGCCCGACAACATTGGAAAGCCTCACGACGTCCGCACGTACTTCTGTAAAGTCACGTCCTAATAAAGTACGGCGCAACGACTCAATGCTATCGATCCGATTGCGAATTTCGCTAACCGCATCTGCAACCTCTGCGTTCCAAGGCAGCTCACGAAATTTGCTTCCCGATTGTTGATCGAGCTTCGGTGGACTCAGTTCCAGCAATCTTCCATTGCTGTTGCCGATCGAGTCGCGTAGCTCACTCACTCTCGCTCGACGATCACGCAAGTCTTGACTGATCAAATTGAATTGATCCAAGATCGGGTCCTTGATCTCCACACAAACATAGGGAGGCAACCCCAGCGTTCCCTTGAAGTTATCCAAAGTTTGTTCGTAGTTGAATCTTAGCTGAAGAAGTGTCGCTTGCGACGAAATCAAAGCCTGTCTGGCTTGCGCCACTTGCAATTGCTGACTTGGAATGGAATCCTGAGTCGCAGGAATAATCGTCAGCTGTTCTCGAAGCGTATCTTCAAATCGAGCAAGATTGTCTTTCAATCGAGCTACGTTTTCTTCGGCGTTTCGAATCTGCAATTGATTTTGGACCAGTCCCAAAAACCCACCCACGGAAGGAACTCCGCCACCACCGCCAAAGCCAGCAGCATTGTTGGATTGCACATTGCCAACGGTTCCGAATCCACCACCCAGGCCCGTAAAACCTTGCAAACCAGCACCACCAAACAAACCACCTCGTCGAGTTGGCCCCGGTTCAGCGTTTCGTCCCACAGTTACTGTAGTGTAGAAACCTGTCCTGTAGCGTTCGAAAGCACGAACGTTGTACAAGAGGGTACGTTCGGCGAGTGTCAAACGTTCCATGATAACATCTCGTCCACCGCCTCGAAGCAGCGGTTGGATCAGACTAAAGTCGATCAGAGTTGATGCCGTTTGAGTATCAGGACCTGCTAGCTGCCACGTCATGGAGTTCGCGAACCCCACGATCATCTCCGCCCCATTGGTGAATTGGCGTTCCAAGCCGACTCCGCGTGCTCCTCGGGAGAAGGTCCCTGCATTAATGGTGGATCGACTTACCCCGCCAGCTCCCCGACGCAGAGCTCCATCGGCCGTGTAGGCTGCGCTGTAACCTGCAAACAGCTGATTCCCCAGGAAGAATCGCTCGGTGCTGACGTCCAACGCGGAAAGATAAAGCGTTTCAATTTCGCTTTGATAGTTGGTGTTGTGCAACACCGCGGTTCTTACGGCCATGTCTGCATCAAGAACCAAAACGCCTCGCGCATCCAACGGCAAGTATTGCCACCAAATAGGGTTTTCCGCTGTATTTGTCTTTCCGTTCACATCCCATAACGGATAGTGCTTTTTCCCATTCAACACCTTCATGTACTCGTGCGAGACACCGTCGTCTTCTGGCATGGGAGGTCGGTCAGGATTGAACGGGTCGAACATACGAGATGCCCGATCCATTTGCACGCTCGGGACGCCAGGCGCGCATGCATCTTGCACCTTCTCACCGATCAGATTCGTTACTTCCTGATCCGCTCGATTTCGATAATGGGCTCGATTACATCCGGATTCGTTCGCCAAGACCTGAATGGTCAAAGCGCTGAGGCACGAAATACGCAGTAAGTTGCGAAAACTATTGCGTCGCTTATTGGAAGCTTGCATGTCTGAATCACCGCTCAACGAAAGATGCTCAATAGAAACGAGTTCTCTCTGTCTTTCGGCTTTTACCGATCCTGTCGATGATTCCCGTAATACCAGCTCTGCACGAACTACGGATTCTTCCCGCGTTGACTATCTTTCCAGCGGAACCGAAACGCCCCAGATTAACAAGCAGGATTAGAAAGCTAAAACAGATCGAATCAATCGTTACCGGCTTCTTTCGTCGGAACTGAGAGTCGAAAAAGCCCACTGTCTTCGCTTCGAGTTGGCAGATCACCCGCAGACACTTCGATCTGATAATCGCCGGCTTCTCTCCAACGCAGCTCGATCAACTTCCACTCAAATTCCTCGCCAGTCAATTTCGCGGATGAGAAAATGTTCTCAACTATCCTGACTTCGAAACTGGGGTCCGTGACCGCGGGTGAACCTTCGGCGCGCTTAACGCTCAACGGAACCTGAACTTTCCCCTGGTTATGAATCTCAATGAGAAATCGATGCGTTCGATCGGGAGCTAAATGCCCCAGATCAATGCGAGGATGAACTTGGATCTGCGATTTTGCATCGATCGTAAAGGTGATAAGCCGCCAAGAACTCGAATTGAAAGTAGGCGAATTGTCGGTCAAATTCCTCGACGGGCTGCTTGTTGCCCGCCAGAGTCGACGCAGTGGATACCTTCACTCCTTTTTGATGAAACTCAGGGGGATGAGCGTCCAATGAAGCCATTTGGCCAACGGCTATCGACAAGAAGACAATCGCTTGAAATCCAAGCCTGCATTTCGTCATTTTCCAAGCACCTTAAATGTCACAAGCACATCGCTTCGAAATCCCAAGTCTTGGGTGCCTTGGCCTGCGTTAAAGTTCAGGATCGCGGTTCGGACCCCTGAATCGCGACTCTTGATTCGCACTGTTCGGAGCTCCGTCTGCATCCCAGAAAGCGGCCGATCAGGTTGCAGTTCGATTTGGAGCCAACGATCTCGCGACAAATCCGCAGCGTCGGTAAGGAACTGCTCGGACTCAATGACCAAGGGAGCTGTGATTCCAGCTGCGTTCTCAATCTCGATCGAATAATCCTTCCATACGTCTTGAACCAGCTCCATTGGAATCTCTTCGGCCGCTGCCTTGACTCTGGATTCCGGCGAGATCGTGACCGTAATCAAAATCGGCAACTTATCTTGTTCTATAAGGTTGCTTGCCGCATTGCTGCTTGCGGTATTGCTGTCCGAGGAAGCATCCGAAGTGACCACGGTGGCGGACGATCCCGGTGGAGCACAGCCCAGCGGACTGCAAACCAAAATTACGGCAAGTGCAAACGATGGAGCGGCGGCTTGCGATGAACGCTTATTCTTTGGTTTCATTGAGAATCCTTTGATAGGTCTTTCTCGCATGTTCATAATCCTTGCGAGCTTGAGCTTGTTCGTCGGGCGCATATGTTTTTTGTTTCTCAAGCCAACATTGCTCCAAAGCGGCCAAACACCACTGGGCACTCGAACGGATTTGGACGGGTTTGTCATCGATACTGATCCAAATGGGATTGGTGTGAGCGGATGGGAAAATACGGGCAGCAACCCAACTGCTTCTGTCGACCTTGAGGCTTTCAAAACGAAGTTCATTCTGCTTGCCGTCGGCTTTGATCTTTTGGACAGCGACTGGATAGCCGTTGACGATCAATTCGACATCCACCTCGGCCCCGTCGGGCTTGAAGGATGCTGCCGTCAGTGAAAACGATCCTTCCTCCTGTTTGGCAAAGTCCATCAAATGGCTTGTGCCATCGCTTACGTAGCTTTCACCGCGTCGAAGTGCTTCGACCCAACTGTCGTAATCCAATACACCGTCCAGTTTGACGTAAACGCGTCCTATGCCGAGCCTTTCACCCGTCAAGCACGGGAAATCGGTTTCGCCGCTGGCAACCACGCGCGCTCCGCAATTGAGAACGTGGTACCAGATGTTCCATTCCGAATCGCGAGGCGTGTTCATGGTTGCAATAAAATCCAGGGCCGGTTGCTTCTTTCCGTCTGGACCATCGACTTCGTGAGTCACCTGCATAATGAACTCGTTGGCCCCGATACCATCAAACGCGGGGATGTCAAAATTGGGTAACCGATGGGGCCCATCTTCTCCTTCGATGCGACCTATGCTTCGCGTCAGCCCAGCTCCACTATGCGCCGTTCCAGTCACGGCGCCCTGCTGCTTAGCCCATCGAAGAGTGTTCATTCCAAGAGTCGGCCAATGATGCTTCGACGTCCCGCCTTCAGGAATTTGCTGACGCAGTTTAAGAAGGTTCAAGTGACCTGATTGGTGCGAACCAAAGCCACTGACTTCGATGTCATAGCGCAAAAGATAAGGATATCGGCTGACATCATCTGGCTTGCCGCGGAAAAACTGCTTTTGAAAATCAAAGCACGGCCCCCAAGTAAGACAGCAGCCAACCTTCACATCTTCGCCCATGATGTGCCGGAGCATGTCCTTTGGCAACACACCCTGCATCGGATTCTCGTAGTGCAAGCATCCAGCAGCATGAATATGATGATCGCCGCTCCAATAGCCATGCTGCGCCGTATCGATCCATCGCTCCACTTGATAGTTCAGCGTAATAGGCTGGTCGCCAACATGCAGTGTTTGCATTTCAACGAAACTCTCGGGACCATGCGAACACTTAACCGTGTAGGTTCCTTGAGGCAATCGGATGCTCTCGCCCGTTTCGCGATAGATTTGAGTTTGAAAGAAAAAATCAGGAGCTTGTCGTTTGGATTGATAAGGGTAAACCCGGCCCTGAGTATCGCGAATTTCAAATGCGGCCATGCAGGGGGAGCCATCTGCATCGGTCACCGCGAATCGCACTTCCGTACTAGGAACCGTTCGTAGCTCTATTTCCGTGCCGCTCCATGTGCCACTTTCGCCGGCAGCGTATTCCAGATTGATCCAGTCGATACGGAATTTTCCTGGTCCTTGCAATGGATCGATGCGAACGCCCTTCAGCTCCCCTTCGACAGGGAATTCGATTGTATACTCGCGGTCACTACCCGGATCGAGCTGAAACACCATCTGCCGACCACCATCCGGTTGTGGCATGGATTCGGTCCACCAAAAGACTTGACCCACGCCGGGGCCGTCTGGGCGTCCCCAAAATCGAAGGACCATCCGTCCACCTCGAGCAGACACAGGAGCTGTAAAAAACGGATCGTCTCCGACAGCCTCCAAGTTGAGCGACTTATCGCGCACGTTCATCTTGAGATCGTTCAGTCCACCCCATTCGTCAGAATCTTGATCGAATCGCCATTGCCGAATGACAGACGAGTTTGCAGAACCGGTCACTCCTGCATTGAACTCCAGTCGAGCCTTTCGATTTCCGACTGTGGTAGAAGATATCTGGACGATACGGTACTCCAGTTCCAAACCACTCAGATTGGAATGAAGCGGCCTACCATCGTACATCGATAAAGCCATCCAGCGATTTTCGATGTCATCCTTGGGCCCGTGAGGGATGGGTCGCGCGTTGGGGCTGTCCACGCGAAGCTTGGCTTGCACCCCTGCTCGGTTGACGACTTTTACCAACATCGCCCGCCAACCATTTTCGGCAACTTCCATGGAGGCGGCAGGGCATACTTTCATTTCACCATCAGCGTGTATTTCTACGGCGGCAATGCACATCGGATCGAGCATGCGCTGCACGCCAGCTGTGATTTCCGAATCGTTGGCCTCGCTCTTTAGGGAAGCAAGTGTTGCCAATTGCTCCGCCGTGAAAGGTGATCCAAGGGACTGCATGGCTTCGGCCAGCCGCCCTGTGATCAACAGCAACGGCTGCGCGTCCACGCGATCGACAACCGGCAACTCACCACCTTGAGCGTGCAAAGGAGCTGCCCCCAGAATCGCGGCAATGCCAAAAACAAGCGACAAAAAGTTAGCACTCAAGACATTAGACATCGGATCACTTCTTTCGGGACATTGCAAACGAGATTTCAAACAGCGGGTGTTCATGTTACTGGCAACATACTTTGCGTTGTGCTTCGTAGAAAACTTCGTTGGGTGCTTATTAGCGGAGGCTCTTACAAGTTCGCCTACTCCAATTTTTTCTTAATCTCCTCAAGGGCTGCCGTGATTTGATCATATTCGAATTGGCTACGTTTTACGTTCATTTGTTTATCGATCATGATTTTTGCAACAGCCTGCGCATTTTCCATGGATTCGCTAGCCTTGACATAGTTCTCTTGATCGATGTAGGTGTTTGAAAGTTGCGAATGGGCAATCATCACATCCCGGAGAGCTAAGGCGGAATCCGAATTTTGCTCGAGCAATTCCAGCCGCATGGAAAGTGACTCCAAGAGGTTGGTTTGCGCTTCCGGTGTTTTCCCTAGAGCACGATTCGCAATTCCCATTCTCTCCAATGACAGCGCGAGTTCACGCTCCATGCGAGTGTTTTCAGGATCCTGCTTTAGCATGACTCGTCGTTGATCGCGTCCTTGTTCATACCAATAGAGAGCTAATTCTCCACTGCCAATGTCTAAAAATGCGTCCCCCAGTCGGTCAATGGTCGCTAGCATCGCACGAGCATAAACGACGCTCTCTGAGTCATCGCGAAAAAGCTTCTCGCGAATCGAATAAGCTCGTTCGTATTTTGCCAATGCGTCTTCATGGCGTTTCAATTCTCCATAAACTCCGCCAAGGGTATCGAGAAGATTTGCCATCCCGTGATTGGCAAACTTGTCGTCAGGACTATCCTTGAGCAAACTGTCTCGTAACTGAAGGGCCTCTTCCGTAACTTCTCTTGCCTTTTCAAATTCGCGGGTTAAGGTCCAATGAAAGCCAAGGCTTTCCAGCGAAAGAGCCAATCCTTCAACTAGGTCGGGAGACTTCTCCTCATTCATCCACGCAAGAGCCTTAGTGCGCGCGGTCTCCAACTGCACAAGTGCTTGTTGGGTGTCTCCCATTTGAAGGTGCAGCCGACCAAGTGAATTGAGGTTAAATAGGAAGTGGCATTGTTCTTTGGGTACAGTAAGTAGCTCGGAAGATTCTTGCAATCGAACTGCTTCTTGCAAAGCTTGAATCCCTTTCGGTACATCACCCGAACGTTCATCTACCATAGCAAGTTGCGACAATGTATCAGCAATACGCAACTTGGCTCGTCCTTGATTCTCGTCGGTTGCTTCGAGCTCTTTCGCAATCACAAGGCATCGATCAAACAAAGATCTCGCCAATAGCAACGCGGAAGTAGATCCCTTCGGTGTCGCTGAATCGGACTTGACTGCTGGAATCTGTTCGTTGCCAAATTCGAGCACTATCACCCCTAGTTCCTGCAAAGCAGACCACGTGCTTTGATCGATGGCGCTGCGAGCCACATAATCAGAAGCCACTCGTTGTAGTTGTTCAAGCGATGTATTCAGCAAGCGTCGACGAATCTTGCTACTGCCCGGCATATCTTTCACTGCCGACTGGATGTCAGCGACCACACCTTGCAGGGTGGACAAAGCCAATTGGCCCTGCTCTTTCGCTATTTTCTCACTTGCAAGCGCGCTTTGTGTTGCGTCCGACTCTCGTGCAAGGCTGGATTTCAATTCCTGGTTACGTGTATCCAATTGTCGATTGACGACGATCAGTTGTTGATTTTTGCTGCTAAGAATCGATGAGAACGCAATCAACCCGAAGGATGCGACGGTGATTCCCGTGACAACGGTTGCTGCTGCTGTTGGATGTTTGCGAATCCATCGCAAAACTTTTGAAATCGCGGATTCTTTCATGGAGCTTACCGGTTCGTCAGCCAGAAAACGCTCCACGTCCTCTGCAAGCTCGCGTACATTGGCATACCGCATCTTCGGTTCGCGAGCCATCGCTTTGATGCATATCGATTCAAGCGATTTTGGAACATCCTTATTCCAAGAGCGAGGAGACGGGAAGCTACCTGCGATAACGGACTTGAGTACGGAAACAACATCCGATCCTTCAAAGGGCGCATGTCCAGTCAGAATATGATAAAGGGTAGCCCCTAAACTGTACGTGTCGGATGCTGGGCCAAGCAATTCATGTTGCCCCGAGGCTTGTTCCGGTGGCATGTAGGCAGGTGTTCCCACCGCTACACCAACATGAGTGGGAGCTGAGTTGCTTTTGGAGCTAAGCGAAATCTGCGGCGCCTTATCAAGAGTATTCGTCACTCCCATCAACTTGGCTAGGCCCCAATCGACCACGAGCGTTTCACCGTACTTTCCGAGCATAATATTTCCCGGCTTGATGTCGCGATGCAGCACTCCACGCGAGTGAGCAAAATCAACAGCGTAGCAAACATCCACAAATCTTCGTAAAAGTTGGCGTTCAACTAACCTGCGTTCACTACCTGCAAGACGTGGTTCTACTTGCGAATGGAACTTGACGATAGCATCTTTTAGGCTACCTCCTTGGATAAATCGCATTGCATAAAAGGGGCGACCGTCGGCATAGGTTCCCAGACCATACACGGGTACGATACCTGGATGTTCAAGTCGACCGGTGACTTCCGCTTCCAACAAGAATCGTGCCCGACTGTTCTCATCATGAACAAAGCGATCTTGAATCTCTTTAAATGCCACTTCGCGATTCAATTCGATATCCGTTGCGATACTAACTTCGCCCAATCCTCCCTTGGCATGGGGACGTAAAACCCGAAATCTAGGCTCGCCCGATTTTGAAAGTCGGCTCGTCGAGTCCCTTGCAGTGGACTCACTGGACTCGCCTGAACCGGAAAGCGTGCGGAACGTCCAAGGGTTGGTTACTTCTGGAGCGGCGGCATCTCCCAAATTTTCTAGCACGGCTGAGTCGATAGAGCTCAATGCACTTAAGCACATCTGTGCGTCACCTTGATTCTTGGCGACTAACGCTTTAAACATGGGCATAAGAAGTTGCTTGTCCGATTCGAGCAGAATCCCGCGTTGAACCAAAAAATCTTGGAACTCGATGGGCTTGGTCTCGGACCATTCTCGATACGCAGCCATAGCCGCCGCTTTATCGGCGAGCTGATATTGGATAACCAGCACCAATAAAAGAAGGTCTATATTCATCGTCTTGGAAGACTTCCCTTAGAGTATATTTGTGCTGCTAGGAAAGAGCATTCTAGCATTTGTTTTTAGCGTTTGTTTTCCGTCACATTTAGCTGCCAATTCGGCTGCCCCACAGAAAAGAAAGTAGCGGATAGCGAGATATCGGTAACAACTTCACTATCGTGCGAATAGCAAGGCTCTCCCAACACGACCGAAGCAATTCTATTGCTCTAATTGCCTTTTTGTCTTGGTAATCCGCTGTCCCTGCTCGCTGGCTTCGCAGTTCAATACCAAAGAACGACGATACTTATCCCCAGCCCCGGTAGGGGCGTCAGCGATTAGCCCACGGCGCGAGCCGTGGGATTCAGCCACCACCAAAGCCCCAGAGGGGCGAAAGACAACACATAGCGTTTACCCATGATGCTCCTCCTCGAAAACGAATTTTGGGTCGTATTCGATCCCATGAGAAACCAAGATCTGAATGAACTCGTCCTGAAACGTTTTCTTTTGATGATGCTGTTTCTGATTCTGAATGTAACTTCGAACCGCGGATTTTTGTGAATGGCTGACGGTGAATGCTCCGTACCCCGGTTGCCAAGCAAACTTACGAGTGGGTTGGATGGTATCGTTGACCCAGCCGGACGAATTCGATTTGATGAATTTCAACATGTCGGAAACAAGAATCGTCGGAGGAATGCCTGCCATAATATGAATGTGATCTTCAATGCCACCTATTTCCAAAAGCACGCCTTCTTTCTCTCGGATAATGCCGCCAATGTATTGATAGAGTCGTTCCCGATATTCAGGTCGAATGGTTTTGAGGCGGTATTTCGTGCTAAATATCAAATGGTAGGTCAACGATTTATAGGTTCGCCCCATGCTGTTACTCGCTGTCGCCTCTACCGGGGCTGTTTTGTTTTGACTTTCAGGTTCCCATGGCTCGCGCCATGGGCTAATTGCAGTCGCCCCTGCCGGGGCTGATGGTGATTACAAAGCCACGACCATCGTACGGCAGTCTGTTTACAATTACAACTCGCTGTTGAAACCTTGTTCGCGAAGCAAAACTTCATGCGCATTAGCTATATGACCAGGCACAGAAACGAAAAAACCCTGCAAATCCTTTGGGAATTACAGGGTTTTCGCAAATCGGGCCGGCGGGATTCGAACCCACGACCTCTACCACCCCAAGACGGCATTCGTACTTTTTGAGTTGCTCGCTAAGTGCTGTCAGATTACGACTTACGAAATAGAGGTCGCGTCCATAACGTGCACAAAATCCACAGTTGTGCACGCGTTATCACCCCGATTCGTGCACAATCGTGCACGACTTTTGCGACACTTACCGCTCATAGTAGAGGTCGCTTTCTGGTTGGACACTTGGTTCATGCCCACCTAGGTTTCTCGATTCTATCGCTGAATTCGGACTTGAGCTCTGAGCAAAACACGAAAAGTAGCCGAATCGACTCGGGCCAGACTACCTCGCGCGCGATATTTTCGTTTGGGCATTTTCTGGCCGCTCGTGTTCTACTCTTGGTGACGTTCGAGACAAACATGGAAATGGCAAAAAGGTTTCGGTCGACGGTTAGTGATTTTCTTTCATTGCCCAATTCAAAGGACTTCTGTTATGCAGTCTAACGAGCACCCGAACTAATCTCGATAACTGACCTGGCCTGACACACACTTGAACACGGGTTAATGTTGACGTAGCACTTCCACGAGTGCTTGAAATTCTTCCAAGCATTCCGGACAAATGGAAAGATGATGCTGCACAGGTTCAGATTCTGGCTGCACTGGCAGGCCCTTCGCGAACGCATCTGCGTAGCCTGCGACATGGTCTAACAAGTCCTCGCAATTCATTTCCTCTGACTTCGTAAGTCGAATCAGTTCGACCAAAGTCGAGAGCTTTTGTTCGTTCAGATCACTTGGTTTCATAATAGTCCTCACTTGCGATTCCTAGCTTCTCACTCAAGACGCTCCGGCTAAGAGCTCCCTTACGTCGTCCGCTGATATCCCTGCGTCAAGGAGCCCTTGCTTAAGTTTCACCCTTGCATCGTGACCAAGTTTGTATAACGCATTGCGATTCGTACCAAGTCGGTCGGCAATGACCACTTGAGGGATTCCTTCTAATTCAGCCAAAATCGCTTCGCGTTGTCGAGGTGTAAGAACCGTGGCGATTAACTCTCGTAGTTTTTTGTGTATCGATTTCTGCTCAATTGAGTCCAAGGACGCTTGGCGATCGACAATCGGTTCCATCGCCGAACGACCGGCCGCTTCGATCGCATCCAACGAAACATCTTTGTAGCGAGATCTTCTAAGTTCCGAGTAAGCAACTCGCATCCCTATCGCCAACGCCCAGGTAAGCAATTTCCCCTCACCGCGATAAGTCTGAATGCTGGCCAGAACTTTCATGACGGTATCTTGGGCAAAGTCTTCAACTAAGTTCGAGTCCGCTTTGCCTCGCAATGTGCTGAACAATCCACGCACTAAAATTGTTCTCAAGTCGTCAATAGCGACGGAATCGGACGACTTGAGTGACTCAATCCATTCGATATCGGTTCGTTCGATCATGGTTTCTGCTTCGCAAATCTCGAACTTCTTCGTAAGACGTTTTTGGTGACCGCGTCTTCACGGCGTAGGCCCGAACGGTCGAAATCCATTGTACTGGAATGAATCAGGCGTTGCTAGAAG
Source organism: Planctomycetaceae bacterium (assembly GCA_027487485.1). Taxonomy (GTDB): domain Bacteria; phylum Planctomycetota; class Planctomycetia; order Pirellulales; family Pirellulaceae; genus JBKCUI01. The sequence continues at coordinate 36,667 of JAIYDN010000101.1, read as the reverse complement.
CAATGACTGCAATCAAAACGATCACTAAGTTTATTCCCCGCAAACTCAAACAAACTCAAGCAGACACAATCATGACCACACCAACCGAAAAACTCACCAGCAACAACTACCGAGTCAACAAACGCATCTCCGATTGGTTGGAGACGACCAGCGGTATAACACTTCGCTATGGCATTGTTTTGATCCTCATCTGGATCGGCGGAATGAAGTTTACTACTTACGAATCTGAGGGCATTCGGCCTTTTGTTGAGAACAGCCCTCCGTTTGCATGGACATATTCTGTCTTCGGCGTCCAAGGAATGTCCAATATCCTAGGTGTTGTTGAAATTGCTGTTGCGTTGCTCATTGCGATGCGAGCATGGGCACCGAGTATTTCCGCCCTCGGAAGTTTGGCCGCAGTAGGAATGTTTTTGAGCACGATTAGCTTCCTTGTCACTACGCCACAAGCGTGGCTTCCAGAAACGGGAACCCTTGCGATCTCGGTACCTGGCCAATTCTTACTTAAAGATGTCGTGCTTTTGGGAGCATCCCTCTGGTCGTTGAGCGACGCACTCAAAGCATCGCAAGGACGCAGTTAAAGACTTAGCCTCCTCAGAAGTTACCATGGGTCATCGTTGAGACAATAAGGTCGACATGGAACTAACTCAAGAGTTTTTTCCCACAGCTTCCGTGCACGAAACAAAGCGCTCCGTACTTCCTTACCGTCGTGACGATATTCGAACACGCAAGTATCCCACTGCTGGCAAAGCCCAGGCGGTAAGTTCGTGCCTCCATTTTTCCAGAAAAGCAAATCCGTCAGCCGCCGGACGTTCGCTTGATCGAAGCCTAGATGATGATGTACAATTTAACGGAATCGTTAGATGACGACGTTCTGGGCGATTGAGGCATAGGAATCCAAACCTTCAGCAACCAAGTACAAACACGTTCGACCTGCAAAAGCGGCTGCGATTGCCTGCGGCATCCTTTTCCCAAATCACGAACGTAGGCGACCTTTCATGGCCTGATGCCGACGGTGAATCTGTCCAGTCTGATCAGACGATGCTTGCTGTGTACCATGAAGATCTGGATAGCAAACTAGTTAATCGCCGGGAATGAGAACGAACTCGAAGGCCCCACCAAAAGTCACAAGACCCCAACAACACATTTGGACGAATAGAAGCAACCTATATGTACAAAACGAAAAACACCCTCAGCGAAGAAGTTCGAACGAAATGCATCGAACGACTCAACAATGTTCTTGCCACATGCATCGACGCATCTCTTAACGCAAAACAAGCTCACTGGAACGTGAAAGGCGGAAGTTTCATGTCTCTTCATGAATTGTTCGATGACGCGTTCGATAGCTTAACTGAGTATTCCGACTTGATCGCCGAGCGGATTGTTCAATTGGGTGGAATTGCAGATGGAACTTTGCCGGCTATCAAACAGCGATCCATCTTGAAAGTCTATCCCGTCGGCGCGGCTGATGGTTTACTGCACGTCGAGCATTTTTGTAACGTCCTCGCAATCTTCGGTAGAATCGCCAGAGAAGCAATCGATGAGTTAGCGGCGATTGGTGACGCGAATGCAGCTGACATCTTGACCGAAGTCTCCAGAGGCGTCGACAAATACATTTGGTTCTTGGAGTCTCACCTTGTCTAAACTGAATGACAGCAGCTTAGTAAATTAGCTCTGGGAAACGATCCGAATTTGATCGTAACGCAGCTAACATGTTGCATGAGGTCAGACTTTGCGAGGAAGACTAATCTTTTGGTCTACCTCGACAGGGTGAACTTAAGTTCGTTTACGTAAATATTTGCCATAGATTCGGCAGAAAGTCTGCAGTGCCGTTGAGCAATGCCATCGGATCATTATTGCTTTTTTCTCGCTTTCAAAATCGCTGGATGGTTTTGAACTATCCATTGCTCCATCATTACGACCAATTCACCAAGCGAGCGTCCAAGCTCCGTGAGATCATATTCAACTCGAGGCGGCACCTCGGGATAACTAGTCCGCTTGACCATTCCGTTGTACTCCATCGCTCGGAGGTTTGTGTCAGCATCTTTTGTGATATGCCGCCAACCATTCGCTTGATCTCTCCCGTGCGCGTGGTGTTGTCGTAGAGAATGCACAGAATCAGCATACACCATTTGCCGCCGGCGAGTTCCAGCAAGTCGCGAGACGGGCAATTGGGATTGAACAGATTGGCTTTCTTTTCTCGCATGTTCCAAATGTTACCAAAAGGTGCGTACTTGTTCCATGGAAATTCTTGGCATACTGTTGTAGGTTCACGGAACCAACTTGTACATCATGCCACTCACTAGGAGTTTCTATGAATCAGAAAACCGCTATTGTTACCGGCACGTCCAGCGGCATCGGCCTTGGACTTGTGAAGACGTTGTTATGAGGGCGTAGTCCGCGTGGTCCATGAAGGACACGCGCTGAAACTGAGAGCATTCTGTTACGCATGTTAATGTGATGAGTTAACATAATCAACCTATTGCTCAGCGTTGAACGAGGGCTGCCACAACAGGGGCCGCATTTGAAGGATTCGAATTGCATTGAAAAATCAAGGGATAAAGCGAGTTTGCTCCATTGTTCGAATCGAAAGAAAAGCGGTGATCGAGTTACCGACGTGTGACAGTGGATAGCGGCAGGTATCAGCTCCCAGCTGACAGTAAATCAAGGTTCCGACTTTGACTCCATAACTAGGCGATACTGGCTAGATATCGATGAACGCAAGTCACCGCCATTGAACCATCGCCGACGGCGAAGCCGCAGCGCTTGGTAGAGCCAGAGCGGACATCACCCGCAGCCAAGATTCCAGGCATCGTGGTCTCTAGGTCGCAAGGGGATCGATCGAGTTTCCAGTGCTCTCCTAAATGGGCTTTAGGAATAGCAGCACCGGTAAGAATGTAGCCTTTGTCGTCCAGCAACACGCCGTTCGGCAGCCAGGCAGTGTGTGGCTGCGCGCCGATGAAACAAAAGAGCGCACTGCAGGCGATTCGAGTCGTCGAATTGGATGCATGATCGTGAAACGTAATCGCTTCCACGCATTGGTTTCCGTGAATCTCGGTCACTTCGCTGTTCTTGATAACCTGGATTTTGGGGTGCCGGAGTACTCGATCGCAAAGATAGGCAGACATGCTTTTGCAAAGATCTTCGCCGCGAATCAAGACTTTGACTTCTCGCGATGAATCGGCCAGGAACATGGCTGCTTGGCCAGCCGAATTGCCACCGCCAACGATCACGGCCGTAGATCCTTCGCAAACACGGGCCTCGACTGATGTCGCGGCATAGTATAAGCCCGCCCCCTCGAACTTTCGTGTGTTCTCGATTCCAAGTTGCCGATAAGTCACTCCGGATGCAACAAGAACACATTTTGCGAATGCCATTTGGCCTGTACTCAGCTCAAGATGGTGTTCGCCCGAAGGCTGCGTTTCAATCGACTTGACCGTGATGGGAGCGATGAACTTGGCTCCGAATTTCAAAGCTTGCAAATAGCCACGATTCGCAAGCTCACTACCACTGATTCCCGATGGAAAGCCGATGAAGTTCTCGATCTTCGAACTGCTGCCTGCCTGTCCTCCCGGTCCGACGCTGTCGATCACGAGGGTGCCAATACCTTCCGAAGTCGCGTAGACCGCAGCAGCCAAACCCGCAGGTCCAGAGCCAACGATGACAAGATCGAAACACTTGCCGTCGACGTTGGTCGAAATCCCGATGCATTCAGCCAGCTTCGACAACGAAGGATTACCAACAGTATGGCCGTTGCAGTGTACGACAGGTAGTGCGGCCTCGACCGCATCAAGTTCCATCAGTTGCTTGCGTCCTTCGTCGCTGGTTGATTCATAGCAGGTGTGCGGGACATGATTCTTGTAAAGGAACTCCCTGAGACGTGACGTCTCGGCGGTATTGGTTTGTCCGATGATTCGGACTCCAACGAAGTCGGATGTCTCAAGCAGCGATCTGCGTACTTGAAATGCTTCCAGAAGCATTTCACTGACGGATGGGCATTCGTTGAGTAGCTTTCGCAGGCGACCCACGCAAAGTTGGTAAGCTTCCACCGGTTCATTGGCGATTGCGGATATAACAGCCGAACGCCCCGTCAACATATCGACATCGCCGGTGAACTCGCGGGGGCCGTGCGTGACTATTAGGACTTCCTTTTCTTTGCGAATTTCGACGATCCGGACGGTTCCAGACTTGATCACATAAAATGGGAACCCTTTCCGGCCTTGATTGATCAAAACATCATTTGGCGCGAACTGAACGAGCTCGCCAAATTCTGCAACAACGGACAACTGATGGTCGTCGAAGTTTGGAAAAGCAACCGACACCAAATCAATCATTTTGCGAACTCCATAAACGGGCTGAAAAGCGATCGAAAGTGAGTGCTTTCATCACCACGACGGAACGACGTCATCGCCATGTAGAGATGCGTTCTATCACTTCTTACCCGCGACGTGAAGGTCCCCGACCACCTTCATGTGTTTCTTGCCAAGTCGCGCCCAGCGGCGTCGAGGCACCGATGGCTTCCAAAAGCGGTCCGTATTGACCAGTAATCGAACCAGGCGGTTATCAGTTATCGTCTCGTTTGACTCTCTTTGGGCGTGATCGTTTTGGCTTTTGCGATGTGAGTTCATCGGCGGTTTGGTTAACTAGAGTACTAAGCCAATCCCGCTGTACTGCTTCTGCATCGATCAAGATATAGGGCTTAGAAGCTTTGAAAGGCGACGCCATGACTGGCAGCCCCACCTGGCGCGGAACCTGGTATTGTTCGCCCCGCGGCGGCCGAGACGAAGGACGAAGTGCCGGAGGCGAGACGAACGCACCTTTTCTGCTCACGTTTGCAAACCGGCACCCGGCGTGGTAATCTGAAACAGTCCTGTTTCGCCTCTAGGTAGACGTCCAAAGGGACGATCCTCGAATTTCTTCCAGATGCGAAGCGATGACCGACAATCCTGGTAATTCAAACGAGCGGTACGATGACTGCGCCGATTGGCTATCCCGAGGCCCATATAGACCGTTCATCGAGGAAGTTCGCACCTCCAATGGCGTAGGTCTGGTACGCGGCAAGCAACCGCCGGGACATTACCCCGACCCCCCTTTTCCGGACTTCTCCTTGATCTGTACGACCGCCGGGAACTGTTGGGCCGATATAGACCTCGGTAACGGACGAAAAAGGGTTCAGATCTCGGCCGGCATGATGATGGTCGCCCCTACGGACACGGCCTGCGATTACGAGAAACATGCGGCGTGCGAGACGCTCGTCGTCGGCATTCCGAAATCACGTCTGGTGTTCTTGAGCGAACAAGCCTTCGGTCGGCCGGTCGTCGATCTTGGCGAGTGTCACGACTTCTTCCGCGACCCACTCGTCGAGGCGCTGAGCCTGCGTATGTGGGACGAGGCGGTCGAAAGCAACCCCCACGGCGCGCTGTTCGCCGACGCGGCACTCAACACACTGCTGGTGACCCTTCTGACCCGCTCTGGCCGGCCACCGAAAGGCCCGAAGAGGTCGGCGGTGTTATCCCGCGACCGATTGAACCGGGTAATAGCTTACATCCATGACAACTTGAACAGGGATATTACAACAGCCGACTTGGCGGCAGTAGCTTTCCTGAGCGAATTTCACTTCTCCCGGTTGTTCAAGCGAGCGACCGGTCTCGCTCCGCACCAATATGTGATCGTCCAGCGGGTGGAGCGAGCCAAAGCCTTGATACGCGAGGGCCGAATGCCGCTCGTTAACGTCGCCGCGACCGTTGGATTCTCCAGTCAGAGTCACCTCAACTTGCATTTCAAACGGATCGTCGGCTTCACGCCAGCCGAATTCCGAAGCTGAGCAAGAATCCGTCATTAAATGGCAATAACGTGGAAGATGACTCCGCATCGCTGAGGATACACTGATCCTAGGAAACTGGTATCCACAGGGGCCGATTCTTGAGCCGGGCCAATAACGCCCCCGGAAAAGAAGATCGATTTGTCGAACGTGCATGAAGTTGCAATCGGCGGGCTGATTCGGTCACGACGATACGAGAGTGCACGAAGCTACATGATGACTTGCAAATGATGCCTGCATGGCATTTTCTCAAAACGTGCCCATCCAAATGCCTGTGTAACGGGACTTCAAATCTTTATCTTTAGTCAGGAAAAATCGATGTCGAAAGTTGCGATTGTTGTTCTTACGGACATTGAAAGGGGAGAGGCTATCGGACGCATCGAAACCGCTCCGACGGTAGGCAAGGAGTTCAATGAAGGCGGCGACCAAACGCAAGTCATTGTCTCTGGACGGGTACGAACCGAGGGCGTTTGTATGCTCAATGAATTCGGAACCAACATGAGCTTCCGCAAGCTAGAGAACGTCGACTATCTAATTCATAACTTCTAGTTTGACAGGCAAACGCGCCACTGGGCAAGCAAATCTCAGAATCTGTCAAGCATTGCGGAGATTGGCAAATCGAGGAACCGCTCGCTTGCTAGGCTGTGCTCGATGCAAGTTGCGATTCGAAAACTCGGATGCATTCGTTCAGATTGGTCGCAGAGCGACGCTTAACGATCGACCAATCCTATCCCAATTGTCGGCTTGAATAGGTTTTTCGTCGTGGAAATTGAATTTACTCCCAACAGTCTCGACGTGGCCGTAGAGGCGTACTTAGAAGCTGAAGAACTTGGCAAGCCGCTCGATCAAAAACTATGGTTGAAGCGATATCCAATCCTCGCGGAATTCTTCTCAGATTTGAATGCCTTGAAGTTTGGTAATTCGCGAGTGACCGCCGATCCGCCAGGCTTTCGACTTGTTCGAGTGCTTGGGACAGGCGGGATGGGACGTGTATGGGAGGCTGTAGACGAAAAGGCAAGCCGAACAGTAGCTTTGAAACTATTGGCCGACCCAGCTGCCGTGCGTCACGATGCACGTCGCCTGAAGCTGGAAGCCAAAGCGGTCGCTCAGCTCGAACATCCGAACATCGTTCCACTCTACTCCGTAGGTGAGTTTGCCGGGCGTCCTTACTTTACAATGAGATTCTTCCCAGGCGGTACTCTCGCCGAACGATTGGAAACCATTCAAAGTGATCCGAAACAAGCCGCGAGCTTGATGTCTTGCGTCGCCCGCGCAGTTCACTTTGCACATCAACGGGGTGTTCTGCATCGAGACATAAAGCCTAGCAATATTCTCATTGAAGTGAAAGCCGATGGCACCTTGAATCCATTTGTAGCCGATTTTGGATTGGCTAATGCGACCGAGGGCAGTAGGTTTCGGAATCGAATGGGATTCGCTGGTACCCCCCAGTACATGCCGCCCGAATCGGTCGAAGGGATGCCGCCTACCGTCGCAACGGATGTCTGGGGAGTAGGTGCCACACTCTACGCGGCAATGACGGGCCGCCCTCCCTTTTTTGCGGAACACGCGTTGGAATTGATGAAAATGATCTGTGAGAGCGATCCTGTCCCTCCCTCGATAAGAAACAAATTGATCGCAGCGGAACTGTGCCGCATCTGCTTGAAGTGCATTAAGAAAGATCTTGCTCTTCGCTATGAGTCCGCGAATGCGATTGCTGATGATCTCGACAATTGGCTGACGGGGAGACCGGTTGCTGCTTAAGAAACCGGTATCGGACTATTCGATGCTCGAAACCATTCGCAATCGAATCGATATTCAGTCCATCGTTTTAAATTTCGACCAGGGCGAGCTACAGATCAAATCCGCCGATTCATGTCTTGTTGAGCCAGAGCCGATGATTTTCAACGCGGGATCGGCTAGCGCGAAAAACCGAAAGTTATTGACGGATTCGAACCAAGCCTCGTTCTGCTCCTATGATGACCGCTTCCGTTCGGCTTGATGCTTCGAGTTTGGTCATGACGGCGTGGACATGCGTTTTGACCGTTCCTGCACTAATGTGTAGCTTGGAGCCGATTTGCTTGTTGCAAAGACCTTGAGCGATTAACTGAAGAACCAATTGCTCTCGCTCCGTTAGGTGCGGTTTGCCAAGGGACTTTGTTAACGACATGATCTGTGTCGATTCGAAAACTGGGATGCCCTCGTAGACTTTGCAAATCGTTTCGCAAATGAGTTCAATGGAGGCATCTTTCAACAGATATCCCATCGCTCCAGCACGGACCGCTCGTCGCAGGTCTTCATCCCCTTGAAATGTCGTTATAACGATAATCTTAGGTTTTGGATTTCGATTGGAAAGAACTTCGAGCACCGCGTGACCATTCAAAATCGGCATTTGCAAGTCCAGAAGCACCACATCCGGATTCAGTCGATCGTAGAGATTGATCGCTTCATTTCCATCGGCTGCTAAGCCAACGACTTCAAACTTTGCGACTTGCGAAACCAATGAACGCATCCCCTCGCGGACGATTGCATGATCGTCCGCGAGCAGAACTCGGATCGTTTTGTCAGTGGTGATCGTGGAAACTGAATCCATTCCATTCTTTAACAGTGGTATCGGACGAAAAAAAACCGGACTGCTGAACACCACTCGATCATAGAGTAGCGTCCGCTGTCACGCAACAAGTCGTCACACAAAACGACCAGCTAGCACATTTTGGCGGGCTGGTCACCCCTGGCCGGAGTGAACCAATGAGTCGCACCTGCTCTGCGCCGCCTATTTATCTGGATCTATTCCCTTACCCTTTGCTGCTCGAAGCACTGGGTAATACTCGGTGAATACATAGTCATCGGCGGCACCAGTATGGCAGGAGTTGCAGTTCGCAGAAGGTTGTAATTTGGCCGAATCCAAGAGGGGTTTACCCTCTTCGGTCGTGAATCGGTAGTAAGCCCAATTTCCCGGTTCCTTTGGTGCGTGCTTTTTCGACTTCACCGATGCTTCGAGCCCAATGAATTCACCTTCGAAGTAACCTTTGCCACTACTGGCGCTCTTGCTTCCAACGGAAACCAGCTCTTTGACAATGATGGCACCGTCGCGGAAGTTTCCCGTCTTCAAATACTCATCGTAGCTTGCTGGATCGATGTAGACATTGTGGAATTCTGGAAACGCTGCGTGGCCAGCGTTCATGTCGTTGGGTGTTAATGGGGTCCCAATAAAGATCCATCGGCGGTATCCCTTGGGTCGAAGCAACGATCCATCTTTGTCAAAGACTGCCGCTTCAGCATTGGCTTTCATAACGGGTTTAGCTTCGGTTGGTTTCCCCGGAGCCTGCGAATAAACAAATCCACTGACGCACACGCAAGATACACATCCAATAATTGTCCAAATTTTCATGTTAACTTCACTTCTGTAATTGAGATTGTTAAAAACGTAATTGAGATAAGCAAAAAGGTTTGAGCCCGTTTGTGGGAACGTGCCGCGGCAGCACTGAATGCAACGCCGATTTAGGATTTTCCCTGGTTTATTGATCGATCTTGGGGTTAAGCAATATCTGCATTCGTGGCATGAAAATGATTTTTCGCCTTCACCATGCAGACGCTATCGCCTTCTTTCTCCCAGAGGACTTTCGCATCGATCTCGCTGTTCTTTAGGAACAGCAGTAGTTCACCGTCCACGATCTTGAAGTTTGTTGGATCCGTAGGGAATTCCTTTTCGATAGAATGGCCAAAAGCGCATTCTTCGCCAAAGATCGGCAAGAATGCCTCCGGCGCTGCTTCGAACACGGCCATTTGCTCGGCGGAAGCGAAGTAATAAATCTTGTCTTCATATACTACCTGGAACTCCGGTTTCCCAGGCTCTGCAATTCCTTTCGCGAAGTAAGACACAAGGCTGTAGCCTCCATTCGCTACTTTTTGATCAACCGTCTTCATTGGATTTTCCTCAAACAAACAGAAAAGAAATCGACACAAGCCAAGCGACGAGAACCGCAGAGGCAAGAACACGGCTTGCTTCGAATTTGTTCAGATTCTCGTTTTGGCGCCTTCTATTGTCATCCATCGCAAGCGGTGCATCATGTACCGAACCGATGAGGAATCTCTATCCCAAAAGTTCGATGACGACGAGTAACAGTTCGTCTCTATTTCACTTGCTGGCTTGACCAAAGTTGTTCTGGCTTTGCTGATTTTGAAAATAATGTTGATCGCGCGGCGGAATGAAAGACATCCGATTGCCGCAGCATTCCAACTCAAGGAGTATTCAAAATGCTCGTTCTGAGTCGCAATGCCAGGTCAAAATTGCCGGTGATGAGTTGGCCCAACCAAAAGCAATCACACAAATCTCGGAACCGGTGGTCAGCGAAACACGATACTTAAACTCGACTAAAAAGGAGGTACTCATGTGACTCGAAAAGTCCTTCCCGACTTTCTAGAGCGGCTCTAGGAAACGCGGGAAAAAAATGCGAATGCGACGTTGCCGCTTTACTTGATCAAGTGAACGAAACGTTCACGTTACCGTCTCGTTCTAAGGACCGCGACAAAAAATTGCCGATGCCAACTCGAAAACAACATGTTACTAGTATTAGTTCGAAACTTTCCAAGGAATCAAAAATGAAATCGTTATTAATCGCCTTAGTCTCTCTGCTCGCATTTTCAACCAGCACCGTGATTGCGGCAGACATTACCAATGTCGCTGGTGCAAGCGGTATCGCTGTTAACGGCTACGACTGCGTTGCTTTTTTTACTGAAGGCAAGCCTGTCAATGGCAATCCCGAAATCAGCTTCAAGCACCACGGCGCGGTTTATTTCTTTGCCAGCAAGGAAAACAAAGCCAAGTTCGAAAAGGACGCGGACAAGTATGCTCCACAGTTCGGTGGTTACTGTGCTTTCGGCGTTTCGGTCGGAGCGTTGTTTCCAATCGACATCAACACTTGGCAAATCATCGATGGCAAACTGTATATCAATTTGAATCCAGATATCAAGAAGCTCTTTGACAAGGACCATGCAGCAAACTTGGCCAAAGCCGTCAAGAATTGGCCTGATTTGGTCAAGAAGAACTCCAAGTAAATCGGCATAGACGATTCGCATGCAACGATAAAGGACGGAGTGGGAAACCTGCTCCGTCCTTTGCTTGCAGGGCCTTAGCAACTTCTCCAATCATCATCCCAATTGAGATTCGCATGAACACTTCCGACGACGTAGCACCTCCTGAACCAGCCCTGGACGTCAAGGGATCGATAGTATGGAAGCTAGTTTTCCTCGTATGCATCATTGGAGCGGCTGCCGCTGTTTATTGGCGTTACTCCCATTTGTTGTCTCTCGACTATCTTGTCGAGCGCGAATCGTTTCTTAAGGACTATCTATACAACTATCACTTTCGCGCACTCGGAATAGCATTGTTTGTATACATCGCAGTAACAGGATTTTCGCTCCCGGGAGCTGCTGTCATGACGCTTGTCTTTGGCTGGTATTTCGGATTTTGGGAGGCGTTGGTCGCCGTTAGCTTCGGTTCATCGATTGGCGCGACTCTTGCGTTCTTAATGAGTCGATTCTTGCTCGGAGGCTGGGTACAAAATCGCTTCGGTAGTAAACTTAAGACTATGAACGACGCTTTGGATCGCGAAGGAGCGTTTTACTTGTTCTCGCTGCGACTCGTTCCCGTGTTCCCGTTCTTTGTCGTAAACTTGCTGATGGGGCTTACGAAGATACGCACTCGTACATTCTGGTGGGTCAGCCAGCTCGGCATGCTTCCTGGAACCATCGCTTACGTTTACGCAGGCTCGAATATTCCAAGCCTTCAGGACATCGCCAATCACGGTCCAGGGAGAATTATATCGTGGCAAGTTTTGGTCGCGTTTGCGATTCTAGGCATCTTCCCCTTAGTCGCCAAGAAAGTGATCGTTGCAATGCAACACAAATCGAATGAAGAGGTCCCATCTTGAACTTGCCTTTGTTTCTAGAGCCTCGAGATGAGCATAACGAACGGCTATTGCAAAATGTTCATCCAACAAGTTGGCAGAATCCAATTAGCCAGGGGCGATACAACTTAGTTGTGATCGGTGCCGGGACTGCTGGGCTAGTGACCGCCGCTGGCGCAGCTGGGTTAGGTGCAAAAGTCGCGTTGATCGAACGAGGATCGATGGGTGGCGACTGTCTCAACGTCGGTTGCGTCCCATCTAAAGCACTCATCGGTGCAGCCCGCAGCATCGCAGAGGCAAAGCGAGCCATCGCATATGGAATCAAAGCGGATAATCAGACTGTAGATTTCGAACGAATCATGGAGCGGATGCGTCGCTTACGGTCATCGATGAGTCATCATGACTCAGCGGAGCGATTCAAGTCTCTAGGTGTCGACGTCTTCTTTGGACAAGGTTCCTTTGTCGATAATCAAACGATTGAAGTGGACGGACAACGATTGCCATTCAAGAGTGCCGTCATAGCAAGCGGCGCTCGCGCTGCGCCAACGGATGTGCCGGGCCTTGCGGAATTGGGTTACCTAACCAACGAAACGGTTTTTTCGCTCACGAAATTGCCAAAGAAGTTGATCGTCATCGGTGCTGGCCCTATCGGAACCGAACTTGCACAATGTTTTGCAACATTTGGAGCGGCCGTGACAATCCTAGAGAGAAGTTCACGTATCCTCCCTCGCGAAGAAGAAGATGCGGCAAAGATTGTCAATCAGTCATTGCTTGACGATGGAGTCACGATTTTGGAACAAGCGACTGCAATTCGTGCCGAATCCATCGACGGAGTTAAATCGATGTTGGTACGACATAACGGCAAAGAACTGCGGCTCGAGTGGGACGCTGTTTTGCTGGGTGTGGGAAGAGTACCGAACCTTGATGGACTCGAATTGGAAAACGCGGATGTCGAATTTACGGACGCGGGTGTAACTGTAGACGACTGCTTGAGGACTTCGAATCCGAAGATTTTTGCGGCAGGAGACATCTGTTCGCGATACAAGTTTACGCACGCTGCGGACTTCATGGCAAGAATCGTCATTCAAAACTCGCTCTTCCTGGGTAGAGCACGAATGAGCAAGCTACTGATTCCGTGGTGCACCTATACGTCGCCCGAAATAGCACACGTTGGGATGACGCACTCAGAGCTGCAAAGCCACATCGACATTCGATCCTTTACTCAGCCGTTTACCGCAGTGGACCGAGCGATTTTGGATGGTCAAACCAACGGATACGCGAGAGTCTACTGTTCAAAAAAGTCCGATCAGATCCTCGGCGCGACGATCGTGGCTGCCAACGCAGGAGACATGATCGGAGAATTGGTTTTGGCGATGAAACACAAAATAGGCCTAAAGAAGATTGCCTCGATCATTCATCCCTATCCAACACAAGCGGAGGCCATTCGAAAACTAGGTGATCAGTTCAATCGCACTCGGCTTTCGCCAACCGTGAAATCGCTTATGGGTAAATGGCTAAAGTGGACGCGATGATCCTTTCGACTATTCCGTTGACACATCAATAGTCCTATCGATTGATCTTCGCAGCGTCTGTATTCCGATTCTGAGCAACGACGCCGTCGCGACTTTGCTCCGTCCCAAAGCACTTGCAACTTGACTGAGTTTGAGCCCTCCGAGGAACTTAAGAATAACTGCTTCCTGCTCGGACTCAGGTAATCTCGTAATCGCCTCAGCGATTAGAAATCGTAACTCGACTTGCTCCTCGGTTGAAGTTGAAGAAGGTTGCATCTCTTCGATTAAGCTCTTCCAGCTTGAATCGGAACTGTGCGTACTCTGATGCGTTTTCGACGCAAGAAGTGATTCCAATTCGATGGATTGTTCGTTCGATGCTACTGATGCATTCGTACCCATAACATCGACCAAAATCTCTCGCAGCCAAATGGCAAAGTCCGAACGGCTTCTCCCCTGATAGAGATGCCATCTTGATTTGGCTAGACCAAGCGTTTCTCGGACGACGTCCGCAGGCGTCCGCGTTTGCGGATGTTCGCGCAAAAGCATTAGTTTTGCCAATCCATTCAGGAAATCGAGATACTCCGCAATGTATTGTTGCGAGAAAATGTCACCCTCATTTTGGTCATCATCAGGTATCATGTGCTTGCGCTCGTGGAAGTGTCGAATTGTTGTGACTGGAACAAACGAAAGATCTCTAAACACTCAAGAAATAGGGAATGTGCCAAACACTTAGTCAAGTTTCTGCGAGACTTGCTGCAATCAGCGTTTCGGGCAGACGCTGCTATGTGAAAAATGCGAAGATACGTTTGCTCAGGTGCTTACTCACGACGAACGAATGTGTTTTGAAGTATTTTAAAAAGCCTAAAACGGTCAATGGCAGCGTTATGCAGCCTAACCATTCGCTACAAATTGTTACCGATCCAGCACGGCTCTTTATCAATCCTTTGGCTGAGTTGGTCAATTAATTTTCCAAATCCATGGTAATGCTTTCGATGGCCCAGGATACCACCACCGTTGTCCCTTTGCCTACGGTGCTATGGATTTCCAGCGCTGCATTGACTGTTGCTGCTCGTTCTTTCATTCCGACCAGTCCAAAGCGACCTTCACGAACAGTCCCAGTATCAAATCCAATTCCGTAGTCTTGCACCTCTAATTTCCTCCGGCGATCGACCTCAAAAAACCTCACGGCTATCGACTGCGATTTTGAGTGATTCCTTGCGTTCTGAACCGCTTCGGATACGATTCGAGTGACTTGATCAGCCAACTCTTGCGACTCCTCACAATTCGACAGACTACTCTCGAATCGGACTGTTGGAAATCCTTTGTCATTCTCTTGGTCAAAAAGCTGCTCAAGCCGCCCCAAAAGGTCGGACGAAACATTCCGATGGTCACGAAGCAGCTTGACGGCCTGCCGAGCTTCTTCCAGACTGTTGCGTGCTAGACGAACACCGCGCTCTGCTATCTTTCTTGCCAAAGCGGGCTCCGAGTCGATTGATGTTAGGATCGATTGAAACTGTTGCAAGACCGCTACGAACCCCTGAGCAAGCGTGTCATGAATTTCGCGGGCCATTCGTGTCCGCTCTTGTACCATGGCCAACGTTCGATCACGTTCGGTCAATCGTTCCATTTGCATGATTAGCCCCAACTGAATCGCCAGCGATTGCGCTAACTCCACCTGCGATGGAAGATGCTGATGCCCTTTCGGGGCACAAGCAAATACAGCTCCGATCAATTGATGACCAACTACGAGCGGCAATCCGATCAGCTTTTGAACAGCAAATGTTGAGTCATACCATTGGGCAAGTTCGCTTGGAATCTCTTGACAATCTGAAAGTGGCTCGCATATCCATTCTTCGAGACCAGAATCCGAGCCATGCAACACAAAAGCTTTCGGTCTTGATAGGCCGGAACTCGCAAGCGGATTTTCGGAAGCCTCTGGATCAATCATTTTGTCCGCATAGAAGCAGGGGCCTGGATAGAGTCGATTCTCGTCTTCATAGCCATACCACAATTCTACCATGGGAACTTCAAGTGCCCTCGCAAGCTTTGTCAGCATCAAGTCCATGAATGCATCGGGAGTCACGTCTGAAGTGAAGCTCTCCAGTGATTTGACGAGAACTTTGTTCGCATGCGAAAACTGTCTCGCTCTTTCGACAGCGAATCGCTCTTGCTCCATTACGCGTCGTTCGAAGGCCAACATTCGCTCGGCCGCGAGACGATCTGCATGGATTTTCTCTGCCTCGGCACGTTGAATTGCCGATGCGACGACCTGAGCAACCATTCGCAAAACTTCAATCTCAGGCTCGGACCATTCATAAGAGTGCGAAAAGTCTTGGAATCCGATGCAACCACACGTTACGCTATCAATGATGATCGGAAGAACGAGCTCGCTCAGAATTTGCGGTGGATCTTCGAACTTGTCTTCAATCCGTTGACAAGAATCTGCCTTTGGTTCGTTTGCTGCGAAAGGCCGATACGACACCAGAGGCAATGTCGCGTTCGGGAAATCAACTTCATCGATATGACTACCAACCGAGAACTTCGGAGAGTAAAAACTAACATCTCGATGCCATTCCGCTGTAATCATCCATTGATCGCTTTCAATAAATTGTCGGCCAACATAGATGCGACCAATGTTCATTCCTTGGCCGAGTATTTCAACTGAGGATCTCAATCCTCTTTCAAAATCGCGATCCGACAAAAGATAGTTGAAGGCGTCACCTATCGTAGCGAACAACCTTGAAATCGAAGCATGTCTCTGATTGATGTCTTCCTCGTCAACGTGCAGTTCGCGCTCGTGGCGAGTTTCGGTGGTTTCTAATAGAGCCAATTGGTGCGCATAGGTCTGAGCTGCAATTTTTGTCGCATCGGAAAATCCAGAAGGGTCGCACGTCCTAAGACACAGAAGGCCGATGGCACGATCCCCAGCCATCATGGGACAACAGAAAGCCCACTTGGCACCGAATAGGTCATGCCACTCAATCGAAGCCCGTGGGATCGAACGTCGTACGGCGTTGTCCATTAAGTCAAGCTCGGTCGGCCCACCTTTGCTCAACAATTGCTCAAAAAAAATTCTCGAAGCTGCGATCGATTCTGTCGTCGCAGAATGCACGCATCTCGCTAACTCTGCTGAATCCTCCGGATCATTGCTATCGACCGCCACTGCAATCAAGCAGTCTTTTTTGGAACGACGAAAAAAATGAACCGCTTGGGTCTTCGTCGCGATTCGAATGTGACGGAGAAACCGATCGACTAACGACCTGCTACCAATGGTCGACAAATCCAAATCGCTTGCCACACTCAATAGATCGTGCTCAATACTAAGTTGGTGGGCGTTCACTTTCGGGACTGAATCGGACATAGTCGCTTAGCAATTACCTTAGGTGTCAAACGCTTGATATCTTGTGGGATTTTCGGAACGGTGACAAAGCAAACCGAGAGTGTAAAGCAAACCTAGAACGCAGAAAAACCATGGTGTGAGCCACCATATTCTAGGTCAAGGCAGTCCGAAAACAACGTGTCTGCGCAAATGGAACGACAAAATCCTCCCTCAGAGTAGTTGTTTTTTCGTCGTCGAAGTCTTGAAGCGGGCCAGCACATTCCTCGAACACAAACTGTTGCCAAGGAAACTAGTTCTGAAACTGCGTCGAATAGATTGAGGGACACCAAAACGGTATCTGTGTAATCGAACCTACAACTAAAGGCAGATGGAAACACCCGATTCAGAGAATTAGGCTATGTCTCTCAACTACGTAGCCGTTTCTTTCCGTGACGCGAAATGACGGCCTCTTGGAACGACGCATCAACATGAAGGCCAGTTTAGAAAAAGAGACTTGTATTCAAGTCCGCTCAGGGCGAATTCCGGAAGCGGTTTCACTGTCGTTCGACAGGACCAAATGGCTTCGAATCGCTTCGTTGAACCTCACTACAACTTATAGAACCCATTCGGTAACTTCGAGAGATACAAAGAAAATGATATCTGGACTGGAACTTTCAATTGACCAAGTCAAGGAGGAGATTCGAGAGAGACTTCAGGGAATTCGTCCATCATTGCGAGGCCTAAGCATTTCGATTGTGGAGGACGAAATACACGTGACCGGAATTGCCGAATCTTTCTATTCTCGACAGACATCGATCGAATCGTGCAAACGCCACGGCCACGGAAGGCGATTTGTCGACAGAATTGAAGTTCGGAATCTCTTCGACAGTCGCGATCAATAGCAATTTCATGCGTCGCATTTTGGCCCTTTCCAGTGGGGTGCTGTTCCAACGCAATCTACTCCGTAAGACATCTTACGTAACCGCGTCTTCAATGTGTGGTCACAGACTGTGGGCACGAAACCAAGACAATCGCAATCGAGTGGGCCTGGAATGGCCACGAACAACACCGCGATTGACTCTGGTTTTGCCTACAGACGACCGTTTTTGAAGTTAAAAACTTTTGCTCTTGGAGTTCGATCATGAATCTACGTTTCGTAAACCGTCAAGTCCATGCGTTTCTTGACTACCCTGTCGCCATCAGCTTGATGGCAATGCCATTCGTCCTTCAGATTGGAGACGCCAATCCCGTTGCACGATGGTTGTCCGTGGTCACGGGAGTTGCCGCCTTTGTCTTGACGCTTCTCACGGATCACGAATTAGGTGTGTGGCGTGTGTTGCCATACTGGTTCCACGTTGCCATCGACCGATTGGTTGGCTTGACCTTTGCAGTCGCACCTTTGGCGCTCGGCTTTGCAACCATAGACTCGATGTACTACTGGGCCAATGCAGCAGCCGTGTTGGCAGTAACGTTTGTTCTCAATGCGAATGAACAAGGCGTTAGAAACCCATCGTTAGCCGCCGCCAACTGATCGTAAATGAAATTTTGCAAGTCAACTGTTGGAAGTTGAACTGCACCGCATCTTTAGTCCAGCAAGCCAAACGTTTGACCTGCTGTTCACATCACACGAGTTTCGTTTTCGTTAGGAGAAACAACATGTCAGTTACGATTGAAGTCGCCATAGAAGGATATAGCCCTGTGTCTTACTTTGATAAAGGGATCGCTGAAAAAGGCAATCCCGAAATCAATGCCGATTATGACGGCGAAAAATATCAGTTTGCCGACGAAAGCCAAAAATCGGCTTTCGTCGCAAACCCAACCAAGTATGTTCCAGCGTTCGGTGGATCGTGTGCGTTTGGACATTCCATCGAAAAAGAGTTTCCTGTTGACCCAAAGAGTTTCAAGGTCGTCGACGGCACTTTGCTGTTGTTCTTGAAGAATGCCGAAGTCGATGCGAAGGCACTGTGGGAGAAAGAGGGAGACGCCGCCTGCATGCTCAAGGCGAACAAACATTGGAAGTCGTCAAAGAAAGTTTAATGGTTGGAGTGGACGTCTAACCTCTTTCATGCAATCCAAGCCTCTTCGAGACTCGGATCTTACACGCCTTGACGAGACGCGGATACACAAAAAGCCGAAAGTTACGTGATGAATCCTGTCATGAATGAAGTAAAAGTGCTGCTTTCCGAAGTGCGCGGTTGTACACATTGCTCGATGCATCTACCGCATGGCACGCGCCCGGTTCTTCAGTACCATCCAAGCGCGAAAATCTTGATTGCGGGTCAAGCACCTGGGCGCAAGGTTCACGAATCGGGAATTCCATTTAACGACGCGAGCGGCGATCGCTTGCGAGATTGGATGGGCGTAACGAAGGAAGTGTTTTATGATTCCACACAAATCGCAATCTTGCCTATGGGGTTCTGTTATCCGGGCACCGGACCAAGCGGCGATCTGCCTCCAAGGACCGAATGCGCTCCGCTTTGGAGAGAAAAACTGCTGAGTCGACTAAACAATTTGAAGTTGACCTTAGTCATTGGAGAATTTGCGCAGGCCTATCATTTACCTGAAGCATCTAGTTCCGTAACGAGCCGCGTTGAAGCCTGGCGAGATCACTGGCCAAACGCCGTCCCACTCCCGCATCCAAGCCCCCGCAACAACATTTGGCTTCGGCGCAATCCCTGGTTCGCACAAGACGTGGTGCCAGCCCTACAACAACGTACCGCCGAAGTTTTGCGAGGCGAATAGTTCATGAGCAAGATCAGATAGCACCGTTGATCGATGAACAAAGTGGAATGGATTTGCGTTGGTCCCATTGCTCACGGTCAATTCAACACGTGAGTAAGTCTTTGAGCTAACGAAATTCGCGAGTTGCAACCCAAATCCTAGTTAGGGTCGTCAACCAACAGAGCGCTCCAAAAACCCAGGCGGCAATCGCGAAGTAACTCGGGAACATGCAAACAGCCAACAAAAACGTCGCCGTCTCTGTCCCTTCGATCAAGCCAACCGAGTAAAAGAAGGATTTCTTTCCGGTCGTATCCGTCGTCTGCCCACGCTTGGCCGAAATGATTGCGAAGGTCAGAAATGAAGAGCCTGTGCCAAAAAAGCTAAAAATCAAGAATGCGCCTGGGACCGCATTTTGTGGCTCGCTCAAAACGAATCCGAATGGAACGCTCGAGTAAAAAATCATGTCGAGCGCTATATCGAGAAAGCCGCCAACATCGGAGGAAGTGGTTCTACGCGCAACCATTCCATCAAGGCCATCAAATATTCGATTTGCGAGCACCAATACAAACCCAGCTGAATAGCATTGAAAGGCAACGCAGATAGCCCCTCCGATTCCAAGCAGAAAACCTAACCAAGTAATCGAGTTGGCACTTAAGCCCATTCGAACAATCATCGCTGCAACACCATCCAGCCACGGGTCGATCAGTTTGCGCACTTGTATATCAAACATGAACTGCTAGAAACCTTTGTAATGAGATGGCGTCCAGTAACTTCGAATCACTCGCTCGTCTCCCGCCAGAATCTAATTTCATCTGAAACTCCGGTCGATTCATCTTCCATGAATGCTTGTCGACTTGGATACGTCTTCAGCATGCCATCGCGCATCATGGCAAATCGACTACCCACTCGAAGCGCCTCCTTGACGTCGTGCGTGACGAAGACGGATGTCATTTGGAAATCGGCTCGAAGTTTGATGTACAACTCCTGCATGGAGGCGCGACTCCGACCATCCAAACTGCAAAAAGGTTCGTCCAAAAGCAGTACCTTTGGATTGGCCAAAATTGCCCGTGCGAAAGCAGTACGCTGTCTCTGTCCTCCAGAAAGTTGCCAGCTCGAATGCTGAGCGTGATCCTCGAGTTCGACGGATCGCAAGATTTCCCCAACGCGACGATTCACTTCATCGCGAGGACGGTGTGCCAGTCGAAGCGAAAATGCTACGTTCTCGAAGACATTGAGATGATCGAACAACAGGGACTCTTGGTCTAGATAGATGATCCGACGCTCTCGAACCGATTGGCTCGCTAGCGATTTCTGATCGATCAATACTTCACCTGATGTAGGTTCCATCCGTCCGGCCGAGATATTTAAGAGAGTCGTTTTTCCGCATCCTGAATCACCGAGAATAACCAGTGTTTCTCCGCTGAAGACGTCCAGCGAAACATTTCGCAGCACAATCTTCGAGCCAAATTGATGTGCAATTTTTCGAAGTTGCAAAACCGATCGTGGGACCTCAGGCGTGACAAAATCCATTGGTGCTGAAGTTGGTAGCGGTACAGACATCAGTTGGTTTTCTCGCCGTCATGTCGCGGCCGCAATAAAGACATACTCACGGCAAACCCAACTACTGGTGGCAGCATCAATACCAATCCTGACTGAGCAGCTTGATTGACACTTCCCTCTCGAATGTAACTGTACAATGTAAGGGTAATCGAAGGGACATTCCCGCCGCCAAGAACCGATATGAGTCCGTAGTCGAGCCATGAGTACAAGGCAGTTTGCAACAACGAAACAAGAATCAGTCGATGCGCATATGGCCATATCGCATGGCGCCAGATCGACCAACGAGAACCCCCAAGCTCTATGACCAACGATTCTAGACGGTCCGTTCTTGTGTTCCAAAGTTCACAAAACAACACCGTCGAAAATCCAAAGGCAAAAATAAACTGGGCCATCAAAACACCCATCATTCTGCCCGCAACACCGAGATGCACTTCCAAATCGTAAAGGCAAGTACCAATCACCATGGGAGAGACACCGAAAGGAATGTAGGCGATCACTCGAAGCCACAAACTCGCGTGTTTTCGAAGCGACCGGCCAGCGACAAGTCCAAGCAATGTGCTACTCGCGCTGACCAACAAACTCATCATGGTCGAATGCAACAAGGCGGTAACGATTCCATCCCGGCTTGCAAAAAAAACCCGCCATGGCAACAAGTCTATTCGGTCTGGCAGCAGGCGCGGATAACTCCATCCACTTCCGATCGATAACGAAACTAGCATTCCCACAGGCGCAAGCAAAGTCCATAAGGCCAATAATGCGAAGAAGCGATGAAGCCTATTCATCGTGCTCCCTCCAACGCAGGTACACAATCAACACGATCAAACACATTCCGAAGTAGACGGTGGCGATCGCGAACGCTTCAGGGCGTCGAGCAAGGTCGTAAAGCCCGGACCGTCGATACGTCAGAACGGAGAACATCTGTGGCGATTGACGCCCCAACAACAACGGTATTTCAAAGCTACCCAGATTGCTCAAAAAACTCATAGCAATCATCGGCCTCCCCTTTCGCAGCAACATTGGCAAAGCAACTCGCAACTTCCCTTGCCATCGCGTAGCCCCAATGCATTCTGCAAGTCGACAATGCTTGTCCAATCGGAGCGTTGCCCAAAGCTGCGAAAAGTACAGATAGACGATTGGAAACGAAGACGCCGTAAGAGCAATACAGATTCCAATCGACCATCCATCATTGACCATCGCCGGCATTTCATCTGGTGATCCGACCAGACCCACTGAGTGGAGAGCTCTCGAAACGAGTCCTCCGCCACTAAAGATCTGATACACAACAAACGCATGAATCGCGACTGGCATTCCCAACAGAACAGAAACCATGGTCATCATCGTGCGACTTTCAATTCCTCGTGGTGCCAAGAGCACCAGACCAATCGCAGCGGCAGTTGATACCAAGGTGACTTGTAGCGAAATTCCAACGCTCAAGATCGTAGTCGAAGCGATTTCGCCATTCCCGATCGCGGAAATCCAATGCTTAAGAGTCGGTCCTTCCGATAGGAATCCAAGGATGCCAAAGGAATAACAAATACTGTAGACGACAGACCAAACCATGGGAATTCCGATGCAGCCAACGACAAGGAGCGGTCCCCAGGAAACCCTTCGAAGGTTTTGGCTCGGCCTACGTTCACTTGGCATGGCTAAGAATGTGCTTTCGAAAATCGTCGTGCAATCTTACCATGATCTCAGGCGCAGGTTCCGCCAACGCTTTCTGTTCCAAAGATTCTCGCGGCTCAATTCGCTCCCGCCCTGGAATCTGTGCAAACTTCGCTTTCCATTCCGCAGGCAATCGATTGACATCGAGCACTGTACCGTCTCCCCAAACAGAAGGCTTTGACTTTTCGAATTGGGCCTCAGCTGAAATCAAGAAGTTAGCAAGTATCATTGCGGCTCCTTTGGCTGAAGAGTTGAATGGGATTCCGACATAGTGCGAGTTTCGAATCGTCCCCGATTCGAACACGTAAGCGCGAGACTCGAAAGGGATGATTCCTTGAACGGCTTTATTGTCGACTTCGCCGTCATTGTTGCTCATGCTGAAGTCGACTTCGTTGTTCATGAATAGCCGATGTAATTGCGAGACACTTTCCGGATATGTTTCCCCTTTGCGCCACAGAAATGGACGGATTTCATTCAAGTACTTCCAGAGGTTCTGAGACGCATTTTTATAATGCACTTCGTCAAATGGCCCATCGAATAGCTTAGGTTCGTTTGCGATTCCGATCATCAGTGACTTCAGAAACGTCAAACCTGTAAAGCTGGTGTCGAAAGAAAAACGGCCTGGATGAGCTCGAACCCATTCGGCCAATTCCACATGATTTCGTGGCGGCGCAGCGACTCTGCCCGGATGATAGATGATTGCAAACTGAACATTTCCCCACGGGCATTCATAGCCTTCGACTGGCTGTTGAAAGTCTAAGCTAATGAATGGATTGGACCAATCGATCAATTCGGCATTTGGTAGCCGTTCCGTGAACGGACCGTAGAGAGCCTTGAGTTGCCGAAGCTGGTAAAACGTCTCTCCGTTGATCCACATCAGATCGATGTCGCCCGATGCTCGATTCGCTTCGATATCGACAAGTAACTTGGAAACAATTCCATTGCCTTGGCCACTTACTGGTTTGACCTGAATACCATACTCCGATGCCATCTTCGGAACGACAAAATCGCGGATGTAAGCGTTCACCATGGGATCGCCATCCCACATTGCAAAACGCACAGTCGCCCCTTTGGAAGATTCGACGACTTCGCTCCAACTCAAACCCTCAATTGCTTGAGTTTGATTCTTGCTTTTTCCGCATCCAAGGCACACGATGGCTGCGAAGACAAAGACAAGGGGCCAACGTCGCATCAGAAACCTTTTCGATCATCAACGAGCTTCAAACTGATATCCATCTATCCCCGACTCTGGAACATCAATCGACCAAGTCGTCGTTTCTAGTCTACCCAACTTCGGTCGTCCGATTCGATTTGCGACTTCTGGTCCTAGCGTAACCTTGTACTTGCCTGGAGGCACGCCGTCACCAAATGGAAATGTTTTCATCGTGAATCCGCCGTCTGTTTGCAACAAACTGCTTGGCGTATCCTTCAAATAGCTGTTAGCATCGTCGGGATGAAAAAATATGCTCCCTGCGGTCACACCAGTTCCGTCTTTGGTTACGGTACCTGTTACCGGCACAAGCAGTGGAGGCTTTTCACCACAACCACTTAGCAACATCACTCCGATGCAGCACCCTAGAAATACGAATTCACGCATGCAATTCTCATCCGTCGTAAAGTTGTAATGAGTAAGCTACCTACTCGCTTAGTGGATTCGCTTCGCCATCTGCAGGACGAATCATCAATCGAACGATTTCGGGATCGGTTGAGAACGACATCAGTCGAACGCTGCCATCCAGAAGTGCGAATTGAGGACCACCTGCACTGGGAGTACCCCAATTTCCACCACCACAGGACTCTTGGCCAACAGACCAACCAGGACCTGAAACGCGATCAGGGAACGTGTTTAGTTGCGTGTCAGTATAGAACGAATCGCCACATCGTCCAACACCTCCCGTTCCCCCCAAGACGTACGGCTCATCCCAATACATGCTTCCTTCTTGATAAGCCCTTTGTGCTAGGGCTTTTTCTCCAAATGCGATGGTCGAAGATGTTCCATCAGTGACACTTGCGAATCGGCCCACTTTACCCCATCCCGCATAGGTCGTAAAGAACACTTGATCATTCGCGGCATAGTCGGTTCGCGCTGCTGGACCAAATCCAGCGTCGTTGTAGGCCCAGCCTGGATATAAGTTATCGGTTGGAGGAATGGCGAACGCGATAGCAGCGCGTCTAGACGGCATGTAGAAGGCAGAAACACCCGTCCTAAAGGCAGCCGTTGGAAGCTCGAAAAGCGATAATTGTTCAATAAAAGGAAGTAACGAGTAGAACGTTGACCCAAGCTGATACCTCGGAGCTTTGCGAGGGTGCCCCCATCGAGGGCGAAATTGACCATAGCCTGGAATTACAGTGTAAACGTTTGGGCTAGGAGTAATTCCCGCTTCCGAGACCGTTTCATACGGCGATGAATTTGCAGGAATCCCAGGAGTGTAGTCGAATCCGCCACTATTTGGAAAGTGCTTGAAGGCGGACTCAAAATTGGCATTCGCAAGTGCCAATTGACGTAGATTGTTACTCGACTGCATCCTCCTGGCTGCATCGCGCGCCGCTTGAATGGCTGGCAATAACAGACCAACCAAGATGCCTATGATGGCAATCACGACCAAAAGCTCTACCAAAGAAAATCCACTCGTTTTACGCAGATCGATTCGACGCATCTAATCTAAACCTCTTCAGAGAATTGTACCAAGACACAAGCACCACTATTATGGACGTTTCGATCGCACCAGAATCCGCCATTGTATCCACCAATTACTACAACAAAAGTTATAGATTCAGGCTCGACCGGACCGCTCAATCTGAGAAAAGTTCGTACATTGGGCAAGCGATGTAACGCCAAGAAATCACTGCGACAGCCAATTCCTGACGATGGGCGTGCGACTTGACGCAACGCCAAAGCTTACGTGCTGGCGGTCTCAAAGCGAAGTGATGTCGCGTGCAATGGTGTTGCAGATACACCATTCGGCATAGACAATTCTATGTCCTTCTTCTCTACCTCTTTATAGACCTAGAAGCAATGATTTAGGTGCTATTTGCGCATCGTGTGAATTCACGTAGGCGTGTCTCTCCGAATCACGCAAGCCGCGACGAATGTTGCGACTGCGTCAAACTTTGAAGGAAACTAGATGTTAGTGCTAAGCCGCAAAGTCGGAGAGGAAATCGTCTTGCCGGAATGCGGGGTGCGAATTGTCGTGGTTAAATCGAGTTCAGCCCGGACATCGCTCGCAATCGTCGCCCCCCCAGATGTACGAATACTCCGCAAAGAATTGTGCGAAGACGAATTCCTTCGTCACATTCCGATTTCTATCGAAACCCAAAACTCAGTAGCGCATGATTCCCAGAAAGAGGTGGGCGATGGCACTAAAACTGTTTGAACCAAAATCCAGCGAGACATTCGAGGCGAGCAGTAACACAGTCCGAGGGGAACGGATTCTGAGTCACGAACCATTGATGCGGTCCGTAGTCCAGCGTTTTTTCGATTCGCATGCGGACCAAGACGACGCGATGCAAGATGCAGCGATCGCGATGATCCAAGCGGAACACAAATTTGAAGGCCGATCTGAATTCTACACTTGGGTGTATCGGGTAACTTGCAATGCTTGTCTGATTCGACTGCGTGCAGCGCGGCGGCGGGCTCGACGTGAGCAAGCATGCGCGTCGCTCGACTCCGAACGACTCGCGAGACAGGACGGTATCCTGGAATCAATGATTCGCCAAGAATCAGTTCGAATTGTTACCAAGGCTATCGATACACTGCCACGCGATTATCGCGAAATACTCACTCTTCGCGCGGTACACGAACTCAGTGTTGCCGATTGCGCGGAGCGACTAGGACTATCCAAGGACGCGGTCAGGGCTAGATGCACTCGAGCGCGGCGCAGACTTGGAGAGAAGCTGGCCATTGTGGACGCATAAGCTTGCCATACATTCTTTACCCTAGCAGAGTTAGTCCTACATCACTCTTGCCAATATCTTCATCTTTTACGCAACAATACGCATTTCGAAGACTTTCAGAAACGAGCACGCCAATGACAACTGGGGAACTGCAATTCCTTGAATGGTTTCGAAGCGGTCGACTTAGCGAGGTAGCACAGCAATGAAGAAGGTGAGTCGAAGACTAGCTCTTGGAGCAGTTGGTTGCGGTTTTGCATATGCGGCAACCAAAAAAGGAGGTCAGGAACCTTTAGGGCTTGAGTCGCGTTGCAGCAAAACGGAGGCTCCTGAAACAGCGTTTCCTGTCTCCAGCACCGGCATGGAGATCATCGCGTGTTTAAAGGAGGGAAACGATCGATTCGCCAAAGGAGAAACCTTTCACGGCCATCAAAGTACGAATTGGCGAATGCAATTAGTTCCGGCCCAACACCCGATCGCGACGATTCTGGGATGCAGCGATTCTCGCGTTCCGCCAGAGTTGGTATTCGACCAGGGACTGGGTGACCTGTTCGTAGTTCGCGTAGCGGGAAATGTTGTTGCACCGGACGTCGTTGGAAGCCTTCAGTACGCGACCGAACATCTCAAGACTCGGCTAATTGTGGTTCTTGGTCATGGCGGTTGCGGGGCGGTGACAGCGGCCGTAAGGTCTCAGGCAATGCAGAGACGCGAACCATCTCATATACAGGAACTGCTCAAATTGATTGCTCCTGGACTAGCGAATCTGCCAGACAAAGGACAGGAACCAGATCGGATTCAACAAGCGGTTGAATTGAATGTGCGTTGGTCGGTAACTCAGCTCTGTCAATTGGCAGACGCAGCAGAAGCCATCGAGGCAGGGCACCTTTCTATTGTCGGCGGCGTTTACGATTTGAACTCTGGCACGGTCGAGTTCCTTACATAGGCCGAGCTCAATCCATGCAAACTCAATTGGGCGGCATTCTCAAATCCGATGATGAGGAACGACAAAATGAAGTTGGAACGCGAGAAGATTACCAGGGATATATGGATGGCGTGATGAGAGACGCCATTTCAAAGAAAATGGCAGCCGAGAAGCAAAAGGAAATGAAGAAAAACCTGTCAAGTAGGCGAGTTTGGATGATTGCTCAGGTCATGCTAGTTGTTCAGTTGGCACGAATCGTACGTTCAGTTATCAATATGGAAAGCGAAAATCTCTGTTCAGCCAAGGACTTGAAGCACAATCTCTTGTTGTGGGATTGTGAATGAACGATACGTTGGCAGTTATCTTGGCTGGTGGAAAAGGAATTCGGCTTGGGCCCTTGACGCGAGATCGGGCCAAGCCGGCAGTTCCCTTTGGCGGCATCTATCGAATCATCGATTTTGCCCTTTCCAACTGCCTCAATAGCGGTCTGCGACGCATGTTGGTCTTGACGCAGTATAAAGCAACAAGCCTCGATCGACATATCAATATGGGCTGGAAAGGCTTCTTTTGCCGAGAACTGAATGAGTACGTCGATAATATTCCACCGCAGCAACGCATCGACGAACATTGGTATCAAGGGACAGCCGACGCGGTCTATCAAAACATCTACGAGATTAAGAAGCATCAAGCTTCCAACGTCCTGATCTTGGCTGGTGATCATGTCTACAAAATGAACTACCAAGCGATGGTTGATTATCATCGTCGATTGAATGCGGACCTGACGATTGGCGCATTTCGTGTTGCCCCGGAATTAGCAAAAGAATTTGGTGTGATGCAGATCGATGAGAAACAGCGAATTGTGGCGTTTCAAGAGAAACCAAAAGTCCCACTGACGATTCCTGGAGACTGCTCACATTGTCTCGCTTCGATGGGTATCTACGTTTTTTCAGCTCGGTTTTTGTTGGAGCAATTGTGTCGCGACGCGGGCGACGTTCGCAGTCAGCGCGATTTCGGAAAAAACATCATCCCATCGGTAATACAGTCGCACCGTGTCTTCGCCTTCCCATTTCAGGACGAAAACGGAAGAACAGATTCATACTGGCGGGACGTTGGAACCATTGATGCGTACTACGAAGCCAACATGGATTTGATCGCGGTGGATCCATTGCTGAACTTGTATGATTCTGCTTGGCCCATTCGAACCTATCAAGCAAGTCTTCCCCCATCAAAATTCGTTTTCGGAAGCCATGCTGAAAGCGATCGCATTGGCACCGCACTCGACTCGATCGTCTGCGGAGGATCAATCATCAGTGGAGGGAGTGTTCTACGCAGTATCGTGAGCCCAAAAGTGCGAGTAAACAGCTTTTCTACCGTCGAGGATAGCATCTTGTTTGAAGGTGTCGAGATCGGAAGACATTGTCGAATTCGGCGAGCCATTATCGACAAAGGGGTGAAGCTACCACAGGGAACAGAGATCGGATTTGATCCAAAATACGATCGTCAGCGTGGATTCTTCGTGAGTGAGAAGGGCATTGTGATCATACCAAAGAACGATTCGATTGATTCGCGAACAAATCCATGTGACGAGATGGATCGGCCAAGTGACGATTGAAACCGAATCGGTGGAACGAGTTGGCAAAATTGATTCGAAATGACAATCTTTGAAAGCAGGTTAGAGGCAAGTAGCATGGACATGTTTGGATCGGATACTTGGTCTTCGATGAAGCAGGCAAGGGAATTGGTTAAGGACCTTCATGGACCGATTGCGTGGATCTATTGGACTGATTTCCTCTTATCAATCCTGGTTGGTCACGCGTGCTTCGCTGCAAACGTCCACTCAAGCCGATGGCTCATTGGGCACAACGGCTTCGTGTGGAGCGTGAAAGGCCTGCTGTTTGTCGTCACGGTTTTTCTGTTTCTGAGGTCGGCGATGTTCACTCATGAGCTTGTTCATTTGCCAAGAGAAGGCTGGAGGGCGTTTCGAGTCGTATGGAATATCCTGTGCGGCTTCCCATTCTTAATTCCATCGTTCACTTACTATCCCCATATTGACCACCATCGACGCAAGTCCTACGGAACCAACGCGGATGGCGAGTACTTGAATTTGAGCCATCGCCCGCCATCTGCCATTGTGCTCTACATGTTGGGGGCTTTTGTTGCACCACTCTTGGGACTGATTCGATTCGGCATCTTGTCGCCGATCGCTTGGGTATTTCCGAAGTTCCGATCTTGGACGTTTCGGCATGCATCCACGATGGTGATGGACATCACCTACGAACGTCCCGAAGGCAACCGCAAAGTTCGTCAAATCATGTTGCTTCAAGAAGCTTGCTGTTTTGTCGTTTGCCTTTACATCACCTTGCACGGCCCCTGGATCGCAAAGACGTGGTTCGACCCACTCTGGCTTCATGCCTACTGCGTAGGCGTCGCCATAGTTGTGCTCAACAATGTGAGAACTCTTGGTTCACATCGATGGACGGGAGACGGGTCAGAACTTAGCGTCGAACAGCAAATGCTGGACTCATGTGACTATCCAAATAGGCCTTGGATTACCGAGCTTTGGGGCCCTATAGGAACACGGTATCACGCGACGCATCATATTTTCCCAAGTGTACCATATCACAATCTCGGAATTGCGCATCGAAGGTTTATGTCGCAGCTCCCAGCGGATAGTATCCTTAGACAGACATCCAAAAAGAGCTTAATGAGCGAGATTGTCAAGCTGTGGAAGCGAAGCGCATCAGCGTCAAAGCGACGGAAACACTCTCAGTGCGAAACTTGCGTCAATTAATCGAATACTAAACGAGAGACTTCGAACGAACTGTCGGAATATGCTTAGCTCCGGCATCCAACGACAGGGACGGAATTCCAGTTTTTTGGTAAGACATTCGGAATCACCGCGACTTCATAGTGTGATCGAGTCGGTCGGACGACTGTCCAAAGCCTTACGTCGATCTAATCTGTTTCGTTTCAAAGGAAGTCAATATGTCTGCAACATCCACAGCAATCCGTTTCAATGTTCCAGGTCGCGACGAAGTTTCGCCTCAGAACCAAGCGATCTTCGACAAACTCAAGAAAGGGATCGGCATGGTTCCCAACTTGTACGCGTACTACGCCCACAGCGCTACCGGCTTGGGGGACTATCTGGCGTTGCAAAATCGCAAATCGTCACTGAGCACCAAAGAACGCGAAATCATCAACCTAGTCGTTAGTCAGGTGAACGAGTGCGAGTATTGCTTAGCCGCGCACACGGTTTTGGGAAAGATGAACGGTTTCACCGACGACCAAATCGTTGACATTCGACGAGGCGAGGCAGCTTTCGACAGCAAGCAAAGCGCCTTGGTCACGTTTGTAAGTGAAGTTGCCGTGAATCGAGGTAGGCCAAGCGAAGAGAGCGTGACTGCACTCTTCGACGCTGGCTATTCCAACGAATCAATAGTGGACATCGTCATGGTGATTGGAGACAAGATTATTTCGAACTACCTTCACAATATTACCCATTTGCCCCTCGATTTCCCCCCAGCCCCAAGTCTTGAATCTTGCGGGTGTAGGCACGACGCATGTTCTAGCAGGTAAGTGTGGTCTCGTGCGAAGCAGGCGTGTCCAGTGTTTGGACACGCCAATCGCATAGAGTTCGTGAAGTGCTTTGCAGCGTGATCGAACAATCGTTCACCGGAACAATTTTTTGAATTTGACTGACCGCTTTTCGGTTGTTCGGCATCTAACGGAAGTCGGCTACGCTGTGGAAGCGAACAAGGTCGGCCATCACTGGTTGTTTTCTGGAGCGCATCGATGAACCGAAGAGATTTTGCCCTAGCGAGTACAATTTGTACCGCCACCGTTGCTTTAGCAGGCTCGAACGCCGCTGCGGAGTCGCCGATTGCGACGACGGTTTTAGGGAAGTTTAACGCATGTGTCGCGGCATGCCTGAATTGCGTACGGCATTGCAACGAATGTGCGATGTCTTGTCTTGAGCACCTAGCCCACGGTCACCAGTCTCACCTAGTGACCGCAAAGCTATGCTTGGATTGCGCTGACGTGTGCGAGTGCACGGCTTCCATAATCTGTCGAGGAGGACCGCTGACAGAGCATCTGCGAAAGGCATGTGCTGATGCGTGTATGCAGTGTGCAGACGCTTGCCGTGATGGCGACAGTACGATGCAAGCCTGTGCAAAGGCCTGTGAAGAATGTGTCGCAGCTTGTCGGCAGTAGTTGGGATCGCAAAGAACACCTCAATCTTGAGCAGAATTTGACCTGGCACCCAAATCGCTAAAGGGCTCGTTTGCTTGCTTAGGCACTTAGGCCAATGTGGACTTCTCATTGAAGGCATCTAGCATCCAAACTGCGATACCCCAATCCTGTGTAAGATTATGCCAGTCCGGATTTGTGGCTTGGACGTCCTCAACAAAGCTGCGTTAACGTACATCTATGCATTGAGGCGACTGTCCGCCGTGCTGGATCTGTCAATACGCCATTCGGCATAGGCAAAGGTATGTCCTTCTTCTCTCCTCTTTGTGTATCCACGAGGGATGATTTGGGAGTTGTTTTCGAATGGCATGACTGCACGCTGGGGTGTCAAAACCGCAATCCGCAACGAATGTTGCGGCGTCCGTCGCGGACGCATCCGACGTATTTAAAAACAAAACCTGGACTTTCAAAGATGATTTTTGTTTAGAATTTCCGATCCTCGTAGCACATCTATCCACCTCAAACTTGGAGTAATCAGAATGTCCCTGTCAACACAAGATAAGCCCATAGCCCTCATCACTGGAGTCAGCCGCCCAACTGGTCTTGGTTTGGAAACGGCTCGACAACTTGGCCATAAAGGATTTCGTGTTCTGATAACGGCTCGCGATCTGTCCAAAGTCGAAGCACTTGCGAAGTCTCTGAAATCAGAAGGGATCGATGTCACAGCGGCGTCGTTGGATGTGACCAGCGATACGAGCGTCGATGCCCTGTGCAAAATGGTTTCCGATACGTTTGGCAAACTGGATGTGCTGATCAACAACGCGAACTCGGTCTACGATGCAGGTGTCAAGACATTGAGCACGGATTTTGAGGTGGTTCACCAAGCGTTGGAAACTACACTCTTTGGTGCTTGGCGAATGTGCAAAGCGTTTGTTCCACTATTGCGAAAGAGCAGCCAAGCGAGAATTGTCAATCTTGGAAGCGGAGCAGGTACTTTTGCCGACGGATTCTGGGGACTTGGTCACAACACTCAAGGAGTACCCGCTTATGGAATCGCGAAAAACTCGATCCATGCGCTGACAGCCAAACTTGCGTTCGAGCTGGCTGATTCAGGAATCTTGGTCAACGCAGTTTGCCCCGGTTTTGTGGCGACCTATGAGGGCACGGAAGCCATGGGCGCTCGACCGATCCCCGATGGCGCAAAGGGAATTGTTTGGGCAGCTACATTGCCACCGGACGGACCGAACGGAGGTTTGTTTCGAGACGGAGAACCGATCGGCTGGTAGTTCAAACGCTGTCTGGAAAGGCGCCATCCGCACGATTCCGATTCAATTCTCGGTGCGGCGGGGAAATCGATGACCAATTGCTTCACACCGTGCAGCAACATGGTAATCGTTTTGTCGCCGAGCACGATGATGATGTCCACGATTGATTCGTCGAGGAGCACTAAAGCTACTCAAGTTCCTGCAATGGGATTTTGTAGCTAAGTGCGCCGATCGCTTTTCCTTTTGGAAGATTCGCATACGCATCATGACAAATTATGCATTTGTCCATAACCACAGGTATTGCCGTAGCCCCTAAAAGAAAGCGTTTTCCCGATTCATTGACGACTTCTTCGACTCGGTTTTCCCCTTCGACGATTCGCTTTATTGCGACTGTTTCGAAACCCACTTTAGGGGAATTCTCTGAATTATAGGGATCCCCGGTTCCGTCAAGGAGTCGTACTTCATGCCAACCTTTGGTTTGAACCATTTCGAAAAGTTTGCGAAAGGCAGCCCCAGCCGCCAGCGATTCTTTTCCATCTACGTAATGCGTTGTGATCAGAACGATACTCGACTTGTAGATGTCGTCCAACATCGATAACTCACGCTGAGCTTGCTTCAACGGATAGTCTTTGGATTTCGGCTGTTGCGCGGTCGCGCAGAGATGTGTGGATACCGACCACAATATGGGGATCATACTGATCAGACAAGCAAGCAAACAGACTTTGATGTATCGCATAACGCGTCCTTGAATTGGCAAGTTTGTGATGGGGTTTGATATGCAAGGCCAACGGGGTCTCGAAAGATGGATCGTCGCAAACAGCTTTGGAGTTGGCAATCTACCTTAAGATGTAGAAGGCTACCAATCTTCGTCACCGGTTCGTTAGCTCCGTTAGGTCCGTTTCGGATCAATAGCATCTGAGAATTTGATGGTCCCCGCCCAAGAGCAACGATCTAGCTCGTCACTTTCGGGTGACGATTCCGTCGCTTAGTGCCTAGGCTGAACCTTGTCGCAGTATGCGGCGATGAACAAGTTAGTGCTGCCAACAAACCACGTCTGTTTTACTTGGATTTGTGCGCGCAGCCCAAAAAAAGGGCTAGGAGCTTTCTGCGGTGCAGGGTATCGATGCCTTGAGGGCAGCCGCTGATCACCATTGGAGGTCATCATTTACGATAAATTGATCTCGCACGAAGAACTTGCAGGATCAACTTCCTGTGTCTGCATCTTCAAGGCGCTGTCCCCCAAAAGGTCTTGCGAGGAAATCAAGTAAGAACAGCATGATCCATGATCGAACGCAACGGTATAGAGTGGCTTGAGTTGTTAAGGTCGAAGGACTCAGAGGCCACCAATAATCTAAGGACCGCTTTAGTGCGTGGTTTGACGAACGGCTTGCGAGGTAAAGCGGACACGAATCTGATCAAAGATTCTGCCCAAGAGGCGTCCCAAAGGTTCAATCGAGCATTCAATCGTACTAAGAACTAAGACGAGCTCGTTACAAAGACGTCTCGCTCGATGCGATCGAATCGGATGGTCTAGATGCGGTAGGCGAACTAGGCAAGATCGCAGCATCGATCTGTGATCGGTGGACCGGCTTGAATGCGTCGCTTCTCGAACTAGCCAGCACAAAATGAATGAGGCTTGCCCACTAAGGCACGTATAGATTCACAAGCAGGATGGCCCATAAACCAGCGAACACAATTGGAACGCCGATCATTGCCAAGTTGCCGAGCCATCGGATCGTTCGTGAGCTGTGAATTGGTATTTGCCCGGAATCCGATAGAAGGTCCGATTTTTGATGCAGCTCTTTCAAGGCCAGCATCGCTGCGATCATCGACAGACTCATTATTACGATCGTCGTGATACCAGCGATCGGAAGTAGGTACATCAGGGCTCGATGCACGCGATCGTACACCTCTGATCGAAACTGGAGCGGAGCATTGAGTCCAATAGCAAAGGCGGAAAGCAGAAAGGCTTGCGAGCCTACCAACGCCGAAAGACGGTAGTTGGCAAGATTGTTTTCGTGTTCGATCCGTTGACGAACAAACTCAAGTTGGTCTTTCATTCGCAAAGATTCTCAAAGTTGAAATCATTCCGAGTACCTTGCTGCACTCAGAACGTTAATATACTGGGTCTAGTGACCGCTTGATTCTGCACTTTTGTCTTTTGGAACCAAAAAATGCATCGATCGTTCGTTTTCTTTGCTCTAATCGTTGCACTGTTTGACATTTGCGTGTCTGGTTCAATTTCTTCAGCCGATTATCCACCGCCAAAATCGCTGGGTTCAGCCGACCTGCCTGGGGATGGAATTCAGCGGACCATGTCACTTCTTGCCACCAGTACGGCCGATCACCGAAACACAGTTCGGGTTCTTGTTTACGGGCAATCGATTACTGAACAAGCCTGGACCAAGGTAGTCGAAGCGGATCTTCGAACTCGATTTCCGCACGCCAATCTGGTATTTGAGAACCGAGCCATCGGTGGACACTCGTCACAGCTTCTTTGGAAAACGGCCGAAGCGGACCTCTATCCGTTCCAGCCCGATTTGATGATTTTCTACGTCTATGGTGACCATCTTCGATATAACGACATCATTCGCAGAACCCGAGAACGAACGACCGCAGAGATACTCATCCTCAATGATCACTTCAACGGCGACGCTTCGGTCGATGAACCGACCGATCCAGCCACGCTGGAGATCTCCAACTGGACTCCATGGTTCAGTCACGAATTCTTGCCCGGATTGGCGAAGCAGTACCAATGTGGGTTCGTCAATCAACGCAAGATTTGGCGACAATACTTGATCGACAATCAGCTCAAACCATCCGCGCTGCTCAGCGACAATGTCCATTTGAATGATCATGGTAACTTCTTGATGGCCGAAATCGTGAAAGCAAGCTTGCGCTACCAACCAACCGTACAGCTCGACGCATCAAACGGTATGGTCAAGTCTGTTCCTTCTCAGTTCACCAACGGCAAAGCGACCATCAAGTTTGTTGGCAATCGTATAGATGCGGTCTTGGCAGCAACAGGTGCTGAAACCAAAGTCGACGTGCTCATCGATGGTAAGAAACCATCCGAACTGAGAAGTCCCTATGCTTTCACTCGGACCACTGGCTATCACGGGACAAACTGGCCTTGCTTGCTCCGAGTTCAAAGAGGACCAACGCCGCTGGAGATCGAAGAGTGGACATTGCAATTGAGCGATATCAATGCGGACCAAACAAAGTTCTGCTTTTCATTGGTCGGCTCAAAGACTGGTCCAGACGGCGAGGGAATAGCCGACCAGAAGTTCGTTTCTAAGTCAGGTCGTATCGTGATCGATCCAGATGACTGGAATCTGGCCTATTGTCAGAAAGCGTACAACAAGCCGATTCAAAGTGATGCTAAGGTTCAATTCCGAGTCGTCCCGTTATTTGTCGATTCCTTTGTTTCAAAGCCTACGGCTGATAAAGCGACGCAATCGACCGTAACCTTGGCCCAAGGACTTGAGAATGGGGAACACACGCTTGAGTTGACGGCTGCATCGACTCCTCCGATCGCATCGCTGATTGCCTTTCGTCCATCCTCGGCCTCGACCGAGAAAGTCGCTCCCGATGCTTCAGGAGGAACCAAGTACGTCGAAGTTCCCAGCAATGTTTCAACCAGCCGTCCTACAACTCCCTCGAAGTCGGCGACGTCTACAACTAAGCCCTCCGTCATTCTGTTCGACGGCACTCAACCGATCCTTTTCTCATATGGTGCATGGGAAGGAAAAGTCAAATCAGGCACCAGCCCCTTCAAGATCTCTGGGATGCAAAATCGTGGCGGTGCTGGCTACAACGACAACTTCGACTTGAGTGCCTTTGGTTCCCAAAAACCTGCCCTTAAAATCAAGGTCGGCCCCGACAACAAGATGCCAGGCTTGCG
>JAIYDN010000038.1 GCA_027487485.1 Planctomycetaceae bacterium | reverse complement strand
CTTGAAACACCTAATCTGACAACCGGCGGTACAGCGACGTTGAGTGCAGCTCAAGGCATCGGCGCCGCTGGTGCTGCTGATATCGATACAGCTATCAATACATTGGTTGCAACGAACAGCACTGCCAATGACATATTCATTCAAGAGACCAATGGTTTGATCATTGCGGGTACAGGTGTTCGTACTCTTAACGGCAATGGCAATATCAACATTGACGTCGACGCGGGTAATTTGACTGTCAACTCTGTTATAACCGCTCATGGAACCGGCAACGTTACGCTCATCGCAGATACTGGCGCTATAGCAACCGCTTCGCTAATCAGTTCGACCGGGGGAGCGATTTCGATCACTGGGGACGCGATCAATCAGAACACTGGTGGGAACATTACCACGGGGGCGACTGGGAATGTGAACGTCATTGCTGATGATGGCAACATTTCAATGGCCGTAGGAACTACGACAACGACAGCAAATGGTTCTATCAACTACGCGGCTTTCAATAGTATTCTGCTTAGCAACATCAATGCGACAAACGGAAACATCAACCTAATTGCAGCGTTTGGCAGGATCGATGAGATAAGCGGCGCGGCCACGGTTCGAGGTAACACACTGACGGTTCGGTCAGCACAGTTCACTCATTTGCACGACACAACTGTCCAGACTGTCGATGCAGAAGTTGGCACCAATGGTGCCCTTGCAACATGGCAGATAGTCAATTCGGTTGCGTCGAATCAAGGAACTCAGTTTCAGAGTAACTTGGGAAATGGAATCAGTTCGGCCGTGCCATCACCTTCCACTAGCAACTACGATTTCCAGAGTCGATACAACACGCAAGGGTACGCCCTTTATCTTGTTAACAATGGGGATTTGGCGGTAGCAAAGGCTATCGCTGGAGTGATTGCTAGCAGCACGAGCCCAAATGTCTACATCGAAACAAAAGGTTTATCCGACCTCGTGGTTAACGGTACTATCAGCACCAGCAGCAACTCTTCGACGGAGGGAGGGATCGTGTTGATCGCGGGACGCGATTTCACGTTGAATCCAACAGGAGTGCTTGAAACATCTGCGGTAGCGAGATCAAACCAAACCATTTACTCTGTTCCTGAGCCTAGATTTGTGAACGCCTTGAACTTCTTTGATGGAGGTAACGGCGTTGGGGGGCCTAATCGATATTCGACTCTCGAAGTTTTGAATGACTTCAAAAATGGTCCGGAAAATCGATTACCACCTGCAAGTGGCACTTCTTTGACTGCCCATTTTCTGCAGCAAGTCGCATTGAACTTTGGCTTCTCTGATTCACCCGGAGTCAATGAACGAGGATTTGACGTCTTTATAGGTTATGCAGATGGCAAGTCGGTTTTGTTTTCTGTAGATAGTAAATCATTGGACACGCAGGTTTTCGTAAGACCAACGCTGTTTTCTAGCTTGTTCCTTCAGGAGAATCAGATATTACCGACCAACGCGATCATTCGGCGAGCTGATGATTTCTTTATTTTTGAGCAAGCGAACGACCCCAGTACTATCGTCGACATGACGTTCCAATACGAATCGATTGACAATGTAGTATCACGAGGTAGCGAGGGTGGTACAGCCGTTCCGCCAAACCTGCTTCCTCCGCATACTACCATTGAAATTGGTTTTTCTCTCCCTGTTGTGATTCCTGATCAAATTCTTTTTCAGCCAACTGAAATCGAGCTCGAGGTTTCGGTCGAGAAGAATAAGGAAGTCGCAATCTACTTTATTGACTACGATGACAAGAATGATAACGGCCAACCGGACTTGAACGAAATCCCGCCGAATGACAAGATCAAGGAAGGCCTTGAAGGGGATGCTACGGTACCACCTGAAAGCATCTATGGTCCAGACGGTGGTTCACCGACCGCTCAAGATATCGAGTCCAAGAAGGCCGCTCTATTGGCGAATCCAAGCAAACCAAGCGGCGTCTATGCCATCGTGGAAAAGCCAGTCGATGGTGAGCCTGTGGTTCTGGATGTCTTCCGGCTTCTAGACTCGGAAACGCAATCCACGCAAAACGACGAACCTCTATTGGTTCCAGATACGGAAGAGCCCATCATCCTGAAGGACATTCCAACCCCTCCTGCTCCGAACAAAGATGACACTAGTTTTGTTCCGCCGGTGATGGAAGAGAATGAAGCTTTGGTACGAGTGGACGAGGCTTCCCGTCCGTCGTCTAGCACATCCTCCAGAATTGCATCGGCTGGGCTACTATTCAGCTCCTTGTGGCTGGTAAGAGAGTCTGCCAAAGCAAACAAGCGATCTGCTGAAACCATCGCTGCGTCCATGGAGGAGCTTGGTTCGGTAGGTTTCAGTAGCCGCGATCGCAGACATCGCCGACTACGTTCCCAGTTCGGTAAGTAATTTTTGGTCGTTCATCAAATTTTGAATTCAAAATCCAAGACATCCTAGATTTAGATTATTAGCGGAGAATGTGTAATGGGCAGCTGTCCTAAGTGCAAGTTTGATGTAGCCATCAGCGACGCAATTTGTCCCAAATGTGGTGTGTCGTTGGCGAGCTCACAAGAACCATCTGGCACCCTGAATGCAGAACAACACTTTCAGATCCTGAACGATGAAAAGCAATCGTCTGATTCGGCTGCGGAAGTCATGCCCTCGCTACCAGATGTGGAGCTTGGCGATTCGCGTGGAACGCTGAATCTACAAGATCTGGCGGAGTCTTCGCCTCAGGCCGATGGCTCGATGCCGGAAAGCGACGATGACACAGCTAGCGAACCGTCAGCTGAAAGCTCGGACAAAAGCAAGACTGTTCGATTGCCTGAGTTGCCCGAACAAGCCGAAGTCGGAGAAAAACCCGGCAGTACACAACGATTCGAAGCTGCTGACGTCCGAGCGGCCTTGGGACAAGGGGAATCTGGGTCCGAAGGTCAACTGATGCGTGTTTGGGATGCCGCGATCGGCTCCTCGGGAAGAGATTCCAAACAGTCACTTCGCTATGAACGAGCGGAGGCATCCGATTCGGTTTTCCGTCGTGTTGCAACGCGTCACATTGCGGATGCAAACTCCGACAAGACCGAAGGAGCCGACTATCAGATTCAAGACAAGTTGGGCGACGGAGGGATGGGAGTCGTCTACTCAGCCCTTCAGACCGCGGTGAATCGCGTGGTCGCTATTAAGACACGGAAAGCGGGCAAGGGCGAAGACGAGGCTTCTCGCCGGCAGTTCTTTTATGAAGCAGAAGTCACCGCAGAACTAGATCACCCGAACATTCCGCCGATCTATGAATTAGGCCGAACGGAAGACGGCACGCTCTTTTATGCGATGAAGTTGATCCGAGGTTTGGAGTGGCAAAAGCTTCTGCGCAAGAAGACACGCGAAGAGAATTTGGAGATCTTTGACAAGATCGCCGACGCCGTTGCGTTCGCTCATTCGAAGAACGTGATTCACCGAGACTTGAAGCCCGATAACGTGATGCTCGGAACGTTCGGTGAAGTTTACTTGAGCGACTGGGGTTTGGCGGTCAATCAATCGAAACGAAAAGAGGTGGATTTCGGGGGCACTCCTGAGTTCATGGCCCCGGAAATGGCTCGGAATCAACGCGATCGCATCGGAAAACATAGCGACATTTATCTCTTGGGAGCAATCCTGTTCCAAGTGATCACAGGCACCCCACCGCACATGGGGCGGACTCAGAAGGACCGCTTGAAAGCGGCCATTCAGAATGAGATAACGCCAACGGACAAAGAAGATCCGTTGTTGGATATCGCTCGACGAGCCATGGAAACCGACCCAAATGATCGATACGCAACCGTGGCAGACATGCAAGCGGCCATCCGCGAGGTGAAGACTCATGCGGACAGTATTGCAGTAGCCGCACGTTCCGAAGAGCTATCGGACTCTGCAGCTCAATCTCAAGATTACGATCGCTTCGCGCAATCGATTTTTGGTTTCCGCAATGCATTGGAAATGTGGGACGGGAACAGGACCGCGATCGCTGGTTTGCAGAAGGCACGATTTGCGTATGGTCAGTGCGCTTTTGATCGAGGCGACTACGATTTGGCCATTCAAACTCTGGATCGTTCGGTCCCGAAGGAGAATGAAGTTTACGAGAAAGCAACCAAAGCCAAGCTAGCTGTCGAGCAGCGAGAGTCTCGATTCAAGACCTTGAGAACAGCCTTCGTCGCTGCAGTATCGGTGTTGTTGGTTGCTGTTACCGTCGCATTGTTCATCGCGAACGGCTATCGAATAGACGCTGTGCAGAATTTAAAAACGGCAGTCGACGCAAAAAATGCAGCTGAGGCTTCTGAGAAAAAAGCCAAAGATGCTGCAGATGCTGCGTTAGCAGCTAAAAATGAAGCAGAAAACTCAAAGATGGCCGAGACGGCAGCAAAAGATCAAGCGTTAATGGACAAGTTAGCAGCTGAAACGGCAAAGGCTACAGCCGAAGCCGCTGAACTGCAAGCAAAAGCCGCGAAGGAAACTGCCGAAATGGCCAAGGCGCAGGAGGAATCGGCAAAGACGGCGGCGCTACAATCAAAAGAAAGGGCGGAAGAAGCTGCAGAACAAGCGAAGAGATCAAGACAGGAAGCACAAGGTCGTGCGGCACAAAACCGTATTAGCAGTTCGATCGCAGAAATGGGCCGAGCCAACTCGAGCACAGTTCAATTCGATAATCAGACTGCTAACAATCTGCTGAAGAAGATTGAAGACCTTTCGGGCGCTGAGTTCACGCAAACGAAAGAGGATGTTGAAACCCCCAATGTGAATGTCCCAAAGTTCAACACTTTTGCTTGGCAACGCGTGAATCTGCTAACGAACCAGGACTTGCCGAAGCTGATTGCTTTAGGAGACGTAACGGCTTTTGATTTTGCTTCAGCTGCTAATGTGGGCATCTTGGGTACACGCAATGGGCAAGTTCAGTTGCTGCGTTATGATGCTGAGGGTCTACGAGCCTTCGACGAACCAGAGAAGTTCGATGGCAGTAGCATTCTTTGCGCGGCGATCTCCCCGAGCGGTGATGAGGCGATGTTCTCACTCTCCGATGGAACAAATAGTAGCACCTATGTTTGGTCCTTGAAGGATGGTTCCAAGCCTGCCAAGGCCGAAGCGCTTGGATCCAAGAACTTCCAGTCGATTTCGTACAGCCCGGATGGCCAACGAGTAGTAGTGGGAGTCAAGCGTGGCATTCGCGTTTTGGAACGC
The DNA here is from genome assembly GCA_027487485.1 of Planctomycetaceae bacterium. GTDB lineage: Bacteria > Planctomycetota > Planctomycetia > Pirellulales > Pirellulaceae > JBKCUI01. The sequence goes on along the minus strand of JAIYDN010000038.1, from coordinate 102,231 downwards.
AATACAAACTGGATGGACGCGACACCTAAACAAATCGATAAGACAAGGAATATTGAGGAGATTCGCGGGGATCTAGTCGCCATTCAGTGGCTTAGCCCTAAATCGGCTCTGGCATCCACCAAGACCGATAAAACGATGAGCTTATTCGAGTTAGAGCTCGATAGTTTGACATGTACTTTCTTCGATCCCGCATCGCTTCCAAAGAGTTTAAGCGCCGCAGCTATGCTAGGCGCAAGCGGACGGATCTTGCTTGCAAGCGATGATGGCAAACTGAGCGTCGGCAACGTTAATGCGGATAGGTCGAAAGCAATGTCGACGATAGCTGTTGATAACATACGTGACTTGCCAGCTACCCATCGAGCAACCGTTTCCAGTTTGGTGATACGTGAAGACGGCCGAATCCTATCGATTAGCGACAAGGAACCTGTGGTTCATGTTTGGCGTTCTAATACACAAGGCGAAGTAGCTTACGAAACCTATTTAACAGGGGTGCCTAGCAGCAATCCGAATGTTCGAAAGGCTGTTTTTGCGTCTAAGGAATCCGTGCTGGGCGTGGACGACGTGGGCACGACCTTTGTTTGGAACATACAAAGGCAAGAGCAACGCCGGAAGTTGAATCGCATTTCGGACGCAGGGCCTGTGGAGTATCCATCACCAGTGGTAGGGATATATGGACGTGAAAACTCCGCCAATGCAATTTCAGTAACGAAAGATGGTGCGGTTGACCTTTGGAATTTGCAGACGGGGCAAACGAACCGAGTCGATGGAGCCGAGCGATTTAGCTACTTCGGACATACGCCGGGTTCGGTGTTTGTCGATTCCGTTGTCGATGTTCCCTCGGGAATCCTAGTCACTTCTGCTTTGCTGGAAAAGGCAGAGCCTCGGTATCTTAAGAACCCAGATCATGAATGGGAATTTTGTGTTTGGGAGCAAGCGACTGGGAACATGATCAAGCGATGGTCGATGCATTCGCCCTTGTTGGATCCTAACGATCCTAGCAAGGGACGGGAGAGTATTGCACCGCGTATGACCATGCTCAACCAAGGGACGGAGCTTTTGATCGCAAGCGATAAGCAGACTCTTGTTTACTCGATTGCAGGCGAGCGTCTGATGCTTGCGAACCAGGAAAAACTAGGAACCTACTTTGCGGTTCCAAACCCGCAAGATCCGTCGCTGGTGGCTATGGTGAAGCGTTCGGGCTTAGTTTGGCTTTGGAATCGAACGGATGACAAATCGTGGTGGGAAAACGACTCGCAGAATCTGGTAGTCCCAAGTCGCGCTGACGAGGGGGGACCGCTGAAAGGCATTTGGAGCGAGGATGGCAGTCGTTTCTTCTTGGTAATGTCATCGGGTTTTGTGAAGGCTTATGATAAGAATGACTTTCAAAAGCCGATGATTGCGATTGCGACGGATGAAGCAGGAAAGCCACAACCGGCACTTAAAATAGCGGATCATCACGATATCGATTTGGCCGTGGTGCGTGTCTCGGACTCGGTCGATAGATTGGTTTTGAACACTCGTCTCCTCTTGGGAACGGAAACCAAGTCGATTGCGTACGCCGTGGACGCTCAGGCTAATCAGCTCTTCGCGAGCAAGATGGAAGAGCTCAAAGGGCTAACATGGCTCGACACTTCGAATACCGCGAACCCTCAGGTTTCGAATCGAGTGCATCCAGCCTTCAAGTTGAATCTGAATGGCAAAGACAGCGTACTTGCTAGACAAAAGTCCGGTGCTCAAACTTTCGTGTCGACCAAGGCCGGAACGGTTTATTTTCTAGCGGACGATGCAACCACTCTGTCTAGCATCGGACCCCAGGAACTGAAGAGTTCCTCGAGCGACCGCAATGGTTCGGTGGTGATGTTGTTGCGAGCGGACGGTTCATTGTTGCGCATGGATCTAAATGCCGAGGGGGCCGGCCAACTGGTTCCGGCGAAGTTTACCGCTAAGGATTTTGACGTGATCCAACTTTCACCCAACGGCAAACAATTAGCGATGCTCGATACCGACGCTCACGTTCTCAAGGTAGTGGATTCCGCGAGTGGGGATTTGATTCAAGAGAACAGCAATGTTGCAGCGATCAGTTGGGATCCGAAAGCGGATTCTGTGTTGGCTATTGTCGACAACAATGGCAAATCTGAGATTACCGGAGTTGCTGAAGCTCTTGTCTTGAAAACGTTGACGTTAGAAGGTGACTGGAAAGTCAAATCCGTTCACTTCTTTAACGAAGCTTGGCAAACTGGGGAAGCTACCAGGCATTTGCTCGTCCAAAGTGAGCGAAATAACAACGGAACATTGGAAGGCCAGCTTGAGTTTGTTGCTTTGGATCCGGCTTTAGAGAAGGGAAGAAAGCCGTTTCTGGTGAAAGGTGGCTTAACAATCGCAGCATCCCCGGTTGACTCCGTGTTTGTGACGGGAGATGATGCGGGAACAGTGACGGTATGGTTCGCGTCACCGACGTGGGATGATCCGGGCAAGGTATTCGATCTAGAGGGGCATCGGGGTGCCAAGATCGAATGTATTGCGTTTGGGGAAGACGGGCGTACGCTAGTCACCTCGGACAGAAACAACCGACTGTACGGCTGGTTATCGAAAGATACGACTTCAAATCCTGTTAAGTAAAAGAACACTTTAGAAGATGCAAGAGCAGACGCCTGATGCGGATGGTTCTGTGACTCGGGATTTAACTCCCGAGCAAGCCAGTTCCAAAGTCTTAAGCGAGTTGCTCGAAGCAACCCTTTCGCAGCGTGAACGTTCATTGAGCGATCATGAATGGGCAAGTTTGAAATCGATTGTAAAGCAATTCGAGAACAGTCCGTCGGCGTTTGAAGACTTGGTGGTTGCACTGGTTGAAGCGTTTCTTCGCAATCGGCTATCTACAACGGTTAAATCGTTGGATTCGATAACCAACATGAGTCGGTCCATCGCACGGACGCTATGCAGCGATCCAGTCTCCCGGCAGCGTTTGATGGTCTTCCAGCAACAACTAAGCGGGCACCAACCATCGTGAATACAGACGTGACGGCTAGTACCTCGGAGCTCATTTCGGACGGTCGCGCGTTAGTTAGATCTCTTGCACTAAGAATTTATAGAAATATTCCGATCAAAGTGGATCTGGAAGACTTGATCGCTTATGGCGAGCTAGGCTTGGCCGAAGCCGCTCGGGATTTTAATCCAGAGCTAGGGAATCAGTTTAGTACGTTTGCTTATTATCGAATTCGCGGCGCGATATATGACGGCTTGGCCAAGATGACTTGGACCAGCCGAGCCAGGTATCGCCGTATGCGGAACGAATGCATGGCGAACCAAGTGTTGCAGGCTGAAAAAGACAAGAGCGCTGGTGAATCATCCACCCTGGAAGAAAACGGGGCATGGTTTGCCAGGACGACTGAGCAGTTGGCCGTTGTTTACCTTGCCAGTGGAGCGGATTCGGATCACGATCCAATTGAATCGGCTCAGGATCCTGGTGAAGGAGTAGAGCAGCGAGTGATCCACTTGGAAGTGAGTGGCAAAGTTAGGGAGTTGGTAAAGAAGCTGCCGGCAGCGGAAAGCAGATTGATTCAACTGGTGTATTTTGAGGGCTATACTTTGCAGGATGCGGGGGATTTACTGGGGATCAGCAAATCTTGGGCCAGCAGACTACATGCAAAGATATTGGAAAGCCTCGCAACAGAGATGAGGCAATTGAACTTACACGACTAGCATTAAAGATGGACTCGATCGATGGGATTGTTAAATACCGATGAACTTCTGGCTCCGATTTCGGAATCCAATCCTTGTGGGATCTGCAAAGAAACGAGCGAGGATCTGAACCTACTCAACGCATTTGCCAAGTTGCAAATGGAATGCGAATCGGCTCGCAAGATAGAAAAGACACGCGTAGAAATAGAGCTTTTGGATTCCGATTCGCGTGCGGATAAGATACGAAATTCGGCTGGACGATCGGACGATCCGAAAAAAGACACCAATTGGCCAACCATCGCCTCACAGTGCATCGATATGCTCAGCACCAAGTCCAAGGATACTCGGATCGTATCCTGGATGATTGAAGCCATGATGCGATCCAACGGCTTCAAAGGTTTGAGCGAGTCACTGGATTTTGCAGCGGCCCTGGTTGAAAAGTATGGAACACAGCTTTTCCCACTCGAAGTAGGCACCGACGACGATTTGTATGCGCTCTCATTTCTGGATAAGCTCAATCAATCATCCAGTTTGATTGATGGTCTCGGACGCATCCCGTTTCGAAAGGGATCCAAAATTGGGTATTCTTCGAAGATCATCGCAAGGCATTTGGAAAGCCTAGACGGAAACAGACGTAGCGAGTTGCAAGAAACAGGCTTGCTCATGTATGACGAAATCGAGGAAGAGGTCGGGCAAGCGTCACTAGAAGTAAAACAGGAATTTGCGGCGTCGATCGTCCAGGCTATCGAGAGCGCGAAACGGCTTGATCAAGCCTTAACAAACAAGTCAGGTAGTTCCGGATTTGGCTTTGGAAACATCGTCAAGGAAATCACAACAATCCAAGCTTGGTTCTCGGAACTGGCAGGAGATCTTGCAGAAGATGGTGGCAATTCCGATTCCAGCGAAGATGCGAAAAGCGGCGATGCCAATAACGACTCTTCGGATCACGCAGAGCCTGCTGCTGTCCCAAGCAAAGCCACAGCAACGAAGCCAGGAACCATTCAAAATCGCGATGATGCATTGGCAAGCTTGGTCCGCGTTGCAAGTTTCTTTCGAAAAACCGAACCGCACTCCCCCGTTTCTTATGCACTCGAACAAGCAGTGCGATGGGGTAAGATGCCGTTGCCCGAATTGCTCATGGATCTTGTTCAGAATACCGATGTGCGGGGAGAAGTCTTCCGTCGCCTTGGAATCGTCGAAAAATCAAGCGGCGATGCTTAATAAAATTGCAAATGTTTGCGACTTCGGGTATTCTTTGCAAAAAGTGATACGGGTGACCGTCACCAGTCGCATTTCATCTGTCTTTCTAGATTGATTCGAGGGATCCATGAGTTCAGTCCATGATAAGTTGAGCCGGGTACGTAAGGCTCGTGTCCACATTACCTACGATGTTGATACAGGTGATGCAACTGAGAAGAAGGAACTGCCGTTCTTGATGGGTGTTGTCGGCGATTTCTCCGGGCAACCCATGAAGCTCAATAGCAATGGTGAATATGAGCCGGTCAAATTGAAAGGACTGCGAGAACGTAAATTCACCGAGATCGACCGTGACAACCTGAACGATGTTCTGAAGCAAATGACTCCTGGAGTCAGCATGGAAGTCGAGAACACACTCAAGGGTGATGGGTCATCGATGAAAGTCAACTTGGCGTTTGGATCCATGAAGGACTTTGAGCCTGCACAAGTTGCCAAGCAAGTTCCAGCACTTAAGAACTTGCTTGAAGTTCGCGCGCAGCTTAGCGAACTGTTGACCAAAGCGGACGTGAGTGCCAACCTGGAAGCTACGCTCGAAGAAGTTCTCAAGAATACCGAAAACGTCAAGGCGTTGGCAGGCGAGTTGGGAATCAAAAAGGATTCCAACGAGTAGTAACCAGGGTCAATGAATCGACCTTGTTATTCGCGTTGCTACTGTCTGAGAGGCCGCTTGCTCGCCAGTGATCTGTTATCATGATTTGCGAGCGAGTTGGGTCTGGAATGACAAGACAGTTCATGGAGACCAATCGGCCCATCTCGATATTCGTCAGCTTTATACTTAGACTTTTCAAAGAATCATTTTGCAAACGGTTAGGGAGCATTTTTCATGGCAGAGTCCAATCCACAGTCGAGCGCTAGCAGTCAAACCACCACGGAAACAAAAACCAATTTTCTAGAAGCAGCGATCAAGGCAACAAAGCAAACAGAACGATCGCATGCTGAAGCACTGCTGCGAACCTTTACAGAGCAAGCTTTGCAAGGCACCGTCACATTCGACAAGAACGTCACGAAGTCCATCAACAAGGCGATCGCCGGTATTGATGAGCTGGTCTCGAAACAGCTTTCCAAGATCATGCACAACGAGGCTTTTCAAAAGCTGGAAGGATCCTGGCGAGGGCTTCAGCATCTGGTCATGAACAGTGAGACCGGCACTCAATTGAAGCTGCGAGTTCTGAATGTCAAAAAGCGAGAGCTTCAAAAGGACTTGGCCGATGCCGTTGAGTTTGACCAGAGCGATCTGTTCAAGAAGATTTATGAAAACGCGTTTGGTCAGCCTGGTGGAATTCCTTACGGTGCATTGGTCGGTGATTACGAATTCGTAAATCATCCTGACGACATAGCAATGCTTCGGAATTTGTCGAGTGTTGCAGCAGCGGGCTTTTGCCCCTTCATCGCGTCCACGGGTTGTGAGATGTTTGGCTTCGATTCTTGGACCGAGTTGAATGCACCGAGGGATATCGCCAAAATTTTCGATACTCCAAGCTATACCAGTTGGAAGAGCTTCCGCGAGAGCGAAGACTCACGATTCGTTGTATTGACCATGCCTAGGACTTTAGCCCGATTGCCATATGGGGCCAACACGAGCCCAATCGATGAGTTTGGCTTTGAAGAGGTGGCTCTTGGGGCGGATGGAGAGCCAATTTCGGTTGCCCATGATGAGTACTGCTGGATGAGCACTGCCTATGTAATGGGCGCACGCTTGACTGACGCCTTTGCGAAGTACGGATGGTGCACTTCGATTCGTGGAGCTGAAGGTGGAGGAAAAGTCGAGAATCTTCCTACACACGTGGTACGGGCGGATGATGGGGATAAGGAAGCCAAGTGCCCAACCGAAGTGCTGATCCCTGATCGTCGCGAGAAAGAAATTAGCGACTGCGGCTTCTTGCCATTATGCAATTACAAAGACACGGACTACTCCGTTTTCTTTGGTGGTCAAACCACTCAAAAACCCAAAAAGTACGAAGGCAAAGATGGCGACTACGCCACGGCCAACGCCGCAATTAGCGCCAGGCTGCCATACATTCTTGCCACGTCTAGAATTGCACATTATCTCAAGGTGATGGCTCGCGATAAGATCGGATCGTTTATGGAGCGCGAGGATTGCGAATACTGGCTCAACAACTGGATCATGAATTATCGAACTGCCAGCAACAAGCCATCGGCTGAAGAAAAGGCGACGCATCCATTGGCGGACGCACGAATCGAAGTGTCCGAAGTACCAGGCCAACCAGGTTCGTACACCGCGGTTGCGTTGCTGAAACCATGGCTGCAATTTGAAGAGCTGACCACGTCGATGCGATTGGTTACGAAGCTCAAGCAAGGCACCTAGTCAGACTTTGTTGGATCAGTTGATCCTTCTTGAACAGTGATTTGTTCCCGTCAGGCAATCTTCGGTAGATCTGACGGGATTGTTCGGTGGTTGAAATGCGATAGTCCAATGGCTTTCACTTTCGAGCTGATGTAAATGCCGAACACTGAACAAGGAATTTGGAATTACGACCTTTGTTGCGAACTTATTCGGATTTGTTCATTACTTGTTCGAAATCCGAGATGAGTGTGATGGTCTTTTGACTACGAGTGCCGGTGGACTGTCCATCGGCGCGTTGGGCTGGAAGTGTCCGTTGAATCTCTTGCCGGTTAGGTTACGATCAGAATGAGTTTTTCTGGTGAGTTTCAGAAGCAGCCAGAAAACTCCTTTCTTGAGCCAGAAATCCAGCAGGCCACTGACAATTTGAATGCGGAAGTGAAGCCCAAGGGATTTAGCCCTGGAGGGATGATTCTTCAAGCTGCACTCGAAGGAAAAGTTGGGGAGCGAAGCGAAGAGGGCCATAATTTTCTTCAGAAGTTTTTGGCCGAAAAGTCTTGGCCGGAAAAGCTCTCAATTTGGCTTGGAAAAGGGGATTTGCAGAAATGGTCGGCTTCTAAAAAGAGCATTTTGCAACAACTGGAGCGGGACATTGCCAAGATCGATGGCATGGTTTCCAAGCAGCTCAATGACATCATGCATCACGAGAACTTCAAGCGACTTGAGGCATCGTGGCGTGGGCTTGAGTATTTGGTCGCGTGCAAAGAAGAGGCGAGTCATGCCCCAATTCAAATTAAGGTTTGGAATGTTAGTTGGTCGGAGCTCAAGAAGGACCAAGAGGGAGCCGTTGAATTCGATCAAAGCATGTTCTTCAAAAAAATCTACGAGGAAGCGTTAGGAACACCTGGGGTGTCTCCCTTTTCTGCCATCCTTGCGGATTTCGACATTCATCCACGCCCGTCGCGCGAGCATCCGTTTGACGATATAGCCATTTTACAACGACTTTCAGAAACAGCCGCAGCTGCATTCGCGCCGCTTCTCATCAACGCTTCTCCTTCCATGTTCGGGGTAGATAAGTATCATGAGCTTAGGCAGTCGTTCGATTTGGAGAAATTGCATTCTCGGCCTGATTTTTTGCGATGGCAGCAATTTCGCATGACGGAGGAGTCACGATTCGTTTCCGTTTTGTTGCCTCGCATGTTGCTTAGGAAGCCATATCGCCCCGAGCGAAATCATCACTTTGGATTTCCCTTTCTAGAGCAGCCCAAAGATGCGGAAGATCATATTTGGGGCGGGGCTGTTTTTGGTATGGGAGAGGTGTTGATAAGATCGTTTGCGGAGTCCCGTTGGTTCGCCAATATCAGGGGGGTTCAACGAGGGGTACAGTCTGGTGGACTGGTTGCTGGCCCGACCATGGATTCCTTTGAAACGGAATCGGATGGGTTGGCACCAAAATCGATTACCGAAGTCATGATCTCCGACGCGTTTGAACGGGAGCTCGCCAAATTAGGATTTATATCGCTATGCGCTTGCCCCACCACACCGTTCGGTGCATTCTATTCCTGTCCATCGACGCATAAGCCGCCACGGTACAACACTCAAGAGGCCAACGCCAACGCTGAGCTTTCTTCGCTAACGAATTACATCTTATGCGCCTCGCGATTTGGGCACTACGTGAAGGTCATGGCGAGAGACAAAATCGGTACCATGATCGATGCAAGCGAGCTTCAAGAATTCCTTTCACAATGGTTAATCGATTACGTGAATCGAGATCCGGACGCAAGTCCTCGTATTCGCGCCGAGAAGCCTTTGCTAGACGGAGCGGTTCAGGTACGCTCTAAACCAGGGAGACCAGGCGAATATGATTGTATCATTCAGCTAGAACCCTATCATAGTTTTGATGACATTCGCGCTTCGCTGAAGCTGGACACCAAACTCGTAAACCGCAACCAAAGCATTTGATTCAGGAGATGCACCCATGACTGCAGAAGATCTTTTCAAAGCCGGCAAACTCATGGAAGCCGTAGAGTCACAGCTAGCGGTCGTCAAGAAGAACCCTACAGACACCAAGGCTAGATTTTTCTTGGCGGAGCTGTCTGCGTTCCAGGGAGATTGGGACAGAGCGGACAGGCAACTGGATGCCGTCGTACAGCAGTCGGAAGGCACTCCTTTATTGACTCTTTTGTTTCGACAATTAGTCAGGGCTGAGATTATTCGCGAGCAAGTGTTCACCGAAGGCCGGGTACCGGAATTGGTGATCGAGCTTGACGAGGAAACTCAATTGCAATTGGAGCTGAACACAGCCCTCCGATTAAAAGACGGAGGCAAGGTCGAAGAGCTATTTCAACGATCTGAAGGTTTCGATCGGGCGGTGAGGGGCGTTTGTGGCGAGACACCCTTTTCCGCAATTCAAGATCTGGACGATCGATTTCGCGGCGTGGCCGAGCTTTTAACTGCTTCTGGAAAGTACTTCTGGGTGCCTTGGAAAAGCATACGCTCTCTTGAGTTTGTGAAGCCGGAACGCCCAATGGATTTAGTCTGGAGGAAGGCGACCATTGAAGTAGAGGGTGGTCCCGATGGTGAAGTCTTCATGCCAGTTCGTTATCCAACCCCAGCAGCTTGGGGGGATGAAGAAAAACTTGGACGCGGAACTCAATGGCTGGATAGCGATTTAGGAAGCGTAACTGGGGTTGGGCAGCGAATGATTTTCATCGAAGACGATGGAATGCCGATCATGGAGATTGGGCGGCTGACCATGGAATTGCCTGAGGCTTAACATTCGGATTTGCAATTACCAAAGAATCAATTAGTGCATCATGAGCCGAATCCGACCTGACCAATTACTGTTACCGAGCGTGTTGGATAGGTTGATGGACTTTGAGCCTGACAATCGATTCGAGGCTGCTCGTGATCGTGGCCAGATGCTTCGGGATCTCAAGAATAGCGTACGGAGGGATCTTGAGAATTTGCTCAATACTCGAGTGCGTTTTCCTGACGTTCCAGAGGACCTGCCGCAGCTGCAAACCTCTCTTGCCAATTACGGAATACCAGACTTTGGAACCTTAATCATTGATTCTTCCAATTCGATCGATGGTTTGCGAAGTCGTATTGAAGATGTTATCAAACGTTACGAGACCCGATTTCAGGAAGTTAAAGTGGAACTTGATGTCGACTCCAAGTCCCGTTTTAGCCGTTCGATTCGATTCATCATCCATGGCGTTCTGCACGCGGAACCGGAGCCAGAGCCGGTTACGTTTACTTCTCAGTTGAATAAAATCGCAAGTGAGTTCAGTGTTGAGGCGTCCGATAAATGAGTGAACGACTATACGGTTTTTACCAAGACGAACTCGATTTCATTCGGGAAGAAGTAAAGTCTTTTGGTGGGCGATTTTCCAAAGTAGCATCGCGGCTTCGATTGGCGGCTGATTCGGTTGAGGATCCGCACGTTTCGCGACTCATCGATTCGTTCGCATTGCTTACAGCCCGGTTGAGGCTCAAGATTGAGGATGAATTTCCTGAGATATGTCAAGCGATGCTGCAATCGCTTTACCCTCAGTACCTTGCACCTGTACCGTCGACTGCCATTTGCCAATTTGAACTGGATGAGGTGGGAGCGGATCTTGGGCAGGGATTTCGTATTGAACGTGGCTCCCAGATTGAAACGGCAGAAATCGAGGGCCAGGCTTGTCTGTTTAGAACCTGCTTTGATCTGCAACTCTATCCGTTCAAGGTTGCAAAAACCGAATACTTTAAGCCGCCATTCCCATTTCCGACCGAGCCTACTTGGGCGGATAAGGCGGATTCAGCGATTCGCTTGGAGATAGCTCCCATATCGAACAAGATGGATTGGGCGAAAACTGATGTGAAGCGTCTTCGGTTTTATTTGGGGGGCTCGAACCAATGCGGCAATAAGCTGTGTGAAGCGATTCTCCGTGATTCGATGGGAGTTGGGCTTATTTCCGACCGAAATCGAGATGGCATCTTTCTGTCGAAGCATGTTATTTCCCAGGCGGGTTTTGATGTATCTCAAGGATTACTCGATCACGACCCAAGGACGTTAGCAGCATACCAAACGCTTTGGGAGTATTTCGCGATACCGGAGAAATTCCGATTTATCGATATTGATTTTGAGGGCAAATGGAATCAAGTTGCCGGCAATAACCTAAGTATCGTCTTCTACTTTAGACGCAATCAACCAGTCATCCAACGTCACCTCACTCGAGACGCAATCATGCTGGGGTGCACTCCGGTTGTGAATTTGTTCGAGAAGGAAGCCGAACCCATTCAACTCACGGAGAATCAGGTTGAGTACCGAGTTGTCCCAAGTTATCGAACGGTAACTGGGATGGAAGTTCACACTGTCAATTCGGTTACCGCTTCCAGGCCGGGTGGAGACGACGAGCTAACGTTCTTACCTTTCCATAGGCCCTCCCATCAGGCAGTCACAGCCGATGTTGACCGTTATTGGCATTCGTCAAGAAGAAGAAGAGTGTCGGATGAGACGGGTGGAGATCGAGGGACAGAAGTTTACCTGACGGTAGTGGACTTGCATTCAAGACCTTGCCCGGCAGATGAATGGACGTTGCATGTTCGCTCACTTTGTTGCAACCGCGACTTGGTGACTCAGTTGGGAGTATTGACGCCAGTCCGCTATGGTGGAGGGCCTGTGAAGGTTGCATTTAAATCTTCGCCGACCCCGACCCGTCGCCCCATCAACCACGATGATTGGGTTTGGAGATTGATTTCACATTTGTCATTGAATCATTTGTCGCTAGCTTCGGACTCCAAAGGTGAGTTGCTGCGCGAGGTGTTGGGGCTGTACAACAGCAGTGATCAAGAAGACGTCCACAAAGCAATCGATTCCATACGCAATGTCAGTTACAGCAGGGGGACGGCGCGTTTACCAGACACCGGTAAAGGCCCAGGGATTTGTCGCGGAATTGAGATCAACATTGAGTTGGACGAAGAGAAGTTTGAGGGCAACGGCGCGTTTGTTTTCGCGACGGTCTTAGATCGCTTTTTTTCATTGTTCGCGTCGATTAACTCATTTACCCGTTTAATCGTTCGGTCCAAAGGGGAGTCTCAAGTGCTCTATGAGGGGAAGGCACGTTCCGGAACCAAGTTCCTAATCTAAGCAGCATGACGACAACCAAGATTCAATCCACTACTTCGACAACAGAACAGCTATTGCAGCGCGTTCACGCAGTTAGCTTTTGTCAATTGTTGCGGTGCATTCAGATTGAACATGGCTCAAGAATTGGGATGGTCAGGGATTTAGAAGGGCAGCCGTTGCAGTTGGTTGCATCGCTGGATTCTAGTTTCGCGGCAAATGAAATTGTCGAATGGACACCGGCAGAGCCGAGACCAAAGTTGTCCGTATCATTCTTCGGGTTGTTTGGCCCAAGCGGTGCGTTACCAGAACATTACACGCAAACAATTGTCGATCGTGTGCGTGAGAAGGACTACACGCTCCGTGAGTTTCTGGACATATTTAACCATCGCCTTCTTTCGCTATTCTATCGTGCTTGGGAGAAGCACTCGTTCCCTGTCGCGTTCGAAACTGCGGCGGCCAGCCATGTCGAAGATACTCTGACTCAGGCGCTGTGGGGGGTGATCGGCCATAGACTTCCAACATCTCGAGACCGAATGTCGGTCGATGACGATTGCTTTCTTTACTACGGAGGCCCTTTTTCTAGCACGCGGCCCTCATTGGAAACATTACGTGCCTGCGTGCGGGACTTTACTGGTATTGAGGCACTCGTAGAACCATTGGTTGGTCAATGGCTGACCTTAAATGAAGAGGATCAATCAAGAATGGGGGAACCGCCCCCTGGGATGTCGATGGGTAGTCAGTTAGGGGTAGACACCATCGCAGGCCAACGAGTCTGGGACGTGGAAAATCGCTTTCGCGTTTGCCTAGGACCTGTGGATTGGGCAACTTTGAACCTGTATTTGCCAATCCATCCAAGGTTAAGAAAACTAACCGATCTGGTTCGCCGCTTCGTCGGCCCCCAGTTTGATTTTGATTTTCAAATCCTGCTTACACCTACAGAAGTTCGTGGTGTGCAATTGGATGCGAACAGTTCATTTTGCCTTGGTTGGAATACCTGGTTAGGCGAACGGAACGAGGCTCAGATTGCGGATGAATCCGTATTCGAACTGCCCGACATTGAGACCGCCAGGATTTGATACAATGCTTTAGGTTGATGGGAATTCCCTCGAGAGGGTTGCCCCAGAGAACGCTGCGTTGAATTGCCAACCCGCCACTACTTTTTTTGAACCGCACTAGCTGGAACTATATCTAAAAGGAAATTGATCTGTGATTGAAATCGATTTGAAAAAGCTGTTTGATAAGTTGAGCCCGATCAGTTGCAGAGGGTTGGAATTGGCGACTTCGCTGTGCATGACTCGAACCAACTACAATGTTGAAGTTGAACATTGGATCTTCAAGTTGATTGAGAATCGCGAATCGGACTTTGGTAGGATTTTAGAGGCTTTTGCCATCGATCCTGCAAAGCTTCAGAGCGACCTTACGCGGACACTTGACCGTCTAAAAACGGGAAATGCGAAGGCTCCTTCGCTTAGCCCCGATGTCGTTGATATTGCTAAAGAAGCGTGGAGCTTAGCGACCATTGATTACGGTGCAGGTCAGATTCGATCGAGCCACTTATTGGTTGCACTGCTATCCAATGACGTGCTACGACGCTCGGCGCTTAGCGCCAGCGCGGAGTTCGACAAGATTAACGTTGCGTCGCTTCGTAAATCTTTGAATGAGATCTGTTCCGATTCAGCAGAAGACCGCGATTCGGTTTCCCTGTCCACTGGGGCTCGATCAGCACCGGCAGCATCCGGTGGTGCACCTGGAGATCGCAAAGTTGCAACCCCTTCTTTGGATCAGTTTACGATCGACTTAACCGCCCGCGCAAGGGATGGAAAGATCGACTCGGTGCTTGGGCGCGACAACGAGATTCGCCAGGTTATCGATATCTTGATGCGTCGCCGACAGAACAATCCCATTTTGACGGGCGAAGCGGGGGTGGGTAAAACGGCGGTCGCAGAGGGTTTTGCGCTGCGTATTGCTTCGGGCGATGTCCCCGACGCACTCAAGGAAGTTGTGTTAAGGACACTGGACTTAGGGTTGCTTCAGGCTGGGGCAGGAGTCAAAGGGGAATTCGAGAACCGACTGAAGTCGGTCATCGAAGAGGTAAAGGCTTCGCCCAAACCAGTCATCTTGTTCATCGACGAGGCTCATACGTTGATCGGGGCGGGTGGAACCGCAGGTCAAGGTGATGCCGCGAATCTGCTCAAGCCGGCGTTGGCTCGTGGAGAACTGCGGACTCTCGCCGCCACCACATGGGCCGAGTACAAAAAGTACTTTGAAAGAGATGCCGCGCTGGCTCGGAGATTCCAGGTGGTTAAGGTGGAAGAACCAGAGGAATCCGTGGCAATCGATATGGTACGTGGCCTGACAAAAACCTTAGAAAAGCATCACAAGGTACGCATCCTAGATGAAGCGATCATCGATGCCGTCAAGTTGTCTAGCCGTTACATTAGCGGGCGTCAGTTGCCAGACAAGGCAATCAGCTTGATCGACACCACATGCGCTCGAATCAATCTAAGCCAATCGACGTTACCACCCATGTTGGAGGATGCTAATCGCAAGCGCGACCAGCTTCGTCTCTCTCGAGAAATCCTAGAGCGTGAAACCGTAACAGGTTCGGATCATGCTGCGAGGCTAGAGTCGGTAGCGCAAGATATTGCAGCCATGGATGTGCAGATCGAACATCTGAATACAAAATGGGGTAAAGAAAAGGAGTTGGTCGAAAAGATTCAGAACCTTACCGCTGAGCTTCAAGGTACCAACAAAACAACTAGCGATCCAACTGCTGCTCCGGACGCAAGTGCCACACCGACGAATCCACCTAACGAAGGCAGCACTGCCGTCGCAGCACCCGACAAAGAACTCACCAAGCAGGAATTGCTTTCTCTGAAGAAGCAATTGACAGAGCTGCAAGGGGAATCGCCACTGGTACATCCATTCGTGGATCGCAACGCGATTGCCGAAACCGTGGCTGCATGGACAGGGATCCCGGTTGGTAGAATGATGTCGGACGAGATCAACACCATCCTGACCTTGCATGAAATGATGGAAAAGCAAGTTGTCGGCCAAAGTCATGCGCTGATGCGGATCGCTCAGTCCATTCGTACCTCTCGGGCTCAGTTGAACGACCCTCGGGCACCCATCGGTGTGTTCATGCTTGCCGGAACGAGCGGTGTTGGAAAAACGGAAACCGCCATGGCTTTAGCGCAGTTGCTTTATGGCGGTGAACAGAACATGACCGTCATTAACATGTCTGAATTCAAAGAAGAACATAAGGTCTCGATGCTCATGGGATCCCCTCCTGGATACGTGGGCTATGGAGAAGGAGGAGTCTTAACGGAAGCTGTACGGCGGAAGCCTTACAGCGTGATTCTGTTAGATGAAATGGAGAAAGCGCATCCAGGCGTGCAAGACATCTTCTACCAAGTCTTCGATAAGGGGAATATGAAGGATGGCGAAGGACGCGACATCGACTTCAAAAACACCTTGATCATCATGACGACCAACGCAGGCACCGATGTGATCAAGAGCCTTTGTTCCGATCCTGATACCATTCCAGAACCAGATGACTTCATGCAAGCAATCTTCCCAGAGCTTTTAAAGTCATTCAAACCTGCGTTCATGGGTCGCCTGACCCTGATCCCTTACTATCCCCTTGCGGATCATGTTATCCGCAAGATCATTGGATTGAAGCTGGGAAAAATCGGAAAACGCGTGCAAGAGAATTACAACGCTCAGTTCTCGTTCACCGATGAGCTCGTGCAGTTAATTGCAGATCGCTGCACCGAAGTGGACACAGGTGCACGAAACATTGACCATATCTTAACCAAGTCTCTGTTACCCGAGCTATCGTCTGAGCTGCTCAGCCGCTTAGCTGCTGGCCAGGGCATTCAAAGTGTGAAGATTGCGGTAACTCCGGAACAAACCTTTGCCTACGAAATCGCATAGCCGGTTTGTGGCCTACACGTGCATGCATCCGAGATCGCTTTTCAAAAGCGAGACTCCTCATTGATCGCCACCAATTTCACCCTCCCCAAACATAGTTTGGGGAGGGTCAGCCCGCGCTAGCGAGGCTGGGGAGGGGCGTCCGCATCGCCTACAGATCAATTTGACCGCGACCAACCCTCCCCGGCAATCTCGCTTTAGGCTCGATTGCCGACCCTCCCTGCCGCTTCGCTGGGAGGGTAAGATAGAACAATGCGAAGTGTTTCAAAAATTGACTTTTAACAAGGTAAGAGCCACGTTTTTGCATTCCAATCCAATCTCAAGTGAGCACCTCGCGTTCTGTGACGGGGCCGAAAACATCGATAGCTTGGATTAGGGCTTCGGGTTACAATTTTCACAATGGAGCCAACCAGTAGACCTATTCCAAAATCCGCTCGCAATCATGCCACAGAATCACTGATCCGATTTCACTGTGCATGTGGATTCGACTTTTTGGTTTCGGCGAACCTAGGTGGGGAATGTCCACAATGCAAGTCATTCATTGCTGCAGAAGCTCTGCGATCTGCAACCAGTGAAACAGTTTCAATCACCACCATTCAAGCGGAGCACGACGTTCATCACTTTGAGCTTGATGAATCGCAGCTGCTAACCAACCGTTTGTATGGTCACTTTCGGATTGATCGTCGGCTGGGAACAGGCGGTATGGGTGCCGTTTATAGAGCGCTGGATACTTCGCTACAACGCTACGTCGCGGTCAAGGTCCTGAAGAACGCGAACCAGTGTGCTGACGATCGAGCTGCCACTATGCTTCGTGAAGCCATCGCACAAGCAAGGCTCAATCATCCAAACGTGGTGACCATCTACTATGTGGGTCGTCAAGCCGAAGAGCCATTCCTGGCAATGGAACTTCTTTCGGGGCCAACGTTGTCCGAGCGTCTGAAGAACGAGGGTTCCATTCCTTATGGAGAAGCGATTCGATATGCCATTCAAGTTGCGTCCGCGTTAGAGCATGCCTCGCATTTTGGCATTGTACATGCGGACATCAAACCTGCGAATCTAATCTTGGCGGGCGAAGGACGCATCAAGTTATCCGACTTTGGGCTATCGAGAATTCAGCACGCTAAAGATCAAAAGCAGTCTATTTCCGGAACGCCCGCCTATGTTGCGCCGGAACTGATTCGCGGTGAAGCGCTTAGCATCCAGTCGGATATGTATGCGCTGGGTATCACTCTGTTCGAGTTGGTATTCGGCAAATCCCCATATGAGCCTACGGGAACTTCGGTGCGCGATCGCATGGAAGTCCATTTGACGTCGCCAATTTCTTTCCCACCTTCACTGCCGACAAGCATTCCCGTTGAATTCAAAGCGGTGATCGAGCGATTGCTTTCCAAGGACCCCAAAGGAAGATATTCAAATTTCGCAGAGATGATTGTCGATCTGAGACGCATTGAACCTGTTAGCACAACAACAGCGGGACTAGCGTTGCGAGGGATGGCCTACGCAATCGACCAATTGGCTTTGCTGCTGTGCATCTCCCCTTTTGCATTTACGATTTTTGTGTTGAACAGTAGCGAATTCGCCCGTAGCGGTTATCAATGGCTTGTTCCAATCGTGGCTTTTCTTTCTTTGATTGTGCCAGCGATCTATTTGTCCGTTACGTTTCGCGGATGGCGATCGATTGGTCGCTATCTTTTTCAATTAAGAATTGTAGAGGAGAACGGGCTACCGGCTCGACGCGAGCAGTTGGTCGCTCGCGAGGTTCTCAGGAATGCGTTTGCCTGGTTTTTTCCGCTTTTGCTCTACGTCGATCCTACGGTTTCGGTCGATTCGGATTTCGAAACGGTTGGCGGGAGAGATCTCATGGTCAAGATCCTTGAAATTGGTCTGGTCTTGTTCATAGCGGTTGACTGGGGAACCACCTTGCTTTTGAAAGGCCGGAAATCATTACATGATTATCTGTGTCATTCCCGCGTCGTCTTGGCTATCGATCGAAATTCCGGAAAAGACTAAACGTGTCCCACTCGATCATTTTGAGCTAGCCCTATACCTGATAATACCTCAAGGAACATAAATTTCTAATCATGCCAAGCGTTCATGTTGATCTTGCTGACCGAAGTTATTCTATTTCGATCGGCACGAAAACGCTCCCGAACATGGCGGAGACCTTGAAGCGGCAAATCGCTTCGTGGAGTCATTCTGTGCTAATTTGCGATGAGCGCATTTTCGAAACGTTAGGTGTGCAAGTGCGTGATTCCCTTCAAAGCGATGGAATGCGAATCTCGTGCTTGATCCTACCAAGTGGGGAGGAGAACAAGTCCACTGCAAGTTTGACAAAGCTGTGGGGCGAGATGCTCGCCGAGCGAACGGATCGAAAAAGTGTGGTTGTTGCGGTAGGCGGAGGCGTTGTTGGCGATCTGGCCGGCTTTGCTGCAGCGACCTTCATGCGAGGGTTACGGTTTGTCCAAGTGCCAACCACGTTACTAGCCATGGTAGACAGTAGCGTGGGGGGAAAAACAGGAATTAACCTCCCCGAAGCAAAGAACATGATCGGGGCCTTCTGGCAACCGCACGCCGTTTGGATCGATAGCCAATGCCTTCAGTCGCTTCCGGATCGGGAGTACCGAAGTGGCTTGGCGGAGGTGGTAAAGTATGGCGTGATTCTGGACGAAGAGTTCTTCGAATACTTGGAAGCGAACGCTTCGTCCATTCTGGCAAGGGAAGCCACCGCTATCGAGTCGATCGTGCGCCGATCGTGCGAGCTGAAAGCGCAAGTCGTAGCAGCGGATGAACGCGAAACTTCAGGCCTTCGAGCAATCCTGAATTATGGCCATACTTTTGGACATGCGATCGAGGCGACCACGGACTACGGGCAATACCTGCATGGCGAAGCTATATCGCTGGGGATGATGATGGCAGGACATTTAGCCGTCAAGCTTGGAATGTGGTCCGAGGAAAGCCTACTGCGTCAACGAAACCTTCTCCACGCGTTCCATTTGCCCGTCCAGCGGCAGCCAGCGCTGGCCGCAGAATTGATGGAAGCGATGCAATTGGACAAAAAGACGGAACATGGAAGACTCAACTTTGTCTTGCCCACCAAGATCGGGCATGTAAAGACCGTCGCAGGTTGCAGCCCAACGGACGTTGCCGAATCGATTGAAGCCGTTTCTTGTGATCTAGTCCCATAACGAGGGAATATTGCTTCAGAACGTTGGCGGTTCTAGCTGAGTTGTTGAACAAATAGACGGTAACCGACGTCTAACCCGTTCCCCATCAAGCCGTTCGCCGATAAACTATCGAAGTCCGAAGGGGCGCGTTTTCGGTGCCTCGCTATTGTCAGTTTCCATCAAGCCAAATCCATTTGGAGCCATATACGCCATGTCGACCCAATACACCGAAGCCATTGCTGGCAATATTACACCGGAAATGGAGTTCGTCGCAAAGCGCGAACTGTTGACTCCAGAATTGATTCGGGACGAAGTTGCGGCAGGTCGAATGGTAATTCCGGCCAACAAAGTCCACCTCCAAGGACGCTTGGAACCGATGTGCATCGGGATTGCCGCAAAATGCAAAATCAATGCGAATATTGGCAATTCGGCCGTCACCAGCAACGTTGAAGAGGAACTGGAGAAGTTGCACGTTTCGGTCCACTATGGTGCCGATACAGTGATGGATCTTTCCACAGGAAAGGACATTGACAACATTCGCGCGAAGATCATTGAGGCATCTCCTGTTCCGATCGGAACAGTTCCCATCTATCAAATGTTGGAAGAGTTGGGCGGGAACATTGAAGACATGCGAGCCCAGCATTTTCTGGACATGGTCGAACACCAAGCCAAGCAAGGGGTCGACTATATGACGATCCATTGCGGTGTTTTGTTGGAGCACTTGCATTTGACAGTATCCCGCGTGACAGGAATCGTCAGCCGCGGTGGATCGCTGATTGCAAAATGGATGATGGCGCACCGCAAACAAAACCCGCTCTACGAAGCGTTTGACGATCTATGCGACATCATGAAACAGTATGACGTCACTTGGAGCCTTGGTGACGGACTACGCCCAGGATCGATCGCAGATGCTAGCGACCAAGCTCAGTTTGCCGAACTGGATGTTCTTGGTCGATTATGCAAAAAGGGCTGGGCCAAGGGAACTCAGGTGATGGTCGAAGGACCAGGGCACATCCCCATGGATCAAATCGATATGAACATCAAAAAGCAGATCGAAGTTTGCCACGGTGCACCGTTTTATGTGCTCGGCCCATTGGTGACCGATGTCGCTCCGGGATACGACCATATCACCAGCGCGATTGGCGCTGCATTGGCTGGATGGAGCGGGGCAGCGATGCTGTGCTATGTGACTCCGAAAGAGCACTTGGGACTACCGAACCGAGAAGACGTCAAGCAAGGGGTGATTGCCTACAAGATCGCCGCTCATGCTGCTGACGTGGCTCGCAAACGACCGGGTGCACAAGATCGCGATAATGCGTTGTCGAAAGCCCGGTTTGCATTCGACTGGAACGAACAGTTTCGATTATCCCTGGATCCCGCTACGGCTCAGGCATATCACGACGAGACGCTCCCACAGGACACCTTCAAGAGCGCTCACTTTTGCAGCATGTGTGGACCTAAATACTGTTCGATGCGAATCACCGAAGATATTCGAAAGATGGCAGCGGAATCCGGTATCCCAACCGAAAACGAGCCCGTCTTGGTCGGAATCAAAGGTTAAGTCAACGTGTCAAACGCTCCTACTGGAAAACCTGCCAAAAGCATCGGCGACTTACTTCGGGAATTTCGAGAGCATCGTGACCAGATGCGGCTTGAACTGAGTAAGTCCATCGTTGGTCAAGACGAAGTCATCGAACAATTGTTCGCCGCGATTTTCACACGGGGACATTGCTTGCTGGAAGGTGTTCCTGGACTTGCGAAAACGTTGATGGTTTCTTCGCTCGCCAAAATTCTGGACGTCCATTTCAAACGTATCCAGTTCACGCCGGACCTAATGCCATCGGACATTACCGGCACCAATGTTTTAGAAGAAGACGAAAACGGTAAACGCGAATTTCGATTCGTCGAAGGACCGATTTTCACCAACATTCTTCTGGCCGACGAAATCAACCGAACCCCACCAAAAACTCAGGCGGCGCTTCTTCAGGCCATGCAAGAGCGTGAAATTACAGTCGGCAGAAACACGTATCAGTTGCCAGAGCCCTTTTTCGCAATTGCAACTCAAAACCCGATTGAGCAAGAAGGAACGTACCCGTTACCCGAAGCCCAATTGGATCGGTTTATGTTCAACATCAAGGTGGGCTACCCGAGTTCAGAAGAAGAGGAGAAGATTCTTCTGTCCACGGCTCGAAGTGAGAAGCCAGAGATCAATAAAGTCCTGTCCGCGCGCGCGATCCTGAATATTCAGAAGTTGGTGATGAGTGTTGCGGTCAGTCCATTCATCGTAAAG
The DNA here is from genome assembly GCA_027487485.1 of Planctomycetaceae bacterium. Taxonomy (GTDB): domain Bacteria; phylum Planctomycetota; class Planctomycetia; order Pirellulales; family Pirellulaceae; genus JBKCUI01. The sequence continues at coordinate 80,494 of JAIYDN010000038.1, read as the reverse complement.
TACGTCGTAGCCCTGGTACGTGCGACGCGACCAGGCGAGCCCGACTCGCCGGAAGTAGTGAAAGAGCTTTTGGACTTCGGGGCTGGGCCTCGGGCGGGGCAATTCTTGATTTCAGCTGGTAAAGCAATTGCAGCCATGGATGGACGCTTCAGCGTGGCCATCGAAGACATACGCAAAATTGCCGTCCCAGTGCTTCGGCACCGCCTTAGCACCAACTTCCAGGCACAGGCCGAAGGGATGACGACCGATAAGATCGTGCTTCGATTGTTAAAAGAAATTAAAGAACCTTCTGTTCCTAAGTATGGCGGGATCGACGCTCCGCCAGTCCATTAGCCGATTGACGATTTACGTAAGATACCTTACTTTTCGTTGTTCGAAGAACTACCGTTTTACTCTCATTCATGCAAGGAAAATCAACATGGCACGCGCTGGAGCAATTACTTTCAAGGGAAACCCGATGACTCTTTTGGGATCCGAATTGAATGTTGGAAGTGCAGCCCCGGAATTCAAGATCCACTTCTTCGAAGGTGGACTGAAAACGATCACTTTGGCCGACCTCAAAGGCAAGCCAACTTTCATCAGTGTCGTTCCATCTCTGGACACCGGAACCTGCCAAATCCAAACCAAGAAGTTCAACGTGGAGCTTGCAGGATTGGGCGATAAGGTGAACGCATTGACAGTTAGCCGCGACTTACCTTTTGCCATGAACCGATTTTGCGGAGCGGAAGATATCAAGTCGATGAAAGTCGGTAGCGATTACCAAGACGGTAACTTTGGCCTGAACTTTGGTTTGATGATTGACGAGTTGAAGCTGCTAGCTCGAGCTGTTTACGTCTTGGATGCCAACGGCAATGTGGTTTACAAGGAGATCGTTTCGGAAGTGGCTCAAGAGCCAGATTACGCTCCTGCGATGGCAGCCTTGAAGACTTTGCTGTAAGCATCGGTGACAGGTCCGCTTGATTTACAGAAGCGACATTTCGCATTGAACGAAATCGAAAGTCATGGTTACTTTCGATTCGTTCAATGGGTTGAGTCTATCGACTCCACAAACAAGTCGCTGCAAACACGGGTACGCCAAGGTAAAGTAGCGCTGCCAGCGTTATTGGTCGCCGATCAACAGACGGCAGGGGTTGGGCGTGGGTCGAATTCTTGGTGGTCGCCATCCGGTTGCCTGATGTTCTCGATGGCCATCCCTTTGTCTCCAGGCTCTGATCTGGCGGACAAGCAAAACAACCAACCGACTCCTGAAACGGCCGATGTTGTTCGTTTGGCAACTCGCAGTTGGCAGTTGCCTTTACGAGTGGGCTTTACGGTCGCCGAATCGATTGAAGCGATCGTTGGAAGAAGGGTCATGGTCAAGTGGCCGAACGATGTCTATTTGGAAGGGCGCAAGATTTCGGGGGTGCTAATTGAGGTGGTATCAGCCCAGGATTCTCAATCGAAACAAGCGGTTGCGATTATAGGGATTGGGATTAATTGCCAAGTCGATTTTTTCGGAGCCCCTTCCGAACTTGCTTCATCAGCCACCAGCGTCCACCAGTGGACCAGTCATGGCTTGATGGAGTTAACTTCACCCGAGAGTATATTGTCCGAGTTCGTGAACTGCTGGCTTGAACAAGAAGTTCGGGACGCGACCCATCCAAATTGGTTAACCGAGTTGTGGTCGGCAAGAAGTTTCCTGGATGGAAAATGGGTGGAAGTCCAACAAGCGACCAGCAAGGTGCAAGGCGTATGTCGCGGAATCAGCCCGCAGGGCGGATTACTATTGGAGGACGCAAATCGAAAGACAATGGAGATACTCGCGGGTAGCGTAGTTAGCTTTCATGAACTGTAAAGCTATTTCGATGCTTGGAATGTCGACGATCGCACCGCTGGTATAGAGCACAGCCTCGCAATAGGCTGGATGCATTCGTCACCGCTAGCCCAAGGTGAAATTGCGTTAGCAGTTGCATTCCGAAAAACCAGCCGATGGGTTCTCGGAAATGGGTTCGGCAACGGCAGGATTGGTTTCCGTCGGTCCAGAAGGGTCGATGTGCTTTGGAAAGTACTTCTCTACGACTTCGTAAAACTGCTGAGGCGTTTCAACGTGAGCGACATGAGTTCGAAAGTGACGCGCCCCGTGCTTGCTTTGAGCGTAACAGCAAGCAAACTTTCTCATCAACAACGTTCCTTTGGATTCGCCGAATCGCTCAACGACAAGATCGTAATGACGCAGCATGCAAGACTTTTGCTCCTCCAAGCTGGGGTCGGGCGGAATGGGCAAGCCTGCTAAAGCAGCTGCAGACTGGGAGAAAAGCCAAGGCCTCCCTAATGCCGCACGAGCGATCATGACGCCGTCCACGTTGTAATTCCGAAACGCAAAAGCCACTTGCTCCGGTGTTTGCAAATCGCCGTTGCCAATCAACGGCATCCGAGTCAAATGCTCCTTGATCTCCGCAATCTTGGTCCAATCGGCGGACCCACTAAAAAAGTCTTCCGCTGTTCGGCCGTGCACCGTCAAAGCGGACGCACCGGCTCGTTCCACGGTTTTGGCGACTTCGATATGGTTCATAGTCTTGCGAGTGCAACCAAGCCGGATTTTGGCGGTGACCGGGGTAGGATAGCACGCTTCCACGAGCCGAGAGATAATCGCATACATGCGTTCTGGGTCTCGAAGTAAGTAGGAGCCACTGTGAGCCTTCTCGGTCACTTGTTTCACAGGGCATCCAAAATTGATATCGACGACGCTAACCCCGTACTCGCCAGCAAGTCGCCGCCCAACCTTGGCCATGGTATCGGGATCGTTGTCCCAAATTTGAACCGCTAGGGGTCTCGCCTCGTCCTTTACCCCCCATAATCGATCCGGATGTTCACAGTCGTGTTCATCCAGCCACACAAACCCTCGCGCGTTGACCATCTCCGTGGCTTGCAATCCAGAGCCCCCGAACTCCCGAACGATTTGCCGAAAGGCATAGTTCGTGTACCCAGCCATTGGGGCCTGTAAAATAGGCGGATCGACTCGAAGCGTGCCGATGAACAACGGCTTGATCGGCTGGGCGGACCTTTCGGTAGTCGAGTCCGTTGACGATTCAGCAGGCGATGCAGTGACGGAAGATTGGTCGGCGAGAGATGGTGAATTCATGTCGTTTATGCTACACAAAACAGCCGCAATCGGCCAGAACTTGAGGCGAAACTTATGGACTGAAGGGTTAGCAAAATGGCAATCCTAGCTAAATTCGTCGGATGCCGGCTAGCATTTCGCATGGCAGATCGGCCATAATACGCACTCACTTGGTTTCTGGTAACCGTTTCATGTGGCGGTCTTAGGAATCTTCGACATTTTCGAACTTACAGAAAACGAATCAGACAATGGGTAGAATTGAAATCGGATTTCAATATCCATGGTGGTTGCTGCTTCTGCTGACCATTCCATTGATTTGGTGGTTGGGCTATCGGTCGCTTGCCGGGCTTGGGCCATGGCGACGGTTTTTTGCCTTGCTCTTTCGAACCGCCGTGATGTTGCTGATCGTATTTGCGATCGCGGGGGTTCAATGGATATGGTCCAGCGAGAAGCTAACCGTCATCTATTTGCTCGACCAAAGCGATTCTATTCCGATTGCGAAGCGCCAGTTGATGTTCGAATATGCGATCGAAAGCGTCAAAAAGCATCGGCGAACGAATCGTCAAGATCGAGCTGGCTTGATTGTTTTCGGGCGAGAAGCATCGATCGAGATTCCGCCTTTGGATGAAAAGCTTCCCACCATCACTCGGGCGGAATCCAATTTTGGCAAGTCGGATGCGACCAATTTGGAAAGTGCTTTGAAGTTAGCTCAGGCGAGCTTCCTGGAGGATTCTGCCAAACGGATCGTGATCTTGACCGATGGAAATCAGACGCTGGGTTCGGCAGAAACGGCGGCTCAACGATTGATCGACAACGGGATTGGAATCGACGTCGTTCCTGTTCGACTGGATACCAAAACGGAGGTTCTGGTCGAGAAAATCGACATTCCTGGATTTGTTCGGCAAGGACAAACCGTCGACGCTCGGGTTGTTATCAACCGCTACAGTGAATCTGGAAATGAACGCGATGTTGAGGGCCGTTTACGAGTGGTCCGCCGCATTGGAAGTCAGACGGAAGTACTAGCCGACGGTCCATATACGCTGGATCGAGATATTAACGTCGTCCCTATCCCCCACAAGATTGAAGAATCTGCGGGCTATACCTACGAAGCCGAATTTATTACCAGCGATTCCGAAAACGACACGATCTCGCAAAACAACAGGGCAACTGCCTTTACTTATGCTCGAGGCAAGGGCCGCGTTTTGTTGATTGAAGATGCATCGTTCCCGGGCAACTTCGATCAAATGATCGGAGCTTTAAGGCGGAATGAAATAATCGTTGACGTGCGGGATACCGCGAACTTGTTCACGAGTCTGGTAGAACTGCAAAGCTACGATGCTGTGATTTTGGCTGGTACGCCTCGAACCAGTGGTGATGAAACAACGAAGGTTGTTGCCTTTTCCGATGAACAGATCGACATGTTGGTTCAAAGCGCTCAGCAGTTCGGCATGGGAATTCTAATGATCGGCGGACCGGAAGCCTTTGGCGCTGGCGGTTGGACGAATTCCAAATTGGAGGAAGCCATGCCGGTAAACTTTGCGATCAAGAATAGCAAAGTCGAGTCGGTTGGGGCGTTAGCCATGGTGATGCATGCGTCCGAAATTGCAGAGGGAAACTACTGGCAGAAGACGATCGGAAAAGCGGCTTTGAACGCCTTAGGACCTCAAGACTATTGCGGTGTCGTTCAATACGACATGTCTGGCGACAAATGGTTGTGGGGCGGCGCAGCGGGATTGCTCAAGGTAGGACCGAACAAGGACATGATGCGTGCTCGGATGTCTCAAATGACTCCAGGGGACATGCCCGATTTCGACTCGTCGTTGGGAATGGCGATCAACGCTCTTAAAGCCAATAGCGCTTCTCTCAAACATATGATTGTAATTAGCGATGGGGACCCTACCCCAGCCTCTGCGGGCGTTTTGAGTAAATACAAAGCCGCCAAAATCAAAATTACTACCGTAGCGGTTGGCGCTCACGGTCCGGCGGGGCACAACGAACTCAGTCGCATTGCCAAAGACACGGGTGGCAACTACCACAAAGTGACGAATGCCTCTGCGTTACCGAGTATCTTCATGCGAGAGGCCAGACGCGTGGCGAGGCCGCTCGTTTACGAACCTGAAGGGGGCGGAGTCGTTCCGTATATCAATCAGCCTCACGAAGTTCTGTCTGGAATCAATGGCACCCTGCCACCCATTCGTGGTTTTGTATTGACCGAAAGGAAAGACAGTCCCTTGGTCGAGGTACCTTTGCTGTCTCCCAAACCATCCGAAAAAGAAACCGCTTCGATCCTTGCAACATGGACGTATGGCTTAGGTCGCACGGCAGTTCTGACAACCGATTCGGGCAGCCGATGGGCACAAGAATGGGCGTCGGCACCTTTTTACGATCAATTCATGTCACAGATGGTTCGATGGACAATGCGTCCCTCCAGCGACGATTCTAAATACAACATCGCTACCAACATCAAGGACGGCCGTGTTCAGATTGTCGTTACCGCACTCGACGCCGACGATCGATTCGTAAACTACCTGGACATGAATGCCATCGCAGTTGGGCCAGACCTAAAGCCAACGAACTTGCCAATGAGACAATTGGCGCCCGGTCGTTATGTCGGTGAACTAACGCCCGAGCAAGCTGGCAGCTACATGCTGAGCATCGTTCCCGGATCGGGCAAACCTCCCATTACGACTGGTATCACGGTTCCTTTTTCCGATGAATATCGCGTGCGCCAAGCGAACATGAAACTTCTCGAATCGCTTGCCAAGAAACAGCCTGCGGGCGGTACGGCTGGAACCTTAGGACAAGCTTTGGAAGACGACACATTTACTTCGCTCGTGGACCTGGATTCCTACCGACCTGGCTTACCAGCCGCCAAAAGCCTGATGGACATTTGGCCACTCGTTGTTTTGATGGGCGCCACGCTATTCTTTGCAGATGTATTCGTTCGACGAGTTGCGATTGATCTCGGGCTACCTTTGCGTATTCTGGCAAATCAGCTACGAGCGAAACGGAACAAATCCGAGGCGATTGATCAAGAACGCAAGAGCCGATTGGATCGACTTCGAACCACCAAGTCGACTGCGAGCGGCGATTTGGAAAAGCAGCGTTCTGCAAACCAAATGGATCTCGATGCTACAGCGTCTTCGGGCTCCGTACCGACGACTTCGCCTTCCGATTCCTTCGGCAGCCGCGCAGACATCAAGAAACAAAATCGAGAAAACACCCCCACCAAGCCAGGTATGGGTGTGGAAGAAGAACAGAGCTATACATCCAGGCTGTTGGATGCCAAACGTAAAGCGAAAAAGAACCAGTAGCCCCACATAGGAATTTGAAATGAGTAATACCGCGGAGTCCATGCAACAACAAGCGGAAATGTTCCGCAGTCGATACGCGGCAGTACGTGAGCAAATTGGTCGTGTCATCGTAGGTCACGACGATATCGTGAACGGTGTGCTCACGGCGATGTTCGTGGGTGGACACTGCCTGTTGGAAGGAGTTCCAGGACTTGGCAAAACGATGCTGATCAAGACCCTTTCTGAAACTCTGTCCCTGGACTTCAACCGCATTCAGTTCACGCCGGACCTAATGCCTTCCGATATCCTTGGGACCAACATGATCGTTGAGAACCAAGGGCGAAGAGAATTCCAATTTCAAAAAGGCCCTATCTTCACTCAGATATGTCTAGCAGACGAAATCAACCGTGCAACGCCCAAGACTCAGTCCGCTCTTCTTGAGACAATGCAGGAAGGTACAGTCACGGTTTCCGGCAATCGCTACGAATTGAAAAAGCCATTCTTTGTACTTGCGACTCAAAATCCAATCGAACAAGAAGGAACATACCCTCTTCCCGAAGCACAACTCGATCGATTTTTGTTCAAGCTGGTCGTCGGATACTCCAATCGCGAAGAACTGAATACCATTATCGATCGAACGACGAAAGGCACGGTTATCACACCAGAAAAAGTGATGGATGGCGAAGAGATTCGGAAATGGCAACAACTGGTACGGCAAGTGGTTTTAGCCAAGCACGTTCAAGATTACGTGGCTCGGCTCATTCTGGCGACTCACCCTCAGGGAGCGATGGCGTTGGATGTTACCAATCAATACATTCGCTGGGGAGCAAGCCCTCGCGGCGCCCAGACCATTGCTTTAGCTGCGAAAGTTCGCGCTCTTCTCGATGGACGCTACAACGTTAGCTTCGAGGATGTTCGAAGAGTCTATCTGCCTGCCATGAGACATCGCGTGTTGCTGAACTTTGAAGCTCAAGCGGAAGGGATCGAGTGCGACAAGGTGCTGCTGGATATTCTAGAGAAAGTCACCGAACGAGCAGACGATTTGGTGGCTGCATAATCTATTCTAGTGATCGTTCCCAAACCAATCGTTGATAGGAGTCACCGTGCACACAAGCACTTCCGTATTGAGAAACACTTTTCGCTTTCTTACCTTGCTTTCGAGCCTGGTTGTTCCACCAAGCGGGCTAAGCCTCGCAAACGAATGGCCCGAGTTTCGAGGCCCAGCACAAAATGGCTCTAGCTTGGTCAGCAAACTACCAACAGACTGGAACGAAAGCTCCAATGTCATCTGGTTCTCAAAAACCACCGGCCTTGGTTGGTCATCCCCCGTGGTGAATAAAGATCGCATCTATTTTACCACTTCAGTCAATACGGACGAGCAAGCTGGTCAATCCGGAGAATTAGAAGGGAAGCAACATCTCAATCTAGTTTGCCTGGATGCAAATACTGGCGAGCAAATTTATAGCAAGGTGGTTTTTGAGCAATCCAACGATGCTCCGAAAATCCACAATAAGAACTCGCACGCAAGCCCGACCCCTATCCTGAACTCGGATCGGATCTACTTGCATTTTGGTCATCAGGGAACTGCTTGCATGGATCTGGAGGGGAATCTCATTTGGGAAAATCGAGATCATGCATATCCGCCAACGCATGGAAACGGCGGATCCCCCATCTTGGTGGACCAAATGTTGATCCTAACATGCGATGGAGGTGACGATCCGTATACGCTTGCTCTCGATGCAAAAACCGGCAAAGAGGTTTGGAAGACCAAACGAGGTGTTGACGTCGATCGGAAGTTCTCTTTCTGCACACCTCAGCTGATCGAAGTCCAAGGTAAAAAGCTTGTAATTTCCCCGGGCTCGAACGTGGTTCAAGCGATTTCCCCCGCAGATGGATCGGTGCAGTGGTTTGTTCGCTACGATGGCTTTTCTGTCGTGCCTAGACCGTTGCTCCATGAGGGTACTCTTTATGTCTGCACGGGCTTTATGAGCACCAAGCTACTGGCGATTGACCCGTCCGGTAGCGGCGATGTCACCGATTCGCATGTGAAATGGATTTTCGGATCGGGCGTTCCTCAAACTCCCTCAATAAACGCTATCGGCAACCAAATCGTTATGGTGAGCGATAATGGAATCGCAACAAGCGTCGACACCCAATCCGGGAAGGAACTTTGGCGCAAGCGTCTGGGCGGGAATTACTCTGCGTCACCACTTGTTTCGGGAAACCGAATTTTCTTTCAAAGCGAGCTGGGAGAAGCGACCGTTTTTGAAATTGGTGACAAGCCTATGGAAATAGCTCGCAATAAATTACCCGGTAGAATCTTTGCCTCGTACGCCGTTGCCGGAAACGATCTAATCATCAGATCGGAGCAAGGGGTTTATCGTATCGGTAGTCGATAATGGCTTCTAAACCTTCAGCCTCGCCCAGGCGTTGGTTTCTTTACGCCACAGCAGGTCTCTTCGTGGTTCTTGCCCTGGGGATTATCTTGGCAGGACTGATGCTGATGCGCCAAAGCATGGTTCTGAAAAACGGGATTGTATACGGAAGTTCGATGGAGCCCCACTTTGTTGGTCCGCGAATGGTTTGGCAATGCCCGAATTGCGATCACGTTCATCGCTTCGCAAAAGATACCGTGCGTTTGGATCAGCCAACCAAATGCCCCGCGTGCCTGCAAGTGAATATGGAAGCACCCCATGCCGAGAACTCAGATCCAAAGAGCAAAGAATCAATCCTTATTGAAACCGGAGAGACGATCCAGTACGCACGTTTAAGAGCGACACGCACGCTTCGCCACGCCAAAGGCATCCAGGGGTTTGACCATGAATCCGGCTTAAAGCGGGGTGATGTGATTGTCCTTCAAGCAACGGCGGATTCTACGAAGGAAATAAAACGCTTGGTTGGATTGCCCGACGAGCTCATTTCGATTCAGGACGGGGAGTTACTTGTCAACGGTGAGCAGTACAGCAAGTCACTTGAAGATGCGCTTCGTCAAGCGATCCTGGTGCACTCGGCGAACAACACAACACCACGTTTGCGGCAAACCACTTTGGACCTGTCCATCGATAACCAACTTTCATGCAACGCACATGATTCCCATAGTATCATTGCGGCGCGTGATATTGGTATCGCTCTTCAGATCGATCCTCAACAAGACCGATGGGATGCGTCCGTGACGATTCATACCGCAAGCCGCAACAACGCATCAGTACAAGTTCATGCAGTTCTGAAAAGATCAGACAAATCGATCTCCATCGATACTTTGGGTCAATCCATATCAATTGAATTGGATCCACTGGAAGCTATTGGACAATGGATCGTTGTTTATATGGTAGATGGTTTTCTTTTGGTCGGCGATGAACATCACGAATGGTTTCGACAGGCGATTCAACTTACGGAAGACACGAATGGACACAGAGACGTCGCGACGATTCAAATCGAGATGACCGACGATTCAAGCGTTTATGAAAGACTGCTAGTGTTTCGCGATATTGAGTGGCGAGGCGTGCTCGATTCCAGCTCTCAGGTTTGGCCCAGCGAATCTGGAATTGTTGTTTTAGGCGACAATGTATCGGCGTCGAGCGATTCGCGGGACCGCTGGGATGCGCGTCCAGGTTTGAATGCAGTGAAAGGGGTGGTGATCGAGTCTCGCAACCCGATCGAATCCTTGCTGCACCAACATCGCGATTGATAGTGTGTTGCGATCTTCTTCAGCAACGCACCGGTTTTCTAGTTGTTGCACATTTCTATTCGGCAACGCTTATCCAAACCGTCTTGGATCGAGGTGCTGAGGCTCGCGAGTCTGGCGAGCCTTCTGATCGACCGACGATCGAGATGGGCCCTTGAAAGGGCTGAGATCCTGTCCATTTCAAAACGACTTTGCCTGCCGTTTCGGCTCCCGATTTAGACTCCCCCTGAGAACATTGAATAGAACCTGGATTACCGTCCATGGTCACCGAAATCATTCCGGCGAATCCGGCTTCGCGAAGGATCTGGATCGGAATCTCCCCCTCCCGATTCACCGAAGACTCGAACAGCTCCGACCCAACGCTCAAAGTGAAACTGGGCATCACTTGCTCGACCGTCGTCAGATGGCGGTATCGCGAACCACCCATGCGGTGAAAGTCACTGACGCCAATCGTGTACGTCCCATCTGCTGGGCAAACCCAATTCACGATCGGATCGCGAACCTCGCCAGCATCGTCCAGTTTGACCAGTTCCTTTGACTTCGCATCGTAGATCGCGAGCGTTGGATCCAGATCCGATCCAAACTCGCGAGCCATCGCCTTGGCTCGATAATGATTTCCCGATTTCGCATCGAACGAAAAGAATTGCTTTTGTCCTGGTTCCATCAACGTTCCGCCGAGCCTTGCTGGCAAAGTGACCGGCAGCGCAGTCTCCAAGGTTCCATGCAATGCAGCTGGCAATTCGATTCTCTGCGCAGCTAACGTCATTTGCGATTCAAAGTCCAAAGTCGACGAAAATGGCTCGGGGGTTGGTGAAAGCACCATTCGGTAATTCCAATCTGCACCGCCGCTAAAACCAATCGTGCTGTCGGGCGTAGCAGGAAACGCAAAGACTTTGACAATCACTTTGATCGTTTCATTGGCATGGTATTCCAGGTAGGGATCCAAGTCGACATGATCGAGATTTTCGGCTAAAACAAATCCCTTGGAATCCAACAGTTGAATGCTGACGTCGGCAGGAGATAGCAGCCACTTGGCCGAATCAACCGTGACCGCAAGGGATTGCCCCCCTTGGAGATTCACCGCGAACAAGTCCACGTCGCCCCGTTTCGATAATGTGCCATTGATGATTTGTGGAAGAGAAGCAACCTCATTGGCTTGCGACGGAAGATTGTTCGGCTCGATCTCATTCTGATGAGGGGACGTACCGACAAGGAATGGACGAGTGTCGGTTGCTCCGGCCGAATCGTATAGCCGAACCCAGTGCACTCCCGCGGGAACGTCAGGTCCGATGGTCGATCGCAGTTTCCCCGATTCACTCAGGCATTCCCAGTGTATGGATGGATGGCTGGACCAAACACTGAGTGGCCATCTTGGGAATTTCCCGGTCGCGACAACATCGACGGATTGGTTCACTTGGCCAGCAGGTGGGAAAAGGTTAGAGAGGACAGGCTTTTCAGCAGCCCAGCTCGTTCCCAGTAGAAGCAAACTTAGAGTCGATGCAAGAAAGATTGGCAGCCGTGATGAGCTCACTACATCAACTCGCTAATGGTGCTATGGTCACTGACCAGGTGAGTTGGCCTCCCTGCGGGTGTGTAATAGATCTTGCTGGGGTCGATTCCCAATTTATGGTAAACCGTGGAAACATAGTTTTCGGGAGAAAGAATGCGTTGGACCGCAGCATGTCCATAACGATCAGTTGCACCGATCACTTGGCCACCGCTGCTGCCGCCCCCCGCAAACAGGATGGACATGGCACTGGCCCAATGATCGCGTCCTGGTTTCGACTGGCCGGGTAAAGTGCTAATCTTGGGTGTTCGTCCGAATTCGCCCAAGGCGATAACCATGGTTGTTTCCAACAGGCCGCGTTGATCGAGATCACTTATCAAGGTGGCTACCGTTTGGTCCCAAGATGGTAAACGCGTACGAAGTGCACCAAAGAGATCTGAATGGTGATCCCAGCCGCCATCATAAAGAGTCACAAACGGAACTCCGGCCTCCACCAAACGACGAGCCATCAGAGCCCGTTGTCCAAAGCTATTGCGTCCATAAGCTTCTCGCAGCGCCGCGGGCTCACTGTGAATATCGAATGCCTTCTGGGCAGCTGGAGTCAGCACTAGATCGAGCCCCTGCTGGACGTTTTCATCATAAGCTGCAACAGGATCACTGACCTGGGCTTCTTGGTATCGAGGAAGCCGATCCACCAACTTACGAAGATCGCGTCGCGATTGAAAACGGTCCTGAGTCAATTCGCGAGGAAGTTCAACATCGCGAACGCGAAAGCTCTCTTGATTGGGATCGTTTGCGACAACAAACGGAGCGTATTTGGCACCGAGAAAATTAGGACCTCCCGACCGTGACATGCTCGGCATCGAAAAATAGCCTGGCAACCCATGAGGTGCTTGTCTTTCGTAGGCAGCAACCGACCCAAGACTTGGGTGAAAGCTAACAAACGCTCCGCAGCCAACGGGAATCCGCGGCGGAGCGCCCGTCATCATGTAATGGTTTCCAGCACCATGATTTGCCTGATTGTGACAAACTGAACGGATGATCGAATACTTGTCCGCAATTTTAGCCAGTTTGGGCATGTACTCGCAAATCTGCATCCCGGGCACATTCGTATCGATCGGCCGGAATTCGCCTCGTATTTCGATTGGCGCCTCCGGCTTCAAATCAAAGGTTTCCAGGTGAGTCGGACCACCATCCATCCAGATCAAGATGCAATTTGATTTCGGTTTGTCGGTCCCGGGATGGTTCGCAGCAGACGCTTGCCGTAAAGCCATCAAGTCGGTAAAGCTGCCACCCGCGAGTCCTGCGAGCCCCAGTTGTAAGTATGTTCTTCGCTGCATCATTGTTCTGCGAACCTTTTTAATCTAGATACAAGAACTCTGGCGAGTTGACCATCGACCACAGTAAATCTTCGATAAGCTTTCGGCGTTCTGCTTTCAAAGTCTCTTTCGGAAGGGAATGGAATTCTGATTCCAAGGCTTCAAGCTCCGATGCGTCGGGATGGCGATTGAACACCGTCAAGTAAAGTTGTGAAATGATTGGACCAGGTGCAAGATCGGAATCAGCTAGAATTTGACTTCGGCTGCCATCGGCCGAAATTCGTTTTTGGATCTTCGAGGCATTCATCAGATGCAAAGCCTGAGTCATGGTGGCCGAAGAGGCTCGTTCGCATGGTGGATCTTGATTCGGATCGGGACGACCAAATGCATCCAAGAGCTCCGAATCTGCTCGGAATGTCCATAGCTCCATTGCTCGAAAACCAGCCGGCATGCCGTCGAAATCTTCTCCTTGCAGAGTGATATCCGTCAATGCATCGGAAAGAACTTCGGCGCGCAATCGCTTCCGATAGTGCCTTGAGAAATTGCGATGATCCGATTCGTTAGTCGGGTTGGGTCTTGATGAAAGTTGATAGGCATGGCTCGCAAAAAGCGTCGCAAGCATCTTCTTGTTGTCATATCGTACCGATCGAAAATGATCCGCCAACGCAGTCAGCAAAGGCTGATTACTGGCGGGATTGGTGGCTCGAAAGTCATCGACAGGGTCAACAATTCCAAGGCCAAAAACCTCAGCCCACAATCGATTGACGGCAACTTGAGCGAACGTCGGGTTGGATGGATTCGTCATCCAGTCTGCCAGGACCGCTCGAGGATCCTCGTTGGGTTGCGTTTCTCGCGCCTGACCAAACAATGGGGTCGGGTGAAGCACTTGGTTCGTTAAAGGATGCCGTACTTCACCATCGGCTCGAGCGAATACGATCTCTTCACTCCCAGAGATTGGCGGCGATAAGCCAACGCCCTTGTAGCCAACTTTGGCAAAATGAGCCGCCATGCCATAGAAGTCGGCTTGCCCATAAACTTCAAAGGGATGCTGATGGCATTTCGCACATTCCATTCGAAGGCCCAGGAACAATTGGCTGACCATGGTGGTGATTTCAGCGGGCTCCCGCCGGTCGCGAAAAATGGTAACCGCTCCGTTTCGCCAGGTGCTCCCCTGAGCAGTAACCAACCTTCTCGTAAACTCATCGTGCGGAAGGTTCTTGCGAAACGCATCGCGCAGCCAAGCATCCAAGCTGTACGTTGTCTTGATACCAACTCGATAGGGATTTGGGCGAAGTAAATCCGCCCATTTGTTCGCCCAAAAATCTGCGTACTCAGGTCGCTGCAAAACCGCTTCAATCCATCGCGATTTTTTGTTGGGTTGAGAATCCTGAAGATAGCTTTCCACTTCCGTCGCGGAAGGGAATCTACCTATGGCATCCAGGTACAGACGCCTAAGAAATTGAGTCTCGTTGCACGGTTCGCTTGGCAAGATGTTAAGCGTAGCAAGCTTGTCGTAAACAAGTCCATCGATAAAGTTATTGCGTGGCAGCGAATCGTATTGGGTGCTGGGCACAACCTCTGATCTTGGGACCGCAGTGCTCCAAGTGGCGATCTTTCCCATATACCGGGCCATGATCGTGCTTTCGCCTGGTAGCATGCCCGCCTGCAACCGACCGTCGGCGGACACAGAGACTACCGCAGGCTCATTGGATTGAAAGGCACACATGTTGGTAACATTGCGTACGTGCCCATCGCTGTAGGTGGCCGTGACCGTCAAAGACTCTTGTTGCCCCGCCTTCAACGAATAGGGTTTCGGCGTCAGCTCAATCGATACGAGCTTCGGATCGGTTTCGTTCGTTCGCATGCTGCCTTGTTGAATCCACCTAAGCAACAGCAGATAGTCTTCGTCCGATTCGGAAAAGCGAACACCACCGCCATGTGGTAGTTTTCCAATGGCTTTGGTCAGCAGCAAACTTTCCGTGGGTGAGGCGATCTTGATGCGGCGTCCTCGTGCGTTCTTGACAATCGCATCGAAATCCATGTTCGCATCGAAACCAAGCAGCGAAAGAGCGAACCCGTTTTGACCTCGGGATTTGCCGTGGCATGGGCCAGAATTGCAACCGCGCGCGGTCAGAATCGGTTGGATATCCAGCTCAAACTTGAGTATCGGACTGGAGCCAGCGACATGGTTGGGGCTCAGGTTGTCCGCGCCCAAAAGCCTGGGCATCGTTCCCATCGAACCCAGAAGCATGCAGAAGATTGCGATCGCAATCTGAATACACGTCCATGGGAGGGTGGGGAAACGCATGGCGAGGAAACTCAGTAACGAAGGTGGGATTTGAGACGGGGGCGCTAGCCGCGATCCCCCGTTATCTCAGGGAATTTGTATCGCGATTCGTGTTTGTGACTTGGTGGGAACAGGTGGCGGGCGGGTTTCGAATCGAACTTGAAGATCGGCTTCAGAACGCCAATCCTCTACTGTAGTATCCTCGAATCCCCTGCAACTTGCAAACCGGGGGCGGAATCTTCCGTCCAGCGGGAAAGCCCCCCATCTCAGGACCTATTGTCATCCGTTTGCTAATGGACAGAACGGATGGGGATGAGCGATTCAGGTTGGCATGCACACTGTTTGCGGGCAATCGCGAACTTTATTTACTCAGATCCAGCAGCTCCACCTTCCGGAACTCGACGGGGTGACTTTCGGATTGCAATGAGATCGATCCGGAAGCTAATAGCTTCGAACCAGCTTTTTCTATCAGTTCCTTGGCATGAGCATCTCGTTCGTCGAGCTGAGGTTGGTTGTATTCCAGTACCAATTCTCCGTTGACGAAATGACGGACATACTCGCTTCCCTTCACTTCGACTTCCGCCGTCACCCATTGGTCACCGTGAAAGGTCTTCGAATTGGAGCTCGTGCAATGAGCCAAGATGAGCTTACCACCCATGACGACATTCGTGCCAGGAGTGCATAGATTGGAGGTAGTTCTTGGATTCTTACCGTCCCCGCCCAACAGTTGCACCTCGATTGACGCAGGAAAATCCTGATCCTTTGCGATGGTTTCTGGACGTTCGCCATGGATCATGATCCCACTGTTGCGCAATGCCCAACCAGGTCCACCCTTGACCTGCTCACCCACGAAACGATACTCGACTCGAATTCGATAATGCGAAAAAGAATCTTTATAAAAAAGGTGGCCAAAGGTTTCGTTGAACTCCGAGTATCCAGCGTAGCCAACCTTTAGCAGGCCATCTTCGACACGAAACGTGTTCTCAAAGTTGTCCCCCAGGTCGTGATAACGGATCTTCGGTGTCCAGCCTTCCAAGTCTTTACCATTGAACAAAGAGATCCACTGGGGGCTTTGCTTGTTGGCAGTATCTTGAGCCGTAGCCCAATCCATTGAAAGAAACAGCAACGCGATCGAAGCTACAAAGCCACGAGTCGTACGATGAAGGAATAGCTTTGAAATCATTAGGATCAACCTGAGGTGAGAAGGTTTCGGTCCTGGACTGGGTTGAGGACGCGAGTGGAGGAGTAGCTATTTTAACTGTCGCGTCGAGATCCTGGCGGAACGTCGAAAGATTTTCAGAAGAATGGTGCTTAGCTGTGCATTCTAGGCAATTCGCAGCCGACGGCCAAAATACGCGACTCTTCCGATGCAAGTTCCTCAAGTCGACGTCGTACTTCCGAGTCTCCCTGGAACAATTTTGCAAGCTTGACGTACGTCGTGTGATGACGAGCTTCGGATTCGAAGAGAGAGCCGTAAAATTCCGATAGCTCAGGATCGGTCGTCTTCAAATGCTTCCTCAGCAAATCGAAACGTTCGCACGACCTAGCTTCGATCAGACTAGCAACCAGCAAACGATCCACCGCTCGTTCGGGTTCGTTCTTGCGGACAAGTTCGTTCAGCTTTTTTCCATACGAACCTGGGCGTTGCTTGATAAACACGATTTTTCTGCGATGGAGCAGCGCCAGAACCAAGTGAAAATGCTCTAGCTCTTCCTGCACGATCAAAGTCATTTCACGCGTTAGTTCTTGGCAATCGATGTAGGCCCCCATCAGGCTCATTGCGGTCGCTGCGGCTTTGTGTTCGCAATGCGCATGATCGATCAAAATCTGATCCAAATTTTGGTTGACCTGTTCCAGCCAACGCGATTGGGATTCGCTTTGCAGATGGAGCATCGAGTTTCAATTCCTGGCGGGGGGAGTCCTATTCTTCGTCTTGTTCGGATTCGACGGCTTTCTTTTTGGCTGTTTTCTTGACAGCTTTCTTTGCAGCCTTCTTTTTGGTCGCCTTCTTCGCAGTCGTCTTCTTTACTGCTTTGGAAGTGCTTTCTTCAGAAGGTTCAACAATGACTTCACCTTCTTCGTCGCTGATTGAGATATTGGTTTTTTTGCCAGTCTTTTTGGCTGCCTTGGTTTTCTTTGCGGCCTTCTTCGATGATTTTTTCTTTTTCTTCGAACCACCTGCAGCTGCGCGTGCAGCCAGAAGATCAACCGCTTGTTCAAAGGTCAAGTCATCGCCGCTCATGTCTTTAGGCAGCGATGCGTTCGTCTCGCCGTCGTTGACATAGAGTCCAAACTTGCCATCGCGTAATACGATCTTGTTTCCAGTTACGGGGGAAACATCGAACTCTTTTAATGGAGGAGCAGCTGCCGCGCGGCCTCGTCCAAGGGCTTTGGGCTGGGCCAATAAAGCCAGAGCTTGTTCCAGAGTGATCTCAAGCAAATTCAGATCGGGCCCGAGCGAACGAGAATCCGTTCCGTTCTTGATGAACGGTCCGAAACGCCCTTGGGTAGCGATGATGGGCTCGCCATTGGCCGGATTGTTTCCAAGGGTCCGAGGAAGCGAGAGGAGCTTTACAGCCATGTCCATATCGATCGTTTCAATCAACATGCCTTTCATGAGGGATGCGTTCTTTTTATCCTCGTCGTCCGCTTCTCCCATCTGCAAGTAGGTACCGAAGCGCCCCTGCTTGATATAGATTGGCTTGTTGTTTTCGGGATGGAAGCCGAAAGGCTTTTCCCCCAATTCTTGCTTCGCCAACATTTCGTAAGCAACAGCCAAAGTCAGCTCATCCGGCGGCAACTCTTCAGGAATACTGGCACGTCGTTCCCCTTGCTCGACATACGGACCGTAACGACCAACTCGAACGCAAACCGCAATCTCTTCGCTTCCAGTTATTGGGAAGCTGAGTGGGTACGAACAAGCCGTCCGAGGATCGATCTCAGCAACCTTCAGGGCCAACAAAGGCTTCAAGCCGATGCCACCAGGAGCAACGTTTTCCGAAACTCCTTCTTCCCCAAAATAGAACTCTTGCAAGTAAGCCAAATTCTCGCGTTCGTTGCGGCTAATCTGATCGAGATAGTCTTCCATTTCTGCGGTAAACTGATAATCGACCAAAGACGTAAAATGCTCTTCCATCAGCCGTATCACAGCAAATGCCGTCCAACTTGGAACCAACGCATTGCCTTTCTTGAACACATAGTCGCGCCGAAGAATAGTATCGATAATCGAAGCGTAGGTACTCGGACGACCGATTCCACGTTCTTCTAGTCCTTGCGTCAACGAGGCTTCCGTGAATCGAGCCGGTGGTTGGGTAGTGTGTGAAATACTATCGAGAGCCAGGACCGCCAAGGGATCGTTTGGCTTGACGTCAGGTAGAAGCCGTTCTTTTTCGGCGAGCTCAGCAGCAGGGTCATCGCTTCCTTCGACATACGCTCGTAGAAAGCCTTCAAATTCGATCGAGGTGCCCGTCGCTTGAAAGATCGCGTCGTCTGCCTGGATGGTCACAACCACGCGTTGCTTTCTTGCATCGGCCATTTGCGACGCGATGGTACGTTTCCAAATCAGTTCGAATAGTCGGAATTGATCGTAAGACAGTTCCGCTCGAATCCGCTCCGGCAATTGAAAAGGATGCCCAGCGGGGCGAATCGCTTCGTGAGCCTCTTGCGCGTTTTTGACTTTGGTCGCGTAGGTTCGATTGGTTGGATACAGAAAAGCCTCGCCATACTGAGATCGAACCAATTCGCGGGCAGCGTCGACAGCTTCCTTCGAAAGGGTGGTCGAGTCGGTACGCATGTATGTGATGTAGCCGTTTTCGTAGAGGCTTTGAGCCGCTCGCATGGCATCCTTGGCCGTCATTCCAAGTTTGCGGTTCGCTTCCTGTTGCATCGTGCTCGTCGTGAAGGGGGCCTTCGGCCGCTCGGTGTAGGGCTTCACTTCCACGCTGACGACTCGAAACGGCACTTTTTCCAGTCGCTTCTTCAAAGAATCCGCGGATGCCGCATCCAGTTGCAGGTAGTTCGCGTCCTTCAAAAGGCCCGTCGAAGAATCAAAGTCCTTGCCCGACGGAATTTTCCGGTCGCCAACACTGACCAGCGAAGCGGTGAATTTTTCCTTCTTGG
The DNA here is from genome assembly GCA_027487485.1 of Planctomycetaceae bacterium. GTDB lineage: Bacteria > Planctomycetota > Planctomycetia > Pirellulales > Pirellulaceae > JBKCUI01. The sequence goes on along the minus strand of JAIYDN010000038.1, from coordinate 61,184 downwards.
AGGTTTCCAGATCTGCATCGAGATCGAAATAGGTGGCCGAGCGGAATGCCATTCTCTCACGCTCGCGTTGAACGATCAGCCGTACCGCCACGCTTTGCACGCGTCCTGCCGAAAGACCTGGCCGGACCTTTTTCCAGAGCAACGGCGAAACGTCGTAACCGTAAAGCCGGTCCAAAATCCGTCGCGTTTCCTGGGCTTTTACAAGGCCGGCATCGATCTGCCGAGTGCTCAAAAGCGCGTTTTGGATGGCTTCTTTCGTGATTTCGTGAAACACCATCCGGTGCACGGGGACCTTGGGTTTAAGCACTTCTTGCAAGTGCCAGGAAATGGCTTCTCCCTCGCGATCCTCGTCCGTCGCCAGATAAAGATCTTTTGCATCTTTTAAGGCTGCCTTGAGAAAAGAAACATGTTTCTTTTTGTCGGCAGGAACGATGTAAAGAGGTTCGAAGCCCTCGTCTACATTGACCCCCAAGGACGCCCAAGGCTGCGACTTCAGTTCGGCAGGGACTTCTTTGGCACCTCCCGGCAGGTCACGAATATGCCCGATCGACGCTTCCACTTGGAAGCCGCTGCCTAAATACTTCGAAATCGTCCTCGCTTTGGCGGGTGATTCTACGATTACGAGAGATTTCTTTTCGGCCATATTTTGATTTGGGTGTGGACGGTGTTTTGGTTGAATTGAACGTCTAGGAGCCAAAAAGCCTGTTTGCATTGGCTCCTTTAGCGGTTGTCACCGCAAGGGAGGTCGTTTGTCAAGCCCTCTCATATCGGGCGCACTGGAATTGCATCAATCAGAGGAAATCCTACAATCCGGGTTTGGGGAATGTTTTTCACGGTCCCCTTTACACTGAGTCGAATATCAAGGATTGCATTTTCAATGGCCAGCCCATTCTCCATTTTTCGAAAAAACCAACGCGTCTGGATGGCAGGTTTGGTTTTTGTGTCTGTCGTGGCATTTGTCATTTCACCTGCAATTCAAAGCATATCGGATGGTGCTCGCAACGCGGGTAGCGACGGCGATATGGTCGTTGCATCTTGGAACGGCGGTTCGATTCGAACGAAACAACTGTACCGAGAAGGGAACGAGCTCGGACTGGCAAACCAGTTTCTCGCGAAACTTTCTTCCCAGGTTATCGCCAAAGGTGGTCGTCCCAATGTGCCAAATTTTAACGAAAGAGCTGGTCAATTCGGAATTGCAACGTCGCAAGACCTCGGTCACATCATCGCTCGAAAATTGTTCATGACGGAAGCGGCCCGAAGAGGCATCGTCTTTAACAATGAATCGGTCAAAAAGTTTCTTAAAGAATTTTGCAACGGAAAGCTGGACGGAGCAACCGTCGAGAAAACATTCGCGGAAGCAACTCAACGCAAGCTGACCTGGATCGATTTCAATCGCCTGATGTGCGAAGAGCTAGCCTTTCAACAAGTGGACCGAATCGCTCAGTCCGGCCTGCAATTCGAAGACTTGCGAGAGTCTCGAACAGTAAATGTTGCATCACTTTCCACCCCTAGCAAAAACTGGCAGGATTTTCTCCGATTCAATCAGGCTGCAAAGATCCAAGCTTTTCCAGTTCTAGCCAAGGATTTTGAAGCCGCCGTCAAAGGAAAACCGTCAGAACGAGAAATCCAAGATCTCTACAACGAAGGCCGGGACATCACCCGAACTTTGCAAACTCTGGCGACACAACCTGCTTTCAAAGCTCCCAAAACTGCCGCTTTCGAATACTTGGTAATCGATGAAGAATCCGTCATCAAGGAACAAATGGCTCTTGTGCCAGAAGAAACCCTTCGTGCCGAATACGAACGACGCGTCGCGGAAAAGAAGTTCCAAGTTCCAGTGACTCCAGAAGCAACGACACCTGCAGTGCCGCCGGCCACAACCGGTGCAGAAATGCCTGAAGCGACTTCTACTGTAGTGCCCGAGACACCCGCACCAACAGAACCAGCTCCCGCCGATCCAGCAACCCCAGAGCCTGCACCAGCAACCCCAGAGCCTGCACCAGCAACTCCAACAGCCCCCGCTCCAACAGAACCAGCTCCATCTGAGCCCGCGCCGACCGAGCCCGCACCTACAACCAGCCCGGAAACTCCAGCTGTTCCGAGTGAAAAACCCGCAGAGCCACAACCGGCAGCACCCGCAGGAGATGCCCCCAAGACGAGCCGGGTAAAAATGGAATCAAGCTCGAGAATCCAATTGGTTTCGTTCCAAGAGGGAGCGACACCGGCTGCAGAGCCGCCAGCGCCAACTCAGGAGACTCCTCCGACTCCAGAAAACCCTACGCAAGAGCCGGCAGCCCCAGCGGCCGAACCAACCACCCCGCCTGAAACAGCGCCTGTTGAAACACCAACTACCGAAACACCAACTGCTGAATCTCCAGCGACGGGTTCGGTGGAACTTTCGGACGCTCCCGCGACACCAGCCGTGACTGGCGATACACCAGCTCAAGCCGAAACGCCCATGAGAACGATGACTTTTGAAGAAGTTCGTGATCAAATCGCTCGCGAGCAAACACTCGAAATCGCCCGTAAGATTGTGGAAGAGCGGATCGGTATGATCATGACCCCGATGAGTATCTACCAATCGGAGTTTTCCAACTACCGACAATTGGTTCAACAAAAGGAACGTGGTGCCACCGAGCCAAAGCGACCTGATCTTCGAGAAATCGGAGCACCGTTGGGCTTCGAAGTCGGCTCGACAGGTATGCTCGACGCGGATTCGGCGACAGCGTCCCCATTGGGCAGCGCTTTCATTTTTGTTGCCGGTGGCCAAAACATTGCTCGACTTGGACAGCTGATCGAAGGCTCGCAGGGCATCGCTGAAGTTTTTGCACCGAACGTCGCCATCGGAATGGCAAGCCAACGATACGTTTTCTGGAAGACCGAAGAAACACAACCTGTTCCGCCTACATTGGAAAGTGTGCGAGAAAATGTCGTTGAAGTTTGGACGAAACAGCAAGCCTTTAAGCTGGCTGAAACTCGCGCTCGAGAGCTAGCCACCAAGGTAGGTAGTAGCTCACTTGTGGATTCCCTGGTTACCGCCGAGGAAAAAGCATTGGTTGAAGAGCCAGGCGCATTCACATGGTTCAACCCCATGTTTGCCCGTATGCAAAATCGAATTATCCCAAGCAGTGTCGAACGACTGCAACCTGTGGACAACACATTCATGGAAGCGGTGTTCGCTTGCCAACCGGGCGAGTCGACGGTCGCGCCTGACGTGAACAAAACAGTCTACTACGTCATCAAGGTGATCGAACTAACCCCCGACGTAAGCTCCTTGTTCGACAAGTTTGCATCGACTCCCTTGGAAGGCGTTGCTGCAATCACCACCAAGGAAAATCAACAATCGATTGAGAATTGGTACAGCAACCTCCAAAAACAACTCGGCTTCCGAACCAATAACTGAAAACCAAAGACTTATGTCGAACACGATGGTGATTTTCGGAGCTTCCGGCGACTTAACCAGCCGGAAGCTCATCCCGGCATTGTATCGACAATTCCAACGCGGAAGGCTCCCCAACCCAACTCGAATCGTTGGTGTTGCACGTAGTCCGTTCACGACCGAACAATGGCGAGCGCAACTGACCGAATCCACCGCCAAATACGTCAAAGGGGAATTCGACAACGAATCTTGGCAAGCGTTTTCCAACAATGTCTTCTATCATCCAGGTGATATTGGAAACGAAGAGGACTTTCACAAGCTCGCGAATTTTTTGAACGAACTTGAACAATCGCTAACGACAGATCGCGTTTACTATCTCTCAACGATGCCGCAGCTCTATGCGGCAGCCATCGCACAGCTCGGCAAGGCTGGCTTGAATACTGAGAAAAATGGGCATAGACGAGTGGTGATCGAAAAGCCCTTTGGAACCGACCTAGCAAGTGCCAATGAGCTAAACAAGTCGATCCACCAAACCTTTCGCGAAGACCAGATCTATCGCATCGACCACTACTTGGGCAAGGAAACGGTTCAAAACATGTTGGTGCTGCGATTTGGCAACACCATTTTCGAACCCATTTGGAATCGAAACTATATCGACCACGTGCAGATTACCGTTGCAGAAGAGGTCAAAGTTGGCCGTCGAGGTGATTATTACGACAAGGCTGGCATCCTACGCGACATGTTTCAGAACCACATCTTTCAATTGATGATGATGACGGCGATGGAAGCACCAGTTCGCTTCACAGGCGAAATGGTACGCGATGAAAAAGTAAAAGTGCTTCAGGCGGTCCGGCCTTACAAGGGAAGTGATTTTGCCGAATACGGCGTGCGAGGTCAGTATGCCGGCTATTCCGATGAACAAGGAATCCCAGACGAAAGCATTACCGAAACATTTGCCGCCTTCAAGTTGTTCATCGACAACTGGCGATGGAAAGGCGTTCCGTTTTATCTGCGCAGCGGCAAGGCCATGAGCTGCCGCACGACTCAAATCGTAATTCAATTTCGCGAACCTCCGCACATGCTTTTCGGAGATCAGAAATCCTTTCGCCCCGAAGCCAACCGGCTTGTGATCCAGATTCAACCGGCCGAGGGAATCCAATTGGACTTCCAGTCGAAAGTGCCTGACTCGGATATGAAAATGCGTTTGAGCAATCTAGATTTCCGTTTTGATACCAGCGGTAAAGAACTCCCTGACGCTTACCAACGTCTTCTGTTGGATGCGATCGTTGGTGATCCGAGCTTGTTCGCCAGAAGCGACGAAGTCGAACAGGCTTGGCGCATCATCGACCCGATCATCGCGGCTTGGAAGAGCCCCGCAGCGCCATCGCTCTTTACTTACGAGCCTGGGATGTGGGGCCCAATACAAGCAACAGAATGGATGGAATCACAAGGCCGATCCTGGTTCGACGTTTGCCCGATCATTTAAGGCAACAACGGCCCCCCACGACCGCCAGCACCTAGCCCCCGATGGTATCGATTAAGTGAAATGGCCCCCTGCAGAGGCTTATGCGCATTGGATTGCTCCCAAACGCTTATCGCTATCTTAGAAGATGCCGATGGCGAGCTTGTCGTTTCCACACCCGCTCGTTTTCGATATCGCCAAGCATCGAATCCAAGTCAGCTGCCATCGCTCGATCAATCATCGCTCCGGATATCGTGCTTTCATCTTGAAGCACCTTGAAAGAACCCTCGCCCTCCCCTTCTGTTGATCCAAGTCGATTCAACAATTCATCACGATCGGCTTGTTCGTAGTCCTACACGACTTAAAATCGCGACACATGCCAAGCAACAGCAATTTGGAGCCCACAAGGAGAACAACCGACATGAGCTTTCCGCTGCGCTCGCCCCGGTCGGAAGCAACAAGTAGCTTCCAGTTGTGTGCTCCGCCGAGACAAGCTCGACGGAAGCGAGCGCAACGAAAGCTGGCAATGGAATACGCACTAATTTAAAGCATCAACCAACAGTCAAAAATCGACATTTGCTTTCCGCCGGGCTTGCCCCGGTCGGAAGCAACAACTGAATGCCACAAGAAATGCATTGTCCCCAGTATACCCTTCGGCTTTGGGCCTCCGTCGGGCTTGCCCCAGTCGGAGCCTGCGTGTTGATTTGCGGCAGCAAGTAGCTTCCAGTTGTGTGCTCCGCCGAGACAAGCTCCACGGAAGCGAGCGCAACGAAAGCTGGCAGTGGAATGCGCGCTAGTTTAAAGCATCAACCAACAGTCAAAAATCGACTTTGCTTTCCGTCGGGCTTGCCCCGGTCGGAAGCAACAGATGAATGCTACAAGAAATGCATTGCCCCCAATATACACTTCGGCTTTGGGCCTCCGTCGGGCTTGTCCCGGTCGGAGCCTGCGTGCTGATTCGCGGTGGCAAGTAGCTTCCATTTGTGCGTTCTGCCGAGACAAGCTCGGCGGAAGCGGGCGCGGTGCAGGCGAGAAAGTTGTACCGAGTGAGACATCCAATGCCCCGGAGGGAGCCATCGGCAAAACTCAAGACACAAAAAAACCCTGCGATTTGCAGGGTCTTGATGGAGCCGGATGGCTATTGAAATTGAACCTAGTGACCCCGACGGGAGTCGAACCCGTGTTACCGCCGTGAAAGGGCGATGTCCTAGGCCTCTAGACGACGGGGCCATGGTGTCGTGAACCGTTTTTGATTCACTACTTTGCGACAGTGTACGAGCTTCCAATTACCTGTCAAGTCGAGACATGAATGCCAGTGTGGAACTTGTCCAAAATGGCGCCCAAGAATTTAAATCTCTTCTGTCCGCTCTGGCTCGCGGGCTTGTTCGTTTCCCTGGTCATCTAGATTTCGCTGGATCGCGTCAAAAACCTCACGGCGATGCACGGGCACCTCGCGAGGGGCTTCCACCCCTAGACGGACTTTGTCGCCACGAATTTCGACCACGACGATCGTGATCTCATTATTGATGACGATGCTCTCGTTCTTTTTTCGAGATAGTACTAACATGACTTCCCTTCCTCTGATCCTTGGGCAAAATACCCAACTCCTAAAATGGTTGTAGATTCAATCTGCTTGATGCTGCTCAAGATGGCTTTGAATGGCTACGCACTTGATCGATGTACCTCCAACTCTAAATGCAACTGTGTGACAGTCAAGAAAAACGCGGGGCTGTCAAGAAGAATTTTCCAAAAATTTACTTGAAGATTGCTTCTGGCTGCTCAATCGTCACTGGTTTCCATCTTTAAAACCGTTGTTCCTCCGGAGTACCGCTTTACCATGGCAAATCCCAAAACGGAATCTGTTCGAGCGATCGCTCAGTCGATTTGGTTGGATTTGGTGGGAGTGTTCTGTGTTTTTCTGGTTTACGCTGGTTATTCAGTCCCTTCGGTGAACGAACCTCATTATTGGACCAAAGCAGCTCATTTCTGGGATCCCAGTTTTGGGAAGGGGGATCTTTTCTTGGAATCGGGCGATGCGCATTGGCTTTTCTTTGCCACGTTTGGATATCTGACTCAATGGTTCGAGATTTCCCAAGCGGTTTGGACCGGCCGATTCCTTGTTTGGATCGCCTTGGCATCGTCTTGGACTTTTTTAGCAAGGTCGCTGTGGGTTATTGATCGCAATTCGGGACCGTTGCATCAGTATATGCCTATGACAGGAACCGTCTGGGGAATCATTTGGCTTTGCGGCATGCACTGGGGACACTGGGCGGGCGAATGGGTAATAGGTGGTTGCGAATCGAAGGGTGTCGCATACGCCTTTATCTTCCTTGGACTTGCGATGGCGATTCGCCGGCGATGGACTTATGCCTGGGCGTTTTTAGGGTTCGCAAGTGCATTTCACGTGGTGACCGGGATATGGGTCATTTTGTGCGTCGCTTGTGTTTCGTTTTTTCTCGACTTTGCGGGGACAGATCCACGACAGTTGGGTATTTCTAACCCATGGACGATGCGATTTAGGCATTGGATCGGTACCAATAGGAACGGCTGGCTCCTTTGCTTTTTCGGTGTGATGATTGGTGCTTTGCCTGCACTTTTGATTGACTGGAACGCTACGACCTCTGTTGCAACGGAAAGTGCTGTCAAGCAGGCATACCTTCGACTAGGGCATCATTTGGTTCCTACCCGTTTCAGTCCTGAACGATGGCGATGGTTTGGAGCAGAGCTTCTGATCGCGTTGTTCTTCCTTGTTGCGATTGCCTTCTCGAAGCCCTCCAAGAAATCCGGCCAGATAGCTGTCGAAGCCGAAGTGCCGAAGTATCTCCCTAATTTGTTTTGGTCGATGGCGATGGATTGGCAGCTTGCTTTCCGAAGCCTCCCACGCGGGATTCAGTTTATCTTTGGATGTGGATTGTTCGCTTTTGCAATCGCGATGATGGGGCTGACCATCGATCTGGTTTTTTCGACCCAGCGGCCAGAAATCGCGGCTAAAATCCTGCGTTTTTACTGGTTTCGATGGAACGATGTGGCAATGCCTATGATGATCGGAGCGGTTGCGATTGCGTTTGGATCAGGCTGGATTGTCCATCAGACGAAGCCGAAAAGAATGCGATGGTTGGTATGGCTCGCTATCTTGTGTCCAGGCTATTTACTGCTTTACGTGCGCTTGGATGGAGCTTTCCGAGAGACCATCCCGGCAGGTGACAAAGCTCATCTGATCGTCAAGACCGATACGCTTGAAGATCAGCAAAAACACTATCGTGATTGGGTGGCAGTTTGCGGGTGGATTAGGGAAAACACAGACAAGGACGGGCTGTGGCTGACTCCTCGGCGCCAGCAATCCTTCAAATGGCACACGGGTCGCGCCGAATTGGCTTGCTGGAAAGATGCTCCGCAAAACGCCGTTGCCCTGGTTGAATGGGGGAGTCGACTTGCGAATGCATATCAGTTTAACGAACAAAAAATCTTGCAGCCTTGGACAGAACAAAAGCTCCTTGATCTTCGTAACCAGTATGGCATAAGGTATGTTTTGTTGGACAGAAGAGTATTGCGTCAGTCGCCTCTGTTGCTTCCAATGCTCTACCCTGCTGACGACGATTCGAATTCGACCTTTGCCGTTTTCGAATTCCAAGATGCCAATCCTGCCCGTGCGACCATTCTGCCAACGAAACCATAAGCTTGAACAAAAAGAAAGCTCAACCAACGGCTCCCTCGTCGAAGCCTAAAAAGAAAGAAGGCAAAGCCGCCGAAGTGAAGGCGACTAACGCCCCAACTCACAAGATGGTCACCGAGAACCGTAAGGCTCGTCATCAGTACGAGATACTCGATTCGGTCGAGTGTGGGATCGTGCTTCACGGCAGCGAAGTGAAGAGCCTTCGCAATGGTCGCTGTTCCATCGAAGAAGCGTACGCGCGTTTGACGAACGGAGAAATGTGGCTGGTGGGCTGCGAGATCGATGAATATCGTCAAGCAAGTATTTGGAACCACCCCACCAAAAGAATCAGAAAGCTGCTGCTGCACCAACGGGAAATCGCAAGGTTTGCCGGCCGAGCCAAAGAACGCGGCTTGACCATGGTGCCTCTGCGAGTCTATTTCACCGACCGAGGTGTCGCGAAGTGCGTAATCGCTGTTTGCAAGGGAAAGAAAGCTCACGACAAACGTGAGACGCTGAAGAAGGCGGATGCGAACCGAGAGATTCAACGCGTCATGAAGAATCGCAAGATAGGCTAGGTGGACCGTGCAAGGCAACATGCTTGAAATCGTCGATTTGAAGAAGTCGTATGTCGACCCAGACGGGAACCGAATCAGTATCATCGATATGCCAAGACTTAGCATCTCCGAAGGGGAGCAAGTCGTCCTACGTGGCGAAAGTGGTGGCGGTAAAACGACTCTGTTGCATTTGATCTCCGGCATCGTTGGGTCAGATAGTGGCTCGATCAAGCTGGACGGAATGGAACTGACGAAATTTTCAGAAACGGGCCGGGATCGTATTCGAGCTGCAAAGATGGGCTACGTTTTCCAAACGTTCAATCTGCTGCCTGCGTTCACGGCACTGGAAAACGTGAAGCTTGGCATGACCTTCGCGCGAAAGAAAATGAACCTCGAGCGGGCCAAGGAACTGATCGAGCGAGTGGGCCTGGCCGATCGAATGCACTATCTGCCCTCGCAAATGTCCGTGGGTCAACAGCAGCGGGTGGCAGTCGCACGCGCTCTTGCTAATAAGCCACGTCTGCTGCTGGCCGATGAGCCAACCGCCAACGTGGACCCCGCAAATCAAGATCGTATCATTGAACTGATACAAGAGGTTTGCCGCGAAGACAACGTGGCGATCTTGATGGTGACGCACAGCGATGAAATTTCGAGCCGGTTTGGGCGTGTTGAACGCCTCGAGAAACTCAATCGCCCAAAAGCTGCTTCCTAGAGCCTTCGAAAACACTCGACCAACGAATTCCAAATGAATCTATTTTCGATCGCCGTACGAAATCTACTCTATCGTAAGCTCCCCACGGCCCTAACCATTCTTTCAATGGCTTTGGGCGTCGCCCTTGTGGTTGTTGTTTTGACCATCTCGGGAGTCGTCGAAAAGACCTTCGAGCGGACTAGCAATGTTGGCTACAACCTGATTGTTGGTGCAAAGGGAAGCTCCATTCAACTCACATTCAACACGGTGTTCTTTTTGAGTCGCCCCGTGGAGAATGTGAAATACTCGTACTACATGGAATATCTGCCTGGTGATGGTCGCCAAAAGGAGATCGCTCGCGTCGGCGGGGTCGTAGATGAACCGGAACGCGACGGCAAATACTCCAAGTACATGCGAGGCGGATTCGCAATCCCGTTATGTATGGGTGACTACGTAGGTCCATTTCGCTGCGTAGGAACCACTCCAGATTACTTTAACGAATTGCGCCATGGAGACGACTTACCCTACACGTTTACCAAAGGTCGAAACTTCGTTGATTATTCGGAAGAGCATGGGTACTTTGAAGCGGTGATCGGATCGCAAGTCGCGGCCGAAATGAAGCTTGGAATTGGCAGCGAGATTTTTGCCTCGCACGGCGCTGCCGGCGGAGTCGCTCACGATGAAGCATTCCATGTGGTTGGGATCTTGGCACCAACGGGGACTCCGAACGATCGAGGTGCGTTTGTGAACATTGAAGGGTTTTATCTTCTAGCAGGTCACGTCGCGCCGGATCGCGATGAACAGTCTGGTATCGAAAAGCCTGGAACCGCCAAAGCACCGGAACGCGAGTCTGTATTGTCGAAAGTGCGATTGCCAATCGAGAAGAGAGAGGTGACCGCGATTCTTATCAAGCCAAGCGGCATGAATGCGATTCAGTTGGAACGCCAAGTCAATAAAACCTTGTTTGCACAGGCGGTTTCACCGATCAGCGAGATCAATGGACTGTTGGGGTTCTTTGTGAAACCCATCAAATGGGCTTTGCTGGCATTAACAAGTATGGTTTGCGTTGTTAGCGCTATCTCTATTTTGGTTAGCATCTACAACAGCATGAGCGAACGAAAACGAGATATCGCAGTGATGCGAGCCCTAGGTGCATCGCGCGATCACATCACCTATATCATTTTGATCGAGTCGATTTTGATCGCTTTGATCGGCGGTGGAATCGGCTGGGTTGCTGGCCATGCTGTTGGACCGATTGCGAACCCATGGACAGAACTTGCAACTGGGGTCCAAATCCATTTTCTGGATATTCAATCTTGGCAAGAAGTTCTAATCGTTCCAGGCCTGATTGTGATCGGGGTGTTGGCCGGATTGATCCCATCGATGAGCGCTTACCGAACACCCGTCGCGCAATCGCTTTAGAAGCATCACCAGGCAAGCTTCCACGTCAAGAAGTGCCTAAGTATCGATGCACGCTTTTGAACACCGTGCAGCAACATGGATGAACAAGTTGCAACAGATGATTTTCAGGACGATTCCTCCGAATGGCAAGATCGACAATCAACATGTAAATCCTTGGCCTCAATTCTGTGAAGAGCATCGTTTTCGTCCTAACTTGAGGCGCTAGCCGCGACCACGTATCTGACTCAGTTCAATTCAACGCGGCTAGCGCCTGCGGCTCAACAAAGCAAGGTGCTAGTGCTTGACGCGGTTGCTTTCGATGAAGATAGTCTGATGTTCGATTGTGAACTTGGTATTTCATAGATCCTAGAAAGGTAGCAAACATGTCGGAAAATCTTGCAAAGTTTGAAGAACGTATCGCAAAGCTTGAATCGAGTGGATGCAGACTGAAACTGTCCTTGATTTTGATACCTCTAATGGCTTTTTCGTTGGGTGCTGCTTTTAGTGACGCATTGAAAGCCAAGTCGGTCACCACTGAGAAACTGGTCATTGTCGATGACACAGGAAAGACGCGGGCCGCACTTTTCGCAAACTCGAAAGGCAATCCCAATCTGGAGCTTTACAACGCGGATGGTTCCCTGTTGTTGAACCTTGCAAAGTCCGACGACAACGGTATTGGCTGCATTCAGTTTTTTGATCAAGAAGGGAAGTTCAAAGGGGGCAATGGTGGCAACGCTTTGAAGTAACAGCGAACAGTTTAAATTCTTTTTAGGAATGCATGTCACACTGCGGCAACGGATAGGTATTTAAGGATTACGGGTGGATTCGGAAGCCGCGATGCGGACTTCCGGATCCAATCGTACTCGTACTCAATGAAATGGTACTCGTACTCGAAACACGCTTAGTCGAGTACGAGTGCCGCTGGTGCTGAGTACGAGGAACCACGTTTCCCACGGGTGCGGGTCTTGGAATTTCGATTTGCGCAATACTAAGACTAGCGCCTACGGCTTATGTTGATGTTCGGGATAGTACCTAGGAAAGGTTGATATGCCTCCTGCAGCAAGAATTGGCGACATGCACGTTTGCCCAATGGCCACCCCTGGAACCCCTCCCATTCCGCATGTGGGAGGCCCGATTGCCAAGGGCGCCGCTACCGTGATGATTGGATTCATGCCAGCCGCCCGCGTGGGTGACATGGCTGTTTGCGTTGGGCCGCCGGATACGATTGCCAAAGGATCCCCAACCGTCAAAATCGAGGGGATGATGGCGGCTCGCATGGGAGACCTGACCATGCATGGTGGAACCATTACCACAGGCTGTCCCACGGTCATCATTGGTGAGTTTGGAATGGGTGGGGCCTCGACTGCCGCTGGTGCATTCAAGGCAGCAGCTGCCGACGGTACACCCCTGGTGTGCAAGGGCCCATGCACAGAATGCGGACAACTATAAGTGCTAAGTCATCCTAAGTGTTGAGTCATGACAACAGATCTTGAATCCGAACCCAATGCCTTGTGGATCCGATCGCAATTATCGGGCGATGCATCCGCGCGCCTGTACGCGGTTGTTGACGCCTGCCAAGCCCCCGAACTGATCGATCTGGCAAGAAGCAAATACGGCCAACCCAATCGCATGCTGTTCAAAGGAAAGGCAGCCGCTTTAGAAGAGGTCGAATTGTTTGCGCCTTTCTTTATCTCCATCGACCCTGAAACGGATTTCCTGGACCATTGGATCACCTACTGGGGAGAGAACGCCGGTGTATTGTTCACTTCAAGCGCGGAGCCAGTCAGGATCTTTCGCCATTTGCGCAAGATATTCGTGGTGCAAGATGAAGGAGGGCAAGAACACTTCTTTCGGTTCTACGATCCACGTGTGCTGCGTGTTTACTTGCCCACCTGTTCGCGTGAAGAACTGCGGACATTTTTTGGGCCGATCCAGGCGTTTTATCTCGATGGGGAAGAACCGTCCAAGCTCGTCAAGCTCGGGATTGAATCCGAAGACTTGCAGACTGTGACCGTCTAGGCTTGAGCTCGTGCCTCCAGTGGAGGGTAGTACGCCTTCGGCTGACTGTCAAACGTAGTTGAAATCGCAACTATTAGCCGATGGTCGCTAGCCCAGCGCCATCTACATTCAGGCTGTTTTGAATGTCGAACACCGAATTTGGAATGCCGAATGACGAAGTGGCGTAGGGATTCCTCCGGATTTCGACATTCTTTGTTCGAAATTCGATATTGATTTTGCTTCGAAAATGACAAAGCAGATGCCATTGGCTACTGGCCCCGGTTTACGGACAGGCAACCGCCTCTATCACGGTGCGGCATCGGAAATCAACAATCCATTGTGGGCAAACGCCACAAAAACCGATCGCTGAAAGATTTCTTCGCAGTTGCTGTCACCATCTCGGGCTGCACGGTGATTTAAGTAGAAGACAGTGTCGTGAATTGGTCGCCATCGTGATCGCTCAACGCCTGAGCACCTGATGGAATTGGCAGACAGATCTCTACATATGGAAGGCATCCGATTGTTCCAAGAGTCAAGTACGCAAGAGACAGCAAGACAGGAACGCCTTTCGCAAATGGGGGGCTTCGATGCAACGAGTTCCGTCTGATGCCATTGCTCCATTTCGGCCACGCGTGGCCAAGCCAACCATCGATTATCTAGTTCGGTGCGTGGTGCGTTACGCAATGGAGCATTACGGCGAGCGGGTTGATGAGCTTCCCTACGAGGATCTGTTTCTTTGTATGAAGAGCGGTGTCTTTCGTGCAAGACAGTATGGATTTGAAGATTTCGAATCGATTGCCTTGTTCGTTGGTTTGATGTTAGAGACCGCCCCGAACTTCGACGAGCATGAAGTCATTCGGCTTGGACTTACGGATCCCAGACTTCATGGTGCGGACAAGCTCGAATTGATGCTGGAGACGACAAGCGATGAAACGTGGCAAGAGGTTATTGAGCAGCATGACGAACAGGCTTGGTCGTTTGGTTTGACAGAAGAAAACGAGCTAGCAGAGTGCGAAGCATTAAACGCCAGAATGGCCATCTTTGCACCCATGGATGACGCCAAAGGATTCGATTCGGAATGACGATACGGATATCATCGCAGCAAATGGACGCATTCAAAGCCGATGCGATCGGGCGGTTCATCGATAGTGTGATCCCTCACTTGCAAGAGTGCTTTCCTGAAGCCTGTGAGGAGTTGGGAGAGCAAGATACGCGAGAGGTGGTTCGATACGGGATTGACCTAGCAGGAAGTTACGGAATCGATCGCGAGGTGTGTGTTTGCGAGTTTATCGATTTGATGTTCCTGTTTGGAGTGGAATTCGACAGGGACCCCGATTTGCCATGGGCCAGCGAGATCCTGCAAGACGAGAGTATTCAGGAGCAAGGTGCGTTGCTGGAACACCTGTGGGAAGCCGGACTAGAGTCGATAGAGAACCAGAAGGCTCTACAAGGAACGTAAGTCGTCAGATATCGAAGTATTTGTCCATCATCTCACTCGCGGCCCACGGTTTCGATCCGTTTCATTTAGAATCCAGAAAGTGTTGACCATGTCTACGGGACTAGCTCAGGCGGAACGTGTGAAGAGCGTTACATGGGCTCCTGGTAGTCCTCAAACTGAGAGGCCCGCTAAAAATCCTCAAACTGAGAAGCCTGCTGGTCCTCAAACTGAGAAGCCTGCTGGTCCTCAAACTAAGAAGCCTGCTGGTCCTCAAACTAAACCAAACCCTGGAAAGCCCGCCGTAAAGGAACGAGTGGGAGACCCAAAGAAGCGGATGCGAGATGCAAAAAAACTCATCAAGAAGAACTTAAAGAGACTCGTAGTTAAAGGCGGCGCGAGATTTCTTGGATCGCTAGGCGGACCGTTGGGCATGGCAGCTGTCACTTGCGCGGACATTGGTTTTGATCTAGCGTATCAGGCAGGTTCCGCATTAGGGCGTCGCAATCATCCGACCACACCAGCAGACCCAGGCGGGAACAAGATACTCAAGAAGCAATCGGACGGCACGTACAAGTGGGTCCCCGGACCGAAAACGCCTCCTAAGCCAACAAAAACGCCACCTAATCCGAACAATACATCAACACGTGGTGACATCGGCAGACCAAATCCAAGTGGAAAACCCAACCCTCAAGGCCGCCCAGCCCCAGCACCAGCACCAGCACCAGCACCAGCACCAGCACCAGCACCAGCACGAACCACCAGCGCTCCGTCTGCAAAACCTACTAAACCTTCGGGGGGGGGAGACGTTTTCACAAGCAGCTCGAAACCAAGTAAAGAGGACATTAACAAATTGGACAGAAAGGAGCGACTAGCACGTTTTGCAAGTGCACTAGCACGGCATGCCGAGACAATTAGAATTCGGCGGGCAACTGGGGCGACGGGACCAGACCCAGCTGCTCCCGTGCCATCCGACTTCGGCCTCTAAATTTAATCGTCAACCTAGTCGATTTGGTAATCAGATAAAAAGACGCGTTTACTGGCTTGTTTCGGGTATTCAAATCAGTTGATCGGCCCTTCGGTAGGTGCCAGGCACGAATTGCCTTTTCTACCTGCAAAAATCGGCTAGCGCCTCAGGCTCATGAAAGCGAAATCCGACTTTTGTCGTCTGAGACAAAGTGCATGTGCACACGGGCACGTTGGCATTCGTCTAGGAAATCAAACCCCCTATTGGTTGGCCCTCTTTCGAAGCGACCAAACACAGATTTTGCTAACCGATCAGAATGAACCAACTGAGAGCAACATGAATAACAGCCCCGTAGAGAACATGAACGAAAAATCGAAAAACAATCTCGCGTTGGATAGCCAACCGTTTGTGCTCGGGTACCTATCGAAATTGGCTGGAGACACAACGTCGTATGCACTGGATATGTTACGCATTACCAAAGCAAACTTCGAGCACTATCTTGCATCGATCGGTCCGTCGCTTCATCTAGCGTGCTTTCCGTTTATCCCGGGTGAACTAATTCGAGTTGACGTTCAACTCGAATTCAAATCCATGGCCGACTTCGAAGCGACTGGAATTAGACGTCAGCTTCTAGACAAATGGGAAACCAGCAACGAATTCATGAACGCTTTAATCGATTCCATTATGCATGATTCGAGCTTCATGCAACTAGAAGCGAGTTGGCGGAACCTAAGTTTGCTCGTAGAGAACTACTCCGAGGAACCAAACGTGGAGATCATGGTCGGCTGTTGCTCCAAGACCTGGTTGGCAACAAGCTTGCAATGTCCGATTGTTGGGCTGCATGAAGTCAACGAATTGAACAATCAAGCGTCGCTACGATTCACAGCGATCCTTTTTGATTTCGAGTTTTCCCAACGTCCGAATGATCTTAAAATCTTGGAACGACTTGGCGAGATGGGCGCGCAGCATCAAACTTTAATGCTTTGCTCGGCAGCCCCCGAATTGTTTGGCATGGACCGTTGGACGGAGCTTACTGTGCCACGCAACATTCTGACGATTTTCGAAAGCAACACGTATCGAGAATGGAATCAGTTTCGAGAGAGCAAAGCTGCAAAATGGATCTTCATGACTGTCTCCTCAGTCCTATCACGTGTTCCAAATGCATCGGAATGCGAACTTCAGCAAACCGATCCCATTGGCAACGAATTCCTATGCTGGACAAATTCAGTATCCTGCCTTGCAACGGTCTTGTTAGAGCAACATAGAAACAAGAATTACTTTGAAAAGCTTGGCGGGCCTAAGAACGCTTCCATCAAGTCGCTTCCTACTTTTTACCAGCAATCGAAGTCAGGGGAGACGGAACGCGTTGGACCGACATTGGTTTCCCTTTCCAAGGCGAGAATTCAAGAACTCGAACGTCTTGGTATGAATGTTCTTGTTCGATACTCAGATCCCGGAACAGCATTTTTCCCTCATCTTGTTTGCCTTGCAGCGACTAACGATTCCGAGAAAGGTCATGAACACAACCAAACCGCATCGACCAAGCATTGGAACTCGATTTCCTTAAGGATGCTCTCGAGCAGGATGGAACATCAAGAGGTGGAGCTCGCCGAAATCAAAACCATTCTTGACAAATGGAATGGCGAGGATCAAGAAACACTCCCTGTTCGAAACCCGCCTTTTGTGATTGGGATCGTTTCCAACCTAGCGAGCAGTCGTCCCGATGCCCCGTTCAGGTACCGAGACTTCATTGAAGTGAGTTCCAAGACACTTGGTCAATTCATCGATTACATGCAGCCAGCGTCGAATTGGAACAACCTAAAGTCGCTGATACACAACAGCTCGGCGTCAGACAATGTGACGATTCGGATATTGGATTGTACCGCCTCCGAATTGTTCAAAGATTTCGAATGTGCCATAAACCTTGAAGAGAGTCACTTCTACAAACTAGTATGCAAACATCTGCTTTATTCGTACGAGGGTGAGCCGTTTGCAATGTTGATAATCGATTTGAATCTCGAGCACTCCGATCGCAACACGAAACTAATCCAATCGGTCTCGAAAGTGAGTCAGGATGCAGAGACGATGCTAGTAGTCAATTCCATCTGCGCAACGCAGTAATCGCGGAATGCGAAATGCCAGAGGTCGCCCCAATCTGGGGGCATTCTTCCTGAGCCGTGGACGTTGGCCGCGGTACGGTTTCATTGCCTATAACGTGTATCGCAGCTGCAAGATCTGAACTAATGGTTTTCATCAGGATAAATGGATTGAGAACAGTAGCAGCCCAAACGAATAAAGCCCAGACAAACTCCTTCGAGCTGACTAGGCTTTTTCCTGCGTCTCAACTAGTTTCGGCAGTTGCTTCAGCGTTTTAACGTTGGCTTTGCAGATTACTTAGGAGCTGCAGCTGCGGCTGCGGCGTCGGCTGCAGCAGCTGCTGCGGCCGCGGCGGCTGCTTTGGCTCGATCCAGAGGAGAGACTGGCTCACGAACCTTTCGGCGAAGCTTTAAAACAACTTGTGACTGGCTTCCTGCTTTGACTTTGACAGATTCCTCGGCTTTATACTCGGCGCCATTCTCCATTTTCAGGAGGCCCACGACGACAAAGTTGTACTCCTTGCCGGGTTTTAGGCCGCGTACGATGTAGGGACGAACGGTACCTTTGGTGTAGGTTTCTTCACCATTGATCTTGACGATAGCCTTCTCTTGCACGACCACAGTGAGGTTGATAAGGGTCGCGGGATCGTCGATTTCTTCAAGAAGCATTTCAGCTTCTTTGCTTGGCGACATCGCTTCTTCGTAGATGATACCTTGCAAAGCCCCACCGCTATCACCACCACCGCATCTGCAACTTTGTGCGTTCACGCTGGTCAATGTAGCGTTCCAAAGGCAAGCAGTGAGAATTCCGCTAAAAGCCAATCCCAATTTCGAAGCGTTCATTTTCAAACCTCTACAGTTTCCACGGATTTTTCGACATGCGCGTCATGACTCAACCCGCGCTATTTTTCTGTTTATCGGATTCAAGATGGTCTCCTAGGAATGATTCTTAAATCCAACTTATTGTGCAGTTTAATCCGATTTTTAGGGTTTGTAGAAAAGCATAGGTTGCTTACTTCAAAAACCGCAGGCTCTTTTCTGTGTAGTAATGTCTCAAGGCTCCTTCGGATTCCCAAGCCAGCAACTCCTTCAATGTCACAATCATCAGCTCAGCCGGTTGCGATTCGGGAACATTGAATTCGATTTTTGTTTCAAGTCCTTCAACATAAGTACGAACAGACTTCAAGTCGTTATTGCATAGGACAAAATAACGCTCAGCACCCGGTTTCGCTTCACTTCCTGGAGCAACTTTGACGGTGACTCGATCGTCGACGCGTACGCATGTAAAGGGTGACAATTCATCGCTTTGAGCGCCTGCATCGAGCTGAATCCGCTTCGCCTTCTTAGGCATGTCTTCGGTTAGCCAAACATTCACTTCTAATTCCTCGGAACGCCATTCATTGCCTTGTTCCCAAGGGATCAAAGGCAGTTGAATGATAGGATAATGAGTGTTGGGTTTAAAGAGATGATCACACACCCAAAATGCCTCTGCCATGGAACTCTCGGCCGGGGATATCGAGGCGATCAAGAATCTTGGCCGCCTAACGAATTTGGTTTGCTCCACTGTTTCGCCTACTTCCCCTCGTTTTGAAAGCTGGATATCCAATCGGTACGGCTTATCGGTAGCTTTCGTTGCCTTAACACGTATGTCCGACTTAGCGCCGTCTTTGATCACCATTGGTAAAGACGAATTACCGAAACCGTTCTTATCATCCTTGAAAGGAACTGCACTCAAACCTCTCAAATCAGAATACTTGAATACCAGCTTCTCACCACCCTCAAGCCAAATCGGAAAATCTTTTGTGTCTCCACGACTATTGACTGTGATGGTCGCTTGAGTTGGCTTTGCAACTTGGATAGAGATTGGATAGCCAAAGGTGTGCGTATCGAACGGCTCTTGCCCCAACTGTTTACCATCCGAATCGGTGATCTTGACAGTAGAGACTGGGAGCAAAGCGATCAAATCCGATTCCAGCTCCTTAAAACTGTCATAGAACAGCTTCAAATCTGAGTTACTATCCTTCTTGGGCAATCTACTAAGCAGATCCTTAAGCTCTTGATTTGCGTTTGCAAAAGCCGCCTTTTGTTCCTCGGAAAACAGAGGCTCATTCTTAGAATTTTTAGCCTCACGGTAGAAGTCGTCGTTCTTATATTGATAAACAAATAGGTTACTCTTCGACTGAATCACCTTTGCTTGAACATCGGCGGCCTGTTTATTGCCGTTATTGTGATAATAGGCGTCAGGGTCCTTGGTCTTCTCATCCCGAGGTAGGTCGACACCATTGCTGCCGTCGCTGATAACCACAATCCAATTACGTCCATCATTGGCACTCTCTTCGCATGCAGCGAAAATGGCGTCATACAACGGAGTACAGCCGGAGGGGCTAATCCACCTTAAGTTTATCAGATCGACTAACTCACCTATTGCCGCTCCTTCCTTCAAGGTGGACTTGAAAATCTGATTGCCGATCTCGCATTGAGACAGCATTGCAGGTACTTTCGCGTCAGGCTTACGACCAAAAACAATGAAACCAACCTTGATTGGACTTTCTTCCTTCTCGTTCAGTTCCAAAACCCGTTGCAAAAGCGCTATCGCAATAGATTTCGCGTTTTCGAAAATATTCTTATGTTTCATGGACCCTGAGCAATCCAACAGAACCCACAAGGTGATTGGTTCTGCGTTCGATGCAGTCACTAGAACCGTCGATGGCAACGTTGGGCTCTTGGACTCAATCTCGAAGGAATCAACGGCGTCGGCTGCTCGTAATTCGCATTTGCGGAAGTGTCCCCGAACACTCAATCTCAACTGACTCCCTACCAAATTGGGATCTAGTTTCTTTGGAATCGCCTCAGCTGGTTTTGTGTTTGACAGCAGATAGCCCATGCTGTTCGACGGGCTTGATTCTGTAAAAGGAATCCGGTCCGAAGAATTCTCTTGATGAATCGATAGGGTGGCATACGCGGTCCAATCACTCGGTTCAATGGTCAAAGAAATCGGTGATACTTCGTCCGATTGTTTCGGAGGAAATAAACTTGCAGCAACATCAAGGCCGTTCACTTCTTGAGACGCTCTGTTCAAAGCGTCAGCCTGCAACTTTTCCAATTCAACTAACACCGAACGAGCTTGATCGAAACCAGGCAGCATCTGCACAATAGGAAGGAATGGCTTCGTGATCGAACCTTTTTGGGTTAGCATCCGTTCAAAGTAAAGCTTCTGAAGGTTCGGATTATCGAGATCGCTGTCACCCCAACGGGAAATACAGAGTCGCTGAGTCTGGAGGAAATTGTAGGATGCTGTGTTCACCGCCTGCATTTGATCAGGCGAGCTCCATGGCCAAAACTTGGTGGTGAGATTTTTGGTGATTGCACGTTGACCAAAGGCATTTGCAACCATTCGAGTTCTATAAGTCTCTTGGTATATCATTTGCCGTGTCGAAGGCTCGTCTTGCGACTTGTTCTTGTCTTTTTCTATCTCTGCGAGCGAATACCTTGGGTCGTTAAAGACAATCCGATCGTAGTAACCACCGGAAGTTTCCAGATTGCTACCTTCCAATCGTAGCATTCTTCGAAAATCAAACCCTACTTTGCTAGGTGTTAAGCTTGACCAGTTGGTTTGGTTCGAAACCGAACTTGCATTGTCGTCCTTCGGTGCCCCGTATAGCGTTGCAAGTCGACTGTGAAGGCTTTTCCGAATTACAGGTGAAAGCAGAGGCCAGCGAAGCGCGATTCTGCTGATAGGAAGCGTCTCAGCATCTTCCTCACCCTTACGCACAACCTCCGAAAAAGTCTCGGTCAACTTGCTCTTCAGCGCTGTTAATTTGGTTTCGGCCTCTGACTTCAACTTCTCTTCGAACGAAGCTTGCTCGTCCGACAACAGATCTCTTAAAGCAATCGCTTCCTGCAGTAGTTTGCCGATCTCCTCCACCTCTGAAATCTTTCCTTCTTCGGAAACCACATGTCGCGACATTCGCATTTGGGCCGATAAAAGATGGGGAACTAACCACAGAGATTCGTCCCGAGTTCTCATGGCGGATTTCAACAGCTTGCACTTCTCACTAAAAACATCGAAGTCCTTTTGCATGTTGGCAAGTTTCGTAATGCAGGTATCCAATTCGTTCGCGAAGAAGTGATCGAAACTCTCCGCAAAGCGAGATTCGAATTCGTTACATTTCATCCGATTCCATGAACTCAATTCCACGCAGGGATCATAGGCAATCGAACTCAGGTTGGCGCTCATTCTTATTAGCCCAGCGATCGCCTCGGCCGACGTTTGACCATCCGATTTGTCACCCATCGACTCATGAATGAGCTTTAACAGGCGAACCTCCAACCATTCCGTAGGGACACGTTTTGGGTCCAGCGTGCATTCCCTAATGGCTTCTTGGAGACTAGACTTCTTGAATGCTTCGGACCATTTCCCCTGGTCCTTGTTTCGAGCAATGGCCTCGAGTCGATTCCAAACTTTCAAGCATTCGTCATCGCTGGAGTCGCTGAAAGCTGAGCTGTCATTCAAGAAGTTCCTATGTTGTCTTGCTTCGATCAAGCTTACACATCGATCAAACTTGGATGATTTCTTGATCTCTTCGATAACGTCTTTGACTCGCCCCTCGAATTCCGTCCAAGCTTTGTCGCTGGCACACTCTGCAAGATCTTCCATCTGAATCAGTCCGGATTCGATCGTCGCGTATTGGAGTGGATTTGAATAGAGACAATGTTGGAGCGAAGCATAATCATCCCACAATCCTTCCAATGATTGATATCGCGTTGCCAGTAAGGTTTTAACATTCTCCCCGGACGGCAGTTGGCCTTCGCCGCCTGTAGTTTCCACCACGAAGAGCGTATCTTCATTCTTCTGGGTCACATCGGACATCAAAAACATTGGTGTCTGCTTGGCGAATCGATGCTGGGCCACCCATTGACTCACTTGCTTCTGAAGCGAGTTCTTGAACTCACCAAGCGTCCATTTCCTGTCAGAGTTGTCGAAGCCAGTCGAAACTCCCTTCCAGAAAAAGTGTGCAAAGACGGAGCTCTTGAATTCAGGAGCGTGCCAAGATTCCTGTCCTGAATCGCAGGGCAAACAAACACACAACTTGTTCTTTTGCTCGTCTGTCAGTGAACGAAACGCATCCTCCAAATCGGCCTTCGGAAATTCTAAATCCCCGAGATTGGTAACCACGGATGGCGGCTTAACATCCAAGACAACCAACGCAAGGCTTCCCGAGGCTGTCCGATTCGCAATTCTTTCTAATAGGAGGTTTACGGTAAGCAACTTATCCGTAGAAGAATCGAAAGGGGCATCATCCTTGGTGAGTAAAACCCACTTCTCCTTGCTGCTCCCATCTTCAACAATGTCACTTTCGGCGACATCGGGCGCAGTCTCTCTGGCAATCAAAGAACTTACAAAGTAAGCCGTTACGCGTCTGGAGGGACCACCACCTACCAGCGATTCCCCCTTCTGATAGGGATTAAGGAAGCTCCAATCCGCCCCCCATTTGTTGTTCTTTCTTGCCTCTTCCAGGAACCGTTCGTCAGACTCAAGCTTCCTAGTCGCACCGGAAACTGACTTCTGTGGTTCAGGCAACACATGGACAAATTTTTGTTCAAAACCAAGTTCATGGTTTCTGAATGTACTTTGCCCCAGGTCGATTGTTGTATAGTCCGGAGCAATGCTGACGATGACCGGTAGACGCGGGTCGATCTTGAAAACGAAAACCCAATAAAAATAGAACAGGACGCTAATCGCGATGGCTAGACCAGCCAAGAGAATTGCCTTTCGCAATCCGCTCGTCGAAGTAGGTGTTTCTCGCCCGCGTCCCGTCCAGGTCCTATCCTTGGATTTGCTTGCTACAGCCCCCTTTTTCGAATTTCCTCGCCAATCTTGAGAAGTAGCCTGGTTCGATTTGGATGCGGCTCGAGTATCTGGCACGGCGGCAGGAGTCGGTTGTGGAATCGGACGTTCTGCTTTGCGTCCCGATCCATTTTGATTTCGACCGCTATCCTTATTGCTTCCATTTCGCCAGTCAGACATATCCAATCAATACCTTTCGCACCATCACCGTTATCAAAAATCTAACGTCCAATGTATCTGATAGGATGTACGATGCGAGAGAGGCATCGTACCAAAATGAAAAAACAAATAGGGGCGGCTAGCCATTGCTAACCACCCCTTTTTGTTAAGATACACTATTAGTCTGTATTCGGCTCGACCAGTCGGTCACTTGCTAACCAATCCTATCCGCACCGATTGCTGTCCCTCACTTACGTATCGGGTTGGAATGAGCCAATGGTTACTTGCTAACCAGCCCGATCCGAACAGCATTGCCAGCTTCTACTGCAATGACGCTTGCGGCGTCCAGGGTTAGCAGCACACGCCGACCACTCGAATCTGTCACTTGTCCCACTTGGTGCTTACCGCGGGCATCGACTAACACCATGGTCCAGCCTGCTTCAACTTGGAAGGATTCTGGCATTTCGACAAGAACCTCTCCTAGATGAGGACGACCGCTTACCACTCGAGCTGCAATCAGTTGGTCTGGATTCGAAATCCCTTCACCCGACTTGCCTGCCGATGGGCCGCGTTTCGCCACGACAACAGGCTCCGTTCCTAGCGGAGAATCCGCTGACTGCATCCGATAGGAGACTCTTTTCGCCGGGGCCTTTCCGGAGCGAGAAACATCCCCTTCCCGCCCTGAAGCCCCTGAGTTTGGATTGACATCACCTTCGCGACCGGGTGTAACCTCATCGGGTGGGGTCAATTCCTCTAACTCGCTCGGTGGCGCAGGAATCTCCTCAATCGGTTTCGCCGGTGGGCATGGGCATTTTCTTACCAATGCAGCCGCCATGCTGCGAATTTCCTTGTCAGGCTCTTTGAAGCAACCACTGGCATCGGTGCCGGTCGCCATATCTTGAGCCTTCTTCAAGATTTCTTCTGTGCAACAAGTTGTTTCACATCCTGTTCGGCACTTCGAGCAATTTCCTGCAGCGGTGCAAAGTCCTTCAATAGCTGCCTTGCGAACATCTGGATCGCAATCCGCCATCGCTTCCAAGAATGCTTTGGCGACAGCATCGTCTTTGTTGTAGCAACCGCAGTTGACTTCTGCCAAGAATGCAATGGCTTTGAGCTTCTGCTTCTTCAAGTCTTGATCGGTTTTGATCTTCGCCGCCGTCTTGATCATCTCGGGCTTTTCAGGCTTGAGATTTGCTGGGTCGGCAATCTTTAGCAATGGCGGTTTCTTTTCAAGTCCGGGGAAGTTTCCGTTTCGATTGATCGTTGAATCGCGAACGCGAGCTGTCGCTTGTGGGATTCCCAGCCTGTCCCAAACTGTAGGCACGGGCAACGGATTCGCAACACAACCGAACGTAGAACCAAGCAAACAAGCAAGGGCAAGCCGTCGGCCTGAAAACTTAAAGAGATCGCGTTCCATCGCATAGTTCCTAAAGTAAGATCTGGCTTCCACGCCGCTAAAGCGGGAGCAATCGAAAGTCTAAATCCATTTCCAGACTTGAAAGACTTGATCGGCGAAATGCCCAGGTTAGTTGCTATTTTATTCCTACGCGTGTTAAAGCTTTCCTAGCTCCCCCAGCAGGAGCAGCAAATCCGTAAACGCTAGCACATTCGCTTTCTTGGGGGTTTTCTCAATGAAAAAGCGGCCTAGAAGATTAGTGATTTCGAGTGTTATCGAGGCGGCAAGGATTCATGCCAACACGCACACAACTCACAAAAAATCCCTTTTCATTTTCCTTCCTTCGGCGCCGAAGAACTTTCGGTACCCATCCAGATGATCTTGAGTGGATAGTTGTTTGCCTGAATGTTACCTGCCCAATCCACCGTCTTTGCAACAATCAGGAACTCGCCGGAAGGTCGTTTTTCAAGAGATGAAGTGTCCAGAATCATTTTAAATCTTCCCGGCCCACCAGCTATTCCTTCGGTGATGATCGGTTTTGGCCCGTCGAAAGTGCCTATAGCAAATTCTGCAGATGCAATACCCAATCCGGCAGAGTCTTTCGCTTCGATCCAAACCTCGATTTTTTCTCCTTTAAAGAGTGTACGCACCTTTTTTGGTTTATCTTCGCGTGACACACCTAATATTGGCTCGGTACCGTCAGCATCGACGAACCCTGTTTCAGGCTTCGTCTTATCGAATACGATTTTCTGGACAGCTTGTTGTTCACCAACGTTGATCCGAAACTCGTATTCGCCCTCAAGGTCTTGCCCATCTAACTTCATTCGAATTTTCAACTCTTCCGGTTCGAAGGCTACAGTTAAGCTGCCATCTTCTTGAAGGGCAAGTTTTGGAATGAAGGATCGATCACTGGAAAGTTGACATGGGTCCAAGATCGGCTCTTTTGATTTTCCATCCACCTTGTAGATCGCATAGGAAATCGAACTATTAGGATCTTTGTCGACGATGGTATCGCACTCGACTAGGATCATTTTGCCATTGAGCTGCTTGGGCACAACAATCGGGCCTTCGACTTTCGAGTCTTCAGGTTCGCCTTTTTCTTTAGGATCTGGCGGGGAATCGCTGCCCCCTTTTTCCGATTCGTCTGGCACAAGTCGAAAATCGACAATTTTCACCTGATCATCGAACCAAGCTTCCAATTTCGGGGATCCAGGTGTGGCGTTCAATACCATTGCCCTTGGGTAACCGCCGATATCGATCAGGAAGCGCTGAGTTTCCTGATCGATAACTGGGGTGGGAAATGGACGAGTTGGGGTAACAGAATTCAGAACGAGAGAGGTTGTCGGCTTCGTGACGACGTCTTTCCCTTTGAGAATCTGTTGTTGAATGTCGATTTTGAGATCCTTCAAATCAAATTGAGCCCAGAGTTGCGGCATTGCCGTGAAATCGATTCTCCATCTGTCTTCCGACTCGAGCTTTGACGTGTAAGTTAGAAATGGTGGTTCATCAGGTTTTGTTGGATTGAATCGTGCCCAATGTCTCCACGGGGCTTTTTTCAACTTCTTAGGTTCTCTTTTTCTTTCTGGGCCTGGTACTTCGTACTCGTACTCGGTGATCTCGAACAGAAGCATCGACTGGAGGGCGTCTTCCTTATCAAGTTGGTTGAGTAGCTGTTCAGGAGCCAACAATTGGAGCTTTAGTTGCGATTCTTGCATCGCCGGCAAGTCGACCCAAAGTTTAGAAATAAGGTTGCTCGGCTCGGGTGTGAACAATGTGTTCATGGACGGGATCGCATACACTTTGACTTCGGCACTTCGAGGCTTGGATTGATTGTTGCTCAAAGCAAATGAAAACTGGCTCTTCGCCCCCTTAATCGCAGGGCTCTCAAGTTCTACGAAAGATTCCGGTCCTTCCGAGTTTCCTTTTTTCAGTTTCACTTTCAGTTGTTCGCCGGTACTCGTGCGACGAGCTATCAAATCGATTTTGTCAGCATTTCTAAACACAGGGACCGTCAAGCTGGCGAAAGCATTTTCTTTGTCTGATTCCCCGGCGGTGATGCTGATGAAACTGCCACTAGGTGGAGTCATGTTGTCTGGCAAAGAACACTGGAGCTCAATCAGCATGTTTTTGGGCTGAGTCAAAAACGATTGCCTTTGTGGAATCGTTTTCGCGTTGTAACTCACCTTGAGCTCCTTCAAGTCGGGTCCGGTCGTCCATGTTACCTTGCAATTTGGTACTTCCGTACCGTCAAAATGCTTAACTGTAACGCCAACGGGAAGACTGCTCTTTCCATCTTCGAAGTTGAGGAACTCCGTGTTTCGCACGAGCCGAATGGTTTTACCAGAAATGGGGGAGACCACGATCCCAGCATAGGGCTTAGCGAGGGGCAACTTATCCGAACTTAGTTTCGTTGCGAACTTTGGCTCAACAACGCTTTGATAATGCCAAACCGCTGGATCCTTCGCCAGATCTTCAGATGCGGATGACAAGCGTGATGAGAAGAGATCTGCGACGCCGTTACGATATTCCAGGCCCCATTCCAATAGCTTTTCCAAATCATTGGAATCAATCTTGGTAAACGGTTGCTCGGAAAGTAACTTCCAAGCTTCTTTTAGCTGTTCGCACCGGCGACCTAGGACTTCAACCTGAACAATCGCGTTTGGAGGATGTATCGACTTGAAGTCTTGATTGGTTTCCGTGACGACCTTCTTGACTTTTCGGTCCTTCAACGTTCGAACTAGCTGCCCGCGCTGTTGGTAGGTCAAAAGCGGACTTGACAATAAGACTTGGTACTGGCGTTCTTGCATCCACGTTAATTCCCCCTTGTTGCCATCGAGCTTATTGCTTCGAATAGCATCCGAAAGCAATTCCTGAAGCGATGTCTTCATGGCAATCGCTTCATCAAGACGCAGGCTGGTCGACATTTCCAGTGCCGATTGAGATGCATCGCTGGGCAGATGTTGCTTTTGTAACAAAAGCGACTTCAAAAGTTCATTGCACTTGTCTTGAATCTTGGAATTGTCGATCTTCGCGGAGGAAAGATTCGCAGAGAGATCCATCCAAAGGCTCAAGTCCAACAAGCAGTCGACGTATCTACGATATTCCGAACGTTGCCTTTTCCAAACATCAAGCTCCCCACCAACCAAGCCAGTCGATGGATCAACGATGCCCGTCGTATCGTTCTGCCACTTTTGCCGATGGTTCTTATCATCGCTTCGAAACTCTTTCCAAGCCTTGAGCACATCCCAATGAAGTCCTTGGCTATTTCTTTCGATGGCCGCAACGCTCCCTGTTTCCAGCGCCTTCGAGAGCATCTCCAAGGCTTTAACTTGATCAACGATCCTCGTATTCGCTGTCGGATCTTCTTTCCCTATTGGTGGAGCCCAAATCGATGCCAATGCGAGATCCGCTTGAAGCTTTCGCCAAGCAAGCGGAGCAAAGTCACGCGGGGACCATCGGGTGCCCTCAGAATTGTCCCCTTCATTGGTACCCTGATTTTCACCATTCTGATTTTCAGCTCCTCGACTCTCAATCTCATCACGAAGTTGCCAGATTCGCAACCATGGATCCCGTTCGACGGTTTTTGTTGTTGCAGAGCCTTGACCTGGCTTTGCCGTTCCCTCCGCTTGCTCTGGCGATTGGTTGGTTGCATCGCTTTGACGAAAGGACACTGGGACCGACCTTTTTTTGCTTGAGTAATCCGCACTCTTAGCAGAGTCCTCTTTGGCGGGAGCCTCGTTGGATGGACTATCGCTAGAGGCTTCGGGACTGGCCTTGCCTTTGTTTTTGTCTTTGGATTCAGTGTTCGACTTGGTTATAGGCGTGTGATATTGGTAGGCAAGCAAGAAGACATCCTTCGCTGAGGGAAGTTCATCATCACTTTGACTTGCCAAGATCAAACGGGGGGTTTGCAATCCTGCCGACGCGGTATGACAGTAACGGTATATCAGTTCAAAGTAGCGGCCCAAAGAAAGACTGTTGCCTCGATCTTCTCGGGCAGACTCGCTTTGAATCGACTGCTCACAAGCTTCTTGAAACAATGTTTTCGAACGCTTTACTGAGTAAAATGGGGATTGAAAATCCGCTTGGCTGCAAACAATCCAGACCTGTTTCCCCGCTTGCTCACCTTTCCATTCCACCTCCTTGCATGCTTTGCGGATGTAGCGTTCTATGGGATTCACTACCCAGCCCAAATGCGGCTCGAATTGCAAGTCTGCGATCTCGGCGAAAATGATAATGTTCTTTGCGGGAATCGACTTGATTTGTTCTAGGAATTCCTGAAACGGATACGGCTTATTGTTGAGTGGATCGTCATTGATGTAGAGGCCGCAGCTCCAGCCCTGGTCACCTTGATGGGTGACAGCCGCATGGCATCGCATTTGAACAACCGCGGTGTCTTGGGTTGGGTTGAGATTAGGGAACCCTTTGTAATCGGAAATGAACCGCTCGATATCTAGCTGATTCTGACGATTGGCGAGGCTGGCGATTTCTTCCCAAGGAAAGATCCCATCCACTTTCGTCATCTCGTTTGTATCCCACTTCCCAAGTCGAATTTTCGGAATATCGATTCCGTAGTCCTCGATCGACAAAGTTGCAACATAAGATCTTGGTGAACCGGGACGAAGTAAATAGTACCAAACGAAGATCGACGTAAGCGCCAACACTGACAGTCCGAGGAAGACCATCGCACCAATTCGATTCCGTGGCACTTCGGGGCGTTCTGTCCAAGAACGATTATTCTTTTTGCTGACAGGGGTTGTCGTCATGCCGTCGTTTCCCAAAAAAGCAAGATTTAATGCAAGAATCCGGTAGCATTGTAACCAGATTGTGCCTTGCTATGATATAAGCCTGTGATCTTATCTCGCTTGCTGCGGAATTCCTGCGAACGGGGTGTCGTATTTCTAATTGGGTACAGTTTCAACGATGCAAAATCCATCGGTGCATTGGTCGGAAGGGATGTTCCTCCGACCACATCATTTCCAAGCATCGGATCGATACTGGTCGGATGTAGCTGGCCACCATTCTCGCATGGACCATCCGTACGGGTACGGAGTCTTTAGTCTTGCAATTTCTCCAGATGCAATCGGAAACGGGATCCTGGAGTTGATTGGACTCAACGCACGACTTCGCGATGGGACCTTGGTTGTCAATGAACCAAATCATACTCAAGCAATCGACTTGAATGCTCGATTAGCAAGCGTCTCAGGAACCAAGCCCATCACCGTTTTCCTGGCGGTCCCGAATGCTTCCGAAGGACGCGCCAATGTTGCGCGTGACGTCAACGATTCCAAGGCACGTTATGCGTCGATATTGCGAGAAACGGACGATGATAGCACGGGTGGCAATCGGCAGGAAATCAGATTAAAGCAAATCAATTCGCGTATCTTGTTTTCAACAGACGACCTATCCGGCTTCGACATTGTTCCCATTCTTAAGCTTCTTCCAACTGGTGCTGAAGGAGCGAAATTCCGAGTCGATCCAAGTTACTTCCCGCCCTCGCTGACTACCAAGTCCTGGAGCGAGCTGGATTCATTGGTTCGTGAGCTTCGAAACTTCATGGGAAGCCGAATCAAGACCATGAGCACCGTGATTCAGGACAAAGGGATCACCCTGTCGACCCAAGTGCATGGCGATTTAGAAAAAATCCTGCTGATGCATGTTCTCAACGAATCCTACGGTGAGCTATCTTGCCTAGCCTTTGCATCAGTCCACCCATTGGTGGCCTACACAGCTCTGTGCAAGATGGTAGGTCGTTGTTCCATTTTTTCGCCTACCAGCGCCATCGAAGAAGTACCACGATACGATCACGATGACTTGGCCAACATCTTCCGCTGGGCATCCGACTTGATCCGCAAACTGATCAACTCTGTCAAAGAAGACGAATGCATTCAGCGCAACTTTATTGGCGCCGGACGAGGCATGCACGTTGCGTTGGAACCAGAATGGTTTGGTGCAGAATGGGAGTGGTACTTCGGTGTGAACCCGATCAACGTGGGCGTCGAAGAGTGCATTCAATTGCTCAAAGGTTCCATCGACTGGAAGCTTGGCGCTTCCGACAAAGTAGAACAGTACATGACTCAAAGACAGCCAGGCTTAAAGCTACGGAGCGTCCAACAACTTCCTCGCGGTCTTTCTAACCGAGGCAAATGGGCGTTTTTTCAGATTCGTCTGGATGACGAACCATGGAAACAAGTACAACTTTCCCAGTCCATGGCCATGCGAGTTCGAACGGACCAGATTTCCAATCTAGATTCCCTAGAGGGGAACCGCAGACTTCATGTATCGGTGGGTGGCCAAGCGTATGGGTTGGAGTTTGCGATTTTTGCAGTAAAAAAACGAATCTAGAGCGATAGCACCTTATTATGCAGCCCGAGTTTGCCAAAGCGGTAGATCCCATATTTCAAGCAGCCATGCGCCTCGAATCTCGGATCGAGAACCGCGAGAACATCATTACTGCTGATGAACGGGCAATACTAATCCGCAAAATTGAAGAAGCCGAAGGCAAGCTCGGGATGAGCGAAGAATGGAAGCTTTCGAAGTACGCGATTTGCGGATGGATCGATTCCAAACTGATCGAAATTCCGTGGCAAGAAAATGGTTGGTGGAAAGACAATTGCCTCGAGAAAAAATTCTTCGGCAGTCGCGACGCACACGAAGATTTTTTCAAGAAGGCGGTCGAAGCCGGAAGCTTGCCAAACAAAAATGCCCTGGAGGTCTACTATCTCGCAGTTGTGCTTGGATTTCGAGGCTTCTATGGAAACAGCGACGTCGCGTACGCTCGACAAATGTCTACAAGATTGCGCATCCCTGACTCAATCGAGGCTTGGTGTCGCGAAGTTGTTCGCACTCTTCATTTGCGTCAGGGACGCCCCGAGATTCCTGGGTCAATCCAAACGGGCGACACCGCTAAACCACTCAACGGTAAATCGATGCTGCTCCTGTATGGAATGCTAAGTTCGTTGCTAGTAGCACTTGCGATTTCATGCTATATCATCCTTCGCGGTCCGCAACTGTAGACTCCGCAACTGTAGACTAGGAATCGAAAGTAAAAGTAAATGATCAGTTTTCTGCAAACGATTATTGACGCGATCACAACGCCAATGCGTCAACTTTTCACTTGGTTCGTACAGTGCTTACCTGGAGTTCGAGCAATCTCGAGATGGACCATTCCCACCAAATGGGCCATGGTAGCGCTGACTCTGATGCTGATGATTTGGGCGGCCGCGTACGTCAAGCATCGAATGGATCCAATCAATGTATCTTGGGGCCTGAAGGAATGGTTGATTTGGTGTATCGTGCCACCTCCCATGATCACCGCGATCGCCATCTTCGTTTACTTCTTTGTCAAGTTGTACCTCAAGGAAGAAAGGTCGCGATTTCCCGAACTA
Organism: Planctomycetaceae bacterium; assembly: GCA_027487485.1. Taxonomy (GTDB): domain Bacteria; phylum Planctomycetota; class Planctomycetia; order Pirellulales; family Pirellulaceae; genus JBKCUI01. The sequence goes on along the minus strand of JAIYDN010000038.1, from coordinate 28,755 downwards.
GACAGGATTTGGAATGACGGGCTAGAAATGGCCTTCGACAAGGGGATTTCCATTTCTGATACCCCGCTGTTTTTGGTATTGGGAACAAGTCAGCAGCGCGAAGTCAAATCCTTGTCGAGCATGATGGGTATCGCGTTTGACGTTGAAGTGCCCTCCAGCGGGTCGGCTCCACTTTCCTTCTACGCTAGCGAGCGAGGCATATTCTTGTTCTTAACGGGCTGCAATTGCATCTCCCGATTATCAACAGCGTCTCATAGCATGCCCGCGAAAACAAGTTCTGGATTCCAAGGAGAACATCTTGAACAGGAAGCCAGCGGGACAATTGATGCATCGCATCTCGCATCCATGCAGCAATTCAAAACGATGCAGGCGGTAGAACCTGAACACTCCGCCGATCCATTTCAGCCTGGCGGAACCATGCTTCTCAACGAAGGACAGGATCTTAGCGAACTTTTGAAAGTGGATAGCGTTTCCAAGGTACTTGGCTCTCAAGACATTTACGACTCGGAGGACCGATTACGCCACGTTTGTCACCTCATCAAAAAAGCCCGGCTCCCTGTTTGCCCTATCAACGGAATCGTAACAACTCTACCCTTCGATTTGATTGAATCTTCGTCATCGCAACTTCAAATTGCGATTCAAAAGGATATTGCCGTTTTACGGGAGGAGTTCCTCGTTCGCTGTCCCAATACGGCTCTCGTTACTGGCATGGAAACCGAAGAAGGGTTCATCGAACTGATCAAACGGCTACCGCCTCAGAAGTTAAGCGAGAATCGTTTTGGGAAGGGGTCTGATCTTTGGGTGAGTCCAGAGGCAGCGCGATTAGATGCAATCGCAGTTCATGCGACTGCAACGTTCGAAGATTGGATCTACATGTTGTTCCAAGAAGAAAACGCACTGAAGAAAAAGCACAATTCTAGATTGTTTTCGATGCTCTGCCGTGTTCGTGGTGCCTTCTCGGAGAACCTTCGCGCGGTGCTTTCTGTAGGATTTGGATTCGACCCAAGGACCGCCCCCCATTTGGCGTACGAACAGTTTCTATTTGGTGGATGTTATTTTGGCGCCACAGGAAGCAATCCCAGTCAACAAGCCTTCGTGAAGAGCGTTTTTGCGAAGACTCTCCAGCAAGAAGGTGAATTGGAATGGACACCTGAAGCAAGAGAACGCGACAAGCAATTCCATTTTTTGGCGAATTTAGCGGCGTTGATTGGAACGGTTGCAATCATCGCCATTATTACTATGCTGGTCATCCAATTCGCACTGCCACTTAAAGATAGTCCACTTTAGCAGCTTAGTGACCTGTTTTTGATCACAACTCAGCATCAACTGACTTGCATTCAAGAACAACCATCTCGCTCCAGCGTTCCAACATGGGGACACCGTTCCAACATGGGGACACAGCACTTTCGAGGAACATTCTTTAACCTCATTCTGCAACATAGGGACACAGCATTTTTGGAGGAACATTCTTTAACCTCATTCGGTTGGTATCCAAGCAAGCTGGTCTCGCACTTCGGTCGCCATCAGCTTTTTTAGCTAGCAACCTCATTGACTCGGCATACCAGCCTACAAGCTAAAAGAATGCGCAGACTAAAACCATCAGCCAATAGGCTCTCTTGGTTCCAAAAAGGCAACATGGGGACACTGCATTTTAGAGGAACATTCTTTAACCTCATTCGGTTGGTATCCAAGTAAGCTGGTCTCGCACTTCGGTCGCCATCAGCTTTTTTAGCTTGCAACCTCATTGACTCGGCATACCAGCCTAAAAGCTAAAAGAATGCGCAGACCAAAACCATCAGCCAATAGGCTCTTTTGGTTCCAAAAGCTGCGAAGAATTAGAGCGCCAGCTACACCCGGCTACAGTAGAATTTGCGATACGTCTTGAGACTGCGAGCCTGAGCGATACTGGCTGGTTTCCCCGCTGCATTCTGAAAGAATCGACCAAAATTCTTCACCATCAGCGACCATGCCACACTGTCGATTCCAAGCCGATCGAATATCAAGGGTGTTTCTTCAGGGGTCGAGCCTCGTTTTCCAGCTACGATATTTCGAGCCAACCAATCGAGAATCGAGAGATAATCTGCTTCGGCCATTGCCAGGAATCCTTTGTCGCTGCAACGCTTGTGGTTTCGACTGGGACGAGAACCTATCGGGTCGTTTCGCTCATCGATCTCAACCGGACTCAAGAATTCATCGGTGCGAGGGCGACTATCCCGTGATTCTGAAGCTGCTCCTACCTTTTCCATATTCGCAATCTCCTTTACATTTTCTGCAAAGGATGCCATACGTCGTTGTACCGATGTAAAATCGCTGGTCTCCAGCGTCTCGGCCAACGCAGCTCGAATTGGATTCAAATCAACGTATGCCGCGCACGCCAAAAGTGCTTCCTCGTCCAGAATCCGGACTGCTTTGAATCTACTTTGCCAGAACCTGCCGAGCCCCTCACCTTCTTCACCATTGGCCCGTAAAGCAATATACTGGCAAAGCAAACGCATCCACCACGATATGTCGCTCAATCGCCTGCGAATACTGGCCAGTTTCACAGGGTCATTTCGAATCAAATTGAGGTCAAATTCGTTGGGTTCGGCTGGAATCCAAACCAGTTCCCCATCCAACTCTCTCTGAACTTTTCGTTTCGGACAGAGCGTCCACCATCGACGAGCCACTTCGGTATCGTCCCAAGCTTGGACGACGTCAGGCCTAGAGCGTAGCACCAAATGGAAATGATTGGAAAGACACGAAAAGGCTAGCAAATCAATGCCAAACTGGAAAGCTAGTTTCCGAAGCTTGTCTTCAATCCAACCCTTTCTGTGATCGAAGTTTTTTCCAGAAACGGGATCATCTCCAAGCAGGTAACATCGTCTGACCGTCCTCGCCATAACATGCACTGCAACGATCTCTGCTGGATCGAATATCTCCGCTCGCGACAATCTCATTGGGATTCACTCCATCGAAAGGTCCGATTCGTGGTTCAGAAATAAAGAATAAGGAATTCAAATTCAACTCGCAACTACCCCAAAAACTAAAAGCTGTGTCCCCCAAAGAGCTGAAGATGGTAAGTCGCCCATCTTGAGCATACGGTATAATGGAAACGAGGACTTGCCCGATGGGGCTCGTGAAGGAACATCAAGATAGCAATTGACATCAACAAATATGGACCGGATTCTAGCCTTTGATTTGGACAGCCCATTTAAGCCGGCTGGGGACCAACCTCAAGCAATTACGGAATTGGTGCGAGGATTGCGAAGCGGCAAGAAGCATCAAGTTCTGATGGGTGTCACAGGATCTGGTAAGACGTTTACCATGGCAAACGTCATCCAAGCGGTCCAGAAGCCAACGTTGATTTTAAGCCACAACAAAACATTGGCTGCACAGCTTTACGCCGAGTTCAAGGAGTTCTTTCCCAGAAACGCAGTTCATTACTTCGTAAGCTATTACGACTATTACCAACCCGAAGCCTACATTCCTCAGCGGGACATCTATATCGAGAAGGACGCGTCGATCAACGAGGAGATTGACCGGCTGCGTTTGGCGTCAACCAGTTCTCTTGTAAGCCGCCCGGATTGCATTATCGTCGCAAGCGTTTCTTGCATTTACGGGTTAGGTTCGCCAGAAGAATACAAACGAATGGTGGTTCCCATTCGTGTTGGCGAAACAGTGAACCGCGAGGATATGATTTTGCGATTGATCGACATTCAATATGAACGCAATGACATCGCTTTCGAAAGATCTAAATTCCGCATACGTGGCGACACCATGGAACTATGGCCATCCTACGAAGAGTTTGCGTACCGAATCGAGTCGTGGGGCGACGAAATCGAACAGATCTCAATCATCAATCCCGTTAGCGGCGAAGTCGTATCGAGACTCAATGAGGTCTACATTTATCCCGCCAAGCACTTTGTGACGTCCGAGGACAAGATTGGTAAGGCCGTCAAAGTCATCAAACAAGAACTAGAATCGCAACTCGAGAAGTTCAAGAGCGAAGGAAAACTGCTTGAAGCGCAACGTCTCAGCGCGAGAACTCGTTTTGATCTTGAAATGCTTCAGCAAGTTGGGCACTGCCCCGGTATCGAAAACTACTCGCGTCCCTTATCTGGAAAAGAACCCGGCTCCGCACCTGACACTCTTTACGATTTCTTCGACAAAGACTTTCTTTTATTGGTGGATGAATCTCACGTAACTATTCCCCAAGTTCGCGCCATGTACGCGGGCGACCGAAGCCGAAAGACAACTTTGGTTGATCACGGATTTCGGTTGCCATGTGCATTGGACAATCGTCCGTTGAAGTTCGAAGAATGGGAGCAAAAAATCAATCAAGTGATCTTTGTTTCGGCAACTCCGAATCATTACGAGATGGAAAAGACCGAAGGAGAAGTCGTCGAACAAATCATTCGTCCGACAGGCCTGCTTGATCCTGTCGTTGAAGTGATTCCAGCTCGAGGCCAAGTGATGCATCTCCTGAATGAAATCCGACAGCGTATTGCCATGGGCGACAGAACTCTTGTCACCGCGTTAACAAAACGCTTGGCCGAGGATTTAGCCAATTTTTTCACCGAGAATGATCTGAAGTGCCGCTGGCTTCACAGTGAACTCGATGCCTTCGAACGTGTAGACCTGCTGCGAGAATTACGTGAAGGCCGCTGCGACGTATTGGTCGGTGTTAACCTGCTTCGCGAAGGACTAGACTTACCCGAAGTTTCCCTGGTTGCAATCCTCGATGCGGATAAAGAGGGTTTCTTAAGAAGCGAAACCTCGTTAATTCAAACGATTGGACGCGCCGCCCGAAATTCCAACTCCAAAGTTATCTTGTATGCTGACAAGATTACCAACTCCATGCAGACCGCCATTGAAGAGACTCACCGACGACGGAAAATTCAGGAGGCCTACAATCTTGAACATGGAATCACGCCCGAGACGGTGCGTAAATCAGTAACCGCGAGCATCCACCAAGCCGCCGAGAATCGAAAGCGTGCAAGAGATGTAGTCCGCCGAGACGGCAAGTCTGAGAAGGTCACACCGGAATATCTCAAATCCCTCGAGGAAGAAATGTTGGCAGCTGCTGAGGGGCTGGAGTTTGAGAGAGCCGCCGCCCTCCGTGATAAGATTCTGCGAATGCGAGATCGAGTTGGGGAGTCGATTGAGGATGATGTCCCAGATGAACGGATGGTAGGGGGTAAGCAGCGGAAACGGACCAGCAAAAGCGGCGGTGGAAAGGGATCGCGAGTCCCAAGACCAAAATCCGAGTAGCACCCTGGAAGGGCTAGTTGAGTGGCAACCTGCGTCGGGGGCCATCACGCGCTCGAGCCATAACGCGTCAGTGCCCAAGATCGATCACCCGAAACTTAGGCAACTGCCGGAAGCGTTTTGAACGCAGCGCTTCCGGCTATGCAAAAACGTCAGTTGTAGCACAACCTAGAACGGCTTCGCCGAAGGTGCGTTATTCGGGGATGTCAATGTGTGCTTTCGCTGCGGCAAGCCGTAACTTGTCTAGCGCCCTAGTTTCCAACTGGCGGATACGTTCTTTGGTCACCCCAAGTTCTTCTCCGACCTCTTTCAAAGTCAAAGGTTCGAATCGATGATCCAGACCGAATCGGCGCACAATGATCTGTTGCTCACGTTGGTCCAACGTATGCAGGATCTTTTGAATCTGAGCTGTTCGGGACGCTTGATCGATTTCGGCCGTGAAATTGTCGGCACGTTGATCTTGATGTGCTGTGAAGACTTCTTCGGAGCTAGTTCGGAAGCGATCCCTATGTCGAAATTCATCCGGAATGGTACGGGCGAAGTTCTTCATGATCGCCCATGAAGCATAGGTGCTAAACTTATTTCCACGGGAGTAGTCAAATTTCTCGCAGGCTCGGATCAGGGACATGTTACCGTCACTGATCAACCCGAAGAAGTCATCAGATGGGTCGACGTGTTTTTTAGCAATGGACACGACCAGCCTCAAGTTGGATTGAACAATCTTGTTTTTGACTGCCACCGATTGCTCGTAGAGGTTCTCAATTCGATCCATCAGTGCGATCAACGGAGCCTTGACGTCCAATTCTGAACGAAGTTTCGAAGCGGTATGCTTTAGAAAATTCATTTTTCGGAAAAGATGATATTCCTGTTCTCGGTTTAGCAATGGCACGTCGTACAACGAAGCGAGGTAAGTGGGCAAACCGCTGGGGGCTCGGACTTTTCTGGGGGCTTCCGACGGGACCGGCATTTCGCCCAAAATTTGTTCTGTCAGCGACTCATCCTCGAATTCAACGTTCGGGATGTAGTCAAGGACCAGTTCCATGACCCTCGCTGCTCGTTCTTCGTTCAGCAATCGGACGATGCTGGTTCGAGTACGACCATATCTCTTTGCCAGGATGACCGTAGACACGCCACGGTGATGTTGTTGGTACATGGCGCGGCGGTCCTCCTGAGATAGCAGTTCGCGTTGATCTGGGAACACGGCCATCTTAGGGTACTGCCGATCAAAATTTTTGATCGTGTAGCGAATGGTTTCCGTGCTTCGGTTTACTTCCGATCCGACAGTTCGAGCCACTTCTGAAAGATTTGCTCCGGTTGCAGCGATTCGGCGAGCGCGGTCGATGATGTCATCTTTTTCTACGTCGGTAATCTGTGAAAATCGTTCGCCGCGTTGTACTCGCTTTTTGTTTTGAGAGACAAATCGGTCGACCGACGAATGCAGGAAACCGACCCGTTTTCGGCCATCCGAAAGGAACCGGCGCGAAACCAAGCCTTGATCTCGCCAGCGCGAAATAGTCTTCGTGGAAACGTTGAACATCTTGCTTAGGTCTTCGACTGTATGAACCGGTTCGCTGGCCTCTTCGACCCGCAAATTCATCGAATCGGTAATGTCTTCCACAAAAAGTCTTAAGTCATGGACGGCATCATCCCCCTTGATCAAACGGTAACCGGTTGCATCAGGACGAACGTCCGTAACTCGGAAGAATAGATAATCGTAGGGGTAGTTTTTGGTAGGATCCAATTCCGACAAAAGACTTTCGGCCCGGTTTGCTTGCTCATAGCGTTTGCCGCGCGGAGCGAACCGTACTTGTTGGTCTCGAAGTTCTTTGATGAGCGATATTCGGTAATCTGTATTCATAATGCCTTGCTCCCTGCTGCTGAGTCGAACCTGTTAATCCTTGCGGCTACCAACCGCTCCAAGTCTCTCTGCGATAGGGTACGAAGCTCAATCATTGAGCTTGCCTTGTCTCTCGCTTGGCCTTGTCTGAGCAGTGTGCCACGTTGACAACTGTTCTATCGCCTCAGCGTTTGACTCGTTCGGTCACTCTGTATCTATCTTTCGACATAACTGTCTTTTGACGTCGTTGAGCAACTATTAGTTCAACAGACGCAAGTCTTGGGCCAAAAATTTTTCAAATTTCGTGGCTCCAAGCTTACCAATTCCTAAAAATCAACATTTCTAAACGTTTGGTACGTAGTACAAGGACAATTTGGACATCCAAAAGGCTCGCAAGTGGCTAAACTTTGTGCGAACCGACCAGTCTTTTGGCAAGGACTAGTAAAATTCACTGTCACTTGGGCAGCCATGGAGTGTCCAAACAGAGACAGTTTTTTCAAAACGCGACAAATGTATCTCGGAAAGATCCAGCGAATGACCGTAAGTGTGGGAATTGTTGACTACCAGATGGGAAATCTTCGTAGCGTCCAAAAGGGAATCGAACGCACCGGTAACATTGCCACTATTAGTTCGAATCCGACCGAACTTGCGAAAAACACTCACTTGATTTTACCAGGTGTGGGTGCGTTTGGGGATGCCATGAACGAGCTGAACCGCCGCGACTTGGTTAGCTTCATCAAGGATTGGGCGGGATCGGGAAAGCCTTTCTTAGGAATCTGCTTGGGAATGCAGTTGCTGATGGACTCCAGTTCAGAGGGTGGGCAGCACGAGGGGCTTGGGATCCTGAGCGGAAAGGTACTGCGTTTCGAACAACCCGTTGGAAAATCGCCTATGAAGATTCCTCATATGGGCTGGAATCAAATATGCAGCACGATCCCATCGGACCCTATGTTCGACGGATTAACGGATCGTCCCTATGTCTACTTCGTTCACAGCTATTACGTGGTGCCTCAGAATCCATCCGACGTATGGCTTCAGACGGAATACGGCGACTTGTTTTGTGCAGGGGTCAAGCGAAACAACATCATGGCAACTCAATTTCACCCTGAAAAGAGTCAGAAGGAAGGTTTGCACTTGTTGGCAAACTGGTGCAAACAAGAGTAAGCCATCTCATTGGGAGAATGGACAGGGAAGACGGTTCCGCATTCTAACGTTGCAAAAATTTTGCAATCGCACCGCCGCGAACCGCCATCGCATCGATCTTCGCAGTCACCTGTTTGTCTTCGATCAATGGGGGTGCATGATGCGGCTTGCATCTTGCATCGATGATGAGCGGGCCAGTGCATCCCCAATGCTTTTGGACTGTGAAGCTCCCGACACCATCGATATCGGACGCGGGATTGCTTCGAGTGAACGTGGTCCACAGGAAATTGTTGAGCGTACGACTCGCAAACTCCGAGTCATCCACTAGAACGATCAGCCTCAAGCCTTGCCAACGCAGATCTTCCTCGAGCCGCTTGCTTTGGGATTGAGCGAAGTTTGTCATTTCCGTCGCAAAGTAATCGAGTGTCCCGTTGGGAGTCGAATCGCCTTGAATAGCCAGGATTCCGGGAAGGCACCATTGCGGCCCCGAAAATCCTTTCGGAATAAAGAAGTCGCTCACCAATTCGGAAACCAAGCGTCGGCGTTTGTCACCACTTGCAGCCATCACCACTTTGGAGCCCTGATTCAGGCCATCCCCCGAGTAATCGAGCGTGTCCATGGTGGTTCGTGTGTGAAAATGCAAATCGCGGTTCCAGTCGATACGTTCCAGCAAGTGATGAAAGAATCGCGGAATGTCGTGAATATCCAAGCTAGAGTCGTCGTTTGCGTTCACGATCAGCAAGTATTTGGCTAATGACATTTGCCCCTGTCCCAATATCCCACTGGCCTGCGTCAACAGTTCCTGCGGGCGGTTGGATTTTCGATACGGAACGTATCTTTCGCTTCCAATCGCCAATAGCAGCGGATGAACTCCGGCGGCGTCTACTGCATGGACTGCTTGAACCCCTGGTAGGACGGTTGGGATAATCGGTCCGGTCAATTCATGAATTAATTCACCAAACGTCGTATCCTCTTGAGGTGGACGGCCCACGACGGTGAAGGGCCAAATAGCATCTTTTCGATGATGGACTCGTTCGACTTTCATCCAGGGGAAATCATGCTCTTTGGCGTAGTACCCCAAGTGGTCTCCGAAAGGCCCTTCGCGTTTGGTCGTCGTAGGATCTACGGTCCCCACGATCACAAAATCAGCGTCTGCGTAAATCGGCGCGTGGTGGTCCGAAACAATCATCGGAATGCGATGGCCAGCCAAGGCACCCGCAAAAGTCAGTTCGCTTAGTCCTTCCGGTAAAGGCATTACGGCAGACAAAGTCATCGCGGGCGAACCACCAACGCTTATGCAAACGCGAAATGGTCTTCCTTCGGCTAAAGCTTTCTGATGATGGACTCCGATGCCGCGATGCAATTGATAATGAAGTCCAATTTGCTGGTTGGGCGAGTAATCGTTTCCGGCTAACTGAACTCGATACATTCCCAGGTTACATTGCATAAGCGAGCTAGAGTCGCTCTGACTGAGTACTTGCGGTAGAGTGACAAACGGCCCCCCGTCCCCTGGCCACGAAATCAGTTTCGGTAAACCATCGATCGTCGTTTCATGCTGGAGAACCGGTCCTGTCCGCACTCGTTTGGGAAGCATGGTCCATGCTGTCCAGGGAGCACCCAGATACCGCATTGGTCGGATGAACAGCTGATTCGGGTCGATCTTCAGTTCGATGGCGCGTCGGACGCGATCGATGCTTTTTCTAAAAAGAAAACGTGCCTGCTCCAAAGATCCAAACAGATTGCTGACCATCGGAAAGGGGCTTCCGATGGGATTAGAAAATAGAATGGCCGGCCCCTGGTTGGCGTAAACACGACGCTGCACTTCGGCAATTTCGAGATGCGTCGATAAAGGGTCAGCAATTTCAATCAATCTTCCATGGCTGCGAAGATCTTCTACAACTTGTCGTGTACTTCGTTGCATTCAGCAATACCTAGCGGTAAACATCTTGGAAACGGAGGGCGAGGGAAAAAGACCCGGTCATTGGTCCTTCCGTGTATGGCATTCTAAACGTAAAATTCCGTTTTGCTGGGGTGCGAAGGAGTTCTTGCACATCCGATCTTTTTGACCGCTGAGTAACACGGAATAATGGAAAAACGACTGTTTAACTTCTCCTCCGGGCCTGCCGTACTGCCGGTCCCTGTGCTCGAGCGAATACGAGACGAGATGCTTTGCCTGCCAGGCTGCGGCGCTTCTGTCATGGAACTATCGCATCGAAGCAAGCAGTTTATCGCAATTCAGGAAAGTGCGAAGCAACGTCTGATTCGTCTGCTGAACATTCCAGCCGATTATGACGTGTTGTTCCTGCAAGGGGGATCGCGTCTTCAGTTTTCGATGGTTCCCATGAATTTGCTGAGAGGCCAATCGAATCCCGCTCAGTACATTGTCACCGGAACATGGGGCAAATACGCAGTTGGTGAGGCGAAGAAGGAGGGGGTTGTCGAGGTCATTTACGATGGCGGTGCGACCAACTACGACCGTCTTCCCGGCCCGGGTGAGCTCAAGATTTCTCCCAACGGGTCATATGTTCATTTGACGAGCAACGAAACAATTCAAGGGGTCCAATTCCAACAAGACTTGGAGTCCCCTATCCCGGTTGTGTGCGATAGTTCCTCGGACATATTCTATCGACCCATTGATGTCTCCAAGTACGGCTTGATTTACGCGTGTGCTCAAAAGAACGCGGGGCCAGCGGGTGTCACAGTCGTCATTATTAGAAGAGATTTGCTGGACCGATCCAGCGATGCGCTACCTGGTTATTTGAATTACAAAAATCATTCCAAGGAAGATTCCATGTGGAATACTCCGCCGACATTTGCGGTCTATGCGCTGGGGTTGGTTGCGGAGTGGCTAGAAAAGGACATTGGTGGGTTGCAGGCGATGCACAAAATCAATATCGAAAAAGCGAAGACGGTTTACGACGCCATGGATCGACATCCGACGATGTACCTTGGCCATGCTCAGAAACAAGATCGTTCGCTGATGAACGCGACGTTCCGATTCGCCAACGAAAACCTTGAAAAGTCGTTTCTCGCTCAGGCCCAAGAAGCGGGGCTCGATTCTTTGAAGGGGCACCGAAGTGTTGGTGGCATTCGAGCGAGCATTTATAACGCCATGCCAATGGCGGGGGTGCAGTTACTTGCCCAGCTGATGGATGATTTCGCAGCCAAGAATGCTTGATTGACGCGATGCAGTTGAATCATCGTCTAGCCCTTTTTAACACGGAAGTCTTTTGGGCTTCCGCAAAAATTCACAAAACAACCATACACCTTACTCCGATTCCATTGATATGACATTTCGCATACTCGTCTTAGACCCAATCGCTCAAGAGGGTTTTGACCTACTGAACGCCGAGCCAGGTTTCGAATACGAAGTCCGCGTTGGACTGAAAGGCCCTGAATTACGAAGCTCTCTGAACGAATTTGATGGCGCCATTGTTCGAAGCGGAGTAAAGATTACCGCGGAATCATTAGAAGGAAACAAACGACTCCGCGCCATCGTTCGAGCAGGCGTCGGAACGGATAACATCGACAAGAACGCGGCCACGCGCCTTGGAATCGTGGTCATGAATACGCCAGCCGGAAACACGCTTAGCACGGCCGAGCATGCGTTTGCATTGATGCTGGGATTGTCCAGATCGATTGCGCCCGCGTACCAAAGCCTCTGTAATGGCAAGTGGGACCGCAAACTATTCATGGGCGCCCAGCTCGCCGATAAGACCTTAGGTGTTATCGGGATGGGACGTATTGGCCGCGAAGTCGCTTTGCGCGGTCTAGCATTTGGTATGCGAGTCATTGCATTCGACCCGTTCTTGTCGGACGAAGCTGCCTCCAAGATGAATATCGAGAAAGCGAACCTCGTTTCGGATCTATTGCCTCGAGTTGACTATCTGACGGTTCACACCCCGCTTACCGACGAAACCAAGTACTTGGTGGGGATGGACCAGCTGAAGATTCTCAAAAAGGGCGTTCGGTTGATCAACTGCGCTCGGGGTGGAATTTACGAAGAAGCGGCATTGGTAGAGGGTCTGAAGCAAGGCATCATCGCCGGCGTTGCCCTGGACGTTTTTGAGGAAGAACCTTGTACAAACAGTCCTTTGTTTGGAATGCCTGGCGTTGTTTGCACTCCGCACTTGGGTGCAAGCACCGAAGAGGCTCAGACTCAAGTTGCAATCGAGGGGATACAGCTACTGATCAATTTCTTCAAGACTGGCGAGATTCGCCATGCTGTCAACGTTGCGGCACTTGATCCTAAGACACTCGAATCGTTGCGTGGCTACTTGGACGCTGCTCACCGGTTGGGTCTACTGATGGCCCAATGGCACAGCGGCAGCATCAGCGGATGCCAACTGAACTACCGTGGTGAAGTCGCGGATAAGGACACCAAACTACTAACTGCAGCCTTCTGCGCCGGGCTTCTTGAAAAGGCAATGGCGGATGATGTCAACATCATTAACTCCGAAATGCTTCTCCGCGAACGCGGCATCGAACTAACCGAAAATCGCAACCGCGAGCTGGGTGCATTCAGTTCGTCCATCACTGCAGAAGTCACTGGCGGCGGAAAGAACGTCAAGGCCGGGGTGACTGTGTTCGGCAATAACATGTCTCGCTTGATCTCCATCGATGACTATCGACTCGAAGCTTATCTTGATGGACACATGATGTTCTTCACGCATACGGATGTGCCGGGAATCATTGGTCGCGTTGGAACCGTTTTTGGCCAGCATCAAGTCAACATCGGTCAGATGTCCGTTGGACGAGCAGGCCAACAACCCGGCGGACATGCGATTGGTGTTCTCAACCTGGACGGGGTTCCGCCCAAAATCGCTCTCGACCAGCTGATGGCCATCAGCTCCATTGAAAAGGTACAGATGGTGGAACTGCCTGGCATGGGAGTACTTCCGTCTTGGCTCAATTAAGGAATCTGAATAGTCCTGACGCAACGAACCCCAGCGTGCCTATAGCCCATTCTTCTGTTATGGGCCGCTTGCCTGTTGTGTTATTGGCCGTTGCATTCATTTTCGTAGTTGCATACCTAATTCAACGTGATCTCAGAAGCTCCCCGCCGAACGCAACCGCATTGGACTCTAACCAATCTGACACAATTCTACTTAAGGACAAAGCCATCCTTGAGTGTAGTGGACTTGAATTTTCACTGCGAAACCAAGGGGGCTTTTGGTTGCACAACGACTCAGGAGATTCGCCACGTTTGTTTTTGGTAGACAAGAACGGCGAAACTCGGTTACGTCTACATATAACCGGAGCCGAAGCTATCGACTGGGAAGATCTGTCGATCGGTGAGATATACGGACAATCGATGCTGATTGTGGGGGATATCGGTGGAAATGCACGTCAACGCGATAACATATTGCTCTATTTGGTGCTCGAACCAAAAGTCGATCTGAGCCAAGCCGGCGATATCGTCGATTCACAGCAAACACCCTATGGGGTACTGCGGGTTCGAATTCCTGGCGGGGTTACCAATTATGAATCGATCGGCCTTGATTCAACGGATTCGTCGATTCTGTTGATCGAGAAATCTGCTTTAGGAGGACGGATCTATTCCATCGAAGTTCCGAACGAAAAACCGTCCGATAAGGGGTCAGAACGACTGGTGGATGCCAAGCTTATTTCCAGATCCCCTATACCCACCGCCACCGCCTGCGATGTTTCCGATGACGGCTCGAAACTGATCGCAATCAATTACGTTGCAGGATTCTTGTACGAAAGAAAAATGATCAGCGGTCAGCTTGAACCGTGGCTGAATGCACTCGAACGGGAGCCCAAATCATTTACCTTGCCAAAACTGCGGCAGGCGGAATCGGTTTGTTTCTCGGAAAATAGTCAATCGATTTATGTCTCCAGCGAATTCGCACCGACCCCGATTATTAAGGTGGACCTGCAGGATTCCCTGTTCGAATAGTCTTTACTGAAGCGGAATCAAGGCTTGCGATTTTCCGTGAATTCAGCGAACATAATGAGACTTCTTTTCTTTGTCTGCCAGCGTCTCCAACCGGTCCAAAGTCTCATTCCGTGAGTTCCTTTTCGTCTATAAAGCGTGCGTTAATCAGTGTCAGCGACAAGCAAGGCTTGGTCGAATTCGCTAACGCTCTTGTGTCTCTTGGTGTCGAGATTTACAGCACGGGTGGTACCAGAAACCATCTGGTTCAAAATGGGATTGAAGCCAAGGAAGTCGCTTCTTACACCGGTTTTCCAGAGGTCATGGATGGTCGCGTGAAAACGCTTCATCCCAAAATTTTTGGCGGGATTTTGGCTCGACGGAACCATCCCCAGGATCTTCAGTCTTTAGCAGAGCACGGCATCGTCGAATTCGATTTGGTGGTAGTGAATCTGTACCCATTTGAATCGACCATCCGCAAGTCCGGAGTCTCTCTGGCGGAAGCCATCGAGCAGATCGACATCGGTGGCCCGAGCTTGATTCGGGCTGCAGCCAAAAACAACGATTTCGTCACCGTTGCCACTCATTTTAATCAGTACGAGTTGATTGCAAACGAGCTTCGAATGCACGGTGGGACCAGCGAGGCGACTCGATTGAGATTAGCGGCTGAATGCTTTATCGCCACTGCCTCTTACGACCATGCGATAGCAACCTATCTTGAAAAGCAAGTCACGGGTTCCAAGGCCAAGATCGAAGAAGACAAGCCCGCCGACGCGGCCTCGATCGATCTTCCTGTTTCCGTGTCAGTCCCAATGACCCTGAAGTACAACCTGCGGTACGGCGAAAATCCGCATCAAGCCGCCGCCTTGTACAAACTTCCGGGAAGCAGTGGCGTATCCTTGGTGGACGCGGAACAGCTCAACGGTAAAGAGCTTTCGTTCAACAATTTATTGGATCTGGACAGTGCTCTGGAAATTGTCCGCTGTTTTGCAAAACCATCCGCAGTCGTGATCAAGCACAACAACCCATGCGGCGGTGCATCAGCTCATAAGCTTTCGTTCGCCTGCCGCAAGGCTTTGGCTGGTGATGAACAGAGTGCGTTTGGTGGGGTGCTGGGATTCAACATGACTGTCGATGCGGAAACGGCCGAAGTTCTCTCCGAACCGGGCTTGTTCATTGAAGCCATCGTTGCACCTTCATTTACTCCAGAAGCGGTTCAAATTCTGCAAACCAAGCCAAAATGGCGAGATAATGTGCGGTTGATGCAAACGGGTCCCTTTGGTGAACAGCCCATCGCCCTAACGTATCGCTTTATCAGCGGTGGGGTGCTGGTTCAACAAGCAGACAATCAACCCCCAACGAACTTGAAATGGCGGACGGTCACCAATGTCGAAGTGGCTGAAGAACTCTGGGATGACATCGCCTTCGGTTGGGAAATGGTCCGACACGTGAAGAGCAACGCAATCGTGCTCGCCCGTGATGCAGCTCTGGTCGGCGTGGGTGCTGGCCAAATGAGCCGAGTCGACAGCGTTGAGATTGCGATTGAAAAGGCGGGCGAACGTTCGCAAGGCAGCATATTGGCATCCGATGCTTTCTTCCCCTTCCCCGATTCCATCCACCGCGCTGCCAAGGCGGGTATCATTGCAATTATCCAACCTGGCGGCTCAAGACGAGATGACGAAGTGATCGCGGCCTGCAACGAAAACCGCATCCCGATGATCTTCACCGGACAAAGGCACTTCAGACACTAGTCTGGATCAACTGTGCCGTAGACGCTCGCCCGATGGCATCTACTTTGTCATTAGTCAATCAATATCGAATATCGAACAAGGAATGTCGAAATCCCAAGGAATACGATCGCCACTTCGGCATTCGACATTCGTAATTCGGTGTTCGACATTCAAAACAGTTTGAAAATAGATGGCATTGGGCACTAGCCCCGTTGATATGTCTCATGTGGTAACATTGGTCGCGACTAAAACAGACGTTGCGCTAATCGGCATCCTCCGGACCTTTTGTAGGGACGCTTTTTTCGTAGTCTAAGTCGTACTCAGCCGCCATGTTTCGAGTACGAGTTCGAGTACCATTTCATTGAGTACGAGTACGACGGAAAGCTAAAATGCGCAGTTGCAAAAACAAACGCCTGCGGTTCAGCAATAACACTCTGGTCAAGCACCCCCCCCCACTGTTGAATCGATATATCCTGTCAGAACGAAGCTGCGAATGAAACTGAGGAAAAACGCAATCAAGCCGCTTCGATTCGACCCCTCCGCTTTGATCGGTCCAGAACTAGCGATTAACCCAAACGACTGGAGCGAAGCCCTGCAAAAGGCAGCTCGAGTCCGCGACGAAATGGTTCAATTCAGTTCTGGGACGACGCCAGAGCTTGATCAATCGGCTTTGCCTGGTTCGTCGTCCAATGTCGCATTTGTTTCTTGGCCCGATCGGCTTCTCGATGCCTATGCGAACGATCGTCGTGGAAGCGAACTTGGTAGGCTCTTTCGTCGCGCCACTCATATGCATTCTGTAGTGGACCGAGTTGTAGTGGTTGCGGTTGATGGAACTCTTTCTGGCGCAAGATCAATTCTTGAATCGTGTTGTCAACCTTTTTGGAACGAACTGAGTCGCGCGGATCGCGGAAGCAAGCCACGCATCGTTTTCGAAGACAGTTCTTTGGATAATGATGCTTTGCAAGGTCTACTTCATTTGCTCGACGCGCACCGAAATCGGCCTCCAACTTGCGAACTCGATCGATGGGCATTAGTGGTTATTGGATCGAATGAAGAACCCCTGCACACATCAATATCACTCCAAAGAGTTCTTGATGCGTTCGACCAAAGCACCATTGCAAACGACCAACATCGCACTCAGTTGCTGGTTCCGGTTGTTCGCAAAGGAGTTCTTTTGCCATCGAGGATGCTGACTTATGGCCAAGCAGGGCACCTTTCGGACGAGACCTTCGAAGTCCCTTCGGAACTCAGCGGAGGGTTTTCGTTGTTTACTGCGGCAGGCTTGGTCCCGGCAGCTCTTGTCGGAGTGAACGTCATTGAGCTGTTGCAAGGTGCCGCCGCCATGACGAAGCACTTTGCCGAGACTGCTGCTCCATCCAATGTCATCCTACAATTCGCGGCCGTCCATCATCTTTTGAGAACGAAGCACCATGTGCACCAAGGTGTTTTGAGCGTGTGGAGCAAAGCCCTGGCCTCGTTTGGACTATGGTATAGCGCACTTGCCAAGCAGCGGCACGGAGCATCGAACTCAACGGGGATTGGCCAATGGACGATCATGAACTCTCGAGATTGGGACACCCTTCCACCGCAGAAGGAAATGGCTACGTCAGAACGAGTCTTTCATCACGTTGTCCCCGAACAAGTACGATTTGATCCGCTGCAAGGAGGAAACGGTGATTCGTTACCAACGGCTTTTCAGAACCGATTCCAAGAAGTCAGCGCGACGATGTCGAGAAAAGGAAGTCCATCGACGGTGCTTTCTATGCCATGCATTGACGAGCTTCATGTTGGCCAATTGTTTCAAATGATGATGTTGGCCACGGAGGTCGAAGCACGACTCGCTGAATCGCAATCTTAGGGCCCTGACGATTTGCTCTTGAGACCGGGACGGACTGTTAGAAAACGTTCCCAGGCCTGCAATGAAATCTTGCTACCCGACACATGCAGCGCGGTCAGGCCTTTCATGGATTGCAGGGTTGGTAGTGATGCGTCCGTGATCGGACAATCATTCAACCACAAAGTTCTTACGGTCTTATTCTCGGCCAGTGCAGCAACTCCTGCATCCGTAATCGCGCATCCAGAAACATCTAGTTCTTCGAGCGTACTCATGTTGGCAATCGCCTTCATGGATCGGTCTGAAACTTGGCTCGACTCCAGACTCAACCGTGTCACGTTCCAAGGTGGCTCAATTGCGGTTTGGTTGCTATCGGTCAAGTCCACAAACAGCTCATCACCGACTGAGGTAAACGAAAGTTCAAGCCATTTCGAATTTCTAAAGGGGATGGGCCAAGCGAGCAGTTGCTCGGACGTGATCTTGCACTGAGACAAAACAGCTTCGTTTCTTGTTGCGAAGTAGGGGCGACTTGAATCCGAAGCACTTCGAAGCAAGTAAGTGTCATATACCTTGCGCAGATCGACTTCATCAGCGAGTTTACCCAACAAGGACACATCGGATTGGCCTCGATAGATGCTGGCGAGATAAACCTGGAACGATCGATTCATTTCCTTGGTTCCGTCCATCCAGAGATGCGTTAGTCCTGCTGCTTGGCTGTACCATTGGGCGATGTCGGGCTTATTGCGAAGATCCGTTCCAGAGCAAGCGTAGAATTCCTCCCAAGGAATCCAGAAATTCTCGCGCAAACGACGATAGCGTCCACTCTGGAAACGAGGCGAATCCCATCCACCCACATCAACGACCCAAGCACCGCCGCACCGCCGTAGGGACATCGATTCCATGTATAGCGCGATCCCTTCCACAAACAGGAAACCAGAATCCTCGTCCGAGTTCATCTTGATCGGAAATGTCTCCGATTCGTAAAAGAACTGATGCACCAATTCGTGCACCACCGTGCTAGCCGTCTTGGGCCCATCCCAATAGAACATGGCCAACTTGCGATTCGGATCGTAGAACCCAGTGGAAATGGCGATGTTGCGATACTGCGACTTGAGAGCCTTGATGTAGGCAGCTTTATCACGAAACAAAGCAACCGTGAAACGTTCGTTACGTTCTGAAGCATAACTGGAATCACTTTTTCCGGATGGCATCCAAAACTCGGGGAACATCTGCTTCCAGACAGCGAAAGACTGTTCACATAGCTCGGCCAATTCTTCCGTAGGTTTAAGGCCCGCTTGCGACACGATCTCGAAATGGGTCGTGGTCGACATCGAATAGGAACCTGCAGGCCAAAGAGTCTTTGCGTGATTGGTAAGAACCCTTGGGGTAGGTTTCGCCCCAACAAGAGCCTGGACCGGAGACCAGGAAACGGTGTTTGCGGACAAGATTGATCGAATCCCAGCAGCTTGCCAGCGTTTGCGATATGCCTCTGGAAAGTTCTTTTGAAGTTCCGCGTTGGCGGCCAATTGCTCGTTCTGTTCCGCGATCTGCACAAGTGTCTTTTGGAATTCTTTTGCCGCATCCGGCGAAGGAAACAGCTTTGAAATCGCAATACGTTCCAACGAAGGCTTTTGGTTTTGGAAGGAGCGCGGAATGAGAAACCGATGCCGGCCTTTGGGCGTAAGCTCTAGTGCAACCGCCAGCGCATCCAGTTGTTCTTGTTCCATCCCCGAACTTGCGAATGCGGTTGGGTCGATTGCTGATAATTGTTGCAGCGCAACGGCAAGTGCTTCCGGTTCTGCGACGGGTGCATTTTGACTGGATGCCGTTCCGTCCTGACTATGAACCGTCGAAACCGTGTTTGCGAGAAACACCAGCAAGAAGATTTTTCCTAAGGCAAGTCGTAGGCTCAGCAAGATTGAAAGCGAAGCTGCAATCAGCATAGGCATCAGAGCCATAACATTGACAATCAACGCGCCCAGCGATTGATACAGCGCTTGCTCAGCGAGCCGCACATTGTTGAGCGACACGAATGGCTGCCGCACTTCGCCTTTAATCACCCGTAGTCTCCGATCCTGCATTGGGGCTAGGTTGGATTTCGGACGAGACGGGTTCTGGCGGTGTGTTGGCTATTGGGGATGGTGGCATCTTCACGTTCCAACAACTGACTGAATTGTCGATTGCCACCACCATGCGAGCATTCATCTCGAAGGGCAATAAGCTAGCCCCCAGCACCGGCTTTCCAAACGACAATTGGTCACGATAAAAACTGTCATTGGTTTGAAGGTGTAGGACAGAGCGAGGTGCAGACGATAGCCAATAGAAGGAGCCGTCCTTCAGTTTCGTCGAAGATAGAATTCGGCATTGTTCTGCACGTACGTTCAACGGATGAGTTGATGAAGGGAGTTTTGTGTTTTGATAACGCAAAATAGTACCCGCTTCTCCGCTGACCAAATCTGCCATCGCCAACATGGCAGGTCCATCCCGCCCCGTTCCCCAAGTCCAATTGCCGGGCAATGGTCGAAAGGGTAATTGATCGACCAATTGCTTCGCAGGTGGTAAGCTGGAAGGAAGGCTGGCAATAGGAGTTAGTTTTCCAAAAGAGTCGCATGCATTCCAATCGATGCATTCTCCGTTTGCATTGAGCGTTGGTACGATGGCGATGGCCCCTTTCGATTCCGAAACACTTAGCTTTTTGGTTTCTGGGTCATAAGCCAGAAGGCGATTTTGGTTGGTAGCCAACGTCAAGCTTACTTTATTGCCAAGCGCTGTCCAAACAAAAGCGACTGGGGATTCGTCCTGCTCAAGCTCATACTCTGTCGCTTGAGTAGGTTCGCGTCCGTCCAGATTGGTCGTGTCGACAATCCAAAACCGAGGCAACCCTTCAGGAACAATCGCAACGCGTTCGTGATCCCAAGGATCAGGAAGAATATTCATCCGTGTTGCTTCCGTTGCCTTTTCAACCGGAATGAAGGAGACCCGTTGGGTTTTGCCAAGCGCATCTATCGTGTGCAGGTCCCCCATATCATCCAGAACTGTCATCATTCGTTTTGGCGATTCCGACGAAGCGAACACATCTGGCGCCGATTCCATTGCACCTAGCTTCGCATAATACTGCTCTCCCGCGGCAGCGATCACATTGGCTGTGAAGGGAGCGTTCCAAACCAATTCGGTTTCGTGAAAAGTGAAGGGGAACTTCTCGATGGGCGGTTGCTGTTTCACTTGGGAACGTTCGATGATGGCACGATGCAATCGGGAATTGTAGCGAGCTTGATCATCGATTGCTTGCAAGCGAGCCCTAGCCGCAGGATCTACATTCTCGAACAGCTCTCGCAAAAGAGTTGGGACCACAACCAGATAACCGAATTCGTTCACGTACTGAACGGTCGATTTTTTATCGAGGATTATAACGGAAAGCTTATCAGGAACCTTGAAAACTTTTTCAGTAAGGTTATCGACATCGATTGCCAAGGGGTAGTCGCAGTTCCATTTCTTGAGCGAGTCCTTCATCTCTTGGGCTGGTGCTTTGGAAACAAGAATAATTTCAAATGAGTTGTTAGGCATAGATTCCGTTAACTTGCGATTGGCTTCCATGACGTCCTTGACGAACAATTCGCTCAGTTCATCCAATCCGACCCAACACATCACCGTGATTGGTTTCGCACGTTGGGCTGAATCCAGCAGAAGGGTTCCATCGGCAGCCTTCAGATCAAACGGAGCAATGTTCTGTCCAAGCAGTGGTGGCAAAGCAAAAGGTGGCTGGATGAATCGCCGAACAAGCAACGACTCTGATTCTTCCGGCAGTTGCCAATCGGTCCACTCAATTTTGTGCCCTTGTTTCGCGTCCGAAAGTTCGACAGCAATCTCCATCTTCGTTCGATCGAGATCGGGAGGTAGATTCGGGATAAAGGCATCGATCAGTTCGACAGGCAAGACATACTTTCGCAGCAAACGATTTTCGGCATCGATCCAGAGAGTCCATTGCAATTGATCGAGCACAACGCGAACGCGCTCGCAGCGGCGGCTATCGAACATTTCCGGGCTCAACAGACTCAGCGTGGCTTTTTCGTTACGAAAGCCAGAAAGGGCATTTTCATCGAACAGCATTTGAAGCTGGATGGGAGTCCGGGTGGTTGGATTGTCCAAGGTGGCATCAAGGTGGTCCAGAATAAGCCAAGTCAGATCAAGTTTTTCAGGACGAGGTCGAACAAGGCGTTGATTGCCGAATGGCGAGCTGTCCTTGGCTCGGAAGATAGATTCAAACGTCGTACTTTTCCAGCACGATTGTAGGTCCAAGGCGCGAACAGCAAGTTTGTTGGGAGCTTCATAGGCAATCCGCATCGGCTCGGTCTCTTCGACGGGTTTGTCCTTGAGAGGAACCCTCAGCTTGAGCACCCCCGAATCTTCGTAGGTCGTAAGCTTGCGATAAGCGGCAATCGATTCCTCCAAGATTGCTTTGGCAGCCAACGAACCTTTGATTTGTTCCGGTGATCCGATAGGAACCGTTGGATCTGCTTCTTTTTTACCTTCAACGTTCGTTTTGGCAGCGTTATCGGCCGGCGTCTTTGCATTGTCGCATCCAGGAAGGGCAATTAATGCCATCATCACCACGAGCATGCCAAGAATTTCCCAAGCGTTTTTCAACTGGTCGATCCAAATAAGCCAATGGACCCTGGCAATCCAATGGATCGATGCGAACACGTCAACGCGAGGGGTTGGAAAGCTATTGGCTTGGTCGTTTTCTCGAGGCAAGTCGACCAGGAGAAACGCGGGAGAGAAATCGATGCAAATCATAAAATTCAGGTCGATATTGGATTCAGTTCGTATCAAAGCAGGGGGCAATTTAATGACCTTGGGTCCGAAGGGTTCACCTGCTGTCCCAATCACGGCTGTTCAAGATCTTACCATACTTAGCCAAGATTGTTCATACTGAGTCCCTCGGTTCCAATTGCCCTGGTGGTTCATCCCGGCTAGCGTGATTCATCCTGACTAGCGTGATTCATCCTGGCTAGCATAGTGCGAGCCTGCCATGCATCCACTTATTCTTGGTAGCCGGGTTCTTGGTAGCCGGGCGAATAGGTTCCGGATTGCCATTCCAATTGCGAGAACTCTGTCTCGTGAACTTTATTGAATTCCAATTTGGGTTTCTTCTTCCAACTGGAAAATGTTTCGAGCCCTCGTTCTTCCGCAAGAAGCTTGGAATCGGGTTCTAGGGGAACAAGTTCCGTTTTATTGGGCTTGGACAGGATTGCAACGATGTTGGAGATGGTTGCCTTGTCGTAGGTATTGTCTACGCCGCGAAGGTCAATCCAGTTGATCATCTTTTGAGCTGCGTCCGACTGCCGCCAATCGTTCCAGTTCTCATTGCTGGAAGCATTCCATTCAACATGATTGGTGGCTCCAGCAAAAACACTGTCTATCGAGTTACGAACAAAGGGCTTGGGATAGGGCAGGGTGTTGTTCAGATAAAAGCTAATCCAAGGCCTTAGGGTGAAGCTCGTCACGTTGCGAAGATCAATTCGAATGGGAATTCCATTGCGTGTTTGGCTTGGGCTACCCGTCGATTGAATCATCGAGCCGCCGATCGCGAACCAGCTCTTCTCGAGATTCATTTCCACCCGTTGCATCCCTTGTATACGCAGCCAGTCGCACTGACCTCGCGCGGATGAATTCATGACTGCGATTCTGGTCAAGGTACGGGAAAGTTCGTTGTCGAGACTGGTCGCACTTGGTTCGGAATCGGTTTCAACCAACAGAACGGTGGCCAAAGAGGATTCCTCGAGTTTGCTTGTTCCATTCTCAGGAATGCGCAACCCGGAACTGTATTCATCATGAATGGTTAGGGTGCAATTCTTCAGTTGAAGCCAAGAGCCAGCTTTCAAAGCAACCAAAGCCTTGCGTCGCGTTTGTGAGTTTAATCGCCATACGATATCCAAGTCCTGCAAGGTGACCTTTCCGCTCGAACATTCGAGCAAGCCAGTCGATGTAACGGAGTCCGTCGAAGCTTCGTTCCCTTCGATCGTCCATTTGCATCGCTCGCCAGCAGAGGAGGTCAGTCCTTGAATGGTTAGATCCGAGTCGATCTTGAGAGTTGATTTCAGGTCGTTGAGAGATGTAGTGCACTGGGATCTTTTCACCAAGATACGCAGAATCGATCTTTGCCGGTCCGAGCGATCGATCGCCTCCTCGATGGAGGTAACGGCCCCTAAAGAATCGCTGGTCTTGGGTGTCGCGGTCGCATCGACGACCAGGGTGTCCATATCGGAGCTAAACACGTCGGAATTGATTTCAATTATATCGGGCTTCGATTCCGAAGGTTCCAAAGAACGTTCGACGATTTCCTCTTTAGGGATGGGGAATGCGGCGCTTTGGTAGTTCCCGATATGCATCCACAGAGTAGTGGTCGCGATTGCCGCTAACGAAACCAAAAAAGGTAGCAGCCGAAAGAAAACGGACTTCTTCGAACGATCAGGTAGCGTGGTACCGCCCGAATTGGATTTGGTCCAAGTCAAGCCTTCTTGAATTGCGAGTTGTCGAAGATCGTAGATCAAGTCGACAGGCGTTTGATAGCGGTCGTCAGGTTTCTTCGCCATCATTTTGCGAAGGATGGCAATCAGTGCGTCGCTGATATCATTACGAACATATCGAGGATCCTCGGGGTACTTGGTTCCGTGCATCAACAGCTTTTGAAGAGCCGTTCCTTCACGAAAAGGAGGCGAGCCTGTCAAAAGGAAGTAAAGAGTACAACCGAGCGAATAGAGATCGCTACGGACATCTGCTGCTCTGGGGTCATGAGCTTGTTCTGGCGAAATGTAATCGAACGTTCCCAGGGTCACACCGCTTGCCGTTAAGTCATTCGTGGACTTATCCAGTTCGGTGGTTCGGGCCAGTCCCATGTCCACCAGCTTCGCCTGCCCGCTATCCGTTACCAGAATGTTGGAAGGCTTGATGTCGCGGTGAACTACTTTCCGGTCCCATGCATGCTGCAGGGCTTCAGCCACTTGCCGAGTCAAACAAACAGCGTCATCAATTGCCAGCACGCCGCGGTTTAAGACCAGTTCGCGTAGGTTGATCCCTTCTACGAACTCGAAAACAATGTAGCTCCATTGGTCCGTTTCACCTACGTAATAGACGCGGGCAATATTGGGATGATCGAGTTTCGCTGCACTCTGAGCCTCGAAACGGAACCTCTTCATCGTCTCAGCATCGCGGCCGATGATCGGCACGACTTTAATGGCAACAACGCGGTCGAGTCGCTGGTCATGGCCTCGGAAGACCGCACCCATGCCACCTGTGCCGACCAGTGATTCGATGAGGAAGTGGTCGAGTTGCTGACCGATCAGATAGGTTGCAATCTCGAGTGGTTGACTGCGAGAAGAGCCGCTCAACGATTCTAGCTGCACATCCCGAATGTCGATCAACTCGCCTTGACGAATGGCTGTTTTTTCCGAGTCTACTTTCGAATCAGGAGATAAAACGACGAGCAACGGATCGTCCAGCTCAGGCAAGGCTGGTTGAGGAAGCGAAGACCTCGCCAAATTTTCGGATGAAGATTCGATGGATCGGGACATGGAACCATACTGACAGGCTAATCGAACAGGTTTGCAACATTGTCAGCCAAAAGCAATCATGGCCAACAAGCTTCCCTTTATTCTAGCCTAGATGCAGACCGAGAATGCCACCAACCTAGATTCCCGATTTTGGTGGAAGGTTTCCCTGGTATAACCGTTAAAACCAGCTTAGCTAAACGAACTTTCAGTCGAGCGGCAGCCTATGTTATCCCAACCCGACGCGTGACGGCTTGTTGCTTTAATAGTTTTGCCGCAGGCAAAGGAAACATCACAACCCGAAGCGTGAGCGAGGGGGAATTCCGCTGGTCCCGCAGCTCGTCTTAGGACAATTCTTGGATCAGAAAGGATCGCCAGCCCGTCGCATACGACTCGAAACCTGGCGACAAGGCATGAGCAACGCATGCATCTTTGCCATCTATTTTCACGACACAATGTCCTTTGCTTTCTGACAAAATCGATCCCAGATGCTCGACAGGGAGCCGGAAATCGACGGGCATTGGCTTCGAGCTAGCGAGAACCTGAAAGTCCCGATCGGTAATGAATCGCAAAGTCCGCTTGGCTTCGGCTGCGTCAATACTGGCATTCGTGAGAACAGCTGTCGACAAGGCCTCCCAGTTGAATACAACTCCCAATGCCCCAAGAACTGGCTCAGATGCACCACCGTTTCGTCGCACGGACGAAGAGTAGATCAAGACGGACTGGTCCTTGGCAAGAGGCGAATAATGAGCGGATTGAAAAGCGAATTCGTCGCCGCTTCGAGTCGCAATGGCTTTTGCAAACCAAGGCGATTTGGCCTCATCTCTTCCAACGCTATTGAATTGCAGCGGGCGTCCATTGGCAACGATCTTCCCTTTCGAATTGCATAACACCAAATCGTGGTACACCGTGTATGCGTTGAGAATGACCCCAAGTCGTTTCGAAACGAAGTCGAATGCCTCTTGACTTGGATTTTGCAAAGCATCGACGACGGAAGAATCGGTTGCCCACCATCGAACATCGCAAGTCCGTTCGTAGAGATTGCGATCGATCAGGTCGATGCTATTGAGAGCGATATCAGCGAGTCGTTCGCCGCGAACGCTTCCGCCGATGATTTCCACCAGCTCATTAATGGAATTTCTTGTTTTATTCGCCATGTCGTCCGCAACAACCGCCGTGTTGTTCGATAGCGATTGCATTTCCTGCGCAACGACACCGAATGCAGCACCGCTGGAGCCGGCACGCGCGGCCTCAATTCGGGCATTCAGCGATAGCAGTTTGGCATTTTCGTTGATCTCGCGAATCTCATTGATCGCAATGTTCATGGTTTCGGCGAGTTGTTCCACCACATGAACCACTCGATCTGTAGAACTAAGGTCACGCGATTGAGCCGTTCTCTTTGCGTTCGATCCCTTGGTGGAAGCTTTCGTAGCTACGTTCGATGGCGAGTTAGAAGAAGCCTGCATAACTGTTTCTAAATTGTTTTGGGGGAATGCTGGTTTTGATGATGAATGCAACGGATTGAGTACGTCAGGAAGTCGCAATCAGTTATTCCTGGATGGCACGCCGATTTGTCTCATCAGAATCGCCCCCATCGCAGCCAATCTACCAACCGTTATCTTGCATTTCGCGGTTGATCAGAAACCTAATGATTGGGGCATGTCTGACATCAAATTCACACCCATTTGGAATAACTGCATTCAGTTTTACGTTTCGGCACTTGGAGGTCGTTGCATTAGTTCCTTAACTGACTTGGTGAACATTGCCTGGACTAAGTGGTGGGAACTCAAGATTTTGCGGATTATTTGGACGATCCGAACCTTAAGTCCTGTCAAAAAGCCTTGTCAAAAGGCTTTGACAACCAGCGTTAGCAGCCGATGGCACCCCCATGAGAAGGTTTCTGAAGATTTCCTGAAACCGCGACTTACTCGGGCAATTGTTCGGACCATTCACTACAACCACCCGCAAGAGATTGGTGGTCCATCGGTCTTCGGAACCGAAGGTTGAAGGTTCAAATCCTTCCGAGCGTACTCATTCTCATCCAGCGAACTTTAGGCTACCCGCCAGTTCGCGGATTGAGAGGTTTTCTCATGCGGCGACTCGATCGCTTAAATCCCCAGTGTTTTCGGCGTTTTTGATTTTTCGGGCCAAGCTTGCCGCGCTCTCGCCTTTCTTACCGCGAGCGGATTTTCCGAATGTTGCTTCCGTCAAAATGGAGTTTTCTCCCTCGAACTATCGCGCTCTCTAGTTGATAAGTGGTTGCTTGTTCGCACGCCGATTGCTTCCGCCCCACCGAAACGGACCTCAAACTATCTGACCGTTGGGTTAACTGCGGGGCAGATACCGGAGATTGAGGCCATATAGAGCGGCTGGGAAACTGCCCCGTTCGGTTGAGCTCGAAACATTTGGCTACGATTGGTACGATGAAGTGGTTTAACACAAAATACAAAAAAGGACAGGCACAGCGATTGACAGACATGGTGATTTCGGTAAACTTTGTCGATTGTTCTGATTCTTTGCTTTGGGGTTCTTGCTGTGACTATCTCCCGTTCTCGACTTGTTGATGCCACCGTAAGTCGTTGGTATCACTGTATCTCTCGTTGCGTTCGTCGGGCTCATCTCATGGGTGACGAGGCGGCTCCAGGACGTAAGGATTGGATCGAGAACCGACTGAAGGAACTTGATCAGATTTTTGCAGTTTCCGTAGGCGGGTTCAGTTTGATGGACAACCATCTGCACTTGCTGCTGCGTATCGATCCTGAGGCTGCCAATGGCTGGTCGGATTCGGAAGTGGTTGAGCGTTGGTTTCGGCTGTTTCCGCCTCGTGAGTCGGATCGCAAACCGATGAAGGTATCCAAGGAAATGGTTGCCGCTCGTTTGGGCAACATGGAGTGGGTGGCGGGTGCGCGCAAGCGATTGTCGTCACTGGGTTGGTTTATGAAGTGTCTCAAGGAGCCGTTGGCTCGTCTTGCGAATAAGCAAGACAAATGCACTGGGGCTTTCTTTGAGGGACGATTCAAATCGATTGCAATTTTGGACGAAGAGTCGCTTGTATCAGTGTGTGCTTACATTGATTTGAATCCGGTTGCGGCTGGGGTTGCTGCGACTCCGGAAGCTAGCGAGCACACTTCGATTAAGGCTCGGGTGGATCATGTCGTTTCGAACGGTCGGGCCGAGGATTTGAAGGCGGCGGAGCTTGGCAGCGTGGCGGCGGTTCGGGTTAGTGGTGGGCTTGAAGATGAGCTTTGGCTGGTGCCGGTTGAGGATCGTCGTGGTCTTGGTGCGGTGCGTGAAGGGATGCGAAGCGGTTTCACGTTGGGCCAATACGTGATGTTGGTGGAGTACACGGGCCGGATGCTGCGTGATGGCAAGACTGCGATCTCGGCGGAGGTTGCAGATGTGTTTGCAAGGCTTGGTTGCACGCCCGAGACTTGGGGAGTTCGGATGTCGAAGCTTGCAGGAGGCCGATTACTGGGTCGATTTCTTGCGGCGACCCGGGACAAGTTGCGTGAGTTGGCAGG
>JAIYDN010000009.1 GCA_027487485.1 Planctomycetaceae bacterium | reverse complement strand
GTTGCCTCGTCCACTACCAAGACAGGGACTCGTTGCCTCGTCCACTACGAAAACGGGGACTCGTTGCCTCGTCCACTACCAAGACAGGGACTCGTTGCCTCGTCCACTACCAAGACAGGGACTCGTTGCCTCGTCCACTACGAAAACGGGGACTCGTTGCCTCGTCCACTACGGATGCGACGAGATATTGAATTCGCCATCGGAATGATCAACGTGGATACTTCCACCCTCGTGCTCCTCGCGTTTCAGCAGTTCGGTTGCGATCTTGTTTTGCAAACGTCGCTGAATCACTCGTTTCAGAGGACGCGCACCGTAGGCAGGATCGTACCCTTCATCGCAAATCGCATCGATGGCAGCATCCGAGATGTTCAATCGGTAATGGTTCTCTTCCAGTTGCTTCTCAAGTCTAGCAACTTGCAAAGCGACGATCTTTCGAATCTGCTCTTTCTTAAGCGGCTCAAAGAGAATCGTTTCATCGATTCGATTGAGAAACTCGGGCAAGAATCGTGTTCGAAGCGTCTCTTGCACAGCAATCATCATCTCCTCTTCATCGCCACCTTCTTGTGCAATTCGCTGAATGATCTGGCTTCCAATGTTGCTGGTCATTACCACAACCGTATTTGTAAAATCGACAGTTCTGTTTTGGCCGTCGGTTAAACGTCCGTCATCCAGCAACTGCAGCAAGATATTGAAGACATCGGTGTGAGCCTTCTCGATCTCGTCCAGCAGAATCACACTGTAGGGGCGGCGCCGCACCGCTTCGGTCAATTGTCCACCTTCTTCGTAACCAACGTAACCAGGAGGGGCTCCGACCAAGCGACTGACTGTATGACGCTCCATGAACTCGCTCATGTCGATACGGATCATGGCAGTCTCGTCATCAAACATGACTTCTGCTAAAGCCTTGCAAAGCTCGGTCTTACCGACGCCGGTTGGTCCAAGGAACAAGAACGATCCGATCGGCCGATTTCGATCTTGCATCCCGCTGCGGCTTCGTCGGACCGCGTTGCTGATCGCTTCGACCGCGTTGTTCTGTCCGATCACCCGTTGGTGCAATCGCTCTTCCATGACTAGCAACTTGGCTCGTTCGGTTTCTAGCATGCGTGAAACGGGCACACCGGTCCAAGCGCTGACCACGCTAGCGATTTCGTCAGCTGTGACTTCGGTTCGCAGCAGTCTTCTCGACTCCGTTTCTTTGCCTGTTTTGACTTCGCTCTTCTCTTCATTCGCGATTTGCTCGCGAAGTTTGCGTTGCTTTTGATCTAGTTCAAACAGCTTCTGATAATCAGATTCCGAAACACCTCCGCCGGAAGATTGCATATCTTTAATCTGCGAATCCAAGCGGCGAAACTCTCCTTCGGCTTGCTCAAGCGCGCGGCGCACCGATCCGACATCGGAAAGTCCGAGCTTTTCCGACTCCCATTGCTCACGCAAGCTCGCAAGTTCGCGCTGAACGACGGCCATTTCTTGCTCGATCGCTTCAAGTGCATCGTCGGTGCTAGAATCAGATTCTTCATTAAGCTGTCTTTGAGCCAATTCTAATTGGCGCAATCGACGTTGCAGAACGTCAATTTCCGTTGGCACACTGTCCCGTTCCATCGCAACACGTGCGGATGCTTCATCCATCAGATCGATAGCCTTGTCGGGAAGGAAGCGTTCCGTGATATATCGATGCGACAGCTTTGCTGCTTCCACGAGGGCATTATCGCGAATCTTGACCCCATGATGCGCTTCGTAACGAGCCTTCAAACCGCGCAGGATGGTGATCGTATCTTCCACGCTTGGTTCGCCAACGTAAACGGGTTGGAAACGACGTTCTAAGGCAGGATCTTTCTCGATATGCTTCCGATACTCGTCAAGCGTGGTTGCGCCGATACAACGCAATTGGCCGCGCGCCAGTTCGGGCTTTAGCAAATTGGCTGCATCGCTTGAACCTTCAGCGGCTCCAGCTCCGATGACCGTATGAAGTTCGTCAATGAAAAGAATGACCTCTCCGTCCGCGTCTTTGACTTCTCGCAACACCGCTTTCAAGCGTTCTTCGAATTCTCCTCGGAACTTGGTGCCGGCGATGAGCGAGCCCATATCGAGCGCAATGACTCGCCGATTCTTTAACGATTGAGGAACATCCCCTTGGAGAATACGTTGTGCGAGGCCTTCCGCAATAGCCGTCTTTCCAACGCCTGGTTCACCAATGAGAACGGGGTTGTTCTTCGTTCGACGCGAAAGGACTTGGACAACACGTCGAATCTCTTCATCGCGGCCAATGACCGGATCCAATTTGTTTTTGGTGGCTTGTGCGACAAGATCGATGCCATACTTTTCGAGCGCTTGGAACTTGCCCTCAGGGTGTTGGTCGGTAACCCGAGCACTGCCTCGAACGCTCTGCAAGCCAGTGAGAATGTCTGCTTTCGTAACTCCCAGTAGCTTGATCAAGCTACCAGCTTTGTTGTCGGTGCGGCATAGCCCAAGAAACAAATGCTCCGTGCTGGTATAGTCATCTTTCATGGCTTCTGCTGCAGATGCGGCCGCTTCCAGCGATTTCTGAAGCGATGGGCTTACCGATGGCTGGCGTCCGCCTGAAGTTTTAGGTAGCCGCTTTAGTTCACTGTCCGTCGTGGACTGCAACTTTTCAATTGAAGCCCCTATCTTCTTGAGCAAGGGCACAACCACTCCTTCATGATCGGAAAGAAGAGCCGACAGCAGATGCAGTCCTTCTATTTCAGGATTACCTGCAGTAGAGGCAAGCGACTGAGCTCCTACGATCGCTTCTTGGCCCTTGATCGTTAATTTGTCCATTCGAAACGGCATGGTTGCTCTCCTCTTTTGGATTCAGATGCGAAGCAGCTAAAGTTCGCGTTGCAAGTTGGCAGTCCAACTTATGCCAGTCTCTTAAAGCAAATGCTGGGCCAAAAAGCTCCGCACGCGAAAAGCCTCGTTTTGCTGGACTTTGGCACTGTGCACACCTGAGCCGCGGGCGATAGCCGCGACATGTACTTTTTGAATGGGGCCTTAGCGCGGCTAGCGCCTGCGGCTCATAAGAATATCGGCCTAGCGTTCTTTTAGGACTTTAACAGCCCGACTGGCTCGATTGAGAAATTCGGCTTTCGACTCGCCCGCTTCAAGATAAATGGGGCTGCCGATGCTGATGGAGCTGAGCAGGGGGACCAACATGAATTCACCTCGTGGCAAGATTCGATTCATGTTGTCCATGTATACCGGAATCAGCTCCAGATCCGGGCGTTTCTTGGCGAGATAATACAGGCCGCTCTTGAATTCGCCCATCTCTCCATCGGCAGCACGTCCCCCTTCCGGAAAAACGATGAGGGAGTAGACGTCACCAATTTCGCGAAGCATCGACTCGACCGGACTTTGATGGACCTTGATCTGCTTGCGGTCGATCAAAATGGCATTGAAAGATTTTGCAAGAAAACGCCGAAAGCGAGACCCGCCCCAGTAATCCTGTGCCGCAACGGGGCGCGTCAAGAGACGCAGTTCTCTTGGGAGGCAGGACCATAGAACCACCGCGTCGAGGTGACTTGTGTGGTTCGCAAAGTAAACACGTTGGCAGGTATCAGGCTGCGATCCCAGCCAACGCACAGTAAACCCGCTCACCAGTTTCGCAGCAAATGCGATGGTGTTCCCAGTAAGCCGGCAAAGCGGCGTCAAGGGTTCATGCTGAATCGGAGCTTCATCCGCTGGAAGGCTGAAGGAATTTCGACGAGTAGGTATAGCAGCCACGAAAGCATCAATCCTGGGTTGGTTCGACCTGTGCAACGACATCCATGTTTGCCGAAACATCAGAAAAAACAAGGGTCTTTAGAAGATTTAGCAATTTCGACCAAGCAACCTTGCGGTTTCTCCCAAAAAGTTCCTACACTCCGGACTGTCGAATCAAGTTTCCAACGAACTTTGTGGATCGTCACGGATAAAATTCATGCCCGGAATGATATCAAATCCAAAATTAGCATTGAATTTGAATCTTTGCATTCTTCTTGCCTTGACCTGTTCGACCGGCTGCATCCGCAAAAGAATGACGATTCGCACAAGCCCCCCCGGCGCGATGGTCTACATCGATAAACAGCCTATCGGCTTAACCCCTGTGTCCACGAGCTTCACCTATTACGGAACCCGAAGCTTTGAAATCGTTCGCGATGGATACCGAACCGAAAAATTCTTACGCAAGATCAATCCACCTTGGTACGCCATTCCCCCCTTGGACTTTGCATCGGAAACCCTTTGGCCTTTTGAACAAAGAGATGAGCGAATTATCGATGTTCAGATGTCGCCCGAACCGGTTGTACCCAAGGAAGCCCTTGTGGCCAGCGCAGAACAACTGCGTTTGCAAGCAAGTCAAGGGGTCGCTGTTTCCATGCCACCGACCGTTGGACAACCTCAACCGATCATCACCCCGGCGTTAATGCCCAATCCGCAACCGGTTTATCCGGTAATCAACGACGAGAACGTGCCGATCTTGGGGCCTGTTTTTCCTCAATAGGCCAGCATTGTCCGATTGCTTCATTGTCTAGATGATCGCTTTGTCGGACTGGAATCTATCGCGATTGGAAACCATGTTCTTTGCTTTGATGCATGGATCATGTATGCTGGGGCGGAGTTAACCATCCTCCCGCCTTAGACAGAATACCAATGATAACCTCCCCGAATCTTCGTTTTCATCTCTTCATCGGATTGGTTTTTTTGGTGATCGCTACTGGCCCGGTGAAGGTTCTGCGTTCTCAAACGAATGCGGTGCAATTACCCAACGTGGCCGGTGTCTGGGACAAGGCACGAGCGATCGAATGGCACGCAAAGCAACCGTGGTTGGTAGGCTGCAACTTTATCCCGAGCAGCGCAGTCAACCAGCTAGAAATGTGGCAGGCAGAAACCTTTGACATCGCAACCATCGATCGCGAGTTGGGCTTCGCCAAGAAACTAGGCTTCAACTCCGTCCGTGTCTTTTTGCATGACTTGCTATGGAAACAAGACAGCCAAGGATTTTTGAAACGTACCGATCAATTTCTTGAGTTAGCCGACAAGCATGGTATCAAGACCATGTTTGTACTGTTCGATAGCTGCTGGCATCCGATTCCAAAGTTGGGCCCCCAGCCGAAACCCATTCCCTTTACGCACAATTCGGGGTGGGTTCAGAACCCTGGTATCGAAGTCTTGAAGAATCCCGATGCATTCCCTCACTTGAAAGAATACGTCGTAGGATTCGTACAGCATTACGCCAATGACTCGCGAGTTGTTGTTTGGGATGTTTGGAACGAGCCCGACAATTTTGATGGAGGTCAAGATGGTCGCCCAGGACTGGAACCTAAGAACAAGCCTGAGCTGGTCAACGCACTGCTCCCAAGAGTGTTTGAATGGGTTCGGGAAGCCAAGCCAACTCAGCCCCTAACCTCTGGCGTTTGGCTCGATTCGCATGTGATCGATCGAATGTATCCAACTAAGGTAACTCAGTTGTCCAACAGTGATGTGATCAGCTACCATTGTTACGGTGATGCCGAAAGCATGAAGCTTTGCATTGAACGGCTTGGAACTTACGGCCGACCTTTGATGTGCACCGAGTTTATGGCCCGTCCGAACCAAAGCACCTTCGAGCCGCATTTGGAGATTATGAAAAAGAGCAAGGTGGGCTCGTACATGTGGGGGTTTGTCAACGGAAAATCGCAGACTATTTATCCGTGGGATTCGTGGCAAAAGAAGTACACCAGCGAACCAGAGGTTTGGTTTCATGACGTCTTGCGTCAAGATGGTTCGGCGTACAAACAGGACGAGGTTCAGTACATTCAGCGTGTTACCTCGGAAAAGCCATAACTTTGGTACAAATAGAACGCGGTGAATATTCCGGGCTAGCAAGGCAATCGGTGAAGAAACGCTCATAAAACCGACTGCAAACCCATCGCTTCTTGGGGAATCTTGATTTCCAACTACAATAGAGAGCTTGGAACCCTACCGCTTCGTGCCCCTCCCCACCGCTCTCCCTTAGGCTTACATCGTGTATTGGCTCGCAGAGATCTGCGTTAAACGACCTGTCTTCGCACTCATGCTGGTCATGGCATTGGTGGTGGCTGGGCTTGTAGCATTTCCAAGCCTGGGCATCGATCGCTTTCCAAGTACCGATCTACCGACCGTCAATGTGCGAACCAATTATCCCGGTGCTGCCTCGCAGGAAGTCGAATCGGAGGTGTCGCAACTGATTGAAGACGCCGTCTCGACGGTCGCTGGGATCGAGGAACTGCGAAGTGTATCAAACGATGGCAGTTCGGTTGTTCTTATCACATTCTCTCTTGCCAGAAACATTGACGCTGCGGTTCAAGATGTCCGCGACGCCGTATCGGCGGTTTCGAATCGCTTGCCGCGCAATATTGATCCACCTGTCGTGCAAAAGTCGGACCTCGATTCCTCGCCTATTATGTCCATTGCAATTTCGGGCGAGAAATCAGCCAGCGAGCTTTATCTGCTTGCGGACCGATACGTGAAAGGGGTCATTGAATCGAGTCCCGGCGTTGGCTTGGTTTCGATCTCGGGGGTAGCTGAACGAGCGATCAAGATCGACATCGATGCAAAGCGACTTGCAGCATATCAGCTATCGATAGCTCAGGTTCGCGACGCAGTTGCTCGACAGAACGCAGAAGTACCTGGCGGTCGCGTTGACGAAGGACTCCGGGAACGATCGCTCCGCACGCTTGGTAGAGTATCGGACTCCAAGGACTTTCCTGAATTGGTCGTTGAAACCGTCGGGGGCGCGTCGATTCGACTGGCTGATCTGGGAGAAGTGCAAGATGCGACCAAAGAAGTGCGCACTATGGCAAGGCTGGATGGAAAGCCAACCGTCATCCTTTCAGTTCAGCGTCAATCGGGTGAAAACACCGTGAAGGTGATCGAGGGCGTGAAGAAGCGACTGGAACGAAGCCGAGAAATGCTGCCCCCAGAAGTGCGAGTGGCGGTGATTCAGGATCAGTCCCGATACATCCTATCTGCCTTGCATGAAATCGAGAACCACTTGGTCTCAGGGTCGATCTTAGCTTGCTTGACCGTTTTACTATTCATGCGATCCTGGCGATCGACTTTGATTGCGTCGGTTGCGATCCCCGCGTCCATCATTGCAACCTTTGCCTTTATGAAAGCTTTTGGCTTCACTCTGAACAATGTGACGATGCTGGCCCTAGTCTTGATGGTCGGTGTTGTGATCGATGATGCGATCGTCGTTTTGGAAAATGTATTTCGATGCATTGAGGAACAAGGAATGGATCCTCATCAAGCCGCCATTGATGGAACGAAAGAGATTGGACTAGCAGTTCTTGCAACAACGGTATCGCTGGTCATTGTGTTCCTGCCAGTTTCGTTTCTCTCGAGCGTTACAGGTCGGATGCTGTTTGAATTCGGGGTCACTGCGACGGTCGCAATTCTGGTTTCGATGATCATCAGCTTTACACTGACGCCAATGATGTGCAGCCTCTTGCTGAAGCCACACCCGAAAGGATCGGCCGATCAAGCCAACAAATCAACTCGCCAGCAAGGCTTTTACCATTGGATCGAAACCTTTTACATGGCTTCGCTCCGCTTGGCCCTCAAGCACCGATTTCTAACCATGCTGCTTTGCTTGGCCACCATCCTTGCCAACATTCCGCTCTACAAACTGGTAAAACAAGATTACATTCCCACCAACGTCGACGAGTCCGAATTTGAAATCAGCGTCAACACCAAAGAAGGCACCTCGATTCGATCCATGAACGAGGCCATGCAACGCGTCGAAGAGATGGTTCGTACCGTCGACGGCGTGGAGCTCATTTTAGCGAGTGTTGGAACACGAGGCTTTGGCGGGGTTAACAGCGGCAGCGTCTTTGTGCGATTGACCGAGTCCCATCTGCGCACCTTTTCGTTTAGCCGATTGTTTTATGGCCTTCTCAACGGTGCACCAAGCCAAGCTTTTGAGGGGAACTTCAGCCAGCAGCAAAAGATGGTCGAGATCCGGACGATGCTCAAAGCGATTCCCGACGTTCGCGCTTCGATTCGGAACTTGACTTCGTTGCGACAGGGCCCGAACGTTGATATCGATTTCTCGATCACCGGTCCCGATATCGCGGAACTCGCCTCGTTCAGCGAACGCATGCGCGAGGGCACGGTTAAGCTGCCCGGAATCGTCGATGTGGATACCACTCTACGGATGGACAAGCCCGAACTGTTGGTTTCCATCGATCGTGAACGAGCGGCAGCGCTGGGAGTATCCGTTCAAGAAATTGCAGATACTTTGCGCATCGCTGTGGGGGGCGACGATCGTGTCTCGCGATATCGCGACGCAAAAATTGACGATGCTTATGATGTCGAACTTCGGCTCGTTGGCGTTGATCGCCGCAACGTGGATTCGATTTCCCAATTGTATGTCCGAGCGGAGCCATCGCGAGATCGAACTTCCGCAAGCGGGAATGGTGCTCTTGTCTCCACATCGAACGGAACAAGCCTGACCCGCATCGACAATGTGGTGCAGTTTAAATTTGGGGATTCGCAAGCCCGAATCGACCGTTTGGATCGACAACGCATGGTTGCCATCCGCGCCAATATCGCACCGGGCTATGCGCTTGCCGATCGCGTTCAAGCGATGCGCAATTTGGCGGCTGAGCTTGGGCTTCCGCCTGGATTCAGCGCACAAGTGCTCGGTCGCGGTAAAGAACTGGAACGCACATTGAACGAGTTTCGCTGGACGTTTTTGCTTAGCTTTATATTCATGTATATCGTTCTGGCGGCACAGTTCGAACACTTGGCACATCCGCTCACCATCTTGTTTACATTGCCGATTTCGATTCCTTTCGGATTGATCAGCTTGTACTGGGGCAATGAAACGCTAAATGTCTATTCTGCCTTAGGAGTATTGGTTCTATTCGGAGTGGTTAAGAAGGCTGCGATTCTTCAAATCGACTGCACCAACGCCCTGCGGCGCAAAGGTATCGAACGGCATGAGGCAATACTTCAAGCGAATCGCGATCGACTTCGTCCTATACTCATGACCACCATCTCTTTCGTTGCGGGGCTATTGCCACTTCTAATCGCCAACGGGCCGGGGGCAGAAGAACGACGCTCAATCGCTGTACTCACTACTGGTGGGCAAACACTGTCCTTGTTGCTCACTCTGCTGGCTGTTCCAGTCATCTATACCTATCTCGATGATTTTGGAAGTTTGTTTTCGAGGAAAAAGAACAAAGACAGCCAATCCTGATATCAAGCTAGGACAGCCGATTACCGATCGAGGACCTCAGATTCTTGGCTCCGCTTGTAGCTTGGAAACCACAATGAAGTCGTTGAGCGGTAGCGAACATATTCTGCGCCAAATCGTTCCAAGAGTTCTCGCTCTTCGACAGGCCTTACCAAACAATGCCATGCAAATGCTCCAAGCATGGAGTAGATAAGGACTCCGAAGCTACCAAGTAGCCAACCTACTGCGAGTCCCTGAACAATCCCAGCGGCTGCCATGGGGTTTCGAATGATTCGATAGGGGCCTTTGAATACTAGATTCGGAGCCGCTGCGGTTGGTAGTGGGGTACCTTTGCCATCAAAAGACATTGCCCAGGCGCTCCAAAGTCCCAGCAGTGAAGCGCCTACAAAGACGATCACAGAAGTCAGCGTTTGGCCGGGAACCGCGAAGCGTAGCAATTGGAGATGGGATTCGCATTCCACGATTCCCATCGGTAAGATCCAGAGAAAGACGCTCCAAAAAATCACAACCTGGAGAATGGTCCAAAGAAATGCAAACCATTGCGTCATGGGAGTAGGTCGAATGAAAGCCGGCACTTGCCCTGGGATTCCCTGTATGGTTGCAAACGCAAGGCTTAAGCCCGCCATGCAAACCATCATGGCTGCTGCGATCCACGCTTCGCCCGTCGTCGCACTGATTGCGATGCAGTAGAGTGTTGGATACCAAGCCGCTCCAGCGAGTAGCCAAATCGCATTCGAAGCCCAAGCCAGATTTCTGAAAACGGCGACCGCGGTGATCAGCGATCCACCCACAAGCAACACAGCATCCGACAACCAAAAGCTAAGCAACGCTTCCTTTGGCCAACTTCGAGGCTGAAAGAATGGAATCGATTCTGGGATCATGATCAACATGCCCCACCAAAGAACCACTCCAATCGCCTGGCAAACGAGATAGGCTGGGATGAGTAATCTTGTTTGCATTGTCTCTCCACAAGCCGTAAGAACGTAGGAATTTATACTAGTTTCCGATGGTAGACGATGGTAGGCCGTAACAGGTCGCTTTGGACGCAGTTACGGCATTGCACTCCATTGTTTTCATCAAGGAGACTTTGCCAATTGCTGCTTAATGAATTGATAAGCTTGGTTGCGTGATGTTCTTGGGAAAGTATGTCCCGCATCGGGATACTGGGCTTGAAGCGAATCGCTTGCCCCGTAAATCCTATATGCGTTTGCGGCGAAAGATATCGATTCTCGTACACCATTGACTTCGAAATTGTCATCGTTTTGAGGAGCAACCGCAAGAAATCCACGAGGAGCCAACGAAGCAATCAATTCCGGAAAGTCAAAGGGCATTTGGTTGGGATCACTGGCGTATACTGATTGGATACGAGGCATGTAACGATCGGATGTCCAGCCCGTTAGGTCGCCCTTCATGTACCGATGAAATCGAGTGAAACCGCAGGACGAAACAACGGCTCGAATTCGGGGTTCGAAGGTTGCGGTAAAGATGGCGTTATGACCACCGAGTGAATGGCCGATGCAAGCAATCTTGCTGCCATCCACTTCAGGAAGGCTTTGCAAAAGATCGATGGCTCTTCGGTTTTCAACAATGGCTTGCATGGAGCCACTAACGAATGGGGATTCACGAAAGCTATGCTCGTACTCGCCAAAGCTTGGGTAGTCAGGAGACAATGTCGCGAAGCCTTGTTGAGATAGCTCCAGTGCGTATTGCAATTCCGAGTTCCCATGGAGTCCTACTGGCTCATCTTTTCCAATCGATCCATTGGTTTGATGTAAGCATAAAACTGCAGGGATAGGGCTCGTGGCCGAAGCATCAACTGGTGTGAGCAACCATGCCATCATTCTATGTTGATTTTGAAGGTTGTATTGGATCTTTCTGAAGCGAACATCGTTTTGTACCTGCTGATGCATCACGATCATTTCCAGTGGAACGGGGGCGGCGGCTTTCTCATCTTCGTCGAGCTTCCCCATTACAGATTGAATGCGGTCATGCAACCCTGCAACATGCTGTGACCATTGCTCAGGTGTATGAATGTGTTCAGGAAACTCAATTCGGTCTAGTCCAGGTAGGTCAAGCACCCGAGCGTTCTGCTTTTCTTGCGAGAATGCGGTACAGTCGACAGACACCCAGACGATAGTGAAGCTAAGGCAAAATCCTACCCAGCTTTTGTGAGCAATTCCCATGGAATAAAACATCCTGCGATAGTTTTGGCCTGAAAGCACGTGACGCGCGACTGTTGTTATACTGGACTCGATCAGAATCAGAAACGCCCGGCTACACATTTGCCACGCAGAACAACTCGGCAATGCTGGGTCTCACTCCCACCCGATGGTTTCCTTCCGTCCTTCCATACTTCCCTGCCATTTACCCTACTGTTTGGAACCTCAACATGTCCCATTTTCTTGTTTTCATTAAATGGCTTTCTAAACCGATTGCCCTTGGGTTGTTTTGTCTTTTCTTGGTGGTTGGTACGACTCTGACATTGAAGAAGGGATATGCCGATTCCCCGATTCGTTTAGGAACGTTCGATGTCGATGCGTCGCCACCGATCGGAACGATGATGGCATACGATGCGACCGTGCAAGTTCAGACTCCGCTTCGTTGTAGTGGAGTGGTTTTTCTGTCAGATTCCAAGCCAATTGTGCTTTGTTCGGTAGACTGGATTGGAATCAGTAACGATGCCATGGATTTTTTTCGCGATCGACTTGCGAGTGCAGCTGGTACGTCACGAGATCGCGTTGCCATTCATGCGATTCATCAGCACGATGCCCCTGCGGCGGACTTTGCAAATGAAGCGTTGTTGCGAGCCACGGGCGCATCCAATGTTCCGTTCGATGGTCCTTCAAGTCGCCGTATCATGGAGGCGGCGGCGGTGGCGGTGGCCGACGCTGTGAAGAAAGCTAAGCCGATAAGTCATGTCGGAACGGCAGAAGCAGAAGTGCACGGGGTTGCTTCCAATCGCAGAGTGATGGGTCCAGATGGCA
The DNA here is from genome assembly GCA_027487485.1 of Planctomycetaceae bacterium. Lineage (GTDB taxonomy): Bacteria > Planctomycetota > Planctomycetia > Pirellulales > Pirellulaceae > JBKCUI01. The sequence goes on along the minus strand of JAIYDN010000009.1, from coordinate 166,534 downwards.
AGGTGCTTCATATTCGCTGGAGCGCGGTGAAGGATGCTGCCGTTCGAGATTTCCCGGAGGGCGTCATCGATCCCAAATTGAAGTTGGTTACCTTCTGGGATGGCGACCGCGCGATTGCGGCACTCAGTTACTATGCCACTCATCCGCAGAGCTATTACCGAACAGGGAAGGCCAACCCCGATTTCCCGGGCTTAGCTCGCAACCAATCGGAGCAAGTTCAAGGGGTGCCTCACATTCATTTCAACGGCGCGGGTGGGAATATTACGGCTGGGAAATACAATGATGGATCGCCAGAGAATCGGCAAGTTCTAGCAGATCGTTTGGCGGGTGCCTTTCGACGGGCATGGGCCACCACTCAAAAACAGCCAGTGGATTCGTCTAGTCTGAATTGGAAGACAACACCGGTTTTGCTTCCACCGGGTGAGTCGATCGTTCCGAAGGAGCTTGATAAAAACTATGCTAAGGCGGAGGCATTGCTGTTGACTCAACTTCAGGATTCCTCGCTTTCTACTCCGTCCAGATACAACATTGCGAACAAGTTGCTGTTCTTGCGACGATACGTCAATAAAGTTCCAATCGATTTGAGCCTGTTGCAGCTAGGTGGGGTTCGGTTGTTGCATATGCCAGGCGAGCTGTTTGTCGAGTATCAACTGGCAGCACAAAAAATGGCACCCGAGTCATTCGTTTGTATGGCTGCCTATGGCGAGTATTCACCATTCTATATCGGTACGTCGGTCTCCTACGAACAGGGAGGGTACGAAACATCATCGAGCGCTACGATGGTTGGGCCCGATGCGGAGTCGCTTTTGATGACGGCGATGGCTGGGTTGTTGGGGGCAAACGAGCCTGCCGTTGGCTCTTTGAGTTCCATAAGTCCCTTGGGTGTTGCGAAAGCGGACGATGTTATGGCACCGATTCGGATTGGCTTTATCGGTTGCGATACTTCGCATGTTCCAGCATTTGCCGACATGTTCGCTCAAGCTCAAGCCGGGAGCGAGGCCTACGGATTTCAGGTGGTTGCAGCCTTTCCTGGTGGCAGCCCCGATATCCCCTCCAGTATTGACCGGGTGCCTCAGTACACGGAGCATCTGCGAAAGATGGGCGTAAAAATCGTTGGAAGCGTGGAGGAACTGGTTCGAAGTGTGGATGTTGTCTTGCTGACCTCCGTCGATGGTCGACCTCATTTGGAGCAAGCGAGGCCCGTGATTTTAGCGGGGAAGCGAATGTTTATTGATAAACCGCTGGCGGGTTCGCTCGAAGATGCCATCGAGATTTTTCGGCTGGCAAGGGAAATGTCGGTACCTGTTTTCTCGTCTTCAAGCCTTCGCTTTAGTCCTGGAATTGCAGCGATGCGTACCGACACCCGGGTTGGGAAAGTGGTCGGCTGCGATGCCTATGGCCCTTGCGCTCTTGAAGAGCATCATCCTGATCTATTCTGGTATGGAATTCACGGTGTTGAAACTTTGTTTACGATCATGGGACCGGGTTGCAAGTCGGTATCGCGAACCAGCACACCCGACACCGATATGGTTGTGGGATTGTGGAAGGATGGGCGAGTTGGCAGCTTTCGAGGAATACGCAACGCAGCGGCAGGCTACGGAGCGACCGTGTTTGGCGATAAAGGGATTGCTCAGGCTGGCGAGTATGCGGGCTATGCCCCACTCGTGATTGAGATAGCTAAGTTCTTCAAAACGGGCGTGCCTCCTATCCAGCCCGAGGAGACTCTTGAGATCTTTAAATTCATGCATGCTGCGGACGAAAGCAAACGGAATGGTGGCCAAGTCATTGAACTAGAATCGCCCTAGGCGGCCGCTTGTCGCTAGTTCAGTGGGGTATTAGGGCGATTTCGGCTCCTCAGTATTCCCTTCGAATTCTGGATTGCCCTGAATTCCTTGAGCTGCAGCTTGGGCTTGGAGCGCGGCGATTTCGGCCTTCAGAGGCCCGATGTCGAGAACTTCTTCCACGCTTGGATCCAAGCCGGGTCCTGCTTCACGTTTCTTGCAAGTGAAGAAAGACTCGATATAGCGAACGGGACCTTGTTTCTCAGGCACAATAAAACGGTCGCCCTTTTGAAGGATCGGTCGATAGTCGTGCATTTGTCCGAACTGGCGATCGCCAGCCACTTGGCACGGGAACCAATGCCCTTCACCTTGCGGGTCCTCTAAATAAAACTCGGGGTAGCAGTGGTCAGGAATCCAGACACAACGCGCTGGGATTTTGCTGGCTCGACATAAAGCGACAAAAATGCTGGTCATCTCTTCGCAGTCTCCTTGCCTTTTCTTGAGGGCTGTTTTGATATCGAGGATAGGACCATTACGGTACTCGATGTTCTTGCGAACCCAATCGAAAAGCGACTCTACGTGTGCCCAAGCATTGTCGTGATTCTGTGCGCCAATTTCTTTGGCGACGCGCCGAATCTCGCTCAGTTCTATGTCGATGTAAGGGCTCTTTTTCATGAACCAATTCATCTCCGCGGGAAGATTCTTTGGAATGACGAAAACGGAAGTGTCTGCCGGAGGGTTGATGAAGTACTTTTCCACTTCCACATGCACCACCAAACTCAATTCATCATTGGGGTTCAGCGACGCAATGTCCATGACAAGTTGTCGAGCTTGTGCGGATTGCTTTTTGCCTTCGGGTAAGTCACGAAAAGCCCAGGCGACGTTTCCAGGAATCTCCGAGCTAGTCACCTTGATAGATTGTTCAGGCCAGTTCAACGGGAAGGGAATGGTTGCATGTAGTTTGGTGCACAAGTTAGCATTCGCATAAAACCGCATTCCGAAAGACATATCGATCTTTCGCGGTGCGAAGTACTCCAGACCGGCAGTCTGCTCAACCTCTGGTTCCTGGCTCGTGCTATCTGCGTCTTTCTTGTCGCCTCCCGAACGAGGTTTTCGAGTCGTCTTGCCTTTGCTGGGGCGCGATTCATTTGGGCTCTTGGCGGATTCTTCTGTTGGATTCGACGTCGCGTCCGAATCCGATGGATTGTTGGGAGCGTCTTGAGCAACGCTTGGGCGAGCCAATATCGAAAATGCTAGAATCAATGGGGCCACGAGAAAGCAGAATGTGCAACCTCTCGCGAGTCGATCAATTCGAATGGTCATGGGTATTCTCGAGTGAAACGTACGTTGGTTCATTTTGGGAGAAGCATGCGGGGCGACTACTCAGTTTGACTAGCGAGGGTCTTGCTGTCGCGAAAAACAGTTAAAAGAATTGCACTTTTTTCTTTTGCTTGATTGGGTTCGTGGACCCGAATGCTGATCCCCTTAACCCACTGAGAATTTGGTAAAGGTTACCGAATCGAATGAAGGAAAGCATTTCGAAGTCTTTCTTGGTAAGGAAGGCTGCAAAACAACAAACCATAGAGAGTGTAAAGTAGGTGACGTTTGGAATGAGAATAGCGATCCCGAGATGTAGCGCAGAGATTCCGATTATCGAGAAAATTCTGGTTTTACGGAACCAAACGGCCAATGGGAAAAAGGCTTCTATGAATACGGTGCTGAAGGTTAATAGTTTTCGAAGCCAACCGTCCCAAACAAGAGTCAGCCAGGGATACTGATAGGGGCCCCACATGTCGCTTGCGATCGTCCAATGCAATGCATCCCCTGTTACCCAACCAGGATCCTGAACCATTTTGTAAGGAAGACTAATCGCATAGACGAGAGCTACGTTGATCTGCATCATTCGGATTGGCCATGCTGAGATTTCCGTGATTGCTGGCAGTCCTTTTCTTGATCGCAGCCAAGAGTCCACGGAAAAGGCCGCGCCCAGGTTTCCCCATATCAGATAGATCAGACACATTTGCATGACCATTTCCTCGCCGTTCGCGAGATAGGGATTTCGTGCCAGCATCGACCGGATCAGCAACCACAAGCAGATGGTGCTAATTCTGGTAAAAAGCCCAATGGTGAATGCAAAAGCAACGGCTACTCCGAAGAACCAATAGCAATCGACGGGCAGCCAATTTTCTGTCCAGTAAAACAAGCCCAACGATTCGTTCACTCGCGTGTTTTCTAGCCCAGGCGAGTGGAGCGAGATGATACCCTCCGCATGGAAGAATCGTCGCCAGTTCGGCCCAGATGCGATGAGCATGCAAGTACAAAGGCATCCCGATAGAATGCGAAAAACAGCGATCGGACGCGGATCTAATGGCGTAAAGAAAAAGCGATTCCAATGATTCCAAAGCTGACCAAGCACGATTCAATTCGCTTTCAAACGGTGAGTCCGGAGATTAAGGTGAAACAGGGACTACTATCGATCAGAGCTGGGTTCCAGAATGTTCGACTGATACATCAAACTCATTGATAAGCATCTCTTCCACGCGAGGTTCGAGTAGTCGTTGTTCGCGAACGGCGATGATGGGTGGCAATATCTGTTGCGTTGCTAAGGTGAAACGGATCTTGCTTATTCTTTTGCCGTCGTTGCTTGGGAATTGGCGAGCAAGGTAGCGAGCGTACGTTTCGCGTGCCTTTTCGTCACCGTAAATGTTAAGCAAGAACTTGGCTTCCTTAAAATCGAGTAGGTTCTCTTCGACGAAGCTTCGCTGGCTTTGACGGGGTAATGGCAAGACGTTCTCGGTCGATTCGCCGGATTCGGAATCAACGTAGACTCCCGTGATGACGTACGACCAGTTAAATCGGCTCTGCCCACCATACATTTGCCATTTTCCGCTCAGCCCAAGCAAATGCGCGGAATACCGAATCATCCAGTCGGAGTACTTAGCACGATACCCAATTTCTGGCCCAAGTTGTTCAATATGATCAAGCCAACTCTTTACGCTCTCGTCGGGCAAATTGCACCAGCCGATTTGTGCGAAAACGGCAACACTGCCGACACTCATGCCAATCCGTTTCCAGAGAGGCATTACATTGGTCGATTGCTTGATTTCGGTCACAGTTGAATCGGTGGTGGCGGAGGAGAAGGTGGTTTTGGTGGCGAAGGTGGTTTTGGTGGCGAAGGTGGCTTCGGTGGCGAAGGTGGCTTCGGTGGCGAAGGTGGCTTCGGCGGCGAAGGTGGCTTCGGCGGCGAAGGTGGCGAAGGTGGCTTTGGAGGAGACGGCGGTTTTGGAGGCGAAGGTGGCTTTGGCGGTGCCGGGGGCTTCGGAGGAGCTGGCGGCGGCGGCGGTGGAGGAGGCGGTGGTGGCGGTGAAGAGGCGTTGATAGAGATGTTAGGGACACGTTCCGTAAGCAACGTTGTCTCAGAAGTAGCCGTGTAGTCTCCCGTGAATATCGGTGTGATCCATCGGTTCTCGGAAAATGGGATTTCCACTTTGACGGTGACGTGAGTTGTCTCGTCGGTGATCACGGCAGGAATCACTTCAACTTTTGCATTTCGGATAGCGAGAATACCTAGTAGCCTGTTAGCTGCATTTCTTGCCTCATCGGCTGATCCGCCGGGGACAATGACGTGTCGCGCAGCCTCGTAAGATACGTTCTCGGCATACTGCTTCAGCATGCAAGCCCGAAAGAACTCAAAGGATGCAAACACAACCGTAAGCAAAATGACCATTGCAAAAGTCATCTCAACAGTGGTGGCACCGTACGAGATGCGTTCTTGGGTCTTCTTGGCGAAATTCATCTTCTGTAATGCTCCCTTATTCTGTCAGTACGGAAGGTAGCATTCGAGCGATCGAAGAAAGCACGGCGCTTAAGTCTGCTCCGTCAGAAGCGTGGAAGTGTTGTCCGCCGCCGATCTTCGCAACGTCTTGCATTAGCTTTTTATCCGCTTCGTCTGCGAAGGTGATGGTGAAAATCACGACCCCTTTCTCGGACGCTTCCTTGGCAACATCCAAAGGTTTGGGTGCGCCACTAGGAGCGTTGAGCTTACCATCTGTCATCAAAATAATAACTTTGGATGCCGACGGGCGAGCCGAAGATCTTCCAAGCGAATCTAGACCCAGCCTCAGTCCGGCACCAATGTTGGTCGCACCGGGTGGAAAGCTATCTGTGTACTTCTTGATGCCGCCTCGGACTTGATTGTAGGATTTCGAGGGTTCATGATCCAATGTCGCATCGGACGAATAGGTTACGAGCGATGTAAATTCTTCTAAAGCGGATTTCTCCATTTCTCCAATGAAGGCTTCAGCACCCGCTGCAAGATCCAGCCATCGTGATTTATTTGGCGCGGGATCTCCAACCTTCCAGGTCGGGTTAGCCTTGGGCGGAAATCCTGTCGCAACCTCGTCAGACGCATAGATCATCGATCCTGATCGATCGAGAACCAATGCGATGTCGACATCGACACGCGTCGTGACCGATGACTTCTCAAATTCAAACTCACCGGCGTCAAACGTGTTGGCGAACAATAGACCAATGCCCCCGTTTGCCGAGGAGTTCAATCGCTTGATCGAGACTCGCATCGCATTGGGTGGGCTTGCATTTGCGACAAACTGATATCGAGAACTGGTACTAGTTCTCAGCGATTGACCGAATGTAAAATCCGAATCTTCTAATTGAATCCCTATTCCGGCAATGGTATTGATTTGCGCAATCTCTCTGGCTTTCGCCATTGCTTGTGCTGGGTCACCTGTGATGGCAAACGTTCGACCGGCAGCACGAGTGGCCGCGTCGGCGGCGATGAACGATCGAGCTCTGCATAAATCAATCCAGCTGAGATTGATGACAAAAGCCATCAAGATAAGCACAACCGGCAGTAGGATTGCAACAAATGCAAGGATTGCGCCCTGTCGTTTTATTCTTCGTTTTGACGGCATTGCTATTGGTACTCTTTCATCATGCTGCAGGAACTTGTGATGGTGCGGTTCTGAAAAAAGAATGGAGAGAGTGGCAGGTTACCTTGCGAGGGAGCTGACACTGTGATCGTGATGGTTGTACCGATCGGCAACGATTCAAAATTGGATGGGGCGACAACCACGTTTGCCCCATTCGTCTTCCGGCTGGTCAAGAATTTGTCGGCTGCTGCGTTGACGGTATGAATGGTGGCCTTCGGCAGCAGGCTTGTTCGGGCAGCTTCATAAGCCGTTATGTCTAAAGATTGTTGAAGGTGGAGAGCGGCGCACGCTTCAATGGTCCCCATCAGTAACAATAGCAACACAGGCAGAACAACCGCAAGCTCCACAATTGCTGCACCAGATCGCTTTTTCGAGTCTGAAGCACGATGAAGGCAGAAAAATCTCATCTTGAACACTAGCAAGCCCCGCCATAAATCTGATTCTACAAGTCTCTGATGGGAATGTAGGTCATGTTTACGAATGGGGCTTAAACTATTTGCATGTTAGACTAGAACATTTAAGAAAGATCTAATGTTTAAGACCATTGTTCCGTCTATGCGGGATGGAGCGATCTGAACCCACTCGCTTCGACTTCAAATCGACCTTACTACTGAGATTAAGACTTGCCCAGGTGGCGTTTCCTGCGATTCAGCAAACAGAACTACAAGCCTGGGAGTAAGTTGCACAACGTCCCATTGCCAAAAGTGCATGTGGAGGCGAGCGAAAAAGGCTTTCATGAAATGCAGAAAATAACTGATGCTGGAGATTTGCCGGATTGCTTATCCGTCCATCGAAGATGTTGCGGCTCGAAATGACTTGATCGTTTGAGCGGCTGCGGCGTTTGCATCCGGCTTCGAGAACACCTCGGCACTTAGATAGCCTGAGTATCCAATCTGCCGAAGCGCACGAATCGCTGGTGCGATATCCAAATGCCCGAAACCAACGGCCATACGGTTGGAGTCGGCGAAGTGAACATGGCCGATAGCAGCGCCCGCGTCTTGAATCGCATTCCCGATGTCAGCTTCCTCGATGTTCATGTGAAAGAAATCAGCGAGCAGTTGCACGTTCTCGATTTGGTGAATGGTCACCAAGCCATCGGCAAGCGTGTTCGCTTGGTCTGTTTCATAGCGATTCAGCGGTTCATAAAACAGGGGCAAGCCGAATTGCTTGGCGTGATCGCCTAAAACGGACAATGCGTCTCGCAAATAGGACTTTGCTTTGTTTCGGTCGACCTCTTTGGTAGACCTTCCTTGCATGGAGCCAATGATGGCGGGTGCCCCTAATTCGGCGGCGCTGGAAATAACGGAACGAACAAAATCGATGGCACGCTCTCGAAGGACCGGGTCTTCGTCAGCTAATTGAAGTCGATGCTTTACCCAGCCTGCACCGGTGCCCACTGCCGCGACAGCTAGACCGGCATCCGAAAGATTCTTAGACAATTGCAGCCGTCGTAGTGATTCGGCATCGGGTGGAAAGATCTCGATGGCGTCGAATCCAAGCTGCTTTGCTTGGTTGATCGCGGCAACCGGATCGGACCAAAAAACAAAAGGGCCACCTCGAGCTTCCTCAACCAATGAGACCGTTACAGCAGATTTCATGCGTTTGCTTTCTAAGATTACATCACTACGCGAAGCCGGGTTCGCCAACGTGTGGGCAGTCGACCAAGACGAATCGCAACCTGATCTATCATAACGAAATCTACCGATTACCGTGGCCTGATGCCACTGGTTGGAAAAATCGAAAGGGATAAACTGTGCATGACTGCGATATGTTCGTGGCGGCGATTGAAAGATGGTCACCCACGGAAAAAGCATTCGGACCGTTGTGAAGCTGTTTGCACATGGATCGCACTTCCCTTTTGTTTCCCCGCACCTGAGAATTACATGGGTCCCGTAAAAACCGCCATTTCCCCGACACGAGCTGAAAATTATCCAGAGTGGTACCAGCAGGTGATCAAAGGGGCCGATCTCGCTGAAAATTCGGCAGTTCGTGGATGTATGGTCATCAAACCGTGGGGATACGCCATTTGGGAGAACATGCAAAAAGTTCTAGACCAAATGTTCAAGGATACGGGGCACCAAAACGCTTATTTTCCACTGTTTATTCCAATGAGTTTCCTCGAAAAGGAAGCGGAACACGTCGAGGGATTCGCCAAAGAATGTGCCGTGGTGACTCATCACCGGCTTGAACCAGACGGAAAAGGGGGCCTTCGGCCAGCGGGAGAACTCGAAGAACCTTTGATCGTTCGACCAACCAGCGAAACCATCATTGGCGCAACCTATGCCAAATGGGTGCAGTCGTATCGTGATTTGCCCATCCTGATCAACCAATGGGCGAACGTAGTCCGCTGGGAGATGCGGACGCGGCTCTTCCTGCGGACTGCCGAATTTCTTTGGCAGGAAGGTCATACGGTCCACGCGACCGCCGAAGAAGCGTTGGAGGAAACTCGCAAGATGCTCGAGGTCTACGCGGACTTTGTGGAGAACTACATGGCCGTGCCTGTCATCAAAGGTGAAAAGACGGCTGGCGAGCGATTCCCTGGTGCGGACATGACCCTTTCGATCGAAGCCATGATGCAAGACAGAAAGGCTCTTCAAGCCGGTACGTCTCACTTCCTTGGCCAGAATTTCTCGAAGGCTCAAGAAATCAAGTTCCAAGACAAGAACGGCGACATCGTTCATGCTTGGACCACTTCCTGGGGCGTTTCGACTCGCTTGGTCGGTGCGTTGATCATGACCCATTCGGATGATGATGGTTTGGTTTTGCCACCAAAACTTGCACCATCGCAAGTCGTTATCATTCCTATCTACCGCGACGATACTCAACGGGAAGAAGTGATTTCCTACTGCAAGTCGCTGAAGCAAGAACTGGCTTCGCAGATTTACGCGGACCAAAAAGTACGAGTCGACATCGATGACCGTGACATGCAAGGTGGCAACAAGAAATGGTATCACGTCAAACGTGGCGTGCCCATTCGAATTGAAGTCGGGCCCAAGGATATAGCTGCTAACGGCGCCTTTGTGACTCGACGCGATTTAGGCCAAAGCAAATCGATGCTCCGAACCGATCTCGTTTCCGGAGTCGTCGGGATGCTGACCGAGATGCAAGACAACCTGTTCAACCGAGCTTTAGCGATGCAGAAGGCGAACACCGTGGAGATCCATTCCGAAGCGGAGTTTCGAGCGTACTTTGTGCCCGATGATGATCGCGAATGTTCCACCGGTGGTGGCTTTGCGAAATGTTGGTTCAGCAGCGAAGAAGCAGTTCAGCCGTTGCTGGATGAGCTTAAGGTGACCATCCGTTGCATTCCCTTGGATTCACCTAAGGGTGAAGGCAAGTGCTTTATGACTGGCCAGCCAACGACCACGATGGGCATTTTCGCCAAGTCGTATTGATATCGTACAATTTGTTTGTACGGATTGTTTGTACGGGGCATTTCCTTCCAAGACTACAGCATGGCGGCTTCGGTGCGTCTGCTGACTGGATTTGAAATGGCTTAGTCGAGATCGCTCTTGCGAACGAAGTGCAGCTCGGGATGAGTTCGAATCAAGAATCCGTCTTGAAAGATTGCAAAAGATGCCAGCGTTTCTCCAAACAGTTCATTGGTCGCAATAGTCTCCATCTTGTCACCACTTCGAATAACACTGGTGATCCCAGATTGATTTGTAAAGTAGATCAAGTCGCCTACTGCCGTTGGACTCGCAGAAAAGGAGCCGCTTAGGCGGTCCTGCCATCGCAAGGTCCCATCGCCCTGTGAAAGGCAGGTCACCACGCCTAGGCTAGAGACAAACAAGATCGAATCTTGAACTAGGATCGGTGATGCAATTTCTGGAACTTGGCGTTTCCAATTCCAGAGAACATGAGACGAAGAAACATCCCCTTGCCCGTCGACTCGTATCGCAAACAATTCCGGTCGCATATATCCCGAGCATACAAAGGCAACTCCATCTTGATAGACAGTTCGAGGAACAATGGCATGCCCAGAACCGATACGACATCTCCATATTTCAGAGCCGGTTAAGGGGTCGTAAGAAACCAGCCATTGCGCGGTTGGTGCCAATAGCTGGTGCACTCCGGCGTGCTCGATCAACAGTGGGGTCGAGAATGCGCGACGTTCCGCACCGCGTGTCGTGTCAATTTCGGGCCGCTGAGTTCGCCACAATTCTTTGCCTGTTTCTAATTGGATTGCGGCTACGTACTGAGCATCGGTTCCATCGAAAGCGAAAATGACAAGGTCTTGATGAATGACGGGTGATGTTGCTGGGCCAGTAATGTCGTCCAAAGGCACCGTTCGATTCCAAAGGACTTCGCCTCTTGTACTTAGACAATAAGTTCCCAGAGATCCGAAGTGAAAGACGATTCGCTTTCCGTCGGAGCAAGGGGTTGGGGAAGCATAACTATTCATGGCATGAATTGGTTTAGGATGTTCGACCCTTCCTAATTCGATCACCTGCTCGACTTTGCCCAATTTTGCATCGACTCGAATGGCAAACAACGAAACGGAACCATGTGTTTGAAAATCGGTTGCGCCGTATTCGCTTGCTTCCAGTTTTTCATTGGCAAGCTTGTCGGGAATTGCGACAAACTCGGCGGATGAGAGCCAAATGGAATCGCCGATCACGATCGGGCTAGACCATCCTTGCCCGGGGAGTGCGACGCTCCAGGTTGGCGGTCGGAATGGACCTCCCCATTGAATTGGCAAATCCTGACGTGATGACAAGCCTTGCCCTGTTGGCCCCCGAAACTCTCGCCAATCTGGCTCATCACCGAACGAAATCGTGCTGAGACAAGCGAACCATGCGAATCCTAGGAATGCAAAACTTAGTTTCCATGTGCTTTCCCAAAAAAAGGAGCAAAATGGGATGTACTTCGATTCTTGGAGCAATGGCATTGCTACTGTCCGATTTGTGTTTTCAATATAGATGCAAGTGAGTTTTCCAACTTTTGGGTGCCGAGGCAAGAGTTGCTCACGAAGCCATGCGTCGCGTCGGATCGATCTGTATTCACGGGGAACCTCCCATGGCTAGGCTCGTACGATCCGCAAAATGCTCAAAAATGGAACAGACTAATCTAGCGATTCCATCCTTTTGGGCAGGCTAAAGTCGACCGCGAATGAGGGGTTCCTAGTGGGTAAATGCTAGAAATGCTCGACATGAGAAAGGGGAACGACGATGACATTTGGGTTGCTTTCTGCTAAAGTAAGATATCGGTTGGAACTGTGCTAGTCACTTTCTAACCTACCCACCTACCCTGCCTACCCACCCACCTTAAGCACCGATGTCATCATCGTATTCGCCAATACGCTTGCATTCTTCCAAGAGCTGCAACGAGTTTCACGCGTGCAATCAGATAAGCCGACGGGCATTGTTGCAAGCGGGTTCCTTAGGTGGTTTAGGACTGGGATTATCTGATTTCTTCGCTCGCACTCAGTATGCCCACGCAAATTCCACCGGCATCGCTTCAGAAGGTAGCAGTGCGGTTCGAACGAAGCCGGCCAAAGCTTGTATCTTTTTGTTCATGTGGGGGGGCCCAAGCCAGCTGGACACCTTTGACCTGAAGCCCAACGCACCCGATGAAGTCAGAGGGCCATTCAAACCGATTTCGACCAAAGTACCTGGCTTACAGCTTTGCGAGCACTTCACTCAGTTGGCTTCCCATACGGATAAGCTTGCGATCATTCGTTCGATGACACACGACGATCCGGCCCATTTGTCGAGCGGGCATGCGGCAGTCACGGGCCAACTTGCGCCTGTATTGAAAAGTGATGCGACGCCCCCCAGCGAAAAGGACTCACCGCACATTGGCGCCCTTGTCTCTAAGGTAAGGCCAAGCACCACAGGCTTGCCATCGTTTGTGACTCTTCCATGGAAGGCGTTCCATCCCGCGGCGCCTGGGGGTGAAGCGCCAGGGCAGCATGGGGGGTGGCTAGGTTCAGGCCATGATGGGCTTCTTCTCACCGGGGATCCCAATCATCCGGACTGGAAACCCTCCTCCTTGTCGTTGCCAGATGATATACCGTTGGCTCGATTGCAGTCGCGATATGAACTACTTCGTTCGTTGGATCGGCAAAGATCGCAGATGGAATTAGCCAAGGATTCTGTAGCCTTGCATTCGCATCAATCCCGAGCGATGGATTTGCTTTCGTCTGCTAATGTCCGCGATGCATTTGATTTGGCTCGCGAATCCGTTGCAACGCGAGATCGGTACGGGCGCAACATTCACGGCCAGTCGGTTCTGATGGCTAGACGACTTGTGGAGCATGGTGTTCCGTTGGTGACTGTCAATTGGCACAACGATGGTCGCAATTTTTGGGACACGCACGGCGACAATTTCAATCGACTGAAGAATGATCTCATTCCTGCTGCGGATACAGCATTGTCCGCATTGCTAGAAGATTTGCAGCAACGGGGAATGTTGGAAGACACTTTGGTGGTTTGGGTAGGCGAGTTTGGACGTAAGCCTCAAATCACCGCAGCCAATGCAGGCAGAGAACATTGGCCTTTTTGTTACAGCGCTTTGATGGCGGGTGGGGGCGTTCGCGGAGGGGCCATCTATGGCGAAAGCGATTCGAAAGCAGCCTACCCTATTTCTAATCCAGTCAGCCCGCTCGACTTTGGAACAACGATCGTTCATGCACTCGGAATTCCGACAGGAATGACCTTGGCCGACCGCGAAGGACGACCTCACCGAGTGACCTCAGGCAAAGTGATCGACTCGCTTTTTTAACCCCGCATCTCAAGGAAGCTAAACCGATGCCAAGACCATCTTATGATTTAGATCGCAGGGGATTTTTGCGCATTGGAACGACGGGAGTCGTGGGTTGCACGCTTCCGCTTCAAGCCTCCCGAGCTGGTAGCACAAACGTCGATGGTTCATCAGGTCATGGGAAGGCCAAGTCGGTATTGATTGTGCTTTTGAGCGGCGGCCCTAGTCAGCTTGACACCTTAGATCCCAAGCCGGACGCGCCTGCCGAAGTTCGAGGCGAGTTTTCGACGATTGGAACGACCATATCGGGCGTCAAGGTTTGCGAACACTTGCCACGCTTGGCACAGCAAACCGATCGATGGGCAATCGTCCGAACGTTAGCGCATCGTGAACACAATCATTTGCTGGCTACACACGTGGCTCTGACGGGCAGACCCGGTCCTGTTCCCAAAGGTGGAAGCGATCTGGATCGAGTAGAGTCGCGAGGCGATTTCCCGAACTATGCTGCCGCTCTGGAGTTTGTGCGACCTCGGCAAGACGGCGTTCCAAGCGGTGTATCTTTGCCGAACTATTTGATCGAAGGGCCGCTTACTTGGCCAGGTCAACACTCGGGATTCTTGGGCCCCAAATACGATCCATGGCAAATTCAAGGGGACCCCAACGAACCTAGCTTTCGCATGGAGGCATTGAGTCTTCGCGAAGGGATGACGATCGATCGAGTGCATGCGCGTCGTAGCATTTTGGAACAGCTGAGTGGGCACGCCGCTAAGATTTCGAATCCCAGTTCCATCGCATTCAAAGATCAACAGCAAGCAGCTTACAATCTGCTTACGAGCGGAACGATGACCTCTGCCTTCGAGATTGCTCGTGAACCCGATGCCACCCGCGATCGTTATGGCAGAAACAAGTTTGGGCAATCGCTGCTTTTGGCAAGAAGAATGGTCGAAGCCGGCGTACCCATCGTTCAAGCCACCATGGGTATTGTTCAGACTTGGGATACCCATGTGGACAATTGGGGGCGATTGAAGAACACGCTGCTACCACAATTGGATCAAGGGCTCGCGGCTCTGACGGACGATTTGATTGCCACAGGCTTGATGGACCAAACCATGTTGGTGGTGATGGGCGAATTTGGTCGTACGCCGACCGTGTCGAAGTTGCCTGGTGAATCCATACCGGGACGCGATCACTGGGCTCATGCATATTCTGGGTTGTTCGCAGGAGCTGGGATTCAGGGCGGGCAGGTGATTGGCCAAACCGACGACAAAGCTGCCTACCCAATCTCCAACCCGTGGTCACCTGCCGACATTTGTTCGACGATCTTTAACGGCTTAGGTGTGCATCAAGAAACAACCATCGTTGATCCGCTCCAGCGGCCTCACCCTCTTATTAACGGCTCCGTAATTTCTCCGCTCTACACGGGACGAGACGCATGACCAATAAAATTCATTGCTTCATCACCAAAAATGGGGTGCTCCGCCCGTCTTTTATCGCGTTTTTCATCCTCCTGAGTGCCCCGCTGTATTTTGCTGGGCAAGCGCGAGGTCAAATGTCGATCTCCGCGATCCATCCATCGACGATCCAACCAGGGGGCACCAGCAAAGTCACCATCCGTGGTGCTAATTTGTCGATTGGAATGAGTGTTCGTACGGTTCGCCAGGACATAAAACTGGAACTGGAAAACATCACGCCAGAATCAGCCATTCTGTCTGTTTCGCACCCTGGCCTCACTTCCTTCGAGCCCATTCCACTCTGGTTTGGGGCCCCGGGGGTGTTGAATGTCCCCCGCTACATTTTGTTGGATGATTTGCCGGTCGTTATGGACAACGGTGCTAATCATTCGTTCGCAACAGCTCAAAGCATTGCGAACCTGCAGGCCGTGGATGGAATCTGCGACGGCCCAGTACTGGACTACTATCGGATCACGGTTGCCGCTGGTCAACGTCTTGCGTTCGAAGTATTGACCCAATCGATCCACTCCAAGATGGATCCCGTCGTCCGGATTTTGAAAGCGGACGGTTCGTTCGTGGCACAAAAAGACGATTCGTCGGTCGGCCCTGATCCTCACTTTTCGCATGTGTTTCAAGAAGCTGGCGATCATTTAGTTGAAGTGAGCGATAGCCATTACAGTCCGGGGACGGAGTATCATTTGCGCGTCGGTGACTTTCCCGTTTTCGATCACCTGTTTCCAATGGCTGTTCAACGCGGGCAACCCACTGGTGTCGAGTTTGCAGGGCCTGAGCTAGCCAGCGAACTTCGTTCCGATGTGCTTGTTCCCGACAGTTGGACAGGCAACTCATTCACAACTTCCATTCGAGCCAACGCGGGTTCATCCTCTGTCTGGGGCGAATTGCTGGTAACTTCGTTCCCTCAGTACTTGGAATCACCGACTGAGAAGAAAGTTTTGGAACTTCCGATGGGGCTGAGCGGAAAGCTCACTGCCGCAAACGAGGTGGATACCCATTGGATACGGTGCATCAAGGGGCAGCCGATTCGCTTTTCATCGCAAACGCGAAGTTTGGGAAGCGGAGCATTGCTACAAATGCAATTGTTTAACGCGGCCGGTGGGAAGCTTAGCGAAACAGCGGTCTCAGCCATGGACGAATGGGGGTTTGACTTTAACCCTCCCGAAGATGGGGAATACCGACTCGTTGTCAACGATCTGCTACAACGTGGAGGGCCTGGGTATGGCTATTACATTCAGGCGGAGCGGGCAGGATCGTTTACGGTACAACTCAAGCCAGATCCAAACACTCGGCAGCGTTTCGCATTGGAAGAAACAAACGGGGGTGGGGCGATCGATTTGCAATTGAATCGATTTGGATACGAGGGCGAGATTCAGTTGAGCCTGACGCCGAATGATCTTCCGATTCGTCTGCTCAACCCACGAGTTCCAGCAGGTGCGAAAGAGCATCGTTGTCTTATGGTTTGCCAACCGGGCTGGACGGCTCAAGCAATGAACCTTGTCCGTGTGAGTGCAGAAGCCGTTTCCGATCCTGCGATTCGCGTTGAGCTTGCCAACGATGGGCTTTCACGAGTTCTCGAGCCCCATGTTTTGGTGCCAAGCAGAAGTAGTAGCGGAGTTCTCGCGTTGGCCGGGAACGCCGTACGCCCGCCGCTCTTTGGGTTCGAAGTACCTGTCGGGGTGCAATGGAATCGAGCTTCGGATGCTCACGCTATATCAATTCCGTTGAAACGTCTCAAAGAAGACTTCAAAGCGGCTGTCGTTGTTGACGGAAGCTTATTGCCAAATGGCTGGACTCTGAGCTCGACCGCGGACAAAGACATTTTTACTGTCTCAGTCAAACGTGTGGCTGGTCAAGAACCAGCGGCAATTACTTTGTTTGCTTACACGGATCTTCCTGATCGAGTGCGATGCGAAACCGTCTCTATCCCAATCTCTTGGATCGATGTTCCACAACGCCTGGAAGTTTACCCACCCACGATTGATTTGGAGGGAGCCAATTCCAAACAGCAATTGGTGGTAACCGGTTATGATTCGCAAGGTAACATGAAGGACTGGTCCAATGCAGTCAACATTGTTTCCGCGAACCCAGGTGTTGTTCAAGTCGAAAAGGGTGTAGTTTCTCCCAAGGGGAACGGTGAAACGGAGCTCGTTCTGCAGATCGCTGATCTGAAGCTTTCCGTACCGGTGAAGGTAAAGCAGTTCGAATACTTACGACCGATTACGTTTGAGAATGACGTACTGGTTGCTCTCTCGAAACAAGGTTGCAATTCTGGTGCCTGTCACGGCTCACCAAGTGGCAAAGGAGGCTTCCGATTGTCGCTTCGAGCCTTTGATAAGGAGCTCGACGAACTAACCATGATTCACGAGGATTTCGGTCGGCGAGTCAACGTGTTGGATCCCGAGCGTAGCTTGTTGATTGAAAAGCCGCTGATGAAAGTCTCGCACGCGGGTGGGAAGCAGTTGAATAGGCAAGATGTTGCTTACAAAGTGCTTCGTGATTGGATTGCACAAGGGGCAAAAGGGAACTCGACGGACGAGTCTCGATGCAACAAGCTGGAAGTATTCCCAGCCCAGAAGAGAATGCTCCAGCGTCGTGATGGGCCACAACAATTGGCAGCAACCGCCCATTTTGCAGATGGCAAAAAACGGGATGTGACCGAGGTGGTCGCGTACGAGAGTTCCAATACAGAAGTGGCAACCGTGAACAAGCAAGGTCTTGTCACCCCCTTGAAGCGTGGTGAGACTGTGATTTTGGTGAGGTATCTCGAGCATATCGAGTCCATTCCGTTGATGTTCATCGACGATGTTCCGGGATTTCAATGGGTGGAGCCAGCGTCGGCGAATTACGTTGATGTTTTGGTCAATCAGAAACTCAAGCAACTGCAGTTCTTGCCAGGTTCTGTATGCGACGATGCTACATTCATTCGACGTGCAAGCTTGGATGTCATAGGCTTGTTGCCTACTTCGCAAGAGACCACGGAATTTCTTGCGGACACGTCCAGTGATAAACGGGCTCGTTGGATCGATCGACTTTTGGAGCGAGACGAGTACGCAAAGTTCTGGGCCTTGAAGTGGGGGGACCTACTGAAATTGACTAGCAAGTCGATAGGCAACGAAAGCGTTTTCAAGTTCTATCGCTGGATCGAAAATGCAATGCGATCCAACATGCCCTACGATCGGTTTGCGAGCGAATTGATTGCTGGTTCCGGAAGCACCATGGAAAATCCGCCGGCCAATTTTTATCGATCGGCAACCGATATGAACGAATGCGTTGAAACCGTTTCCCAGGTATTCTTGGGCGCACGACTTCAATGTGCGAAGTGCCACAACCATCCCTTTGAACGTTGGACTCAGGATAATTATTACGGCCTGGGGGCATTCTTTAATCGTTTGCAACGTAAAGCGACGCAGCGTCCGGGTGAGATGTTTATTTGGGCTGCTAGCTCCGGCGAGGTGACTCAGCCGCGTACGCTCAAACAGATGAAGCCTTGGTTACCTGTTGTTGGAAGCATTGAATCGGAGACTCAAGGCGATCGAAGGCAATCGCTGGTCCAATGGCTGGTGGCCCCGACCAATCCCTACTTTGCCAAGATCGAAGCCAATCGAATCTGGAGTCAGCTTTTTGCACGTGGAATCGTCGATCCCGTGGATGACTTCCGTGATTCCAATCCACCATCCAATGAGCCTTTGTTGGTGGCATTGGCAGAAGACTTTGCCAATCATCAATTCGATCGAAAGCATCTTCTGCGAGTGATTCTCAATAGCAATACCTATCAATGTTCTAGCGAAGCCTTGTCGTCCAACGCAGAAGACCAGCTCTATTTTTCACATCAGGCTCCCAGAATGCTCAGCGCCGAACAGCTGATGGATGCAATCAATCAAACTTTGGATGTGGATCAGCCGTTTGCTGGTTTACCAGCGTCGACCAAAGCGACGCATTTACCCGCACCTGACGTGGTCAAGGTGGGATTTCTGAAGGTCTTCGGGCAGCCAGAGCGATCGACCGTATGTGCCTGTGAGCGATCCGAAGACACCAACCTTGGAATGGCAATCGAACTGTTTAACGGTCCGTTTGTTGCAGAGCGACTCAAGAATCCCAACAATCGCTTTCGCAAGTTGATGTCGGAAGGAAAACCAGCGGAAGAAATCATCAAGGCGATGTACATCGCTGCATACAGTCGATCACCAAGTGACCAGGAACTGAAGATCGCGTTGGATTTTTGTCAGTCGAAACCTGACCTGGCAGCATGCTTAGAAGATATCTGCTGGGCTATGCTAAACAGCGATGAATTCCTGTTTCAGCATTAACGGGTTGCGATTGCATCGGGCCAGATTTCCTCGTACTTGTACTCGTAATCAGTGAAACGGTACTCGTACTCGAAGGGACGCGGATGACCGATCCAATCTTTGGCCATGAGCGACTCGATGTCTATCGACTTGCGATCGATGTTGACTCGCTTGATTTAACGGACTGATTCGGTATCGGAGAGATCGATCGAGTACGAGTACCGCAATGCTGAGTACGAGTACGAGAAAACGCACGAACAAAGGCCCGAATGCTTTTACTTCTTTGGCGAGCGAACGAACAGCTTGCCAGCTTTGACTTGGAGAGTGTCAAGATCAGCGACGTAGATGCCGCGTCCTTGGACAACGACGGTTTGGCCTTTCTTCAGCCCAAGCAGCTTGTCGGCACCGACTGCGATAGGTTTACCCGCCTCGTCGTGAAGTTCGATGGTCGCGATCGGAGCTTCTGCCGCTCGTCGTTTGCAAAAAGGGCAATCGCTTGCGTCATGCCCATCGTCATTGCCATGATCATCCGCCAAAGCCTCGGACAAGACAAAGGACGCGGTGCCTTTTTCAAAAGGATCCAATTCTCCCGATCCGACACGTCCTAGCAAGACAATGTCAGATTCCTCGGTCAGAATCGACTTCGCTTCGGTCAAGGAAACGGCCTTGTCGGGTTCGCTTGCCAAGATCATCTTTGCCCGATGCTGAGCCATGATTGGATCTTGGCTCGGCGAGCACCCCAAGCCAAGGCTGGCGAGAGACAGTAACAACATTGACGGGCAAAGGCGATTCATCGGAGATCCATTGCTTGGAAGAGATTTACTTTTTGATGAAGGAGTTGAGTGTCGCTAGTGCTGCATCGATTTGTTCGGCAACTTCGCTGTAGCTCTTTCCTTTACCGCCGTGAAGCGTTTCGTCGATGGCTCCAAATGCGTCCAAAAGCGACTCAGAAGCCTTCTTTGCGGAGGCAAGATCCGCTTCCGCGAAGCCTTCTTTTGCAGCAAGGGTTCCAACCGACTCGATTGCATGCCCGATATCATGCAATGCGTCATGAGCATCATCGATCTTGTTGTTCTCGAAAGCTGTTTTCACGACACCTTGATATTTTTCGATATCGGAAACTGCGGCCGAGTAACTGTCAGGCCCCTCGTGGCTATGAGCGTGGTCATGGCCGCCGGGTGCCGGTTTCTTTGGCATGGGCTCGCAACCTACGAATCCAACACACAAAGCAAAAACGGACAAAACGCTAAAGAATTTTCTCATCACCGCTAAACATCCAATCCATATTTGATTTCGGAACTCAATCATCCGCAGAAAACGATTGTAGCATCATCTGCTCAATGGCATTTCGCGCCAATTGCAAACCATGGATTCTTACGTTGGTAGCCAAATGAGGTTCAGTCGGCTTGAATCGCGACAGCATGTCCAGAAAATACCCCGGCCCGTTAGCAATGAGGCGGACACTGCTCCCGGGCCGATGGGGTAATCTGCGGCCGGCGGACCGACGCAAATATCCTTGATGTTTTGGTTGGACTTCTTGGAATTGGAGTGTTCTTGCAATACCTGCCGGGCATCGTGAGCACGGAGGGGAATGGTGAAGTTGCATTCCCCTCCGTACGTCCCGACGTTGGGTAGAACAAAAGGCGTGCTGAATAACTCAGCAGGCCTCCGATGAGTAACCAATCAGAGCAATCGTTGTGCCAAAACCAGGATACCTAGCCTGCCGTAAAATCCTCACATGACAAAGGCCAGCAATTCGTTAAGCTATTCGAAGTTTGAAGGGCTTAAGTTCCATCACTTCCTTGACACCATTCAAGAAACAAATTGCCTAATGTTAGGGCATAATGAACCTAAGTCGTTGTAATCCTGTCCAATTTCGACATTCCCAAATTCGTAATCTTTACCGCTACCCAAAGTAAACCAAAGCATGACGAACTCCTCTCCATTGCCTCCCCAGGTGCCTACTCAACCAATCGTCGAGGCTAGCGGAACACGACAAATTAGGATTTTTGACACCACGCTTCGCGATGGCGAGCAATCCCCGGGCGGCAGCATGAACCTGTCGGAGAAGCTCAAAGTGGCTCAGGCATTGGCGGATTTGGGGGTAGACGTCATGGAAGCAGGGTTCCCCATCGCTTCGCCTGGAGATTTTGAAGCGGTACGCGAAATTTCAGCGACTATTCGAGGCCCTATTATTTGCGGTCTAGCACGCTGCAACGATGGGGACATTGATCGAGCCTGGGAGGCGCTCCAGAAGGCTCAGAATGCACGTATTCACGTTTTTCTTGCAACCAGCGCCATTCACCGTGAATTCAAGTTACGAATGACTCAGGAAGAGATCATCGCCCGTGCGGTTCGCGGTGTAGAACGCGCGGTTGCGTTGTGCGATGACGTGGAGTTCTCCGCAGAAGACGCGGCTCGGACAGAGATCGATTTCTTGTGCCGCGTTGTCGAAGCTGCTATTCGAGCCGGTGCCACCACTATCAACGTTCCTGATACGGTCGGTTATACGACACCGGGTGAAATGTACGCACGTTTCGAGGCGCTTCGAAACCGAGTGCCCAATATCGATAAGGCTATTCTCAGTTGCCATTGCCATGATGACCTGGGAATGGCTGTGGCTAATTCGTTAGCAGCCGTGCAGGCTGGTGCCAATCAAATCGAGTGCACAATCAATGGGATTGGCGAACGAGCCGGAAACTGTTCGTTAGAGGAAGTGGTCATGGCATTGCGAACCAGACATGATCTCTTTAATACCAAAACCAATATCGTTACGGAACGCTTGGTTCCAATCAGCCGTTTGCTTTGCAAGATTACCGGTCTTGATATCCAACGCAACAAAGCCGTTGTCGGGCGAAATGCGTTCGCTCACGAATCAGGTATTCACCAAGATGGAATGCTCAAGGATCGCAGCACGTACGAAATCATGCGCCCTGAAGATGTTGGCTTTTCGAAGACCGACCTTGTACTGGGCAAACACAGTGGGCGAGCCGCCCTCGCAGACCGAGCTCGTGAATTGGGCTACCAATTAACTGGGGAACAACTGCAGACCGTTTTTGACCAGTTCAAGATTCTGGCCGACAAGAAAAAGGAGATCTATGACGGCGATATCGTAGCGTTGATCCAGCAGCAAATCAGCGGACCATCGCAACGAGTTTGGTCACTTGCATCGTTCGAAGTGTCCAGTGGAACAGCTCGAATCCCCAGTGTGCAGCTGACCCTTCAACATGGCGATGAACAGTTCACGGAGCGCGTCGAACAAGGGGACGGGCCAATCGATGCTGCTTTTTGGGCCGTGGAGAAAATTACTGGCGTGAAAGTTGTTTGCAAAGACTTCCGAGTCCGGAGTGCGACCATCGGCCGAGACGCCTTAGGTGAAGTCACGATCGAGGTAGAACACGAGGGGCAATCCTATCGCGGGATGGGAACGTCCACCGACTCGGTCGAATCCACAATCCTAGCCATGCTCAATGCTGTAAACCGGATCATTACGGAGAAGAGCATCCGCTCACAAGCACGAGTTACCCCCCAAGATATGTAACTGTCGGCATTGTTTTGCGGTGGTGATCATGCGAGAACTCGGTACAAAGTGTACCGAAGTTCTTTCGTCTTTTGTCCAGGCTCCGATTCTGTCGACTCCGAGCCAACCGCCGCCGTCGCAGAGCCTTGTCTTTTTCGTTTATGGTCTCAATTGATGACATTCAGTGGCTAGGTTCCTTTCAAGCTCGCCAGTTTTGGGATTCTATTTCAACGCAGCCGGCGAACCAGGCTTCCGCTGTTCTGAACCGCGCTCGCCAGCTCTTTACCCCGGTACAAGCGTCGTTGTTCGCGACGCAGTTCGAGCTGCTTTCGGTGTCCAAAAAGAAGGTTCTGGAACCAACCCAATGGTTCTGGACCCGTCTGCTTCTGGAGCAAGCCAGCGATGAGCTAACTGCCAACGAGACAGCTGCCGATTTCCCAAGCGATTCTCATGTCCATGATATCTGTTGCGGAGCGGGTGCGGACGCGATTGCTTTGGCATCGCGAAATTCGAATGTAACCGCATACGATCGATGCGCGATAGCATGTGAACTTACTCGCCTAAATGCAAAATCCAACGGCACAACGATCAAGGTGGTCGAAACTTCGGCGGAGGACATCCTGTTCCCCTCCAACGACTTCATCAATATCGATCCAGATCGACGCGCGGAGGGACGCCGAGTCACCAACTTGGATCGACTTGCCCCATCCGCTGAGACCATTCTTTCGCTTGTCGATCGGGCCCGCGGCCTTTCGCTCAAGCTGTCTCCTGGACTTAGAATTGACCGATCCGCTTCAAGCGAAGTCATCCTAGCCCCCGAATCCATACGGTACCTGTCCAAAGATGGTGCCGTCAAACAGCAACGTTGGTACTGGGGTATCGATCGATGGCCCAAAGACTCGGTTGCTGTCAGCACGCATTCGAAGTCCTCGAACTACGCGTGGGCTCACGAAGTTTTCGATCGCGATTCAATCTCCAACGAACGAAATCCGAGCCTGACCGATCGATGCTTGGAATATGTGGCCGATTACGATCCCGCGATTCGAGCTGCTGAAAAAGGAGCCGAGTTTGCGAGTCGCTACCAATGGAACATCATTGATTCGAACAGCGGATATCTGACCGCAAGTCAACCAACCTCGCACCCCATGGTTCGTTGGTTTCGTTTGCTTCAGGATATTCCGATGGACCGCAAGCAAATCAAAGCGATGGCGAAATCATTGCTTCCCAAGGCCTGGGAGCTAAAAAGCCGAGGTGTCGATATCGATCTCGACCAAATGCGAAAGTACTTGCCGACAGGTTCCCAAAGCGGCAGCACTCTGACCATTTTGTTGACACGTGTTGGTGGTCGGCATCGAGCCTTGTTTTGCTCTGAAGTGGCTTCGTAGGGATCCCGCTTTTGATAGAACATCGATTCGCATTTTGTTCGTCGCTGAACGCAGAGACGTGCGCATAAAAAAACCCTCGAGGTTTGATCCTCGAGGGTTGTATTGTCAACATACCAAAGCCAGGATTAGTTGCTGGATGGTGGTGTTTGGATCAACAAGCCTTCGCTACCAAGTCCACCCTTGAGTTCGACTTGTGGTTTGTCGGACTTGGTGGTTTGTTGTTGCTGGGATTGTTCCTTTTCCTTTTCAGCTTCTGCTTGATGCTGTTCTTCGGACCAATCGACTCGCTTGCGTGACAAGCCGATCTTGCGTTCGTCGCTGTCGACTCGCAAAACCTTGACTTCGATTTCGTCGCCAACCTTGACGATATCTTCTGGGTTTTCCACTTTGTGGTCAGCCAGTTCCGAGATATGCAACAAGCCTTCTAGCGAATCCTCAAGTCCGACGAAAACGCCGAAGTTGGTGATCTTGGTGACCTTACCGCTAACCAATTGACCAGGTTGGTACTTGGCTGGGATAGTGGTATTCCATGGGTCGTCATCCAATTGCTTGAGTCCAAGAGCGATTCGGCGACGAGTTTGATCGACGCTTAGCACTCGGCAGTGAACTTGCTGACCCTTGGTAAGCAGTTCGCTTGGGTGACTGATCTTGCGAGTCCAAGACATGTCGGAGACGTGCAGAAGACCATCGATTCCCTCTTCCAGTTCGATAAACGCACCGTAGTTGGTGAGATTGCGAACCTTGCCGGTAACCTGAGCGTTCTCTGGGTACTTCTCCAGAACCACATCCCATGGGTTGGATTGGGTTTGTTTGATACCCAAGGACAGTTGTTGACCTTGAGCGTCGACACCCAGAATCTTGACGTCGATCTTGTCCCCAATTTGAACCATTTCGCTTGGGTGATTGATGCGTCGGGTCCATGACATTTCGCTGATGTGAACAAGGCCTTCGATGCCTGGTTCCAGCTTCACGAACGCACCGTAGCTCATCACATTGACCACTTCGCCCGGTACAGTCGTTCCGACTGGGTACTTCTCGGCGATGTTGGTCCAAGGATTGTTTTGCTTTTGCTTGAGTCCCAAAGCGATCTTTTGCTTTTCGCGATCGATTTGAAGAATCTTGACTTCGATTTCTTGATCGATCGAAACCATTTCGGTTGGGTGACCGATTCGTTCCCAGCTCATGTCGGTGATGTGCAGCAATCCATCGATTCCGCCCAGATCCACGAACGCACCGAAGTCGGCGATGTTCTTGACAACACCCTTTCGGACTTGGCCAATTTCGAGTTCGGCCATCAAATGCTCGCGATCTTCTTCGCGTTGCTTTTCGATGAGCGATCGGCGGCTAACGACGATGTTACGTCGTGTTTCGTCGATCTTCAAAACTTCACACTGGACCACTCGTCCGATGTAATCCCCAATATCGTTTGGACGGCGAATATCCACTTGGCTAGCAGGCAAGAACACAGGGACGCCGATATCGACCAGCAAACCACCCTTGATCTTTCGAGTGACGGTGCCGGTGACCACTTGGCCTTCTTGAACCGACAACATCATTTCCTCCCACTGGAGGATCTTCTCAGCCTTGCGCTTGCTCAAGCTGATCATGGCACGAACGTCTTCTGGCGCGCCGTGCTGATCTTCGACTTCTTCAATCAGAACCTTGACCATTTGCCCGACTTCGGGCTGTGGTTCGTTCTCGTCCCATTCATTCTTATGAATCGCACCTTCGCTCTTGAATCCAACGTCCACGACGACGAATTCGTCATTGATTTCGACAATCTTACCTTCGACGATTTGGTTGACGTCAAACTGCTTGTTGGCATCGAGCAAAGATTCATCGAACATCGATTCGGCGGCGTCGCCAAACATCAGTTCGAGTTCCTGCTCCAGAATATCGTCCTCGAGGGAGCGAATAAGGGTACGGTTAACCATGCGTAGAAGTCCTTGGGGATGCTAGCGTTTTGGGTCGGCTAGACGCATGAGAAAGAGGGGACAACCGACTTAAAGATCGATTTACGTGATTCCTTCTAGGCGATAAAGTTTGTATCCGACCTGGGACGCAGCGTGAAAATTAGAGTTGTGAATTGCACCGAGTGGCTTAGCAACATCGCTAAAACCTACCTAACTCTCGCAATCATGGGCCTCGGAGTGTATCAGTATTCTCGATTCACGGCAACAGCGTCTCACCTACCTTCGCCACTAATTACGACACTTGCAAGGCTCTTTTTATGACCAATTCCGCTCCCATTCGTTATGCACTTGGAGGCGACCACGCAGGATTTTTGCTCAAGAATGAAGTCTTTCAACTCTTGAAGTCGCAGTCGGTCAGTGTGATCGACTGCGGCACTCATTCGGCCGAGTCCTGCGATTTTCCTGACTTCGCGGAAATGGTCGCCCGAATGATTCTGTCCAAGCAGGTAGAGCGAGGAATCTTGGTCTGCGGATCAGGAGTTGGCGTGAGCGTTGCCGCGAACAAGTTCCCTGGGATTCGCGCTAGCCTGTGCCACGACACCTACTCCGCCCGGCAGGGGGTCGAGCATGACGACATGAACATCCTGTGCATCGGCGCCCGAGTGATCGGTCCCGAGCATGCTTTCGAGGTGGTTCGGGCGTTTCTGGGTGCCCGATACAGCCCTTCCCCCCGACATGCCGCTCGACTGGCCAAGATCGTTGACATCGAGCGCCGAGTTTTGGCGGGCGAGTTTTCGAACGGCCAAAGCCAAAGCTAGCATCGACAATGGCAAAACCAACAGCCATAGAAGCATCGGCCCAGCACGGAAACTAGCTGCGATCGATGCAATGATGGTAGCGGTAACGTACCCAAGCGACTGGGCCAAAGTCATCGACGCGACCCCCATGACGCTCGAATTGATTCGATGAGCATGCTCGTTCGTTGAAATTTGGAACGGGCAATTGAGCGCCAAGGCCAAGCCAAAGAGTCCAAGCGGCGCAAAACCCAGCGTGGCCAAAATGCAGCCCGAAAAAAGCAGAAGCCACCCAAGCGGCCCAACAAAAAGAAGTTTCGCCTTTAAGGCTGGGAAAAATGGCATCACCAAAAGCAAGACAATTTCGACCGCTACGGCTGCGGAAAAGACAAAGTAGCCTAAATAGCCAAAAGTCTTGGTCATGAATTCGTGTGCGTATAGCCCGTACGACATTTCGCAGATGGCCACCAGCCAAACAATCACAAGCAATTCAATCCACTCGGCTTTTGGATTGGATGATTTTTGTGGTTCGCTGACTTGTCTTACGACACCACTCTTTTGTTCTTGAGACGGGCTCTTTCCTGCCTCGACCCGTGGCTCTTTCAATGGGCTTTGCGGTTCGGCGACCAACTTGCGTGCATCCGAATTGGCCTGGCGTGCATCTACCGCTCGCAGACCCAACCAAGCTGCCAATGCCAAAAAAGCATGGCCAAGGCTAATCGCCGACCCGATAAACAAATGCCACTGAGCGATTTCGTCGTCGCTTCTTCCTATCGCACCCATCAACATGACAGCAACCATGTACCCCGCCGAACCAGCAGCACGAACGGTATAAGCATAGTCCCCCATGGTGGAGACACCGATGTGATTC
The DNA here is from genome assembly GCA_027487485.1 of Planctomycetaceae bacterium. Lineage (GTDB taxonomy): Bacteria > Planctomycetota > Planctomycetia > Pirellulales > Pirellulaceae > JBKCUI01. The sequence goes on along the minus strand of JAIYDN010000009.1, from coordinate 138,861 downwards.
AGCAATGTCATGACGCTCGATTGGACGCAGCCCAGCATCAACAAGCAGATCGCAACGTCCACAAGCGGACCGACCACAAAATCTCCAACCGCCGCCTGATTCATGCGCCATCCCAAAAGCAGCTGTAGAACAGCGACACCCAATGACGTGCAAAACAGCATTAGCCGGGGCGAGCGAGTCCATCCCTGCCGTTCCGCGAAACGAAACATGAAATAAGTGAGGCAAGAAGCTACAGGAATGATGCTCGCGACCAAACTGGCGGTCGTCGGTGTTAGAACACTTCGCAGGTGTGTTTGCAACGGAAAGGAGCTAAAGCCTAGCGCAAGAAAATGTACAAAGTAAGTCGCTCCGGAAAAGAATGCAGCTTTGCTAATTCGTTCCGTCGATTCAGAACTGGGATTCAAGATGTCTTCCAAGTTGTTGGGCTAATTCAGATGCGTCCGTGCCAACTCAATAGTGACGTAATGGAACTATAAAGTCCAGACACAATTCTCATGAATTGGTTCAAAGATCTGACTCGATTTGCATCCTCGGAATTGCATGGATACTAAACTGAGAGAATCCTTGACGCGGCCCGCTAGGAACTATCCTGGTTCGCTTGCCTTGATGAGTGCGATTCAAGGAAATCGTGCTGCTACGGGTGTGAACGTGCCGCCGTTCTCTTCCGCAATCAATTCAAGTGTAGCGAAGCCGATTTGGCTATGAAGCAAAACCGTATGGATTGGAAATCGAGGCTTCATGCTCCCCTCTTCGTTTTGAACGCGATTCCAAACTCGTAAATCTTGAATGGTGTTGTCCGAGATTTCTCCGTCAGACAACAAAAAAACGGCATCGGGCTGCAATGACATCGCAATACCCACAGCGCCGGAAGGAAATGTATTACTGCCTAGCTGAATCGATCGCATCCAGCTAGAGACTTTTTTAATGCTATCAACATCAGGGTGAATAAATTTTCCCTGAGGAGGTGGCATGCCAAACATGGGATGCGCGCTAGAATCGAAGCTGATGATAAAGAACTCTTGGTCAGGTGAAAGAGCTTGAATGGCTCGCATCAGTTCAGCATACAATGCATCCCAGCGAGGGCCACGCATCGACCCCGAAGAGTCAATGACAAAAACAAAACGATTGCCATACGCTTCCGCTCCAAAAAATGTCGCCCTGGTTTTGGACTTGTCCGTCAAGCTTGCGGCTGACGCACTAATTCGACCTGCAGCACCCGCGCTGGCGGATGCCAACTTTACTTGCGATGCCAATTCAGACTGGAGCGTTCCTAGGGTTCCGATGCGTTCTTCCAGCTTGGGAAGGACAACATCCACGGAAAGGGACGTGTTAAGCTCCGGAGCAAGGACTTCGGCAGGCTCGACAGACGGCTCTAGATCCGTTGGGTTTTCGATGCTGAACGAACTCAATTCAGGTGCCGTCGCCGCTTCCGAAGCAAGAGAAACAAGAAGCGAGCCCGAGCCTTCTCCACCTCCGACGACGAGACAAAACGCCAACGCAATTGCGGCTGATAAGTGAACACACAAGCTGATCGCAAACGCAATCGCGTCTGTCGTTTTCGGCACAATGTCCACTTTGGGAAAACGCTTCACCATTTCTGAAATCCTATTCGATGACTCAACCGTCCTAGCTGCTAACCGAATCTCTACACTCGAAATACTCTTACCGCTTGTTCGTGGTGGACCGTTCCGGTCTCGGGACGAACCGATAGGTACCGCCGTTTTCCTGGGCGACAGCCATCATCTGCTTGCGGAATTCCTCTTGGAAAAAATGGATTACATGGACAGGAACCTTTGGACTTCCCTCCGATAGGATATCGTCTGTTCGATTCACTTGTCGCAAGAATTTTGCAACGTCCACCTTGGTGTCGCCGTCGAACAGCATAAAAATGCCGTCTGGCTGCATCGCGATGGCCTGCTCCAAAGCATCATTAGGTGGCCAACCCTCTTTCTGAACCGTAACTCGATTCATCCATTCTTGAGTCAGCAATACGTTTTCCTTGGTTGCATAGATCGGGTACTTTTCCGCGTCGGTTCCATGAAGAACCAAAGGTTCAATCTCTTTGCCAAAGAAGCTGATGTAGTAGCGCTGTTTTGGCTTCATCGAAGCAAACGATCGAAAGACTTCGGTTTTGGCAGCCTGGAACGCGTTGTCTTTCCGCATGCTTGGCGAACAGTCAATGATATACACGAAAGTGTTTCCAGTCGCCTTCACCCCAAAGAATTCCACTCCGCTGACCATCTTGCTTCCAGTCATTCCTTGCATGGCACTGGAGCTGGATTGGGCTACTGCGGACGATGGAGTTGCCATTTCGCCTGGCTGAGTCCCCGATTCCACGGCGATGGCGGGAAGAGTTACGTCTTTGGACAGTTCGGAAATGTCAGGTGATGGCGCAGGAGTCATCGGTTCAACGATAGACGTTTCAAGCTCCGAAATCATTTCCATCGGAGTTTCCATCAGAACGTTCTCGGCCTCGACAGGCGACGAAACGATCGACAAAAGCTCTTGCTTCTTGGCGGCTGAAATAACCACGATGCTCAGCGCCACCACGAGCCCAACATGCAAACCTAAGCTGACCCAAACGTGCGCCGCGAACAGCAAGGCGATACGTTTGACAGGTGGTCTTTCTACCTCGATGTCGGCGAGCGAGATCAGCTGCGATTCTTGCAACGGTTCACGTACCGAATCCGCTTCCAAAAAGGTCACTGTCGCTTGATTTGGTTCCAAAGAATCTGAAGCGTCGATCGTTTTGGGCGAGTCGGCTTTCGTTCTCAGCCGTTCTGCGGCTCGTTGAGACATTCTATCCCACGGCGAAACTTGCACACAGCCTGGAGTTTCCTCGGCGGCGGGGCTCGGCCTCTCGGCGGCGGGGCCGAGCGATTCATTCGGTGCATCAGCTTCGCTCACTGAAGCATTAGCAACTAGAACCGGCTTTAAGGAAAGCGAAGCCGAGCTTTCTGCGGCATCCTTTTCTAACCGGTTCATGGCGAACTGATTGGTGTCGAGCCACCGTTCCAAAGACGCGGTATCGCCCGATTCAGCGATCAGCATGGCGGCTTCCAGCTGTGATGCTTCTGCCATGTAACGTGCCGCCTGCTCACGGTATTGCAGCACTCGAAGTGCCAACTTGCCTCGCTCTAGCAACTCGTTGGAGCCATCTGATTGTGTGTCGACCGGCGTAGTCATAGGCTCATCTGGGCTATTTTCAACATATTGCGAGAGAAATTCGTAACAATGCTCGCCCTAGATTCTCATCTTGATCGGCCGTCCGGTCAACAAGTTTTGTGGCTTCTTTCGCTGGTGCCTAGTTTAGCGAGTCTTGTTCCCTACAAGCTTCCTCCCAATGCAGGCGAAGAATTCGCAATAGCTCCTCGATCATCTCGGGATCGCTAGTTAGGTCGGCGTGCTTGCCGGGCACCCGTTTTTCGCTTGTGGCACCGCCGTGTGTCGCGCTGGAGACGGGCACCACGCCGTCAGAATCCCCATTTCCAAGCATCCATCGACCATCGCCGATGATCGAGTGTAGTTTCACACTTGGCTCCAAAGGCAAGCGGTCCATCGCTTGGAGCAAAGGACTGTCGGGCTCCAATAAATCCACGCTCGTCGGAACTCGATTACTGAACTCGCCTGAAAAGACACCTGGGTTATCCGACAGCAGTTTTCGATGTGCTTTCTTTTGCTCTGCAGGTTCTTCAATCAGAATCGAGCCTAGCCGACCGACAGCACGCTGAGCGAGTGCGGACCCTCGATGGGGCGTACCCACAAAGATCACTCGCGAAACCATCGACGACGCTTCAAAGAAGAATGCATCCTTCAGCTTGGTCCGAATGGCGGGTTCAATAGTAACGGCCTCAAACGGGAGTTCTGAAATAGCGTTCCAGAGCGAATCACCGCTATAGGCAATCTGCATCTTACTGATCAATCCACCCATACTGTGACCGATCATGACCACACGATCTAATGATGGATCGGTCGCTTCGGGATCCACGTACTCGCTAATCGCCTCTAACTGCTGACGTAGTTTCGAAGCCGTCCCCAAGAACGGTTCTCCTGTAGGGTATTGATAGCCCCAAACTTGAAAGCGATCGCCGTACCACTCTCGACTACGAAGTTCGTTGACGACATTTGCCCAGGTTAGCCGATCGGATAGCAATCCATGCACCAAGATCACCGGTATTTTGCCTGCAACGTATGGCTCCAACATGAAGAGACCAGAATCATCGGTGGCGACCGAACTTGGCTGCAAGAACGCACCCAGATAGTTGCGTCGCGTTGTGCTCAGGACCCTGGCAGTGGGAGCCGACTTGTCGATCGCAAGCGGCGTACTGATCCCTTGAACAACAATCGAGGAAGAATCAAGTGGATTATGGAATTCCAGAACCAGAGGCCGTTCGTTCGGAGACACCTTCTCGTCATGGTGTTTCACAACTAAGGTAGCAGGAAAAGTTGATGTCTTGCGATGAAAATCATCGCTGTTGGATCGAGATCGCACCACCACGACAGGAACCCCTAACCCGTTCTGACGGTATATCTGATTCAATTCCTTGGTGGCGTAAGGTCCGACTGGGAATAAAGAGTTAAAATCATCGGGGGGGCGATCGAAACCATAGTAAACACACGGAATCAGCCGCCAACCTTGCTGTGATTTAATGCTTAGTCCAACCTTCGGGTCCAGACGCTTGTACTTCTGACCCTCGATCACCAATGCATTCAATGCTGAGCGGTAAATGGAGGAAGCATAGCAATCGTGTATGCCTTTTTCCTGCGATCGTGATTCAATTTCACGCCAGCAATGTTCTGCTGCTTCTAGGTAGTGGTCGACACATGCAGAATCTTCTCGTTGTGATGCATCGGCAGCCAGCGCATACGCAATCTCTGCTTGCGATTGGTCCCAGCTTCCAGGACGTACGGTGACCCGCTGAGTCAGGATCTTCGAGTCGGCCTGAACCAGCGGTGGTGCAGGCCAAGTTCCGTGACGCAGCAACGATGTGCATCCACCTAATAGGCATAGCAGCAGGGTCTGCGAACAGAAGCGAAGGAAGTTTTTTGGTTTGCAATATTCCATGGATGGCATAGTCTTCCAACCAGGGATTCTTGAATTCACAGGACGAAGGCCTGCGTCACAGTGTTAGGTAGGATGCGACATTGGGATCGTACATCACGCATTAGGGCAAACATCACCTAATACCCTTTCATGGATACATCCGGCGAATATCCTTGAAGTCCATTCGACTCGATCGATATCTTCCAATTTCGAAAAGAAAAACTCAAGATCCAAGAAGGCCACCCTAAGCGACTGGAGATCTTCGCGACCGTTCGTTCTGGGTAAGCTACGCAAGCAACCAAGAACAACTGGCGATGATGACTCGATCCGTACGATAAACCAGAACAACCGATTTTCATGAACAAGGATGTGACTATGAAATCAAGATTGTTGAAGCATTGCTTGCGAAGTGCGATTATCGCAGGCGTGGTCGCTGCTGGTGCGAGCTCGGTTCGAGCCCAAACGTTTGGGGTCGAACTTCATAATACCTTAATGCCGGCCTCGGGGGCCATGGCCGGCACGAGCATCGCCCAACCGCAAGATTTCCTCTCTGGCGTTAATGGAAACCCGGCCACGTTAACGCAGTTCAAGGGTACTCAATTCACATTCAGTGGTGCGTGGGCGGACGCATCGATGACTCAGACTCAAACGGAAAACATACCGTTGGTCGGTCCTCCTTTGATCGAGCCTTTCACAGCAAAATCCTCAGCTCCTGGATCCGCAGTCGCCAACATTGGTGTCTCGCAAGATCTTAACGAGCTTGGTCTGCCTGCCACGTTTGGGGTCGGTTTCGTGACCACAAGTGGCGCTTTAGTCGACTACACAGATGTTCCTCAAAGCTATGGAACAAGTACTGGATTGTTTGTTTTCTCGCTACCGATTTCTCTAGGTATTGATCTAACAGATCGTTGGGCCATTGGGACATCAGCCGCCATAGGTATCGGAATTTACGACAGTCCGTTCGTAGTTGCAAGCACAATGGTTATGGACTATTCGCTGCGTGGCACGATCGGTACGACCTATAAACTGAACGACTGCAACACCATCGGTGGATACTATCAAACCAAACAGAGTTTCACCTTCGATAACGGATTTCTATTGTTTCCTGGCCCGAATCAAATTCCAATCGACGTAGGTCTGGACATGCCAGAAAACTTGGGAATGGGGTTAGCCAACACAGCCTTGTTGGATGGCAAACTACTCTTAGCAGCAGATATCCTTTACAAGCTTTGGGAGAACGCTGACACCTTTAGTGCCATCTACGAAAACCAATTGGTCGCCCAATTTGGGAGCCAACTGTCCGTTGGGAAGTACCGCTTCCGATCTGGTTATGCATGGGCAGATAACCCGATTAACCCTGCTCCTGGTCCATCCATTGGAGGAGTGGTTGAACCAGGTGGGATTCGTGCAGTTCGGTATACCCAAGGCCTGCTCGCAGTCACCTCGCAGCATCGCATCTCTGGCGGCGTTGGGATCGTGGACTTCCTACCGGGAATTGATTTAGACATGATGGCTGGCGGCATGTTCAAGAGCGAAGAACAGCTTGGGGACTTCACATCCACCTCGGTCGCAAGCTACTGGATCGGTGGTGGGATGACTTGGCGGTTCGGTCGTGGTTCTTGCGATAAGTTGAAGACACCTAATCAATGGTGCAACAACAGTCTTGTGGCGGAACAAAACACCCTCTAATCACGGGACCTGTTTTGTTGGATCAATCGACTTGAGCGCTTTTGCTATTTCGAAGGCAGAAGCGCTGGACACGTCTGAAGTCGCCGTTCTAAATCGCTCAAGAGACCGCGAGTTTTGGCTCCGCCCAAGCCGCCATATTCTGATTGAAATGCGTCACCGGGAATGCCTTCGGGTAACCCTTCAATGCTTGGGAACAAGTCAGCAATCACGATACCTTGTTGAACGATCGAATGGATCCTTCGGGCATCTGCTGCATTCTTTGTGGCTGCAGTCGCGAGCATGGTCCCAGCATGGTCGGCCATCAAATCTACGAAGGAGAATCCGGACCCACCTTCCGTTGCGTCCATCATTTCTTTTCCGATCCCAACGGCCGCAGCTCGATTGGAATCGGACAGAACCACCAAAGCAGCGCTAACCCAATAGTGGCGAGCAAGGTCATTGCGTCCCATCAAGGTAATTCGACTACGCAATTGATTGAGCTCATCGACCCGTTCCAGGTTGATGGATCGCTTCGCGACGCTGGCAATTCTTTCTTGCCCTAAGATGACTCCCAATGCAAGGATCGCAGCTTGATTGGCATGCACCGCATCTGTCGAATGCGAATTGTCTTCAGCGTAAAGAAATGCCATTTCGACAAGTTGGGTGAACCCTTCGTCACCGCTGGGTATTTGAGCCGCATTGGCCAGTAGGTATTCCCCGGTTGCACGTGAATCTTCAGTCAGGTCGTTGGAGATCCCTGTCGATGTCCCCCAAAAGTAGAGCCCGAAAAGAAGAACAGAAAGAACACAGCCAGCGATCCAACTTCGGCAGATTGCAAGTCCTAACATCGCACCGACCAAAGCACTGGCAATTCCAAGTTGCAGCTGAAGGAAGATCGGAAAATACCCGTAGTTGATCCATTGGCAGAGAATCGCGATTGCGGGACTGGTAAGCAGTACCACAGGGATGGCAATCTTGTTGGGAGCTTGCTTCAGGCAAAGAGCGAGCAAAATTCCTATCGCCGCTAATCCTATCGCTCGAAGCGCGATTGTTGAAACAGCTCGCGAAGCGGGTTCGGAGATGTTAAGCACAGCGCGAGTTGCATCGACGAACAAACCAGGTGCACTAAGAGGACGAGGATCGGGCACAAAGCACAGAAGCACACACCAAGTCAACAACCCTAATGGCCAAGCCCAAGGCAAGAACTTGGCATAACGATCTTCGGGCGATGTGTTGTATCTCATTCAATGCGAACCTAACCGGCAAATCTAGCCCAACAAGGAATCGACGGGCAAGTTCCCGACTGGACACTTTGCTTTGCTCAAAACCCGTTCGGAGGTCGAGCCACGAAGACCGTCAAGGAATCCATCGGGACCATCCGTCGTCATCACGATAAGATCCGCTTCGATGGAATCAGCTGTCTTCAAGATGACGCTGGCAGGATCTCCCTGCTCGACGATCTCCGTCCATTTCCATGTGGAGTCTTTAGGGAGATGCAATGGTTTTGGTTCCCCGTTAGGACTCACGCGCAATAGCGTTACATTCCCCGACGGCAGATCAAGTCTCTCAATCAGACGCATTACAACCTCCACGGCGGGCTGAGCATCTGGTTCATCCGCAACGGGAATGAGAATGTTCTTTAAACTTATTGACCCATCTTCGTATGCGACAAATCCATCGACTCCGTTAGGAATAAACAAGGTCATTTGTTTTGCACCACGCGCGATCGGTTCCCCTACCGACTTGCCGAGCCATCGCATGATCCCTTCGCGCTGCTGAATCGCCAAGACAATCAAGTCGGCATCGTGGATCGAAAGATACTCGAGACAGGCTTTTACGGGAACTTTGCTCGGCGCGATGATCTTGCGAACATCAATGCCAAGGTTGACAACATCGCTCTTGGAACTTCCTTCCGGAATCAACTTCCAACGCTCCAATGTTTCTCGGACACCTGGAAAGTTGTGCCAGTCGTCAATGGCACTGGGATCCACATGCAGCACCGTCAACATGGCCTTTGCAGCTAGAGCAAGTCTCAAGGCATGGACAAATGCCGTTTCACTCGCCTCCGAAAAATCAGAGGGAATAAAAATGGTGTTAATCGTTCGCTCAGGGTGGAGTCGTGGTTCGTTCATTGTTTCAGGAATTATCGTTTCAATACGAAAAATGGATGGTGTGTGTTACTTTCTGCTTTCATCGCTAATACCAGGATAGTCTACCGAACGATTCTGTGTTGCGACCGACCTGGTAGCATTACTTTACTTTCACTACCGGTACCACATACACGATCTTTCGTTTGGCACCTCGCACTCGTTCTGTCTTGTCATCGCAGCTCATGTTTCTATGCTACAATTCAGTTTCGGCATGCTTGAATTGGTCAACGAAGCCATGACGGCCAACCGAAAATGAAGTCGAGAAATCAAGTGATTTCCGGTTACTAGCTTTTTGAACTAAGGTTTACCCGTATGCGTTGCAGGCCTGATTCACAGTCCCCATGGCGTACAGTTAGACTAGTAGTTCTTGTCTGAACAATTGTCTTTTCCAGGAGAGCATCAATGAAGTTGTTAGAGTTCGTTCCGAGAACCCTTTGGACGGTATCGCTGGGTTCTGTTTTGGGGTGCATAGCGTTTGTTGGGCAATTCGAATACGCGAAGAGTCCTGTTGGAGCAGCAGAACCACCGACTCAGAAGGAAAAAAACGCGGTTTCATCGACCAATGAAGTGCAAAGTCTTACCAAAGACGAAGAGATTGCATTAGCACAACACAACCGACTGGTTTCAACCAACGCCACGCAGAGTGGCAAGAAGCCCAACATTCTCGTTCTTTGGGGCGACGATATTGGGGTTCACAACATCAGCGCCTACAACCACGGCATCATGGGGTACCACACTCCGAACATTGATCGGATTGCCAAAGAGGGCGCGCTGTTTACCGATGCCTACTCGCAACAGAGTTGTACTGCGGGTCGAGCTTCCTTCATTCTTGGACAGCATCCCTTCCGAACGGGCTTGCTAACCATCGGTATGCCGGGCAGTCCCCAAGGTATTCCTGACTGGACACCAACCATTGCGGATCTTCTCAAAGAACAGGGGTATGCAACCGGTCAGTTTGGTAAGAATCACCTTGGTGATCAAGACAAGCACCTGCCGACCATGCACGGCTTCGATGAGTTCTTCGGCAACCTTTATCACTTGAACGCAGAAGAAGAACCCGAGACCTATTATTACCCCAAAGACCCAGAGTTCAAAAAGAAGTACGGCCCGCGTGGCGTATTGCATTGCAAGTCGGACGGTAAGGGTGGACAGACCATCGAAGATACCGGCCCTCTTACAAGAAAACGAATGGAAACGATCGACGAAGAAGTTCATGAGAAAGCTATGGATTTCTTGGATCGCAACGCGAAAGCAAAGAAGCCCTTCTTCATGTGGTACAACAGCACCCGCATGCACGTTTGGACCCATCTTAAGAAAGAGTCCGAAGGCAAGACCGGGATTGGTCTATATCCCGATGGGATGGTGGAGCACGACGGCTTTGTCGGCGGAGTCTTGAAGAAGCTTGATGACCTAGGATTGGCTGACAATACCCTTTTGGTTTATGGAACAGACAATGGCGCTGAAAAGGGAACTTGGCCAGATGGCGGAATCACTCCGTTCCACGGTGAAAAAGGGACCACTTGGGAAGGCGGAATGCGAGTACCCATGCTAGTTCGTTGGCCCGGCGTGATTAAGCCAGGCACTCTTGTCAATGAAATCTTCTCGCAAGAAGACTGGATGCCAACGTTGTTGGCAGCAGCTGGTGAACCTGAGATCGTCGAGAAACTCAAGAAAGGCTACAAAGCCAACGGAAAAACATTCAAGGTTCATGCCGACGGCTACAACTTCACGCCCTATTTCAAAGGGGAAACGAAGAAAGGCCCACGCGAGCAGATCATGTACTTCGGTGCCGGCGGTGAGTTAAACGCAGTGCGTTGGAATGACTGGAAAGTGAACTTCGCAGTCGTGAATGGCAACATAGCGACTGGTATTCGGGAGGTCCCAGGTTGGCCAATGATTGTCAACCTTAAGGCAGATCCCTACGAACAAATGCCACACGAATCAGGTCTGTACCTACGTTGGTATGCGGACAACATTTGGTTGTTTATTCCCGTTCAAGCGCAGATCAAGCAATTTCTCATGACGATTCCGGAGTATCCATTCCAGGAAGGTGGTAGCTTGAATGCTGGCGGTATCAATTATCAGACCCTCAAAGCTGCAGCGGCGTTGAAGCGTCTACAAGATATCGAAACGATCGGTGCTCCACGCAATTAGGTGACCTTCCAGATACCTTGATTTTGGTTTCACAGTCACCCACGATGTTTTTCGTGGGTGATTGCATTTTATATCTCAACCTCAACATACCTCAGCCTAAAGGCGTTTATTAAAATGTCATAAATTTTGACACTAAGCGTCAAACGCCAGTAACCACAGCCGATCCCCTTTAGGCTATATTCGGTCGAACTCACGCAACGCGTTGTTTCAACGAAAGTTGTACTATTCCGCTTTTCCAGGAGCACTTCTATGAAATGGTCGGGTCTATTTTCAAAAATCCAGCAAGCTTCGGCGTTAAGCGTCGTCTTGGGGTTGGGCACAGCATTAGGTTCATTGGGGCTTCCAATGAATTCCATTGTTGCAGCGGAGCCGCCTGAGGCCTCAGCAAGTAGCGTTGCTTCATCGTCTGATGAAACAAACAGTCGTAAGCAACTTTCCGATGCCGACAAGATTGCTTTAGCGAAGCACAATCGACTGGTTTCTACCAACGCAGCACAAAGCGGCAAGAAACCAAATTTCCTGATCATCTGGGGTGACGACGTTGGTTGGAATAACACCAGTGCCTACAATCGCGGGATGATGGGCTACAGCACGCCGAACATCGATCGAGTTGCAAAAGAAGGTGCGTTGTTCACAGACTGGTACGGACAGCAATCATGCACTGCGGGACGTGCCGCATTCATCACCGGCCAAAGCCCCTTCCGCACGGGCTTGCTGAAAGTAGGCTTGCCAGGCGCCAAGGAAGGACTATCCGATAAAGACCCCACGATTCCTGAGCTACTAAAAAATCATGGCTACATGACCGCTCAGTATGGCAAGAATCACCTAGGTGACCTAGACGAACATCTACCATCGAATCATGGATTCGATGAATTTTACGGAAACCTCTATCACCTGAACGCAGAACAAGAGCCTGAGCATCCCGACTACTTCAAAGACCCTAAATTGAAAAAGCTTTTCGGCCCACGAGGAGTCATTAAGTCGTTTGCTGGTGGCAAAATCACCGACACGGGACCACTGACCATCGAACGAATGAAAACGATCGATGAAGAGATTACCAAAGGTGCCATCGACTTCATGGACCGAGCGGTCAAAGCCGACAAGCCATTCTTCTTGTGGTGGAACTCAACACGCATGCACATTTGGACTCACTTGAAGAAAGAGTCCGAGAACAAGACCGGTCTTGGGGTCTACCCTGACGGAATGGTCGAACATGATGGGCACGTTGGTCAAGTTCTTGATAAGCTTGACAAGCTGGGCGTCGCGGACAACACCATGGTGATGTATTCGACCGACAACGGTGCCGAGTGTTTCTCGTGGCCAGACGGTGGCAGCACCCCATTCCGAAACGAGAAGAATTCGAACTGGGAAGGTGGATATCGTGTTCCATGCATGATCCGCTGGCCAGGTAAGATCAAACCCGGTTCGATTATGAACGGTATTTGCTCGCACGAAGACATGATGCAAACCATCTTGGCAGCGGCAGGAGAGCCTGACGTCAAGGAAAAGCTAATGAAGGGGCACAAGGCCAATGGAAGAGACTTCAAAGTACTTCTCGATGGTTACAACTTGATTCCTTACCTTACCGGCGAAGCCAAAGAATCGCCACGGTCAGAGTTCTTCTATTGGACTGACGACGGAAGCCTGGCCAACCTTCGTTACAACCGATGGAAAGTCGTGTTTATGGAGCAGCGTGGTCATGGTCTAGAAGTATGGCAAGAACCTTTGGTGACGTTGCGATTTCCAAAATTGTTTTGCTTGCGAACAGATCCGTTTGAACGAGCCGATCACGAAGCTGGCGATTACGATCGATGGCGAGTCGACCATGCATTCGTCCTGCTACCAGCGATTGCATTCGTCAGTCAACATTTGGCAACATTCACCGAGTATCCGCCAAGGCAAAAACCAGGCAGCTTTAACTTGGATGGCGTTCTCAAGAAGTTACAAGAAGGGGGCGGTGGTAACCGCTAGGTTTTCGTAACCACCTTTTTGTATCGAATCGCTTTTTGCGGCCAGCCCATACGGGCTGGCCGTTTTACATTCATCGTCAACAATAGAATACATCGTAAGAAACTGTAGCAGGACCAGTCATGGAATCCAAAGAACCGGGAAAGCTTTATCAATTCTTCAGTCGCACAGTCCGTCCTTTTTTTCTATTCACCGGTGCCGGAACGGCATTGGTTGGACTGTATGCATTCTTGCCTTCTTGGGCTATGCCTAACGTGGCCAAGTTGCCATACCTGCAGGAATACACGATCATCATTCAGCACTGGGGGATCATGGTGGGCATCATGGGTATCTGCATGATGCTTGCAGCCATCGTTCCTGAATGGCGAGTTCCAATTTTGCTTTACAGCGCATTCGAAAAGAGCTTCATGGTTTGGCTTGTTCTGTCCAACGCGCAGCAACCATTTGTAAACGGCTTTTGGATTCCTTTTGCGCTCGACTCTACTGTCGTCCTCTATACTATCGGCTACTTCCTGGCCTGTGGATTCACCACTCCCAAAAATGAAAGACCTTGATCGGCGATATCGTCGCCGTTGCCACCAAGAACCAGGAAAATCAAGTACGACTTCGGCGACGAATTTCTTTAAAACACAGAGAGGCACAGAGATCGAAAAGGAAAGGCGGAGTCTGTGAGCGCTTTGTCGATGCGTCCTCCGTGACTCTGCATTTCCAAACAGATCGGGAAGTTGCAACCGAGGGACATCCGGCTCTCCACTCAAATGGGTGTAAATAGACAAACCGAAGCAATTCTTTGTTCTGGGTGGTTCCGGTCCGTAACACATTGCCATGATCGCCGCGTCTTCAGAGCGAGATGTTTGATACCAGAACTATGCGTTCGCTCGATTATCAAATCTCGGTGGATACAATCCTTCGTCAATGAGCGAGCCTCGCAATAACATCATGTCTTCCGCATTCATTTCCAAAACCGCGATCGTTACTCGGCCCGCTGAAGTCTTGGCAACGATCCTTGTGCCTTCTATGACAAAGTGTTCCTGCCACAGGTGTTTGCGGGGATGATAAAGGGGAACGATTAGTCCTGTCTCACTATCGACACCGGCAATGTTCGGCCCTTTGGCACTGTTACAGTAAAAACAGGATAAAGCAAGATTATCCAAATCGCTTGGTCCGCCATGCTTTCTTGCAATGATGTGATCGATTTCAAATGGGATTACGCTCGCCTGAGCCGGAAGCAAACAATACACTCAGCAGAACGAGGCCGAGTTCTTACAGCTCTGGCAACGAACGTAGGAAGTGCCATGACCTATTCGTCGGCTAAACTGCGTCGTGAAATAGAGCGGAGCAAATCCACTTGCAGCCCTACCATTCTGTAACGACGAAGCTCTTCCGATTCTTGAAGCGTCAGTTCTGCATCCCGGTTCTTTGCGGCCAGATATTGCATGCGTTGCAGATCAGAGTCGGCGAACCCCAAGTCCAAGAAAAACCTTGCCGCGTCCGGCGGTAGATTCATGCTTATGGGCTGGATCATTCGATCCCAAATCGCAGCTTCGTTTACGGTTGTCGCTTGTTCCATAGAGTTCTCCTGGTGACATTATAACACCCAGACCTTAAGGGAACACAGCATTTGTTCGAGTGGGTCGTTTCAAGATGAACTTGGATGCCTTGCCTGAAAGAAAAAGTCCAGCGAGAAGTGGCTGACAAGTCCGTGCCTTGCTTATTCGCGTCATGACTAGCCTGATTGCGTTTCCCGGTCGCTCTCGTGGGTGCGAGAACTGACCATGCCTGTCACAACGCAATTGCTGGCGACTTTACGGCTGCTTGTACTCGAACACTGCTTGTGATTGCCTTAAAATGTCTTTCAATCAGCAGGCGTTCCATCTATCCTGGTTGAGTTATCCTGCTACCTGAAGATTCCAACAATTGCCAGGGAGGAGACACTTTTTGCTTTCGGTATTGGTTCTGAATGTTCTGTTATGACGATTGACTTGCGATGAAAAAATTTGGACTGGCGCTTTCTGGAGGTGGCTTTCGGGCGAGCCTGTATCACTTGGGACTTGTGCGATTCCTTCGCGATGCAGGAATCCTTTCTCAGGTCACGCATATCACGTCGGTATCCGGCGGGAGCATCTTAGCTGCTCACTTGGTGCTGAATTGGGAACGTTATAACGGGTCGTCTGCTGAGTTTGATTTGGCGGCTTCCGAAATTCTCAATGTGGTGCAGATGGATGTCCGCAATCGAATCACCCGGCACTTCCCGTTGAACATTCCAATCGGTTGGGTAAGAAAGCTGATGGGGCTTTCGAATCGGAAGCTAACTCGCACCGGACTTTTGGAACACTACTATGAAAAGCATCTTTATGGTGACACCAGTTTGTTTGAGCTACCAGCATCGCCACAACTGCATCTGCTGACTACGAATTTGAGCGAAGGCTGTCTCTGCTCGTTTAACCGAAATGGATTAACGATGATGAGAAGGCAAGGTCGGTTTCGGTTGCGAATGGAGCGCGTGCCAACCGGACTTGCAACGGTTGCAATGGCCGTTACCGCCTCGTCGGCTTTTCCAGGTTTTTTTCCGCCGCTTGTACTGACTGGCGCAGAGGTGGGAGCCTGCGCGGGTGAGTTTGGGTTGCAATCTTTTACCGACGGGGGAGTGTTCGACAATCTTGGTGTTCGGATGTTTCGATGCCTCGAACGTCCGATGCTATTGGATAATTGCCTCAGTCCAGATGATTTCGTCGACTTTCAAAGATTGGTCGATACCTTAACGGAAATCCAGCAAGCTCCGAGCAATCCAAGTCCTTTGAGTCGGCTGACTGAAATCCTCGCAACCAATTCTCGACACGAACGTCCAATCGATACTTCTGGTCCCCAAGACGGACTCATCAAAAGCCTTTGGGATGTCTTGAGCCATCATCCCTTGCAACGCGAGCCTCTCTTCGCATCATTGAAGCCTAAAGATCCCGAAGCAGATGCACTTCTTCAAGCAACCCGTTACGGAGGTCAGGCTCTCGAACGAGGCGATCAACTCTGGTTAAATCGTCATCTGCTGGAGACTGCTGTGCAGCAAGCAACGGGGCAGGCTTGCTTTCGAAGGTTGAACAGCGGGATTGATGGGGTGATCGTTAGTGATGTTGGGAAACCCATTGAGAATCAAAGCAATCGGCGTGCGGGTGGTTTGATTCGTACTGCTCTGCGAGCGACTGACATTTTGATGGATCGCGTTGGACAGCTTGAAAACGAGACCTTTCGGGATACGCCTGGATTTGTATTTGCACCGATTACCGATGTTGTCGACCCAACCGAAGATGCGACAGCCATGAATCCAGAGGTGCAGCGTCAAACTTCCCGAATGAGGACTGATCTGGATCGCTTTTCGAAGTTGGAGATCAGCAGTCTTATTCGGCACGGATATTGTGTGGCCCGCAAGTCTTGCCGCTCTCGGCCTGAACTCTTTGGTGTCGAGCTGCCCAGCAACGAGCCATGGGACCCACTACCAGAAACGACGGTTCCACCAGTGAACACCACGGCTCATCGTCGACTGACGGGGCGATCGATGGAGCCATCCTCGGTGACGCGTAACGCACGAAGTCTGCAGGAATCCGCCTCAAGGCGAATTCTGAGCACGTTATTGGACTATCGAGATTGGGCGTCCTACATCTACATGCCCATTCTTGTCCCAATTCTTTTCTTGATGCCATACTTTATTTACCAAGCGTATCAGGATTCGTATCGCATGAACCAAATTGTTTCCTCGTTGCGACAAGGAAGTCAGGACTTGGAACGCATGAACATGTTACTTGAAGGTCCCATTCCACCATGGGAAGGCGTTGCGGCGGAGCAGGTGCAACACTTGGATGACATTGACTCGAGTGGCTTCACGATTCTTCAGGACTCGCACATCCTTGATCTGAGAAACTGGAGGCCGGGATCTGACGAAAGAAATGCTAATTTTGTTTACGGTTACGAGCGACTGAAAGTGATGCGAATGGTCGAGAGTCTGGAGAGCACCCATTTCCGTCGTCGACTTCGGCCAATCGCTGCGGATTCGCAATTTAGATTTCCACCGCAAGAGCTTACGCCTGCCTTGAGGTCGACACCCATCGAGACCACCAACGGCAACTCAACGCACATGGCCAGAGAAGCAGTGGTCGATTTCAGCAAAATACCCAAAGGAGAGCTGGTGGATATCATCCACGAATTCCGTTCGCCAGGATACTTCCTTCGAGACAACGGGAGCTCCGTGTCGCTGTCGTTCGAAATCCAATTCAAGACAGCAGAAATGATTCGATGGTTTCTGCTGCCCGAAGGCAAGGAGTATCGAAGCTTTAGGATCGTACGTTATGAAAAAGACAATCCGGACAAGCTCGAGCAAGTCAAGGTTGTTTCAGAATACCTGGCAACGGATTCGACCATCCTTGCGTATAAGCTGCTATCCGCGGACGTTGGTTACGTTTACGATTTAACTTGGTTCTATCAGTAGAGGGCCCTTGAGCGAAGGACGTAAAAAGACAAGGAAGTCAAAGAGACACAGCATATATTCGGGAATATTGCGGTGGTTTTGCAGCTTTCCCGGGGGACACTGCGAACCCTGGGACAACTTTTCTACAAGACGGTATCAAAATCAACTTCAACACCACTTACGAAGGATAATTGTACTATTTTGGTTTGAGGTTTGAGCAGGTACTTTCCGTTGCAAAGTATCCATTGATTGACTTGTTGTTCGAAAGGATCAACAATCCAGTATTCGACCACCCCCGATCGTTCGTACAGATCTTTCTTGATGGTCCTATCATTGCCTGATGTTGAAGGCGA
The DNA here is from genome assembly GCA_027487485.1 of Planctomycetaceae bacterium. GTDB lineage: Bacteria > Planctomycetota > Planctomycetia > Pirellulales > Pirellulaceae > JBKCUI01. The sequence continues at coordinate 121,068 of JAIYDN010000009.1, read as the reverse complement.
AAGGATTTCGACGACCAAGTGGGGCGCCACCTTGATTTTGGTTGGTGTGATCTTGCGGACGTTCTCGTTGAGGATAATCACGATATCGGGTTGTACGATATCAAACTCGGAAAGCTGCACATCAATGGGAGCGTTGTATAGCAAGCCAAGGCCCGCCAGTTCGATTCTTGTGTAGAGCTGATACTGCAATCGCTTGGATACATGTTGATGCTGGGTACTCGGGGAAGGATTCACGAAATGTTCTCCATCAATGATCTCATGACGAAGCCCATCCTCCGGTAACTTCGCATAGTCTTCATACGTCCATTTCTGCCCCTTAGGAGTGATGGTGCTCATACGATCTCAAAGCCCTCCCACAACTTCAATGATCAGCAAATACAGGCCGAAGCGAATCGCCCCTTAGCTCCTATTTTCATCGAGCATCGCCTGAATGGCAAGTCCTTCGCTCGGGCCGACAAAAAGGTGTCAGGAACGAATGGCACTTAATCCACCGAAAACCCAATGATTCTCCAGGTTTGTATTGGTCTCTTGGCTTGGTCATCAATGTATACGACTTTGGGCCTCGTTTGACCACTCGCGGTTCGTATCTATCCGGCCGGTTTCCAACGACATGTTTTAAGCAACAGTCCAGCATCGTTTCACAAAGTCTCCCGTGATCTTCAATCGCACTGAGGATTGGAAGCATCTCATTGAGAGTCTGCATGGTGTTCTTAAAGCTTATCTGCCATGGCCTTACTTTGCCCTTCATGGCAGCTTCGCACATGAGTTGCCGAGCCAAGTTGTACGCAATCATGTGGGCACGAATTTCATTGCGAACGCGATGTGGTTCTTTGCATCGCAAGTGTTCCATTTGCATAACCGTTTTAAGTGAGCGTAGATTTAACTCCGCTTGCCAACGCCGACGAAAGAGTGCAGCAAGGTCCTCCTTGCTGAATTGCAATGCATCCAACAGATCCGTTACGACAAATACCTCTTTGGTCCTGAATCCAGGGGTGTCAATTCGTACACGAACTTCGCGGACTTTGATTGCCTCAGGGTAGGCGGCGTATTCTTCTGGTGTCATCCATTCAGGGCGGTTCGGCTTAGACCAAGTTTCGATATGATCGTGCTTGCCAAGACGCTTGCCGGTTCGAAAATCCGTCTTTCGCAGTTGGTGTTTGCTTACCACGATGTGTGCCCCTCGCATGGACAATCTCGCGATCTCGAACCAACTGGAATAGGCTCGATCAGCAAGAAAAGCATCGGTTTCCCTTATCGTTTCGTCGATCGTGCGAAACAAGCTCACCTCTGCAGTTAATTTACCTTTGTATTGGCCAGTGGCCATTTGACGTACCACAACCGTTGAAATCGCAAACGGTCGTGGCTTGAGGGTCGGAGTCGGGAGCGGTCACTTGCTCGCCAAGTCGGATTGAAGAGATGGAGAGTTCGTCAGGCATGGTTTCTTGACTCCAATCTACAAACCCCAAGGGGACCGATGATGAACTTCAAATACTTCAACAATAGAACGACGGTTCTACTGCGGCGTCAACGACCACGCCAACACAATTCATGCGATGTAGGTCGCATCGATCGATCTCGCTCGAAAAAGATAGTCCTTGCCTTTCTTCACTTTCCATTTGCCGGAAGCCACCCGCACAACTGCTACAATCAAACTTCGATACTGCAATCTACAAGCTTAAACTCCAAACAGTATGTTTCTGTCCAGGCAGGCCGCTCGATAGGGTAAGACGCGTTAAGTGTCTTTCGGCTAACCTTTGAACGCGGATGGAGCCTGTTCAATGTCGCTGCTATTTCAGAACGTTTCTTGCGGTGCGCGCATCCTGCTAGCCGCGTTGATTGCGGTGTTAGTCTTTGGACACGAGTCGACAGTTGTTTCATCTCTTATCGCGTCGGAAGTCCAATCTGTGCCGGAATCGTCGCATATGGGTGGGCCGCTGCTGGCACGTCCCAAATTGACTGGTGATTGGCTCGGTACACGAACGTTGCTCAGTGATAGCGGATACACTTGGGATATTCACAATACCAACTTCTACTCGGGTGTGGTAACTGGTGGGCTGGAACAAACGTTTCAGTATCGCGGGCGAAATGATATTCTGCTGAACATCAACGGTGAGAAAGCGGGACTCTGGCAGGGTTCCTTTATTGACCTACATGCGGAATCGGTGTTCGGCAACAACATCAACCAATCTGCAGGAACTTTGGTACCAATCATCTTGGCTGAGTCAGTCCCGATCGCAGACGGATCAGTCACAGCCCTTACTGGGGTCAAATTCACTCAAGCGCTAAGCGAAACATTCTTGGTATATGGGGGCAAACTCAACACGCTCGATGGTTTCGGCCAACCTTTCACCGGTGGCGCGGTTGGTCAAGATGGATTCATGAATACACACCTACTTTTCAGTCCGGTTTTGGCTCGTACCTTTCCTTACTCGACTTTTGGGGCAGGGTTGGTAGTCGTCAATAGCGATCAAGACTGGCTGTTCACCTTCAATGCATACGACACGAACGATACACCGACCGTGAGTGGTTTCGAAACGTTTTTTGACAACGGAGTATCGTTGGTCGCTGGTGCAAATTTACCGACCGCATTCTTTGATCGGCTGGGGCATCAAACGCTCTTTGTAACCTACAGCACCGGTTCCTATTTGAATCTCGAAGCATCTGCGTATTACAACCCGGGAGTTGGCTTGGTTCTTCCAAGCTCCCGAACGCGAGGGTCGCAATCGATCGTATACGGATTTGATCAAGCCATCTTCGTTGCGGAAGATGATGTTACAAGGTCCTGGGGAGTGTTTGGAAACCTAGGTTTAGCCGACACGAATCCCAGTCCATTCCATTGGAGCGCCAATATCGGAGTAGGCGGGGCCAGTCTTGTTCCTCGACGCGAACGCGATACGTTTGGCATCGGATACTTTTACCTAGGCGTTAGCGACTCCTTGAAGCAGTTAGCGCCCCAGCTGTTGCCAATACAAGATGAGAGTGGGTTTGAGGGCTTTTACAATATCGCAGCAACGCCTTGGTGCCACATCACGGCAGACTTGCAAGCGGTAACGCCAAGCCGGCAACGTGCTGAAGACTTGCTATTGTTTTCCCTCCGAGCGAAGTTCGATTTCTAGTGCTTGATCCAATTATTTCGTCGCCGCGCGATCCGCTTCCATGACTTGGTACACCATTTCGTAAGGGGCGGGGCTAACGCCATATTCAATACTTTGATATGGCCGTTCGAGAACAGCTATCAGCAAGATCAACGCACCAAGAAAGAAAGATAGAATTCCGCCCAGAAAAAGGTGTGTCTTGAGCGGCATTTCGAACATCCACATCAAAATAAAGTTGATGATCGTGCCGACGATCAATACGTACCACATCACTGTCGGAATTCCGGCAAGAGCAGCGTAGCGACGCTTTCGTCCATGCTCTGCCATTTCCTCGAAGTGCTTGACTGCTTGCGTTTGAACGAGCTCCGCTTTGCGAGAGTCCGCGTTAAAATCAAGAATCGCGACGCGGATCAAATCGATTTGAGGAACAGAGTCTTGCGGAACTACACCATGTCGCAGTTGAGGCCATTCCTTTTCGATAATGAACTTGCAATAAATGCTGAGCTTTGTCTTTAGATCTTCGCGCGTGGGTTCAGAAAAACCGGAGATGTCTCGATAGAGCGCCAGGATCGACGAAGCTTCACTCGACGCTTCTGCCTCGACTTCACTCAAGGTTTCGTAAGCAGAAACGGTAACTAAGCCGAGCAATAAACCGTACAGGACACCGAATGCAGACAGGATGGTGCCCACGATCGTATTGTCGCTGCCGTTGTACTTAAAGCAAAATCGCAATACGAAGCAACCGATCCAGTAGATACCAACAAACACAATTGCCGTAAAGGTTTCTAAAAGAGCGATCGGCAAGTCATATACTCCATCCAGCATTGGTTACTCTCCGTTTCTTGGCTACGTGGTCAGAACGCGAATTTCAATCAGTTGTACCATATCGAATCGAGGACTGTTCAATACCCAAAAACCAAGTTCGAAGATCTTTGTTGAGCCAGATCCGAGATTGACAGGTATTTGCCCGGATGGCTCATGGCAAGTTTCACTGTTGACTTCGTTTGGCAATTGCAATGAATATAGTATTGTTTTTTCAATGAGGAAACCGTGCTATTAGCGAGGAATGTCGAATTTTAAGCATGCAATGAACTCATCAACCCAACACTACGGTACTTGGTTGGATTGCGCTATTGATGAGTGGGGCGTTGGATTTGATTCTGGGATTCCTGATTTGGCGGCTGTGGCCGGTTTCAGGTTTGTGGGCCGTTGGAATATTGGTTGGTGTGAACTTGTTATCGACTGGCATGGCCTTAGTTGCCCTCGCGATGACCTGGAAGCGCACCGTTCATGCCGTGAAAAGAAAATCGAAGTCGCCAAAGGGAAACTCACAGAAAAGTTTGCGGAATCGGATCGTTGATCTGTTGGATTCATTGCTTCGGCGGGGGTCATTTTATGACCAATGAAAGTCATCAGCAGGATCTTCCGCGTCACTTGAGTTAGCGGCAACGCGGTTGAGTACTTCGCTTCATCAACTTCGCCTTGTTCACTAATGTTGTTGTTTGAGGTATAAAATGAACAAACAGTCCGCAGTCTCGCGCTGCTTTCAATTTGATTGGTCAACGAGTGAAGCTAAAGGAAGAGTTACTCAGCATTACCGCTTGTTTTGAGCGATCAGGGATAGACTATGCTCTTTGCGGAGGGCTGGCAGTTGTAGTGCATGGTTACCCAAGACTGACAAAAGACATCGACATTCTTATTCGCCCCGAAAAACTTGAGCATGCTCGAGAGGCACTAGCAAAGATCGAATATGATCTGGAAGCGGGTACCTTCAGATTTAACCCTGGCACAGACAAGGAAAACCTCATGTATCGTGTTTCACGGGCTGTTGAAACAGAATTAACGACTCTCGACTTGATGCTGGTGGCTCCTGTGTTTGAGAAAGTTTGGGCCGACCGGGAAGTGATTCAGCTTGGCCATCAATCGCTAAAGATTGTTTCAAAAGCGGGATTGATTATGATGAAAGAGGTGGCGGGGAGGCCACAAGACTTAGCTGACATTCACGCATTGCGGCAATTGGAAAGTCAATGAACTTCAATTCTTCAGAATTGCAAAAGCAACAATCCAAATCGCGATCGCGCGGTGTCAGTTGCGACATGACGCCAGAAGCGATCCTGCGCCGTCTCGACATCGTTGACGAATTACGCGAACTTGCAAGGGAGCTGCAGAATGCAAAACGACTTGGTTCTATCCATCTCGACCAAGTTCAACTGGAGCAAAGTCGCCCTGCGGAAGATGACGTACTGTATAGAGAGAAATCGTACGCATCCGATTCCCGTGCCAAGGGATGATGCTCGGCTTCATGAGCAAGTGCGGAAAATGCCGACTCCAACTCGATTAACCGTCGAGAGACTTGAGCCGTTGACCTGTTCTCTGCTCACCAAGACGCGGATCCGAAGGGTTGTATCGAAGGTCGCGGAAGTATCTGGACAACTCGCGTCAATCTGCAATTCCTAACTTTCGACGTACGTCTGCGAAAGCATCAGAGATTGGCTATGCCTTCCCCTGTGAGGCATCGGTAACGTCCTGGCGAACGTCCGCTACGGTTTGAGTAGACTCCTAAGTTTGCCGACATTGCCTCACCAATATGGGGTTTGCTTTTGCTAACTGGCTTGGTCCAGTTAATGGCGCGTTGGTAAATCGAATCCTGGCGACAAAAACTGGCGAGTCTGATTCATGGCGGAATTACGGCTGTGGGGGGGATTGCACTTATCGCCCATCCACTCTAAGAATTGGCTGCGTTCTCACTTGTTTTGGCGATTTTCTTTGCCGTCGGAGGAATCTGGAAAATCTTCTCCTCGCTTTCTTACCAACCGGTGCCTGGTTGGATTGCGCTAATGATGAGTGGGGCGTTGGATTTGATTCTGGGATTCCTGATTTGGCGGCTGTGGCCGGTTTCAGGTTTGTGGGCGGTTGGAATATTGGTTGGTGTGAACTTGTTATCGACTGGCATGGCCTTAGTTGCCCTCGCGATGACCTGGAAGCGCACCGTTCATGCCGTGAAAAATAAAATCGAAGTCGCTAAAGAAAGATTCGCAGAAAAGTTTGCGGAATCGGATCGTTGATTTGATCGATGTCGCGGTACTGGCTTACCAGACAATCTGCAGGCGTGTTCCTATAACAAGTGCGTCGTCGTAGCCCCCGGACGGAGATGCGATGTACTGGATATCTGGTTGGAGACTCATTCTGGGACTCAATTGGGCTCGGTAGTAGAGTTCGAAAGCCTTTTCCTGGTTCGACCCGCCGCGATAGAGTTCGGACCATGCCAAGCCCAGTCCAAGGGAATCGCGTTCTCGGCCTTCGAGCAGGCCCGTGCATACAAATCCAGCGACCACACGGCTACCAATCGAGTCTTCTTGCACTTCACCGTCAGAAAACCGAGGATAGAATCCGGCGAAAATTGACAATCCTTGATCCGACCCCACTTCGCTCTCAGGCTTTCGATACACTGCTTGTTCGAATTGAAAGATGTATTCGTATAAGAGGTGGTGGTCGTAATCGAAACTCCTGCAAAAACGAGATGCATTTCATTACGAGCTTTCGGATTGGGACTGTTTAAAAGATAGCTTAGAACGTCGCGTTGACTCGCAAGCCATAGACAAACGCATCGTCAGCGAGTGCACTGACTTCTGGCTTGAGATACTGCACATCAGGGGTGATTGCGCACCAAGGTGTCACTTGGAAACTGTAAAACGTTTCAACGCCAGTTCCATCGCGAGGGCCAAACAAAGCCTGCGGTATCGGGCCAAATTCGTTGCTCGCGCCCACGTAGTACCAGCCCAACCCGAATTTATCCCCTCGTTTGCGACCCAGCGGACTGTAGCCGCCCAACCCAGTACTCAGAAAGTACCTTAAAGGAGTAGGATTTCCATCGCTGATCGAGCCACGATAAAACATACCCCAGCCGCGGTTTGCCTCGTCATCATACTCGACCAAGTATTGGTCTCCGCCGCAGTAAAGCGTGTACGAATCGGAGATCGTTGCAAACCCTGGAACGGTCGGGTAGGGATACACGCCTGGTGGTGGTTCATTGAACCTCAGGTCAGTAAGGTCCGTGTGCTTCCACAATCCCCCCGCGTGCATTTCACCTTTCTTCTCCATGAAATCCGTGTTGACTTTGATTTCACTCCCAACGATTACCCCCTGCGAGAAAGGGTCGTCAAGATTAAAGAACTCGCTGGTGCGATCCTGTGGGTCGAGAACAAAAGCAGTCATTCGCCCCCACTCGCGCGGAAGCACGACCCCAGCAGTGAACGAACTGTAAGGTAGTCCCAGTAGAAAAGCCGGATTGGCGACAAACGCTTGATTGATGAATTGAGTCGTTCCATCGCCACCCGCAAAGTCGTCTTGGTCAAGGCCACCTAGCACATCGATTTTCCCCGCGTACAGAACAAACTCTTTTGACAGCGGTTGCGTGATCACAAAGTTGCTCAGAAACAGATCGCCGCGATCGTTCGGAGTTACCGGGGTTGCAGCTGCGAATACCGCTGGAGAAAGTGCTCCCGTTCTAAGTGACACATTACCGTATTCCCCATACCAATGCTCTGCACGCACCAATAAAGTTCCCTTCGGCAATCCGCCGAACTTCTCGAGGTCAAATACCAGATCGTATTCGCCACGCCCCGTGTACTTAAAGGTATCACCCATCCCCAGTTGAGGAACCGGCGGAGGGGTGTTCACCCCACCTTCAACGCCGAAGCCGAAATGCGTGGAACGACCTGCGAAGGTGATTCCCGATTCTTTCAAGGCAGTTCGCCGGCCCCCCCAATCGCCTGTCAACGTGTCGCGATTCCAGATGCTCTTCGGACTATCTAACCCCGTGTACCCATCGCAGCTACCTTGGGTATCATCACAACCGGCTATCATCGGTAGCCCTTCACAACTTGTTACACCGGGGAGAGGATCGCAATCGGCCAGCTGCTGCGCACACGCTAAAGTTGGCTGAATCACGTTGACTGCGGAGGCGGCAAGTAAGCCTGCAAAAAGGTAACGCCGATTTTCTGTTGATAAAAGCATGCTTCGAGATCCCGTGCAGTTAGGTCGGTGAACCTGCTCGGCAACTCCATTTGCCTAATAGCAACTCCCGCGACCTAAACTTATTCGGAGCTCGTTGTATTCCCCGTGTATCGAAAACAATCATTCGTTCCGCCAAGGGAAGTCTTCATACGGAATACTCCGACAAACGATACATCTTTCCATTCGACGATAGACGGATGATCGAAATCGCAGACCGAAGGAAGCTCCCTTGCCTTCCGAGACGCGTCCGACAAAAGTCGTCTTTCGTCTTCTTGAGCCTTCATAGATTCAAGAAGACTGCAAATAGTAGGGATTTCCTTAGAAGCATCCGCTTGGCACGGCACTTTCTCGTTTCAACGGGTGCTCACATTGACCTAGAATGAGGAAACAATCTGGGTACGAAACAACGTTCCTGATTGTCCTGATTCAAAACCGGTTCGATTTTGATCTGCGGGTGAGCTATCAACCCAGGCGATATCAAATGTGTATCGCAAGTTACTCTTGCCCTTTAACACGAACCAGTTGAAACCCGTCGCGAATTCAGTTCCCGAACCGTAGGCTCCTGTGACGAACGAGTTTCGAGAGTAGATTTCCAGCTGCTTAGGCATAACAAAATACCCTGCCTGGGCAACTCCGCCGTACGTCTCAAGCGAACTCATCGGGAGTGGGCCGCTCCCTTGGAATGCGGATAAGCCTTGCCGATAGATCTCGGTCGACAAGCTTAGGCCTCGAAACTTCATGGCCACGTCAAACGCCGTCAAAGACAAATGAAATGCCTGCAAGGTAACCCCTGGGGCAAGTGCACTCAGTTGGGTAATCAAGGTACCGTCGGACAAGCGAATTTGAGTGTTTTCTGGATACTCACTTGACTGACCTCCACTCTCCATTGTGAATGTATAGCAGCCACCGAATCGTATTGCCGGTTCTGTATGATCTTCGAGATCGGAGTACCCGCGCCCAAAATCACCCCAAGGCTCGAACCAAACCGAATTCGAAGAGCAAAACCGATTGTTGAGCTGAGTGGGATTCACATTCAGAGTGTTGAATCCATTGGAGATCATTGTATGGTAATTCACACCGTCCAAAGGTTGCCCCGTAAACCAAACCCCTTGGCTCAAACTTGGACGAAAGAATGTAGTCGCCATCGAACGGTCCGGCCCATGCTGTGCATCGAAAGAACTATGAATCCATTCTCGCGTACCTGGAACTTTGTTCTGACCTACATGCACTTGAAACCCAGGACTAAAGCGGTAACTCAATGCGTACGCTCGAAAGCCAATAGGATTGCTGTTGACGGTGTTGTAATCGATATTGAGAAGATACGTCAGGTCCGGCTTCAGCGCATTCCCGGACAAGATAAGCCGCCCGCGCGGGATAGCGAAATCGGATCGGTTGAAGATGGGATTGGTAGTCCCAGTGCTATCAATCCACGACTTTTCGTCGCGCTCGAAGCCCGTGTAGCGAAACGTATTCTGATGGTTCACTTTCAATGAATAGGGCGATCGCTCCAAACTCCGCGGGCGAATGGTGATCCCGTTGTCGTAGGTTGCCATGTAGCCCTCCTGAGGTTGCTGCAACGAATCAGCCTGCACCGATTGTCCTTCGACTGCCCCCCAAGATTCATTCCAATCTGACGGGGTCACCGGCTGACTCATTTGCAAATGCATTTGATCGCGGAGCAACTGAACTTCTTCCGCCAATCGAGCATTCTCTTCAACCACTGACTGGAGCGACAGCTCTAGCCGATCAAGTTGCGAAGGGTCGACTTCCGCCATCCGCAACGTACCCTGCGACAGTCCTTGTTGAATCGTTAGCAACCAGCAAAGAACGGCAACGAATGCTGGCAAAGCATGTCTAGTTTTCGATCTCGGTGTGGGGCATTCTAGCCGTCGCATGGCAAATCAGTTCCTCAACACCAAACATTAAGACTTTGCTGTAGAGAGTATCGACTTCCCGGTTCCGTGGATTGAGAGGAAGTGGAGGCACGCAAAGACTACTGCCAATCCTGTTCGTGCATTACCTTTCTAACGCACCGGCAATTGCAGAAACCGCTTGTAAAAAACACCGAAGAAAATGCTAGCTTACAGGATCTTCTAGATAATGCTCAAGCGACTTGGCAGAATTACAAACACCCATAAGCGCTACCTATCGATTTCTGGCCGAATCGATGAGTTGAGCGATCAGAGGGAGCAGTTGCTTTTTTCGACTCACAACATTGTCCAGCTGATACAGATTTCGGTCTAATCGCGGATAGTTGATTTCGTCCCATTCTTCGGATTCGTGGCTTAGAAGAAGTAGGGATCCATTGCTAACCACGTCGGTAATAAGCAAGGCAGAGAAATCAAGTCTTTGATCATCGCACAAACTTTCTAAGGCCGCTCGAAGTTCGTCTTTACGATCCCAGAACAAGTCAAAACCGTTCTCCTCGATTTGCGAAATGGAGAATCGTTGCCCATGCTCCGTGAACTCTTTGCAATCTTCGCGAACAACTTCGCTAGGAGTGCAAGTTCGCAGCGCGGACCCAATCTCAAAAAACTCCTTGGCATAATCATCCAGGTCGATGTCACACAAAGTGCGAAGCCAGTTCAAGATGTCGCGGTCGACATCCGTCGTGGTGGGCGAGCGAAGGAACAAGGTATCTGAAATAATGCCAGATGCCATACACAGGGCAACGCCAGGTCGAGGTACCAAGCCGGCAGCTCGAAACTGTCTTGCGACCAACGTGCAGGTCGATCCCACCGGTTCGTTGATAAAGCGAATGGGTTGAGTCGACTTGAGTCCACCACCTAATCGGTGATGGTCTAGAACCTCGAGAATCTCAGCTTCTTCCGCTCCGTTGACAGCCTGGCTCAGTTCATTGTGGTCAACCAAAATGAGTTTTGGCTTCGGGGGATTCACCAAGTCCGATTTAGACAAAATTCCAACCAGAAGTCCCGAATCAGTAATCACAGGAAAAATAGGTTCGTTCGACTTTTCAATCGTGAGTCTGGCTTCGTCGACCGGCATTTTGGCGGATAGTGCCAGAAAATGAGTGTCGATCGCGGAATCGATAAACTGCGATGATTTGATTCGCATCGTGGTTGTTGCAGTATCGAATGGACTTTTCAGCACAGCGACATTTCTCGCTTGAGCCAATTGAACAAGTCCAGACGAAAGGGTGTATCCACCCGTGACCACAAGTGCTCGCACGCCGTGTTCGATTGCAGGCAATTGAATGGTTGGACGGTCACCGCTGACAACGATCAGTTTGTCCGCGGGAAACTTTTGCATCCGTTCCGTGAATCCACCAGCACTCATGGCTCCCACCATGACCAACAGCTCATCATGTTGCGATGGGTCGATCGCATGTTGAAATTCCCCACCAACAATCTCACAAATTTTCTGAAGACTCGTTTTGACGGTTCGAGTCTTCAGCGGGTCACGGTCGTCTTGGAAAACCAAGTCCATGAGCTGCAATAGCGACAAGACTCCGACAACCTTGTTCTCGTCGTCGATGATAGGAATCGCGCGTACCTCGCGTTCCTTCATACGCTGATAGACTTCGTAGAACACATCCCCATACTTGGCGGACACGTACGAATGTTGACAAACGTCCTCCAGTTCGGGCCGGACATCCATCACAATTCTGGGCGGCGAAACCTTGGCACGCTTCAGAACATACTCTGTGCGCTTGTTGGGCGTACCACAACAAGCCGCGATCGCATCCGGCCTACTGGTTTGTTGGAGTAGGTCCGCATAAGCAATCGCGGAACAAATGGCATCCGTGTCTGGATTGCGGTGGCCGAAAACAAGTACACTCATGAAAAAATTCAACTAGAAAGCGAGATGAGACAATTGGGCTCAATAGTAACATAGCTTACAAATCGGTTTGAGTTCAACCCGATCTTTAGCACCAAAACCACCCCAGAGGCGCAGAAAGCCCCGTAAAGTACCGCGTAAAGTCGTTTTGCTAGGACTAAACGCCGCACCAGAATCTACTCATCTTCCCAGTGCAATTCTTCAATTGCATCGTCTCCTTCCGAGGAAGCAGCAAATGCCTCTTCCACGGGTTCCTGCTTGCGTTTCTTCTTTGGTTTGGTAGCCCGAGGTGGGTTTTCATCCCAGCTGTCATCCCGTCGAATTTTGTTTCCACGTTGCTTGCTGGGCTTATCGTCAGCCCCCTCAGCACCAGAACGCATGACCTCCCACTGTTCAAGTGTGATTGCCACCTCGCGGGCTTGCGACCCGTTGTACTGGCCAACGATACCATCCTCGGACATGAAATCGATCAGACGAGCAGCTCGGCCGTAGCCGATTCCCAAAGCACGCTGCAAGAGCGAACAGCTGCCTCTGCCTTCGCGTACTACGATGTCCACCGCTGCCTCATACAAATCGTCTCGCTTCTTGAACGAGCCAGGCTTCGTTGGTTCGTCTTCTTCTTTGGTTGTCTTTAACTGCACAAGCTCCTGCACAAAGTTTTGTTCGCCCATGCTGCAATGGTCAACCACCGCATTGATCTCGTCGTCGCTGAGATAAGTTCCTTGACCACGAAGCAGCGCGCTAGTGCCTGGCCATAGGAACAACATATCACCATTTCCGAGCAGTTTATCTGCACCCATTTCATCAAGAACAACGCGAGAGTCTGTACGGCTAGCCACTTGGAAGCTGATTCGAGCTGGCAAATTGCTCTTGATCAAGCCTGTGATGACATCCACCGTTGGTTTTTGCGTCGCAAGAATCAGGTGAATACCGACGGCTCGGCTTTTCTGTGCCAAGCGTATGATGTGAGCCTCCACTTCCTTTCCGGAGGTCATCATCAAGTCCGCCATTTCATCGACCACAATCACAATGAACGGCAGATGATCAGGAATCAAATCGGCCTCTTCCTCGTTCTCTGGCTTCAATCGATCCAGCAGTTCCTCGCGCCCTAGCTGATTGTAGTTCGTTAAGTGCCGAACCCCAGCCCGAGCAAGCAGCGCATACCGCTCTTCCATTTTGTCGACAGCCCAAGCCAGAATGGCTTCCGCCTTTCTCATGTCGATCACGACAGGGTGCATCAGATGGGGAAGTCTAGCGTAGCAACTGAGTTCCACCATCTTTGGGTCGATCATCAACATTCGAACTTCATCGGGGCGACGTGTCATTAAAATCGAAGAGATAATCGAATTCAAGCAAACGCTCTTACCTGTTCCCGTTCGACCAGCGATCAACAAGTGAGGGAGGCTTGCGAGATCAACGGTCAACGCTTTGCCGGAAACGTCTTTTCCCAAGAATAGAGGTATCTTTTGTTTGCGAACCTGGGGCCCACTCTCTTCGATCACCTCTCGCATACGAACGATTTGCCGCTGCTCATTGGGTACTTCGATACCAACGCTGTTCTTGCCTGGAATGGGGGCCACGATACGAACACTGGGCACGCGCAGTGCAATGGCAAGATCGTCCGCCAAGCCAGTGATTTTGCTGAGCCGAAGTCCCGCTTCCAATTCGATCTCGTACTGAGCGATAACGGGCCCGGTTTCGATTTCAACCACTTTAACATTGAAACCAAAATTGAAAAAGGTTTGCTCCAAAACTTTGGCTTTGCGTTTCACCTCTTCGGTTTGCTCATCGTAGGAAATCTCATCGGACTCGGTCAGTAGATCCAAGCCTGGCAGCACATACTCTTCGGAACCTTCGGGGAGCTTTGTATCATCGAGATGAGCTAGCAGATCTTCCACTGGCTCTTGCTTGTCTGCCTCTTCGTCCTTTTTCGTTTTGCGATTTTTGACGCGCGGACCTTTCTCTTCTATGTGCGCCGCATCTGACCGAACTGATTTCGATTTGCTTGTCCGGACCTTAGGCTGTTCGACTTGGATTTCGGTGGTTTCCTCATCTTCCTCGCTGTGTACTTCGTCATCTTCGCCGTCTTCGTCTTCATACTCTGCATACTCGCCGTCCACATCGTCCTGGTACTGCTCATCCTCTTCATCCAGATCTTCTTCCGACGATGCAGCTTGTCGACCACTCACTATGGACTTATGGCGGTTTGCGATCATGCCCGATCCGCCGTCCAGTAACGAATCTGCCTCTGGTTCTTCAGCGATCATCTTCTTGTTACCGAACAATGCGCCCGCGATCGACGCAAGGGTCGAAGTTGTCTTTGGAAAAGTTAAGTCTGTACGTCCGGCAGCCTTGGTCTGCGAGGCCAAGTCGCTCGCGGTTAGGCTTGCCTCTGCCCTGCGTCCGATTCGAATCGCCGGCCCTGACTCTTCATTCGTATTTGGATTGTGTGCTGATGAAGCGGAACCCACCATCGGTGATGCGTGAATGACAGACGACGGGTACGCAGTCTGAGCTCCTGCCGCCCCCATTGCCGTAATCGATGCTGGGTTTTGCCGTAAAGTAACACTCTTGGGTAAATCCGAGCGGGATGGCGAGAATGTGCCTGACAACATTTCCTTGTGACGCTCAAGCGACCAACTTGGAATGCGAAAGTACTTTAGTGCCAGCAAGCCACCGGTGGCAGCGAATCCAAAATAACGAAGCAACGCATACTCGGTGCTCAACAAAACCCCACCCACTAAAACGGTCAGCGCAAAGATCAATGAACCTGCGCTGGCGAGATGGCGATCAAGCCAAGTGTTGCATAACGCCCCCAAATACCCACCTTCTCCGATCGGAACGGGAATGCCTGATTGCAAACCTAAACGCGTTGGCAGCGTGCAAACAGCAACCAAGATCAGGGTCCAGCCAATGCTTCTACCCATGGGGGAAGCCCATGGCTCTTGCCGTAACATGACGACTCCTGACAAAATCGTCATTGCCGCGATAAAGTAAGCTCCGACCCCCGTTGCTTGCAAAAGAATGTCGCTTGCAAGTGCTCCCATGTAGCCGCAGGCGTTCCCGATGCGCTCATTCAATGGATAGGAAGCATGCAAAGGGGTGTAAACGCTACCCAGTGCCCCGGAAAAGTCCCCCAGATTATCAGCGGAGTCATGCGTCAGCAAAGACAACCATAGCAACGCAGAAGCCGCAAACATCACGATTGCCGCAACATCCCATCGGACCGATCTTCGGTTTTCCATCGTTTGTCTTCCTGATCTGGCAAATCACACTTTGCTTATCCTCTTCGGCAAAATTGATCCAGCTTCACGCTAAAGACTTTCCACGAAGGCGAGTCCCGCATAACCGGCAAACTTTATCGCCCCCAAGGCAAGAATTGGCTTGGATGACGCTTTCATGTGTCTTCTGAAGACGCCTTTTGGACGTTCGTTCGCCCATGTTGTGCGTGATACAATTACATTTTTGCGAATGGGACCTAAGCCACTTTTTCCGACTTTGCATCACCATGTCATCGATCAATCAAGACAATTCCGATACGGAACCGATCCCTGCAACTCTTCCATTAACCACTGCGCAATACGAAAAGCTTGTAGAACTTGGGACTTTCGAAGGGTCGACAGGGCAGATCGAGCTCATCAACGGAAGGATTGTCCGCATGAACCCTCAGGGACCAGAGCATTCCGACCCGATCGATTTCCTCACTGAATGGAGTGTGTTGCAGTCGAAAAGTCAATTCACCATTCGAATTGAAAAACCAATTCGAATTCCGGATCATCATAGTTGTCCAGAGCCGGATCTTGCGTGGGTCGCTCGGCGACGATACTTCGATCAGCACCCTAACCCTTTGGACGTTTATCTACTGATCGAAGTCAGCTTTTCGAGCTCACAATTTGATCGTGCGGAGAAGCAAACTCTTTATGCACGATCAGGAATCATCGAATACTGGCAAGTGGATGTTCCAAGTCGCACGGTTTCGGTGCATCGATCTCCAAAAGATGGTGCGTATGCAACCGTTCAAATTTTGGATACCTCGATGACGATTGCACCACAGTGCTCGCCCGAATCAGTTCTCCAAATCAAAGAACTGTTTGCCAACTAATGAGTTGATGCTTCATTGCGGTTTTAGGCTTCCGGATGGACGGTGTAGGTTTCTTCTTCGCTGGTCGGTGAATGTGGAATCCATTGCGGCAATAGAGACCCAACCACCATTCCCAATACGCTTGCACCCAAGCCCGCAAGCTGGCTAGGGAATTCTTCGCCCAAGGTCTCATTCAAGGTAAACGTCAGCCAAACGCCAACGCCAAAAACGATACTGGCCAAAGCCCCTTGCGTCGTCGCACGGCTCCAATACAAGCCGAATGCCAACGGAACGAAAGCACCAGCAAGAGTGACTTGATATGCGGACGAAACCATATCATAAATCGGTTTGCCTTCTACCCAGATCGAATATGTTAACACCAACGATGCAAATACAAAAATAGAAATACGCATCGCCTTCAGCATATGCTTGTCATCTAAGCTGGGCCATAAGTGACGAAGTATGTTTTCTACAAAGCTGGTCGATGGCGCCAACAAAGTTGCCGAGGAAGTAGACTTGATTGCAGAAACCAAAGCGCCAAAGAACAAAACTTGAGCAAAGAATGGCATGTGGTTCAGAATCAATGTCGGAAGCACTTTTTGAGTGTCTTCGCTCGCAAGTAGCTCTCTTGCCTCTTCAGGCATGATGATCAACGAGGAGACAACGATAAACATCGGAACAAATGCAAAAGCCAAGTACGCCAACCCACCCAAAACGGCACCGTTTCGAGCTGTTTCGGGATCCTTGGCCGACATGACTCGTTGAAACACATCCTGCTGTGGAATCGAACCGATCATCATGGTGATTCCAGCCCCGATGTAAAAAAGCCAAGCCTTCAAGCTGGGCTCGGGCAGGATTCGAAACAGATCCTTCTGGCTGGCTAAATCAAACACCTTGCCTGTGCCACCTGCCAAATCGGAAGCAACCCAAGCAATGTACGACAAGCCGATTACCAATACGATCATTTGGACAAAGTCGGTGTAAACAACCGCAAGCATTCCACCCATGATGACATAGATAAGAACCAATACAGTCCCAATGACCATCCCCCAAGAGGTACTAATAGCACCGCCAGACAGAACCGAGAAAACCAATCCCAGTGCGGTGATCTGAGCCGCAACCCAACCCAGGTAGCTCAATATGATCAAGATCGAGCAGAGAATTTCGATAGTGACCCCAAATCGATTACGGAAGTAATCGCCGATAGTCAGAAGTTTCATCTTGTAGAGTCGCTGCGCGAAAAACAGACCAACCAGAACCAAGCACATGGACGCCCCGAACGGATCTTCGACAACTTCGTGCAAGCCGCTATTCACGAATTTTGCCGGGATGCCAAGTACCGTTTCGGCACCAAACCAAGTGGCGAAGCTGGTGGTGATAACCATGATCAGAGGCAATCGATGGCCAGCGACAGCGAAGTCGGAAGTGTTCTTGACCCGAGATCCGGCCCAAGCACCGATCGCCAAAGTCCCTAATAGATAAAGAATAACCAGAACCAAGAGAGCGATATTCATTGAGGGACTTTCCGCAAATAGTTCGTCGGGTTAATGTGCTTTCGGTTGGCTTAGTTGCCTGACGTCTGGACCTCAGGCTGTATCGGAAACAAATGCTGATGCGACCCGTCGGGCCGGGCCCGACGGTCGCAATTTACCGAATCGAAAAAGTTAGTTTCGATCGTTCAGGAACGGCAATGGAATCATGCCGCCTTCGCTGTCGCGGCAATCCATTTCTAAATGCTCAGGGAACGGAGTATCGCTTCCAAGAATCTGAACACTTACCTTCGACGCTTCTTCAAGCTCGATGATTTCACGACGCTTGCGATTGTTGAGATAGGATGCGACGCTTTCATTGACCTTGACGACCACTTTGGCAGCCTTGGGCATTTGGCAGGCCATCATCAACAACCGAGTAACTTCAATCGACATGCTTTCTGCGGTCTTGACGAGACTGCGTCCACGGCAACATGGACAATCTTCGTAGACACTTCGTTTGAAGCTGGGGCGGATACGCTGCCGAGTCATTTCGACGAGGCCGAATGGGCTGGTTCGAAGAATTTTAGTTCGAGCACGATCTCGGAGCATGGCATCGCGCAACGTCTTCTCGACTTTTCGCCGATGCGATTCTTTTCGCATATCGATGAAGTCATTGACAATGACGCCGCCTAGGTCGCGTAAACGCAGTTGACGAGCGATCTCCTTAGCGGCCGACATATTCAGGTGGAATGCATTCTCTTCCGCATTTTCATCCCCACCGCGAAAATTCCCGCTATTGACGTCGATGGCGACCAAAGCTTCGGTTTGATCGATCACGATGGATCCACCACCTCGTAATGGGACGACACGTTGATGGATTCGATTGATTTCTTGTTCTAGCTTGTAGCGATAGAACAAGGGTTCTCGACCTTCGTACAATTCGATTCGGTCAGCCACGCGGGGCATCACCAGTTCCACGAATTCTTTGGCTCGAGTGAAGGCCTCTGGATGATCGATGACTACGGAATCAATATCTTCGGTGAAGGTATCGCGAATCGTTCGAATGAGAATATCACTTTCTTCATAAACATCGCAGGGTGCTGGCGTGCTCTTGATGCGTTTTACCATTCCCTTCCATAGCCGCAGCAAGTAGGCAACGTCTCTGGAAAGTTCGTTCCGAGTGCGTTCGGAACCAGCGGTTCTAACGATGAAGCCAACACCTTTCGGGAGCCTCAGATCCAGCATCATGGCGCGAAGCTTACGGCGAACATCGTCGTCTTCGATTTTGCGACTAACGCCGACTCGTCCCAGCGCCGGCATCAGCACCAAGTATCGACCAGGGATGCTAATGTACGTCGAGAGAGTCGGTCCCTTGGTTCCGATCCCTTCTTTGATGACTTGAACGAGGACTTCGTCACCTCGCTTGAAGATTTCTTGAATCGGTGGCTTGAAGCGAGGTCTTCCGCTTCGCAGCTTATTGCTTCGTTGGCGTCCGCCTTGCCGATCGTTTCCGCGTCCTGAGCGCCGCTTTGGCTCGTCGGATTCATCTTCCTCTTCTTCGTCCGCGTCTTCATCGTTTCGGTCAGCTGGCGCATCATCATCGCGATCGTCGACACCGGGGTAGTTCCCGTCCATGATTTCATCTGGGTCGTATCCCGCTTGACGAAAGTATTGAGCTTCGACGTCGCTAATGTGTAGAAATCCATTGCGTCCTACACCGAAGTCAACGAAGGCGGCTTGAATGCTGGGTTCAATATTGACAATCTTGCCTTTATAGATGTTGCCAACCCAATTGTTCTGACTGGTCCGTTCTGTGTACAGTTCTTCGAGAACTCCGTCCTCCAGCAATGCGATTCGGCATTCCTCCATCTGGGAGACATTGATGAGCATTTCCTTTTTCATCGGCTACGTTGGTTCCTTTCAATGGTCGCGATCGATCTTGCTGAAACGCTGCGATGGGTAATTCATGAGCAGTAGATTTGGCAAATCGAGAACGAATTATGTTTATGCTTGTAATACTATTTCGGGCACAAGCCCTGCTAACTGATTCATCAAGAAGGCGTCGACTTCACGGGCCGTCGAAAGGCGGAGCGCTCGCCAAGCCATGGCTTCGCACTGGCCGATCGTGACCGATCGAATTGCTTTCTTGAGGATTGGAATTGCGGCCGGCGCTAAGCTCAGCGTTCGTATTCCCATTCCGACCAGCAGTAATGCGTAAGCAGGATTAGTGCTCATTTCACCGCAAACGCTGGTCGACTTTTTCTTTTCTGACGCAACTTGAAGTGTTCTTTGTATTAATCTCAGAACGGCTGGGTCACATGCTTGATACAAGTCGGCAACGGAATCGTTGCTTCGATCTACAGCAAGCGTATACTGGGTCAAGTCGTTGGTGCCGATACTAACGAAATCGATTTCATCAATGAATCGATCCAGCATCAATACTGCAGCAGGGACTTCGACCATCATTCCGACCTGCACGTGGCATTGGATGTGTTTACCTTCTGCGGCAAGATCTTCCGACACCGACCGGAGCAAGAAGCGGGCGCTTCGCAGCTCGTCCAGTGTCGTGATCATGGGGAACATCACACGCACATCTCCAAGGCAAGCAGCACGCAAAATCGCGCGGGCTTGAACTCGAAATAGCGCTGGGTTCCGAAGGCTTAATCGAATACTACGCAACCCGAGGAACGGATTGTTCTCGGGTTCGGTCAACTTTGTCATCCCCATTTTGTCCGCACCAAGGTCGAGTGTGCGAATAACGACGGGACGATTTTGCATATCGCGCACAACTTGCGCATATGCTTGATAGTGTTCCTCTTCCGTGGGCTCTTGATCGTGCCCCAAGTAAAGAAACTCTGTTCGGTACAGGCCAACTCCGTCCGCACCGCGTGCGATGCAGGAAGCCGCCTCGTTGGGAAACTCGACGTTCGCCATCAGTTCGATCCGCACCCCATCGCTGGTGCAAGCCGGCAAGTCACGAATTTCTTGAAGTTTGGTTGCTATGGATTCGCGGTAGAGACGTCGCTTTTGATAGTGCTCGCGCGTTGCATCATCGGGCGAGACGATGATACGACCCAGATGGCCATCCACGATGACTTCGTCACCGCTGCGAATGTTATGTAAGAAGTTGCCGACCCCGACAACGGCTGGGATCTCCATGCCTCGAGCAACAATCGCCGTATGACCACCCGACCCACCAACTTCCGTGCAGATCCCAAGGACCTTTTCGGGATCAAAGCCGGCTGTCTCACCTGGAGTCAAATCGTGACTGACCACAATCGCTTCGTGGGGCAACGTCTTCAAAGTTGCCATGGGCTGGTCGGTCAACGACTCCAGCAGTAAACGCTCGACATCGCGGACGTCGGCAGCCCGCTCCGACAGGAAGGTGCTGGTCGATTTACGGAAGGCGGCTGCGTACTTGGTGAAAACCTCGCTAACAGCATACTCCGCCGAATAGGTCTTCTTGCGAATCAGACTTTCCAGTTCGGACTGCAAGTGCGGATCCCTTAACACTTGCTGCTGAGCGGAGAAGATACCGCCCAGTCTTTCACCCAGCTTGGTGGTCGCGGAGACTCGACTCAATTCCAGTTTCTCGTCTGCTTTGCGGACCGCTTCGACGAGCCGCGACCACTCGCGTTCGTCTTCTCCGACGGCGACCAAGCAGCGTGTGATACGGTACCCTTCGCGATCGAAGACAAGGGCTTGTCCAATCGCGACACCTGGTGAGACCGCTATGCCTTGCAATTCCAGCATGCTGAAACGATCTATCTGAAATGGAAGCCGGTCGAGCGGCTGTTAACGACAAAATGGTTTACGAAGATCTCCGAGATCCTCACAGCAGCGCTAAGTATTCGATTCAACATTGGCTTCGTCGAACTGCTGTTCAAACATTATGCTGATAGCTTGGATGGCTTTTTCAGCGTCTGGTCCTTGAGCACGCAACAACAGTTCGGAACCTTGGGTGGCACCTAGCGTCAGCAAGCTCAATATACTTCTACAGTCTGCGATCTGGCCAGCTCGCTCCAGTTCGATTTGGCATTGGAATCCCGATGCGGCACGAACCAGTTTGTCGGCTGGTCGCATGTGCAAGCCTTCCGGGTTTCGAACAGTTACTGTGCAAAGTTGAATGGCCGATGTCATACAGTTTCTAGCCGGAGAATTGGTTTCCGTCAGCTTCTTCCAAAAGTTGGAGGATATCGTCAGGCGACTTCGACTGACGCAAGAATCGGCAGAATGTCTCGTCGCGAAGCTGTCGCGAAATGTTTTCGAGCGCTCTCAAGTGATCGCCAGGACGGTCCGGAGGAGAAACCAAAAGGAAAAACAGAGAAGCACTCTGCCCGTCCAAAGATTCAAAATCCAAACCAGTTGGGCTGACTCCCACGGTGCCGATCAGCTTCTCGACACTCGCATGCTTCGTATGAGGGACGGCAACGCCACGACCGATCCCTGTGCTGCCTAGCTCTTCGCGTTTCATGATCGCCTTGATGATGTCATCCTGGTCGGCAGCTTTGATTTCGCCTGCTTCGACCAAGGCGTGGACTAATTCAGCGATAACGCCTTCTTTTGTCGTTGCAGCCAATTCGGCACGGATGGCCTTTGGGGAAATAAACACAGCAAACTTCATTACTTGGGAACCCTTGCAACTAACCTGCGACCTCGAAGCCAAACCACTTGGGCTTGGCGTATCGAGGACGAATGATGAAAAAAACTAGAGAATATAACGATGATGATTGTAGATCTAAACTTCGCTGCCACCAGCGTGCTTGACACCGGTCGCTTTGTGTTCCGTGACCTTTTCTTTGTGTTTTCGAATCTGTTGTTCCACTTTGCCAATGGTTAAATCCAAGGCAGAAATAACAGTAGTTGATTGAGTGGTTGCGACGAAATCGTGCGAGTGTTCAGCTGACACATTGATTTCGACCGTCGGTTTGTCGAGATGTTCCAAGTCGACAGTGACTTCAATCGCATTGATGCGATCGAACAAACGCCGGACCTTCTCGACCTTTTCGACAATGATAGCCTGATCTTCGGGTTTTAGGTGGCCATGACGAGCGGAAACGTTAACTTGCACGGTGTTACTCCAAAAAGAGGAGACGGAGCGAAATGAGCACTTTTTGACGTAGCCAATCATCGAGGGGGGCCAATCACCAGGGATTGTCATCCGGACAAATGGAATCGCCGGCGAATTGTAACCCTTTCCTTACAACCCCACAAATCCCCGTCGCTTGAGTAACCCAAGATCAGCAAAATCTTTGTGTATTATCCGAGTGGCGGAAGATTGGCAGGCAAAATCTCCAGCCATTTCGGCTGGAGACTGAAAATCCAACATCTTTTCAGCCGGGTTGATCGTGAAAGACTTCGTCATCGAAAGTTTATTTGACTTTCGACGGGAAAGGAGCGTCTTCAACGCAGAATCTAGGTTTTTGACTAGGAAGCTGGCTCAACTCTAGGCATGGAAGCAACGACTTTGTCGATTAATCCGTAAGTCACCGCTTCTTCAGGATCCATAAATCGATCCCGATCGGTGTCCTTCTCGATCGTATCAAGATCCTGACCACAGTGCCGGATCAAGATTTCATTGAGCCGTCGCTTTGTTCGCTGGAACTCATTGAGGTGAATCGAGATTTCTTCCGCAGTTCCTTGCATACCAGCCAAGGGTTGGTGAATCATAATTCTCGAGTTTGGCAGCGAATAACGCTTGTTCTTCGCACCAGCGGTCAACAGAACGGCCCCCATGGAGGCAGCCTGGCCGATGCAGTAGGTTGCGACATCGCACGAAACGAACTGCATCGTATCGTAGATTGCCATTCCTGCGGTGACGCTTCCACCTGGGCTGTTGATGTACAAGTGGATGTCCGCCTTCGGATCATCCGACTGCAAAAACAACATCTGAGCAACCAAGGCGTTGGCTACGTCGTCGTCGACTTGAGTTCCCAAAAAGATGATGCGGTCTTTGAGAAGTCGACTGTAAACATCGTATACGCGCTCTTCTCGGCCGCTCTTTTCGATGACATAAGGGATCATTGGCATTTTGAGTACTTGCTCCGAGTTTTGAGTGCGTTAGGAATTCTCTTCATCAATGGTTGGGGTCTTCATCAACAATTGGTCGACGAGCCCGTATTCCTTGGCCTGCTCGGCAGTCAAGAAGAAGTCGCGGTCTGTATCTTTGGCAATTTGTTCTGCAGACTTGCCCGTGTGCCGAGAAAGGATTTCATTCAACTGAGTTCGCATTCGCAGGATCTCGCGAGCTTGAATCTCAATATCGGAAATCTGCCCTCGGACCCCACCGTGAGGTTGATGGACCATGACAGAACTGTTTGGCAAGCAAAAACGCTTGCCAGGCGACCCGCCAGCCAACAGAACTGCAGCACCACTGGCAGCCTGCCCAACACAATACGTGGCTACAGGGCATGACAGCATTTGCATGGTGTCATAGATCGCGAGGGTTGATACCACTTCGCCACCGGGCGAATTGATATAGAAATGAATATCCTTGCGACGCTGCTCGCTTTGCAAATAAAGCAGCTTCATAATGACTTCGTTGGCATTGCCTGCGTAGATTTCCCCCTGCAGGAAAACAATTCTGTTTTCCAACAAAAGATCACCAAGAGTCATTTGGCGTTGGCGCTGGTAACTTTGATACGCTTGCGAATCAAAGACCGGCGGCATTTTCGAAAAGTGATTCAATTGTGGCCTTCCCTTCCTGCGAGTAAAAACGATTGCTGTGTACATCTTTCCGATTGGCCAATTTTTGGCAAGGCCACTGCCTCGAAAGTTTGCCTTCCGGCAGTTTCTTTCTGGTTAGATATTCGCTACAGCTTAACCTCGCGGAATCGATCTCCGACTTGCTAGGTGCCGTATAGCACAACCCACGTATTGCACTTAGAATCTTTCGACCCTTTTGAGAGATCAACGCAAAAACGCATTTCAGGAACCGATCACTTGTCATTATCACCATCCATCCAGACCGCCATTGATCGCGTTCAAGAAGCGCAAGCCAACGGAAAAATTAGCTCGGGAGCCCTCGAAAACATCCTTTGTTGGCTGACCCAAGACCGCTATGCCTCTTACGCACCTGCCATCGTGGAACACATCGATCAGAAGAAATGGCAAGCTCTGGATGACGCGTTTTGGACAATCATTCCTTTCGGAACCGGCGGCAGACGGGGCCGCATGTACGATTTCGGTTCCAATGCCATTAACGACCGAACTATCGGGGAGAGCGCTCAGGGATTAGCGGACACCATACTTGGACTACCTGACCGTCCATCGAAGCTGTCCTGCGCGATCGCCTACGACACTCGACACAAATCCAGGCACTTCGCCGAGCTTTGCGCATCGATCATGGTCGCAAATGGTTTTCATGTTTACTTTTTGGACGACTACCGAGCGACACCCCAGCTGTCGTTTTCTGTCCGTCATTTGGGCTGTACTTGTGGGATCATGGTGACCGCTTCGCACAATCCCCCTAGCGACAATGCTGTCAAAGTCTATTGGTCCACGGGTGGACAAGTCTTGCCGCCCTACGATTCGGAAATCATCGAACGAGTCATGAACGTTCAGCAAATCAAAACAACTTCCTTTGCTCAAGCTCTTGCTGATGGAAAGGTTTCCGTTGTAACAGCCGAAATCGATCAAAAGTACTTGGAAGCAGCCAGCAAATTTGCCTGGCCCGGCTCTCGCGACATTAAAGTTTTGTATTCGCCACTGCATGGAGTTGGTGGATTCGCTGTACTCCCTTTGCTTGCAGCGACCGGCTTCAAAGACGTTACGGTCTATGAACCTCATTCCAAACCAGACGGAGATTTCCCAAATGTTCCTGGCCACGTAAGCAATCCCGAAAATGCAATCGTCTTCGATGCAATGATTGAGCAGGCGAAAGTAACCGGTGCCGAGATCATTCTGGCAACAGACCCCGATTGCGATCGTATGGGATGCGCCTGCCCTGTAACCACGGCTCCAGGCTCCCACTGGGCAACGATCAATGGCAACCAACTGGGCGCATTGCTGACCGATTTTGTTTTAGGAAAAATGAAGGCCGCCGGCACTTTAACTCCCAACAAATACGTGATCAAAACCTTGGTGACCACCGATTTGACTCGGCGTATCGCGGAAAGCTACGGGGCGCGGTGCGAAGGGAACATCCACGTTGGTTTCAAATGGATCGCTGGTTTAATGGATGCCTGTGGCCCTGACGACTTCGCATTCGGAACGGAGGAATCGCACGGGTTTCTCATCGGCCAATATGCGCGTGACAAAGATGGGCCGGTGGCCTGTTTGCTGATGTGCCAATTAGCTGCGGACCTGAAAGCCAAAGGGCTCACCATGCATCAACGCCTGGATCAGCTTCAAATTCAACACGGCTGCCATCTAGAGGACTTGATCAACGTTCAAATGGAAGGAAGCGAGGGGATGGCGAACATGAAAAAGCTGATGCAATCCCTACGTGATAATCCACCCAAGGAAATGGGAGGATTGCAAGTCGTTGCCGTTCGCGACTACGGTAACCTGACTCGCAAAGTGATCGGCAGCGCGACGGAGTCGTTAGATGCCCCCAAGAGCAACATGTTGATCTTGGACTTGGCGCTTCCTGGACAGACAACGCCCTCTGGTAACTCAGTCGCCGTTCGACCTTCGGGAACAGAGCCCAAAGTGAAGTTCTACTTGTTTGCGGTTGAGCCACCTGCAGCAGCATCCGAGCTTGAACAGGGCAAAGCAACTTTAGTGGAACGAATTGCCAAGATGAAGGCGGACGCGAAGCGGTTAGCAATCTGAGCTGCCCAAAAACTCAGTTCGCGTGGCCTCCCACGCGAACGAAACTGATCTCACTTGGCACGGCGGACGAACAATCAACGCCGTGTGCTTGCAAGTTGTGCTGCTTTGCGCATCATTTGAACGCACTCCAATCGATAGGCATCGCCGCCGGCCGAAGCTGCCGCTCGCTCGATCATGTTGCCCCAATCCGCATGCGGTGCCATATTGCTCTGGCGAAGCAGTAGCCCGAACTCGGCAACCGCACTTGCCCATTGAAGGTCCCGATCGATCTCAACTACTTGATTCTGGTCGACTTTCTTTAGAACAAACTCTTGCTTGGCACTGACCGTACCTTCAGGCTCTTTGTACCGTACTTTCAAAGTCAAAATCTCGTCGGCCAGTTCAGCAGCTTGCGGTGCGCTTGGAATCGGTGCTGCATCGACGGTTGGTTTTTTGGCGTACTTGGATGTTTCACCGTTTTCGGGTCGAGCCCGATCGTTCGATCCGCCGACCATCGCGATCTCGTATAAAGCAGTCACGCGGTGGCCAGCCCCAATTTCTCCAGCATCCTTTTGGTCGTTGTCGAAGTCTTTGGCCGCAAGACGTCGATCCTCGTAGCCAATCAGACGGTAGCTTGCAACTTGGCTGGGGTTAAAGTCCACTTGAATCTTCACGTCTTTGGCGACAGTAACCAAGGTCCCTTGAAGCTGTTCAACCATCATCCTTCGAGCTTCCATTTCGCTATCGATCATTCCGTAGATGCCATTGCCACGGTTGGAGATCTTTTCCATCATCGAATCGTTGTAGTTGCCTTGGCCGTAGCCCAAACAAGTCAAAAAGATGTTGCTTTTGGCATTGGCTTCAAGCAGTTCTACCAGTCCGTTATCCCCCGTGATTCCAACGTTGAAGTCTCCATCAGTGCACAAGATGACTCGATTGACGCCTCCGGGGACAAAATGCTCTTTCGCGATTGAGTATGCAAGTTGAATGCCCTGGCCACCGTTGGTAGAGCCACCTGCATTCAAGTGATTCAGCGAATCAAGAATCGCTTGTTTGTTGGAGCCAATCGTGCTGGGCAAGACACAACCTGCAGCGCCTGCATACACAACGATGGCCACGCGATCATTCTCCGTCAGTTGCTCGGTCAGCAAAGCCAAGGTCCGCTTCACCAAAGGTAACTTGTTGGGCTCGTCCATGGACCCGGATACATCGAGCAAGAAGACTAAGTTTGCCTTGGGGCGTTGCGATCGTTCTAGCTTTCGAGCCTGCAAGCCAACTCGAACGAGTTGGTGTTCACGATTCCAAGGGCACGGTTCCATCGCAAGGTTGGCAGAGAATGGTTCCTTGTCGGCAGGGCCGGCATAGTTGTACTCGAAGTAGTTGATCATCTCTTCAATCCGAACCATGTTGGGCACGGGGAGGGAATTGGTCTGAGTCAAATACTGGCGAATTTTCGAGTACGAGGCGGTATCGACGTCCACCGAAAAGGAGGAGAGTGGAGCTTGTGCTGGGGTAACGAACGGAGTCTCGACGATGGATTCGAACCGATCGCCAGCGGGGCTAGCATTTCGTTTCCGTAAACTCAACGGAACGTTTGCAGAGAGTTCATCAGGAAGCATCTGCTGAAATACCTGTTCCGAATCTCGGCTTCGCCCTGAAGTACTCATAGCTAAAGCATCCGAATAGTCTCGCTTGGCGTCAGATGGCTTGCCATCAGAATGCTTGCCATCGGACTGCTTGTAATCGGACTGCTCGCCTTCGGACTGTTTACCTTCGGACAACTTTTCATTTCGACCGAAAAATTTGGCGTCTTCAGTGTAGCTAGGCGAGCTATTGAGCTTTGTAGATTTCGAATCGCTCGGTGCATTGTCTGCAAGTGCCGCAGGTTTCGTTGCAAGCGTCCTACTACTCTCACTGGACATTCCCTCCAACAACGAACCTTCAGTCCCTTTTTTACCAGAACTAGGGCCGCCCACTTTGGCTCTATCCAAGTTCATGTTTTGACCTAAGCCACCAGCCCCCATGCCACCGGCCCCCATGCCACCGGACCCCATGCCACCGGACCCCATGCCACCGGACCCCATGCCGCCCGGGGCATCGCTCCCGGATCCCACGCGCAAGTTTTGTCCTACTTCTGTGCTATCTCGGATGCTTTCAAGCGTGTCGCTTTTGGGCGAAGCCGGGTTGGCCACGGAATCAATTTCGCGATCAGGCACATTCACCATGGCGTCCGCATGCGCGTCTTGCACGGTTTCATGCAGACCATCGACAGGGGCAAGGTTGTTGCTGGCTGCGACGGGCTCCACAGGAACAGATTCGGGGCGACTCACCTCAGGCTTTGCTTCTGGGACCGAAATCGAATTCGCCAGTTCGTTTTTGGAAACAAACCATTCAGGCACGATCACCATGGCAAGCGGAACGGTCGCTGCAACTACAAGCAATCCTACAACTCGTCGATCGCGGTACCATTGCCGACGCATGGGCAGTGTCGTGGGTAGGCGCTGCTCGCCAGCGAGAATACTGGCGAAAACACGTTTGGATTGATCTGCTTTCAGACTAACTGCGGGTTCGGTTTCTTGAAGGACGGATTGGACCGCTCCGATCGTTTGCTGGATTTGCTTTAGTTCTTCCTTCAAAGCCGGATTGGCAATCAACGCTTGGCTCACACGAGCCGCATCGTCCGGTTCGAGTTCGCCAAGCGCGTAAGCGCTAAGCATCCAGGGTTCGATAGGCTTGGATGGACTGTTAGCATCGGTTGGAATTGAGTTCGATGTCATTTGGTTTTCTTCTCGTTCTGAATTCGATGTGTTTCGGTTGTTTGGCTTTGGATCAAGGCGCGATCGATGCCTTGAGTTTCATGATCGCTTGATGCAAGATGACCCCTACGTTGGAAACGCTAAGGTCGGTGATCTCTGCGATTTGTTTGTAAGAAAGCCCTTGGCTTAAGCGGAGCGACAGGACTTCTTGATCGCGCAGTGGCAAGCGATCGATTTCCTGTCTTAATTGAGCCTGCTCATCTTGTGCGATGATTAAGCTAGCTGGCTCCGATGTGGTGGATGCAGCCATTGATATCGTTTCGGAATCAAAGGTCATTCGAGCCTCCCGGCGATGGAAATCCATCGCTCGATTGCGACAAGTTCGAAAGAGCCAAGCATCGACATGTCCCTCGACATCCGATCGGCTTTCTCGGCACAGACTCAGAAAAGCGTCTTGAACGCAATCGCTGGCGAGATCAATGTTCCCGCTCAGCAATCGCAAGCAATAAGCAAGCAAGGGGCGTTCCAACCGTTCAAAGGTTGTTTTAAGCCATATCCGGTTCATTTCCAGATCGTCTTTGGAAGGCGATTCGGACTTCATGTTGGAATCATTGCGTTGCATTTATGGTTCAAGAAAACTTGAGTCGTACGACAAGACAACGCTTCAAGAGAGGTTTTATTAAAAGAATTTTCGAAACTTCCCGCCGATCGCCATCTACTTCACCCTCCCCAAACCTCGTTTGGGGAGGGTCAGCCCGCGGAAGCGTGGCTGGGGAGGGGCGACCGCATTGTTCGCAGCCCGATCTGCCAGCGCCCAGCCCTCCCCGGCAATCTCGCTAAAGGCTCGATGGCCGACCCTCCCTGACGCTTCGCTGGGAGGGTGAAGACCTATTTGGGTTTCGGATCCACAACATCAACTTGAATTCGCTTGTTTTCAACTCGGCGAGTGCCAATTTGCTCACATCGAAGCCATAAGGTTTCGTTGAGAAGCTCGGATGCCTTTCGGATAACAAACACGCGCGACGATCGATCCGTCAGGTTGGCAATTTGAGTCCGTTCGCGAGGTCGGTTTGGAATCAACAACATACAATCGAAACTTGTCGGTTCGGCACGATAATTGATCGCTTCCACGGTAACCCAAAGCTGATCTTGATCATCCATTTGAAGGGCGATCTCAAACTCAAAGTCATCAGTCCCAACTTGCAACCATTCCTGGATACTGAAACGAATAGGGTGATCACCTGCCATTTCGAATTCAAGCGCGATTTCAGTTTCTGTGGTATCAGCGTCCGGAAGGACTTGGACAGGAAGAAGGATGGTGCCTGTCTCATTAGGGGCAATTTCGAATGCTGCCGTTGTAGATTCGACAAAGATAGTTGGTGCAACGATACGGACAGTTCCTGTCGCGGTATTCGGAAGCGGATTTGCGAATTGGATTTTTAGTTCCTGCACTTGGCCGACCAAGGGATCTACTTTTCGCTCCAGTAGCTTGATCCCCATTCGCCACTTGGCGACATTGACGTCAACGCCAGAGATAATGATAGGCCATCGACCAATGGTTAACGACTGTTCGAGCCCCCGATCCGTTTCTTGAGATTCAACCGGAACGGTTCTACCCCAAACATCAAAAGCAGTAATGTTTTTGCCTAAGTACATTTGAACATTTTTTGGCTTGGTGGCCCAAGTAATGATCCGACCATCGTCTGCAGAATGTACTAAGTAGTTTTTTTCCAAAACCGAGTTGGGCAAACTACCTGTATTGCGCAGGCCAGCTAAGGCTCCCGACATGGTTCGAAAAGGAATATACATTTCGCGAGGATTTCCGAGGGAATCTAGCACTCCAACCTCATCGTCAACCGGGTTCGCAATCCATGCAGTCGTCGCAAGTGTTCCCGACTCGCTTGCCACCGCTAACATTCTTGCTGCAAGATCCTGTACCCTTACGTCCAACGAGTATCGGCTCATTGCGATAGGTGTTACGCTGTGCCATGGTGGCGAGGACTTTTCGGAAGACTTGTCTCCTATCCCTAAAACGGCCAGCAGATCCTGCTCGGTAAAGTCCTCGGTGCGGTGCAGCTGCCACCGATCGATGGATGGCACAGGAATCATCTGAACATCAGGATTATGGGAAGCGATCAGGAAAGTTTCTTGTCCATATCGTCGAAGCATGTTTTGGATCGCTTCCAGAGTCGAAGCAAATCTTGGGTTCGATACGAAATCAGTTTCTTGATCCCAGCCAATCTGAAAGTCAACAATTCGTAAACACATTTGCCTAAGTACTGGTTCCAAAAAGCTTTGGACCAAGACGGAATCTTCCAAGGCCTGGCCAGTGGAGTCCGCATCAAGTCGAGGGAACTTTTTCCGCAGGCTCATGGGGGGAGCTGATATCACACCAATGCATTGAACACCACCTGCTTGAAGCCGATCGACTCGTTCAGTAAATGCATCGGACGACTCTTGCAGCTGGCTATCAAACCAAATCGGAATTTTTGCTTTTGCTACGCGAGCTGTACGAAGGGAATCGACTAGCTTACCAGTCATTTCCGAATTGGGATCGGATCGTTGAAGATGGTTTATGGTCCAGCCGAATCGGATATCGCTTCTGCCAAACCCATCGTTAGGAAGCACGACAAACTGCTCCGACAAGTCGAACGTACCGGTCCGGCCTCGCGTCATCTGAGTGCTAATTTCATAAAATCCAGACTCTAATGCGGGAAGCTTCCATTCGCAGTAGCCGTGCCAGTACTTTTCCGACTCTGGTTCGCCAGTCCCATTCGGCTGGGTCTTCGGCGTCGCTCTTGGCGATTTCGCACCTTGATGAACCAATTTGGTTGAAGACTCTTTGATGAAGTTCTTCTGCACCGTTTGAATCAGATTGCCATCATGATCGTGCAACGTAAGCTTTAGCGATGGCTGTTCCGCCTTCATCCCGGTAGCAACACATCGAACCGTGATTGGGTCTCCCATACGATAGGAATGAGAGTCTTTGTCTACGGATAATCGCAGGCGAGGGGTTTGGTGTACGGCGATTGAATCGAAGCCAAAATCTGCTCGATATGCGTTGATTGTTTTCGGATATGCGGAAAGGACTACCTGCACGAAGCGAATATCTCCTTCGAATGGTTCGTTCGAATCGGTCGTAAGGGTTACCCAAGTCGCCGAGGGTGGACTCGGTTTGGAACTTACTTGGAAAATGGTATTCCCCAGATCGTCAAGGAACTTCAGCTTGATCAGTGCTTCAAAGTCAAGCGATTGGCCACGAATTTTGGCAGACGCAAAGTAAAGTGAGTGGTTATCAATCTCAATTGGCGGAGAGGTAACTTCGATCGCCCCACCATCCATTTGAGCTCGTAGGTAAGGATTCAATGCAGTTTGCTCCAGCCATCGATCGATTACCGGGGGCGTGCTTTCTAGATTGACTTGCCAAGGCCATTTGGATTGCTGCCGCCCCACCATGACTCGAGATGCGAAACTACGAAATTGCTCGATCGTTTCTAACTCCTCCTTGGAATTTGCGTCCTTAACGATGGCAATCGGGATAAACTTCGGAAGATTCTGACCGGTGCTTCTCGACCAGCCATCCGGCCAACCATCACGTTTCGCGTCCTCTTTCGCACCAAAGTCCCATTTGGCAATCACTTCCGATTCGATGCGATCGGAGCGGTCTTCCTTGGAATGGATAGACGTTGACCAACTGGTCGCTAGAATGAAGCAGGTGTATTGAACCACTTTCGCAACAACCACGGTCGATTGTGCTGCATTCGTTTGCTGGGTGGTAGGCGCAATTTTTCGAGGTCGCATTTTGCCTGGTTTACGTATTGGCGTTCAACTAACGGGATTTAATTTGCCGTTTAAGCAAGCTTTGCATGCTGCGGCATCCCTAGGGGTCGAAGCAGTGGAAATTGATGCCAGGTATGGCATTAAGCCTTCCGATCTTGTCGGCACTGCATTGCGTCAAGTTCGAAAATTACTGGAAGATCTCAATATTCGGGTTGCAGCGATTCGCTACCCCACGCGCCGTGGGTACGAATGCGAAGAAGAGCTCGATCGAAGAATCGCCGGGACCAAACAAGCTATGAAAATGGCCTACGACTTGGGTGCAAACGTTGTTGTGAACCATGTGGGCGAAATTCCCGAATCGGCGGATTCACCCACCTTTGAATTGCTGCGAACCGTTTTGTCCGATTTGGGTGTCTACAGTCAGCATATAGGTGCGTTTCTAGCTTGTGAAACGGGAGCGGAACCGCTCGACCGACTTTGCGGTTTGATCGATTCGCTACCGGATGGAAGCGTTGGCGTCACCCTGAATCCTGGCAATTTGTTGGTGAACGGTTACGACCTTGCTGATTTGGAAAAGATTGCTCGGCACGTTATGTTGGTTCATGCAAAAGATGGGGTGCCTGATCGATCTCGCGGACGTGGCACCGAAGTTCCTCTTGGAAGGGGTTTGGCGGAGTTTCCTCAAATCGTGGCAACTCTCGAAGAGTTTCGCTTTCCAGGATACTTTATTGTCGAGAAGGATAACCCCAGAAACCCAATCGACGAGATTGGAACCGCTGTTCAGTTCCTCAGAAACATTTGAGTTCCCAGTATTTCCCTAAAAGAAAACGAAGGTCCAGTGATGAACAAAATAGTCCGATCCTGTGTTTTAGTTTCCGGTTTGGTCATCTGCCTTTGGGGGTTTGTTCAGCTTGGCGGTGCGCAAGATGCGCCAGCCAAAGCCAAGCAACTCCAAGCAAATCAGACGATTGCAGAGTTTGAGAAGTACCTGTCCGGTGCAGTTCTTACAGGCGTCTTTACAGTCGACGGTCAACCTTTGGATAAACTCAACGAAGAGCGGTACGAAATCAAATCAGCCAAGAGAGTGGATGACGATTCCAACGCTTGGGAGATCATTACTCGCATCAAGTACGGCGACAAAGATATTGAAGTCCCAGTGGAGATCAATGTGGAATGGGTAGGCCGAACACCTGTCATGGTCATGGACTCAGTTCCACTGCCTGGTCTCGGTACTTTCTCCGCCCGCGTTGTGTTCCACGATAAAAAGTATGCCGGTACTTGGAAGCACGATGACAAGGGTGGCCACTTGTTTGGTCGAGTCGACCGACCGACAAAGTAGCTTGCGGCAATTGCCTGAAAACAGAATAAGCGGCTAGAGAGAACAGTTCACTTTAGCCTCAACACTAGCATTGAAGCTACTAAGTTCGGCTTTCCATCGTACTCGTACTCAATGAAATGGTACTCGTACTCGAAACACCTTGTTCAAGTACGAGAGTACCGCGTCTCCTGCCTCGATGATTACGACCCAGCTTGGCCAAGCTTGGCTGGCGCATTCGAAGCATTCGAGGTAGCTCCGGTCGGTGCGACGTTCGTAGTTCCTGGAACGACTCGTGGTCCGCCGATAGTAGCGTCCATGATTCGCTTCAAATCGTCTGCGTCAACGACTTCTACTTCGATCAAGCGTTGGGCTAAGGCTTCCAGCGCTCCCCGGCGTTCGCTCAAGATGGCGCGAGTTCTTTGAATTGCTTCGTCGATCAGCCGTTTGACTTCCTGGTCAATTTCGCGAGCGGTCTGCTCCGAGTACTCGCGACCAAAAGATTCACCGGAGCCTCCGGCCAAGAATGGAGAACGATTTCCTTCTCGATAGTTGACGCGGCCCATTCGGCTCATCCCGTACTCCATCACCATGCCGCGAGCGATGTTCGTTGTCCGCTCGAGATCGTTCTGAGCTCCAGTACTGATGTCGCGGAATACCATCTCTTCGGTAATGGTTCCTGCCACAAGCACTTGCATTTGCGCTTCCAGTTCTGGCTGAGTCATCAAATAACGGTCCCCTTCGGGACGCTGCATGGTGTAGCCGAGCGCTGCGATGCCGCGTGGGATGATCGACACTTTGTGAACTGG
Source organism: Planctomycetaceae bacterium (assembly GCA_027487485.1). GTDB lineage: Bacteria > Planctomycetota > Planctomycetia > Pirellulales > Pirellulaceae > JBKCUI01. The sequence continues at coordinate 86,192 of JAIYDN010000009.1, read as the reverse complement.
ATCGGTGTTCGGTAAAGAGAAGGCGACCAGTGCATGCCCTGCTTCGTGATAGGCAACTCGGCGCTTTTCGTCTTCGCTCATGATTCGCTTCTTCTTTTCAAGACCGGCCGTGACACGCTCAACCCCATCGTTGAACTCTTCTTGACCGACATCGTTCTTGCCCTTGCGAGCCGCCAGAAGCGCTGCCTCATTCACCAAGTTGGCTAGATCTGCCCCTACGAAGCCAGGAGTAATTGCAGCGACTTGGCGAAGCTCCACATTCGAGCCAAGCTTGACGTTCTTGACGTGGACCTTCAGTATTTCTTCGCGTCCTTGTTTATCTGGCCGATCCACCAATACGTTTCTATCGAAGCGGCCTGCGCGCAACAGAGCAGGGTCTAGGGTTTCCGGTCGGTTGGTGGCTGCCATGACGATAACGCCGGCATTAGCATCGAAACCATCCATTTCAACAAGTAGGGCGTTTAGAGTCTGTTCGCGCTCGTCGTGCGATCCAGGGATGTTACCCGCTCTGCTTTTCCCAAGCGCATCCAATTCATCGATGAAGATGATACTTGGAGCTTTGGCAGTAGCCTGTTGAAACATGTCTCGAACGCGAGCAGCGCCGACGCCGACAAACATTTCGACAAAGTCCGAGCCCGACAGGGAGTAGAACGGTACTCCAGCTTCACCCGCGATGGCTTTTGCCAGCAGTGTTTTGCCAGTACCTGGAGGTCCGACCAACAAGACTCCGCGAGGAATACGACCACCTAGCTTTTGATATTTTTCGGGATGTCGAAGAAAGTCGACGATCTCACGAACCTCTTCCACCGCTTCATCGATCCCAGCCACATCATTAAAGGTGATCCCGACTTGCTCATTAGCATACAACTTTCCTCGCGATCGCCCGAATTGCATGGGTGAGCCAATGCCACCCATCTTTTTCATCACGAACATAAACACGGCCGTAACCAGGAGCATCGGAAGAATAAAAAACCAAATGGCTTGCGTCAACATGGACGGCCCTGGTTCGAAAGCCCACGAAATATTGGCTTCGTCAAGCTTTTCACGCACTTGGCGTGTCGTGTCGTTCGAGTCATCCTTGATGGTTTCGAATTTCACATTCTGTCGGAGCGGGCCTGGCTTATCTTCCGAGAGGCTTTGGACGTCGACCTTTCCAGAAATAGATTTGTTGTCGACGCGGATATCGCGAAGTCGGCTCAGTTGGTACTTAGTGTTTCCACTGGAAACGATCAAGGTTCCGTCAAAGTTTGGGTCCAATTCCTTGGAGTTCGGCTCGACATACCGCGTTTTTGCAATCAATGCCATCAAATCGGGGTACGAAATGGTCTGGGTAAGCGATGTGTTGACAATACTGAACAGGCTGATCGAAATCAAAATCCCAAGAACTGCGTAAATCATCCAGGAATTAGCCGAGTTCGGATTGTTGTTCGGAGCTGGCTTTTTTTCGGGCTTAGAAGGTTCAGACATTCGCTTGTGAGGGCTCTATTTTCGAGGAAAATCACTTGGTTCATCGTTGAACTGTACGCAGGGCGGACTCTGTCAACGTAGTTTTAAATTTTGACCGAATCGGCAAGATAATCAATTATGCGCTAGTCAGCCGGGTTGGGCAGTGTTTGAGGTTGAGGTTTTTGCGGGTTGTTCCTAAAATCGCCGGACTAAGTGTAAGCGCAGGAACGCTTTGCGATGGATGCGGCGATTCTGTCAATTTTACCTCCCAGGGATGGACTCCCACTGGAGCCGAGTTCGTTGAGCCAAATCCGCAACGTTGCCATTCTTGGCTCAACTGGAAGTATCGGGCGGGCTGCCCTCGATGTGCTATCGCATCACTCAGATTCCCTACGTCTAGTTGCAATTTCTTGTTCCAAACAACTGGAATTGCTTGAGCAGCAAGTGTCTGCCTTCAAGCCGCAGTACGCGTTTGCCCTGGATTCTTATTCCCACGAAGTACGGAAATGGGCGCAAAAGTACCAAGCCGATGATGGCATAACCCGTCGCAGCGATTCACACGAAAACCTGCTTCGCTTGATGGAAAGCCAGGAGGTCGATACGGTTGTTGCTGCGATTGTCGGCATTGCTGGGTTAGACAGCGCTCTGGCTGCGGCTCGAACGGGCAAGCGATTGGCTCTCGCGAACAAAGAATCCTTGGTCGTTTCCGGAGCCTTGATGATTCAAGCGGCCCGTGCAAGTGGAGCCGAAATATTGCCTGTCGATAGCGAACACAGCGCCATTTTCCAGGCTTTGCAGGCTGGCACTCATCCGAAACAAGTGAAACGCGTGATTTTAACGGCCAGTGGTGGACCGCTTCGCGACTGGCCTTTAGATCAACTATCCACCGCGACGGTCGAGAATGCACTCTCGCATCCCACATGGAAAATGGGCAGGAAGATAACGGTGGATTCCGCCACCATGATGAACAAGGCATTGGAGGTCATCGAAGCAAAGTGGCTTTTTGACTTAACTTTGGACCAGATTTGCGTGGTTGTGCATCCCCAATCCATCATTCACTCCATGGTTGAGTTTTGCGACGGATCCGTCATTGCCCAAATGAGTCCGCCAGACATGCGGCTTCCCATTCAATATGCTTTGACCTATCCCGAAAGGTTGCCGGGCCCAATACCATGCATGGATTGGACGCAAACCATGCAACTCGATTGGAAGCCGGCTGACCTGGAGCGATACCCAGCGTTAGAGCTTGGCTTTGAAGTTGTCCAGAAATCGGGCTCGTGCGGTGCTGTGTTGAACGCCGCGAACGAAGCTGCCGTACAGTTATTCTTGGATCAAAAAATCAAACTTACCGACATCACGAACATTTGCCGTGATGTATTAAATCACCATAACTATTCAGCGAACCCAACGCTTCAGGAACTCAAAGACTTGGATCAATGGGGACGTAACGAAGTTCATCGATGGACCCTTTCTCAATGTTAGACACGGTTTTTCAGCTCGGATCGTTTTTTTCAAATGCTCAAGCGATCCCTTTTGATATGTTCCAGAATGGATTGGGGCTTGATTGGTTCGGTCCTGTTTTCGCTGCCGAACCAAGCTTGATCGAAAAGTGGAGCACCAGGCTTTACGAATACGCATTGGTTGCAATAGGGCTGGGGTTTGTGATTTTCGTTCATGAACTAGGGCACTTTTTGGCAGCCAAGGCCTTCGGCGTCAAATGCGAAAAGTTTTACGTAGGATTCGACGTCCCGATCAAACTGGGACCAATTCGTCTTCCGTCGAAGTTGATTCACTTTCAATGGGGCGAGACGGAATATGGCATCGGAGCGATACCCTTGGGTGGTTACGTGAAAATGCTCGGCCAAGACGATGATCCTCGCCGAGCCGAAGAAGAACTGAAACGCATTCGGATCGAAAACCCAAACGCGACGATGGACGAGCAGCCTCGATTGGACCCCAGGTCGTTCCCCGCCAAGAGCGTCGGTGCACGGATGGTCATCATCAGCGCTGGCGTGGTGATGAACTTGATTTTCGGAGTGCTGATGGCTGCGTGGGCATTTCGTGTCGGGGTCCCCTACGAACCTGCCATTGTCGCTCAAGTGAATCCTGGCGATCCAGCTTGGATGAACGGCGTTCAACCAGGTGACAAAATTGTTCAAATCGGTTCCCTGCAAGATGACGAACTGTCATTTCGGGATATGTTCATGACCGTTCTGTTTCAAGGCTTGCGAGATCCAAAGACAGAACTCGAAGTCGGGGTCGTGCGTAATGGCACGAAGATCCCGATGAAGTTCCAAGGGACTATCGCACATACTGATCCTAAGCTTGGTATACAAAAGCTGTCGCTGGGCGTTCGAGGCCCGACGGTAACCAAATTCGATTCGAAAGAAGCTTTATCCAAGTCGCTTACTTTTGGGTTAGAGCCCGACGATGCGAGTTTGCCAAAGTTTCAACCCGGGGACATTATCACTGGTATCAATGGAACCCCATTAGATGTTTCTCAATACGGACCAACCCCCTTGGAGTACTCGCTGAACCAACAACTGCACCCGAGAATGAACGAAAAGGTGACGGTTCAGGTAAGACGCACGCTATCCAAGGAGGAAGGCCAACCGGTCGAATTTACGCAGGCCGATGTTGAATGGGCGCCGGTTCCGATGAAATCGTTCGGGCTTCAATTCAAGCCTGGCAAAGTTTCCGCGGTACTAAAAGATTCGCCAGCCGATCTGGCTGGTGTCAAAGTAGGCGACTCATTGATTTCAATCAACGGCGAGCCAATTGAAGATGCATTTAAGGCTTCTTTAGGTGTTGCGAAGCAAAAAGGCAAATCGGTAACGCTTGCTTTCGAGCGGCAAGACAAAACATCTTCAACGCTTGAATGGACGGTTCCCGAGCAATTCATTTTTGGAACCAGCGATGTAACCTTGGGCCCCGTAGGACTTGAGTTGATTGGTTCGGGACTAGTGTATTCGGTATCCAACGTGATTAGCGGCGTCGAGCCGGGATCGACTGCAGCCAAGAGCGGACTTGCGGAAGGGGATGTCGTCAAGCAAGTTCAGTTCGATGGTTCAGCGGCAATCGACAAAGAGTATCTCGAAAAGGTTTTTGTGTATGGCTACAGCCAAGCTCTGGAGCCTACTCAAGTAGATAATGCCCGAAGTATCCAGTATTTCTACAACCAAATCCAATCGTTCCGTACAGGCTTCCCTGTCAAAATCGGATACGAACGGAATGGCAAAATCGCTTCGGCGCAAGCTGATGTTTATTCGGATTCGCAATGGTTTTGGCCGGACCGAGCTGCAAATTTTGCCTCCTATCAAGTTGACCACAAAGCAGATGCCGTTCTGCCGGCTCTTGCGATGGGGCTCAAAGAGATCCGACGACGCATGGGCAACGTTTTGGAGTTTCTTGAACTCTTGATCAAGGGCAAGATGCCGTTCAAGGTAGTAGGCGGACCAGGTATGATCGCGGTAGAAGCTAGCGATGCTGCTTCCAAAGGCATTTCGCCTTTGCTGATGTTCTTGGTCATGCTGAGCGCCAATTTGGCTATCGTGAATTTCCTTCCAATCCCAGCGTTGGATGGCGGGCACATGATGTTTCTGACCGCGGAAGCGATTCTTGGGCGTCCAGTGGATGAGGCGCTTCAAATGAAGCTTACCATGGCGGGTGTCATTGGGCTGCTTTGCTTGATGGCTGCTGTACTTGTCAACGACACCATGAACTTGACTCGAATGTTCGGCGGATAGGCGATCGGTCGTTTGTTAAAAGTTAACAGTTGGCAGTTAACAGTTGAATGCAGAATGTCGAGCGGGCAGATCCTTGAATGTCCGCGATGGAATATAGCAAAAATGTATTTATCCTGATCGCTGAATTGAGTGTCGCTAGGGGGTAAGGGATTCCCCTCATTTCTACTGGAGGCCCTTGTGATTTCTTAAGATCCTACATTCTGCGTATTCCGCAAAGTTGCAGGGGCTCGATGCCTGCTGCAAGCACAACGCATTCGTAGCAAATTCTCTTTCGCGGCTCGCTCCCGCGGCACAGGCTAAGTAATCCTGCGTGGAAAAGAATTTGATGATGTGAATTCAATTTCGTTTTGAACGTGCCCACAGGAAAATTGTTTTGTGCATCATTGCATGGTGGTTGGACAGGCGTCACAATGCGTTGAATCACTCGTGAATAGGCTGTGTTGGAGCCGCACACTTCATCTTGCCTGTCAAAATCCGAGTGGATGCGTCAAGTCTTTCATCTTCAATGATTTCATGTTGGGAATGGTATTGTGATTCAGAAGTTCTCTCGGATGTTGATAGTACTTTGCATTGGACTAGCACCAATTGCGAACAGTATGGGGCAGGCACCGCAAAAGGCTGCCGTTCCGACGAAGTTGGCCACTCCCAAACCCAATCCAGAAGTTGCGATGGACGCAATCCGTAAGGAAGTTGCCGATTCGGTTCTGGCGTTCAACAAGAAGGATGCTCAGGCTGCTGCTGCATTCTGGACCAAAGAGGGAGAGTTCATCGACGACGTTGGCAGGACATTCTTAGGCCGTGAAGCGATCGAAAAGCTTTACGCCGAAGTTTTCGCTTCGTCGCCAGAAGTCAATCTTCAACTGATCACCGAATCCGTTCGTCTTCTTAGCGATAGTGTTGCGATCGAAGATGGTCAGTCGATTCTCAAGTCTTCGCCCTCTGCTACTCCCAGTGTCAGTAAATATACTGCGGTTCACATGAAGGTAGAGGGACGCTGGCTGCTGGCTTCCGTTCGCGAAACCGCCGTGGAAACATCCAGCAGCGAAAACGATTTGGCGGATCTAAACTGGTTGATCGGCGATTGGTCCGCGGAAGAGAATGGTCAACAAACCGATTCCCAATGCCGTTGGATCGTGAATGGGAAATTTGTGGAACGTAGCTATTCGACCACTCAATTGGATGGCACTGTGATTACAGGCATGCAAATTATTGGCTGGAATTCGCAATCGCAACATGTTCAATCCTGGAGCTATTCAGCCGATGGTGGTCATGCGGTCGGCGTCTGGTCCGCTACCGAAGATGGCTGGCTGGCAAAGGTGACGGGCACAACGGGACAAGGTGTTTCCACCACTGCAGTCAACATTCTTAAACGCTTGGATGACAACGCTTACGTTTGGCAATCTTTGGATCGAACAGTAGGCGAATCGCGAATTCCCGATACAGACGAAGTTGTCATTCGCCGCAAACAACCACCGAAGTAATCCATCTGGTTGCACGTGCCCTCGAGTTCGAATGCTCCGAACGAACTCGATCCAGTTTCTAAACCTACCGAACTCCTGAAATAACAAAATCCAACGACAGAACTAAAGAGTAACGAAATGTCCACAAGAAAAAAATCACACCGGAATTTGCTCCTTGCATTAGGTTTCACGATCGTCTGTTTACCCGTTTCTCCCTGCTGGGGCTTTGGACGTGGCGGTGGCGGCGGTGCACGTGGTGGCGGGGGAGGTGGCTTTAGCGGTGGAGCTTCACGAGGCGGAGGAGGCTTTTCAGGAGGTGGAAACTTCGGCGGTGGTGGTGGAAACTTCGGCGGTGGCGGTGGAAACTTCGGCGGTGGCGGTGGAAACTTCGGCGGGGGCGGCGGAAACTTCGGCGGGGGCGGCGGCTTCAACAACATGGGTGGTGGGCAAATGGCGGGTGGACGCCCCACCCCAGGTGGCTCTTTTGGCGCTGGCCAAGCCGGTGCAAGGCCAATGGGCGGCCTTGACAGACCCAACTTCGGTGGCGGCGGGGCCGGTAACTTCAGCTCTGGCGGGGCTGGACCACGACCTGGTGCATCCGGTGCACCTGGCGCTGCGGCCAATCGATACAACGCTCCTAGTAAGAATGAGCTGAGCGGCTTTCTTGGTTTGCCATCCGATGAAGGTATGAGTCACGCCGGTGCAAAAACTGGCGCTATGGCCAATGGAAACCCTTTCCAAGCAGGTAGTAACTTTGACGTCAACAAGGGGACTGCGGAAGGTCCTCGCGGTGGTCAAGCAGCTGGCGTGACCGTAACTGGTCCTCAGGGTAATACCGTAGGCAAAGCTGCAGCAGTCGGTCCCAATGGCGGTGCAGCCGCAGTTGGTGGTGTACAAGGAGCAGCCGGCGGTGCCGCCGCTCGTGGTGTCGCAGTAGGGCCGGGTGGTCAAGTGGTTGCTGGCCGCGGGGCTGTCGGCGCAGGCGGATACGGTGCGGGTGGCATCGCGACAGCTGGACCTGCTGGGGTTGGCGCCGGCTTCACTCGTGTAACGCCGTCCGGTCGATACACTGCCGCTGCAGCGGTTCGCGGTAACTTCAACAACTGGGGAGTGTACGGCCAAGGTTGGTACGCTCAGTATCCAGGTGCATGGTTCGCAGCAGGTGTTACCGCCAACGCCATTTGGAACGCATCCACTTGGGCAACTGCGTCCAGCTATTGTGGGTACAGCGAACAACCGCCAGTCTATTATGATTATGGCAACAACGTAGTCTATGAAGACAACAGCGTTTACATCAACGGTGATAGCGTCGGGACATCCGAAGAGTTCTATGATTCCGCTTCTGGCTTAGCAGCCACAGGCGCACAAGCAGAAGCTTCACCGGATGGCGATTGGCTGCCGCTGGGGGTCTTTGCATTCACCAAGGCGGAACAATCGAAGTCAGACATTACCATTCAATTGGCAGTCAACAAAGACGGTGTTCTCCGAGGGAATTACACGGATACCGCTTCCAAGCAAAACCAGGTGATTCAAGGCTCCGTCGATAAGCAAACTCAGCGGGTTGCTTTTACCGTCGGAGACAACACCACCAACATCCTTGAAACGGGACTTTACAATTTGACCAAGGCGGAAGCACCATGCTTGGTGCATCTTGGTAAAGAGAAAACCGAACAATGGTTGTTGGTCCGTTTGCAAAATCCTGATTCGGCAACGAATTAGAAAGCTGCTGCCATGAACAAGGTCTATTCCAGTCTGTTTTCGTCGCTGTTTTGCTTGGTTTCGATATCTTCGATAGGCCGCAGCGACGAAGTGCAGCCCGTTTCTGCAGCACCGCAGGCGGGTGACGCAGAGGTTGCCGATGGGCCCAGCTTGGCGGAAACGAAAGCGATTGCGGAAGAAGCATATATCTACGGTTTGCCGATTGTCATGAACTATGCAGTGATGCACGAGTTCTGCATTGATAAAAATTCTGGGCAATACAAAGGCCCGTTTAACAAGATCTCCAACGAGACAAGAGTGTTCACTTACAAAGACACCGCAGTGGTCACTCCCAACAGCGATACCCCGTATTCGATGCTTTGGTTCGATTTGCGATCGGAGCCCATGGTACTTTCAGTTCCAGCGGTCCCCAAAGATCGCTATTACTCGGTGCAATTGATTGATGGAAACGCCTACAACTATGGCTATATAGGCAGTCGAGCAACTGGCTACGAAGCTGGTGACTATCTGGTAGTTGGTCCGGACTGGGATGGTGAAACACCGAATGGAATCAAGCAGATATTTCGCTCGACCACTCCCTTCGCACTGACAATTTTCCGAACTCAATTGTTCGCCCCGCAGGATATGCCGGAGGTTGCCAAAGTGCAGTCCGGTTATAAGGTAAAGCCTCTTTCGGCGTACCAAAAGCAACCTGCCCCTGCCGCGCCGCCGGAACTTGACTTGCTTCCAGCTACCACGAAAGGAATCAAGCAGAACTTTTTTGACTATCTCGATGCGGCTTTGCAATTGGTCCCGGAGACAACCGAGACCAAGGAGCTTCGTGGAAGGCTTGCTCGAATCGGGATTGGACCGGGAAAATCGTTCCACTTCAAACAACTACCTCTCGCACATCAGGCAGCAATGCTGTTGGCTATGAAGCAAGGCGACGAGAAAGTCGATCGGCTTCTCAATGAAGGGATGAAGGATATTCAAGGCTGGAAAGTCGGTGCGGTCTTTGGTGACGCCGCGTTTTACAACGGCAATTGGCTTTTGCGAGCTGCTGCTGCCAAAGGCGGTATCTACGGGAACGATGCGGTCGAGGCCATGTATCCCATGAGCCGCACGGATATCAACGGAAAGACGCTCGATTGCAGCAAGCATGATTACACGTTGACTTTTGCCCCTGGTCAGCTTCCGCCCGTGAATGCATTTTGGTCGGTCACGATGTACGACGGAAAGACTCAGTTTTTGATCAAAAACCCTATCGATCGGTATCTCATCAATTCGCCCATGCTGCCAAGCATGAAAACCAACAGTGATGGTGGCTTGACCATTTACATTCAGAAAGACAATCCAGGACCAGATCGAGAATCCAACTGGTTGCCAGCTCCCAACGGACCCATTTATCTTGTCATGCGTTTGTATTGGCCCAAAGAAGATGCTCCGTCGGTGCTACCTGCCGGCCACGGGACTTGGAGCCCACCTGGGTTGATCATCAATTCTCAGTAAGTTGCAACATACTTCTCTTGAGGAATCGCAGTACGAACTTTCACGACATATCGATTCCTACCCCCTTTTTGCTTGGTTGGCTACAACATGAAATCGAAATTCTTCTTCTTCGCGGCCGTCTGGCTTGTGTCTCTATGTTCTTTGGTTCGAGCCCAAAAGGGCGATGAAGCATCGGGCTCGCCAAGTGGCACGGCCACGATCGATGGTAAACAGCTCCCACCGCCCGACCCTAAGTTTGGCGGCGACATCCAATCCGATGCATTGAAGTCGAAGCCATGGTGGGCACCACGAGTGGTTCCCCCCAAGGATGCTCCGAATGTGTTGTTGATCATCACAGACGATTCCGGCTTCGGAGTTCCGAGCACCTTTGGGGGCTTGGTTCCAACGCCGACGATGGATCGAATCGCGAAGAATGGATTGCGTTACAACAACATCCATTCGACCGCACTATGCTCTCCCACCCGAGCCGCTTTGATCACGGGCAGAAATCATCACTCGGTCGGTTTTGGTGTTATCTCCGAACAGTCAACGGGCTACCCAGGATACAACAGCATCATCGGCAAGGATAAAGCGACGATTGGACGAATCTTAAGAGACAACGGCTATGCAACCTCTTGGTTTGGCAAAGATCACAACACGCCCTCTTTTGCATCCAGCCAGATCGGGCCGTTTGACCAATGGCCGACTGGAATGGGCTTCGAGTATTTTTATGGGTTTGTTGGTGGAGACGCCAACCAGTGGCAGCCAAACCTCTTCCGCGGCACAACTCAAATTTTTCCCTTCGAAGGCAAGCCTGAATGGAATCTCGTTACGGGAATGGCGGACGATGCGATCGACTATCTGAATCGTCTCAATCAAATCGAGCCGAATAAGCCATTCTTTGTGAAGTATGCACCTGGCGCTACGCATGCACCTCATCATCCCACGAAAGAGTGGGTCAAGAAGATTAGGGACATGCATCTTTTTGACGAGGGCTGGAACAAGGTTCGCGAAAAGATCTTCGAGAATCAAAAACGAATGGGAATCATTCCCGCAGATACCCAGTTGGAACCATGGCCTAAGGATTTGATCAAGAACTGGGACGACTGCTCCCCGGAAGAGAAGAAGCTTTACCTGCGACAAGTCGAAGTCTTCGCAGCCTACTCCGCGTATAGCGATAGTGAGATTGGACGTGTGGTTCAATCGATTGAAGACATGGGCAAGCTCGATAACACGTTGATCATCTACATCAACGGTGACAACGGTACCAGTGCCGAAGGTGGCCCGACCGGAACGCCCAATGAGGTGGCCTTCTTCAACGGAATGAGCGTGCCTGTCGAGCTGCAAATGAAATGGTATGACGCGTGGGGAACCGAAGAAACCTACAATCACATGTCGGCAGGATGGTCCTGGGCGTTTGACACTCCGTTTACTTGGTTCAAGCAGAATGCATCGAAGCTGGGTGGCATCAGGCAAAACATGGCTATTTCTTGGCCTGCCAAGATCAAAGACAGAGGAACTCTGCGCAATCAATTCTGTCATGTGATTGACATTGTTCCAACCATTCTGGAAGCGGCAGGTATTCAGCAACCCGAAGAGGTGGACGGAATCCCCCAAAGCCCGATCGAAGGCACCAGTCTTTTGTATACGTTCGATGCGGCCAATGCGAAGCAGCCTTCCCAGCATAAAACTCAGTACTTCGAAATGATGGGTCAGTATGCGCTTTATCATGAAGGTTGGTTGCTAAGCACCAAAGTCAATCGAGCCCCTTGGGAGGCTTTTGGCGCGGCCAATCCAGATCCGCTGAACAACCAAGTGCTTGAACTGTATGACCTGAATACCGACTTCAGCCAATCGCAAAACGTAGCGGCTCGGTTTCCCGACAAAGTAAAAGAAATGAAGCAGATGTTCATTTCCGAAGGCAAGAAGTACCAGGTCTTTCCCATGGACGCATCGGTGGCTGCGAGAATTGCAACGCCAAGACCCAATATCACAGCTGGCCGATCCGAGTTCGTTTATACGACTCCAATGATCGGACTCCCACAAGGTGATTCCCCTTTTATTCTCAACAGCTCTTATACAATCTCGGCCGATATCGAGGTTCCTGAAAAAGGAGCAGAGGGGATGATTTTAACCTCGGGGGGAAGGTTTGCTGGTTATGGTTTTTATTTACTGGAAGGCAAGCCGGTATTTCTATGGAACATGCTGAATTTGAATCGAATCAAGTGGGCAGGCAAAGACGCGCTGTCACCGGGTAGGCATTTGCTTGAGTTCGATTTCAAGTACGAGGGGTTAGGAACCGGAACATTGCGGTTTAACAATCTAAGCGGCCTTGGGCAGCCAGGGACCGGGGTGTTGAAAGTCGATGGCAAAGTAGTAGACACCCAGGCGATGCCTCATACTCTGCCAATGACTTTGCAGTGGGACGAAAGCTTCGATATCGGCTCGGACTCATTGACCGGGGTGAATGACGCCGATTACAAACCACCGTTTGCTCTGACCGCAAAGCTCAACAAACTGAAGATCGAAATTGATCGTCCGCAGTTGTCGGCCGATGACATCAAAAAGCTTGAAGCGGCCATGCGCAATAATTCATCCAGTGAATAGTCCTGGCGTCCTCGTTTGCACTAGGGCCTTACGTGAGCTTGCAGTGTTTGACCAAGAGGGATTTAGGCGGCCTTAGCGTTCGCCAATCGTTTGGTCAAATCCTGAGCTGGACGTAGTTGGTGTGGACGTAGGTATGTCAGCCGAGGGAAGGGCTTTACTGACTTTGCGTTCATGCCTTCCCCACCAAGCTTCGGCTTCGTCGCTTGTCCAGTGGTCTGTTATTTCAATGGACTCGAGCATCTTGGAAAGTGCCCGCGCGGTTTGAGGACGTTTTGCGCGATTCTTTTCCAGGCATGCCATCAAAGCATCCTCCAGTCCTGGTGAGACAGGGCGGCCCAATCGTTGGGAAGGAAGTTCAGGAACGGCCGTGATATGCTGTTGGCAAAGTTCGCTAAGTGTGCGAGCTTGAAACACCGTTTGGCCAGTCAGCAGAAAGTATCCGACGGCTCCCAGTGCATACAAATCGCTTCGTCCGTCCACCGCGTCCGGGGTTTGGATCGATTCAGGCGACATGTAGAGAGGCGTACCCGAAACGCCGGCATTCTGCGATGAATCGCGCTCATCGAGAGCCTTGACCAAGCCGAAGTCCAACACCTTAACCACATCCGATTCACCACCTCTACGATTGAGCATGATGTTGGCAGGTTTGATATCGCGGTGAACGAGCCCCATGGAATGGGCTTCATAGAGCGAACCACAAACCTGTTTCAGGATATGAATCACACGCCCTTCCGATTGAGGTCCATAATTACCAACCAAGGATTGTAAGTCGATTCCATCCAAAAATTCCATGGCATAATAGAAAACACCCTCCGGAGTTCGACCGAAATCGTAGATTGCGATCGAATTGGGATGATTGAGTTTGCTGGTGATTTGCACCTCGCGTTCAAACCGTCCAATAGCTGCTTCATTCAGATTATCTGCTTGCAACATCTTAATAGCCGTAGGACGACGAAGCATTGCGTGATGTCCCTTGTAGACAACTCCCATTGCGCCCGCTCCAAGGCGTGTTTCAAGTCGATACTGGCCCAATTGCTTGGCTTCGATGGCAGCTATTTGGGCTTCACGCTGCAAGCGAGTCACCATCACAGTAAAACCGAAAATGGCAATAGCACTGATGACTAATAAAGCGTAAAGGCAATAAAAGGACCAATTGAGAATTGCTAATGGGCGAAAGGCCTCGGAGGAATGAATCTCGGTGATCAAGCCGAATTGGTACTTAGGAAGCCAAGTCCACGCACCAACGGCGATCGCACCTCGGTAGTTTCGGTAACCTTCCACGGAAACACCGGAAGTGCCGCTCAATGCTTTGACACAAATCTCTGTCAGAGGAAGTTCTGCACGTCGAACTTTTGGACGGAAGCCGTCGGATAGATCACCCCCAGGGTCCCGCACTTGAACATTGAGAATCGAAGCCGAGCCTGCGTGGTCCGGCAGCACCCCCAACAAGATCAATTGCTCATCGAACCGGCTGTTGGAGACCATCATCCCTTGAGAATTGACCGCATAGGTTTCACCGGTCTGACCAAGTCTTCCGAGTTGTAATATTTCCGTAAATTCCTTTTCTGGACGAATACGCATCGCAAGGGCTGCAACGATCTGCAAGTTGTCGTCGCGGATAGGGGCGCATACGAACATAGTAGGTGTTTCGGAGCGGAGACGCCCAGTTCGATCTTTGAGCATTACCACGCTCGGGAAGGGCGTGCTGACGGTTGGTTCGCCCTCAAGTGTCTTGCTCAAAAATGGTTCGAATTGCGGAAAGGTCTGCCCCACCAGTTCGTTGGTTTGAGCAGCGATGATACGCTGTTGTTTGTCAGCCACGATGAAGCCCACAAAATCCAAAGAGGACATGCTCGCTTCCAATTCCTCTCGCAGTTGTTCTCCGAGCTCCGCGACGCTTGGTCCACTATTCATGGATGGGTCCGATTTGCTTGCTGACCGGAGAGAATTCTTATCCATCGCAAGCATTTGAATCACAGTCTTACGAACCTGCTGGTCATTTGCTAACGTCAACGTTCTCAATTCTTGGACCTTAAACCACTTTTCAAGCATCGCTCGCTCTACATTTAGCAGAGTCGAAAGTTCTGATTGAAGACTATTCTTGATCGTGCTATTGATCGATGTACTAACTACATAGCCCGCTATGGATAGCAAGATAACGGCGAAAATTGGCCATACCCAAAGCTGCTTTTTGAGAAACAAGCCGGTGCGTCGAACCGTCCGTGCGACCGAAGTCTGCCCAAAGGTCATATGCGCTTGGATCGGATCTAAAAGGGTCCGATTTGGCCGTAGCCATTTAGAAAGCCAACTAGGCATGCACAACCATCCAAAAAACGAAAAAGTGGACTCAGTATCTGCAGGAATACTCGCTCTATACTAATCCCTGCGGAATTTCATTTGAATCCAGACGTTCTTTGAAAAAGTGCAATTCTGGTTGTTGCAAGCCCCTAGAATCGAATGCCCAAACCGATGTTGCTAAAGAAGTCGGGAGATTGTTCGTTCAATCCCCAACCGACTCGAGTCCCCAATTCAAAATTGCTTGAAATGAGGTAGTGAATGCCGGGGCTAAAGAAATGCTGAGTGCTTTCTTCCTCTCGGCCTTCGGAAAACACGCCAAAGTACTCGGCATGAATTTTCCATTTCTCGCCGAGCGGCATTTTGATGACGGTAGATGGTGACCAAACGTTAAAGTTGTCTTCTTCCAGGTTACCGGTGCTGTAACGCATCGCCGAATCCCAAACCATTGAGTTCTGGAACTCCCAACCGAAAACATAGTTTGCCGAAAAGCTAGTTGCCGTTACTTCGCCGCTGGTCGGGGTATAGCCTTGTAAAATAAATGAGCTTTGAGGAAGCCATTCGGCCTGATCACTTAGCAGCAGTTTCGTACCGTAAAAAACGCGGCTTTCCTCTTCAAGCTCCGGAGTTGACTCGAGTGATTTAGGAACATTTGCCGAGATCGGACTACCTGCCCCTCCAATCTCGTAATTAGCACCCAATCGCAATTCCATATTTTCGCCGATCCCGTACCTGAATAAGAGTTCAGGAAGGCTATGCGTCTCGCGAACATTTCGGTTGTCAATAAACGAGTAACTGGTTTCGAAAACGGAACGGCCTTGTCCTACGACATTGGTCGATGGAGTAAAGGAATCACGGTCCGTTTCGATTTCACTCTCCTCTGTCTCTTGTGCAATCGAAATTACTGGAGACCAGATAATGAAAACAAAAAATAGAAGGCCAGCAAAGCGCAGGAAGCAGAACATCATATTCCCTTAGGATGTTTGAAAGCGATCGGCTTAGAGTGAGGCACCGATTACGGGTGCCAATCTGTGAATCCTCTCCTTTGGTTTTCGACGATTGAAAGTATGAAAAACAAGTACCGCGAAAAAAATTCCGATTGTTCCAACGTTGACGCTCCTGAAATACTCAACCGTTAAAAATCTTAAGCACGCATTTGTTGAGACTTGTGGCAATTACACTTAATCGGGAAGTGAACAACCTCCTTTCCTACACAAGAATGCACTATGAAGAAGAAAATGAACAAATCCGAATTGATCCGAGGCGTTGTTTCCGAGAACCCAGGTCTGAAGGCTGCTGAAGTCGTTGCTATACTGAAGAAACAAGGTGTTGTCGTCTCTGCTCCATTGGTATACCAAACACTCAAGAAGAGTGGTTCGCCAGCTGCTAAATCCACAGGCAAGAAGCGCGGCAGGAAGCCTAAGGCAACTGTCGCTGCTGCGGCTTCCTCTTCGATGAACGATGTTTTCTCCACCATGCAGAGCTTCGTGACTGCTGCTGGCGGTCTCGATAAAGCCATCGCAATTCTAAGCGTGTTCAAGAGCTAGTCTGCATCCTTCAAAACGAATCCTAAGAGCCGCGAGCATTTGCCGCGGCTCTTTTCGTAACGAGAAAGCAATCAGTAGTGCGACCATAAACTCTGCTCTCGTGCGTTTTCGCGGGTCTCGCCAACTGTAGAATGCGACTCGAATCCGAAAAAAGTGCCCAAACGTTATAGCATGCCTTTTCTTCGCTAGTTTCTGCGGAGGCACGCCCCCTTATGGATGTGGTCCATTTTCTCACCAAGCCAGTTTTCGGTTTTGGATCTTCCCGTTAGGGCAAAGCATCGAGAAAGCGAGCCCAAGAACCTCCCGATAATTTTCGCAACGCAGCTTGTCTAAAATGGCAGTTTGGCTAGAATCCCCTGGCTAGATCAGCGTTGACTTGCTGGTCGAAGAAATTTCCCCTTCAACTGCAACATCGCCCGTGGATCATTCCGCAAAAACCTCCGACTCCCCGATTCGCCCTGTGGATCAGCTGGTGCTGGATCTACTTCGACGATTCGAGGGGCTTTCCGTAACCGATCTCATGGAGCGCCTCGAAGTGACGGCGACTGCGATTCGGCAGCGTCTAGATCGTCTTGAGGAATCCGGATTTATCGAAAAGCGAAAGCAAGGAGTCGGCCGCGGACGCCCTTCCTTCAAGTACTTTTTGACGGACTTGGGGTGGCGACAGGCGGGGGTCACTTACAGCGATCTTGCGATCTCGATGTGGACCGAGATTTGTTCTCTAGAAAGCGAGGAACTTCGAGCCAGGATGATGGCAAGAATTTCCGACAGCCTAGGGGGCAAATTACGTGATCTCATTCCCGATGCACCTATCGGTCAGCGCATGGAAACGATGGCAGAACTGCTGTCGAATCGCAGGGTGCCCACGTGCTTGACCAGCGGCTATGGTATGCCAGTACTTGAGGTGCTGGCATGTCCTTACCCCGACTTGATCGGCGACGGACAGGATCGAAGCGTTTGTAACATGGAAACAAAAGCAATGAGTGCCGCTCTCGGCCAAGAGATGGAGCTTTCTCAGTGCCGGCTGGATGGCCATACTTGCTGCCAATTCAAACCCATAAATTTACCTTCTGTGCCAAGCTGATTTTGCATGGAATGGCTTTCAATACTCAATTCTTCCTTTTTTGACTTTGGATCAATTTAAATAATGTCACATATTCTTCGCATTGAAAACCTACATGTCTCTGTTGAGGGGAAAGCCATTCTTCGCGGCGTGAATTTGGAAATGAAATTCGGCGAGACGCACGCTCTGATGGGACCGAACGGGTCTGGTAAAAGCACACTTGGTTTAGCAATCGCCGGTCACCCCAACTACGAGATCACAGAAGGTTCAATCACCTTGGATGGTGAAGAGATCACCGAATGGGAAGCGGACCAACGAGCTCGAGCGGGAATTTTCATGGCCTTTCAACGGCCGGTCGCAATCCCTGGTGTGAAGACAGCAGACTTTTTGCGACATGCGACCACCAACGTTCGGCGACCTGACCGCAAAGAAGGGGAAGACTTGATTCCAATGCGAGAGTTCCGCAAGGAACTGAAGTCCAAAATGGAACAACTAAAGATTGACTCCGAATTCGCTCGTCGTTACGTGAACGATGGATTCTCCGGTGGTGAGATGAAGCGAGCCGAAATCCTAACGATGGCGATGCTCTCCCCTAAGTTCTCGATTTTGGATGAAACCGACAGCGGTCTAGACGCCGACGCCGTGAAGCTGGCGAGTGCATCCATTGCAGAAATCGGCCGGGACAAAATGGGCTTGTTGATTATCACTCACCACGACAAGCTGCTGGAGCATAACCCTCCGCAGTTCACGCATGTGATGTTAGGTGGACGAATCGTTGAAACGGGTGGTAGTGAACTTGCTAGAGAATTGCACGATCATGGGTACGAGCGAATTCGCAAGACCTACCCTGATGCAGAAGCTGCGAACCAGGAAATGCTAGGCAAAGAAGAACCTGCAACAGTCTAATTCCGGTTTCGACCAACTTAAAAAACAAAACATTCCATTGAAAGAAAACACATAGTCCTATGTCAACAGATATCGCAGCAAACGATTCAATCGGCGAGATCAACAAGTACGATTTTCGCACGGAAAGCAAGGCGGTCTTCAAGGCTCGCAAGGGAGTCGATGCCGAAATCGTCAATCAGATTTCGGAAATGAAGAACGAGCCGGAATGGATGCGTGATTACCGCCTCAAGGCGTTGGAGATCTTCAATTCGAAGCCGATGCCTTCATGGGGCGGAGACATCGATATCGATTTCCAAGACATTTATTACTACCTGAAACCAACCGACAAGCAAGGTCGGACCTGGGACGAAGTTCCTCAAGAAATCAAGGACACTTTCGATAAGCTCGGAATTCCGGAAGCCGAAAAGAAGTTCCTGTCCGGAGTCAAGGCTCAGTTCGAGAGCGAGGTGGTTTACGGTTCCTTGAAGCAGGATCTTTCCGATCAAGGCGTTATCTTCACGGATACAGACTCAGCGGTTCGCGAGCATCCCGACTTGCTTCGAGAGTATTTCGGAACGATCATTCCATCGACGGACAACAAGTTTGCCGCATTGAATTCGGCGGTCTGGTCCGGCGGTTCGTTCATCTACGTTCCCAAGGGAGTCAAAATTGAATTCCCATTGCAGGCCTATTTCCGAATCAACGCGGAAAACATGGGCCAGTTCGAACGTACCCTGATCATCGTCGACGAAGGTGCATCGATCCATTACGTGGAAGGCTGTACCGCTCCGATGTACTCGTCGGAATCATTGCACTCCGCCGTGGTTGAGATTATTTGCAAACGCGGAAGCCGATGCCGATATACCACCATCCAAAACTGGGCAAACAACATTTACAACTTGGTTACCAAACGAGCAGTGGCTTACGCCGACGCAACGATGGAGTGGGTTGACGGCAATTTGGGCAGCAAGTTGACCATGAAGTATCCAGCCGTCTACATGATGGAACCGGGTGCTCGCGGTGAGATTCTTTCGATCGCGTTCGCGACCAAGGGACAACACCAAGACGCAGGTGCCAAGCTCGTTCACTGTGCTCCAAACACAACCGGGCAAATCATAAGCAAATCGATTTCGAAGAATGGCGGTCGCAGCAGCTACCGCGGGCTCGTTAAAGTCGAAAAGGGCGCCAAGAAATCAAAATCCAACGTCGTCTGCGATGCGTTGATTCTGGACCCAAAGAGCCGAAGCGATACCTATCCCTATATCGAAATCCTGGATCAAGACGTGAGTGTCGGGCACGAAGCAAGCGTTTCTCGCATTGGGGAAGAGCAGATGTTCTACCTAATGAGCCGCGGTCTTTCGGAAGCCGAGGCGAGCACCATGATCGTAAACGGCTTCATCGAGCCACTCGTGAAAGAATTGCCCATGGAGTATGCAGTCGAAATGAATCGACTGATTCAATTGCAAATGGAAGGATCGGTGGGCTAAATGACATCTATGCTGACACAAACAGACAAAGTCGGTTTTAATCAACTTGGCTTTGAACAATTCCTTGAGCGACGCATCGATCCAGTCTGGATTACCGAGCTGCGAAAGCAATCCTGGGAAACCTTTCAATCGATGGGTTGGCCGGATTCCCGCGATGAGAATTGGATGCGTTCTGATCTTCGCGGATTCAAGCTGGACAAGTATCTGCCCATCAACGAAACCGAGACTCAACAAGTTGTTGGAGCGCCGGTACGGTTGATTGAAGGTGTTGATCTTGGCGGTTCGATTCGCATGGACAATGGACTTGTGACTTCCGAGTCACTGGATCCAAAGTATGCAGCTAAAGGTGTCGTCTTCGGCTCACTTAGCCGATGCGCTCGCGATCATGCGGATCTGGTCAAGAAGTATTTGCACAAGCAAATTGAATCGGGCGTGGACCGCTTTGCAGCTTTAGAAGCAGCGATGTGGACCGACGGGCAGTTTTTATACGTTCCCAAGAATGTAGTGATCGACAAGCCGCTCCACATTGAATGTGCGATGGGGGACGGATGTACCGATCTCTCCCATACGTTGATCGTGCTGGAAGAGGGGGCGGAAGCGACCGTTCTCTTGGAGTCGAACAGTCCAAGCGAAACCTCCGGCGGTTGCCACATCGGCGGTGTGGAGATGGAGCTTGAGGCGAGATCGAATCTGCGGTTCGTTGGTCTACAGGACTGGGGAAATGCGGCTTGGCACTTTGCTCACAAACGAGCCAGAATCGGACAGGATGCAAACATCCAATGGACGATTGCTGCCATGGGATCGCGATTTGCCCAAGTCGATCAGCAAGTTCACTTGGTGGGTCCTGGCGCCAGCAGCCACGTCAACGGCGTGTTGTTCACTCGGGGTCGCCAGCATATTACGTACAACACGATCCAGCGACACGCTGCTCCCCACTGCAACAGCGACTTCTTGTACAAAGCCGTTCTTCAAGATCGATCTCGTACCGTTTGGCGAGGGATGATTAAGGTCGACGTTGGGGCTGATAAGACAGACGGCTATCAGCGAAACGACAACCTGCTACTGAGCGATCACGCTCGTGCGGATTCGATCCCTGGTCTGGAAATTTTGGCAGACGACGTTCGTTGCACACACGGCAGCACCAGCGGCCGAGTGGACGACGAACTCATTTTTTATGCTCAGTCCCGAGGTTTCACCCGGGCTGAAGCGATCCGCATGATTGTGACAGGTTTCTTCCAACAAATTTTTGATCGTATTACGATTGAAAGTGTTCGCGAAGCATTAGGTGTCGCAATCGCTCGTCAAGTCCGCCAATACGATTAGAAAGTTCCGATAGACCAAGATGGTATCCAACACGCATCAATTCCAGTTCGCATGCAAGCTCAGCAGCTTACAACCCAATCAGCCTCAGACTTTTGAGATCGAAGATCGTTTCGTCATCGTCGTTCTTTTGAACGATCAGGTCTTTTGCATTGAAGACCTGTGCACCCATGACGGAGGCACCTTCGGCGACAATAAGTTAGAAGGCTCTTGCATTGTATGCCCAAGGCATGGTGCGAAGTTCGATGTTCGTACAGGTGCTGCGATGTGCATGCCTGCCACCGAAGCGACTTTGTCCCACATGGTGAAAGTTGAAGGGGATGATGTCCTCGTTCAACTCAGAGACAACTAAAACCCTTTTTAACTAGTTAACGCGCAATGAGTATTTCTGAAGATCAAGTTCGCGAACAGCTCAAGCTGGTGATTGACCCTGAGCTGTTCGTAAACATCGTCGACCTTGGACTGATTTATGTCGTCGACATCCAGCCAGGCGAAGAGGGCAAAGAGAACGTCAACATTGAGATGACGATGACAAGCCCAATGTGTCCGGCGGGCCCTCAATTGGTTGCCAATAGCAGGCAAGTGATTGAAGACATACCGAATGTGGGTGTCGTGGACATCAAGGTGGTTATGGATCCGCCTTGGACGCAGGATCGAATGACCGAAGATGCCCGAGATCAACTAGGGATATTCTAAGACGCTACAGCTTCTGATGGTTTATCCGTTGGAAGATGCATTCGCGGCAACAGTTCTTCGGGCTGTACCTTGATAGTGTCGCCCAACTTAGAGCCTAGGCTTGGCCCGTTGGCGGTTGCCATGTTCCAAACAAAAACTTATGACAAACCGAAATATCGATTTCTCGGCAACTTATCCATCAACGGAAGAATTGCAGGAGGAGTTTCTTGACCTCGAGAGTTCCGAAGATCGAATCCAATTCTTGATTGAACTCGGGCAAGCTTTGCCTGAGTTCCCCTCGGAATATGCAACCGAAGAGTACCGAGTGGTGGGTTGTCAGAGCATGGTGTGGATCGTGCCTGATTGGGATGGCGAGCGATTTCGTTTCGTTGCGTCGAGCGATGCACCGATGGTTCGGGGTTTGGTCGCCGTTCTGATGTCTGTCTACTCTGGCAAGACACCAAGCGAGATCAACCAGTATCCGATCGAATCCTTCCTGGAACAGTTGCATCTGAAGTCTTTCCTTTCGCCGCTTCGAAGCAATGGCTTGCATTCGATGATTCGTCGAGTGAAAGAGCATGCATTGTCGAAGCAGATTGTACCGGAAACGCCCCCTACTTCGGTTCGCATCAGCAGTGACATTCCGATCGTGGACCACGGAAGACTCAGCGACCGGATGGATGCCATCCGATCTGACTTTCCAATCCTTGCAGAGCTGAACGAATCGGGGACAGCAATCGCGTATCTGGATAACGCAGCCTCATCGCAACGTCCGAAAAGCGTTATCGATTCTATTTCGGAAGTTTACTTAGAACACTACGCAAACGTCCATCGATCAGGGCACGAATGGGCGGCTCGAACAACGGTCCAGCTCGAAGCGAGTCGCCAAGCAGTGCAGCGTTTTATCCATGCTTCTGCGAGCGAAGAAGTGATTTTTACCGCTGGCGCTACCGCATCAGTCAATTTGGTTGCGTGCAGCTGGGGCGAAGCAAATTTAAAGGCGGGGGATGAAATTCTGCTGTCCGAAATGGAGCATCATTCCAACATCGTGCCATGGCAACAGCTTTGCGCGCGGAAAGGGTGTGTGATTCGCTGGGTGCCCATTCGTTCTGATTTTACCTTGGATGAGGATGCGTTCGCCCAACTCCTTTCTGGAAGAACAAAGTTAGTTGCATTAACGGCTGTTTCGAACGTGCTTGGCACTGTTTTGCCAGTGGGACGACTCGTCGCACAAGCTCATGGTGCGGGCGCGACCGTGCTCATCGATGCTGCGCAAGCGGTTCCGCACGGCTCGATCGATGTGCAGTCATGGGACGCGGACTTCGTTGTCTTCAGCGGGCACAAGATGCTAGCCTCATCGGGGGTGGGGGTATGTTACGGGAAGAAAGCGATTCTGGAAGCCATGCCTGCTTGGCAAGGTGGTGGCAGCATGATCAAGTCGGTGACCTTCGATGGATTTTCACTGGCGGATTTACCACACAAGTTCGAGGCGGGCACCCCAGCTATTGCAGAAATCATTTCCATGAAGCCTGCGGTCGAGTATTTGGAGACGATTGGGAAGAAGCGTCTCATGGAACACGAGCGAACTTTGGTGGCGAGAGCAGAAGAAGGGCTACGCGCCATTGCAGGAGTGCGAATTTACTCGCCTGCATTGGAACAAAAGAGCGGAATCTTATCCTTTTCAGTCGATGGAATTCATGGCGAGGAGATAGCCAGAGTGCTGGACGGTCGGGGGATTGCGATTCGAGTGGGACATCACTGCGCGATGCCTTTGCATACGAGACTGGGGGTCTCTGTAACCTGCCGTGCCAGCTTCTATCTCTACAACACGCTGGAGGAAGTGGATCGGTTCGTGCAGAGCGTCCAGCATGCGAAGCGGCTTCTTAGTCGATAGATAGCCGAAGAACAACGGATTGTCTATTGCCATGCGGGACCTTGTTGTTACCTTTGATACGGGTCATCATTCCATTAGCTTGCCATAACGATCTCGATACGTATTTGGCTACCGTTGATTCCTAGCGAGTTGTCGAGCTCCAGGTGATGCAATGGTTCCGACCCCACGTTATGTTTTATTAGATGGCGACAAACCCGTTAGCACGTTTGTGGTAGGAGCGGTAGGCGACAGCGCCAAGCGAGCCATTTTTGGCTTTTCGGACAAGAAGCAGTACGATGTTTTTCGAACCAACAGCCAGCTTGCGTACAAACCCTATCCCCTTGTCAAAGGTTATCTTCGGGGGCAAATCGAGAAGGCTGATAGCGGCGCTGCATTCATGGTGCTGGATGCCATCGCTCCGGATGGCGGCTCTTTCCAGGTTTGCTCAATGCCAGAAACCCTCGTAGCTTTTGAAACCAACGCTGTCGCATTGGACAGTACGACGGTACTTGGACATGTTGACCAATCGAATTAAGGCAACGAGACAACAAAATCGACCAGCAGAAACGGCAACTTGCACAAGGAATCGCGAGGTGCAATCCCTTAGCTAAATCAACCGCGTCTTTCTGCGCCAGAGTTGCAATCTCAATTCGGCCCGCAATAGTTCCGCTTCCGTCGAGTTCATCTCGGCGGAGCTGTTCTTGCCGCGAGATACAAATCACTTTGCGAGATGTCGAAAATCAGGTTGAAATGCCTTAGAACTTCACAACCCATGATGCTCATTTTTTGAGTTCCGTTCGCTCCTGTGAAAAAGCCCACAGGTACATCGAGTCTGCTCAAGTTTCCGATCATCAACTTGGGTATGTTTCCCTTCTTGATCTTGATCGTATTCCCGAATGAATCCGTGAGGCTTGCTTCGTCTGTGAGTTTGATTTGGCGGTCCATTCCTGAGCTGGCTACAAAATCATCATCCAACAGGATTCCACCCGAATAGCCAGAATGAATTAGGAACGAGTTGTTGTGTCTTTGTCATCAATCGAACAGGTTCCTTGTACCAGAAGCATCCCACCTTGGTTCACGATTTTGATCCGCTCGAATTGTTCTGCTTGCTGTGGCAGAGAATCGTAAAGAATGATGTTCTGAGAGTCGAAATTGATCTCGACAATCCGGTTCTGGAATAGATCCAGCCCAAACTTACCATCGGTACCCATTCCTGAATTCTTGTCTTCAAAGATGTCGATTCCTGTAAAGAGAAGCGTACCCATTTGAAGTTGATTTGCTTTGCTAACGCGCGAGTTGGCTTCACCTCCCCAGGACTTCATTTTGATGGAGTCGGAAAACTGGATGGTATTGGTTTTTCGAACCGCCTCTTCGGTTAGCATCAAGTCGGAAACAGCCGTGTGTAGCATTAGGCTCAAGCTGTCTTCTTCATTTAGTGTGGCACGGACAACAATATTGTTTTGCGAGCTCAAGCGGAACGGGACATTTACCTCGGCAGATTCCGGTGGATCAGCCCCAAGCAATGACATGACAGCGAACCATTGAACGATGGTGGAAAGAGTCGCAATCACAAGGGGTTTGACGTAGTAGGACACAATAAGCTCTTCTGTTGAATGGGCAAACCGTTAACAGGACGAACAAGGAGACACATCATTAAGCGAGTTGTTCATTTACACCCATTTGGGAGGTGAGCCGGTGGGCTCGCAAAGCATCACCGTTTTCGACGACTCTCATCGACAGGTCAACTCATAAATTCGATTTTTCCACTAGATAAATCAGCAGATCCGTGCAATACCGACGAATCAGCGCCCCGTGCTTACTTGGTTTCCAGTGCAGTATAGAATCCGGATTCGGTAAGGACCCGGCTTCAATAGAACTTGCGATGTGTTTTTAAGCTTCGCGCTTCAGCGATACTTGTAGGCGTACCCGCCTCGTTCTTGAAACTCCGCCCGAAAGTCTTCACCATCTGCGACCATGCCGTACTGTCGATACCAAGCCGTTCGAATATCGCAGGGGCCTCAGCAAGCGTCGAGCCGCGTTTATCCACTACGGTGTTGCGAGCCAGCCAATCGAGAATCATCAGGTAGTCCACTTCGGTCATTGCCAGAAAGCCCTTGTCACTGCAATGCTTCTTGCTTCGACTCGGTCGAGGCCCTTTCGGATCGTTCCGCTCATCAATTGCAAAGTGACTCAAGAACTCATCGGCCCGCGGGCGATTACCACGCGACTCTACCGAAGTCTTCTTCGCCATTAGCGCGCATTGAGATGTACTGACACACTTTGTGGTCCCCGCAAAGCTGCGATTCGCTGCGTCAACTATGACTGATCTGAGGACAGATTGTGAAGGTTCCCAAAACAACTGAGACGCGGCGAATGCGTTTAGGGTTATTCTTTCGCGTTTGTTTCAAACTCGACAGACGACCGATTCGCACGCTCTAGTCAATGGAATCGCCGAGCTCCAAACGAAGGCGTTTGAGAACGCGGGATTTGGCAACTCGAACGGTACCAGGCAGCATACCAAGCTCCTTAGCGACATCAACCGTTTCGCGTCCATCGACCACTACCATCCAAAATGCCTTCCATGACTGTTCCGAGAACTTTTCACGAACATTGGAAAGCGCTTGGCAGAGTGTTGAATGAACAATGGCCTGCTCGGTTGGGGACTGTTCGTTTGGGGCCTGCTCGTTTAACCGGCCTTCACCGTTTATGCCGGAAGAGTGGTTCGAGGATGATTGTCGCTGAGTTGCGGCTGGGATTTTCTTCAGGAAATTCAATGCTTCGGTTCCACCCACAGGTTTAGGGTCGAGCCCAGCCTGGCGAAAGTGATCGTTCAATTTATTTCTTGTTAATGTCCTTAACCAGCCACGAAAGGTACCGTTTTCAATAGGGCGGAATTTATGGAGATTTCGAGCAAGAGCATGAAAGACCTCTTGAAAGACATCCTGCAGATCCGCGCGGGGCAGGCCAGACTCCTGACACCAAAAGTAGACCAATGGCGAGTAGATGCTGACCAATCGCTCCCAAGCTGCAGGGTCTTGTCTGGTGGCTTGCAAGATCAGGCTAAGCGAAGTTCGATTCGGGTCTGTGGCATCGCGATCTTCGTTGTGACCTGTTGTGGCCATAGTGGATTTCACGTACTTGCGATTCGGGTTTGTCGTAGCATTGGAATGATCGTGTTCCCTAGTTGTGATCGTCATATAGTACTCCCGACTTCACGGCAGAACGGCGTCTTGCCGTCCAGAAGACAGCCAGCGTCAAACCCGTCAACATCAATGCGATGCCAGCAATCATATTGAATGCACTGCGGAGGCCCAATCGCGTTGATTCAATGTCTCGCGCTAACGGCCTTGTTATCGAAAGCACACCAGCTACATCTCCTTCAACCCAGTCGCGTTTGGGGCTGGTCGGTTCCCGATTATGGCATTCGACGCAGCTCTGCTTCATGATTTGTGCACGCGCGTATCGAAGCATTGGCTTGCCATCGACTTCACCAAATTCATAGTAAGAACGACCATCTATGTTTTCCTCGATCACTTGGCTTGTCACTACGTCGCTTCTTTTCGAGATTTCTGTTCGACAGCCGAGACCTAATGCCTGAATCGCTGTAGCTTCAAAATCGTTTTGAGGCCCGCAGTCGTTTCGCCATGGATAGTCGCTGTAAATCTTGACTTGCATCCCTGATTCGTTTTCCGTGATACGCCGCCCTGCGTCAATCATGAAAGTAAAAGGAAGCGGTAGCGAATTCGGTGTCGAAGCGTACTTGTGAGTAACAGGGATTTGATTCTGATCGATTCGACCGATCACATTCTCGCTGTAGTAGTCGTTGATATCCTCCAGCATATTGGCCTCCATGCGAGTACTTTCCAAAGCCGTACTTTGAACGAAATGAGTCGATAGCCAAGACAGGTAAGCAAATCCACCGATGGAAACCAGTGGAGCCGCAACCAATAGACTTGCTGCCAATGGAAAGGCGCGACACCAACGCCAAAGCTTCTCAGACTTACCCAATGGCCTCGCCTTGATCGGCTGGCGGTGAGTAAACCTTCTCAAGTCTTCCGACATTTCCGCAGCCGATTGGTAACGCTGTGTTTGAGATTTCGATAGCGACTTAAGACAAATCGTTTCCAAATCGAGCGGAATGGACACTCTTAGTTTTCTCGGCGATCGCGGCTCGTCTTCCATCACTTGAAGTAACAACATTCGGTGGTTGCCCTGAAAAGGTCGTTCACCGGTTAGCATTTCGTAAAGCATCACGCCCAGACTATAAACATCGCTTCGAGCATCGACATTGCGAGAATCACCGGAGGCTTGTTCGGGCGACATGTAGGCTGGCGTTCCCATGATTCGGCCTAGGGATGTCATTGTGTCGTCAAAGTCGAAATCGCGCTTCGCCAAACCAAAATCCATCAAATGCGGCTTTCCAAGTCGGTCAATCAAAACGTTGGAAGGCTTGACGTCACGATGGACGATTCCATTTTCGTGAGCGTATTGCAGCGAATCACCTATCGCAGCAATCAAGTGGGCAGATTCTCCAAAACTCCATTCTTTTGACTTAAGTCCCTCTTCAAGAGACTCCCCGTCGATGAACTCGGTCACGAGATAACAGATATCTTCTTCAGAACATATCGTATCGTAAACGGTCACGATACCTGGATGCTTTAGCCGAGCGATACTTTGGGCTTCTCGAGTAAACCGCTCGACTTCCTCATTGGTCGCAAACGTGCCTGCTCGCTGAATTTTTAGTGCGACCAACCTGTCCAGCTGGGTATCATGTGCCTTGAAGACATACCCAAACGAACCGACGCCGAGTTCAGACAGCAATTCAAAACGTCCGAGCCGAACCGGGCCGCTCTTCAATTTGTTTGCAAGTCGCTTACCCGAATCAAAAGAGACTGGAAGCGATAAAGGGTCGATGGCTTCACGGGCAGCTTTCAACAATGGTACGGGAACCAAGTTAGAGTGACGTTCGTTCGTCGTGTTCAAGTCAGCAACTTGAACCTTCAAGGCGCGAAGCTCGGCAACCAGCTCGGAACCGTCCAGTTTCGTAGTCGCGTCAACGATCTCTCCGCACGACTCGCATTGGTCAATGTGTTTTGCCAAGTGCTCTAGCTTCGCATCGGTGAGGTCGCCATTGGCGAACGCGGTCAATTCGGCCAATTCGGGACAGGGCGTATTCTGATTCAGCATCTTTTTCGAATTCCAAGTGTCTGCTCAGGCCATTACCCTGGCCATTGTTGGTAACGGCGTAATGCCAAACATACTAACGCAACACCGTTACAGACTAGTTTTTTCCTGAATTGCAGCCAGGCAAGGAAATTCCGGCTAACTGTAACGCAGCCTCGTTAGGATGATTGTTCAGCAATCGTACCTACGGCAAAACGTTCATCAATGTTTGCCGACAACGCCAGTAAAGTTAGAGAAACACATGCAAATTCCAAAAAAACCTGAGACGCGCGGGGTGTTGCGGAAAACATCAGCTATGTTCCCGCCGATTCTTGTGCTTCAAATCCAAGTCCTATTTTTAGCATTATCGCCTGTAGTGATCAGGAATTGCCAGGCGCAAGAAGTGCCAACGGTGCCGGCTCCAGGCAACATAAGTTCACAACAAACACCACGGTATGAAGGCGATCCCTCACAACAACCTGATCCGCAACGGATCAGCGACTACATCCGCAGGATCTTCCAAGATCAAAATGGGGATCTATGGTTCGGCACCAACGGCGACGGCGTGTGTCGTTACGATGGAAAGACGCTGGAGTATTTTTCGATTGAACAGGGCTTTGGGGGCGTTGCGGTTCGAGGGATCGTTGATGATCAGAACGGCAATCTGTTCTTTGGAACCGAACAAGGTGTCACCAGATATAACGGAAAGTCATTTACGAATTACACCGAAAAGGATGGCCTTGTGGGCAGCGATGTTTGGAGCATCACAGTCGACAATAAGGGCATAGTCTGGATTGGAACGTTGGAAGGAGTCAGTCGATTCGATGGAAAATCGTTTACGCCATTTGAACTTCCCGCTTCCGAACCAGATCCCTCACGAGGTGTCACCAGTGCGAAGATTGTTCACGCTATCCTGCAAGACAGCCACGGGAAAATGTGGTTTGCAACCAATGGCGGGGCATACATCTACGATGGGAAATCCCTGTCTAACATCTCTGAGAAAGATGGTCTCTGTCACAATTCTTTGAACGATATACTGGAAGACAAGAACGGTAATTTCTGGTTTGCGACTCATCATAATGGCGTTTGCCGCTGGGATGGCAAATCATTCATGCACTTCACCGAGGCAGATGGTGTCATCGGCACGGAGGCGTGGAAACTGCATTTGGATCGATCGGGGAATGTCTGGTTTCCAATTGAGCACTCTGGAATATATCGCTTTGACGGCAAGTCCTTCACGAATTTCAACCGAAAGGACGGGCTCAATAGCGCTGCGATTCAGTGTTTTATGGAAGACCGGCAAGGACGCATCTGGATTGGCGGTGTGTTCGGACTCTTTCGATACGACGGGAATTCGATTTTCCCAGTGACCAAAAAAGGCCCTTGGAATTGACTCGTAAATTCTCCGACTTCAGTGAAGTTCGCAAAGGCTTTGCATTTCCAAACATTCCAGAAAGTTCCATTGTGTACAAATCCATCGTTGTTTCCATCATTCTTATTGCCACAACCGCTATACGGCTGGGCGCGCAAGAACCGTCGCTTCTAGAAGCTCTTCCAAGCGGCGAATCGTCGGGCGAGTTTGCGAAGTCGATCCGGCCGCTGCTTGTGAAATACTGCGCTGATTGTCACGCGCCCAAAGCCATGGAAGGGCTCGACTTCCTCGATGCCCAAAGCGAGTTCGATCTTACGAAACTTCGCGGCGTTTACGCAGCCGTGGTGGAGCAGATAGAAAGTCGCATGATGCCACCAGCAGGCGACGATCAACCATCTCAATCAGAACGAACAAAGATGACGGATTGGATCAGGAAAACTCTTGATCTGAAAACGTCCGATACCGACCGGATCAGTCAGTATGTGGTTGCGACTTATGAGGACAGGAATGGGAGTCTGTGGTTTGGAACCATCTCAAACGGCGCGGCGCGTTACGACGGAAAGAAACTGACATGGTTTTCAACCAAAGATGGATTGCCAAGCACTGTCGTCACGAGCTTTGCCGAAGACAAAGAGGGAAATGTATGGATGGGCACGCACGAAGGGATTTGCAAATTCGATGGTCGGACGATTACCCGAATGGGAAGCGCCGATGGTTTGCCAGTAGTTGAACCCGGTATGCGCACCGCCTTGCCTGCTGGCGGCGGTGGAGTACGAGCAGACAGGAATGGAAACATCTGGGCCAACATGGATCAAGGCGTATTCCGATTCGACGGCAACCAATTTGTCGAACTCAAAGTCCCGTTTGTCAAAAAGGAAACGTCGTCCTATGCCATCTTCAACGGCCGGCCGGCGATGAAACTCCACGACCAAGATGGTAATCTGTGGTTTGGCACCGACGGCTATGGCGCCTTCAAATATGACGGTAAGACCTTTACACATTTCACCAAAGAAGATGGCCTGTGCAGCAACACCGTTAACACCATCCTACAAGACCGGCAGGGAAACATCTGGTTTGCCTGTATGCAATCGTACCAACCCAACATGACTGGCGACGGCGGCGTCTGCCGTTTCGATGGAAACAAGTTCACCAGTTTTCCGAATACTAAAGGACTGAGCCAAAACGATATCTACACGATTTATGAAACCAGGTCCGGTGACCTTTGGATCGGCGCGACGCACGTTGGAGCGTATCGCTTTGACGGAAACACATTCACTCTGTTCGACGAGACCGACCGGCCCCACTGGACCCGCTACTTTGGGCTTCAGGCAATGCTGGAAGACCGCAACGGAACGCTTTGGTGCGGCTTCTCGGGTGGGCTCTATCGCTTCAATGGCATCTCGTTTTCCAACGTCACCGAGGACGGACTCAGAAGCGAGAAAGCTACACAGGCACAACAGGAACAGGAAGTTGAGAAAATTCTGGAGGCACCCGATGATTGGGGATCTGAATATCAACCAGTAGAATCGTACCCGTCGTGGCCAAATGATTCGAGTTCAACCGACCCGGCAGTTGACTGGCCGTTACTTTTGGTTGGAACGTCCACTTTCACCCGGCTGTTAACTCAGTTATCGGGTATTTGAGGTCTAGTGCTCTGTCCATATTATTTTCTTGGGTAGCTGGATTCGCCAGACTTCAGTGCGTCGAATAAAAACCGAACTCTGGCGAGTCCGGCTACTATTGCCAACCCCCGTTTTCAATCTGCACAAAACTTTAGTTCGTTAGGTTGGAAGCAACATTCGGGAAATCTGCCCGTGGTAAGAAAATCGAGGTCGCGAAAGATTGGGCAGGGACATCGAAAACGCCCAAAACAAGGGGACTTCAGCGAACGATGCGCTGCGAAACAAAACCTCACTCCGCGAACTAGCGGGTAGCCTAAAGTTCGCAGGATGAGACGAGTGTACAGGAAGGATTTGAACCTTCACCCCTCGGATCCGAAGACCGAAATCCCGCTGGGGGATCAGGAACATTTTGTGATTCTTGGCAATGATCAGGTCATGTTGCACCTAGTAGTTCTGCTTGACTACATCATCTATATTAGGAGCGCCTCTTAGGTCTGTATTCCTCTCCCTTAATATTGATTGGACTTAATTATGAAAGCTGAGAATCGCGATCGCCGCAACTTTATTCGAACCACTGTAGCATGCACGGCTGGGGTTTTGGTTGCCCCCAATTTGGCGTTGGCTCGTCGAACGCCTTCCAAAATCGTAACGGGATCAGGGGAGCATACCTTCGAAGTGCGTCATCATTTTCCTCAATTGCCATCGAAGTACACCTGGCAGACAACTCATAATGTTGCCGTCGATTCGGCCAATAATCTTTATGTGATTCACGAAGGTCGCGAGCAACTGAAGGACCACCCCTCCATCTTTGTCTTCGACGATCAAGGAAAATTTATTCGGGCCTTTGGAAGTCAGTATCAAGGTGGTGGGCATGGAATCGAAGTTCGCCAAGAAGGCTCGCAAGAATTTCTTTACGTTGCCGCTTATCAACAAGTTAAGGAGTTTGCCAAGCTTGATTTGAAGGGGGAAGTCGTTTGGAAGAAACGAGCTCCTAAAGAATCCGGCGTTTACCACGCGGACGAAGCCGAATCGCCCAAGCGCGTTTGGGGACGTGATCGATTCATGCCAACAAACTTCGCGTTTACTAGCGATGGCGGTTTCTTCTTGGCTGACGGTTACGGCGCTTTCCGAATCCATCGGTACGACAAAGATGGTAAGTGGTTAAGCTCGTTTGGTGGAGAAGGTGCCGGAGAAGGCAAGTTCAATACACCGCACGGCTTGTGGATCGACGACCGCAATCCTCAAGCTCCGAAGATTGTAGTGACCGATCGAGCCAACAACACGCTTCAGATCTTTTCCATCGATGGTAAGTACGAAAAGACAATCACTGGCTTTGGCTTGCCCGCGAACGTGGACCAGCAAGGGGATCTACTGCTGGTCCCTGAACTGAAGTCGCGAGTCTCCATTCTGGACAAAGATTATAAAACCATTGCCACTTTAGGAGACGATGTCGCAAGAATTGAAGCGGACAAGGGATTTGCCATACGAAAAGATGAAACAAAGTGGCAAGATGGAAAGTTTGTTCATCCCCATGATGCTTGTTTCGATCGCCAAGGAAACATCTACGTAGCGGAATGGGTAGAGACGGGACGAATTACCAAATTGGTCAAGATGTCCTAGCTGCATTTTTGTGTGTGTTCTGGGCATTAACTAAGTCAACGCACACAATGTCATTTTTTGGTATCATCACCTGTCTGAACCAACGAGCTGATTTTCAGGCAGGATTATTGGCTGGCGGCAATTTCAGCCTCAGTCGCTCATCGCCATGGATGTAGTCGGTATGGTTCATACGGGCGTGGGCCTTGCCCGCAGCTCGGTTGGTTTTCGAGGTAAAAACAGAACAAAATACAGCAAAGAAAGTTGGGTAGCCTGGTGGATTTAGGAAAGCGATGTGTGGCCGAATGTTTTGGAACTTTTTGGCTTGTATTCGGGGGTTGTGGTAGCGCTGTTTTAGCCGCGGTTTTCGCAGCCAAAGTGGGGGAAACGCCGATCAGTTTGGGGATCGGCTTTGCAGGAGTTGCATTGGCCTTTGGGCTTACCGTGCTGACGATGGCTTACACGATTGGCCATATTTCGGGTTGTCACTTGAATCCTGCGGTCACTCTGGGCTTAACCGCCGGGGGAAGATTTAAGGGCGCAGACGTTGGCCCTTATATTTTGGCTCAGGTAGCTGGAGCGTTATTGGGATCGGCTGTTCTTTATGTCATCGCTTCCGGAAATCCTGCCTTCAAGCTTTCCGATGGCTTTGCTTCCAACGGATATGCTGAGCATTCTCCTGGTCAGTAT
Organism: Planctomycetaceae bacterium; assembly: GCA_027487485.1. Classification (GTDB taxonomy): domain Bacteria; phylum Planctomycetota; class Planctomycetia; order Pirellulales; family Pirellulaceae; genus JBKCUI01. The sequence continues at coordinate 52,159 of JAIYDN010000009.1, read as the reverse complement.
TCGATGGTCGCGTGCTTTGTTGCAGAAGTTGTATTGACCTTCTTCTTTCTGTTCATCATCCATGGTGCGACGGACAAACGAGCTCCAGCCGGTTTCGCTCCGATTGCAATTGGGCTTGGTTTGACCTTGATCCATTTGATTGGAATTCCAGTCACCAACCTGTCGGTCAATCCAGCGCGTTCCACGGGTCCAGCAGTGATGGTTGGTGGTTGGGCGATTGCTCAACTATGGCTATTCTGGGTTGCACCCATCCTTGGTGCCGTTGGTGCAGGGATTTTTTATAAGACCATGTTCGAAGAAGAAGCAGCTCCAGTACGGTAGGTTTGCTATATGTTTTACCTTGGGAGAAGTCTGAAAATCTCTTCGCGCTTTGCGTTGAGCTTGATCGCTTCTGTTTTCATTTCGGTGCTTTTCCACGCTAACCGTGGGAATGCACAGGGAGCGATCGACCTATCCCAGAATGCAACCGAATACTTGATAACTCAGCGATCGGGCTCGACGGGGGACATTTTCATTTATGTGTCGGTCCCCGAGTGGACGGGATACAAAGCGGGCTATTGCCCCGTCAACGTAAGAGTCGTTCCGCAAAAAGGTGTGGTATTCAAGACGGACGGTAATCTCAAGGTTCATTTCGCCAATGGCCAGTACTTCTCCGAAACCGGGACTCAAGCGGTTTTGGAGATTGCGGTTGAACAGGGAACATCGGAAGCGCGTGGCGAGATCTTGGCCAACATGTTCGACACGCAGGTAGTCAACATTTTTGCAACGTTGAACGGTCAAAGGTTGAGCGGACAGAAAGTGTACGCGTACAACCAGCTCGGGTTTTCCGGGGCAAGCAACGCTCCAAGCTTGGTTGTTTTCTCAAAGGATCTATCGAGACTGGACCCAAGGCGCAAAAGTGCGAAAGAGGACTTTGAAAAGACCGGACGCTGGTACTCGCAATCCGAAACTCGAATGGTTGGCGTGAACAAACCGATCTATGCTGATTCAGAAAGGCTGCCGAACAACTGGCTGTACTTGAGTGTATTTGATCAAGTCACTGTAAGTGCATCAGAAATCGAAAGCTTATCTCCAGGTGCGATTCAGTCTCTGAATAACTACGCACTTGCAGGAGGAGTGCTAATCGTATGCAACGTAAAAAGCATCAAGGAAGTGCGACGCCGTTTTCCGATCACTATCGATGCGGCTAGAACAGATAACGATTTGCGGGCTTCGAAATCAAAATGGATTCGCGGTGGCTTGGGTGTGTTGCCGGTTGATATTCCAAACGTGCAGCAGAGTGATTTTGATTCGACAATGGACTTGTTTCCAGACACCCTTTGGGATCAATTTCAATCCAAGTATCTCATCGACGGTTTCGCAAATACAGCACGGTACAATCAACAGATGTACCCTAACGGAATGGACTTTACGGGCGATTTGCTCGAAACAATTGAAATGTTGTCGAATTCATTATTAGAGGTCGGTCAATCGAGAATTGACCTTGAACTTTCGATGCTGGAGATCGCTGCCTCGCGATTGCTGGAGGCTTATGATGTTCCTTTTTCTCCGGATCCTAAAATGGGTCCGGGCGTTACAAAGGTGCCAGAAGATCAAGCTGACATGCTACAGAATGACCTAACCTTCTCCTATGGGTTTGGAACGGTACGGCTTGAAACGAATGCTCGCCGAGATGCAGAATCCTTGTTTCGAGACCCCGCAGGTTTTTCCCCCGAGGTTCCGATCAATCGAGTTCAACGATTCAAGGATGGAATTGGGGATGATTTCTGGGGGTGGTTGATTCCATCCGTCGGACGTACGCCTGTGATCCCTTTTCTTGTGTTTGTTTCAGCGTTCGCAGGATTGGTAGTCCCGGGACTTCTCTTTTGGTGCAATCAACACAAGCGTCGGGTTTGGCTGGTGATATTGATGCCTCTTTTAGCGGCTTTCTTTACACTAGCGTTGTTTGCCTATGGGATCCTCAAGGATGGTTTTGGATCGATTGGTCGCCTAAGGTCCTTTGCGTGTTTGGACGCACGGGGCGATGGGATGGTTTGGTCGCGTCAGAGCTACTTTGCTGCTGTCGTTCCCTCCGAAGGTTTTGTGCTGGGGGAGGAAACCCAACTGTCTCCATTGACCATCCATTCCAACAAAGAACTACCTGGCAGTCAGCAGTTCGACAAAGAAGGAAAGCAGGTTTATGCGGGCCTTTTGCAACCACGAATTCAATCGCAGTTCTGCGTTACCCATCCCTTGCGAGGGGTTTCCTTGATCGGCAGACCGGAAGAAAAAGACGAAGTGCTTAACGACAAATCGATCAGAAATGACTCGGCTTTTGCCTGGAGCGTCGCGATGTTCGTGGATGCACAATCACGGTGCTTTATTGCCAACGAGGTAGCACCGGGGGCGAAAGCCAGTTGTTCGGAGATGACGATGGAGGATGCAGTTCGCGTACTCCGCAAGAAGTATGTTTCGGTGTCGACAGATGCACCCGTGGACGCTCCTTCTGCCGATCAGTACACCTTGAACCAGTTTTTCCGGAATCAGTTTAGTAATTTCAACAGTCGGGCAAACAATACAGGGCAAATCTTCGAAGAGGATTTCTGGGCAGAACGTGTGGGAATTGCTTCTTCGCGAGCAGGTGCGAATCAGAATGTGATGCCATTTCAGCCACAGCCTCGATCATTTATCATTTTATCGGATCGCGCCCCTTATTTGGAGCGTTGTTTACCGGACGCTGTGGAGCAAGATGGGCTTCATGGGATCATGGGAGTTTGGTAGAAGAAGCAGAATCGCAGTTGCAGTTTTTGGGCTTTCCTAGATGATTGCATGTCGATTCAACTAAACCAGAAAGTCTTGGATGGAACATCTGCTTCGCGCCCTCAATGTGGCGAAGACCTATAAAACAGGGATTGTCGATCACCCGGCATTGCGCGGCGTCAGCTTGGACATAGCCAAAGGGGAATTCGTTGCAATTGTTGGCCCATCGGGGTGTGGCAAAAGCACCTTGCTGCATATGCTGGGTGGGTTGGACAGCCCGGATTCTGGTGACGTATTGTTGGAACAGCAGTCCATTTCGCACTTAGACGATCTTAGCCAAACATTGCTGCGTCGCAGGCGAATCGGATTCGTTTTTCAAAAGGTTCACTTGCTTCCCATGCTAAAGGCCATCGACAACGTCATGGTCCCGATGCGTTTGGATGGTGTTTCGATCGAGGAGGCTCGGCCGAAGGCGATTGCAGCCCTCGCGTCCGTAGGGATGGAGAACAAGCAACAAAATCGCCCAGGAGAGCTTTCGGGCGGGGAAGCACAGCGCGTTGCGATCGCACGAGCCTTGGTCATGTCCCCTGCGATCTTGCTGGCAGATGAGCCGACCGGCGCATTGGATTCCACTAATAGCAAAATGGTGATCGACCTTTTCCGGCAGCTTGTTCGAGAGTTGCATCAGACCTTAGTGATCGTGACGCACGACAATACGGTCGCCGAAGCGGCGGACAGAATTGTGAAGATGCGCGACGGATTGATTGTTCACGATTCAAGAAAGCCCTAGACCTATGCTCAATATTCTTTGGGAGCATTGGAAGCAACGGCCGACTCGATTGCTGTTTACCTTGGTCAGCCTGATTTTGTCGACAGCAACGCTGGTCAGCATCTTTGTTGCTTCCCATAACGCTCGATCCTCGTTTCGTGAGCTGAACAGGGCGGTTCAGGGGCTGCCGTCCCTTGATATTGTAAGTGCAAGCGGTGGTAGATACTCAAGCTCTGATTTTGATCCGGCTTTGACGCAGTCCGTGGAAGGCTCGGTGGCCATGCCGACCTTGATTCGAGGTACGGTCATTCGCAATAAAGAGCTCAAGACAAGAGGCTTGGCGATAGGAATTCCGCTCGACGAATCGCAGACCTCAGTTCGGCAATTGCTGCAATCTTCTTTCAAACTGACGGACGATCAGATACCAGGACCAGAGGAATGCGTATTGTCGGAACTGGTTGCGAGGCAGTTGAGCGTCGAACAGGGAGAGCTTGTGCAATGCCTGTTTCGCAAGGGCTTCAAGAAACTGATGGTAAAGGCCATTATCCCTTCGAAGATTTGGAATCAGATCTCGAGCGAACATGGATTGATCGTCGATTTAAATTGGCTGCAAAAATCGAGCTCTCTTAAAGATCAGCTGGATCGAACTCGCGTCTTTTTGAAGTCCGATGACGCGGCACTTAAATCTTCGGCAACGGACCAATTAGCTAAAGTATTGCCGACATCCGTCAAGGTGAAAGAACGAACCAACATGGTCGGTGTCGCCGACGACTTATTGAAGTCGACGGAACTTGGCCTGTCCTTTGCCAGCGCGCTTGCGGTTGCGATGGCCGCCTATATCGTGCTCAATTCTACCCGAATGAATTTGGCGGAGCGCCGGCCGCACTTTGCCATTTTGCGTTGTCTTGGCGCAACCGCGCAGCAGATTTCGCGAGTGGTTCTCATGGAAGCGCTCGCCATCAGTTTGATCGGTGTTCTTTTGGGGGTGTTGAGTGGATGTGGGCTTGGTTTGGTGATGGGGAATGTTTTGTCCGCAGTCTTGCAAACTCCGCCTGGTGCCTTTTCAATTCCATGGCTTGCGATTGTTGCCATTTCTCTTTTTGTGCCAGGGCTGACGCTGTTGGTCGTTTGGTTTGCCCAGAAGCAGCAGAGTGCGATTTCACCGTTGGAGAGCTTTCGGGAACCGGTTGTCTCGGAGAATACGTCTTTGCCATGGCGTTCAATTCGCAATGGAATGATCCTGTGGTGCTTTGCCATTTTTGGAATGTTCTGCGTTCAGCGAGAATGGCTTTCACCGCAATGGGGCGTTGCGGCTGGCTTGCTCTGTTTGTTGGCGTACTTGTTATGGATACCGCTAGGCTTGATTCCCTTGGTTGCAATCGTGGACAGGATCTCCAAATTGCGATGGGGTTTTCCCGTCGAGGTGGCGGAGCATCAATTGGTTCGGCGCCCCGAACGGACTTCCCTGAACGCAGGATTTCTAGTGATCTCCTTGTGTGGTGCGGTTGGACTTGGGCAAACCCTAATGAGCAACACGGCAGAGATCAAACGATGGCACAATCGAGCAATACCAGGGGACTTGTTCTTGATCGCAACCCAAAGCCCTTCTTTGTTGATTGATTCGGAAGACCCACTTCGAGAAGCCGTGTCGCAAGTTCCGGGTCTGAAATGGTCCAATGCGATTCGATTCGTATGGTGCCAAGCCAACGATCAGTCCGTGCTTGCTTTGGTTCGCGAATTCCCTGACGATTGCCCCTTCCCTGCCGAACCCAAGGGAATGACTTCCGATCAGGCAAGAGAATCACTTGCTGGCGATGCAACCTTTATCGGATCGATGTTGGCAAAGAAGCTTGGTAAGAAAGCGGGGGACACCATTTTGCTCAATGTGGATGGCCAAACCTTTGAATTGAAGGTAGGCGGGGTGCACTCGAATTTTGCTAACGGTGGTATGGCGATCACTTTGGATCGAAGAACGGCACAAAAGTTTTTCCCACTGACTGGATTCCAATGGTACTCGCTGGGAATCGAACCCGATAACCTGGTCGAAGCGGAAACGGCTCTCAGTTTAGTCAAAGAGCAATATGGATTCGAATTGCAACGTGGGACCGATTTGCGTAAAGGGGTCGACCAAGCCATCTTGGGAGTCACGGCCGGAGTTTGGAGCGTCGTTTTTATCTCGTTCCTGACGGGCGGTTTCGGAATCGCCACCACCTTGGCCATGAACATGATCGAACAGGCAAGAGACTTTTCTTTGCTGCGAATTGTAGGAGCCAGTCGTCGCCAATTGATGTCCTCCGTGCTGGTTCAGGCTTGGCTGCTCGGGGCAATCGGAGTGTCGTTCGGCATGATTGGGGGCGTCACCACAGTGCTGATCATTTATTCTTGTAGCGAGGCCTTGTTGGGGTACACCCCCGAATTTGAATGGAATCCGCCCTTGATGATCGGCTGCGCCGTTGGCACACTGGTCATCGTGACTCTTGCCGCTATCGTACCTGCATGGAATGCATCCAAGATCAACCCAATTCGACACCTTACCTATGAATAAGACTCAATTTAACTTCATGCTTGCTAACAAAACCATTGGCATCCAACAAATACTCCGATCGGTTCTTCGAAGTTTCACTTGCAGCAGTACATGGCGATTTCGTTCCTCTTGGTTGCTGTTGTTGCTAGCCTTGGCAATGGTTAGTGACCGTCAGGTCCAAGCGGAACCCCTGGATCAAGTCAATCTGGCCCAGGTGCTTCCTGCAGCGACCCATTTTGTGGTCACTGCCCCCACCGTTTCAACCACCTACAAGTCCATTGAAACATCCGATTTCGGAAGAGGATTTACGTCCAAGCTATGGAATGACGTTGCGGCCAAGCAAGCTGCTTTGGGCGTCGGCTCGTTATTGAATCCAGCGCCTTGGTTAGGAATCAATTGGTCGGATCTTGCGTCGCTTGAGACGCCTGGCGCGGTCGCTGTGTTTTCTAGGAACGAAGCGGAATTGGCGGTCGCATTCCTAGCGAAACTAGGCCCGGACGCTCAGCAGCATCCTTTCATTCAAAAAATCGTACAAGTGCATGGTGGCAAGCAAAAGTTCACTGTCTCGAAAATTGGCAAGTCCACCACTTTGATGGTGATGAACAGTTCCGTCAAAGACAAACCTTCGGTTTGCGTCGCCATTGGGTCGCAGTGGTGTTGCGTTTCATCTTCAACTGGGGCAATTCAAGAATGGTTGTCGACAGGTGGTATGAGCTCCACCAAGAGCGGCGGCAAATTGGCCGTTGATTCACTTCTAAAAAATGCAATTCCGGGCGGACTCCAGTTTTGGTTATCACCATGGGAATTGATGAAGGCATACGCTACCAAAGGGAATGCCAAACTTCTTCGCTCCGCCGACATGTTCGGCATGCCTGGTCTGAACGACGTTCAAGGTGTCTTGAGTCGAACGGACGGTTCCACAGCACAATGGAGTCTTCGGTACAAGACCTCCATCGCTCAGCCTCCATCCAACGGACTTGCTTTATTGAGTTACAAGACCGGGCCAATGCCGTCCCTACCGAATTTGTCGATCGATTCCATGGATTTCGTTTCCTCCTCCTACATCGATATGAAGCCATGGTTTCAAGGCGTGAACTATACCGTCGACAAAATGATCGACGAAGATACACCTGGAAACTTCGGTGATCTTTTGGACAGCATTCTGACGGATCCAGATGGACCGAAAATAGATGTCCGCAAAGAACTGATCTATAAGTCAGGCCCATTGATGATGCAGTTTGCAGCGACGCGTCAAGACGATGCCCAGCCAGGCAAGCTCACTCGTGAAAAAGTGATCGCTTGTGCTTTGCAAGACCCGGTTGGTGCAGCAAAAGCCGTTAAAGCGATTTTCAAAGACGATGAAGAAGTGCGATTCGAACAGATTGGACCTTTTCAGTGTTGGACAGCCGAGAACGATGAATCCTTGTTTGTTTCGCTTACCAAAGGGGAACATCAAGTTTTGTGCTGTGCTGCCGTAGATGACAAGTATCTTTATCTTGCAACCAACAGCTCGTGGTTCAAAGGGCTCATCAGTTCGGCCAAAACCAAGAATCCAAATGGTTCCCCCCTTTGGAACGACGCGATGTCGAGATCAAAAGGTGGCTCGGAGGCTTTTTCAACAAGGCAAGCCGCTTTCTTGGGTTCGTGGCTAGAAAGAAGTTGGTCTCGAATTCCCGAACAAGAGAATCGCGAGTATCGCTTGGTAGACTGGCCGTCGATGCTTCTGACCAAAGTGGTTGTATGCGGTCTTGCGGCCAAGGACATTCCACCATGGAAGCAAGTTCGATCGCAGTTCGGAGTCTTGGTCCATGAGTCGGTCCAAAAGGGTGGCAATATTGAAGGATCGATGGTCCTTTCCTCTCCATCCACACCCGCTAAATAGTGAAATCCGCAGCGATTCGGTTACAAACGCTTCGTTAGTGCTGTTCTATCCTTTGAGGAAATCAGAAGGCTAGTAGAATGGTCGTCTTGGACTGCTTCCTGTGCCGTAGAAAATGACAACCTTGTGGCGATCGCATTGAAAAAGCAATCGCCTCAGGGCCAATCGCGGCGGTTACGGAAGTTCAATTGTTTCGGCTGAAACTGCCGATTGGAATGGATCGAATAGGAACTAGGAATGTTGACGCGGGCACAATCGGATACAGAAGGTCTTTTGCGAGAACTCATGGAGCAGCGGGTGCTTCTGCTGGACGGCTCGATGGGAGCTTTGATCTTCCAAAAGAAGTTGCCCGAGGCCGCAATCCGAGGCGATCGATTTAAAGACCATCCGGCTGATCTTTCCAAGGCAACCGACCTGTTGGTGTTGACTCAACCGGATGTGATTCGAAGCATCCATGCAGAGTACTTGAATGCCGGTTCGGACATTATCGAAACCAACACGTTCAACGCGAGTTTGATCGGCTTAGCGGAAAACAAGCTGTCCGATTTCGCATACGAGATTTCAAAAACAGGAGCCGAAGTTGCTCGGTCGGCCGTAGAGGCCCATCTGAAACGAGATCCTTCCAAACCTCGTTTTGTTGCGGGCAGCATCGGCCCGACGGCAGTCCAACTTTCGATGAACGCCAAGGGAGACCCTGCCACCCGTCCCTTTAGCTTCGAGCAAATGGTCGCAAGTTACGAAGTCAATGTAAACGGACTCTTGGATGGCGGCGTTGATATTCTGCTTCCCGAAACTTCGTTCGATACGCTCAATTTCAAAGCATGCTTGCTGGCAATTGAAAATGTGTTTGCACAACGAGGCAAGCGATGGCCGACCATGCTATCCGCGACCGTGTTTGAAGGTGGCGTAACATTGACAGGGCAGCAACTGGAAGCATTCTGGATTGCCGTATCGCACTTCCCGATGTTGAGCGTGGGGCTGAACTGTGGATTGGGCGGAGACAGAATGCGGCCCTATCTGGAGCGATTAGCGAATGTTGCCGATTCCGCGATCAGTTGCTACCCCAATGCTGGTCTACCCAATGAAATGGGCGAGTTTGACGAGACCCCGTCTAAGATGGCGGGTTTCGTGCGCGATTTTGCAACCCAAGGTTGGGTGAATATTGTCGGCGGTTGTTGCGGTAGCACTCCCGCGCACATCAAAGCCATCGGGGAAGCCGTCGAAGGTGTCAAGCCTCGGAAGGCCCAAGCGAACAATCGGCCCACGCAATACGCAGGAAACGAACCTTTCGTTTTCCGAAAAGACAACCCCTTCGTGATGGTCGGTGAACGCACCAACGTTACCGGATCCAAAAAGTTCGCTCGGCTGATCAAAGAAGGAAAGTTTGAAGACGCAATTCGCGTGGCCAAAGATCAAGTCGATGGCGGTGCCAATGTGATTGATGTGAACATGGACGAAGGCATGCTCGATGGGGCTGCTGCCATGAGCACGTTCTTGAACCTGATTGCTCACGAATCGGACATCGCCAAAGTCCCGCTGATGATCGATAGCTCCAAATGGGAAATTCTCGAAGTCGGTATTCGACATTCACCCGGCAAGCCTATCGTTAATTCGATTAGCCTCAAAGAAGGGGAAGAAGAGTTCCTGCGCAAGGCAAAGTTCATTCACCAGCACGGCGCCGCCGCAGTGATCATGGCATTTGATGAACAAGGTCAAGCTGCCGATTACGAAAACAAAGTGCGAATTTGCAAGCGCGCCTACAAGCTTCTCACGGAGAACGGCTTCCCAGCCGAAGACATCGTCTTTGATCCAAATATCTTGACGGTGGGAACGGGCTTGCCCGAACATGCGAACTACGCAGTCGATTTTATCGAAGCCGTGCGCACGATTAAAAAGGAATGCCCGGGTGCACGAACCAGCGGTGGGGTTAGCAACGTTTCCTTTTCATTCCGAGGCAACAACACCGTTCGTGAAGCGATGAACGCGGTGTTCCTTTATCACGCCATCCGTGCTGGTTTGGACATGGGGATCGTCAATCCCGAGATGCTCGAGGTCTACGATGAGATCGAGCCCGAATTGCGAGAGCGCGTCGAAGACGTTCTGTTAAATCGTCGCCCTGATGCAACAGAGCGATTGATCGATTTCTCGGAAACGGTAAAGGCCAAAGACAAAGGGCCAGTCAAGGTGGATGCTTGGCGTGAGTTGCCCGTTAACGAGCGCTTGAAGCACGCGTTGTTGAAGGGAATTTCCGATTACATTGCCGTGGATACTGAAGAAGCACGCGTCAAGTACGGTCGACCTCTGAAGGTGATCGAAGGGCCTCTCATGGATGCGATGAATTTGATTGGAGATCTGTTCGGCCAAGGAAAAATGTTCCTCCCGCAAGTGGTTAAGTCCGCGGCGGTCATGAAGAAGAGCGTCGCTTACCTGACCCCCTTTATGGAAGAAGAAAAGAAGCTTGCCGGCAATACCGGCGGCCACACCAGTCGCGGAAAAGTCTTGCTTGCAACCGTCAAGGGTGACGTGCACGACATCGGCAAGAACATCGTCGGAACCGTGCTAGCTTGCAACGATTTCGAAGTGATTGACCTGGGGGTCTTGGTTCCCTGCGAGAAGATCTTATTGGAAGCGAAGAAGCACGGCGCTCAGGTGATCGGGCTCTCAGGGCTCATCACACCATCGCTAGATGAAATGGTGCACGTTGCCAAAGAGATGCAGCGCGAGGGATTTACGATTCCGCTTCTGATTGGTGGGGCAACCACCAGTTCCAAGCACACGGCGGTCAAGATCGCACAGCATTATCAGCAGGAAGTAGTTCACGTTCTGGACGCTTCGCGTAGCGTTCCAGTGGTGGAGCGATTGGTTAATCCTGATTCTCGCAAGACCTTTGGGCTCGAGAACAAAGCCAAACAAGATGAAGAACGTGCAAGCTTTGCCATGCGGCGTGATCGCAAGTTTGTCGACTTTGCTGATGCCAAGAAGCGACGCTTTGAAATCAATTGGCATGGCTACGAAGCTCCCAAACCGTCGTTCCTGGGAGTTCGCGATATCCAGGTCACGGTTGCAGAATTGAGACCATTCATCGATTGGTCGCCGTTCTTCATGACTTGGGAGCTCAAAGGAAAGTACCCGAAGATTTTCGAGGACTCGTTCGTCGGTGAGATATCGAAGGAACTGTACAACGACGCTCAGAAGGTGCTAGATAGTTTTGAGAAAGATCCTTCGATCGTTCTGAAGGGAGTTTACGGGTTTTTTGCGGCCAAGAGTTTAGGAGATTCCATCGCGTTGTACTCAGACGAAAATCGGACCGACGAGATCGCTCGGTTTGAGATGTTGCGTCAGCAGTGGGAACGGGTTGGTCAAAGCTCATTCCGAAGTCTTGCGGATTACGTGTCTCCCAACGAAACGCCTGATTACATCGGTGCGTTTGCGGTTACGGCCGGTCACGGGGTGGACGACATTGCCAAGGAACTGCGCGCCCAGATGGAAGATGGAAAGTCCATCTTGGTACAAGCCTGTGCGGATCGTCTTGCAGAAGCGTTCGCTGAGATGCTCCATGCAAAGGTTCGTAACGAGTGGGGAATTCAAGAGAATCTGTCCAACGATGACCTAATCGAAGAGAAGTACCAAGGGATTCGTCCCGCTGCTGGTTACCCCTCCTGTCCAGATCACACTGAAAAAGGGCTGTTGTGGAAGTTGTTGGATGTCGAAAATCGCGCCGGCATCTCGTTGACCGAGAGTTATGCAATGTGGCCAGCAGCATCCGTGAGTGGGCTCTATTTTTCGCATCCTGAGGCACGGTACTTTGCGGTGGATCAAATCACCCGCGATCAAGTGGAAGATTACGCCAAACGCAAGGGGTGGCCTGTGTCGACCGCCGAGCGATGGCTGGCTCCCAATCTTGGATACGATGCATAATTCAAGGCGACCTGGGCGACCGCTAGGCGTTTTTGGAGGGATCGCACTGGATTCATGTACCCGATGCGATTCGCTAGCCTGGTGGCCAGTCCAAAGGCCGACCACCCAAAACGTGATAGTGAATGTGCCCTACCGATTGCCCGCCATCGGCCCCGCAATTCATGACAACTCGATATCCAGATTCATGAATACCAAGCAGGCGAGCGACTTGCTGAGCCACGATTTGGAGATGGCCAAGCAATGCCGCGTCGTCAGCATTGGCGTGTTCTAAAGAGTCAATCTGGCGTTTAGGGATGACCAAAACGTGGACTGGAGCCTGGCCGTTGATGTCATGGAACGCCATGCTTAGCTCATCTTCGTAAACGATCTTGGCAGGAATCTCTTTACGAACGATCTTGGAAAAAATGGTTTCGGGCATTGAACCTAAAGTAGATTGGTGGGAGCGGACGCATGTTGTAGCTGGCGATCTGCTGCTTGTATCAAACGGTCTACCCGTTCGTCAATTCCTTCGAATGTATTTACGACTTTCGAAGTCTCCGGTGTCGTCGCAAGAAGCATTGCCCCGCAACCTTGACAGCAGATCTCCTTTCCCAACAACTCGACGGGAATCTGCAAGGATCGCCCACAGGTGGGACAAATCTTAGAGAAACGGACCGAACTCGACATTCCGAAATCCTCCTAACGAGTATCAAAACCGAAGCCACATTATTGCGTCGAAATAGCCTGTGTCAATGCCTTAAAGGCATCTAAGATGCCAATATGCCTCTTTTGAGCCATCTTTCTAGCCGCGAAATAAGCTATCATTTCCATGAAAGTGCTTCGCCAGTATGCTTTCCTACGTTGTACGCTTGGAGAATGTCCATGTTGCAAAACATGGCAGAACCCAGCAAAAACAAAACAAGTTGCAAACGATCTACCTAATGGAGCCGAAGAGTGTTGATTAAGATCGCGCAAGACCGTCAAGGATTAGGGAAGTTTTCGGGAAAATTGGCAGCAGAAACGCTGATTCAAGCCCTTTCTCGGAAACCGCGGGCTCGTTTGGTGGTGGCGACTGGCTCGAGCCAGTTTGAGGTGCTGGAAAGTCTAGCCAGTGAGACCGGGATCGATTGGAGCAGGGTCGACGGCTTTCACTTGGACGAGTATTTGGGATTGGCATCCAATCATCCAGCTAGTTTTTGCGGTTACCTAAAGCAACGCTTTGTGGATCGCGTTCCTATCGGTTCGTTTCTGTATCTTGACTCGATGAGCGACGTGACGAAGACCATTGCCGAAGCGTCACGCCAGTGGTCACTGGAACCGATCGACGTGGCGCTGATTGGAATCGGCGAGAATGGTCATTTGGCTTTCAATGACCCGCCAGCCGATTTTCAAACCAACGCGGTTTATCATGTTGTTTCCCTGGATCTTGCTTGTCGCCAGCAGCAAGTCGGTGAGGGATGGTTCCCCAGTATCGATGACTGCCCAACTCAAGCGATCAGCATGACGATTTCGGCCATACTCCGATCCAGCAAGATCATTTGCAGTGTTCCCGATAGCCGAAAGGCTCAGGCTGTCGCGCAATCGGTCGATGGTCCTGTAACCCCCATGGTTCCAGGCTCGATCTTGCAGCAGCATCCCGACGTCACGCTTGTCCTGGATGAAGCCAGCGCTCAAAATCTCAGCCCGCACAGTCTTCAAAACGCCCAGCGAATTTAAGAAAATGAAATACTGCGACCTACAAGTCAACGGAGCCTTCGGCGTCGACTTCAACAGCGATGATCTGACTCTCGATCAGTTTCGATTTGCATGCAACCAACTCGTTCAAATCGGGGTCACGGATTTTCTTCCTACCATCATTACCGACTCGATACCAGAAATGTGTCGTCGCATTTCCAAGATCGCTCAATGGGCCGAAGACAATTCTGATCGCCAACCATGCGTCCGAGGCATTCATGTGGAGGGCCCGTTCCTTTCCGATGTTCCCGGATTTTATGGAACTCATCCCCAACAGCATATCCAAGGGGCAAGCGAAGAGAATGCCATGAGGTTGATCGAAGCGGGGCGCGGGCGAGTTAAAATCCTGACGCTCGCCCCGGAGCAAGATCCCGATGGTGTTGTGACGCGGCGTATGCGGGCTGAAGGTGTGATGGTGTTTGCCGGCCATACGAATGCCAGCTACGATCAACTACGTAGATCCATCGATTTCGGGTTGGTCGGATTCACTCACCTAGGAAATGGATGTGTGCATCAAGTGGATCGCCAAGACAACATCATGCAGCGTGTGCTGGCTCTTCAGGAACATTTGTTTGTCACCTTCATTGCAGATGGAGTGCACTTGCCGGGGTGGCTTTTGAGCTCGTGGATCCGTATCGTTGGTCCAGACCGCAGCATCGTCATCAGCGATTCCATGAGTGCTGCTGGGATGCCACCGGGCGAGTATTCTATCGGCGGGCAGCCCATTCTCGTGGATGCTCAGCGGCGTACCAAACATCGCCATCATGGCTATCTCGCTGGTTCCGCGTCGACCATGGCCGATATGGACGCATCGCTTCCAAACGCCATCAGGATGGATGAAACAACACGAACCAAAGTCCTTTTCTCCAATGCATACGAGCTCTTAAAATGATGGTCCACCGATTTTGGGGTGTTTCACGTTTTTGGTTTGGAACGGCAGTCGCCATTCTGCTTGCTGTAATTGGTTCGAGGCATGCTTGTGCTCAAACGACCTTGTACCGGTTCGAACTTTCCCAACCCTCGATGGGTTCCATGTTGGATCTGGTAGTCTATGCTCCGGATGAACAGCAAGCCAAGCTGTCCATCGATGCGGGGCTTCTGGAGCTCGAACGTTTGTCGCTGATCTTGAGCAATTACGATGCGACCAGTGAAATTTCCCTTCTTGGTCAAAAGGCATTTCATGAGCAGATTGCGGTTAGTCGTGATCTTCAAGTCGTCTTGCACGAAAGTCGTCGATGGCATGCACTAAGTGTTGGAAGATTCGATATCACCATTGGCCCTTTAAGTCAGCTGTGGCGAACAAGCCGAAAGAAAAAAGAACTTCCGGCCCTCGATCAAATCGAACAAGCTCGCAAAGCATGCGGCTGGGACCAAGTCCAGTTGATACCCGACCCACGCGAGATCGGTTCAAGCGACGCTTCGCCACAAAAGGCTTTGGTGCAACAGATGGTTTCATTGAAATCGGCAGACTTGCGGCTTGACGTTTCTGGTCTTGCAACGGGATACATCATTGATCGGATGTTTGAGGCGATGGTCGCCAAGGGAACTGAGTCGATCCTTATCAACGCAGGTGGGGACATTCGAGTCGGAAAGGCTCCGCCCGGTCGCGATGGATGGCGAGTCGATGTGGCGGGGCTTGGGCTGAACGCGCCTTTGTTCGCAACGTATCTGGTTTCCGACTGCGCCGTGACAACTTCAGGAGACTTATATCAGTATGTGGAAATTGATGGCAGAAGGTTCAGTCACTTTATCGATCCTCTTTCGGGAAGCCCCATCGAGCGTCGGCAAAGTGTGACCGCTTTTGCCACCACAGCTCTCGACGCAGATGCGGGGGCTACGGCCCTGGCTGTGATGGGGATGGAGCTGGGGGCCGAGCAATTTCACAGGTTGCCTCTTGGAAAGGCGATTTTCATGCAGGTTGAAAAAGAGACGAACGACATGCGATTTCGCTCCCTGGGCGATCGTCGATTTGGACAGCCATGAGGGGTGAAATCTCGACCGCCAGCTGCGGTGCTACCCTTTACCTAACCTGGACAAAGCCCTGGGCTCGGTTATCCTCTTAACCACTGAAAAATTCTGCCCGAATTCGTAACTGAGAGTCCTACCAGCAATGTCCGACGCCGCCATTCATCAGCAACTTCCATTAGCTCTCGATTCATTCAAGGATCCTGAAAGCAATCGACCGATGTCGAAGACCGGACAAGTGGGAGATTGGACGGTATCTGACGGAGTCGTCAATTGCCGTTTGAGTTTGACTTCCATGATGCAGCCGATCGCCGATGAAGTTGCAGATTCCCTGCGAGACCATTTGTTGACGACCGTTCCTGGCGTCAAACAAGTGAATGTAAAACTGGACATCACCTATCGTCCAGCTCCGACGGTCGGGCAAATCGGCTTGAAAGTGAAAAGCGTGATCGCTGTCGCTGCTGGCAAAGGAGGCGTTGGCAAAAGCACCCTTGCAGCCTCAATTGCGTTGACCTTGGAGCGACTGGGAGCCAAGGTGGGCCTGATGGATGCTGACGTTTACGGCCCTAGTATTCCTCATCTCTTGGGGCTAGAAGGTCGCCCAGAAATCGTTGATGGCAAAATCCAACCGATCAAATCGGGCGAGATGCCGGTCATGTCGATGGGCTTCTTGATTGGGAAAGATCAAGCGGTAGTCTGGCGAGGGCCGATGCTTCACGGCTCGATCACTCAGTTTTTACGCGATACCGCTTGGGGTGAGCTTGACTATCTGATCATCGATATGCCACCAGGAACAGGGGACGTTGCGTTGACTTTGTCCCAGCTTCTACCACTTTCGGGTGTTGCGATTGTGTGCACTCCCCAAGAGGTTGCTTTGCTGGACGCGGGCAAAGCGATTGCCATGTTTGAGAAGACCAATGTGCCCGTACTAGGTGTGGTCGAAAACATGAGCGGTTTCACAGACCCCGAATCCGGCAAGACTTTTGATATCTTTGGAAAGGGTGGGGCGCGGTCCAAAGCAGAAGAACTCGGGGTTCCGTTCCTAGGTGAAGTGCCAATTCAAATCAAGTTACGAAGCGAATCGGACGAAGGCCGCCTAGCGGATGTCATTCAGGACCCAATGATCGCGAAACCATTTGAGAACATTTGCCGTGGCTTAGTTCGCTCGCTGGTGAGTCAGATCGCATCCAGATCCAGTATCTCCGCCCCGTTGCCAATTCTGTAGTCGCTGTTGCTGCCGAGTCACTGTTGCTGCCGGAGCACCGTCGCTTTCCAGTCACCGTCGTGGCCGGTTGCGATCGCGTTTTGCGATCAACATTGGCCGAAAGAATGCGTAGACGACCGGCGAGATTGCAACGCCGATGAAACAAGTCGCAAGAATCCAATGTGGCTTCATCCATATCTCGTTGGGCAAGAACGCGAATGCACCAATCAGACCGAGCCCAGAAATCAGCGTCAGCTCGTGTCGTCTAGGTTGATGTACCAACGAGAACCAAAGCAATCCAATCCAGAACGCGATCAACAGGCCAACCAAGCCCCAGCAAAGGTATCCTAGCAATCCGATCGCGATCGGAAAGACAACAAAAAATACTTCCATTCGTGGAATGCGCATCAGGCTACCAGTCTGGGGTCTTCGAGAGAGCCAAATACAAGATCCATCCGAGAACTCCCGAACAAACAGCTCCTGCAAAAAATGGCCTGAACCAAACGTTCGATAATCTTCCGAAGACCAAGTCCGCAAGTCCTGCCAAGGAAGGCAGAAAAAGGACCGATGCCAAAAGCCAGGCCGGAAGCGAAAACGGCTCGAAGAACCTACTGACAGTTAAAATACCTACCGCCAGGATTGCAAGTGGAAGAACAACAGTCGATAGCTGCCAACCGTAGTGTGTCTTGGATGTTGACGGCTTGACCAGCGAGACGATACTTGCCGCAGCCGCGACCGCAGATCCAACCAAGCCCAATTCGCCGAGGCTGCCATAGGTGAGCATGGCAATCGCAGCGACACAACCAAGCTGAGCCAATACGACCAGCGAATGCCACCGGGCAGCACCACTTTTCGCCATCGCATTGAGCGAAAAAATGTTCAAGGCAATCGCGGCAATGCCAGCTGCAAGCCACGGCATCTGTTTGGCGGACTGGTCCTTCCAAACTTGCCCTTCGTTCAAACTGACAAACACGATTCCGATGGACATCCCCCACAACAACGTCGCTGCGATAGAAACATATTGGATGGGTGTCGAGAAAACAGCACGAGCAATCGCAAGGGTAATCATGGCAGCCGGAATCAGCCAGATCATCCAGTTCCATTGGTAGGATGCCTTCCAGTTCAACCATTCTTCTGGCTTGCAGAGAAGGTCACGCGACCAATAATCGGACACCACAAAGCCTATGCCGCAAAAAAACGCGCCGCACAAATTCTGAAGCCAAACCCCCGACACAGGCTCGTCTTCAAACCAATCCTCTCCCTTGTCGGTTCTTGCAATGAGAATGCAACCGATCAAGGAGCAAACGCCTGGAAGGACCAGGCGTTGCAGAATCATGTTTGTCTCGAAATTCATGGTGTGATGGACCGCGGTTGGTAGGTTGGCGAGGTTGCAGAATCACGTGGTCGCAGAATTGCTCGGTTCAACAAATACGGGGGTCAAGCGTCGGTAAGCCTCTTCGTTGTATTGGAAGTCGGTTTCAGCCAGGAACAGCGAACCCGCTTCGCTGCTATCGGCTCGACGTTCGCTGGGCATATGCTCCACCGCCGTCGTGATGATCATCCAAACACGATTCTTCCAGAATACCAACTGAGGACAAGTCGCTTGCGGGCTCGACAACGTTTGCCAAGTTTCTTCGACTTCGCCGGTCGCGATCGAGTACTGGACCGTCCTGCCAAAAGAAGCGGGGTTGGGGTTGTAAAGCGAGATGATAACGCTGGTCCCCGCTAGGTTCATGGTCATGCCATCTGGGAACGCGATATCATCCTTCAGATCCACCACGGTTCTTTCCGATATGATTTTCCCTTGCAAGGTGTCGATCCGATAGCAGACGACTTTCTTGGTGGGGGTATCAATGTCGAGAAGATCGATGTGGTTTTCATCCACGGGCAAAACAACTTTTCCATTGCTACAAATTTGGTCGGATCGCAAACGGAATAGCCTGCGATCCGAGCCTCGCCAAAAATAAAGTCCAGCTTTCTTAGTCTTAAACTCAAGATCCTTGGTTCCGAAAATCAGGTTTCCATCCCAGGTGACTCCGTCGTTAACGATGGTCCCTTCGCAATCGGAATCAATGCCATCCACCAGCGTCTTCAGTTCACCTGTTGTGGGTTCGAAGATGCCAACTTGCCTTTCGCAGCCCACCACAAAGTTGCCTTGATCGGTGCGAAAGGCAAAGCCAGGACGGCCCGGCAAGGGATAGCTTTGGTTGCTGTTCGTCTCCAAGTCGAAGACGTTTACCGACCCGGTCTTTTCGTTGGGGCCGTGTTGGATCGCAACCCAGGAGAACTTGCTGCCTCCCATGGGATAAGGCCCTTCGGGCAAAAACCGAAGGGCACTGGAATCGGGTGAGAAAAGAACTTGAGTTGACTTCACCGGGCTATGCTTTCTCAAAGGCGGAATCGAACGCTCGTCCACTTGGAGCGAAATCGATATTCTTGACAAACCCAGCAGCTTCTTTAGCGCCGAATTCACGTTCCATTCCACTGTCTTCCCATTCAACGCTGAGTGGTCCAGCGTACTTAATATCATTCAAGGCACGCATGATTTCTTCAAAATTGACACTGCCACGACCAGGGCTTCGGAAGTCCCAACCGCGTCTTGGGTCGCCGAAGTTCAGATGGCTCGCAAGGATGCCTGACCGTCCGTTAAGCTTCGTGGTGGCGTCTTTGATGTGCACGTGATAAATGCGATCCGGGAAGGCTCGGATGAACTCAACGGGATCAATCCCTTGCCATATCAAGTGGCTCGGGTCAAAGTTGAAGCCGAACTCGGGTCGATTGTCGAGCGCCTTCAATGCCATTTGAGCTGTGTAAATATCGAACGCGATTTCCGTGGGGTGGACTTCCAAGGCAAAGCGAACGCCGCATTTTTCGAACTCGTCCAAGATCGGGTTCCAGCGTTTTGCGAGCAACGCAAAACCGTCGTCGATCATCGACTGAGGGACGGGGGGAAAAGAATAATTGAGGTGCCAAATGCTTGACCCGGTGAACCCATTCACGACTCCTACGCCGAACTTCTTGGCAGCCCGCGCGGTCGCCTTCATTTCTTCGATGGCTCGTTCGTTGACGCCGCTTGGATTTCCATCGCCCCAAATGTAGGGCGGAAGGATCGCCTTGTGGCGTTGATCGATGGTGTCCAAAACAGCTTGCCCAACCAAGTGAGCGCTAATCGCATGGCATTGCAGCCCCAAATCGTTCAACATTTTGCGTTTGTTATCGCAATAGTTCGGGTCCGAGTTGGCCTTGTCGACTTCGAAATGGTCGCCCCAGCATGCTAGTTCGATTCCATCGTAGCCAAAATCTTTGGTAAGTTGGGCCATCTTGGAAATGGGTAAATCGGCCCATTGGCCGGTAAACAACGTAACAGGTCTAGCCATTCTGCTGTCGACTCCTAAAGTGAGGATGGAATCTTGAGTCGGAAGACGCTCAAGGCCCAACAGAATAACATGATCCAACCCGCAATTACAGCCATCCCTTTCAGAATGCTCGACCGCCCGAACGTCAAAATCGTTACCGACGACTCTCAATTGGAAGCCATTCATCGACTTCGTTTTGAAATTCTTCGAAAACCACATGGGTTATCCTTAGAAAACGCCATTTTTCCCGAGGACCACTTGGCTTCGACCGTCCATATCATCGCGGTCAATTCCCAGGGCCTCGTGGGGTGCGCCACTCTTTTGGTCCCCGAAAATGAATCGACCATTCAATTACGAGGGATGGCAGTTGCGTCGAATGCCCAAGGAACGGGCGTGGGGCGACTGATTGTTTTGGAGAGTCACGTTTTTGCTCGACAGATTCAAAAATCGCTTTGGTGCAAAGCTCGTCAATCGGCGATTGGGTTCTACCAGCGCCAAGGTTGGGTTACGACAGGGTTGCCTTTCGAAATCCCGGTTTTCGGCCCGCACATCAAGATGGAATGGCACCCACAATAGATTTTGCCCTTTTCTTGACGTAGAATGCAGCGACGGGATCGTGTTGATGTTGACTCGTTAACGCAACGAACGGTGTTGTTATCTGAGGGATCGATCGACAACGAGTACGAGTACCGCGATGCTGAGTACGAGTACGAGAAAATCGCACGGACAAACATTTCGAGTATTCGGTGCGACTATCGCCTTCCGATTTTCGGCTCTACCAACCCTACAAAAACACGCTTGTGAGTTCATGATGGCCTTCAATGAGATTGAAAAAGATGTTGTCCTGTACGACGGACAATGCAATTTTTGCAAATCTCAAATTGGCATTCTGCGGAGGCTTGACGGACGAAACCGGCTGTCGTTTGTGTCCCTGCATGATCCCGAAGTTGCTATTCGATTTCCAGATTTGTCGTATGACCAAATGATGGAACAGATGTGGATCGTCTCCCCTCAAGGAAACAAGTACCCGGGCGCCTTCGCGGTTCGATATTTGACTCGCCGATTGCCGATCTTGTGGCCCGTTGCACCGATTCTCCATATCCCTTTTTCGATGGCATTGTGGCAATTTTTGTATCGTATGGTTGCAAGGTACCGATACAAAATCGCTGGTCGCAATTGCGAGCCAGACGGAACGTGTTCGCTTCATCACGGCAAAGTCGCTAGCAAGACATGATTTTTGCTGCTGCGACACGATGACGGCAAACATGCGGCAACCCATCCAGGAATTCTGCAAGCAACTAGGCTTCTCCTTGTTTGGAATCGCGCGGGCTCAAGCGTCGCCGGGATTCGAACGGCTTCAGGATTGGATCGCGCAGGGTTATGCTGGGACCATGGATTACATTCCAAAACGACTGGAAGCTTATCGGCATCCAGATGCTGTTCTGGAAGGGTGCAATAGCGTGATCATGCTGGGCATGCCCTACACGCCCAGCCCGCATACTCGTCCTAGCAAACGTGCAAATTCTCCGTCTGGTCATGCTCATAATGCTGAAGCCTCTGCAGCCCTTGATGCCGCTGCCAATCGATTTGCCAAACTGGGAAGCTATGCATCCGGTTCGGTGGATTACCATGACTTGATTCGCGAGTCCTTGAACCAGATTTGCATTCACTTGGCTCAGCAGGTTCCGGGCTCTCGCAATCGAGGCGTGGTCGATACCGCCCCCTTGATGGAAAGAGACTTCGCACAACTAGCCGGCATCGGTTGGATCGGCAAAAATACACTTCTGCTTCATCGGCAAATGGGCAGCTATTTCTTTCTGGCTGCTGTCCTAACCGACATCGAATTGGAAGCGGATGATCCCTTTCCTTCCGACCATTGTGGGACATGTACCGCTTGTTTGGATGCATGCCCAACCGACGCGTTTGAAAAGCCGCATGTGCTGAATGCATCGAAGTGCATTAGCTATTTGACAATTGAGCACCGTGGGACCATCACGGCAGAATTGAGCGAAGGAATGGGGGAATGGCTCTTTGGATGCGACGTCTGCCAAATGGTTTGTCCATGGAACCGAAAAGCGGAAGCGGAAGTTCTTCCCTCCTTTCAACATTCGGATCTCGATCGAAAAAGCTCGCTTGAGCATTGGCTGCAACTGGACGAAGCTGGCTTTCGGACGCTCTATCGAAAAACTCCGTTCTGGAGAACCAAGTTGGTGGGCATGCAACGCAACGCCATGATCGTTGCTGCAAATACCAACCGGCACGATCTTGTACCGTTGATCGAACCGTTGCTTAATAGCGAAAACGGTGTTCTCGTCCAGACTGCGGTGGAGAGTTTAGCCCGTCTTAACAAAGGCAATTCCCAACTTTGATCTTGGTCTACTTGGAGCTCTTCCCAGGTCGATCATTCACGAGATTCACGATAGAATGGTATGATAATCTATACCAAAACATGCGTGTGAATGCCTCCCATCCATCGGATTGAATCTATGTCAGAAACGTCGCCTCTTCCAGACCCGGATCCCGCAGCTCGAAAAGAAGTTCTTCGGCTTGCGATGAAGGCTTTTCGAAAGCGATTGAAGCTGATGAAGCTGGATGACGAATCGCGTTTGGGACACGGTCCCATGTCGGGCGGAGGACGATCGGGCGTGGTTGCAATCACGCCCCCGAACCAGTTCCCCAAAGACGTTTGGGAAGAGCTCGTCGAGCAAGGCAAACTAAGGCGTGCTGGCCGTGGGATCTACGAGTTGATCGATCTGTAACGGCCCCGCTATTGGGAAAAATGTCTTTTCGTACTCAGCACCTGCGGTACTCGTACTCGACCAGCGTGTTTCGAGTACGAGTACCATTTCATTGAGTACGAGTTCGACTGGCAGTCAAAATGCTCAACATCCACAGTGGAGTGTCCCCAAAAAGGACGTTCGGAATCGAAAACAATACTTGCGGTCGAAAAATGTGGGTCGAAAGATAGATAACGAAAGTAAGATTCTGAAATCTTTCGCCCCCAATTTTTCGACAGACTCTTTTGGTGATTTCGTTCGTACCAAGAGACCTCTAAGAGGCGCCCCTGATTGATCATGGTGCAACAAAATGCCTAATTCGAAATGGATAGCAAAACAATGTCGATTGGCCGGTTGAACCCCCTTTCGAACAAGGAAGTTATTCATTGAGCTTTGCGAGTGAGTCCTTTGGAATCCAATCATTTCCAGGCCACCTAAACCGAACGGACAGCCGATCAAGAACGGAGCCATATCTTTTCAATGTCTTTTTATCACCGATAGCAGTCGCCCACGAAAGGATTGCATACTTCAGCTTAGAGGGTTCGTCGCGAAAGCCCTCTCCGTTCAAGACCAATTGATACCTCTGAAGTGCTGTCGCGTACCAACTGGTGGAAACCTTGCCGCGAACTTGTTTGGCGAGCTTGATTGCGCAAACATGGAAGTATTGATCTTGAACTCCATGGCCATGATCGAGTGCTTCATTTGCTTTTCGATGAAGTTCCGGGCTCAATTCGTTGTATTTGAACACCAGGTTGGTTATCGCCAACGTCTCGTGCGGGTTGATCTCGAGCGCTCCGTAGTAGTGATGCCTGGCTGCCTTTGGATCGTCGCACAGTTGATAGCCACGGCCGAGTCGTACTAAAGTGTCCGAGGAACCAGTCAGCTCAAACTCCTTCTTCAAATATTCGATTGACTTCTTGGTGTCGATATCTTGGATACAAATCCCCAACAATCGCAACCATCTTGGATTGTCTGGTTCCAATCGGTTTAGATCTTCGGCAACTCGGGTAGCATTCGCATTTTGACCAGCCATGTTTAGTCGGATCGCATAAGTTTCACGCATATCCACGAGATGAGGCAAGTTGGTATCCACCCATTTCAAATAAGAAAGCAAATGGGAATGGAGTGAGTTCTGATTGAAGGCCTCGCCGAATGCAGCAGCTACCCGGTCCTTGGGCTCAGACTCAAGATTCTTCAGCAAGTCGATTGCAGCTTTCACCGGATCCTTTTCATATTGGCAAAAAACATAAGCCAAAATGTAATTGCTAACTCCTTTCTGAAGTTTATTTTTAGCAAACGTGACCGCTTTGGCTGGCTGGACTTCTCGGTACAATCGGACTAGTTGGTCGAGTGCTTCCTGATCATCCTTGTCTCTTTCAAGGATGGTCAATAGCGCGTCGATAGCTTCCGAAAAATTTTGCTTTGCAAGATAACAGTCCACTTTCAACCAATCGGCAACCGACGCATTCTTGGTGGATACACTTGGCAGGGTTGCAACCAAATTTGCAGCAGCGTCAAATTGCTCGAAATCAGCCAACAATCGAGCTTGAAGGAGCACAAAGTCTTCGTGGCACATTCGCTCCTTTTGGCTCTGGATGAATTCGATTGCCTTGTCGACCGAGTTCGCTTGTTTCCCCGCACCTGCAGCTGCTCGATAGATACTCAATCTTGAGTAAGGATACAACTTCAACAGTTGTTCTCGATAGACCTGTTCTTCTGGCTCTTGAAGATAACTGTAGATGTCAATCAATTCGTTCATCGCTCCGTCGATAGAAGGGGCCACGGACAAGCACTTTTTATGAAATCGGATGGCGTTCTTGAGATCTGTTCTGGAACGCGAGATTTGCCCTTTGCGATACCACGACGCGGAGAAGGTCGGATACCTTTCAATGATGGAGTCAAGTGTTTTCTCTGCGTCGTTTAAATTACCGCTCAGCTCTTGCAAATACGCTCGACTAAATTCAAGCCGCGGATACTTGGAAGAATTCGGGCAACTTTCTCGTAGCCATTCCAAAAGTACTCGTGCGTGCAAGGCGGTTAGAGGATAGATTTCGAGAAGATCGAACAGCAACGTAGCGTAGCTTTCCGGAATTCCAGGAATGGCTTTTCGGGGAAGCATGGACGTGAACTCATCAAGGGCGTTTTTCTTTTCAGCGACTGACGATCCAGGACTTAGCAAATTCTTTCCGAGCAACCAACTTCGAAACGAAGCCGATTGGGACCAAGGTAAGGTACCTTCGTCATCGATAGCAATCAGTTCTTGTGTCTCGGTCAGCTTCAATGTTTCTGCGGAGGAAAGTTCTTTGCTCATCTTTACGACATGATTCATTTTCTCCGTGAATGCATCCGTTCGTACTTCATCGCCCTTGTTAGCGTCTGTGGGAGCGGACGAGCTTAAATCACCCGCTTCGTTTGTTTCGCCCGCAACCTCGAGAACCTTGTCATTCTGCTCTTGAATCTCAAAATCAAAGAGGGGCAGATCCACCTCCTCCAAAAGAGACCTTCCCTCCAATAGCACTTGTTTTGCCAAGTCATTTCGTCCTTGCCTCAAGTACCAACGAGCCAATATTTCATAGCAGCTTGGCTGACGTGGAAAATAGCGAATCGCCTCCCGCATGGCTTGCTCTATCTGGAGCCCATCTCCTCCGTCCATGATCGTCTTGAATAGCAACCATCTGCCTTCTGTGTTATCAGGGGCTGCTTCGCACAGAACTTGCACTCGAGCGAGTCGAGCATCGTAGGTTATCTCATCCGATTTCAGTTCGAGCAAACGTCGGTTCAAGCCGACGTTGTTCGGTTCGATGTCCAGTGCATTTTTGAGAAGTGATTCAGCGAGCTCTGCGTTGCCAAGCTGTTCTTCAACCAACGAATAGAGCCGCCATAGCGATTCAAGCTGGGGAATATCACGCGAGAGGACGGACAAAAGCTGCTGGGCATCTCGCCATTTTTGTTGAGCTACAAAACATTGGCATCGGATGTAATCGGCAAATTTCGTTCCAAATGTATCCACACGCTGGTCGATCATTTTGATTACATCTTCTGCGTTGTTTTCATCGATCTGCGACAAGATGGCGCGCATGGTTGAGGCCTTTAGAGGTTCCTCGTCCCAATTCGCAAACGCTTTTAGCTGGCGATCGTATTCGCGCTGAGTTATTACAACATCATTTGCGTACCCATTTCGAGACAGGGCAAGTGGATGATCGTCTGGAATCTGTTGAAACGCCTCTTCCGCAGCGAGTCGATCTGCATTTGCCACGGCTCGCGCCATACGAATGATTGCCTCACCTTCAGGCCACTTCATTTCATCCGGAATCGCTGAAACGTCCGAAGACGAATTACGAACGAGTGCCCAAAGGCCGTCGCCACCACTATATCGCGATTGAATTTTCGAAGCATACGCGCATAATCCATGCCAGTGCATAGGGTCTCGAATATGCAACAGGTTGATCGCTCGATCATAACCACAAATGACATCGACATGGCTACTAAACAGTCCACTTGTTGATCCGATCAGGGGAATGTTTCGGTCAATAAAGTATTCGACCGTATCCAATTCTGGCCGAACACAATGTGCAGAGAACCCAATCGATGACATATAGTCGATCATTCGCCAAAGAGGCGTGCCATCATTGCACTTCATCCCCACCGCAAACTCGATTGGGCTCGCCGGATACCCTTGCGAGGACGCAACCATGGCCGCAACCGTCGGAACGCAATGATTGTGAGACTGAGCAATCATTGGAAGCGAAATAGTCTTTTTGCGATCTACACCAGATTGGCGTTCAACAGGGAATTTTTTGATGCGTCGTGAAGCCATGAAATGATTGGCTTCCTCTTCGCGATTCTCGGACAATAGTAGCAAGAGCAAATGCGTTTCCGCAATCCGTTGATAACGAGAGCGAACGGGCCATTCATGAAGGAGGCTCTCCAGTCGCTGAATGGCGATCCGTGCCTCCCCGACCGCTTCCATCGCATACGCTTCAGACATTCCATAGGAAAAGAACGGAGTTGCATCGGCCGGCAATAGCTGCAGGTTCTTTAACGCCTCCTGCTTACTGCCAACTGCCAGGAGCGAATCCGAGAGCGTAGCCCGAGCACGCGCCCACTTAGGGGCAAGCTGAACCGCCCTTTGCCCAAATTCAACTGCAGATTTCCATTCACTCCGAAACGAGGCTGCACGAGACAGAATATAGAAAGAAAGAGCGTCCGTTTGGGCTAGCTCGAGAGCTTTGGGTTCGTTTTTTGCGGCCGATTGCCTCCAACCCGAATAGGAATAAGCGTAAACCCGTAGCGATTCAAGCCTGCTCAATTGATGGGCGGTTGCTCGCTCAAGATGATTATCAATTCGCTCAATGCACTCGAACATCTTACCGCTAGCGGCTAGTTCCCACAAACTTTCGAGAACGAGTTCTTCATCTTCGGGAAAGTCCAAAAGCCCTTGCTTGGCAACCACTTTTGCCTGGTTGAACATGGAACAAGAATTGAGAATGCTTACGACAAATCGCCAGTCATGTGCGGTAAGCGAACCTGCTTTCCGAGCATCCTGCAGAGCATCAGCCTGCTTTCGAAAACTTTGGTAGGCCAAGGCCGGTTGTCGGGCTATCCATTTGTCCTGCGCTTCAGACAATAACGGATGAAGATGGGTGTTCTGAACACAATCAATTTCAAATTCCATACCAACCCTGCCTATCCCCTAATTCTATTGATGAACCATACAGTCAGATCAAGCGTCGTTTCTTTCGAGCCAAGCAATTAAAAATGGATTAATCAATCCTGCTTCTACATCTTTGATTCTTCGGACAGTTACGTCCGTTCGCGGATCGCGAACGTGAGGTTGAGGACCCAACCACCAGCGGCGCACTCGCGCATGAGGGACTTGCTCTTGCAAATTTGCAACCTGTTTTTGTCGATACAACTCGGCCAACAACAACTCCCTGGCACTCAAGTCCGCTTGCGCTCCTTCAAATCCGTTGCACAATGTTACGAATTGACCGGTCGGTCGGTAGGTGGCAACGGTCTGCGTGCGAAACTGCTCAATGTATTTCCCCTTCGACTTGATGGGTGATCTGACCGTAGAGATCTGCTGCGCGTCGAATGGCTGATCGACTATCGGAAGGACGGATACCTTTACCAACATCCCTTCCGCCGGATGGCTTGCTTCAAACTCATGCAAACCTTGTTCGCCAGCCAATACACCATAGACAGCCACCCCTTCCATTTGAAGGACAACTTGCTTCAGTTCGCCGCTGTCAAAGCACTCTTCATGAATTGGGACTACTTGATATCCAAAACGCTTCGCCCAGGCGGAGTATGATTCGATTAGACGAATCACCTGGCCGCTCGAATTTTTCTCAATCGCTTCAAGAACAACAAACGCGTCGCTGCGATCGAGGTCCGAGTCACACAGGGTTGCGAAACGAACGAGCGAACATTGTCGCAGGTGCTGTTCGACCAAGTTTGCCATCGCACCTATGGCTGCAGTATCCTTCTGGCTAAGCCGCATGATTTGCAAAGTCACTTCGCGAGCGTGGCTCTCCAGTTCGTTCATCGCTTCTTGCAACCGATCCAATCGATAAAGCTCAGCCAATTGTGATCGTGCAAGGGCCGCATCATCCCAAAAATCTGGTTTGCTACTAGATTGTATGAGTTCGCTTTTACGCTGTGCATCTTGACGTCGCAACGACACAGCGCGCAGATCCCTCACCGCGACTTGTAGGTCGTTCTTTATATCGTTCAAGTGTGCAAAATCGACACGCCGGGTCTTGCCATCGACAGGATCGACAACGCGAATACGCGGAACGGATTGCTGTCTTCGACTTCGCTCGTTATCGACTGCTCGAAGTCGAATCGAGTCAGCGACCGGGTACATCTGCAACAACGAGGGCTGCTCTTTTGGATCCATTTCCGACAAGAATCGAGCAAGCGGTGCAAGGATTTGTCGCTCGACCGCACGCTTCAGCGGACGAGCACCGTAACGACGATCGTACCCCGTCTGCGCCAGGACGTCGACAACTCCTCGATCGATATCAACTTGTAACTTTCGACGGGTGATCCCACTTCGTAGCAACACGGCTCCGATCTCTCGCATGGCCAAAGATCGCACTTCATGTCGAGACAAATGGTCGAATACAACAATTTGCCCTATCCGATTGATCAACTCCGGTCGAAAGAAAGTCTGAATTGCGACGCGAATCGATTCCTCTGGAGTTTCGCCCGGAGTTTCAACGAAGCCAAACCCGCTGGACTCCGGTTCACTCGCACCGAGATTGCTTGTCAGAATGATTACGGTTTGCGTAAAGTTAATGGTCTCTCCTGTTGCACGCGTCAATCGCCCTTCATCAAACAGTTGCAATAGCAGGTCGAAGATCGAGGGATGGGCCTTCTCAATTTCATCGAGTAAGACCACGGAGAAGGGATGCTGCCGCACGCGAGCCAAGAGGCCCCCAGGTGGATCGGGCATACTGGGACGCCCGACCAGTTTCTCAACCGCACCGTACTCTTGGTACTCAGACATGTCCAATCGGATAAGTCGATCGGCACCTCCGAAAACGAACTCCGCCAGCGCTTTGGCCAATTCCGTTTTGCCAACCCCAGTTGGGCCAACGAACATCAGAACGCCCAGTGGTTTTAGGGGATCGGTGAGCCCCGCCTTGATCAACGCGATCAAGTCGATCATTACTTCAATGGGCCGTCGTTGCCCAACGAGCTTGCTTTGAAAAAACTGGCGAACTTCCTGAAGCGAAAGAGGGAGCGAATCGTCCAGCATCTTGCGCGGTGCGCCGGTGACTTGAGCTAAAGCTTGGACGACGATCTCGGGGGCGATTTCGATTTCCGATGGATTCTTGTGTGTCGCATCGAGAGCTTCAAACTTTTCGATAAGGTACGGTTCGAAAAGGGAATCACTAAGTGCGACTTCAACCAGTTTTAGCGATCCAGCTGGCCGCTCGATCCCTGGAAAAAAGTTTTCGCCAAACTGCCATAGGCGATCGATGGCATTCGTCGACCAGCGAACTGAGCAACCATATTTTGCTCCTGTTTCCTTGGCTTGATCGGCAGTTGCTTGTTCGATAACACGTCGAGCGACGTCGGGAGGCATCGTGTCGATTCGAATGACATCGAGCAAGCGAGCGAACCAGGAATGAGGCTCAATGTTGTTCTTGTAAGCTTCAGGCGTGCACTCGCCAAACACCAGGATGTCGCGTCGTTCGATGAGCGAGGCCATTGCTGAAGCCATGTTGTCATCGCTCCCCTCAACCTTACCTGCTCCAACCAAGTACATTAAGTCGGTAAACCAAATCGCAACCCGCGCCTTTCGATTGGCTACACGCACCATCTCGTGAATGACACCTTGCCATTCCCCGATATACTTCTTTCCAGCCAAGAGAAAGCTGGTAGATGTTTCAACGATGCCCCAAGGATCGTTTGATCGGGAAGAAAGTTGTGCCGAAACGTTTTTAAGAATCGAAGTCTTACCTACTCCCGATCGACCGAGAAGGACAAAGGAACGTCCTGTCGTATCGATCTGTTCAACGACGCGATGCATTTCCGCATCGCGTTCGTAAATGGATTTGGGTTGGAATTGCCCATCCCACAATTCACCATATTCCCGAAGACGTTCGCCATTATTGGTCATTGCAAATTAAAGACTTGAGTTCAAAGGGGGGGGGTGTTAATTGCAACAGATTATAGGCTGTATACGTTCCGCGTGTGAGAACTTGTGGCTCTGGTTCGACTTCAGCGAAGACTTTTTTAAAACACAGACGCACGGAGATCACAGAAGAAAGGCGAAATCAGTGATCGCTTCTTTTTTGCGTCCTCCGCGTCTCTGCATTGCCAAACAGCCAGGCGAATCGCAACGGAATGACGTCCAACTTGTTCCTCATATTCTAGCAATGCACGAAGCAGATTACATAAAGGCGAGAAGGTGGTTAGCACCTTTCATTGTGACGAGTCAAAATCAAAAGTGGAGCGTCCCCCAAACCGACGTGCAGAATCGAGACCAATGCTTGCGGTCGAAAAATGGGGGGCGAAAAATAGTTCTCGAAAGCAAGTCTCTGAAATTTTTCGCCCCACATTTTTCGACAGCATCTGTTCGTGTCCACCTCAAAGAGTGTCCCTAATAGTTTTACTAAATGCAAATGCACTTGTACGCAGGCCGATTTAGCACCGTAACGTTCTTGGAGGAATGTCGAAATCGGAAGGAAACCGCAAGCCACTTCGTTATTCGATATTCATGATTCAGTGTTCGACATTCAAAACAGTTTGATACTAGATGGCATGGAATGCTTCCAGCGACCAAGTATCTAGCGCGATGAAGCTCAACGCGGCTAGATCCAGCGTCTCATTAAAGCGAAGAGCCACAAGCTTTATGGGCTCGTGGCTCTTGGGTGGAACAATTCGCTTCTTAGCTACGAATGTTAAGTAAACCGGGAAGGGTTGGTTAGACAACCAGCTCAGTGTCGAGACCTGGTGTTGGCACCCAGTACTTACCATCTTCAGGCAACAACGGGGCTTCGTCATCGAACGAGTCCATCGCGTCGGTGTTTGCCAAGCTGACTTTGCTGTTCAAGCAATCTTCCCACTTCAGCACCTTGCCAGTGTAGGTTGCCATACGTCCCATGATGGAAGTCATGGTCGAAGTTGCTCCGTATTCACCTTCGTTTGGACGCTCGCCCTTGCGAATCAATTCAAACAGGTCGAAGTGCTCTTGAGCCCAGCCATCTCGAGTGTTGCCGGGAGCACTCCAAACTTGCTTGTTGGATTTGTCGTAGATCTTGCCACCGCCAATGTCGCACCAACCGTTGGTACCATGAGCGTACTCGCTAACCGAGGACCAGCAACCAGGAATGTGGCGGCATTGGCTCAACAACTTCACACCGTTCTTGTAGGTGTATTCGACAAAGTGGTGATCGAAGATTTGGCCGCTGTCTGCGCCTGTTCGTACTTGACGTCCGCCTTGCCCTTGTGCTTCCGCTGGAGGACCATCCATCAGCCAGTTGATCACGTCCAAGTTGTGAATATGTTGCTCGCAAATATGGTCACCACTTAGCCAGTTGAAGTAATACCAGTTGTTCATTTGGTATTCAAGTTCCGACTGTTCTGGCTTTCGTTCGCGAGTCCATACGCCGTCGCCGTTCCAGTAAGCACGGGTAAGAATGATGTCGCCAATCGCGCCATCTTTCAATTTAGCGATCGTAGCTTTGTAGCTTGGCTCATGATGACGTTGCAAACCAACGGCGACCGCCAAATTCTTTTTCTTGGCTTCTTCGGTCGCTGCAAGCACGCGTCGAACACCCGGCGCGTCAGTCGCTACAGGCTTTTCCATGAAGACGTGCTTGCCGGCCTTGACCGCTGTCTCAAAGTGCAATGGGCGGAAGCCTGGTGGCGAAGTCAAAATCACCAAATCGACATCGGATTCAATCAATCTCTTGAACGCATCGACACCAACAAACGTGCGGTCGGCAACGTCGACCTTGTCGGTATGCTTCGATCCGATACTCTTGATGGCTTGTTTCGCACGGAATTCAAAGGGATCTGCAACAGCAGTCAACTTGACGCGATTTTCTGGCGAATTGGTGTCGAGAGCCTGAGTTGCAGCTCCCGTTCCTCGTCCGCCGCAACCAACCAGGCCGACCTTGATTTCGTCGCTTCCAAACGAGTGAGCTGCTCGAGCAATCGGCAAACTGCCAAGCATGGCCCCACCGGCTAGAACGGTAGAGGACGCTTTCATGAATTCGCGACGTGAGTCTTTGGTTTCTAGAGCGGGCTTTTGATCTTGGGACGTCATGAAAAATACTCCCGACGGGATGGTCTAAAGGAAAGAAACTGAGTTACTTGGATTGGGGCGGCTCGCAAAATAGAGCGGCTTCAACAAAGGAAAACAAGTACTTCACGTTGGCCCCGCATTGGCCAGGGGAGACCATGCTAATAGGAGAAGATGAGATTTTTCAGAAAGAACAACGTGAAGCACTGGAGGGCTTAGGGTGGTCACTGGTAAGCTACGCTCCCAAAAACCACCACTAAGGGGTCGATATTTCGCAACCTGCACGAATTGTAGCTCGAGTTCCGCATCTTTTCAATTGGGCATGCCCGTGCTACCCAGAATTGCCGGTTCCGCGTAAAAATGGCGTTGTTCAATCCGTATGGCCGGCACCCGACCTCTTTTAAATAGTTCTGGCATCCGGCCCTGCGGTTACCTTTCCTAATCCGTACATTTTGAAGCAAGCGTAAAGTCAACATGGCTAAAAAGAGTATTTCCGACGTGGATGTTCAGGGTAAAGTCGTCCTAATGCGGGTTGATTTTAATGTTCCGCAAGATGATTCCGGGGCGATCACGGACGACCGAAGGATTCGCATGGCCTTGCCATCTATTGAATCTGTCATCAACCGGGGGGGCAAATTGGTCCTAATGAGCCACCTTGGACGCCCCAAAGGAAAGGGACCAGAACCCGAATTCACTCTAAAACCAACTGCCGAACGACTCGCTCAGTTGATTAAAAAGCCAGTCGCGTTTGCTACCGACACCGTTGGCCCGGACGCTGAATCCAAGGTCACCGCCATGAAGGACGGGGATGTGGTCGTGCTCGAAAACGTACGATTCAATCCCGGCGAAAAGGACGGCGAAGCTTCTTACGCGGGCAAACTCGCCTCGTGGGCAGACGTTTACTGTAACGATGCTTTCGGTACCTGCCATCGCGAGGAAGCGTCGATGGTCGCCGTCCCGCTTGCGATGGCCGGCAAGCCCAAGGTCGTTGGCTTCTTGGTTGCCAAAGAGATCCAATACCTGAGCGACACGATCGCTGCCCCCCAACGTCCATTCGTTGCGATCTTGGGTGGTGCAAAAGTCAGCGACAAAATCAATGTGATCAGCAACCTTTTGGGCATCTGCGATCAAGTCTTGATTGGTGGAGCTATGGCCTACACGTTTTCGCTCGCTCAAGGTGGGGAAACCGGTAACAGCCTTGTCGAAAAAGATAAGGTTGAGCTCGCCAAAGAGCTAATCGCAAAAGGTGGAAACAAACTCGTTCTTCCTGTAGACACACATTGCGGTGATGCCTTCAAGGGCTCCTGCAATAAACAAGTCGTTGCCGCTGGAAAGATTCCTGCCGGTTGGGAAGGCTTTGACATCGGTCCTGAAACCAGCAAAATGTTCTCGGCCATCGTCGAAAACGCAAAGACAATTGTTTGGAACGGACCGATGGGCGTTTTTGAAATGCCCCCCTTCGATCAAGGAACCGTTGCCGTTGCCCAAGCTGTCGCGAAGAGCGACGGTGTTAGCATTATCGGTGGCGGTGACAGCGCCGCTGCCATCGAGCAACTGGGATTTGCGGACTCCGTTACTCACGTTAGTACCGGTGGTGGTGCAAGCCTTTCGATGCTCGAAGGGGAAAAGTTTAAGGCAGTCGAGATCTTGGATAACGCCTAACCGATTGAACGAATGACATGATTGCAATTATTGGCTTGGGCTACGTCGGGCTCCCTCTGGCTCTTCAGTTCGCTCGCAACGGAGCGAGCGTCTTGGGGCTCGATATCGACGCGGCCAAAGCCATCGCGATCAACGACAAGCAATCGTACATCCACCACATCAGCGCCCAATCTATTGAAGAGCAAGTGGACGCCGGTCGCCTTCGTGCCAGCACCGACTTTTCGCTGGTGAAAGACTGCGATTCTGTCATCATTTGCGTTCCAACACCGCTCAACAAAAACCGCGAACCTGATATCAGCTACATCCTCAAAACGGGACAAGCCATCGCCCCGTTTTTAACGAAAGGGGTGCTGGTTGTTCTGGAGTCGACGACCTACCCAGGTACGACCGACGAAGATTTGCGTTCTGTTTTAGAACAAGGGTCCGGACTTACCGCTGGCATCGATTTTCATCTGGCGTTTTCTCCGGAACGCGAAGATCCAGGCAATCCCGATAGCAAGGTAGCACGCATCCCCAAAGTGGTCGGAGGACTTACCCCAGCCTGCTTAGAACGTGCCACTGCGTTGTACAGCCTTGCGGTGGAACGCGTTGTTCCAGTTAGCAGTTGCCGCGCTGCCGAAGCAACCAAACTGCTTGAAAACATCTTTCGCAGCGTGAACATCGCCTTGGTCAACGAGCTGAAAGTGGTGTACGGCGCCATGGGAATTGATATCTGGGAAGTCATCGAAGCTGCCAAGACCAAACCCTTCGGCTTCATGCCGTTCTACCCAGGTCCCGGCTTAGGTGGGCATTGCATCCCAATCGATCCGTTCTACTTAACGTGGAAGGCTCGCGAATACGGGCAAACAACCAGATTCATCGAACTTGCGGGCGAGATCAACACGTCGATGCCTCACTACGTTATCGGGAAACTTGTCGACGCACTCAATGCTGTCAAGAAACCTTTGAACGGCAGCAAAATCCTGCTGATGGGCCTGGCTTACAAAGCCAACGTGGACGACGATCGCGAATCCCCAGGCTACATTCTGATGGACATGATGCAACACGCTGGCGCCGAGGTCAGTTACTACGACCCATTTGTTCCAGTGATCCGTCCCTCGCGCGAGCATTCGCACTGGGCCGGCACCCGATCGATCGAGTGGAATCAAGAGACTGTTTCCCGGTACGATGCGGCCTTGATCGCCACTGCTCATTCCAACGTGAATTACGAACAGCTTGTCGAGTGGTCTTCGTTGATCATCGATACAAGAAACGCAGTCAGCAAATCGTTGCGCTCCGATAAAGTGATCAGCTCGTAAGTGGGCGTCGATCAAGGAATGTTGAATGAAGAAGTAGAGTGCTGCTTCCTTCGAAGTTCGACATTCCTTATTCGAAATTCGATATTGGGGTAGCGAAAAAGATGTCTGAAAAAGATGTCTTGAACCGTTTGTTGACATTTGGTTTTAAGCCTGAAGGGCTGAAACATCCTCTGCCGGTGGTGGTGATAACCACCGGTCAGAACCAGAATGATCTCAAAAGCCCGGAGGGCTGGCACACCAATGAACGTATGGGCATTCTTGATGAGCGAACAAAATGAAGATTGGTGTGTCGGCCCCTCAGGCCTTTTGGGTTCCATTTGACTAGATACCTGGGCCTTCGCCCCGGCAGAGGATGTGACAGCCCTTCAGGCTTAAAACCAAAAAAAGCGAAACAGATCAGAAAAACGAACAGACCAAAGAGGAGTGAACGCCGATGAATTGTCTGCATCGCTCGGCTTGTTGCCATAAGAAGCAACCAAACTTGCAGCATCACCTCAAGTTAAACCCCATTGGGGTTCGCGCGTAGCAGGTGCCGCTTCCCCAGGGTGCGCTGCGCGACCCTGGGGTTTGATGTTAAACCCCGTTGGGGTTGGT
Source organism: Planctomycetaceae bacterium (assembly GCA_027487485.1). Classification (GTDB taxonomy): domain Bacteria; phylum Planctomycetota; class Planctomycetia; order Pirellulales; family Pirellulaceae; genus JBKCUI01. The sequence continues at coordinate 15,998 of JAIYDN010000009.1, read as the reverse complement.
GGGCATTGTTCGGGTGACTGCGAAGCAGTCCGACAACAATTCGGTCCGTAACAACTACACTACGGTTTGCACCCCGGGGTCGACATCTACGTCTCACCCGGTCACTTTATTCTGATTTCGATCGATCCTTCATTGTCGTAAAGCTCGCTTGACGGTTCGTTGATCTTTAATAGCAACAGTCCCGTTTCAGCAGATGTCATTTCAAGAGAGCGACCGACCCGAATGGGTTCCCATCGCTTCGTTGCACGCTCCGCAGTGATAGGCTGAATGGTTGCCAAGACACAACCTAAGGGTTGGCCACGATAGTATTCGACGGTGATGCCCTGAGCTTCCGATTGCCACGGCAAATTCTTCGGGGCACCAAGAAGCTGTTCCCCTGGCCTTCGAATCGTATAACGCCCGTCGCACTGCAATTGAATGCGAGAGCCTTGACGAATCATCATTCCGGTGGATTGCCACCCTCGGTCGGTCGCTAATCGAATCTTCGTCGCTGGACCGTCAGCCGTTGTATTTAGCGGCTGTCCACTGACAACTTGAGAACGGCTTGCATCGTACCCAAACCCCAAATCGCTGATAAATCCATTCCAATCTAACTGGACCTGGTTCCACTCGCTGCTCAGTTTCGATTTCAATTCCATGGAGACTGCATCCGTGTAATCAAGCTTATCACCATAGCAGCTTCGCAAGACCGTGCGATAAGTGGGATGTGTGGTGAAGAACAGGCAAGCAGCCCAACTCCAAGAGTATCGCTTGGTTCTGTCGCGATCATTCTGATAGGCCAGTATCTGATCGAGCGACGGCGCCGAATCGTCGCGGAGGGTATCTTCGATCATCCGGAGCCGCCCCCAGAAGGGGACTTCATCCGCGGAATTGGGAATGATACCTAAGGTAATCTTTCCATTCTGAATACGATGCGTTCCTTGAAGGTCTGCCATCCCCTCCATGTACCAAGGCGCACCAGCCCCTCCAAACAAATGCCACATGATCCAGTGAGTTGCCTCGTGCAAAAACAAATGCCGACGGTAGTAGACAGATGGCTGCTCGCGAAGATAGAGCTGGTTTCCAAATTGATATCCTTCGTCGAAGCCAGGAACTTGGCCTAGCAACTGAAGCTTCTCAAAACGCGCCCGATCTTTGATCAAGAAAACTTGAACGCTCAAGTTCTGCATTCGCTCCGGTGCGACGTCGAAATAGCCTCGCCATTGTTCGATACTCTGCTCCAGCAAAGAAGGCCAGCTTCGAAGCTCATCATCGATCGGGATGTCGGTGACCAAAAAAAGCTGGTTTGTGCGGAGTTCAAATAAACCGGTCTCAGGATTTCGAGACTCTTGGCCGACCGCCGAAGCCATGAACAGAATCAGTATCAGAATTCCCGAAAGTACCCTCGAAGCATTGCCGAAGAGTCGACCACGCCATTCGGAAAAATGCATGCGGAATCGGTCGATCCATGGGAATTCATTTCTCATCATTCGTTCTGCTTCGTTCATTCTGCTTGAAGTCTTATGCTTATGCATGGGCGATTCGCAGTCGAAAACCTTCGGATCCATTCTACCGAAAGCCCCGCGATTCTACCGAAAGTCTCGCGATCGTGAATCGATCGGGCCAATTCCAGATCGCATATCCTCAATTTTAGCCACCAGAACATGCACAACTCCTTCGCGATGTTCCAAAACACCGTGCACCAACCATGCGTTCGACTGTTTGCAAAGTAGGTAGTAGTGTTTCCATGTATCGGGCTTAATCACCAAGTTGATCGATCCGGTTTCATCCTCCATGGTAACAAACGTAATGCCTTTGGCCGTACTTGGCCTTTGCCTTAGCAGGATTAGCCCTGCTACCCGGACAAGGCGCCCATTGAGATCGCTCGTTAAATCACACGCTCGCTTGACTCGGAGCTTATCCAGCTCTTTTCGGTAGAATTGAACAGGATGTCCAGAAAGGGATACCCCCGTTGTTGCGTAGTCCGAATACACCTCTTCGATCGGATTCATGCGTTTTAAGCTGTCCGGAACCGATTCGTCTTGATCGATTCCGCTAGCTTCGAACAACGGCATGTCGATCTGCTTCTTTTCTTGAGCCAACGATTGCCAGTAGGCCGCACGGCGATCCCCGGAAAGTGACGCCAGCGCGCCGGCATCCGCAAGGAGCGATAACGTCGATTTCGACAATCCAGTTCTTTTGACTAGGTCGGTTTGATCCACGAACAGGCCTCCCGTACCAGCGGCATGTTCTATTCGTTCCGCATCGTCCCTCTTTAAACCGCGAATCATGCGTAACCCCATTCGCAATGCACAACGCTTTTGCGCTCCGGGGGGTGCTTGCATGCCGACCCCAGAACGCAAATCATCGTTTTGGCTATCCCACAGTTCGCAATCCCAACGGCTGTGGTTCACATCCGCGGGCAGCACGGTCACTCCGTGTCGACGAGCGTCCTGAATCAACTGAGCGGGGGCATAAAATCCCAGAGGCTGACTGTTGAGCATCGCACAGCAAAACGCTTCGGGATAATGATGCTTGATCCAACAGGACGCGTACACGAGCAAGGCGAAACTCGCCGCGTGGGATTCTGGAAATCCGTATTCTCCAAACCCTTTCAGTTGATTAAACACTCGGTCGGCAAAAACTTCATCCAATCCGTTCGCGTGCATGCCATCGATCAACTTGCGACGGAACTGGTCGATCAAACCTGGGCGTCGCCATGCAGCCATGGCTCGTCGCAGTTGGTCCGCCTCCCCAGGGGTGAAGCCCGCAGCCACAACCGCCAATCGCATGGCTTGTTCTTGAAACAATGGCACCCCCATCGTCTTGCAAAGCACTTGCGCAATTCCCTCATTGGGATACGCAGGTTGGATGCCAGATTTACGGGCCGCAAGATAAGGATGGACCATCTGCCCCTGGATCGGTCCAGGCCGAACGATCGCGACCTCAATCACCAAGTCATAAAAGCAGCGAGGACGAAGCCTTGGAAGCATACTCATTTGAGCTCTGCTTTCAATCTGGAAGACACCCACCGTGTCCGCAGCACATATCATGTCGTACACTCGCTTATCATCCGCCGGGATGGTGGCCAGCGTGAGCGGTCGATGGTACTTCAAAGCGATCAGGTCTAGGCTGCGATGAATGGCGGAAAGCATTCCTAACGCTAAACAGTCCACCTTCAAAATACCAAGTTCATCCAAATCATTTTTGTCCCATTGAATGATCGATCGGTCTTCCATCGCAGCGTTCTCGATCGGACACAGCTCATGCAACGGCCCCTGAGTCATGACCATCCCGCCGGTATGTTGGGATAAATGCCTCGGGAACCCGACCAGCGTTTGAACCAAGTAAAGAAAGCGCTTTCCAATCTCCGATTTTGGATCAATACCTGCTGCAAGGCATCGCTCCTCCAGCGACTCTTGGCCACCTCGACCCTCCACAATTTTTGCTAAAGAGTCAATTCGATCTTGCGACAAGCCAATCGCTTTCCCACATTCCCGCACAGCGGAACGCAATCGATAGGTTGTCACAACCGCGGTCATACCTGCTCGTTCCCGTCCATACTTTGCATAAACGTATTGAATCACTTCCTCACGCCGCTGATGCTCGAAATCGACGTCGATATCCGGCGCCTCGTTCCGTTCGCGGCTGATGAATCGCTCGAACAACAAGTCATAGTTGTCTGGATCAACGCTGGTAACTCCCAAGCAAAAACAAACAGCGCTGTTGGCTGCAGAACCACGTCCTTGGCACAAGATGTTCCGCGAGCGAGCAAAACGCACTAGATCCCAAACGGTCAGAAAATAGGCTTCATACCGCAAGTCTTCGATGATGGACATCTCGTGTCGCAGCATCGCAACAATCTTATTGGGAACACCGCATGGATAGCGTTCTTTGGCCCCCGCCCAAGTCAATTGCTTCAAGTAGTCAATTGGCTTCAGTCCATTCTCCGTGGATTCGCTTGGATATTCGTACCGCAATTCGCTCAGTGAAAATTGGATCCGACTGGCAACCTCGCACGTTCGATCGATCGCCGAAGGGCATTCGCTATACACCCGCTGAATTTCCTTCAGAGTGCGCATTGCATAGCACGCGTTCATGGGCCTGGACATCGCAATCGAATCAATGGTCGTTCGCGATGCGATGGCCGAGACACAATCATGCAGAATCATCCGCTCAGGAACGTGATACAAGCAGTCGCCAGTTGCCAGCAGCGGTACGTTCGCATTGCGTCCGACCTGAACGATTCGATGCAAAGTCGTTCGGTCATCGACTCCAGAATGGACGCTTGCATTGACATACAATCGGTCACCAAAAAGCTCTTTGGCTCTCGCAAGCCACTTTGTCCATTCATCGAGATCCCCCGGTGAAAATTGAATTCCAACAGGACACCAGGGCGTATTCGGGATGGCCGGGACCGATAACCGCGAGTGGTTTTCTTCACCCGTGGATACATGATTAGCCATCAGGAATTCTGGCGGTTGAGCTTGGGGCAAACGAAGAATCATGCCCGCCAAGATGTGATCGGAGTGTTGCTGAATATCATGCCACGACAGGACACACTCCCCCTTGATTGCACGCATGCGCCCGATGGAGAGAAGCCGGCACAGGTTTGCGTACCCGGTTCGAGTCATGGGCCACAAAACTACCGGGGGGCCATCGATCGGATGGACTTCCGTTCCAACGAAGAAGGGGATCTTTAGATCGGAGGCTGCCGTGTGCGCTCGAACGATCCCAGCGAAAGTGTTGCGATCCGTTACGGCAAAGCCAGCGTAACCAAGTTCCAGTGCTTGCTGGGCGTACTCGTGGGCGTGGGACGCTCCTTCAAGAAACGAAAAATTGCTTTTGCACTGGAGTTCAACGTACTTCATGGCGTTGCGCCAAAGCACTGCGTAAGGCCGCAATCATATCGCGAGTTGACATCTCGACCGCCGCTTGCCACGAACTCGCATGCTGGTACTTTGGATTTTCATGGGCAAAGATGATTCCGCGAGAGCTATTGACGATCGCTCCCAAGCCTTGATGATCCATGCCTGCAACAACATCCGCCGCCGCACCCCCTTGAGCTCCATAGCCGGGGATCAGTATCCATACGTTGGGCATGCGCTGCCTCATCTCGCGCAATTGATCTGGGTAGGTTGCTCCCACCACGGCGCCGATGCTGCCGTAAGCGGTGCTTGAAGAAGCTGTTCGAAGGGATTCGGATTGAACATAGTCGGCGACGCGTTCCGCGATGGTCTGCTCGCCGCACCGCAGATCTTGCATAAACCCACTTCCTGGGTTGGAAGTTTTTACCAAGACGAAAATTCCACCTTGGACTTGATTGCATCGGCTGATAAACGGCTCAAGTGAATCCGAGCCCAGGTAAGGGCTGACGGTCAGGGAATCTGCGCCGAAGGGACTTTGACCATGATTTCCAAGATAGGCTTTGGCGTAGGCTGTCGCTGTGGTTCCGATATCGTTTCGCTTCGCATCCATGATCACAAGAAGACCTTTGCTGGACGCATACTGGCAAACGCGCGCCAGAGCCCCAACACCACTTGGCCCCAGTTCCTCGAAGAAGGCACTTTGTGGCTTAACCACAGGGACCAAGGGATGAACCACATCGATAATCTCGATACAGAACTTCTCAAATGCGCTTGCGACCGCATCTAACGACGAACCTTCCGACGGCCGGAGCGCCGCTGGCAACTGTTCCCAGCGGGGATCAAGTCCGACACAAACACCATTTTCTTTCGCAAGGACGGCGTGGGTAAGGCGATCGCCAAAAGAGAGTTGTTGCATTCGAATTCAACTTTGTTGAAGAGTTGGTTGCTGAAGATGTCGCCAGTGAAGCAATGCCATCGCTGCACAAGCGGTCCAAGGAAGAAGTTTGAATTGTCCGCTCAAGAGCTCCCGTTCGAAGTCGTCGACGGACAACAGGTGCAATTCCATGTGTTCGAGGTCATCGGCATCCGCATCGCATACTTTCCGAGCGTTCAGGGCAAGAAAAAGATGGCCATGCCCAACGCCTCGATTCCCATCGGCAGCATACTTGCCCATCGGAATCCATTCATCGGAGACATAACCGGACTCCTCTAGCATTTCTCGCTTCGCTGCTTGCAGGGGCGTTTCACCTGGATCGATGTATCCGCCGACAGGTGCAAGCGACAGACCTTCAATCGCATACTTGTTTTGTTGGAAACAAAGAAAATAGCCGTCCGCGGTGACCGCGATCACGTTGACGAAATCGGGCGTGACCAACCAAACCCATTCTGGGATCGTTTGCCCATCCGGCAACTGGATCGCGTGCATTTCTGCACGAATCCAGGGCTTGTGTTCAAACAGAGGCTTAACGGACAGTACCTTCCAGGCGTGTCGATCCAAACTAGACACCTGCGGTTGAAGGCATGCGATTTCGTTCCTCTTTGCTTTTCACCATAGGTGGTTCATTGATGCGAACGCAGTCCACGTAATACGAACGCTTTCCATCGATCTCTTCTTCGACCAAGCCGTGAATGTCCGTATCAAAACCTGGGAACATTTCGTTAAACATCCGCGCGAAGCGAAGATACTCGACAATGATCTTGTTGAACCGCTCGCCAGGAATCAGCAAAGGGATCCCTGGTGGATAGGGAGTCAGAAGCACCGCCGTTGCGCGTCCTTCGAGTTCATCAATGGACACTCGGTCGATTTCATCATGAGCCATCATCGCAAACGCATCTGAAGGCTTCATGGCTGGCTGCATGGGGGACAAATACATTTCGGTGGTCACCCGGGCAACGTCATGCTTCTTGTAGGTGTCGTGAATTTGCTTGCACAAATCACGCAGCCCAATTCGTTCGTATTTTGGATACTGCTGGCAGAACTCCGGCAGAATCTTCCACATAGGCTGGTTCTTGTCGTAGTCATCCTTGAACTGTTGCAAGGAGCTGAGCAAGGTATTCCATCGGCCTTTGGTGATACCGATCGTGAACATGATGAAGAACGAGTAAAGACCAGTCTTCTCCACGATAACCCCGTGTTCGACCAGATATCTGGTAACGATCGAGGCTGGGATTCCTGATTCAGCAAATTGCCCGCTCACATCCAAGCCAGGGGTGATCACGGTGGCCTTGATGGGGTCCAGCATGTTGAATCCGGTCGCGAGCTTTCCGAATCCATGCCAGTTGTCGTCGGGTTTGAGCATCCAATCGTCCCGTTCGCCGATCCCTTCTTCCGCAAGGTGGTCGGGGCCCCAAACTTTAAACCACCAGTCGCTGCCCCATTCGTCGTCCACTTTCCGCATGGCTCTTCGGAAGTCGAGCGCTTCCATGATGGATTCCTCGACCAAAGCGGTTCCGCCGGGCGGTTCCATCATGGCCGCAGCCACGTCGCAAGAAGCGATGATCGCATACTGAGGCGACGTGGATACGTGCATCAAGTACGCTTCGTTGAACGTGTTGCGGTCGAGCTTCTTCTTGACAGGCTCGCGAACCAAAATCTGAGAAGCTTGTGAGATACCGGCCAACAACTTATGCGTCGAATGCGTCGCAAAAATCATCGACTCGTCCGGTGCTGGACGATTCGGCCCGATCGCATGCATGTCTTTGTAGAATTCGTGGAAGGCCGCGTGAGGAAGCCAAGCTTCATCAAAATGCAAGGTTCCGATTCGCCCATCCAAAATCTTGCGCAGGGATTCCACGTTGTAGATGATCCCATCGTAGGTGCTTTGCGTGATGGTCAAAATCCGAGGCTTACGGTCTGGGTGCTTGGCCTGAGCCTCCCGTGCAAAAACGTTGGCATCAATCTTCTTTTGAATCGTTTCCGGTAGAAACTCTTCCATCGGAATCGGTCCAATGATTCCAAGATTGTTTCGGGTCGGAGTTAAAAAGACCGGGACCGCGCCCGTCATAATGATGGAATGCAAAATCGATTTGTGGCAATTGCGGTCGACCACCACAATGTCTCCGTTCGCCACGGTGGAGTGCCAAACAATCTTGTTGGAGGTCGAGGTGCCGTTGGTCACAAAGAAACAATGGTCTGCACCGAAGATTCTAGCGGCGTTGCGTTCCGAGGCGGCGACAGGTCCGGTGTGATCCAGCAGCTGACCGAGCTCTTCCACGGCGTTGCATACGTCGGCTCGCAACATGTTTTCACCGAAGAACTGGTGAAACATTTGGCCTACAGGGCTTTTGAGAAACGCGACACCGCCCGAGTGACCTGGGCAGTGCCAAGAATAAGAACCATCTTGAGCGTAATGAACCATCGCTCGGAAGAACGGCGGTGCTAAACCATCGGTGTACGCTCGAGCTTCGCGAAGAATATGCCGAGCGACAAACTCCGGCGTATCTTCGAACATATGAATGAAGCCGTGCAGCTCACGCAAAATATCGTTCGGGATGTGACGGGAGGTTCTGGTTTCGCCGTACAAGAAGATCGGGATGTCTGCGTTCTTGAAGCGGATTTCGCCGATAAACTTCCGTAGATTTTCCAGAGCCACCTTCATGGATTGGTCGGTGGCAAATTCTTCGTCATCGATGGACAAAATGAATGCCGACGCCCGACTTTGCTGCTGAGCAAACTGGGACAAATCGCCATAATTGGTCACGCCGGCAACCTCCGTGCCCTCCCGCTCGATCGCTTCTGCAAGGGCACGAATGCCCAGTCCTGACGCATTACCCGAACGGAAATCTTCGTCAATGATTACGATCGGAAACTTGAATTTCATAAAGCTCTTTCGCTTGAGGTGGCAACCATCCCTATTTCAACGCCAACAATAGTTGTCAGATTAACGGACCCTAGGCAACCAGGAAAGCGGGAATTGCCATTTTCTGGATAAGCGTTTTCGGTTGCCAAAGGTAACTGTCGCTAAGGCAGTCTCCACAACGGCTGCGAAAAAACAGGATTCGAGATAGACTGACGCTCCAAGACTCGGTCTCTCCAAGCGAACACTCAGCGTGCACGGATCGCTAGGACACTTTTTTACTTTTCGGCAAATCGAATGAATCAAGCTCAGAAACTAGACTTGGCCTTTGTGAAGGTAGAGCGAATTGCGTCCTTGATTTTCGTTGCGATTGTTTCACCAGTTCTTCTGCTGATCTGGGTTTTGGTTGGCTTCTTCGTTCGCGAAGCATTCGACACTACGCAATGGCTGGGTCTGTTGGCTTGGTTTGTTTTGACCCTGTTAGGAGTCTTTTTTAGTTTCTACCTACCTAAACGCACCTATGAAACGACCAGCTGGCAACTGAAGGACAGCGGTATCGAAATTCAACGCGGCATCTGGTGGAAACACCAAATCTTCATACCTCGCGATCGCATCCAGCACACCGATATCAAGCAAGGGCCAATGATGCGCAGCTTTGGAATCGCCACTTTGGTCATCAATACCGGCGGGACTCACGAACCGTCCATTCCGCTAGCTGGAATCTTAGTGGAAACCGCACAATCCATCCGGGACCAACTGTCTACCAAAGGGTTGGCAGTCAAACCCGTAGCCGTTGAACCCGCGATTGAGCCTATCGAACCCACGACGGCCAGCGAACCCACAACCAAGCAAAGCGAATTGGTCACCAGCTCGGATGACGCCCAGCAAGCATCCAAGCCGAAGGAGAGCCAACCCGCCGAAACGGAGAAATCGGAGGTGGCTTCTTGAACGAAAATGGATCGTTCCGTCATCTTCATCCGCTTTCGGTCTTGTTCGAGTTTGCGAAAACGATCCGAGACAATCTGATTCCGACCGTAGCTGCGCTGTTAAGTACTGGCAGCGGCAGCTGGATCGGTTACTCCATCGGTTCTTTGATCCTCTCGATTGGATTAATGATTGCACTGATCCGTTTCTTCACGTTTCGATATCGAATCGAGGACCGGACTCTGGTCATTCATCAGGGGCTGTGGGGGCGACTTAATCGAACAGTTCCCCTGGATCGAATTCAAAACATCGATCTCTCGCAGAATCCATTCCATCGGCTTCTGAAAGTCGGAGAAGTTCGGGTGGAAACGGCATCTGGAACTGAACCGGAAGCGATTATGCGAGTGCTTTCGATTGCCGAGCTGGATCTATTACGAGAGACAATATCGAAACAACGAGCAGCCGGCGTTGATTCCATAGAACTCACCAAAGTCGGCACCGCACATTTTCTTAATGACGACGCGCAACAACTAGAAACAAATGGATCGAACCAAACGATCCCAAGCTCAATCAAACAGGAGACAATCGAAGATCGTTCACGGACCTTGTTGCTCCAGTTGCCAACGAGATTGATTGTTATCGCCGGTTTGATAAGCAATCGCGGCGAAGTCATCGCAGGAATTCTGTTTGGCCTTTTCTGGCAGGCAAGATTTGGCAATCAGTTTATTCCATGGGAACGATCCGCCGAGCGAATTTCGGGCAGTCGGAGAAAGCAAGCAATGAACAATGTGATCCAGACGGAGGGACGATACTTCCAAAGTTTGTTCGAATCAATCTCGCAGGATTTTGGCTATCTGGGATCGGCCGCCTTGGTGGTGGCTGGTGTGTTGATTCTGTTCGCAATCTTGCGCATTTTTTCGTCTTTGTGGTATCTGTTCAAGTTCTACGGTTACCGGCTCGAACTGCAGGGCAAATCTTTGCATTTGCATTGTGGCCTTCTAACCAAGATTTCGGCAACGATTCCGTTAGGGAGAATTCAGGTCATTTGTATTCATCGAACTTGGATGATGCGACTTTTGGGATTAGCCTCAATCCGAGTGGAAACGGCAGGCGGTTCTAACAAATCGGACGAAGCAGCCAACACCATTGGGCGCAGATGGTTCGTTCCCATTATCGCTAACCAAGAGGTTGCGAGGATTTTGTCCGCAATCGATTCTCGCATCGAGTTTCGTGACGACGCGTACTCTTGGCAGCCATTAGCGCCGAATGCATCGCAACGAATGATTCGCCCTGTCCTGCTTGCTTCAATTATCGCTTCTGTCGTTTGTGTTTATTTCCAGCCTTACTGGGGTTGGATCGTTGGGTTTCCCATTGCCGGTTTCGGGATGTGGTGGGTCAAGAAGAAATCCAGAAGTCGGCGTTACGCTCGTACTCCATGGGGTATCGCATTTCGGAGCGGAGTGCTTTTGCAAAAGTGTTCCATAGCCTTTTTTGACAAGATACAGAGCGTGAAACTGCAGGAATCTCCTTTCGATCGACGCTGGAAAATGGCTTCAATTTCCGTCGATACGTTGTGTGCAGGGCCGGCAGAGCATCGAATCGAGATTGAAATGCTGGATTCTGAGTTCGCGCACCATGAGCTTGATCGACTCAGTGTTGAAATCCGTTGATTTAGTAGAAACGAGACTCAAGATGGGTAGCCTCGAACAAGCGGTGCTTCCTTGAAATCGTCTAGCCGATTTGGTGGGGTTCCCGTATAAACCAGTGGATATCCACTCACTATCGGGAGAAAATCATGTTGCGCACTGCTGTATTTCAAACGTTCCTTCTAGGTTGTAGCTTTTTGTCGCTTCTGTTTGGCATTAGCGGAACATGCTTGGCTCAAAAGACCCTTGCATGGAAGTTGCCTCAAGGACGCATTCTCCAAGTGCAAATGGACCAGACCACCAAAATGAAGTTGGATGGGTTGCCACCAGCAAAGGCGTCCATTTCTAACAACACAACTCAGCAAAAGACAGAGATGGCTTGGACCGTTTTGGAAGTGTCGGAGGACAAAACTGCGCGCGTTGAGCAGGCTGTGAACAGGATTGTTTTTGAGATGCAATCGCCTGGGCTTACCTTTGTGATTGACACAAATGACAAAAAGCCAGTGACAGGCGTCGCAGCAACGATGGCCAACAGCTTCAACTCGATTGCGGGCACCAGCTTTGATGTCAGCATGAAGCCTAGCGGGGAGATCACTCAATGGACGGTTCCCGACGAGACAAGAAAGAAGTGGATTGACGGCAAAGGTGGATTGTCGGAATCAGGGATAAAGGAGTTGTCGATGAACAGCACGATGCAATTACCGGAGATTCCGATTCGAGTGGGAGACGATTGGCAACAAAAGTACGAGATCGAAATGCAGGCGTTGGGTAAGTTTTCCGTAACTACGACTTATCAGTATCTTGGTGAAGAGATGGTGAACGGCGTGACGTTGGACAAGATTCGAGCAACCACAGCACTTCGATCTGTCAGCGCAGACGAGAAGCCTGGTATCAAGCTCAACAAGCAAGAGTCGTTGGGAACAATTTGGTTTAACAATGTTTTGGGTTGTATCGATCATTCCGAATTTCATCAGGACATCTCGATGGAGGTCCTTCAGGGCGGTCTCGAGATCAAGCAAGTGGTGAATCAAGACTTGAAGCTTCGATTTACTGCAAGTCCCTAGTCACTTGAATCGCGATGAGGCGGCATTTGCTGTCGCATTGTGTGTTGACCGTGCGTAGTTAGTACAGTATTGGCACAGCTGCGACAAAGCATGTTGGAGGATTTGCGTTGAGGCAGATGTGTTGAACGAAAGAGGGAGTTCAAGCTCTTAAAAAATCCTTCACAGAAAATTCCCTTTGGGGTGGACGCGGGAGCAGCAATGACTATCATTTGCCCCGCGGGATGGAGCAGCCCGGTAGCTCGCGAGGCTCATAACCTCGAGGTCGTCGGTTCAAATCCGGCTCCCGCAACTTGAAGCAGATCGTTTCTTCCCTGAAGAATCCCTGATCTGCAAGCTTTTGAGATCGGGCAACCGGATCCTTTGGGTTCGGTTGCCTGACTCATTTGATTGATCTGACCCTAGTTCAAAATCGTTCGGTTGCAAGCTTTATTTCAAAAGAACGTAATCGCGGGTGTTGATGATGGCGGCTCTGGTTTGTTCTCAATGTCTGACAATCACGAAGACTCCGGATGTTAACATTGGCAAGAACAGCCGATGTCCCAAGTGCTCTGAGCCTGGGAAAATCGTTGCACATGAGGGCACAAATGCCCATACGGGCAAGATAACTTTGACCTCTGGCCACGTTCTTGAGTTCGATTCTGTCTACATGGTTCCTTTGGAGCTATCTCAAAACGTGCAGCGTCTCTACGGCGAGGCAGCGAAAAAGCTGACGCCTAAGTCGACAGGTATTGGCTTCATGGGAGACTTGGGTTTTGTTGTTGCAGCATCACTTGCAAGTTCTGTCGTTGAAGGCGCCGTAAATCGCAGCTCCGCGACCGCCGGAGAATCCCAGTTGGCTCAGTACTACCAAGCCAAACTAGCGTTGCGCTATGCAGGTAGATTTTGCAGCATTGGCTCGATCCGACAGATTCAGTTTCCGGACCCATCGCTTTGGGCTTCGGAACAGAGCACTGATGGCAGGAATGCAAGCTTCACAATGCTCGAAGATCCGTTTGTTTTGGTGCGAACTGACAACGGTAAGCCCATAACCATTCGCTGGTCATGTGTTGAGCAGTACTGGGTTTCACTGGACTGATTTCTAAACGCAAGAACGAAAGAAAAACCAAATGGGGCATTTGACAGAAAATCAGCAGTTAAAAGCTATCCGCCAAGACATTGATAATGCTCAAACTGCGAATAATGAATTAAACGCAAGGTTTGATGCTGAAAAGGAAATTGAAGCTCTTAGAAGAACAGTCGATGCTCTTACTGCCCGTAACTCACTTGATAAGCAACTGTCATTGGGCATGTCTGAAAAACCAATCAGCAGCTTCCAATCAGCAGTATTGTCGATTCTTGGAGATCTAGCAGAACGTCAAATTGAGTCTCTAGAAAAACTAAGTGAGATAACTGCGAGATTAGATCAGTTGACGGCGAACAGTAAGTGATTTGCATTCTCGGAAACGTCCGACTATCCTAAAGGAATGAACATCGAAATGGCAACTCTAAGAGCCGAACTTACTGATTCCACTCAGGTCTTTATTCGAGGCGTGCGTGTTGTTCTTTCTACACGCGGTTTAACCGAAACTCAATTCGCCCGGTCTTGGGGAAAGTCGATTCAGCAGGTGAATCAGTTTTTGCTTGGGAAGAACGGGAATCCATCGCTACGCACTTGCGATGAAATCGCAAAGGCCCTCGAAACGACGACCATTGACATACTCCAGGCTGGTGCAGAAGAAAACTAAAAAAATTGCTTTAGTTCCCCTTGAAGCGGTAAAGCAATTGCTTTACCATTGCCACCGGTGAGTCGGTGAGCTTCTTTCCTTTGTTGCTGTGTTAGCAACGAGCCCGCCGTGATCAGTGAAGAACTGCCGGTGCGTTGTCAGGCTTGACCTGGATGGCTTGTGACGGCGTGCGAACTACTCGGATTGAGTCGGGATCGCACCGGCTTCTTCTTTCGCTGTTCTGCTCGCTATTGATGCTATCAATCCAGCGGAGGGAATCTTGGAAGACCTGAATGTTCTTGTTGAGAACTTAGTCAATCTACACAAGGAACTGTCGGGCCAAGTAGCGCGACTGCAAGACCTGTTTCGGAACGACGATCGATCCATCCCAAAAGATACTGTTTTGGTTCGAGAAACAGTTTGGCTTGAGCAATCGCAACTGAGCCCTGGCACCCCAAATGTAGACGCTGGTAAGCCAGCGCTGCTTACTGCCTCTGCCGCGGTCGAGCTTGTTGATAAGGAACTTAGTAGGGAACTAACACCTAACGAAGAAGAGATTCTCTTAGTGTTGTTATCGAAAATCGAAAAAGAAGCACGCACAGGGTTCAATATGATTTTTTGGAAAGACTTAGATCCCAATCGCAATCGGTCTCCAAGGATCGATAGCGAGTTGAGAAAGCTTGGTTTTACCGTGCATTCCTTTGGCGTCACATTTGCCAAGGTCGTGAAGTCATGAGCATGTTAAAACCTTCTTGGACTCGTAAGCTTAGTTTGCTGAGTCCTGAAGCTTTGCAGTGTATCGTTACGCTGTGTCGCATCAGTCGAAGTCAACCGCGAGTGTTGCTTTCTAAGGCAACGCGGTCCTATCACGAGACTGGGGCTTTTCTGCAATTGGTTGATGCTCAGTCTGCGAAGAATCGACTTTCGCATGCATACAGCGACACCGTTGCGATCGTGTGGCAGTACTTCTACCTGCGAGTCTATTTGGGTTCTGACTTCAGCCCAGTCAAAGGGCATGTTGTCCATGGGTTGTTTACGTTCCATCGCTGGCCATTGCAGGCCCGCGTCGAAGTCATTGGCAAGGTTGTGAAACGAGGGCGCCATGGCAGAAGCCAAGCGGTACCCAGTTAAATGCGTAGCCTGCAATACCGAGTTTTCAATCGGTATCAGCTTGAGCATGGAGTTCGGAGGATCAGACGGCCATTGTGGCTGCACAAACTGCAATCAATTTCATCACGTGCACTACGAGTCAGCAACGGATTCGATGGTGCTTACGGATTGGGCAACGTGGAGAGAAGAGGAGGCTAAGAAACATGCGGATGCGCCTGATGGCATCCCGTGGTAACAAATCACTTTGCGCGTGGTGACGACAGTCAGCCAGCTCTACGGCCTCGAAAGACGCGGTGAGTTGGAAAAAAACGCAAAGCGACTTGGTGAGCACGATAGCCAAGTTGAGTGAGCCCCGGCATGTTTGAGGTCGAAACGGTCAAGATGCAAATCTGGGGATAGCCGTGACAGATCGGAGAGACGATCAACCTTCGAACGGTAGCTTAATTGGTTAGGAGCACACTGTGACTGGGGTAGGTGCACGAACGGCCCCCATAGTGAAAGTGGTGGTTCGATTCCATCCCGTTCGACTTTGAATGTGTATGTGGCGTGCAGGCTGGGAATCTGCACCGAACACTTGGATAGCACTCCCCTGACAGTCGGATTCGCCGCAAGGCTAACCCACGAGGTCAACAAATAGGACACCAAGGCAAAGGAAAGTTGATGACCAAACCATCTTTTGAGATCAGTGGGAGAGATCGGGGCGATTGCTTCAAACCGTAAAAACTTGATTTGCAGACGTGCACCGGTGCCCTGGTGGAGTGGGCGGACTGATCGGAGAGACGATCACAGGCACGTTGCGGGCGAATAGGTCGCAGCGTGTCTTAGTCCTGGTTGGGACTTTGGCAGTGGAAGCGAGTTTAGGATTCTGGAACCAGCGAGGAGGCTGTGGTATGGGTATGCTAGTTTT
>JAIYDN010000070.1 GCA_027487485.1 Planctomycetaceae bacterium | reverse complement strand
GTGCAGATGGCTCTTGGGATGATCACGGCAAATCAGTTTGATTTGTGTATTACTGACTTGGATATGCCAAGCGTGAATGGTTTTAAGCTGCTCAAAGCGATTAAAGAGGCGGATACATTAACGCAGGTTATCATTCTGACGGGGTACCCTGACGAAAACGCTATTCGTTCGGCATTTATACTTGGTGCCGACGACTACCTTCTCAAACCCATTTCGTCCGAAGAACTCTGTAACAGTGTGCAATTCATGCTTAATCGAATCAGCCGGTTACGGTCAGAAATGGACGCAAGGGTTGTGAAGAGCGGGCTAGATTAATGGCTTTGCAATTGTTGCACTTACAGCATCGCTATCGCCTTAGAGCGACGAAGCGTCAGTGCGCTTCGTGAGCTTCGCGATTAGCATATCCCGGTTGATGGGCTTGGTCGTGTAGTCCGAGCAACCAGCGTTCAAGCACTTTTCTTCATCTCCGTCCATCGCATGAGCAGTCAGGGCGATGATGGGACCTAGATACCCGTGTGATCTCAACTGACTGGTGGCTTGGTAACCATCCAGTATTGGCATTTGCATATCCATGAGAATGGTATCGAACGGTTGGTCTTTCTCGATCGCAGCAAGGCAGGTTTCTACTGCCAAGAGACCGTTTTCTACAACGGTGACAACGGCTCCGGCCTTTTTGAGTACAAACGAGACCAGACGTTGATTGTCTGGTCCGTCTTCCGCCAGCAAAACACGGTGCCCTTCCAAGGGTAACGCCAACGATATCGACTTCTCTTGCGATGGATTTTTCCTATGGGGTTCAGCACAGTTTTTGGGTTCATGAAACTCGGTACCAATCAAATCGCCGACCCCGAAGGACGCTCGGAAGCAGGACCCAACACCAGGTTCCGAAGATGCGATCATGACCCCACCCCCCATCATTTCCGCCAGGCGTCTGCAGATCGTTAACCCCAGTCCCGTGCCGCCAAACTGACGTGTTGTTGAAGTATCTGCCTGAGCAAATGGCCTAAAAAGTCGAGATTGTTGTTCCGTGGTTAAACCCAATCCCGTATCGACGACATCGTAATGAAGCACAGGTTTTGCCCCATCTTCATAGCGAACCACGATACGGACGCCACCCGTTTCCGTGAACTTAATCGCGTTGCTTACCAGATTCAAGATCACCTGACGCATACGTGTTGGGTCGGTAAGGATTGTAACCGGTATGCGATTCGTCAACTCGGATTCTAAGTAGATGCCTTTTGCATTTGCACGAATCGACATCAAGGAAAGAACATCCTGAACAATTGCAACCGGGGAGTATTCAATCTCTTCCACTTCCAGCTTACCCGACTCGATTTTGGACAAATCAAGGATGTCGTCGATGATGCCAATCAAGTGTTCACCGTTGCGTTGAATCGTTTTGATCGATTCAATACGTTGTTCCGGATCTGTCTCGAAATTTCGGTTATCGAGCAAGAGTTCGGTGAAACCAAGGATTGCGGTCATAGGAGTCCTGATTTCGTGACTCATGTTGGCAAGAAATTCGCTCTTAGCTTGATTTGCTACCTGTGCCGTTTCACGAGCGCATTGTAAATCTTCTACATACCTAGTGTGTTCGATCGCGATTGTCGCCAGTTCTGCGATCGACGCAGCAAAAGCCAAATCGGATGAACTGGGTTCGTTTAGAATCTCACTGTAAAAAATCAGCTTGCCCAATTCCACTCGCACCGAAGACAAAACAGGTAGTACCCATCGTTTTGGGAAACAATCTGCATCTTCGGCCAGTAAACGAATTACCCTCGGACTATTCACATTCAATGGATGGCCTTCATCCGGTGATTCGACGATGAAGCCGCAAGCCATTTCCAGTTCAAGCTCATCGATCGAAGATGCCAAAAATTCCAGCACTTCACTTAACTCAAGGCCACGAGCAACTCGCTCGGTCACCTGTTGGCGCAAAATCAATAGAATCGACTGTTGCCGACTTTCGGTGATGTCAAAACTGATGCCGATCATACGCTTAGCGACACCAGTCGCATCGCAAATGACTTGCCTTTGCGATTTGACCGTTCGAACTTGCCCGTCAGGTCGGCGAATGCGAAATTCCATGTCGAATGGAACACCTTCGCGGAGCGAGTTATCGATCGCCATCGTAACTCGCGTTAGATCCGATGGATGAATGTAGGTAAGCCATTCCTTAAGCGGTCCTTCATAAGTTCCTTCATGGATTCCATAGATATTGCAGAGCACTTGATCGCAAAGAAGTCTGTCGCGACTAACATCCCAGTCCCATACGCCCATGTTTTTCGCACGCGTCGCCAGTTCAAGTCGTTCAGCTAGGATTTCAAACTCATCATGACTCTTTTGTAGTTCCTGTGTTCGTTCCTTCACGCGAGTTTCGAGCAGATCATTCTGAAGCCTGAGTGCCACTTCGGCCTTTTTGCGTTCAGCAACTTCGGTCCGCATCCGTTCCGTGGCCAGGCTCAATTCCTCTGCGTACTGGCGAATACGATTCTCGCCGAGATCATAGTTCTTCTTCGAGCTTGCAGCACGCAATAATTCAATTTGACTTGCGATCAATCTGTCTTGTACCGGATTCGGGATGAGGTGTTGAATCGGATTCGGTGGTTGTAGATTTTTCAACTTGAGCGAAAGAGAATCAACTAGGTTGCTTTCGATGCGTTGTAGTTTTGCTGTCGCGCCCCATTGTTGGTAGACGGCGTAGGCACTGGATCGGTACGATTGCTCGATCTGTGGCGTATTCGCTTCCCGCCACAAATTGGCAGCCAGTTCGTTAGCGAGTGCTTCCCATTGGAGAAATCCGCCCTGGTTCGCTGCGCGGATTGCGTCATCATAGAGTGTAGCTGCGTCCCAAATTCGCCCTTCCATTCGAGCAAGCTCCGCCATGACAAGCAGACGCTTGTGCTCAAAATTCTGAGGTGCCCACAACGACCATTTCCTAAGTAGATCGAGGGTTTCACCGAATTCGCTTTGCCATTTCGTTTTGGTTTCAAGGTCAACCGTTGGGAGAAGCGACGCGCGAATCAAAAATCGAATGCATACATGCTCGGGCCATGGCAGCAGACCTTGGGTTCCCACCATTGCAATGCTAGATTCGGCCATATCAGAAAAAGACAACGCAGCTTCATAGTCTTGTAGGATGAAGCTTCGAAACGATCGCATCACGTTATAGATACAAATCACTTGGTGATTCTGATGCATTTCCACTTGACTGCAAAATGCCTTTTCGGATTCGAAAATTTCATTTGCGTCAACACTTCCATCGGTCAGGGATTCAACCACTCGAGCGCCCGACTCGAGCAAATCCACAGCCCATTGGTTCCGCCGAGAGCGGCTAAACACCAACGATTTTTTGATTTCGCCACCAAGCGAAACCAGGTTTATCCCCTGGAAGAATTGGCAGTACATGTTGTGGCCAAATGCGTAAGCAGCGTATTGCAAGTTTCCGCTGTTCAAGCCAATTTCATAGGCAAGTTCATAGTCTTCGCTGCTTCGCTGCATGTGCCCAAACCAATGGCGTACGGAACTACCCGCCATCAGATGATAAACCGTCTGCTCGGTCGAAGCCACGAGCGGACTGGCCATCAGTCGTTCTCCAAGTTCGATAAATATTTCGGCCGTGAGAAAGTCATTTTGCTCCCAAACCAGCAAGCCAGCAATCGCGTTGTGACTGTAGCCGACTTGAGGTATATGCCCGTAAACAAGGGTCAGGTTGACAACCTTGGGGACGATGATCCCCCAAAGTTCTTGGTGAGATCGGTAACAAGGTGGCCCCATAACGATCAGGACTTTCGCGATGGCACAACCAAGCGGCTCTGACATGAACGGCAACGCTTCTAGTTGCTTCAAATTCCTGTTGCCAAGCGATCGTCTGATCTCTTGGAGTTCTTGCTCGCGAGCGCTCTTAAATTCCCGTTCAGGAAGTTCAACCCCCAATATCGTGAGTGCTTCGCGACCGATGGATATGGCCATTGGATACTTCGCGAGCAACGTATGGTGCACCACCGAGATCGTCAGCAGTTCTGCTTTTTCAATCGACGTTTTGGATCGTTGAACCGCTTCACGAATGTACTGTGTCGCAAGATCGTGGTTCCCATTTAGGAAGTGAGATTCCCCCAATTCTCGAAGCACTTGGATCGCGGTTTGGTGCCAAGATCCCCAGAGATCCTTTGCAAATCCAGGCGCATCTAAAACTTGTTTGGCGCAGGAAAGAAACTGCAACTCGGCTCCAAATGCAGATGCGGAACGCGCCCTTTCGGCAGCTTTTAAGTTCAGCTCAATGG
The DNA here is from genome assembly GCA_027487485.1 of Planctomycetaceae bacterium. GTDB lineage: Bacteria > Planctomycetota > Planctomycetia > Pirellulales > Pirellulaceae > JBKCUI01. The sequence continues at coordinate 194,398 of JAIYDN010000070.1, read as the reverse complement.
CTTCCAAAGCAAGCGGAAGGCTATCTATCAATTCTAGGGCGTAATTGAGATGTTCTGTGACCTCAAACAATCGTTCAGATCGTTGTAGGGTTGTAAGTTGTTGGAGCAGCAGTTGGGCAATTTGAAGGTGAGTGTGCGGAACGATCGCAGGGGAGATTAAGCAGTAAGCAGCTTGCTGAATCCGATCATGGTGGAATCGCCATTGAAATACCAAAGGCTCCTCTACAGCACTTTCCGTTTGCTTTTGACTGGCAGAATCCATGCCTAGAATATCGCAAAAGGAACTAGACCCAAGGATCTCGTTGCAACGATCCATACTTGTTTCGCTGATAATCGAAAGAGTTTTCGAATCGAAACGAAACCCCAAGCAAGCTGACATGGAAAGCAGCTTGCGGCATTCCGCGTCAAGCAATTTCATTCTTGTCGAATACCAATGGACGACATCGTTGGATGGTTCACCTTCCAAAGCAGTCGTTTCTAATCGCCAAAGAGTGCTGGATCTGTCCCGCTGGATTTGCTGGGATCCGATCAAATAATCTACAAACGCCAAGACGTAAAACGGATTACCCTTCGTACGGGCCATTACCAAGTCAACGACGGAAGTACGAGACTCGATATTGCCGCCGAGCCTTTCTTCTAGTAACTGGTCAATATCGTTATTGCTCAAGTTGGCAAGTTCGATCGTAGATAGCGAGTTTTGTTGAGCCTTCAGCTCCTCGAGAGTTATCGAAAATGGATTATCTCTTCCTACCTCGTCATTTCGATAGGCAGCAATAATCAATAAATAGCGAATGGGTTGCTCACTCAACAACAACAATAATTCTTGCGAAGCAGCATCAGCCCACTGCCAGTCATCAAGAAATAGAACAACGGGTTGCTCCGGCTTACAAATAGACTCAAAAAAACAGCGAAACACATTCGCAAATCGGTGTTTGGCTTCCACCGGATTGATTTTGGGTAGTTGCGGGCATGAACCCAAAATAGGTTCAAATGCCGGTTCCAAGTCGATCAGCAATCTTGCGGAATCGCCCACTGCATTTAGAATTTTGGATCGCCATTGTTCGCGAAAGGCTGGACTTTCATTTTGAATCGACCTGCAAAACGCCAATAAAACTTGGCAGAACGCTGCGAATGGTATGGATCGACCGTATTGATCAAATTTCCCCTCCAGAAAGAACCCATTCGTGGAGCCAACAGGTTCTACCAGCACGCGGGCGAATGCGGTTTTTCCAACCCCAGAGAGTCCGGGCAAAAGCAGTGTTTCGCTCTGCCCTCTGCAGACACCTTCAAACAGCGGAAGCAGTTGCTTGATCGAGCTTTCTCTTCCATAGAGCCGATCCGACTGGAGCGGTTTGAATGGCATGGCTTGACTCGAGGAATCCTTCACAGATGCTGCCGACAAAACATTGCGATGATCGAATGAAAATGACATATGGAAATCCCCTAGCATACTTTCTCTTCGTTCCAAGAATCGAGATTGCGGAAATCACGATTCTTGTTTGTTTTCCATCGCAAACACAATTCGATCAGCTTTTCTCGATGAATGGGCTTCGTAGTGTAGTCGTCGCATCCTGATTCGAGACATTTGCTCGAGTCGTCCGACATGGCGTTGGCTGTCAAAGCGACAATGGGTAGCGTGCACCCTCGGTTCCGTAAAAATCTTGCCGTTGAATATCCATCCATTTCTGGCATCTGCATATCCGTAAGCAATAAATCAAATGGCAGGGGATCTAAGAACTTACCTTCCAGGGTAGCGTCATTGGTCAGCTGCTCGATGGCAAGTTTACCGTTATCTACGATAAGAACATCTGCCCCAGCTTTACGAAGTACATGGGATATCAGTTTTTGATTATCTAATCCGTCTTCCGCGAAGAGAATTTTTGTCCCTTGAAGTGGCGCGTTCGATATGGACTTGAAGGGCTTGGCATCAGAGCCTTGGCCTGAATCACGCGTGCTGGCGACAGCGCTTTGCGCCTCGCACAGTGCTACCAAGTCAGCATCGTTCCAAGGTCCAATTGGAAGGGAAACAGAAAACGTACTACCAGCCCCCAAGGTACTCGTAACTTGAAGTTCTCCTCCAAGCAACTCCGCCAGTTGTTTGCTGATGTGCAACCCTAAACCGGAGCCGCCAAATTGACGCGTCGTGGTGTTGTCTGCTTGCACGAAGGCCCTAAAAAGGTTGTTCACTTGGTCCGATGACATTCCCATCCCCGTGTCAACGACATCGAAACGCACAACCCTTTGCTGCTTGATATAGGAGATAACCATTTGGACTCTACCCGTTTTGGTAAACTTAATTGCATTTCCAACTAAGTTTAGCAAGATCTGACGAAGCCGAACCGGGTCAGACAGTATTGTCTTTGGGATTTCACCATCGAAGATGGCTTCTAAACATAGGCTTTTGGCGTCCGCTCGCACCCGCATAAGTGCTAAGACTTCGTTAACAACGTAAGTCAATTCAAGCGGGATAGTCTCCACTTCCAACTTACCCGCTTCTATCTTCGAAACATCTAGAATGTCATTGATGATCTGAAGTAGATGCTCTCCATTGCGTCGAATAGTACCAAGGTATTCGTGGTGGTTTTGCGAAGACGATGGGCAACCAACGGTTTCCGCAAGCAAATCAGCAAAGCCTAAGATGGCGGTCATGGGAGTACGGATTTCATGACTCATGTTGGCAAGAAATTCGCTCTTAATTCGTCCTGCTCGTTCCGCTTCCAATCGAGCATGTTCGAGCTGCGACGTTCTTTCGATAACGGTCGCTTCAATCTTTGACTGAGTATCTTCAAGTTCTGACTGCCGAAAAGCGATGGTTCGCATTTCGCGAATCCCGTGAAGGCAAGCGGCGATCAAGAAAACGTCAATAAACATAACCCAGACAAAATGTTCCAGCCAGCGCCAGTTGCCTGCATCGGCAGATCCAAAGATTGACAGTGGATCCAGTAAACCGCGGTACACGTGATCCAACGAAACGACAAGCGTGGCGGTGATTAAGACCTTCCAATCGCGATAGATTGCAAGGAATGCCAATGAGCCGAAAATATGAAAGTGTGTTTCAATTCGGCCACCTGTGAGATGAATCAACAGAGCTCCAAAAAGCATCTGCGCGATGGCAATGGTATGACGTGTGAGTGGACGTCCGGGAAAGAACAACGCTAAGCCGATAGGCAGAGATACAATGATTCCACCTAAAAAAATGGCTGCCAAAACATGTGAGTGAATCTGGTATTGAGTTCCAATCCAGGTGTAGGGGGCAATCCAAATCGCAGCCGCTACTCCTACGAACCATTGCACAATCATCAGAAAACAAAACATTCGATCTGTAGATCGATATACACGGGACCGGAATTCTTCTAATAAGAAACCGGCCCGTTGCGAAACCTCCGAATTGCCCTCCGTAGGCTTGAAACCAACAAGTTTCATTTCTGCAAGCATGGTGCCTCCGCCCTGCAGTTCGCTTCGGAGTTGAACAATGGACAACCAAAAACAGGAGACTGGGCGAAGGGTAGGTCCTTGGTCTGAAGTCTCTCGTCCAACGCGAGTAATCCTAAGCACCGTCCCGCGTGGCTTTGGTTTGATGTGATTCCACCTGAGAATGCTAAAACGCCATCGTCACGGTATAGCAATACTTGACCAGAAGTCGAAGCAGAAAACTGCGATGCGATGCTTCCATTGCGATCGATTTCGACAGTCGCATTCTTCAAGTCCCTGAGCCGATTGTTGATGTGGCCGTCTTCCCAGCCCTCAGGAGCTTCGGGAGGGATGACCACGTAAACTCGGCAGTCAATCTCGCTCGACGATCGCTCCATGATCGACTGAATCTTTTCCAGCGTTGAACCAGAGCATGGGCAATGCGGATGAAGAAAAACAACTAAAACCGGTTTAGGTATCCTGGGAAACACCGTTACCGTTTCCGGAAAAATCCAAGGGGCATTCGCCGCGCGCCCTGGCTGTGATGGATAGATGACCAGCGATATCATCGCACACGCGAGGAATGTTGTCCAAGCAACTAATGCAACGATCGGCACAATGGATTTAGTGAACGGTATCTGCACGCGCAATGTTCCTTACCGATTCCTACGACAAGAAACACACACAGCAAGTCGTAATATCAGGGGAACTTACACGACTTCCTAAATCCAAGTTGGATTAATCAGGAAGGATTAGGCAAACTTTAACAGCAACGGTTCCGGTTGAATGGACTTAGCCAGTTACCCGTTTCATGACGGTTTCCAAGGTTGGTTTGATTGCAGCCGCACTGGCTTTTAGGCCTTGCAATTCCTTTGGCCACAAATCGATTTCGATCCGTTGAACCGCCCCAGATCGTCCAACCACCGTCGGAACACTTAATGCAACATCGCGGATGCCGTAACAAGCACCATCCTGAATGGTGCTTACCGGCAGGATACGATGTTGATCTAGCGCTACTGCGTGAATCACATCGCGAATTGCAATACCGACGGCAAAGCCTGCGCCACCCTTCTTGGAGAGGCACTCCGCCCCGGAACCCTTGGTTCTGGTAAAGATCTTGTCTGCAATGACGTTATTCCATCCTGGGTACTTATCCAGTGGCAACGCCCCTACGGTCGCACTGGACCAAATTGGGACCATGCTGTCACCGTGTTCTCCCAGGATCAAACCGCGAGTTTGAGTTGGGCTAGTGCCGAGCTGTTCCGCAATCAACGAACAAAATCGGATGGTGTCCAATTGAGTTCCAAGACCAAGCACTTGCGTTGCTGGCAAGCCTAACTTCTTGGCAGCAACAAACGTCAGAATGTCTACCGGGTTCGAGACAACCAAAACGATGGCGGACTGCTTGACTCCAGCCTTCTTGACATCTTCTAAAATCCCATTGAACAAGTCCGTGTTGCGGTTGATCAAGTCGAGACGCGATTCGTCGGGTTTCCGGCGAAGGCCTGCGGTGATGCAAATGATATCGGACGACGGAATGTGTTCGTATCCGCCCGAATGGATAACTTGGTCTGCGACACTTGGCCCGCCATGCATCATGTCCAATGCGTGACCTGCAGCCATGTTCGCATTCAAGTCCAACAAGGCAATTTCGCGGACTACGCCGCCGCACTGCAATGCGAACCCTGCGCAGGAACCTACCAAACCGCCACCACCGATAATGCTAACCTTCATGGGATTCACTCTCTACAAATTGTCTCAGTGTTATTTTTATGCTGTTGGTCGGCGACGCTCACCAACGCGAACGTCGCACTTGGATAGGAAGTCAATTACTGGGCAAGTTGCTTCATGACTTGAGCCGTAATCAGCTTGATCAATTGCTCTTGATCGATCCCAGCAAGGCCATCCGTCGGCGAACTAGTACCGGTAGCCTTAAGAACGGGAGCCGCACCCGCGATCGATTGAGCCACAGCTTGTTCGACTTTCGCCGCGGTTGCAGGCATCGCTGGAGGTGCAGGAAACGCTCGTCTTTGAACCCCCGATTCCTTCCATGAATTACGGAAGATGTCGTTCGCACACACATCGCAGTTCTTGTACTCTTCGGTATTTCGAGGATCTGCCCAACCCCATTTTTGCTTCAGCGACAGCAGCTCTCGTTCTTCGGTCTCGCTAAAGTACGAAACATTGCCCAGCTGCCGTGCGAGCATCAAAATACGGCAATACGCATCGAGAATCTCGGTCCACCAGTAGGCTTGCTCGACATCTACCCCGTAGCTGACAGTACCATGGTTGGCCAAAATGATAACATTGGTTTTATCGACGTACGGTAGAACGGTCTCCGCAAATGCCTTTCCGCCTGGTGTTTCGTAACGTGTGATAGGAACATCCCCGAGAAACACTTCGACTTCGGGGAGAACACACTGAGGGATCGGTTCACGAGCAACAGCAAAGGCAGTTGCGTATGGTGGATGGCAGTGCACCACGCTCTTGATGTCTGGCCGTTGCTTGTAAATCTCCAGGTGCAGTAGCGCTTCGCTCGATCGCTTCTTGATGCCAGCTGTTTGCTTGCCGGTCATGTCCATCGTGCAAATGTCTTCTACCTTCAGGAAACCTTTGCTGTGCATGGTCGGCGTGCACAGAACTTCGTTCTCGCCGATTCGGACAGTAATGTTACCATCGTTCGCGGCTGCAAACCCCTTGTTGTAAAGGCGGCGTCCGATCTCAACGATGTCTTGCTTAATCTTGTGTGCGTTCATTTGGGTGTTCGTTTGAAGTTGCGTTGACGAGTTTGTGGAAACGAGTGTTTTGTATGGTTGACTTGAAAACAGGGAGCTTATTTCTTAAATCCAGGACCATGAAGTTCATCGATGATCGCTGCGTTGTAGGCGTCGACTGGCTTTAAAGTTGGTTTGAATGGCTGAGCAGCCTCGCCGCCGTCGCTGACAGCGATGACGGAGCCGTCGGCAGCCCCGAGATCATCCCAAACCACGACCAAATCAGGATCTTTCACTGCTCGGCCAAGGAGTCGGTCGCCATAAGCTTCAGCCGTCTTCAAGCGGCAGCCCATGAAGCTCGGATGAGCTCGACTGAGAGTGACGGTACCATTGACTTGATAAAGTTGCATAGACTCGATCTGCTTTCAATCAAGAGTTGCTTCGAAGGTGTTCGAAGAAACGTCGCGCGACATTGCATGTCGATGCTACGTTCCAGTTCTTGGACGATAAGATCAATACGTTGACGGGGACTTCGCGAAGCACATCCGAAAGCTCGGCCCAGTTCGATACCACCGCTGGCCGCAACCGATCGTCACGAGCTGCTTGCCAGCAGGCTGCATGAGGTGCGGAGACAACCGCAAGGCCCGCTTGATGTCCTGCTCGCAATCCTTCCGAGATTCTGTGCATGGCAGAAGTGTCATCTGCTTGCATGGTTTCCACTTGCGATTGTCGATTGCATAATTGCTTGGCAATCGATGGCATCCAAGAAGCCGTTCCCGCTACGAACAAACGTTGTGGTTTCGGTAATTCAAGAGCCTTGGTTGTACCATCTTGGATCAAAGCTGGAGCTGACGCTTTCGCCTCACCCAAGCGAACGATCGCGATCTTTCGTTCACGGCAGTAATCTTTTGCCGCTGGGGTAACCACCGACATTCTTCCGATTTCAATCGCTTGCTGGTTGGATAACTTATCCCGAACCAATTGCATACTGATGACACGATCGGAAAGGCGAAGTGTCGAAACGGTGTCCGGACCAGTTGAACCAGCCGCTCCTGGCGCAGCGTCGGACGTTAGGGCGCGAAGCACCCGACGTACGATCGTTTCAATTTCTGCGGCAGAGGGAGACATGGGCGTGTGTAAGGTGTAAGGTGTAAGGTGTAAGGTGTGAGGTGTGAGGTGTGAGGTGTGAGGTGTGAGGTGTGAGGATTGGTTGCGTTAGCGCCTTATACCTTACACCTTAAACCTTACTCCTTGTTCCTTGAAACTCATCGATCAGGCCTAGGACGGCCCAGCGAATGGGGCTGTTTTCGATCTTGAATATTTCTTTGACTGCGCCGCCGTCACTGGTCAACATCACCGTTTCGCCGACGCCCGCTCCTAAATGGTCCACTGCAATTAAGGGCGGGCCATCTGGAGTTTGGTTGTCCGACATCAAGGGCTGGCAGACCAATAACTTTAGGTTCTCCAGGGTTGGATGTTTGGTGGTGGAAGTGGCGTTTCCAAGTACAAGTGCGGTTTGCATGATTGTTTTCTTTGGCTGCAAGCTTACAGGTTGCTGATACCACCAAGAACATGCAGATCTTCGATCAGTGAACAGCGACGTTCGCGAGTGAAAGTAAGAGGTGTGGTTACTCCTTCGCCTGTCGGTCCTGCGATGGAGAAGGACAGGTAGCCTTCGCCACCCAATCCCAGCGATGCCATGCAAGGACCATTCTTGACGAACAAGGTGGTGTCCATGACTCGAGCCATCTTGGTCATGTTGCGTACATTGCGTGAGTGAATAATGCTGGTGTGGCGGTAGCCATGTTCAGCAGCCTGTGCCAAGCGAACCGCTTCATCAAAGTCTTTGCATCGCACAAAAGGAACGAACGGCATCATCTGCTCGGTCTGAACGAACGGATGATCGTTGGTCGTTTCGCCAAAAACCAACTCCACTTTTGGGTCGACGCTTCGTCCGGCCGCGGCAGCCAATTTGTAAGCATCTTGTCCCAACAGTTCTTTACGAGCTCCGTAATGCTTGTCCGATCCTTCCCCGACCACTTGCAAAGCGGCCGCCGTCAATCGCTCGATCTCGGGTGATGTCAATCGCACTGCACCGGCTCGTTCCATCGCGGACATCATCGCATCGAAAACGCTGCCGACAACGAACACTTCTTTTTCAGCGATGCATAGCAGGTTGTTATCGTAAGCGGCGCCTTGGATGATGCAACGAGCTGCATGATCTAGGTCGGCTGTCTCGTCCACCACCACAGGCGGGTTGCCAGGACCGGCCACCACCGCTCGTTTGCCGCTGTTCAGAGCCGCTCGAGCGACTGCAGGTCCACCCGTTACGCAAATCAAAGCGACGCTTCGGTGTTTGAACAACTGCTGAGCCGTTTCCAGGGTTGGTTCGCAGATCAGCGAGATCAAGTTATCGATGCCAACTTCTGCATGGATGGCTTGATTGAAACGGCGGACCCCTTCGGCGGCCACTTTACGACCACTTGGATGCGGGTTCACCACGACAGCATTGCCACCCGCGATCATGCTAACCGCGTTGCCTGTGATGGTTGGAAGCGAATGCGTTACCGGCGTGATCGCTCCGATGACGCCAAAAGGAGCGTGTTCAATCACAGCCAATCCATGATCGCCGCTGTAGCATTCCGTCTTCAGGAATTCGACTCCAGGCGTTCGTTCGCCAAGCGTTTTGAGCTTGGCGATTTTGTGTTCCAGGCGACCAATTTTGGTCTCTTCCATTTCCATCGTGCCCAGCTCGACACACTGATCGATGGAGATACGACGAACGATGTCGATAATCTTGCGACGGTCTGCAATCGGACGCTCTCTCATTTGTTCGAAGGCAGCGCGAGCCGAACGGACCGCATCGTCGACGTTGCTAAAGAGTCCGAATCGGCCAAGGGCAGTCGAGCTGCTAGCCGATACGGGATTCGCAGCCATGGTGGATGCGCCCGATTGGTTACCGCGTACTTCGCTAAGCACTTGTTCGACAACGGAGCGGATGAGGTTTTCGTTGATTTGCATAGTTGTTCTGCGAGTGGATTACTGACGTTTGTAAACGCTATTTTTTTCAATATGAACGGTATCGACGATACCGATAATGACACAGTCGATCGGAAGCTTGCTGGTTTCTGGGGTGAATCGAGCGCTACTTCCTTGGGTGATCAGAACCATATCGCCGACCCCTGCGCCCAAGGTGTCCACCGCGATAAAAGTTCTGCCCGTTGAAATCAATTCCGTTCGCTCGTTAGGTTCTAAACGAAAGGGTTCTACCACGAGCAGCTTTTGCCCGATCATGGTGTCGACCTTTTGCGTGGAGACTACGGCTCCGGTAACTTTCGCAACGAACATAGACTTGGTCTCTTAGGTAAACGACTTTAACTTTGGATCGCAGCGACGGTTTGTCGTGCGACAACCAGTTCTTCGTTGGTGGGCACAATCCAAATTTGGACTTTGCCAGTGGAGGCATCGATACGTCGCTCGGTGGCTCCGCCGCTCTTGTTGGTTTCGGAAAGCTGAATCCCTAAGTCTTCAAGCCCTTCGCATACCGACTGTCGAATACGTGCCCCATTTTCGCCGATTCCACCGGTGAAAACGATCGCATCCAAACCGCCTAAAGCCATCAACATGCCACCCATTTGGCGTCGGATCTCAGCCACGTAAACGTCCAACGCTAACTTTGCGTCAGCATTCCCGCCATCGGCAGCTTGTTCTAGATCGCGGATATCCCCGGACACGCCGTTCGATAAGCCCAGCAATCCAGCCTTTGTCGACAGATGATGTAGCAACCCAACCAAGCTCATCCCGGTATGTTCCATCATCAAAGGCAACGCATAAGGATCGAGATCACCCACGCGATTGTTTTGAGGAAGGCCAGTCTGAGGGCTCATTCCCATCGTCGTCGCAACACTCTTTCCATCGCGAATCGCGCACAAGGACGAGCTTCCGCCCAAGTGGCAAGAAATCACGCGAGCGTCGGTTCGACCCAACAGCTGTGCGATTCGACCAGCGATAAAACGATGCGATGCGCCGTGGAATCCCCACTTGCGAATCGGCAAGGAGTTTGCGATGTCGGCAGGAAGCGCGTAGCGTTTCCAAGCCTCGGGAATGGTCTGATGAAAATCCGTTTCAAAAGCAGCCACCAAAGGAATTTGCGACATGCCAGCTAATTGCTTCATCGCCGCCATGTAAGGCGGATTATGAGCAGGAGCGACCGAATTCATTTCGTCCATGGCCGCCAATACATGCTCGTCAATGCGTTGCACACCGGACAGGCGTCCGCCGTGAACCGCTTTGAAACCAATCGCACTGATCTCCGAAGCGCTTTGGATACAACCATGGGTTGGATCGGTTAGCTGCGAGATACATGCTTCGACCGCTACCCCGTGGAAGGGAATCGGTTTGGTCATTTCGCCTTTATAAGAACCGATTTCCACGAAACAGCGACTTTCGGCTGATCCGATACGTTCGACACCTCCCCGCGCGAGTTGCTTCTCGTCGGTCATGTCGAACAATCGATACTTAAAGCTGGTTGAGCCTAAATTGGCAACTAGAACCTTCATGGTATTATTCCGTCACTCCGTTGGTAGGGTCTACTTGAAGAACGCTGCGATCAAGCCTTCGGCTGGTCGTGGGATAATGTGGCTGCTAACCAATTCGCCCACTTGAGCTGCTGCGGCGGCACCCGCTTCGACGGCTGCGCGAACGCTTCCGACATCGCCGCTGACCATGGTTGTGACATAGGCACCGCCGATATCAACTCGCTTCACGATTTCGACGTTGGCAGCCTTTGCCATCGCGTCGGTGGCTTCGATCAAGGCCAAGAGACCTTTGGTTTCAATCAATCCAATTGCATTTTGCATGTTGTTCTATCTCTATGAATGTTGGGAGGTGAATGGAAGGAGGTGAGATTACTCGGCGGCTGACTTCGCAGCGTTCACCTTGAGAACCTTGTACAGGTCATCATGTGGGCGAGCGATCACCTGGACGCTCAAAACTTGGCCGATTCGACCAGCTGCAGCTGCACCGGCGTCGGTGGCTGCTTTCACTGCAGCGACGTCGCCGCTTACGAATGCAGAAACCAAGCCGCTACCGACTTTGTCCCAGCCCAAGAATTGGACGTTGGCTGCCTTCATCATTGCATCGACAGCTTCGATCAAGGACACAAAGCCCTTGGTCTCGATCATGCCGAGCGCTTCATTTACTTTTGCCATAAAAATTTCTCCGTGAATGGTAGGAAACTAGGGATGTGAAACAAGACTTCTATAAGGTTCAGTGGTCGTGGCACTTGCAAGGTTGTTGCTTTTTCAATTCGATCGAAATCGCTCGATCTAAATCGCAAGCATTTCCTTCGTCGGTGTCGATATGAACTTCCAATTTTGCTGCTGCATCTTCGCGAACCAGCAGGTCTTCGAACGTGACCGAGCATTGGTGCGACTTCACAGCAAGAGACATGAAGTCTCCGTTTTTGACGCCGTAAAAAGCACAATCCTTTGGCCCCATGTGAACGTGCCGAGCAGCGCGAATCACGCCCGACGAAAGTTCGACGGCACCTGCTGGACCAACCAGGACGCACCCTGGAGTGTTGGCGATATCACCACTGTGCCGAACCGGCGCATCAATGCCCAGAGAGATCGCATCGGTATAGGCGAGCTCCACTTGGCTGAATTTTCGTGTTGGGCCGAGAACTCGGACGTTCGGTAGCATGCGACGGCGTGGCCCCACGATCATGACCGTTTCAGCAGCAGCGAAAAAGCCATCTTGGTAGAGTCCCTTTTCCGGAGACAGTTTTTTGCCTGGCCCGAAGAGCTTTTCGACATGCTCGTCCGTCAAGTGAATATGTCTGGCGGAGATGCTGACCACCAAATTAGGTTTGTTCGAAACGATGCCTGGTGTTGCTTCGCCACCTGTCAAGGCGCGCTGAACGGCGGCTCGAACAAGTGACTCTAAAGCGCTTGGATCAAGTTGGTGAAGGGCTGTGCTCACGCTACATACTCGGGAGAAGAGGTTTCAGTGCCGTTCGAATTTTTGGCCGTCTCATCCGAAGAAGAGGAAGCCGAAGATAACATTAATTGGACTTTCGCGATTTCAATGTGGTCTCGCCATGTGGAGGACAAGTCCTGATCAACAACCAGAGTGTTGACGTCATTCCATCCGCACAATCGCGCCAGGCTGGAGCGTCCAAACTTGGAGCTATCCGCCACGACAATAGTCCGATCCGCGCATTGCATCATGGCTCGTTCGGTTTCCACCAAGAGCATGTTGCTGTTGTAAAAGCCTTTGGCAGTGATGCCTGCAACACTTAAAAACGCTTTTTGAACATTCAGCGATTGCAGCATTTGGTTGGAATAACTACCGAGAGTCACGCCGGTTCGATGGTGAATTGCCCCGCCAAGTAGTACCAAATCCACCGAATCGCTGGACGCAAACAGGTTCGCGACCGGCAAGGAGTTAGTCACGATCTGAAGCGGCCGGCCTACCAGCTGTCTTGCCAATTCATAGGTCGTGCTGCCACCGTCCAGTAACAGCGTGTCATGGTCTTCAATCAGGCTGGCCGCCGCTTGAGCAATCAGGCGTTTCTTGTCCCAGTGCCCAGGGTTTTTGTGCGTTTCAAATTGCTTGACAGTGCTGGTCGGGCCCGTGGAAAAAACGCCTCCATGGGTTCGTTTCGCTTCCCCTGATTCCTCCAAGGCTTCCAGATCTCGACGAATCGTCGATTCGCTCACTTCCATCGCCTCGCGCAAGTCCGGGATCGAAACGAAGCCATGTTCGCGAATCATTTCGCGAAGTTTGGTTCTTCGTACAACCGAAGGATTGAGCTGTTGGGGAGAGGTCATGAAGATAATTGGAGGAATTCCGTCAATCATGAATGATTTTTTTCAACACCTACAATATGCGCATCTTTTTCCATTCATTCAACCACTACGGGTAATGAATTGCCGATATTCGTTCAGATTGAGACTAAAATTACGATTTTCCTGATCGTTCCCGTTCTTTCGACGGAAAGAATGAAGGAATTCTTTCATTTCCATGAAGGTGGCGTGAAGGTATTTTGCTCTCGATCGTCGAACGATGGCTCAGCGTGGTGTTGCTGATGCTCCATTGAACCTTTCGGCTTGGCCTAGCGTAAAGTCGGCGGGCTAAGCTTCCGATGGAAACGGCTCGTAGGCTTGTTCGAATCGGAGGAAATTCCTTCCTGCTAGATGGAATGCCTGTGCGTTTGGGTGTAGTATTCTGGTTTTGCCGTCTTGCCGATTGACCGACTCTTCTCTTTCATCTTATGAATCAAATCACACTGTCTGCCGAAACCGACGAAATCATTGATCGTCCTAAGTTTTCTTTGCTTTCACTTATCGGATTTGGGATTGCTTGCATTGGGGTGTTTTCGTTCGAGTACGTGCAGGTCATGCCATTCGCCGTGATAGGAGTAGCAATCGGTGCGTTTTGCCTGATCACAGCGAATCGAAAGCGGCAAGGAATTGCTACTAAAATACTCGCGACCGTTTCCATTGCGTTGGGGGCGACGGCAGCTTCAGCTGGTTATTTCACTCGTAAGTTAGAAGTCAGTTACGACCTGACGCACGCGAGAGACCTTGCTGAACTTTATTTGGGGAACCTTTCGAAGGGGGACATGAACCGAATTTACTTCTTAAACGGGCTTGAGCCTGGGGCAGATGCAAAAACGCAGAATATCGAATTAACGAAAGCGATCAACCGGATCAAAACGGATCCTTCGGTGGTAGCCATTCGAGCTCACAAACAGCCAGCTTCCTGGGTTTATACCGGGGAGAACGCCACGTACAGCGGGGACGATTTCTTCACGTTTCGATTGACCTATCGGGATGAAGGGCAGCCAGAACGACCTCGGTTTTGGGTTTATTGCCGAAGGAACGGTCGCAAAAACGACACCAGCGAGAAAACAGCCAGATGGAAAATCGACAAAATTGAACCGGTTCTAGCACAGAAGAGCTAGATTCCAATGGTGGCAACGTTGATCAGCCTTGGTGCGAACCTGGGCGACCCTCGCGAATCGATGTTCGCTGCCAAACGATTACTGACAAATTGCTTCGGAAGCTCCAACGTTAACTGCAGTCGTTTGTACCGAACCCCGCCTATTGGTGGTCCATCGGGGCAAGAAGATTTTCTGAATGCAGTGGTGGCGATCCAGACCGATAAATCCGTCTGGGAAGTCTGGGAAACAATTAAGACTATCGAGTCAACCTTGGGTCGGCAAAGGCAGTTGCGTTGGGAAGCTCGACGTATCGATATCGACCTTCTTCTTTATGGTGGCCATCGGATTTGGACCCCGCATCTCAAGGTGCCTCATCCAAGGATGTGCATGCGGACCTTTGTGCTTTTGCCTGCATGTGAAGTTGCCAGCGACTGGGTAGACCCGGTTACTCAATGGAGCATTTTGCAGCTCGCGGAAAACCTGCGTTCCTCAGAAATCTGCGGGCTCCGTGTGGTATGCCCTGATTCATCACTTTTGGGGAAGCTTCAAGAGTTGGTTGGGAGTCAGCAGACGGCACCATTCAAAATCGAGTGGTATCAGCAGCCTCCCCAAGATCGTGAGCTAGTCAATCCATCGAGCAGCATCCATAACAGTTCGGCATTGTCTATTTTTGCGGTCGCTTCCCCGGATCCCATGACTATCTTGTGGGAAGACTACAGCCTTCCGTGGGCTGGCTTATTGGAGCTGTCGCCTTCCGGACGTCGAGAGAAAGCTGGCATCCTTCTTTCAGGGCCTAGGTATTTAATGCCAGCAAACGATCTTCGCTGGGCGGCTCATGAGATTCATTCGGCTCAGCAAGCGATGACATGCATTATCGAGCCGACCGAGGACTTTTGAGTAGATTGCGTGTCGATTAGCCGTGTTTTGGGTTCATGATCAGTCCGAGTATTTCTGCTCGGGAGGATAGATTTTCGCGGAAAATACCACGCATGGAGCTGGTGACGCACATGCCGCCGGACTTTCGGATGCCTCGCATGGTCATGCAAGAGTGGCTAGCCTCGATCATCACGACGACACCGCGTGCACCTAGGGCTTTTTCCATCATGTCGGCGATGGTTTCGGTCATTCGCTCTTGCACTTGAGGGCGTCTGGCCACTTCGTCCACGACTCGAGCCATCTTGCTAAGGCCTACTACTTTGCCATCGGGGAGGTAGCCGACGTGAGCTCGACCGTGAAAAGGAAGGAGATGGTGTTCGCACATGCTGTGAAATTCGATGTCCTTGAGCAGTACGATCTCGTCGTAGCTCTCGGTGAAAACACGCTTGAGGTGAATGCTGGGGTCTTTATGGAGTCCGGAAAACACTTCCGCATACATTCGAGCGACGCGAGCAGGGGTTTCTAGTAGACCTTCGCGGTCGGGATTTTCACCCACGGCAGCGAGGATTTCCCTTACTGCTCGTTCAATTCGTGCGTGGTCCACTGGCGATTTGGTTCCGTGTTGATGGGAGTTCGAAAGATCGCTAGTTCGGTCCGAATGAGTTTCGTTGTGCTCAAGGGAGGCGGATTGCGACGAATTGGAAGGATTGCTAATCATAATTCAAATACGAAAGTTGAGAACTCGGAGAGACGATTTACCGTCAGTGTAGGAATGGAGGCAAGGGAAACGACGCGTTTATCCTTACCTTTTTTCGCGAACGGGCGATGCGGTTCGAAGCATGACGCTGCTTCCTGCAAATTTGTTAAACTCTTAACCAAGGTTGCTTGAGAACTTGAGAATCAGGGCTCGCGGCCATTTTTGACGGTATTCACCATTTCATTCACGACGGCTTTCCATTCATGAGTATTCCAAAACCCGACGTTTCACTTCTCGATTTTCAAAAGCTGATTCACGACATGTACTTTGAAAAGGATGTCGAACGAGGGGTTTCTGGCACGTTCATGTGGTTGATGGAAGAAGTTGGTGAATTAGCGTCAGCCCTTCGGTCAGGGCATGACCGAACGAACTTGGAGGAAGAGTTTGCGGACGTATTTGCCTGGTTGACCACCATTGCGAACGTCGCTGGAGTCGATTTAAGTGCTGCGATTCAACGCAAGTATGGGCAAGGTTGTCCGGGCTGTAGCAAATTTGTTTGTAGCTGTCCTTCCTCGGAAAAGCCATAAACTTGACTATCCGCTTTGAAATCGAAAGCCGCATGCCCTACAATTACGGCGTTATCATCCCAGGGAATCATTTTCCGAACCAAGCAATCTAAACCGATCCGCCCCAGTTCAGAATTCTTGGCATCCTTCTGTATTCATTCGAACGTTTGCAAGGTCGAGAAAAATGGACATTATTCAGCGTCAGGTCAACCGAGTTGCTCGTTTGCTTTGGACCAAGACCATTTTGAGTGTTCTGGCGTGGACGTTGATCGTTGCGTTCTCTGTTTGTTTTGTGGCGTTGCTTGTGCCGAAAGTTTGGTTTCTTCCCTACCAATTCGAAGCATGGAGTCTGCGTTGGCTTGCCGGCTGTGGTCTATCCGCAGTGGTGGTGACGGCGATTGCCGCCTTGGTAAATCGTCCGAACAAAATGCAGTCGGCAATTCAATTGGATCAGCGATTTGGGCTGCGAGAAAGGGTTAGCAGTGCTCTTTTATTGACTCCATCGGAGCGAGAGACCGCAATCGGGACAGCCTTGATTCAGGACGCACAAGCCAAAGCAGAACGGATCGACGTGCGCGATCAATTCCCAGTTAGGTTCGCAGCGCATACCCCTTGGGTCTTTCTCCCTTTGGCTGCATGTATTGCGTTGTTTTGGGTTCCTGACGCGGAATTGCCTGCAATCACAAAATTGCCAGGATCGGCTTCGGAGCGATTGAACAATATCAAGAATCAAACGAAGCCCATTCTGGCTCAGATTAAAAAACAGCGTGAGTCTTTAGAAGAAAAAGGGCTTCAAGACGCTGCGGATGAATTCAAGAAGATTGAGAAGAAGCTGGAGGATTTGCAGAAGTCGGAAACCTTGGATTCCAAGAAGCTATTGGCGGACTTCAACGAAATCAAGAAGGAAGTAGAACAACGCAAGGAAGCTCTAGGGGGATCGGACAACCTCAAGAAGGCGATGGAAAACCTGAAGCAAATGGACAAGGGCCCCGCCGACAAAATGATGAACGCTTTGAAGGATGGGGACTTAGACAAAGCCGGCAAAGAGCTTGAGAAAATGCTAGAACAAATGAAATCCGACAAGCTGACGGAAGAGCAAAAGCAGCAACTGGCAAAGCAATTGGAGCAGATGCAAAAGGCGATCGAGAAATCTTCGGAACAGCAAAAGCAAGCCATGGAGGATACGAAAAAAGAGCTGGACAATGCGATGAAGTCGGGGGACTCGGAAGCAGCTGCGAAACTGCAAAAGAAGTTAGATCAAATGCAAGCCTCTGCGAAAAAAGGAGAAGTTGCTAACGCGGTGAAGAAGCAAATGGAGAAAGCTCAAAAGGCAATGGAGCAAGGTGACTCGGAAGGTGCCAAGGAAGCTTTGGAAGAACTTCAAGCCGAGCTAGAGCAAATGGCGGAAGATCAGGAGTCTCTCCAAGAGATGGAGGAACTGGCCAGTGAACTTCAGTCGGCCAAGAAGTCGTCTACTTGCAGCGAGTGCAATGGCGAGGGGTGTGCATCGTGCTCTGGTAAAGGAGACAAAGAAGGCAAGCCCAGCAAAAATGCCAAGGGTGATGGCAAAGGTCAAGGCGAGCGTGAAGAATCAGAGACCGACGTCAAACAATTTGATTCTCAAGTCCGCGACCAAATGAAGAAAGGTGAGACCTCGTTCGGCGGGAAAGTGGGGGGGCCCAATCGCAAGGGTGTTACGAAAGAAGAAATTCGTGAGAGTGTTCTCAATGGAACGCCAGATGACCCCGATGCGATTGAAAACATGGCCCTGCCAAAAGCCCAACGGGATCAGCAACGCGACTACTTTAACTCCCTTAGAGATCGTTAAGCATTTACTGAAGATAGCAAAGTGTTTTTATGGTTCTCCATCCGCAGCGAGTGTTTTTCTTTCTTTTTGTTGTTGCGTTAGCGTCATCTGCTAGGACTTTTCACGCTCAGGATCTCAACGTTGTCCAGGTTAGTTCCAGCAAGCGAACGGTCTTGGACGCTCTGAAGACTTTGGACTCACCAACCACAACGGACCAGGAATGGGTATTGCCATTTCTTGAGAAAACACTGGAAGAGGATCCCGCTAACGCATTGGCGAGCACCTCTCTTGCGTTGATTCAAATTCGTGCCCAAGATTTCGAGGCAGCCTCCCAAACACTTTTGCGAGCGAACGAGACTCAATGGGGTGGCATTACGCGTTCCACCAACGGAAAGGCAAAACTGCTTTGCGCGATCAATCTGGAAGAAGTCGAGCTTGCCAATAAGTTGTTTGTTGCTTTGGTCGACGCAACCCAGCGGGAAGCGATATCGCTTGCGGTTAGAAAGTCCTATTGCCAGTGGCTCGGGGAGATTATTGGAACCATTGAGAGCCCGAATGCCAAATCGCCTATTCCAAACGAGGTGCTTCAGAAAGCAAGAAAGACTTTGTTGGCTTCCTCGGAAATTGCATTGAGCGAAGCGTTTCGCAACCAGTTTGAGATAGCAAAGCAGAGAGCAAATCGCGTGGAAGCATTTTTGGCCAAGCATCGTAAGCTTGGTGATGAAGGTCTTGAAAAGTTGCGATTGGAGTTGGATTTGCAACTTCGGCAGATGGAACTTGACCTGAACGGAGAACTTCAAGAGAGACGTGACGTCGCTGCAGAGAATAGCTCCGCAACAAAATCGGTCCGTTTGGATTTGGCCGCCAACAGAGAACGGCTTCGACAGTTTGAGAGGGAATGGGCTACGCCAACAGCCGGCCAACCTCTACCGATGGCTCCTCCCGTAGCCCCTGTTCGCGAGTGGATTTTTGTCGACCTATATCAATTCCGTTGGGTGACGAGCATCGTTAACGGACGTTTGATCGAGTATCAGATTCAGGAAAGGCGACCAAGCTGGGATGTCGAAGCAGAACGCGATGCCATTTTTCAGTCTCAAATGTCTTCCTACAACAGCCAGCTCGCTCTTTACAGATCCTATCAAAAGAGTTTAGCGGAATGGAATAAACTCGATTCCAATCGAAGAGCTCAGCTGCAGAAGCTTCGACAAGAGATTGATAACGAAAATTCCATTCTTCGCAATCAACTTGCCCAACTGGAAAAGGATCGCAAAGAAAACCGTGGTGGACTTGTTCCCGCCAAAAAGACGATCGCGGAACTCAAGGGAGACTTGGAGGTCATATTGGATATTCAAGAAGCTGTAGCAATGGGCAAACCGCATTTGGCGCTTCGCCCAACCAAGATTGATCCCTGGCTGATCTCCGACGAGAAGAACCGTTTGTTGCGCCTAAGCCAAGGGGCGATTGTCAAGTAGGCTCATCGCTTAGTACCTCACTTAGAAAATCGCTTCGAACCGAAGACCAGGTAGCAATGCATCCTTAAACTGTCCACCTGGGTTCGCGATGTACTGAATATCCGGTTGTAGAGACAAGCTCTTGCCGACAAGGGCTTTATAGAAAAGTTCTATCGCTGTTTCGGAGGGGGCAATATCTGTACCACCATCCGCTTC
The DNA here is from genome assembly GCA_027487485.1 of Planctomycetaceae bacterium. Lineage (GTDB taxonomy): Bacteria > Planctomycetota > Planctomycetia > Pirellulales > Pirellulaceae > JBKCUI01. The sequence goes on along the minus strand of JAIYDN010000070.1, from coordinate 174,712 downwards.
AGCGGCTTGGAAGTGGTCGCTGAAACGAGCGCTCGCGATACCAAGCCCGAGCAAATCTTCGTCACGACCTGGTAGCAAGCCTTTGTAGACTAAGCCTCCGCCGTAGTATTCTGTCAAAGCATTCCGATTGCTTGGTGCCCATCCGAATTGGAAAAAGACCCCTAGCCCCTGATCGTTGTCGCCGCCGAATTCTTCTTTCCATATCATTTGATCGATCGTAGTGTAGCAGCCGTAATTGCGTCGGAAGGTCCGTGGGTCTGGAACGTCATCGAACTCAACCCAAGATTCATTGCTAGAGTGGTACCAATAACCGGTGCGAATCGTGGTGGGCAGCTCACCGTTAGGTCCGAGCTGTGGTTTGAACTCCAATTGATAAAGTGAGATTGCTCCGTTTTGCCCGAGAGTATCGAAGCCCCATCGTACGCCTTGTGGTCCCGAAGGCAACGTACCGTCGTAGACGGCAAATCCGAGCGCAACTGTCTCGGTTACGTTGTAAAACGATGCGATTCCTAATGCCTGACTTGGAAAGGTGGGCAGTGGAATCATTGGAGGTAAGCCAAACGACGAGTGGACGAAATCGCCACCGAGGTCGCTCAGGGCGAAGTCCGCGTTAGCATCTTGTTTGCCCACTTTGAGTCGCAATCGGTTGTCGAGAAGAAAATGCTCGTACCAATATTCTGCTACCGTTGTAAAGGAGGGACGTTCTGTTTCGTTGATCGTAGAATCCAAGTTACTGAACAGTTGTACATCGCCAACTTCAGTTGCAGACAATGGTCTACCGCTTAGATTTTGTCCGTAGAGAAAGAAACGCCCGCTGTCCCACCAACCCATTCTTTCGGTGTCGAGAATTCCGACCAAATCCAGGTTGCTACGGTAGTTGGTTGGACGTCCAGAAGTGATGCCACCGCGTGCTTTGGTAAACGTCTCGCCGGTGTAAATGCATTCGAATGAAAGACCTCCGTTATAAAACTGGTGAGGAAGAAACCCCAGCAGTCCTACAGTTTCTTCGGCTTCTAATGAGCCTGATTCGGCTTCGAGGGCGTCGGAACCGCCTTCTTCGGTAAAGCCTGGCGGCGGAAGGTTTCTACTGGGCCGCCCAGGTATAATCATCGAAGTTGTGCGACCGGCGGAGACTGGTTTTTGAGGACGATCGGCACGGTTAGGTTGTGATTCCTTAGGCAGGCTGCTTGAAGGGTCTTCTGGCAATCTGCCTGGATGCTGAGGCAGAGGAAGCGTCCCAGGAGAAGCCGTTGGTTCGGTATCCGTCGGACTTTCAAAATAATCAAAAGCAGGTGGAGCCGCTTCCTGTTGGGCATGGACGTTCGAACAGGACGTCCACATTCCAAAATGAATGGTGGGTAGTAATAGAGCCACCGACAGCCGCGCGAATCCGTTCTTCATCAGCAAACTTCCTAGATAATATTCATCCTTGAATCCACCGCTACAATCCAATTGCAAGTGTTTTTGCGTCATCGATTCCAATTGAGTTCACTCGCCAAGCAAATAGGAAAAGCATTCTGAAATTCTAAAGATTGGGAGTGGTAGTAGCGCAAAAACGGATAGGGAGACATGAATGAAGTCATTCGATCACTTAGGCAAGGGCCTATTCGCAAAACTAATCCATACCAAGAACTTTGGTGCTCCAAAGGACTATGGAAACGAGCATAAGTATTATTTACCAAATAAAAAGCGATTCCAAGCTGTTACACAAGGCACAACCGGCAAATCTTGAAATTGAAAGAATTTCTTTTAGCTAACTTTTGTTGATTGTTCTGCCTCTACCAGAACTTAGGGCTAATTTTTTGAGTTGATTTTTTGGCTCAACGTGAGCCTGTAAGATGTATGTCCAAGCTTCCGTTGTGAAGAGAAGAAAAGGCCATGAAGTCATTGTCAGTTAAGTTTAAGCTTTGTTCCTTAGTTGGAGTTTTTCTTGCAGGATTCACGACGTTTGCTGCAATGTCGTATATGACGTTCAACGAGCTTCGCATTCTTGGACCGAAGTATTCCGAAATCAAGTTGTTTCAGAATTTCCTCGCGGACGTGTTGCCACCGCCTCTATTTATCCAGCAGGCATATCTCGAATGCCATGAATTGGAAGATGTAACGGAGTCGAACGGTCAAGAGAAGCTCATTCAAACCATTAAGGGTGTACAGCAAGCATTTGAACGTTCAAAACAAGAATGGACCGTTTCTCTAGGTCAGAATCCGCTTCAAGACCTTATGCAAAAGCGACTGATTCCACCATCGGAGCAGTTTTTCCAAATTGCAGAAACCGAGTTATTTCCCGCTGTTCGCGAAAAGAGATTCGATGATTGTGAACCAATCATGGCCAAACTCCGGCAATGCTACCTAGATTGTGCGGCTGCGGCAACCGAAATTGGTGCCGCTGCTAAAGACCACAGTTCCAAAGTTGAAACCGCATCGAGTCTAATGGTTGCGTCCAGAATGAATTACATGATTGGTATCGGACTTTCGGTTTGTGTGTTTGTAACTTTGGTCTCGTTCGTTACCAGCAGAGCAATCATTAATCCACTACGAGAAACAGTGAAAGTTCTTGATCGGGTTAGCGAGGGCGATCTTCGTACACGAGTTCAAGTTCGATCCAAGGACGAGATCGGTCAAATCGGTCGATCTCTGAATCGGGCCATCGAAAACATGAGCAACATGCTTCGATCGATTGCTCAAAACGCGGTTAACCTGAACGATTCATCGACTCATATGAGCTCGGTTAGCCAATCGCTGGGGCTCAATGCCACGGAAACATCCGATAAGGCGAACGCAGTTTCCAAGTCCAGCACGGAAATCAATCGGGACATTAACACCGTTGCAACCGCTGTGGATCAAATGAGTACTAGTATTGTGGAAATCTCGCGAAACGCGGGCGAAGCCACGCGAGTAGCAGCCGAAGCAGTTCAAGTTGCCGAACAAACGAATCGTATCGTTCGCAAGCTGGGCGACAGCAGCACCGATATCGGTAATGTGGTGAAAGTGATTACCACGATTGCACAGCAAACCAATCTTCTCGCATTGAACGCGACGATTGAAGCTGCACGAGCTGGTGAAGCAGGCAAGGGCTTTGCTGTGGTAGCCAACGAAGTGAAAGAATTGGCCAAGGCGACCGCCAAGGCGACTGAAGAGATTGGCCAAAAAGTGGAAGCAATCCAGTCGGACACTCAAGGTGCAGTGGGCGCGATCACTCAGATCAGCACGATCATCGATCATATGAACGACATCTTCAATACGATCGCAAGTGCGGTTGAAGAGCAAACAGCAACTGCGAACGAAATTAGCCGAAGCGTTGGAAATGCAGCTCAAGGTAGCACCGGTATTACATCCAATATCGGTGGCGTGGCCGATGCCGCAAGACGTACGTCTGACTTCGCAGACGGAACCAAGTCCAGTGCGAATGACTTGGAACAAATGGCTCGTCAGTTACGATTGATTCTAGACAAGTTCCAATTCGTTCAAGAGACAGCCAATCGCAAATCCGAAGAAGATTTTGTTGATGAAGAAGCAGCACTCAGCGCTTAGTTTTCGGCTCGATTAAACTAGAATCTTACAAGCGATCGCCTAAAAGCCGATCGCTTTTTGCATTTCAAGAATACGAACACGATACGACACTTACTGAGTGCCATACAACCGTCATCTTTGTAGAAAAATGCCAATCAATTTGCTTAAAAAGCTTAAGTTTTTTACTAATTGGAAGTTATGTTTCTGAACCAATTAGTGTGACATCACTCTAATCCCATCTGACTCGCGGCGACGTCACTCTTCACGTGACTCAATTCGTCATTTTTATACGGCTCACATTAATATGATTGAACTTGATGAACTTGTGCATGACTTTCTTATTGAAAGCTGCGAGAACTTAGATCGGATCGATAGAGATTTGGTTGTGCTCGAAAAAACTCCTGACGACTTATCGATCGTCGCCGGGGTTTTTCGTTCCATTCACAGTATCAAAGGAGCGTGTGGCTTTCTCGGGTTCACTCGCTTGGAATCTGTTTCCCACGTTGGGGAGAATTTGCTGTCCAAGTTGCGCACAGGCGAACTGAGCGTTACGGAGGAAATTACCAGCAGCTTGCTTTCGCTAGTCGACGCTGTCCGTTCCATGCTAGGTGATATCGAAAAGACTGGCAAGGATGGTAACAACGAGTATTCGGAGCTTGTGGCAGAACTGTCCCGATTGCAGGCTTTGGAGAATTCGCATCAAGCTCAAGTGCTCAGCGAGTCTCCTGCACCCAGCGATACCCCTTCGATTGAAAGCCTGGCTTCAGAACCGATCGTTGATGCGAATCCAGTTTCGAACGCGACGAGCGTACCCGTGGTTCCAGCAATAGCAACTGCAGTTGTGGAAATTGCGAAAACAGAAAGCCCTGTGGAGTCCCCCAAGGCTGTCGCGGCGTCGACGTCCGGCGGTGAAGCAAAGTCCCCGAGCGCTGCTGATAACAACATTCGGGTGGATGTTGGATTGCTGGACAAGCTGATGAACCTTGTTGGCGAATTAGTGCTCGCTCGAAATCAGATCTTGCAAGTTTCGGCAACTCTTGAAAACCCAACTCTGATCGCAACCACTCAGCGACTGAATCTCATCACGACTGAACTTCAAGAAGGGGTGATGAAAACGCGAATGCAACCAATTGGAAACATTTGGAGCAAGTTGCCTCGAGTGGTGCGTGATTTAGCTCTTAGCTGTAGCAAGCAAGTTCGAGTTGAAATGGAGGGGGCTGAGACGGAACTGGACAAGACGATCATTGAAGCGATCAAGGATCCGCTCACCCATATCGTTCGAAACTCCGTGGATCACGGCATCGAATCCCCAGAAGTTCGAGTGGCACGTGGTAAGACTGCAGAAGGAAGATTGTCACTTCGTGCGTATCACGAAAGCGGGCAGGTTATCCTTGAAATCAACGATGACGGTAATGGAATCGACGGAAAACGCGTTAAAGCGAAAGCGGTAGAACGCGGACTACTCACTCAGGAACAAGCTGATAAATTACCCGATCGCGAAGCAATCTATTTGATTTTCTTGCCCGGTTTTTCTACGGCGGAAAAGATCACTAATGTTTCAGGCCGTGGCGTTGGAATGGATGTGGTTAAAACCAACATCGAACGCATCGGTGGCTTGGTGGATATCCAAAGCAATTTAGGGTTCGGGTCCACGATACGAATTCGAATTCCGCTTACTCTTGCGATTATTCCAGCCTTGATGGTTAGCTGTGAAGGGAATCGATTTGCAATTCCACAGGTAAGTTTGTTAGAACTGCTGAGAGTAGAGCCAGAAGATTCGTCGACCAAAATCGAATGGGTCAATGGAACGCCTGTTATTCGCCTTCGTGGTAGTTTGCTACCTTTGGTTAGCTTGGGGCAAGAGCTCAAGTTGTGCTCGCAAGAAAAAGCATTCCAGTCGGGAATCAATGTGGTTGTCCTACAAGCGGACGATCGACAGTTTGGTTTGGTGATTGATGAGATTCAGGATACCGGCGAAATCGTTGTTAAGCCGTTGAGCAAGCGACTCAAGGCAATTCCTGTGTACGCCGGTGCTACTATTCTGGGCGATGGCCAAGTCGCGTTGATTTTGGATGTGATGCAATTGGCGCAAAGGGCCAACATCGTTTCCGAATCACGGAACGCGAACACCTCCGATGTAGATGCGGCAAGCGATGTCGATACACATTCCGCGAAAACTCAATCTCTCTTGGTGTTTGAATCCAGCGATGGACAAGCATGTGCCGTGCAGTTGTCCTCTCTAACACGTTTAGAAGAAGTTGAACGAGCAAACTTAGAGACTTCGGGCGGACAGACGGTGATCCAGTATCGAGATCAGATTATGCCGCTGATTGACATGAGCATGGCATTGGGCGGATGTTCCATTGTAAGTTCCGGCGATGCGCCTACCACACAAGTTTTAGTTTATGGTAGCGAAGGCAAAGCGATTGGGCTTATGGTTCATCGAATTTCCGACATTGTTCATGAAGAACTGAAAATCATTTCTTCTTCAACGCGTCCAGGGATTGCCTACACGGCCGTGGTTCAAGGTCGAGTTACAGAGATTATTGACGTATGCCAATTGATCCAAAACTACGCACCGGAATTCTCGGACAATGCGTGCAGTCTCACTGCACGGGATCTTCCATTCGTTCCCGATGTGAAAGATTACTTAGAACAACTACTTCCAACAGAAACGGCACAGTAACATGAATAGCCCCGCCAAGAAAAAGCAGTACTGCACTTTTCAGCTTGGAAACCTCGACTTTGGTGTGGAGGTACTCAATGTTCAAGAAGTAATGCTTCAGCCCACTATCACTGCTGTGCCGCTCGCGCCTCAGGTTGTTCGTGGTCTGATGAATCTACGCGGACAGATTGTCCCATCCATCGATCTTCGTGAACGACTGGGGCTACCCACCAGCACTGAGCGTTTACCGATGTGCGTTGTTCTTACCTCGGACGATGGCCCCGTAAGCCTATTAGTTGATCAAATCGGCGACGTCGTTGAAATTGGGGAGGAAGCATTCGAACCAACACCGGCAACCGTTCAAGGGGAAACTCGCAAGATTGTCGCAGGCGTATACAAGCTTGAGAACCGATTGCTTCTCGTACTAGATGTCGACCGTGCTTTGACTTTCGAACTAGAAGTTTGCGGGGCTGCGTAATCCAGTGATACCAAAATTTCGACAGGGGAGCTGGAAGCCCGAGCTGATCGCGATCGGGAGCTCAACGGGTGGCCCCGAAGCGTTGATGCAAATCGTTTCGGCGCTGGATCGTTCCATTCGTGCTCCCATTCTGATTGCTCAGCATATGCCAGCAAGCTTCACTGAGAAGCTCGCGACTCGACTTTCGTCGCAGAACACGTTGGTAGCTTTACAGGCAGAGCACGATACCGTTCTGGAAAGTGGCAAGATTTACATCGCCCCTGGCGACTACCATTTGGAAGTCAAGAGATTAGGACTTCATCTGCGAACTGTTTTACACCAAGGCCCTAAAGAAAACTCCTGCCGTCCTGCGGTAGATGTTCTATTTCGGTCTGTTGCGAAGTACTGCGGAAATCGGGCTTTGGCCATCGTTTTGACCGGCATGGGAAGGGATGGCGTGGACGGCGCACAATGCATCCGTGATAACGGCGGCCAAGTATGGATTCAAGACGAAGCCACTTGTGTTATCTGGGGTATGCCAGGTGCTGTTGCCGAGGCCGGTACTGCCAATCTTGTTTTGCCCCTGCCGAAAATTGCCCCCGAGATCAATATGTTTTTCCCAACCAGTCCCATCAGTTCTCACGTACGATAAACCTTTTTGTTGATAGCGAAAACTAACGAACATGCCACTTCAAGATGCTGATTTTGAATTTATTCGAGGCCTAGTCCATCGCGAATCGGGAATCGCTTTGGGCGAGGAAAAGGGCTATTTGGTCAAGTCTCGGCTTGCACCCCTTATCGCCGAGAAGTTCCAAACCTTTCGATCCCTTGTCCAGCACATGCGAAACAAGCCAAACGATCCGCTCAAGCACCAGATTGTCGACTTGATGACGACCAATGAATCCTGGTTCTTCCGCGATTTATGGCCCTTTGAATGCATGAAGGATTTTGTATTTCCTCAGCTTGCTGTGAAAAAAGGCTTGGATCGCAATATCAACATTTGGTCGGCAGCATGCTCGACTGGGCAAGAGCCGTATAGCCTTGCAATGACCGTTAGGGAATCTACTAATTCCATTGGCGGTTGGAATACGAAAATCTTGGCCACAGATATCTCCCCCACGGTACTAGAACAAGCTCGAATTGGGAAGTTTACTAAGGCTGACACGTTCCGAGGCCTGACCGCAGCTCAGCAAACCCGTTTCTTTACCGCGGACGGTAACAATCTTGTTGCTAACGAAGATATTCGAAGCCTAATCGAATTCAAGCAGGTTAATTTATCGAAAACATGGCCGCGCATTCCGCAGCTCGATGTTATCTTCCTTCGCAATGTTCTCATCTACTTTGACGTACCAACCAAAGAAGAAATTATTCGCAAAGCGGTTCGGCTGCTGAATCCAGGCGGATTCCTGTTTCTGGGTGGTGGCGAATCCATGGTCAACATTCAGACAGACCTTGTACCCGTGAGTTACAAGCAAAATCAATTCTATCAGCGCGCTGTTTGATAATTCGTATTAAGCCTCTTTATGCTTTTCCGTAATTGTTTACTGCGTTACGGAATTGTTAAAGCATGAGTATTCGCGGCTAGCGCCTGCGGCTCAAAATGTTTCTGGCAGAGAAGAGGATTCATGGTGGTCCACGTTAATTTGTGCGCGACCGTTTGATTTGAATTTTGAATTCGTTTGGTTTTAATCCAACGATCCCGACCAAAAAAATATTATCCGAATTCGATCGGAAATTTTCACCCGGTTTTGTTTAGCAACCTACTATTCTGTGCAATCGCAGAGATTTGTCTGCAAAACTCTTTTCAAAGACCGCTTGTTTTAAATACAGTGCAATTATGCCAAGCAAAAGTTCTGAAAGTCCACATTCGATCCAATCGATAGCTGTCGGAGTAGACCGAATTGCAACATCGGTGCAGCAGATTGCAACGGAAACTCGTGAGTCTGCATCTTTAGTTAGTGAGACGGTGGACCGATTCGGCAAGTCCGAGGATCAGGTGCGGTCGCTTTTTTCTGCATCTCAGTCCATTGGCAAGGTCGTTGCGACCATCGACGCCGTTGCTGCGAAGATCAACATGCTTGCATTGAACGCTACGATCGAAGCGGCTCGAGCAGGTGAAGCTGGAAAAGGGTTTGCTGTCGTTGCCGAAGAAGTGAAAACTCTCGCAAAACAAACATCGGATGCAACCAAGTCGATTCGCTCTACGGTTTCCAATGTTCAAACGACCAGTCAAGATGTTCTTTCAGGATTACATGAACTGTCCGAGTTGGTTGAACGTGTAGATACGAGCTGCAAGTCGATTGCGCATGCGACCGACGATCAAACCTGTCTATTGTCCGACATGGCTTCCCAAGCCAACGACGTTTCGAAAGACATCGAGAATCGCGACCGAGTGCGATTGGTAGAGATGTCGCAGACGTTGGTCCAGCTAATCGTTCGCAACCTTTACGAACGGACCGCCGATGTGCGTTGGTGGGCAACCGATAAAGCCTTCTACCAGCATCTTGAATTCCTTCGGGAAACAGAAAACGCAGCGATTCGAAAGAAGAAGCAGAGCAGAAAGAAGCGTTTCGGACTACAGAATTTGATTCAGAGCATATTCCGACCAGAAAACGAGGAGAGTGCTACAGCTTCCGAAAGCAGTCTACATCAGATTGAATTAAAAACAGCTGGGGAACGTTTAGCTACCATCAACAAGTTTTATAGCGTTTACATCGACTTGTTGCTTGTAGACGAAGCAGGAAAAGTGGTTGCCAACGCTCAACCCAAGAGATTTACTAAAATACAAAAATCGGATGTTTCGGAAACAAATTGGTTCCAGAACGCAATTCAATCCAAGGATGGTTCTGAATACTTTGCTGACGACATCTTTGTCGACCCTTGCCATCAAAATCGTTCGGTTGCCGTGTATTCGGCTGCGATTCGCAAGGGAGGAGAAATGCATGGCGAAACCTTGGGGGTGCTGGGCGTATTCTTCGATTGGCAAGAGCAAGCTCGCGTGATCGTTCAGGATGAGCCAAGTCTTTCAGAATTGGAGTGGGCAAGCAGTCGAGTCTTGTTGCTGGACCAGAACTTGCGCATTATTGCCGACTCCGATGAAAAAGATTTACTGAGGCCTTTCGATCTAAAGCACGATGGTCGCTCGAACGGTAGTTACACCCGCGAGGACGGGTCGGTAGTGGCATTTGCCAAAACGATTGGATACCAAGAATTTGATGGATTGGGTTGGTACGGCGTGATCATCTCTTCCGCTTCTGCCAAAGGTTGATGCTCGGTTCAAGCCATACAACTCCCCTTCTGCCATAACATGGTGACATGAGATTGCCATGGACGGCTGTTTGGATACACATTCCGCTTTGGTATCCTTTGGTCTATCATGATCAATGACGTCGACGCCCCAGTGATTCGGTAATCCTGGCGTCCGTCTCGATGGATGCTAGAGAGCGGAATCATGAACTCTTATTTCAATTTTGTCCTGACGACGACGATTTGTATCTGTTTGGGAGTGGCTCGAGGTCAAGACGTCGATTGGCCGCACTATCTTGGCAGCAAGGAGCGAAATCTTTATTCATCGCTTCAGCAGATTACTCGTGAAAATGTAAGCAAACTAAAAGTTGCCTGGACTTACGATACGGGCAATCGAGCCGAGTACCAAGCGAACAACTTAATCGTGAATGGAGTGCTCTACACGCCCACCGCGACTCGTGCTGTGATTGCATTGGACGCGGCAACTGGAGCAGAAATCTGGAAGTGGGACCCCGCGAACGAGCCTACCGGCCCCGGAAGTCCGCGTCAGCGGGGATTGGTCTACTGGCAGAATGAAACGGGTGAAGAGCAGCGGTTGTTTACAGCGGTCAACGGATATTTGTTCGCTATCGATCCAAAGACGGGCGCGACGATCCGAAGTTTTGGTGAGAAGGGTTCAATCAATCTTGGGTCAGGGCTAAATACGCCGGGTGTCATTTATAAAAACATGATGATTTTGGGAGGACTTGGAGGCAAGGGCGTTCTTCGAGCTTTTGATGTCCTAACCGGCGAGCAGCGTTGGATCTTTCATTTTATTCCTCGACCTGGCGAAGTTGGCTACGACACTTGGCCACAGGGCTCTCACGAAACGGCATCGGGCTTGATGCCATGGTGTGGGCAATCGCTCGATGAAAAACGCGGAATTGTTTACGCTGCAACCAAAACGGCAGAGCCGGATTTCTATGGAGGCGATCGGCACGGTAGCAATTTGTTCGCGAACAGCATTGTTGCGTTGAATGCCGCGACCGGTGAACGGATATGGCATTTCCAAATCGTCCATCACGATCTATTGGACAAGGACTTGCCATGTGCCCCTGTTCTGTTGACAGTAACCCACGAAGGGAAGCAGGTCGATGCGGTAGCTCAAGGGACCAAACATGGTTTGCTTTTTGTGTTTGATCGAGTCACGGGTGAACCTTTGTGGCCGATCGAAGAGCGACCGGTTCCTGCATCGGATTTGATCGGCGAGCAAGCTTGGCCAACTCAGCCGTTCCCGACCAAACCTCTGCCGCTAATGCGACAAACGTATACTGAGGAAGATGCGTCCAACATTTCGGCTGCAACGCAACAAATGACGTTGGATAGAATTCGAGCGGCCCCGAACTTCGGACCGTTTCCTGCTCCCAGCCTGAAAGAGACAGTCATGTTCCCTGGGTTTGATGGCGGGATGGAATGGGGAGGTGGCGCGGCAGATCCTGATGGGATCTATTACGTCAATGTGAATGAGATGCCTTGGTTGTTGCAAATGATTGAAACCCGTCATGCAGACGGAACGGAACTTGGGCTCGGCGAGAAAGACTATATGCTCTATTGCGGCGTGTGCCATGGGTTGGATCTGAAGGGGAATCTCGAATTGAAGTTCCCGTCGTTGCTTGAGATCGATAAGCGCAAGACGCGGGCAGAGATCGATCAAATGACGCGGCAAGGACGGGGTCGCATGCCATCTTACGATTCGATGCCCGAGGAAAAACGCAATGCAATTCTCGATTACGTTCTCAGCAAGAGCGAGCCGCCTAGTGAAACGAGTGCTGTTCCGAAAGACACAAAACAAGCAGTTCGCGACACCAAGGATTCAAAACCGACCTATGCCTTTGGAGGATTTCGGCGTTGGCTAGATGACGAGGGCTACCCAGCGATCAAGCCACCGTGGGGGACTTTGAACGCAGTGGATCTCAACTCGGGGGAGTTGAAATGGAAAGTGGTTTTGGGAGAGTATCCCGAACTGACAGAACGAGGAATCCCACCAACCGGGACGGAGAACTACGGCGGGCCTCTTGCTACGGCAGGGGGGTTGATCTTCATCGGAGCGACCGCCGACGAAACTTTCCGAGCGTTTGACAAACAAACAGGGGAGCTGCTTTGGAAGTCTAGTTTGCCGTTTGGGGGTAACGCCAGCCCAAGTACTTATATGGTGGGTGGCAAGCAATATGTGGTTATTTCCGCCGGAGGAGGCAAAAGCGGTCGTCGTCTTGGTGGAACGCTCGTTGCGTTCGCGTTGTCGGAGTAGGACTGGAGCGCCATTGCTTCGCGACACTTCATGTAGGTTTTTCGATGCTGAATGGAATGGAAAGTGCCGACAATCGTGGACTTGAGCTCGGGAGAACGTTGCAAGATTCACAATGTAGAGCAGTTGTCCTCAACTGCTCGGAACTGCCAACCAGGTTCCCATCCCGACTGCAGAAACCGGTACATTACTTCCCCAAGGCCGTTACATGATTCTGAGCTGATCGCAAAGTGCCGACAAGTGTGGACTTGAGCTTGGGAGAACGTTGCAAGATTCATGAACAGTTGAGGACAACTGTTCTACATTTTGCCAAAGAGAATTCGCGATTTGAAGAAACCTCGCAAAGTGGATACACTAGGGCGGAAATTAAGGGAAAAGTACCGTTTCCGAGGGTGGCATGCTTCAAAATATCCGCAAGCTTCAATTGACAGAACTTCAACGTATGGGGATGCGTGCCGCTGGTAAGTTCAACGCCCAATTGATGGACTACGTGCGAGGGTACATCAAGCCCGGGATTTCGACAGAGGAAATCGACCGGCTTGTTTTTGACTACACGCAACAGCATAAGCATGTTCCTGCAACGCTCGGATACCTAGGCTACACCAAGAGCTGCTGCACCAGCGTGAACGAAGTGATTTGTCATGGAATTCCCGATGCATACGTCCTCAAAGAGGGTGACATAATCAATGTCGATATCACATCCATTGTGGATGGTTGGCACGGTGATCAATCAGAAACATTTTTGGTAGGTGAGGTTTCCGAGGAAGCTCGCAAGGTGACTCAGTGTGCTTTTGATTCCATGCACCGTGCAATTGCGGCATTGGAACCGGGCTGCCCGGTCAGCGTGATCGGCGACAATGTGGTTGCAGAAGCGACCGGTCGAGGCTTTTCCGTAGTTCGCGAGTATGTTGGCCATGGTTTGGGCCGTCGGTTTCATCAATATCCGAACATTCCGCACGTGCCGGATCGCAAGAGTCGTCAAGAGCGCTTGCTACCTGGTATGTGCTTTACCGTTGAGCCGATGATCAACGCTGGCACTCGATTTACCAAATTAGATCCAACAGACAATTGGACCGTGCGAACTCGTGACGGCCGCCTGTCGGCCCAATTTGAACATACAATCCTCATGCGCGAAGATGGTCCAGAGATTTTGACTCAAACTGTCAACGGACCGAAGCGCGGACACCAATTTTAGACTGGTTCTCTCCGAATGTCTCATCCATGCACTGACGTGCTTACGGAACTCTGGCAACGCTATGCTTTTGCGAACGATGCGGGTCCGTACCTGCTGATCCCTCAAGCGGTCATGCAACCGCAGACCGAACAAGAAGTTCAGGCCATATTCAAAGCATCGCGCGAGCAGCGTGTGCCCATCTCATTTCGCGCTGGCGGAACAAGCTTATCCGGTCAATCGGTTACAGATGGTTGGCTGGTAGATATCGGACGGCATTGGCGGAAAATTGAGCCGATCGATTCTGGAATGAAAGTCCGCGTACAAGGCGGGGCCATTGGCGGCGTGGTCAACGCAACGTTAAGGTCGATGGGACGCAAAATTGGACCGGACCCATCGAGCATTAATTCCGCCATGATGGGTGGAATCCTTTCGAACAACTCGAGCGGCATGTGCTGTGGCGTTGCGAACAATGCCTACCACACGGTCGAGTCGATTCGATTTGTTTTGCCGGACAGCTCTGTTTGGGATACCTCGCTAGCGGGCGAGGCGAGTCGATTCGAGGCGGAAAAGCCCTCGATCGCTCGTGAATTGAGTGCTCTAAGAGCAGCTATTTTGGCTTCACCCAATTTACTGGCCAAGATTCGTCGCAAGTACCACCAAAAGAATACGGTTGGCTATTCGCTGAACGCATTCGTGGATTACGAAAAGCCGCTGGACATCTTGGCGCATTTGCTGATCGGTGGCGAAGGCACGCTTGCGTTCATCTCGGAAGCGGTTCTCAAAACACTTCCAGAACTACCCGAGAAAGCCACAGCACTAGCCTTCTTTCCAGATGCGAATTCGGCATGCGAAATCATTCCTGAATTGATTGACATTCACTGCGACGCGGTTGAGTTCATGGATCGAGCGTCGATGGAATCGATTCGCAATCTGGAAGGGGTTCCGGCCGAACTGCCGCAACGGCTGAACGAACACGAAAAATTAATGGGACTTTTGTTCGAGTTCCAAGCAGCCGACAAAGACTCGATTGCTCACAAGCTGGAACAATTTCGCTCGAAAGTTCAACCGCAGGCAAAATCGCTTAGCCCCATCGAGTTCACTCGGGACAAGAAGCAGCAAGCCTATTTGTGGAAGCTTCGCAAGGGAATGTACCCTGCAGTCGCGGCAGTCCGAGGCAAAGGCGAAGCTGCTATCTTGGAAGATGTTACGTTTCCGTTGCCACGTTTAGGAGCAGCCATCGAAGAACTGCAGCAGTTGTTTGTGCGGCATGCGTATTCGAACGGAATTATTTTTGGTCACGCTCGGGACGGGAACTTGCACTTTGTGATCTCGCAGCCGATGGCGAGCGCCAAGGACAACGACAAGTACGCTCGTTTCATCGATGACATGGTTGATTTGGTCGTTCATCGTTTTGATGGTGCACTCAAGGCCGAGCACGGAACGGGACGCAACATGGCGCCGTTTGTCGAAACGGAATGGGGAACCGAAGCGGTTGAAATCATGCGTCGGCTCAAGCGAGCAGTGGATCCAGATGGATTGCTCAATCCAGACGTGATTTTGACGAACAAGCCAAAGCTTCACCTGGAAAACATCAAAGATCTACCGATTGTTGAAGATGTGGTTGACAAGTGTGTCGAATGCGGAGCCTGCGAACCTCGTTGCCCAAGTCGAGACTTTACACTCTCGCCTAGACAACGCATCGTCCTTCGCAGGGCCAGACAACGCATGCTTGCGGCTGGAAAGATCGAACTCGCGAAACAGTTAGATCGAGATTACGAATTTGCGGGCAAGGCAACCTGTGCTACCGATGGCCTATGTGCTTTAGACTGTCCGGTTGCGATCAATACAGGGGACCTTGTGAAGCAATTGCGCAAAGAATCGACGGGAGTTGTCGATTCGAAAGCGGCTTCGATTCTTGGCAATTACTTTGGAATAGCAGAACACGCCGTTAAGGCAAGTCTCCTGGCTGGTCGCGTGGCTAGTGGTTTGGTGGGCGATGACGGACTGCGTTGGGCCACGAAAACGATTGCAAAAATCGCGCCAGGATTCCCACAATGGCACCGAGGTTTATCGAGCGACTATGGTCGTCCCGACATGGACCTTTCAAGCAGCTTCGAGGACGCCGAGTTCATTTACTGGCCAACTTGCATGTCTAGGATGATGGGCGGGACAGCGGACGTGCTGATGCGAGTTGCGTCGAAGGCAGATGCCAATGTGCATATTCCTAGCAATGCTTCAGGAAAATGTTGCGGGCAAGCATTTTCATCCAAGGGGTACGTCAACGTTGCGATCGAAAAGCAAAGTGAGCTGTTAGACGCAATTTGGGAATGGAGTCGACATGGCGAGCGCCCGGTAGTGCTTGACCTGGGTTCCTGCACTTCGTTCTTAAAAACAGGCCTCCCTTATTTGGATGCGGTTCGCAAAGAACGGTTAGCGCGGATTCAGATCTTGGATTCGTTAGAGCTTGCAGCAAAGTTCGTCCCATCGTTGCAGATCACTAGTAAGGTTTCCGATGTCGCAGTCCATTCGGTTTGTTCCAATCATAAATTCGGACTGGAAGCCCCGTTGATGCAAGTCGCCAACGCTTGTGCCGACCATGTGCATTCGCCTCACGAAGGAAAGTGCTGCGGAATGGGGGGAGATCGAGGGTTTGAGATACCTGACTTTGCATTAAGCGCTACCAAGAATGTTGCAGAATCCATGCGACAATCCAAGTGCGAAACGGGCTATACTAACGCCCGATCGTGCGCCCTTTCGCTAAGCAGCAGCAGCGAAAAGCCATGGAGAAGCATTTTCCATTTATTGGATGAGTGCACAGAGTAACCAATGTGTTCGTTGAGCTTGGTCAATGGCTGCATGCCGGTAAACTGAGCCGCAGGCGCTAGCCGCGTTTTGGGATTTTCTATGGGAATCTGTATCGCGGCTAGCGCCCGCGGCTCACTTATTCCCCTCAAGCCAAGATTTTGCACCTCGCAACGAACACCAAGCATTCCATTCTTCAGCCATCGGAAAACAGTATGTCCAATGCCGACCCCTTTGCAGCCTCTTCCATGAATTCCTATGCCAGCAACACCATGGGTGGCTATGGTTCTCAGTATCCACAGGGTTACGACCAACCGATTCAGTCGTTCGACTACGGACGAGTGTTCACAGCACCATTCAAGAGCCCCAATTGGGTCATGAATGTTTTATGGTCTGTAGGCTGTGTGGTTCTTTCTTCCGTGGTTGTCGGGACTCTGGTTTTATTCGGGTATACGGCCGAGGTTGCGGCATCACGAACTGGCGGACGTAACGACAACTGGCCTGATTTTGACATCAATCGACTTTCGGATTATCTGCTGCGAGGGTTATGGCCGTTCCTGTGGAATTTGATTTGGACGTTCATCATCATGATCGTGGGAGGCGTTCCTATGATGATTACGGTGGCGCTTGCAAGCGCTTTGGGAAACAACGAACAAGTTGTGCCTGCCGTATTGGTCGGAATTGTTGGGGGAGTGATCACGCTGGTCATTTATTGGGCATGCCTAGTGATGATGATGGCGTCCATGATGCATTCGGCCTTGGGAAATGACTTCATGAAGGGGGCAGATACGCGATGGATCGGCATGTTCTTTTCGAGAATGTCAGGCGTTTGTTTGGTTGCCGCCCTGGTCATCGGACTTGCTTCCGTGCCGTTGAGTCTGCTTGGGCTACTGTTCTGTTTTGTGGGAATCTTTGTAGTTCAAGCCTACCTGTACTTGGTTTTTGCCGACGCAACCGCCCAAATTCATGACATCTTTGTTTCGCGAGGTGGTCCGCCGGCTTTCGAGCCGATGTTGGGCGACGACGGCATTATCGACGCTCAGATCGTATAATGAATCGTAAAGTGACGGCTTGGGTTAAGCCTTACGGATGATCCGGTCCCCTGGCTATGAAGTTCTGACGATGTGCATAGAATCCCTTTGCTTGGCATACTTCGTGCAGTACATTGATGGCTCGTCGGGTTTGGCTATTTTGGCAGTGCTTGAGCGTTCGCCCATCTGAACCCAACTAGATCCCGTGAAAAACAGAGTTTTTAGAATTTTCAGAATAAGAGAGAAGTAAAATGGCCGCAGAATTTACCACCGATGCCTTCGACACCGACGTTCTTGGAGCGAAGACTCCTGTTCTTGTCGATTTTTGGGCAACTTGGTGCGGTCCATGCCGACAGATTGCTCCCGTAATCGATGAATTGGCTGTGAAGTACGAAGGTCGAGTTTCGATCGGCAAGGTCAACGTCGAAGAGCAACCGGAATTGGCTCAACGCTATGGAATCAATGCGATTCCAACGCTTCTGCTGTTCAAGGACGGGGAAATCGTCGAGCGTTTTCAAGGCGTACCGCCGCGAAGCAAGCTCGAATCCGTTTTGGATAACGCTTAATTATTCTGCAAGGTTCTTCGTTATCCAGCAAGTTCTTTCGAACGGTTGACGGCGGCCATAACGCCGTCAATCACTGCGGATCGAAATCCAGCCCGCTCCATCGTGCTCAATGCTGCGATCGTAGTTCCTGCCGGGCTTGTAACTTGTTCCCTTAAGATTGCAGGATGAATTCCTGTTTCTTGCACCATAGCGGCGGCTCCCAGGACAGTTTGAGTTGCGAGTTCCATCGCAGCTTCGCGGCTTAGGCCTGCCATGACACCGCCGTCGCTGAGTGCTTCGATCATCATCAGCACGTAGGCTGGTCCAGAACCCGACAGGCCGGTTACTGCATGCAGCTGTTCTTCGCTGACTCGGACCACTTTTCCTACTGCGGAGAAAAGACTCTCGCACCATAGGCAGTCGTCAGAAGTAGCTGATTTTGCGGCGGCAATCCCGCTCGCGCCCTGAAGGGATTGGCAGGGCGTGTTCGGCATGACACGAATCATTCGATCCGTGCCAAACCAGCCAATGAGCTTTGCAGTCGGAACGCCAGCGGCGATCGATACAATCAAATGATCTCGCGAAACAAAGCTGGACAATCCAGAGGCAACTGCAGAAAGTGTCTGGGGCTTCACCGCTAAGATAATACGTTGGCAATTTCGAAATAGATCTTCAGCACTGGTGAAAACCGTGCAGCCCGGAAACTTTTCACGAAGCGATGCGGTCTGCTTTTCGCTGGTGTCAAAGAAACCTATTTCGTTGGGAGCAGCAAGTTTGGACACGACGGCTCCTTTCGCAATGGCAGTTGCCATTTGGCCGCCACCTAAGAATCCGAAGGAGATTTTGCTCATGAAACGAACCAATGGGCCTTGAGGACTTCGCTGGTCGCTTGCGATTTGTTCAGCACATAAAAGTGAACACCGGGAACACCATGGCTGAGTAGTTCCGCGACCTGTTCTTGAGCAAATTGAACACCTGCTGAAAACTGCCAGCTCGCCTCGTCACTTTCGCCCAGTCGATTCAAGAATGCCTCGGGGAGTTTCGCACGGCACATGGAAGCGATTCTTTGGATCTGGGCCAGGTTGGTAACGGGCAAGATACCCGGGACGATGGGGATATGGATTCCCGCAGCCCGACAACGATCACAAAACCGGAAGTAGTCTTCGTTGATGTAGAACAATTGAGTCACAATGATGTCTGCACCGGCATCCACCTTTCTCTTCAGGTTATCCAGGTCGACTTCTGCGTTTGGAGCTTCCTGATGAACTTCTGGATATCCAGCAACAGCGATTCCCAGATCCGGAAACTCCGAATCAATTAAAGCGACCAGTTCATTCGCATACTTAAGACCGCCGGCTGTTTGCTGGAATTCCGTTTGCCCCTTTGGCGGATCGCCTCTCAGAGCCACGATATAGTCGACTCGTTGTGCAATCGCGGTTCGCAGATAGTCTCGAAGCTCTTCGACCGTGGTACCAACGCAAGTCAAATGCGACGCGACCGGGATTTCATAGCGATCTTTGACCGCTTTCAGAATCTGAAGGGTTCGGTCACGCGTCGACCCGCCAGCCCCATAGGTACAGGTGAAAAAGTCAGGCGAATACTCCATCAGTTCGCCAACCGTTGCCATGAGCGATTCGACCCCATCGTCCGTCTTGGGTGGAAATAGCTCAAACGAAAGGCCGCGGCGATCCCCAGCAAAAAAACTACCAAGACTCATTCTGAATTGCCCTGCACTAGAACTTCGATTCATCGAAAACACGACCACCTCGGCCGATTCCCTCCAACCTTACCGCTAAAGCCTATCAGAAGCCAACTTCTATTCAAGATTCGACGCAAACTTTACAATCCTGCCCTCGAGATCTTCGCAGGCAGTGGCCATTTTTCATGCTGATCAATGAGTCATTGCATGAATGGATTACTACTTCGACTTTATCTTGAATATTGAACACAGACACATCCAGCCTAATCGTGGAAGAAAACCATCATGGAAAACGGGCCATTGCACGGAAAACGCATTTTGGCATTTGTGGGGGATATCTACGAAGATCTGGAATTGTGGTATCCAAAACTTCGGCTCATTGAAGCCGGGGCTGAGTTCTTGATTGCTGGCGAGGACGCTCATCACGTCTACTCTGGAAAGAACGGCTACCCCTGCAAGTCGGACCTTCGCATTGCGGACGTGAACTCCGCTGACTTTCATGCCGTTCTTTTGCCAGGTGGCTTCATGCCGGATCGGCTCAGGCGTTTGGACAAGGTCAAATCATTGATTTCCGAGTTCGATCGGGATTTGAAATGTGTTGCTGCCATCTGCCACGGTGGATGGCTAGCTATTTCGGCAGGGGTTTACCGTGGGGTTCGAGTCACCGGTTCGCCTGGAATCAAGGACGATTTAGTGAACGCGGGAGCGATCTGGGAAGACGCGCCAGTCGTTGTTGACAGGCATTTTGTTTCAAGCCGGAAACCAGACGACCTACCATGGTTTTGCAAAGCAATGATTGAAGTGATAGCAAACCCTGGTGCTTAGTAATTACCGGATGGATTCATCAAAAACCTCCAAGTCTTCACGTTAGCTTCACTGCTACTTCATTTTCTTCATCATTCCTTAACCAATAGTTCACGGTTACTTCGCAAATCGTTGGATCTGTGCCCCTACACTGCTTCCCGTATTTCCCTTCACAATTCGAACACAAAGTAGGAAAGAGCATGAAACGATTTCGACCCGGTTTTACCTTAGTTGAGCTTTTGGTTGTTATAGCCATCATTGGGATTCTAGTTGGCTTATTGTTGCCAGCTGTGCAAGCGGCTCGTGAAGCAGCTCGACGCATGAGCTGCAGCAACAACATTCGTCAACTTGGATTGGCTCTTCATAATTACGAATCGGCGCATCGAAAACTGCCACCTAGCAGAATTGCGGTGACAACACCCATTCGTGTAGAGCAGTCTTGGGTAGCCATGATTTTGCCATACATCGAGCAAGGCAGCGTTCAAAACGGATACTCGTTCAACACGCCTTGGTTTGCTGAAGTGAATGACCCATTCACTACGTTCAACATTCCAACTTTGGTCTGCCCGTCAACGGCAGCGAATCCTCGCGATCTTCCGAATGCAGCCTTATACAGTGCGATTACCAGTGGTACACGAACCGGACAGCCTGTTTGGGGTTACGCCGACTACGCATCGATCAACGCTGTCCGAAACTCTGTTTTCCAATTGGCAGGATTGCCGTCGTTGGGAACGAGAGAAACGCTTGGGGCGTTGGGACGCGGTCCTGAAGGAGTTCGACTGGCGGCCATTTCCGATGGGTTATCGAACACTGCACTTCTCAGTGAAGCAGCTGGCCGCCCAAGTGTGTTTGTTTCAGGCAAAAAGGTCATGAACCCACGTGCTGGAGCTGCTTTTGGAACGCCGGTTACGGTCGATGGTTGGGGATGGGCGGATATCAATAGTGGGTTTAGTATTGACGGCGCCAATGCTGCAGGAATTCAGAACAACACCAGTAGCTCTGGTGTGGTTACGATGAACGGATCTTGCTTGATCAACTGCGTCAACGATTCGGAAATCTATGCCTTCCATCCCGGCGGAGCTCACTTCTGCATGGGTGATGGTTCGGTGCAGTTTATATCTGCGAACACGAATCCAGTGACGTTGACCGCGTTGTTCACTCGAGCTTCCGGCGATATCGTTGGCGAATACTAACGGTCTTTTCCTTGTGTTCGGTTTCCACCACTTCAATGCTCTACCGATTTTGAACTCCATGATGCGATTGCTTCCTTACCAAGTGGTTCCTGTTATTGTTGCGTGGCAACTGATCAGCGTTGCAACGCCAAGCCTTGCAGAGACCCCAGAATCAATCGCCGCTGGAAGACTTGCGGTAGAGCTTGTTGGACTGGTAGCGATTCCTGGGACTCAGGCAGACAGGAGTGGCCTGGAAGGAAAATTGGAAACGGGAAGTCCGGCGAATGCTTTAGGTGGTTTTTCGGCGATCGATTACTCCTCGGACAGCGACGAGTACTACGTGTTGTCGGACCGTGGTCCTGCCGATGGGGCTGCGAGTTTCGCATGCAGATTCCATCGACTGACCTTTCGCCCTAACGCGGAGGCATCCGATAAATCGAAGCTCGCATGGGAATGGAACTTGAAATCAACTCAGTTGTTGCGAACTAGCACGGAGCAACCGTTCACTGGCAGTTTGGCTACTTTGCAAGCTTGGGATGGTCAAGGCGATTGCCCAAGCCTGGATCCCGAAGGGCTTCGGCTGGTGAACGACTCGGTGTTGATAAGCGACGAATATGGGCCTTCCATTCGATTCTTCGATCGGTCGGGGAGGCTACAGTCCGAAGTCGCGATTTCCAGCAAGTTTGGGCTGTCCGAACGGAAGTCGCCAGCCATGAAGGAAGGCACCTTTTCGAATCGAGGCTTGGAAGGCGTTTGCCAGACTCCCAAAGGCGGCACGTTGGTTGCGGTCTTTCAGGGACCATTGGTACAAGATGGGCGAATCGTCAAAAAGAAATGTCTTGGTGTTCAATCCCGATGGTTGGTCATTCAGCGAGATCTGAAGACCATGATCGAGCTGAACTATGTTTTGGACGACGAATCGACCGGGGTCAGCGAGGTGCTTGCGATCGACGAAACGCGTTTTTTGGTTTTGGAGCGCGATAGCGAAAGCGGTGTCGATGCAAGAATCAAGCGGATCTATTTGGCAGATATTGCAGAAGCCTCTGACATAAGCAATTTGCAATCCATCACGCAAGGCTTGCCTACTGGCTTAAAGCCTATTCGCAAAGAGTTGCTGCTCGATTTGATGAACGCGTCCTACGGTCTGAACGGGGAAAAGACTCCGGAGAAACCTGAGGGGCTAGCATGGGGGCCCTCGATGCCGGACGGACGTAGGTTGCTGGTTGTCTGTTTTGACAACGATTTTGAAGAGGCCAGACAGTCCATTCTGGCAGCCTTTGCAATCCAGGGACTTTAGCCCGCTCGCTTCATGTTCTGATAGGTCAGCAGGACTTCGTAAAAATCGCGAGACACCACAATGGGATCGTCTTCGAAATCACGAACCCAGCTCAAGCGATTCGAAGCGGCTTGGTTCAACACGGGAAGAATATCTTTCAGACGAAGAGTAACGCTGTCGGTCGAGTTCGTTGCGTAAGACGCCTTCGGCTTAGAGTCGGCTTCTGCAGAATCGCCACGAAACAGAGTCAATTGGATCGGTTGGGTTGCCGTTTCTGCTCCGTCGTACTCGGAATCGCAAGTTGCCTGGTCCAGTCCAACGACGCGGAAAACGGGCTTGAGCATAAGCAAATCCTGAAAGTTAGCGAATTTCAATAGACAAAACGACTCCGACTCACGGAGGTTTGGATCGACTTTAACGACTTTAACGCTTGAGCCAAACTTTCAAATTTCAGAAACATTTCACAAAATGCCATCGCTGCCCCAAATCGAGCGGGCGAGGGCGATTATTGACAGGGCTGTCGAAAGCTTGACAATTGTGCTTGACTCCCCTAGATTCCCAGTCTTGTTTGCATGCATGTATCCCCCTCGCATCCCAATGCGCTACGACTCCCTTTACGTGAAGGACTTCAAACTTCGATTTCGGACCAAGAACCATTCGATTCATTTCGATACGTTCTAGGCCACTATGATTCGCGGAATGAACCAGTTTGCCATATGAAAGATATCCAAGCGATCGCGCGTTATATGCGCCTTCCGGAAGAACAACTCAAATTCCCCGTCGAGTTGCTCAATCAGGGTTACGAACCGAACTATCTAGCAAACTATCGGCCTGATGAGCTTGGGAACATCGACGAGCAGACTTTGTCCATCCTTCGTCGTGCGCTGAATTATTCGGAATCCTTGAAGCGGCACAAGGAAAAAGTCCAGCAGACGTTGGAACGCGAACAACAGTGGAACGAAACGGTTTCATCGGTTGTCTCCCAAGCCAACACGATTTCGCAAGTAGACACGGTCACTCGACATTTGCGAGCTCGCCGTAACTCCAGATCCATTGTAGAGGCTTGTCCGCAAGTCGAAGCTGTTGGTCAAGCAATATTGACGATGCAAGGTGATGCTCCCAAGGATCTGGTCGCTTGGACTGCCGAGATCGCAGCGGTTCCGGTCGAACAGGCTTCGGAGGTTCTCGAACACACCAAGCAATGGATGATCCACCTCTTAAGCGAAGACGTTCGCCTAATTCAGGACCTTCAACGAACTCTGCTCAAACGAGCTGGAGTGTCCGTCAAGATTCTCCCTGATCCACCTAAAGGCAGCGACGCAGAAAAGCAACTTGAATCGGCCGAGAAGTCGGGCAACCAAAGTTTGCCAAGCGAAGTCATTGCTCCACAGGCTACCGTTTCCCAGGTTGCTGACCAACCAGTGGAACCGGAAGCGGCTCCAACAATCGCAACTGAAAATAATATTGAAACACCTGCCGAATCTGTTGGCACAGAATCTCCTTCGGAGGTAGCCGCAGAAGTTGCGTCGGATGTTGCCCCGGTCGCAGCTTCGATTGCTGCAGAGCCGGCAGCAGAAGTGGCTCCTTTGATTGCGGACTTTAATCAGGGACGCAAATCGTCGAAGGGACTCAAGACAAAGTCCTTGTCGGATAAGCAACTTTCGCCTCGTCAACGACGGCGAAAATGGCTTCGCAGCATTTTGGAATCGTACGCCCGTTTGAAGAAGCAATTGGTCGATCTGACTCCGTATCAGATTTTGATGCTTGCTCGAGGGCAACGATCGCAAATCATCGCCGTCAATTTTCACTATGACGAGAAGCCTCTGATTCAAGTTTGCCGGGAATCACTTTGCCCGGGCCGTCACCCTATGCACCATTGGTTGCTTGAAGTTTCAGAGCAAGGGCTTCGCAACTTCATTCTGCCGCGACTCCACCAAGATGTATTTACGATCTTGGAAGAGGACGCGCACATGGACTTAACAGAAGCCGCAGTCGTGCACTTGCAAGCAAGTCTTCTGCAACGCCCAGTACGAGGGCACCGGATCTTGGTGATCGATTCGATCGGCCCCAAGATGGCTGCTGTCGCAATTGTCGATGTTGATGGCAAGGTTCTGTTCACGAGCGAAATAGCCTGCAACAGCAATCGCGCTGACGTGGTTGCTCAAAACGTGGTTGCTCTTGGTCAATGGATTCACGAGCACAAAGTGACGTTGCTGGCTCTATCCAACGGGCCCGCTCGACGTTACCTGATTCATACCGTTTCGGAGCTGATGAAACAGTCATCCGAAGGTTCGCTGTATTGGACCATGGTCGATCGGGCTGGTGCTGATGGCTACTGCATGTCGCGCGGCTGCCTTGTTGAACTGCCTCGTATTTCGCGACGGCATCGAGCTGCAACGTGGCTCGCTTGGCGACTTCAAGATCCTTTGAAGCAGATTTTGAAAGTAGACCCTGTAAGACTACGCCTTGGTTCCTATCAGCGAGAATTGCCACAACGCGAGCTGGAAGCAGCTTTGAACGATGCGGTCTCAGCGGCAATCACGCAGGCAGGCGTGGATGTATTTCACGCGGAACTGGATACTCTGAAACGTATTCCTGGTATGACCAGCGAAGCTGCTAAGGCAGTTCTGGAAGCATGCCACTCGGAAAAAATTACCAACCGCGAAACCTTGAAAGCGGTTCTGTCGGAACACCTGTCGGAAATGCAGGTACGACAGGCTCTTGGATTCTTAAAAATATTCGGCAGCAACAATACGCTCGATGGCACAACCATCCATCCAGATGATTATCGGCTGGCCGAGCGATTGGTGGAGCATGCGAAACTTCCTCTGCCAGCGGCTGCACCTGAAGGATGGAGCAAGCCCGATTTTGCTAAGCTTGCGGCTGCAACTGAAGCTGCTAGTGTCGAGCATGCACGAATGGCTGCCGAGCAACCATTTGCTGCATCGCTAGATGACGCTTCGGCCGATTCCGATCACGATTCGGAGAGTGCGACCGATGGGTTTGTAATCCCCGATGATTTAGCTTCCGATTCGCCCCTAGAGGAAGTGGCAGCGGCTACCGTGGAATCGTTGCCCGTTGCCGAAAGCCCAGCTGCGGAGAGCCCAGCTGCGGAGAGCCAAGCCGCGGAGAGCCCCGTTGTAGAGAGCCCTGCGGTAGTTTCCGCATCAGCTCCTGCAGCAGAGGATCAATCGACTGCGACGCCCGTCGAGTCAGCAGAAGGCAGCGACGTTGTTGCCTCAGATTCGGTTGATAGTCCATCTGAGACATCCGCTGCACCCGTAGAATCGGAGGCGGCACCGACTGCTCCAACGATCAACGTGGCAATGCCACCGATCACTACAAGTCCGCTTGAACGTCCGACTCTTTCCATCGATGTCGAGCGATTGGCTCGCAGCTGGCAAGTGGGACGCGAGAAGATGAAGCGAGTTGCAAACTGCTTGCAGTTTTCATTCGCCGATAGTCGCGACTTCCAATTCCCGATTTCCCTGCAAAGCAAAGTGCCGAAGTTGGATGCACTTACCAGCGGATCGATGCTTCAAGCGATGGTGATTGGCGTTGCTGACTTCGGAGTGTTTGTGGACCTCGGTCCGGAATGCAGTGGCTTGATTCACATTAGCCGGCTTGCCGCCGACTTTATTGAGGATCCGCATCAGTTTGTCCAAGTAGGCGATTTGGTCACGGTTTGGGTGCTGAACGTCGACGAAAAGAAGAAGCGAGTTTCGCTCACCGCCATTCCTCCTGGAACTCCATCGCGTCGCAACGAAGGCGGTTTTGGCGGTCAAGCCGATGGAAATCAAAACAGGGGCGCTCAAGGCAGTCAGAACGCTGGGCGTGATCAACGCGGACCGCGTCCTGATCGCAATGCTCCTGCTGGAAATCAAGATTCCCGAGCTGGTGGACAAAGCAGGGATTCAAGACCGACAGGCGGCAATCGTCCTCAAGGGGCCGGTGCTGGAGCCGGTACAGGCGATAACCGAGGCGCTCGAACGGGTGACAATCGAGGACCAGCGGGTGGTGGTCGAGGAAACAGCCGTGGTGGAGACAACCGCGGAGATAGCCGTGGTGGAAGACCTGGCGGACGTGACGGTGGCGATCGCAACCGCCGCTCCAACGAATCGGACTCGTCGCAAAATCGGCGCCCCGCACGTGTGGAACCACCGAAGCCCGTGACTCCTATCAGCGAAGCCATGCAGCAAGGTAAAGAACCGCTACGGTCTTTCTCTGACTTGTTGCAATTCATCAAGAAGCCCAAAGATGAAGTCGTAACAGAACAAGTTGTCGTAACCCCACCAGTAGTTCAAGAGGTTGTTCGGGAAGAGCCTGCTAACGAACCAGCAAGTTCGGTTTCTGAATCACCATCTGCATCACCTTCTGTGGATCAAGGGGATGGTTCAGAGCCAACGGCCTGAGAATCCTATGTCTGATTTTGACGAAAAGCTAAAGCAAGCTGCGGCTCGTGGAAAGAACCGAGCCAGCTCGTTCCAGTCGGAATCCGAACGGAAACGGATTGAGGCCGAGGAGTTCAAAGCGCTGCACACCAAGCTACGGCTGGAGTTGTCGGACCGTATCGAATCGGTAATGAAAAAGATCGCGGACTTGTTCCCAGGTTTTCGATACCAGACCGTTTTTGGAGACTCGGGTTGGGGTGGTGCGTGCCTTCGCGATGATTTAGTGATGGAACGTGGCCAACGCACAAATAAGTTTAGTCGCTTCGAGATGGCAGTTCGTCCAGCTAACGAATACTACTTGCTGGATCTGCAAGCCAAAGGCACCATTGCAAATCGTGAGTTGCTGACGAGAGGGTTCTACCAGCATTTGGGAGAAGTGGACCTCGACAAATTCCGCGAGCTGATTGACAGCTGGGCGTTGACTTATGCCGAATTGTACGCCGCCAATCGCTAACGCTGACGATCGACCGCGATTGAATGTTCTACACTTACCATCAAGCCAATAGGCTTGGTTTGCTCCGTTGTGCATTGAGCACATATTGATAGCAGGACATTTGGCAAATTCGAATAAAACTTGCTTTGGCTTGGGCATTTGAGGAATCAAATTGCTGGGGAATTGGGAATGGGGCTAGTCATTGCGGTCTTTGGTGTGATAATTTCGGTTGGAGTTCACGAACTTCGATGGAACGGGGGCGATCTGGAATCGACCGGATAAATTGAAGATTTTGGTGGCATGTCGTGGTTGATCGGTTGGCCACGTAAAAAGCCGATTAAAAAAAGTAACTGCAGAGGAAAACCTCGCACTAGCGGCCTAGTTTAGGCTTCTCAGGTACCAGGGGCCCGTCGGAGGCGCTTGAATACCTGTCGCAATTCCGAATCGCACAATCACGTGTCTCGCACTGGTGGTGTTAAAAAAGCTCGAGGCTGGCGTACTGCACCGATGTCAACAACGAACGCAGTAGGCGAGACAAATAACAGTTGGCTACACATGTAGATGCCAGGTTGGAAGTATCGCGGGACGGGGGTTCAATTCCCCCCGCCTCCACTTGGAAGCCCTGGGAATTTCACGGAAAACAAAAGTTTTCAATGAGATCCCCAGGGTTTTTTCTTGTTCTTGCGACATTCTGCGTGCTCGGTGCGGCGTCGTTTTTGTCTCACGGAGGGTCGATTTTGTCTCACGGCGCGTCGTTTTCGTCTCACGGCGCACGGGCTCAACCGGCGGTTCAGGCGAAGGCTTGGAGACCGCTTTCGCAAAATCGGCATCGGTCACTAGCAGGTAGCTCTTTTTGGCGACCGCCTCGGTGTTCCCGAGCCAGCTACAAACCACATGCAGAGGAAATTCCCGTTCGAGCTCAGTTTGCCTAGTTGCTCGCATCGAATGGAAAAGTCGCTTCCAGGGCGAGACCCCTGCCCGTCGCATAATCTTTAGGAGCTGGGTTCGCAAATTTGCATTAGCCCATCCGCCTGGCCGCATTGCCGCATCTCTGTAAGACTGCTTATCGATTACAAACGAATCGGCGGATGGGTACTTTCCGTCAATCGTGGCTTCCGCGAACAGATCTTCCAAAATCACCCTCAATTCGGGAAAGAGTGGGCACGATCGGACCCCGCGCCCTTCATGGTGTTCTACTTTGGGCTCTGGGATGCTCATTCGTCCAAGTTCCCAATCGATATCACCCCAGGTTAGAGATAGGGTTTCCGAGGGACAGCGAAGCCCGCCGAATCGAGATAGGGCAACGATCCCTTTCCAAGTGGAATTGCACTTGGCTAGTATCAGCTCGATTTGCTCCCGAGGAACCTCAACATTGCTCTTGAGAGACGTACCACTCGTTTTGATCTTTGCGAATGGATTTTTCCATATCAGCTCCCAATCGACCGCATCCTGGAAGAACTGACGAGCAAACGAAATACGCTTGTGGATGGTCGTTGAAGAAAGCTTTCGGATTGTTCCGTCTTTACTCTTTCTTCGTTGGGCAACTAGTTTTTCGAGATACTCCCGAGCATGCCCCGCAGTAACCTCGTTCAAAGCAATCCCTTTCGGCAAATGCTTATTGAGCGAGTTCACTACTTGGCGCCAAACGATTCTTGTAGCGGGCTTCTTGTTTGGGCAGTTGCGTAAAAGGTAGCTTTCTAGAAACTCCGCCATGGTTGTTTGGACCTTCTCAGGTTCGGGGGTGGAGCACTCAACAAGCCCAACCTTTTCGAGCTTGGCTCTGAATTCCTTTCCATCACCTGCGAGCCAAACCGCATCATCTTGATCGATCGGATTTCCAAGTAGCTTGGTAACAAGTAGGGACTCTACTCGAGTTTTCACTTTTAGTGCATTACGTTCGCTGCACTTGCCAAGGTGGACGGCCTTTCGGTTCTTGTTCGCGTCGTAAAACAGAATTCGCCGATGGCCGTTTGGTGATGTTGCAATTGATGCCATGAACTTCCCTCGTCATTCATTCAAAACCCCGCTCTGGATCTTCCGTTCGCGGGGGTGGATTGGTCCGTGGGGCTCACTCCCCTGGATGTGAATTGCTTTACTTGGTTGCGAGCGGTTGAGTTCGAATCTCTCTTGCCGCTTTGGAACATCTTTGGAACATCCAGGAGGTGTATCCCGTTATCGCCTGAGCAACCGAATCGACTTTGCAAATGGTGGTAGATGTTGCAATCATGCTAGCACCTCGAAATCGTCAAGGTCTGCAACTTCGTAACCCAATGGAGCTTTCGAACCGGCTGGTAAAAGCATGATAGGCCGACCGTCCATATCAAAATCGAGCCATTCGCGAAGCCAACGAATAGCCTTTCGCTGCGGTAGATTGCGAATTACGTAAATCATCAATTCAACGCCGTGATCGACAATCACGATATCGAACCGCTTGGGATTGGTGCTTTCCCGTTCTGCTGGCATAATCATGAACGTAAGACCTTTTTCGTAATGGTAAGGGGGAATGCCACGGCCTTCGGATGTTGACGCATCGCGGAGGCCATTTTCGTTTTGCTATTCTTTTTCTTCCGACTCTTCCGGTTTCTTGACTAGGTGCAGCTTTAGCAGTTCGCAGATCTTGCCGGCATTATCAACCGACAACGAGGATGCGCCACTCATGAACCTAGAGAGGGTCGCTTCTGTTACTCCAGTCAGTTGGGCAATCCTGTAGCGTGAGTACTCGCCGTCCGCGATCTCTTGTCTCAGCGTTTCCGCCAAAGACTTTTCAAGTTTCTTGGCTGCTTTCTTTGCCATCGTCAAAACCTTCGAGTTGAATTCACAAGAACAATCAATTCATACCGAAGTGCTTACATATAAGCAAGCACGAATAGAGAAAAGTTTTTGACTATTTTCGTCGCAGCTCTGGACCACGAACAAGTGACCGCCCCGAAGTGGTTAAGCCGGCAAAATCGTTTCGATCCGCTGGGTGCCAAAGTGGTTGGCCACGTTCGACTCGCAATCGCAGGATCTCGATTTTTTCCAGCGAGCCCGGAGCTGCTGCGGTTCCTTGAAAGCTTGGCGACTCGCACGGCTCGAAGTCTTTATCATCGCCATGCTTCTCAATTTGTTCGAATAGGTTCCCTTCGATCATTCAGTATCTCGAATTGGTTTTGATGGTGACTCGAGCCATTGCATCCATTTTGCTGGAACGCGGACTTCATAGTTTGGCGAGTCTTTTCGATACTCCGGCCTTACTTCAATTTGGCATCGATTAAGAGCGACGAGCAACGCCCCACTCGATACATACTGCGAAAACTTGACTTCGCAAAGCCATTTAACTTCATGGCATCCACGCCAAACAACTCTCGACTCTTCGAAGGGCTTGATCGATTCGAGCCACTTTGCAGCTTTCTCCACTTCACGAGCTGGCGGAGGGGTCGAAACAGGATAACGCCGAGGTTTCACATAGATACCCTCGTCATCTACCCAAGCGGTCTCACCACTGGCAAGCTTGATCGTCGGGTAACCAGGAAGTAGCTCCACCGGGATCGACTGCAGAGTCCTTGTTGGATAAGCGGCCTCGGTGATCTTGGGAATCGGAAGGTCGCTAGGATGCGAACTGGTGACCGTGGAATTCGTGACTGACATAATTTTTTTCTTTCGATGATGGCTAGGAAATTTTTCGATTCAAAAAAACAGCGGGGGGAGGACAACCAGGGGAGGAGCCATTTCGAACCGACCGCCTGACCGAACGGCAAAAAATTGGCTAAGAAAAAATTTCTTGACGCAAATCGCGAACGAAAAATTTTTCCTGATGCAATTTTTCTGGAAGCGAGCGAAATCGCGACTTGGCGGAACTCGATAAACGGACCCTTACTTTCGACCGTTTCGACACCAATCGTCAAAACCTCAATAAATCGCTTGACGTTAGAGGCCTCTAGCACATCGCTAGAACGCGTTTTGTGGACAGGCCGGCTGCTACCAGAAAATTGCTTACGGAACGCCTGGGAGGCCTGCTTTAGATCAAGGATCCTACGAGACCCAATGAATCCTTTTTGGGTTGTATGCACGTTAGCCTCCAATAAACCTTGGCTCAATGAAATTGCACTTCATGCACGAAAAATTGGCGTAACCGTTGATTTCGATACCCATGTCGAGGATACAGCCACACTTCGGGCAAGCGTCATTCGAAGCGGGGTTAGTTGGGTTAGTTTGGTTAGTTCGGTTTAGAGAGTCGCCCATACGTATACATGATGATTCATGACATGACTCCGGCACTTCGTTAATCTCTCTACGCGTAGAATCCAAAAGAGAACTAACCAAACTAACCCTAGGTGTCTTTTCACTGTGTTTTTGCAGCTCCTCTTGGGTTAGTTCGTTGGTTAGTTTGGGGTTAGTTCCCCCGTTTTCGTCGACAACCAAACTAACCCTCCATCGTTTCAGATTTTTACCAGCGTCATCTTTTGAAATTTTCTTCTTGTTAACCACTCGGCCCTCGATGGAGCGTAATTTGGCGGAGAACCGTTTTGGTATAAAAATGGTTCCGCAAATTTCGCCAGAACATTCGACTAAGGCCGGGTAAGTCTTTGGGTAGTTCTTGATTAGGTTTTCGATCTGCCGAACTGTCATTCCTTCTCTATCTGGATCTGCTTCGTCGAATGCATCGATAACCATTCGCACTAACTCTTTCGAGTCATCGTTTTCGTTCGCCTCATCCCTTGTTGGTGTTGGGTCCGCCCCACCGGCAAATACAATCGAAGCGCAAATGGTTTCAAGCCATGACTCGAATGACCCCCAGGTCGTGATTTTCAGTGCTGGCTTCGCTACGAAAAACGCCCTGAGTATTGTTAGCGAGTCACAAACAAGTGTTGCTCTGTTTGCTTTAGCCCAGTCGATCAGATTAGGGTGAGAGAAACCGTCGCGTTTTTCAGGACTCTCAGTATCGGGATCGAGACGAATTGGTAGAACGCGTCTTCCAGTGTCTCCTCCGTAAGTAATGTTGTTGCCTGTCGCAATCCATACTGTCCTTGCAGGCATCTCTCCAGTGGATTTAGTCTTGCTCAACAGTCGATCTTTCATGACTGTCGATGTCAAAACTACATCGAGCGAATCCCCTTGAAGTGGTCGAGATAGGTTGTCAAAGATGTGGCATTTTTCGGATTCAAAAAGAAGCGTACTTATGAACTTCGAAAGTTCTACATCGTCTCTTTGGAAAGATCGCTTACTTACTGGGTGGCCGTATGCAATCTGTGTTGCGACATCGGCCAACAGCCCTTTTCCGCTTCCGGCGCAGGTGGCAGTAATTGCAAACAATGGTACGCAACCACTAACACATGCACGTCCAACCAACGACAAAAGCAGTGCTACCCATGCGGATCTGTCCGCGTCAGCTACGAACGGGAAATCTGACACGACATCAAACAGACGATCAATTGCTAATTTCGAATCGTCTTTTGTTGGAAGCTCAGGTATTTGTGGATATTCCATGCTGGGTCGGTAGATCAGGCCAGTATCGGCGTCATAGCCTGGCTCTTGGAGAATTGAGCCATCGGGGCGAATCGTCGGTGAGTTGATGACACCAACCAATGGCTTGATATAGCCTCCAAAATTCCCTCGTTGAAAGACCGAATCCAAAAGCCAAGTCGGTGGATGGCCGTGTTTCAAGTTGCCCTTCGCGTCTTCAACAATTAGGTAAGATGACTGTGTTATTCTTTCTCGAACAATCGGCAATGGAATATTCTTGATTCCGATCTTCCCAATGCTGCCTGGATCTTCACTGTGGGTAATGTTGACGAGCCAACCCCCACGGCAATAAACTCGAAGCGAGTCTTGATTCTCGCCGGGAATCCATGGCGAATTCCAGCCCAGAAGCCCGAGATTGCAAACGACTTGTTCTGCGACAACTGCTTCATCTGCAGTGACGTACACTTCAGGTGCTAAGGCCTTTTTGACCGTTCTCTCTTCAGAGCCTAATTCGTCATACGAGTTACTGTCGTTATCTGAAATTCCGACTTCGGTATTTGCAATCAGCTCAAGCAGCTCCGCTTTGCCATTTGGGACATTGACATAGTCGCGAAAATCAGGACCTTTTTTCGTTTTGTAATCGAGGGGAAGCTTAACGATTTTCGTCGGAGACAATTGGCCTAGACGTTTCGCACATTCGATCGCTCCGAGCTCACCAGCTTCGTCGCGATCGTGCACAACGATTGACTCCTGGATTCCCAGCGGTGACAACAATCCGATAAGCCAGTCAAATACATGAGTTGACCGAGCGCCATCGTTGTTCGTCCAGGCGATCCAAGAATCCTCTAATGTCAACAGCGGCAACGCAACCAAAAGGTCGCTATCGCCTTCGAACTTTGCAAGCCGAGCCCCGTCAATTATTTGACCTCGCAGTATTGCATCTCGAACGGCCAACGAGCAACAAATACCGTTTCGATCGAATTTGACTCCGCGTTTCCGATCTTCATCGTTTTGACCGAAAGCCAGACGTTTCGAAACATGGGTATCGATCCAATCGCCTCCATCGCTTTTTTCCCTGACCCAAATTTTGCCCGTTGGACCGTAGAGGATGTAGTTCACGAGGTCTAACTTTGGCCCTGCGTAAACCGGGATTGCGATCACATATTGTTTTTTTGATTTCTCGGACTGTTGCCAGTAAGCGCAAACAGCTCCAATCTGAAGAAGAGCATCTACCGTTACGCCGCGTTTGTGCTTCGCGCAAACCAGCATCATAGATTCATTGGATTCGCTAACCGTCAGAATTTGTTTGTGCCGAGAATAACCATCCTCTGAGAGTTCAATTGGTTCTGCTTTCACATTTTTATCGATGGCTTGCGTTTTCGCTCGAGGTCGCGAAGAAACCCCTCCCCGGCTGGCTCCTTCGATTCCAAAGTATGCTGCAAGCAGGTCTTTTGCTTCGTATTTGTCGACTCGCAATTCTTGCATAACAAAATCGATTGGACCGCTCCATTTTGCTTTGCATCCATCGCAACCTCCGATCATTGCATCGGGATTGCTCATTCGTCCCTTTTTCGCACCGCAATGGTGAATAAAACGACGTTTCGCGACAATCTGAGAAACATCAACTGGATCGATTTTGCAGACGTTCATCGCAACTTCTTGACATCGTCCAAAAAGTGCATTCTTGACTTCGGTAAAGCTTGCCGGGGATCGTGCAATTTGGCTCATGATGCCACCATTGCCAAAGCAGATATGAAATCTCGGACTTTTCTGGACGTTGACTTTTCGGCGACCGGCATGACAATAACCTCCGTGAGTTTGATCGTGTCTAAGTGATCGTGTGAGAGCGGTAACTTGCGATAACTGACAATAGCGAACGCCAACTTGGTCGGTCTGCGTATCGCACATTTCGAGAGGCCGACTGGGGCATGATGGCTTCCCCCAGTCGGCTTTTCTCGTTTCTACTTGGGCGGTGAATGCCTTCTCAGAAACACACATCACTGAGATGGCAATGTATCGCTGTTTGGAGCTTTTCGAATGACTCTGCTTCATCGCATCGAAGTTGCAACGAGACACCTGAAACGAAGACGTCAATCGCTTTACAGAGCATCTCAGCGGGGTTCCTCCCCTGGTTGCAAAAGAAATGCAACACACATACCAGCATGTCGCAGATTTCAATCCTTCGACCACCTCTATCCCAAATTGAATCACATGGAATTTCTCCCGTAAAAGCTGCGATTGCTCGTTTCGCTCGCATGGCTCGGGAATAGTCGGTAGCATCGATTTTGCACGTTAGAGCATACATCTCGTTCTCTAGGTCGTAGGTATATCCTTCGAAAGCTTCGCGAGCGTCGAAATCGCTCGCCTCGTGCTCAAAGTTACAAATCACGTTCCTAAGAATCGATGCACAATCAAATCCTTTCGCAATCGCCAGACACAATAAATCAACGATGACTTCCTCGTCGATGCACTTGTATTCAAAAGTGGCGCGGCTGATTCGAGTAATCAAGTGGGATTTCTCATCAGCGAGATACTTTAGGTACCTTTGCAGTTCTTCAACGTCATTTCCTGGGGTTTTTGTTGCTTGGGTTTCCGTCATTGTTTCCTCGGTAATGGTTTGGGAATGGGGTCGGTTGATGGTGATGAGGGCGACTACGATCGATTCTCGGCGATAAAGGCATCAACGTCCGCTTCGGAATACTTGACCAATTTTCCAACACGAACCGATGCGATCTTGCCGCAGTTAGTGAGCGTCCACAAAGAGCGAGTGGAGATACCGAGCATCTCAGCCGCCTCCCTGGGTGAAAAGAGCTTCTTTGCTGGCCGTACGCTTACTGAAGCGTGAGAAAGTGGGGGAATCGTCGCTACTGACATTTTGCTACTCCAAATGAATTAAAAGTTTGCCGCTCTACCTCTTGAGCGACTGCAAAAAGTATCTCGATAACGAATGTCCGGAAAAAGTGATGGAGGTTTTCGGACACGGCAGAAAGTCCGTAAGAGTGGGACCAAGAAAGGCCGTAAGTGTGCGATTAGATGAGCAAATCGCAACGAGATTGGAGCGAGAGAAAAATCAAGAAAATCTTCGCAACACTACGAATTTGCCGCGTGTCCGGAAACGTTTCCGGACACTTTTTCGTTTTGGAATTCGGGGTTCCATTGGTATCCGGTTATCGAGCTGTCGTCAGGGACAAGAAACCTGTTTGCCTTCGCTCGTCTGATTGTCAGGAATGCATCCCCTCTACCATTCGCGGTCCAAGGTTTTCCGTTTCGTTCCTTTTTTGCCTTAACAAATAGCTTGTCAATTTCGCGATATTTCTTACCGCCAAGCCAAAGTTGAATGCATTCCTTTTCATCAGGATGATCATTGATGTCCTTAGGGTCTCGACCACCAACACTAGGCGGTTCTGCTTGCCCAAATGGCTGACCAGGGAGAGGGCTCCAAAGTGCATCCAGCCCGCTAACAGTCTCGCTATTGTGATCGGTTGATGCTGCCTTCGTGCCTTCGTCCAAAATCGCCTTGGAAAGCGTCTCGCATATCTGATGGTACATATCGAAAACGGCGTCCATGACCTCTGGATTGTCGAGAGTAAGTCTCTGTGGATCCTCAAAGTCCCACGGAGTAATCATCCCGAGAGTTTGCACCAAATCATTGAATAGCCCCGGTCTCAAAACCCAGTCGGCATATTCTTCGCTGAGCTCAACTAGCTCTAATTCGCAGTAGCCGGCAAACCTGAAAAAGTCTCTCCCTGGTGGGTCGAAACTGAACACCCCTGGAGGATCAATTCTTGGCTCCTCGGCAAGCAGATTCGATATCTCAGCAAGAAAACCATGCCGCTTCAATTTCCGCAGCGCATGGCTGCAATCCGTTGCCAATATGGTTTCTTGATCCTCAAAACGCTTGGAAGCAACGATCGATAGCCACTTGCGAGCCAGTTTGGAGAACTCGACTGAAAGGGCGTTACGAGCCAACGATTGATTTGCTTTTAGAGTGTTCATCAGATTGCAATTTGCTGAAGAAAGGGCTGTCCCAGCCTGCCAACCAATTGCAAAGTCAGCAGACTGGAAACACTCGACGGGAGCTAACCGTCTACCCAGAATCAATCGATGGTAAGTCGATCGTTATTCGCAGGAACCACCCCGCAATATTGCGATTATAGCGAAGGGCGAATGACACGTTAGGTCACTGCCAGGGGATGGATCGACGTGTGGTCCCACTCCGGAAGTACTCCGCCGCCGCTAAAACTGACGTCTAAGATGTCTTGGTTGATACAATAACAATTCTGTTCAACAAGTAGATTTAACTCAAGTAACGGAAAATCACCCAAAGTTGTTGAGATCTTGGATTAATTGCCTCAGCAATACAAATGCCCCTCGACTTCTAGGTGCAAATTCACACTTTCTGCAACTAGATCGGCTGTAATGGCATCCGGGGCGGAGCCGTCTTCCATAGCAAGGAAACTTCGTCTGGAGTCAAGCCATAAGCTTCATTGACGAGATTGCTGAGTTGCCATTCCAGTTGCATCGCTTCGGCTGCTTGAATGCGAGCTGGTTCAATCGTTTGGGCGTGTTCATCGCGCAGACTCCGGAGAGCAGCCGCAGTCAACGGATTCTTCTTGCCTCGAATTTTCTTGATTTCAGCAACCAAGGCATCGGAATCAAGTCCAGTGAGCGACTGGAGCTTCAAGCTTGCCCTTTCAATGCCGTATTCGACGCGTAGCCAGTCCAACATATTTATCTGAACTTTCCTAATAGAGGAAGCAATCGAGATTAATTGCTCAACGACACTCGCAGCAATTAATCGTTGGCTCTCCGTTGGTGACGGAATAGGCAATTCCTGTACGCACACGGCATCCATCGCCAGTGCCTCATCTTTCTTGTGTGGCAATTGTCGAAATGCATAATACCACATCGCAGGTGAGTTAAGACAAGCGTGAACCCAGCGGTCCTCCGTTGGCAATATGAAAGCAGAGTTGTTTAACAACGATTCCGAATTATCAAATGCGATGCGCGGATGAAATGCTATTCCCTGGATACACAATTTCGGTCTTGAGAACATTTGCCAATATGAACAAGAACGTAGCTCCCACCAGAACTTACCTTTGTCCTGCCGATTTCTTAGAGGGTGTTCAAACTGTTTTAGCCATCGATAGACAGCTGGGAATTCACGACCAAACACCACTTCCGCAGTATCGGAAAGATTCGTCCAAGGCCAATTGAAATCACCACTAGATTTTATCGCGATCATCCAAAGTCCATTCCAATCTGGGTGCCAACGTTCAATGTCTTGACCACGCAAATAAGGCTTTATAATTTGTGAAGATCTTGAATCTTCCGAAACGATGGCATTTCGAGTGTTGGCGTCTATCAAAAATGCCTGATTTAAGCCACTTTTGATTCCAAGAAGGGGTTTTTGACCTATGAAATCTTTTAGTGGAACGCCGTTTTTTCGAATTTTTGACATTAGCAACGGAATCCTAGGTGGTTCAAGTTGCCAAGCATCTGCGCCAAGTTGATCGAGTGGAAGCTCCATGCCTTCTGTTTCAATCTGTCGACCTAAGTCTTCGATACGTAGTTGTTCTCGAGGAATCATGCAAAGCCTCGCCATTGTTGGCTTCGGCGATTCCGTTGGTTTGCGAGCGACGATAATCGATGGGAATACGTCGGCTTCCTCGAAAATCTGTTTAGCGTGGCCAAAGTCCACCACTGATTCAATCCATGCCTGCTCGCTAAAAAGTCGACGCAGCGGTTCACCGTACCCTGACTTCATCCACTTGTTCGTTACAATGAAGGACAACAGCCCGTTATTCTTAAGCAAACTCAAACCAAGTTCGTAAAAGTAAACATATATGTCGGCCATGCCATGAAAAGCCTTGTAGTTTGCTTGCAAGTATGGTTTGTATTGACTCAACAACTCTTGCCTGACATATGGTGGATTTCCGATCACTACGTCAAATCCTCCTTGCTCGAAAACCTTAGGGAACACCGATTGCCAATCGAAAGCTTTGGGATGTACGGTCGGATCGGTGATCAAGCTATTGCCAGTGAGGATGGTATTGTCAAGGCTTGTTAATGCCTTCCCTTGCTCTGCTGTTTTAATCCACAAACTTAAACGGCAGATCTCTACGGCCTCAGCATTGAGGTCGACGCCGAACAGATTGTTCTCAAGAATTCTTTTATCTAGATCGAACAAAGATCGATACCCTCGGAGTTCGGCGAGTCGATCGTTTGAATGTTCATAGGCTGTATGCATTTGGTCGAACGCTTCGATCAAAAATGCACCGCTACCGCATGCAGGATCCAAGATTCGGATGGACGTTAGTTGATCCTGCCATGCCTCCCAGAAATTAACTAACGAAGTTTTTACGGGTTTCGTTAACTTGCTGAGCTCATACACTTTAGGCTCTTCCAATGCCTTTTTTGCCGCCCCCTTTGCATTGCTCTGATGTGAAACTCTTAGCGTTTCAAATCGGCCAATCAAAACGCCTCCCAACGCTTGCTCAACAATATAGCGAGTGATGAATGAAGGAGTGTAAAAAGCTCCTTCCTTTTTTCGTCGGGTCTTGTGTTGTTCTAAACCTACAGGTTCTGCTGTTCCATCGAGTTCGTTCCGCAGTCGCTCGAGATCAGTGATTGATTGTTCGAAGATATGCCCCAAGATATCGACGTCGATAACCTTGGTTTCTCCACTTGCTTCATAAGCCGGCCTGTAGTCGAATTCGCCAAGTTCTCGGAAGTAGCCGCAAACCTCGTCTGATACGTCGAAGCAGTCTAAAACGGAATCGTAAGCGAACAAACCACCATTGTAAGCATGAATGCCCAACGCCGGATTGCCTTGATCGATAGCGCGGAAAAGCGCCCGAAAGTTTTCCCAAACTCCACGAGGATGATATAAGTCTTTGTGCTCATAAGCCTTGCGAATAGACTCCGTCGGAAGCAAACCGCGATCCTCACAGAAAGCAACGAAAAGCACTCGGTCCAGTAGCTTCTGCGTGCTCGATAGAACATCGTTACGCGGTGTATTTGGATTGTCGCGACTAAGCTGCTCAAATGCGTCTTGTCGCATGTTGGCGTAGTTTAGATAGAACTGCTTAGTCAAGTCCTTTCCGACTTTTGAGGACTCCTCTTGCAAGGTATAGAAGTGGCAGGTTCCAACTTCGGGTACAACTCGGTCCGCTCCAAGAAGGAATAAGAACTTTTTCAACTCGTGTTCGTCGGCGGCTAACCGTTCTGTATCGAATCGTTCGTATGTTTGCTGGTTTGATCCCTTGTGATAGAGCCGGGTTTGCTTAATGGAGGTTACGATTATCCAGTCACATTCGAGGTTTATCGCATACCTATAGCCTTGATCGACAGCGGATAATTTGCGGCCCGCGTATGGACGATCAAGTGGATCCTTAGGCCCTTTCCCTTCCAGAGCAACAAGATATTTCTGATGACCATTAAACTCACCGAGAACTGCATCAACAAACTGGCCATCAATGCTAACATGCCGTTCAAAGCCGATTGTGTATCGTGTATTACCGGTTGGTCTAATGTAACCGAGGAGCGTCACAAAAAAATCCTGTAGGAAATCGGGAAGAATCTCCTTTTCCCCGAAACGATCAATTTTCCTCGTCTCAATCTCGTCTGCCCAGCGTTGCAAAATGGATCGGTCGATTTCGGGCAACTTAAAAGCTGACAGGTAGGTTCGTAGGACGTCTGGCCTGAACAGGGGTTTGGCTTCTACTGGCATCTGTGGTCTCTGTCTTGTTGGGTTCAATCCCGAAACGCTTGCAAGCCAGTTAACGTTGCATGAATCAAGAAATAAATCAACGTCAAAAATGGATCTCGCTATTGAGAACCTATTGATGCGTGATAGCCTTTACTCCCTCTCAACATGCAGCTCGATCAACTCTAGCTGTTGCTCGATCATCTTTTTGAAGCGATCCATCACGAGGGATGACGCTTGCTCAAGCGTGTAGTGGTCACCTATCCACTGGCAATTCGCGAATCGCTCCAACTCCGAGGCCAAACCAAGCTTGTCAGTTTCGCCGTTGTGTGTCGTTGTGAAGGTGAATCCCATGTTTGCTAATCTTTGGGGAGGGTACCAATAAAAACAGCCCCCGCTGACTTCCCGTCTAAGAGGCTGCCTATCCTGACCATTCGAGATCTACAGAGAAAATGGCTGGGACTACCCCAGTGTAATTTTGCGGCGCAGTGATTTCAACCAAAAGCTATAATGCTCAGATGAAAAAACTACTTTGTAACCTGCTAGCGTTTCTGATCGTCCTTCAGCCAATGACCGTTCATGCATGGTCGGAGGGAGGGCATTTCATCATTTCGCTGATGGCTTTCGATTTGCTATCTGCGGAGGAACAAACGAAGTTTCTCGAGATCTTGGCTCAGCATCCCCGGTACCTCGATGATTTCGTTCCACCAAAAGGGCTCCCCAACCAGGAGGAGGAGCAACGATGGAAAGTCGGTCGAGTGGGCTACTGGCCCGATGTGGCGAGAAGCCAACCGAAGTACGACCGCCCAACTTGGCACTACGAACTAGGGGCGACTCTTGTTATCGGCAATGAATCGAAAATGAAAGTGCCGGCTAGGCCGGGTTTACTTCCAGGGGAGGCGACACTCGAAACCCAGGACCTGCACCTATCGCAAGCGGTTGAGCTGTGCAGAAATGCCCTACAAGACAAAGCTACTTCGCCGGCAGATCGGGCAATCGCTCTTTGCTGGATCGGGCATCTAGTCGCCGATGCCCATCAACCATGCCATGCCGGCAGTCTTTACATGGAAGACGTCTTCACCGAGGAAGATGGCGACCGTGGAGCGAATCGAATCTTTACCAAGCAGAATCGAAACATGCATGCACTTTGGGACGGTTTGCTTGGTCGAGATTTCGACCTAGCTGACACGAGAAGAAGGATCCAAGAGATTTCGCAGGATCAAGAACTACTGTCGAAAGTAACGCATGGTTCGAATTGGATGGACCCACAAGTTTGGCTAGCTGAAAGTCGAATTGCAGCAACCCAATCCGTCTACACTCAAATCGTTCTTGATGACCTTAAGCAATCTATGGGAAGCGAACGAGGCAACCCCATCGATCTGGATAAAGACTATCTAAAGCAAGCCGGCCGAGTAGCTCAGCAACGAGCTTTGCAAGCTTCTCACCGGCTTGCTGAGCAATGGCGATCCTTGTTACCTACTGCTTTAAGATAGTTTAATAACCACCAGTTGGCTCGTGGGAATAGTTGAAGAGTGGCATATCATCGAGTCGACGCAACCTTAGATCTTCTTCATTCACGAATTTTGCATGTAATCCTTTCATCAGCACATATGGCTGCAAAAGAGGATTCCGGAAATGATACTTGCGGCGATACTCTGCACCAAGCATTTTGAGTACAAAACCACGCTCGGTCTCACAAAAAGCCTTCAAGTGCACAGTAAAGCCTTGAGTCTTATACTCTTTCTTGGTGATGACACGCATCGGTTCGCATAAATCGCTTGGCTGAAAACGTCCATACTCGTCAGTATTTGCCATGGCACATGCAAGAAGGACCTGAGGGTAAATGGTCTCCCTTGGGCTAAAAGTAGCTTTCTCGTATTCCGCTCGTATTGTTTCTTCGGAGTGCGAAATTGCTCGTTCAATCGCTCTCTTAACATCTACGCTCTCAATTTTCAATCTTTTGGCATCGATTGCAGCTCTTGAAGCGAGAAGCGCGAGGAGGTGTACATACGTGGGAAGCCCCTTTGACAGCCCTACAATTTCAAAAAGAGCACTATCTTGTATGCTCATCCCCAACGTCACTAAACCACTAGTCACGATTGACTCGCATTCAGTTTGGGGCATGCGTGGGATCGATATCTGAGCCAAACAGCGATCGATGGATTGGTGGTTATCAATTAGCCCGGTGGCGTCATCGGCAACTCCAATAATCAAAAGAGTGGCGTTAACCGAATGATCAGAAAGCAATTTGATTGTATCTGCCATGAATTGCCTCGTATCAGGACATTCCACTTTATCAAATTCATCGATAACCAAATACAGTAGCCCTCGACTAGTAAAAAGCTCTAGGTTGCTCCTAACTTCGTAAGGTGTCCATTCGAATTGATGGTCCTTGTATAAGTCGTATTCGTCGGGCGGTTCATCTCGCAGTATGTGCCGAATTTCCAAAAATGCTTTGCGCCAAATCGAGGAAAATGAATCACTTGTATCACATGTGATGTAGGGGGAGATAATCGTACAAGGTTCGATCGTACTGAGTTTCTGTCGCAGGATCTTTCCAAGTGACGTTTTTCCCACTCCTCGGCCTCCAAACAAAATCGCGTGACGTCCTTTTTGATTGATTGCGTCTACAACGTCCTTGACTTGTGCTTTCCTTCCTCGAAAGAGCTTTTCGCTATCGATAGGCGCCGAAGGTGTGAAGATATGCGACGCTTTCAAATCCAATACATCCCATTCCATTGTTGAATTACTCTCCCATATGTAAAACGGCCAAGAGACTTTTCACTAATCTTAGCGAGTTTTCGCTAATCCGGGAGCAGTCTCGCTAATCTAGGCCGATTTTTTGCTTACCTAGGCATCATGTGGCGAGATAGCTTTCAATCACCCATCCGCTCCATTCGTGACAATGCTGTTCTAACGTCGGACAAAATCATGTTCAGTAGCCCAAGAGCTTCCTTGTCATCCAGGGTGGCGGAATTAATCAGAGTTTCGATGTCCAGCCGGCAGGACAAAAGAGACTTTCGAGCGATCGACAGCGGGTCGTTTTCGGGTGCCTCATTGTTGGGCACTACCTCTGTTCGCGTCGTTTTTGTACCACGGTTTTTAGAAATCTTGAAAACCCTGCGATTTTGGAGGTTATTCAATTCCCCCCGCCTCCACTATCTCAAAAGAGCCATTGATCCAATTGGATCAATGGCTC
This sequence comes from Planctomycetaceae bacterium, assembly GCA_027487485.1. Lineage (GTDB taxonomy): Bacteria > Planctomycetota > Planctomycetia > Pirellulales > Pirellulaceae > JBKCUI01. The sequence continues at coordinate 130,814 of JAIYDN010000070.1, read as the reverse complement.
TTTTTTATCCATGAAGTTCAACGCCTCGCCATTGCGTAGCGTTCCAAATCACTTGCATAGGACGCTTGATTCGGTATTCCCTATTCCTGATCCATTAGCAGCCCCTTGTAAGTTAGCCCTTAGACTCGTTCTGGAATGCGAAGCAAAACTCGATTGACTCGGATGAAACATGAAAGAAATCAAAAATCTTGTTCAATTTGAGGCTTGGGCCAAAAGTGCTCCAGAGCATGAGCCAGCAGCCATTCAAGCACTTGATCTGAGAAGTCATGACGAGTTGATTCGAAGCAAAACGTTTCCTGACTCCATTTTCCTAGGCTGCAAAATGGAAGCTTCGATCGCAGGGCAGATCGTGCAGACGGGTGGAGTGGTTATACCTGATTTGAAGGGCTTCAAGTTTAAAGTCCACATGAACGCACTTTATTCGGTGAAAGATCTGTTTTGTGGATTCGACATTCATGACCCAAAAGGGTACGAAGCAACTTACGACTATGCCGTGTACAAAGAATACTGTTGCCAAGGTAAATCACCATCGCTGATAAGCACAAGTCTAGCTCGGCAACTTCACGACCATTCCATTACGGAAGCGTTGGAGGTAGTGCTCCAAGGTCGCAAGGTTGTTTCAGTCATGGGGGGACATGGAATGGAACGGCAAGATCCGTTCTATACCAAAGTTGCCAAACTTTCTTGTCTTTTGACCAAGGCTGGTTTCTTGATGGTAAGCGGCGGCGGGCCTGGTGCGATGGAAGCGACTCATTTAGGCGCCTATTTCGCAACCAGGACCTTGAATGAGTTAGCGACCGCCATCGACATGCTCAAGCAGCGACCTAGCGATGGCAAGCCAGGCAAGGAGTATGCCGATCCGGATTGGCTTCACCGTGCATGGCGAGTGATGGAAAGGTTTCCGATCCCAAGCGGCCAAGAAGAGCTTTGCAAAAGTGTGGGTATTCCTACATGGCTTTATGGCCATGAGCCACCCGCCGTTTTCGCAACTCACATTGCGAAGTACTTTGCCAACAGTATTCGAGAGGATGGGCTCTTAGCGATAGCGAATCACGGAGTCATTTTTGCTCCGGGAAGTGCAGGCACGACGCAAGAAATTTTCCAGGATGCAGCCCAGAATCATTATGCTGTTCAAGAGGTCTTCACGCCGATGATCCTATTTGGAGAAGAGCATTGGACGAAGAAGATCCCCGTATGGCCACTATTGCAAGCGGTATCAAAAGGCAGGGAGTACGGAGAATTGGTTGCCATCACAGATTCTGAGGAAGAAATCATTCGAAGGATACGGATGTTCGCTCCCGAGATTTATTCAAAGAAAGAGACGCTACCATTCTCCTGTGACCTAACTTAGTCCGACTGACGGAATATGCTGGGAACGCTTTGGTTCGTGGATTCCAATTCACCCGATCAAGCGGCAAGGGATGGTCGAGTAAGCGTCGTACGTGGACTTAAATTGAGCGTGCAATTCGTAAATGTCTCGGGAGTGATGCGTACGTGACACGTTTGTTGTCTTGGGCCGTGGTTCCCCTAAGTTGCAGCCCCAACGTTCACGCAATGTATGCAGATTGCTGAAAATGAACGGAGTGATCGCTTAAGGAAACGCCTGAGTATGTCACAGAATCAGAACGTGCGTAAAGGTACAGAGTCCGATGCTCGTAGCGCATTCATTGCGTCACATTGAACAAGCGATAAACACCATCGAGTGTTGCACGTTGCAGCAATATGATCTTACCGGTTACAGTATGAGTTTATCGGGACAAAAAGGACAATCATCATGGTTCATGCAAAAGGCAGTTTTAGTGCGGTGCGGACAGGCTTACGGCTGAAACGAATCGGCACAACGCTGCTTCTGATCGCACTCCCTTTGTCTCTGATTTCGATGAGCCCCTACATCATTATGGTGATGGCTGCTTTCGTCATATCGGTCGACCTGTTAGGAAGGACTCTCTGTCTTCAAGGCCCAATCGCCAACCCCCGATCGATCCGCTGGTCGGTCGCCGCACAGGCGACCGGGCTTGTTCTACTGCTCGTGTCTGGACTGTTCGGTCAAGGATGGATTCTGGCCGGTTTAACTATGGCAATCATTTGCCAACTATCAGCCGCACACTGGTTCGTCTCCTACCTCGGAGAGCTTGCCCAAGAGATCGAACGCCCTGACTTGTCAAGCAGGATCGACGAACTCCGTAGACGGCTAAACCAATTCGCCACCAGTCTCTACGGCTCCGGCTTCTCGTCTCTAGTGATCGCCTTCGCGGCCGTGCTTATTGGCCTAATGACATGTGGCATTGGCTGGTTGATCGCCGTACCGATCGGCGGGATGGCGATCATCCTCATCTTACTGGTTTCGCTTGCGATTTATCTACGCATGCTGGTTGTCTATCGCGAAGTGATCGGCTCGATAGAACAAGCGGTCGCGCTCGCAGATAATTGCCTTGCCAATTCCATCGATTGATCACAACTGTATTTACCAATGAGTCGAATAGAGTCGCACGAAGATCGTTTGCGTGTCATGAGCACTATTTCCTCGACCTCTTCTTTTACAACCGTCTCTTGCGCTGTTATGGCATCTTTTACTTGAAGCTCGACAAGCTCACCCACCAGGGCTAATCCTCAGAGCAGTTGTTTGAGCAGACCGGCCCGAAGCCCCGAGCTCCCCAGAAGTTTCAAACTAATAGGAACCGTCGCAAGAAACGTCAAGCGGCGCCAAGCATAACTAATTCGATAGCGTCTGAATGTGGCCTCCAAGGAGCCTCCACTTTGGGGACTTGCGAGAAATCGCAGGTCCTTTCTTCGTTGGCTTTGATAGTGTTCTTATGGACTTCCGACGGGGAAGATTTGCCAGCGATTGTGCAACTTGTTTTTGCTCTTTCTGGCTTCGCCTTAGATAAACGACTTGTGTTTCTCAACCGCGTTCATAATAGTCTTGAGTTGCATTCTGAGGTGGCTAGTTCCGGAACAAATGTCGTGAAGAATCATCAGTCTACTGAACACGCCTCAGAATGCACTTGGTATCAGAAACGTCAATACCTGTCCCCCTGAACATTCCCACCAGCGTGTCGGCTAGCCCCGTTCGCTGAGGCCACAGCACAGCTGTTCACAACAGTCTACGACACGGAATAGAATGGAACCTTTTCAGCAAAGATTGTGCGGATTAGCTATTTCTTTGCAATTCCTTAGGATAAAAGTATGAAGATTCTGCACGACACTCTTTTGAGAATGAGGGCCAGTCAAATGCCACAATTGGTTTTAGCGGCTGCTATCGTACTAAGTTTTGTAGGTAACATCACTGCCGAAAGTCCACTAAAGACTGCATTCGAAAAGTATCACGCGTCCATGAAAGTGAAGTCGGCAGAGGCTCGTAAGGACCAAATACTAGATCAGAAAGAACACTCGGAGATCTTAGGTTTCCAGGCGATCGAATGTGGCAAATTGTACGAACTCGCGATCGAAGAACCGACAACAGAACTCGCGTTCGACGTATTCTGCGAAGTGATGGGAAGCGCGTCGGACAAAGCCGAGAAGGCCTGGGAACTGATCTCGGAAACGCATCTGGATCAGCCTCATGTGAAAAAGTTATTGCCTGCCTTGGGCTACAACAACACGCCTTCGCATCAGGACGTACTAAGAACCGTCATAAAGACGAACAAACACAAGGACTGCCAGGCGTTGGCTACTTACAGTCTTGGTTTGCTATTCAAAAAGAATGCGGAAGAAGCAAAAGATGACGATAAGAGCTCACACATCTTAGCCGCTGAAGAGCATTTCAACATCGTGCGCGAGAAATACGCCCACGTGAAGCTAGGTGAGGAATCACTCGGTGAAATGGCTGCGTCCCAATTGTTGGGCTTGAAGTTGATGGATCAACTTCAAGTGGGCAAGACAGTACCGGAAATTAGCGGTGAAGATCTAGACGGCAAAGCACTCAAGCTAAGCGATTTTAAGGGAAAAGTGACCATGCTTTCGTTCTGGGCTACATGGTGCCAGCCGTGCATGGAACTTGTGCCGCATGAAATCGCACTCGCTGAAAGCATGAAGGACCGTCCGTTCGATTTGGTGGGTGTAAACGGTGATGAACTCGATGACGCAGTTCGCGACAGGATTGCTGACAAGAAAATCACTTGGCGATCGTTCAAAAACGAGCAGTCCGGTCAAGCAAAGTTGTCCGAAATCTGGGGAATCGACGGCTGGCCGACCATCTTCGTAATCGATTCCGAAGGAATCATTAGGCACATTTGGACGGACTCGCCTGGCGAAAAAGTACTGCATGAATCCATCGAGGAACTCGTGAAGGCAGCTGAGAAGAAGAGCGTACGCAATTAAAGAGAGTCGACGTTGCATGAGAACGTTACATCGCCAAATTTGTTGGACCGCTCATCACGGCATAATCAGAATGCTCGTTCTGATTCGTATTGTTCAAGCGAGGCGGGTGAGATTCCGACGCCATTGTTTGCCACCGAGTTTCGATTTGCTTAAAAAGTGATTCAATGCTCGGCATGTTTCAGTTCTGTCGGGAAACGAACTGCGATGTATTCGTCAGGCGCATGTAGCTACGGCTGGTTCAATTGGATTTCGAAATTCCTTAATCGAAATTCGATATTGATTGAGATCCAGAAACAACAAAACAGCCGTGATTGAGCTTACGCCTATGCCTATATCTTGTTGCCGCGTTGCTGCAGACTAAGGACACTCCACAACAATCAACGAGACTCCTTGGCGAGGAAGCTTGAAGGCTAACTTTCCACTACCATTCGTAATCTCCAATGGCTCGCTGGCGTTCAACATGGCAAGACGTGAAGCGGATTCTAGCTCCAAGTATTGTTCTGCATTGGGTTCTTTTGGGGAACCCATTCGGCGCCACGCGTCGTAGGGATTGCTGTGATGTTGATCCACGCGATAATGTGCCACTTGAGCCGACGCTGCACTTAACGGCAGTCCGTCAAGTTTCAGTTCAATCTCAGCGTCAGGGCCTGCAATATCATCATCGTGATAGTGCCAAACCATGATGGTAATCTGTTTGTTGCTTCGGCTTGCGAGGGCGGCTACATCCGGTCTTCCTCGCACTCCTTTTTGGATCATCTCTTCCAGGTTCAACGCGTGCGAGCTTTCTGTAGAGACTCGTTCACCTTGAACTTGACTCATCATGCGAAACACATTCATGGTTGCTAACGGCAAGCCGTTGCTGGCCAGTTGACGGAACCCGGCAAAGAAAGGCTGGTCTTCGAAAGTGAACGCCCAGGTAAGAGCGCCCTCGAGATGGACGCCATATTTGTTGGCAAGATCGTGCTTCCTCGCAAAACTGGCGGCGGTGTAGCTCGAATACATCGTTCCATTGCGATAGCCATATCGATCCCCCCGGCACGCCGCACATCCCTCGGGGTCGGATTCGCCAAGGATAATCGGCAGCGACTTGAGCTGCGGGAATTTCGCAATCGATTGGAAGCCGGATTCAATGGCTTGCAAGTGTTTGTTGATTCCCATTTGAATGTGCCCGTCGATGACTTCAGGAGATCCTTTGGCATGAAAGGATACAAAATCAAGCGGAGTTCCCTTCTCGCCCGTCGCGTAATTCGTTCCCTCCACACAGTGCTTCAGAAATCCTTTCATAAAGTCGCTCCCTCCGTTCGCGACATCCGGACCACCAACTTTAGCACCTGGCAAAGCGCGACGGACAGACGCGATGGCTACATCATGCAGTTTGAAGAATTGCTCGGGAGTTCCTTTCCAATAGGGAATATCTGCCTCGTTCCAAGTTTGCCAGTACCAAGTGAGCGTTTCCTTTTCACCGTAACGTTCGACACAATGTTTGGTCCATTGATAGACAAGTTCGCCCCATTTGTCATAGTCTTTCGGAGGTTGAGCCCAACCACAAAACATTTCTTCGAAAGTAGCGCCAGCACCGAACTTGTGCTGGTAAGGATCTGGTTTAGAAGATAGCGCTTTGGGCATGAAGCCGATTTGAACATACGGACGGACACCTCGAGCGAGATAGGCGTCAAAAATACGATCGACAATCGTCCAGTCATAAACGGGGTTGCCTTGACTGTCTTCGGTGTAGGCGTTCGTCGAACCCCACTTCAGAGCAGGCGTCCCATCACCGGACGTCAACAAATTGTGCGTTCTGAAAAATACCGATTGCGGAGAAAGCTCACCCAATTGCCCTAGCAGCTTGCTTCCATCTTTCATGTAGGCGTAGTTCGGTTCGTCCGCTCCAAAAAATCGCCAGATGGGACGCAACGGCCCTAAGGATTTCCCAGCATCCACTTGGATTGCAACTGGGAATGAGTCTTGAGCAACTGCCGTTTGAGATTGCAACAAGCAGGGCAAAACTTGAGCCATCAGCAAGCCCGCTAGAACAATGGCGACATGTCGAGAGAACGGATTCATGTTTCAAGCAAATTGGTTTTGGTAGCGGCGCGAACAACGAAAGCACAGATTACAAACATGATAATCCACAAATGTCACCGACGCGAACGAGGCGAAAGCGAGTTCGACGAGCGCAAAAGGGAAACTTTGGAACACCGGAATGAGGCTTCGTCCAAGTCAGAAAAGAGGCCGCATCTTGGTTATATGCTAATCGTTTTGCGAAAGTGGGTTTCTGGCAAAGATCCACTCTTCAACGGGCTCGCCCTTAACGATTTGCCGGTCAACAAATTCGGGAATGCGATCGGCCGTCATATTCGCGTACCAATTACCCTCTGGATAGACAACAAGAATGGGGCCTTGCATACAGATTCGCAAACAGCCAGTCTTGGTCCGGTAACAGGCGGATGGGCCATCCGAAAGGGACAGGTTCTTCTCCTTCAGATCGCTTTTGAGCGCCGTCCAAGCCGCTTCGCCTTGCTCTGTAGAACAGCAGCTTTCGCCAACGCACAAAAAAATGTGCCGCGTGTAGGAGCCTATTTTGACTTGAAGCGCTGCTTCGGTAAGTTTGCTCGTTGGGGTGCTCATGATTTCTCGGCGGGTTCGCATTTAGGCGGGCGCCTATGTTATCACAACCCAACGCGTCAGCGAGGGGCAATTCCGCAGGTCCCTCACTCACGTTTCGGATTAGGATTGATAGTTTTTATCCAGCCTCTGCTTTCGCGTTCGAATTCAACATTGAATCGAACATCCGTCTGCATTCCCGTGTTTTATCCGCTGAGCCGCTTTCTCGGAAGCCTTGGAAAATGGATTAGGCAGCCCGCTTCTGCTGTTCTTGAGCTTCTTGGGCTGCAGCATCGTCGGCGGCGGACGCGGCTTTTCGCCTTCGAATCATCTCTCGCAACTCATTGATGCGTTTCCGCTTTTTCGATTCGATCTGTTGACGCTTCACATGCTCGATCAACAATCCCTGCAAATGCTCGCGCAAACGTTTCGCAAGGGACATCAAGCACCGCATTGCAACATAAACTGCAAGGGCCTGAATAATCCATCGAAACGTCTGCTCGCTAAACAACATAATCTCTTAAGCAGCCTTTCGCTTTAGGTCGTTCGCAAGAAGATGACGCAAACGATCAAACTCTTCCACACTGGTAAAGTGGATGGTGATCTTGCCGCGCCCGCGGCTTGTCTGGCTGATATCGACTCGAGTTCCCAAAGACATTTTCAAGTCTCGTTCTAACGATGCCAGTTGATCGGACTTGCTGGCCTTGCGGCGAGGTAACGCACCGAGAATTCCGTCTTCGTCGGCTGCGGCTTTTGCTAGCGTTTCAGCCACTTGCGCCTCGGTTTCACGAACCGACCAACCTTCTTCTTGGATTTTCTTCAGGGCTGCTACCTGCTCCTTGATGCTGCCAAGACTGAGCAAGGCTTTGGCGTGACCGGCCGTGATCTCATCGCGTTGAACCGCATCGGTCACGATATCTGGCAGCTCAAGCAAACGCATCATGTTCGCGATGGTACTGCGATCGATTTTTAATCGTTGAGCTAGTTCGTCCTGAGTGCACTTATGCTCCGTGATATAGCGCTTGAAGGACAACGCCTTTTCGATGGCGTTCAGATCTTTTCGCTGAAGATTTTCAATGATGGCCAGTTCGGCCACCAAACGGTCGTCGGCAACGCGGACTTCGGCCCGAATGGTAGGCAGACCGGCGAAGACGGTCGCACGCAACCGGCGTTCACCGCTAATCAGCTGATACCGCTCGCCCACGCGTCGAACTAGGATCGGCTGGAGCTGCTGATGCTCTTTCAGCGATTCAGCCAACGACTCGATTTCGGAAGCGTTGAATTGGCGCCGCGGTTGGAACGGGTTTGCATCGATGATGCCGACAGGCAGATCCAGGGTTTTGGCAGATGATCCTGAAGCCGATTCCGGGCTGCTGGATGAACTGACGGGAGCAACAGGGAAGGTGATCGGCGAGATGTTGCCGCGCGACTGATTGGCTCGGGCGTCGTTGGCCAGTTGGCGAATAGTGTCTGTACGGCTCAGTTGCGTTTCGGGCGTTTCTTGAACTGGCGTTCGATTGGCCAGGGGCGAAGTTGGCGTCGGAATCGAGCCTGTTGGCCGTGAATTGGAGGAGGCGTAAGTCGTGCCAGCAATCATTGGGTTGGAGCCGCCGTCCGCCTCGGTGTTGGTTGCCTCATCGACAGGAGTTCCCAAAAGAGCCGCTAATCCACGCCCAAGTCTTCTATCTTTAGTCACGTTCTAAAACCTCCATGCAAAGTTCAATGTAAGCGCGAGTGCCGCGCGAACGAGGTGCATAGCCAAGGACGCTTTGTCCGTAGCTAGGCGCTTCGCTGATCGCAACATCGCGGGGGATCACCGTATCAAAAACAATATCTCCGAAAAACTCTCGTACTTCCTTGTCCACTTCATGCGTCAGTTCGAATCGAGGGTCGTACATCGTTAGCAGGATGCCGCCAAAGGTAAGGCGGTCCGGCTGTTTCTTCATCACGTCTCGGATAACGTGAATCATTTGAGTCAGGCCTTCCATCGCGTAATACTCGCATTGGATTGGCATCAGGACTTCGGTGCTCGAGGCCAGGGCCGCTTGAGTCAGCTCGCCCAGAGATGGGGGGCAGTCAATAAATACCGCATCGTATCCACCCATGCCTGCTTCCAGATGCTGCTGGATCATGGCACCTTGCGTTATGTCACCTTTTGCCAGCCGATCCACGTCTTGAAAGGAACGGCAACCTGGCATCAGAAAGAGATTGGGCTGCGAAGTCGCGAGAATGCTGTCGCGAATGGGTTGGTCGATGAGTAGCGGATGTCGCGCCGCTGGTTCGTGCCCCATTCCACTGGTTGCGTTGCACTGCGGGTCCAAGTCAATCACTAGCGTCTTGTTGGCGGATTTCGCCATAGCGCAAGCAAGATTGATGGCAGTAGTCGTTTTTCCGACGCCACCTTTCTGATTTGCGATGCAAAAAACGCGAGCCATAGGATTTCGCTCTGATCGGTTTATCGTGAAACGAGTGTTAAACTGGGGGATTCGAAACGAACAATACGCAATTGCGACTTAGCGAGGAAATAGCAGTTCCACGTTTCACATCTAGCAAGTCTGGAAATTTGGTATATTGGTATTCGGGACGATTGGCTGCAACCGACGGTTCGGCCTGGATATTCCCAATTGCCCCACCGCGACAAATCGGAATCCAACGATCCCACGTCATGGCGAATTTCGCTGCTTCCACATCGATACTCTCAATAACTGTTCCACCAAAAACAATGAACATTTTTACGAAACTTCGGTTCCCGACCGGCAATCGCCCCGCGCGTTTGTTGAGCTTGATGATCGCGTCGGCCGTCTCGGTTGGCTGCACTTGGTCCTACGCGGACGATACACCCGCGGGTAGTTCTGCGGGGAACAGTCCCAAAACGACCGACTGGGTCAACTGGCGGGGACCGCTCCAAAATGGCCAATCCCTAGAAAAAGGGCTCCCCGATTCGTTTACTGCCAAAGGGGAGAATATCCTTTGGAAAAAGGAAGAGTATGCTTCCAGGGCAACTCCCGTGATCATGAACGGGAGGCTCTACACCGTTTGCCGCTCCAATCCCGAAACAACTAAGGAAGCGGAAAAGACAGTTTGCGTGAACGCTGAGACGGGTGAACTGATTTGGGAAAGCGAACACAACATCTACTTGTCCGACGCTCCATCGGAACGCGTTGGTTGGTCGAGCGTTGTTGGCGATCCTGAAACCGACAAGGTGTACGTCCTGGGGTTGGGATGTGTATTCCAGTGCCTTGAAGGAAAGACCGGCAAGATCCTTTGGGAACGTTCCATGCTCGAGGAGTATGGAATGCTGTCCACTTACGGTGGCAGAACGAACTTCCCCGTGGTCTTCGAGGACATGGTCTACATTTCCGGGGTCATGACAGGTTGGGACCAAACCGCCGTTCCCGCTCACCGATTGCTTGCCTTGGACAAAGCGACCGGAGCACCTATCTGGATGATGGGCACTCGCCCTCGACCAGAAGACACCACCTACAGCACCCCTGTATTCACAGTGTTCAACGGCCAGGCTGCCATGGTTTTCGGTGCCGCTGACGGCGCCCTGTATGCTGTTCAGCCACGCACAGGCAAAGTCATTTGGAAGTACCAAGCCTCGCCCCGCGGCGTTAACGTAACTCCGTTGATCGAAAACGGAATCGTCTACTATGGACACGGAGAGCAGAACGAAACCGACCGAACTATCCTTGGTGCCGTCTTTGCGTTCGATGGAAATACCACCGGCGACATCACCGAAGATAAACTTCTATGGAACATTCAAAAGAGAACGGTTTCCAGAAGTTGCCCCGTCAAGATCGGTGACCGAATCTACTACCTAGACGACGGCGGGATCATGTTTGGCGTGAATGCCAAAACCGGTGTGATTGAAGTGGAAACAAAAGTCGGCCGCCGCGTCTTTGGCTCCGTACTTGTCTCGGAAGGCAAAATGTACTTCGGCGAGGAAACAGGCCAGGTCTTCGTTTTGAAGCCAACCGAAACATCCATCGAGGTCGTAAGCAAAACGGTTCTACGTGGAAACGAAATCTTTGGCTCGTTCGCAGCTTCGAACGGCAGACTCTATTTGCCTACCAATGCAGCCCTCTACTGCATCGGTAAGGCAGATCACAAAGTCGAAGCGGATCCGATGCCAACGTTACCTTCGGAAGCAAAGCTGACAGACAAAACGGTAGCCCACATCCAAGTGTGCCCGGTAGAACTGCTGCTTTCCCCAGGACAAAAAGCCCGTTTGCAAGTACGCGCCTACAACGCTGCCGGACAGTATCTTCGCTTGTTGACGGACGCAGAAGTCAAGGTCGAAGGTAGCGGAACCGTTAGCGACGATCTTGTTTACACGGCTCCTGCTGAAACGAAAGGCGAAGCGGTTTTCTTGAACGCATCCTACGGAGAACTCAAGAGCGTCGCTCGGGCCCGCGTGATCCCTCCGTTCCCATGGCGGATTGACTTCGAAGAGAAAAAGGTTCCTCTTCATTGGGTGGGAGCCGCCTATCGTCATCAGCCTATTGAACTCCCTTCGGGTGGCAATGGACTGGTCAAGATCAGCACGATTCCCAAGGGCGTTCGCAGCCAAGCCTTCTTTGGCAAGCCTAACGTCAGCGACTACACCGTCCAAGCGGAAGTCTACGCATTGGACACCAAAAACAAAGTGCCAACGACCAAGCTACCAGACATGGGAGTCGTTGCTCAACGCTATACGCTAGCATTGGAAGGTGCTCAGCGGTTGCAGATCCGTTCGTGGGTCTCGATGCAAGAGCAACGATTCGCAAAGACGATTCCTTACGAATGGCAAGCCAACACTTGGTATGTCATCAAACTTCGAGCGGAGAACAAAGATGGCAAGGCGATCCTGCGAGGCAAGGTTTGGAAGAAGGGAGAACCGGAACCAGAGGCATGGACCATTGAAGGTGAGGATGCGGTTCCGAACACGGTAGGAAGCCCCGGCATTTTCGGTAACTCAACAGATGCCGAGTTCTATATCGACAATGTGTCGGTAGACGCCAACCAGTAACCCGTTGGTAATCCGGCATCCGCCGGAATTCTCACGAACCGATCCAAGGCCGCAATCCGACGCATGACGGAGTGCGGCCTTCTTGCTTTTATCACAACCCGCTGCGTAAGCGAGGGACAGTCAGAATGATCCCTCGCTCATTTGTTTTGTAGTTGGAATTTAGGCCTGAAAGGCCGGTACATCCCTAGCCGTGGCTGGTAAGCCACGGTGGGAAGACCAATAAAGAGACAAGCCCTGAAGGGGCGACACACGATGGAATGTGTCGCCCCTTCAGGGCTTGATATCCTTAGGGTGTACCAAATCCGGTGCCTATTGGCCTCAGAATTACCTTCATTTTTTGATTTTGCTCCCCTCGCCCCTCTTAGGGGAGAGGGGCTGGGGGTGAGGGGTTTGATCTGTGTTTTGATTGGGATTTTAAATGCGGTCGGGACATGTTGCATTGTTGAAAAGAACTAAACAAGTCGCTGGATCGGAGAGTCGCATGTTTCGAATCAACCCCTCACCCCCCGACCCCCTCTCCCCGAAGCGGGGCGAGGGGGAGAAAAATACAGCAGCTTCGCGATCGCGGCAGGGAATTGGAATGCTCGGCAGGTCCAACTTGTAGGGAAAGATGAGGCCTATCGGCACCGGCAGTGGATGTGTCGAGCCTTCGGCCCTAAATGCAATTGTCGCTACTTCAAGTCTTACGCGTCGGGAAGATCTATATTGCGGGTTGATCTCGCACGCCGAGCTTGGTGCCAACGTTGGGCAAAAAGCCCATCGTTCTTTGAAGTTGAAGATCAGGCGTTTGCTATCTGCAGCAAGTTGGGTGTGGACTCGGTGGTCTCTACCATACCAAACAAGGTGAACGCATAAACATCCGTGATCTGGACCGGCAGCAGTTGGCCAGCCTGTCGGACGTTGCCGTCCCACACCACAATCCGATCGCATTTGGTACGTCCCGTCATTTGACGAAGATCGCCAGTTTGACCTTTTCGAACCGACCACTTGCTTGGGCCTTCCACCAAGATCTCAACCTTCTGGCCCAGGAACTTCATGTTGTCTTCGAGCGAGATCTTGTTTTGAACGGCAAGCAAATCAAGATTGCGTCGGTGTTTGACATCCTCTGGAATATCGTCTTCGTAAATCTCGGCTCCCTTGGTTCCAGGTCGGACGCTGTACTGGAAGACAAAGCTATTCTTGAATCGGCAGCGTCGGACCATATCCATGGTCATTTGAAACTCCTCTTCCGTCTCGCCACAGAAGCCCACAATAAAGTCACTTGATACGGACGCTTCGGGAATGATAGCATTGATGCGATCCATCATTTCGTAATAGTCCGCCGTGGTGTAGCCCCGCTTCATCTTCTTCAAAATGTTATCGCTGCCGCTTTGGGCTGGAACGTGGAGATACGGCGAGCATTTTGGTAAATCGCGAACGGTTTCAAGAAGCTCTTTGGTCATGTCCTTAGGGTAATTGGTCACAAACTTCAGTCGCTCGATCCCGTCAATCTCATGCAGCATGTGAAGCAAGTCCGCCATGCGGGTTGTTTTTTCCCCTTGAACATAACGGTAGGAATTCACGGTCTGGCCAAGCAACACAATTTCCTTGCATCCTTGACGAGCCAATTCTTGGGCTTCCGCAACAATCTGCTCGGGCGCACGTCCTTGTTCAGGACCTCGAGTCATCGGGACGATGCAATAGGTGCAAAACTTGTCGCAGCCGATTTGGATACGAAGATAGGCTTGGAAAGGGGTGGGACGCATTTCAGGGTCGCGGAGAGGGTCGAACGTCTCGTGCGACCGTTTGATATCATCGACGTTGCCATCACGACGCGACAAGCTGACAGCCAACTGGTGTTTTTCTCCCGCTTGAGCTCGTTCGATCAATTCCGGAATGCGATGCAATTGTCCGGGGCCTACGACGAGATCCACGAAAGGAGTTCGTTCAAAAATCGCCTTCTGGTCCTTTTGGGCCATGCATCCCATGACCCCTAGGACCTTCCCTGGGTTTGCAAGCTTCAGTTGCTTCAAATGAAAGAGGTTGTGGTACGTTTTCTCTTCGGCATGTTCCCGAACAGAGCATGTATTGAAGAGCATGACGTCAGCCTGTTCGGGGCTACCCGTTAACGCATATCCATATTTCCGGAGGGATGCGACAACCATTTCGCTGTCGAGCACATTCATCTGGCACCCGACGGTATCGATGTACAAGTGCTTGGTTGCGGGTGGATTAGGTTGAATGGTGATGGAGTCGGACATAACTTGCAGCAACGTTGAAGGATGAAATGCGGTCGCTTAGTATATCAGAACAGCGAATTTCGTCTAACAGAGTGCCCGTATTCGACTTTCGACGTCCCTTTCGGCTTAGAGTTTTAGGAGCCGCTTGGCTTCATCCAACAAAAACGTAGCGTTTTGAAAGGGCTCGAATCCGATATCCTGCCAGCGAATCTTTCCTTCGGCATCGACCAAAAGGGTTCCATGAAGCGGCACGCCTTCAAAGTCGTCATAGCATCGAAATTCCCGGAACATGTCCAGTTCTGGGTTGACCATAAGTGGTATTCGCATTTCGCTCCCGAAATTCTTGATACCAGATTGCAGTTGAGCCATCGACTCGGTGCTGACCGCGATCACTTCGATTCCAGCTTCGCGGTATTGGTCGACCATAGGCGAGAATTGCTTCAGTTGCTCCGCGCAGTGAAGGCAACCGAAGCCAAGATAAAGGATTATGACATACGGCTTTTTTGCGTAGGTTTTGTTCGATCGCATTTCGCCGTCCGATGCCATGGCGCTCCAAACAGGTGCCATGGAGGGGGTCCAACGCAAGGGCCCCAGCGAATCCAACGACGGACGCTCGCCGATATCAGCCGGTACAGGGGCTTGTTGCCGCCAAGTTTCCTTTTGTCCCAAAGTTTCAACGAAAGGTTCGATTCGCTGAATCAGTTCCAGATTGTCGTCAGCAGTGGCGGCAATGTTCGAAAGCGACTTCATCCATCCCTTTGCCAGTTCAAGCGTCTTTTCGTTGGCAAGATCGTTTTTCGAGGCAATCCAGATTCCGCAGGCAAGTGGAATCAGTTCATTCTGGCCTTCTTCGAGTCGCTTTGTGATTCGCTCAAGAGCCTTATCAGGTTTTCCAGCCAGCGCAAGCCATTCCATCCTAACAATGGAGTTGATTAAGGGGCGGCAGTCATTGGACTTGCGAAGTGCTTGTTGAAAATCACCTGCGTTGGCAGCGCGGTAGGCTTGAATTGCGATCTCGAATTGCTTGAGCTTCGCATGGCGATGCGCTTGGGTACGAAGCTGTTTTGCTAAATCTTTGCGTTCGGTTGACCAGTCCTTGGATTCCGAATCATCCAGTTCTTTTCCGGGGATTTTCAAAAGAGTTGGATCGTTCTCATCTCCAAAAAGATCTTCGGATACGTCATAGGGCATAAGAAGTTCCGGAGGTCGATTGGACTTGCTCTCTTCTTGTTTCGCTTCACTTTCTTCCAGCAAGCGCACTTTCTCTCGCAAGTCAACGCATTCCGTTTTTAGCTTCGCAATTTGCTCTAAGATCTCCGAATGAAGATGATTGGCTTGATCGAAGTTGCCCCTGAGCAGTTCAGCAATCGCAAGCCAGGCTTTTTGTTCATCTTGCATCAATGGATGGGACGTGGGGTCCAAGTAGGGACTGTTGGAAAGCGTTGCCAGTTCAGACCACAGACGATAACTGGTCAATACATTCAGCAGTCGTTCTCGACCGAGCTTTGCACTCCCGCGCTTATCGATTTCGTTGTACTTGGGATGTCGAGGCAATTCGATCATGTTCTTGGCTAGTTCGATTGCTTGCTTGACGCGTCCCAAAAGGATCAAGTTGCGAATAAGCCATTCATTATTGTGCGAGAAGTTATGGATTTGGTCCGGCATGACACGGTCACGTACCATATGAGCATGATCCACGCGAGCCGAAGCTTCTTGCTGCCATGCGGCATCTGCGTAGCGGTGCAATCGTGTATACGTATGGCCAGGCATGTGCCACATGTGTGCGATACCAGGGGCCGATGGGCCACATTTCGCGGCAGCGTCGATAGCCAAAGCTTCCTTGCGATAATCCCAAATATGGATCCGAAAATGATGAACGGGATGGCGTGGATTGACCCGAAGTATGTCGCTCAGCAAAGAATTGATCGCAAAATGGCTTTGAATCGACTCGCCAGCACCATCGTTTTGCCACAGCTGTAGCGCGAGCATGGCCTTGAGCTCGATATCATCTGGATAGTCATAGGCGATCTGCTCCAGGTCCTGAGCATACTTTTTCAGGCTTTCGCGGTCTCGTTTGTTTTCCTCTTTTTCAGGATTCTCCTCAGACTTTTTCACTCGTTCGTTCCAAGCTTGGATCAAACGCTTTTCTTTGTCGTTCCCTTTTTCGAGTCGGCTCATCGCCTGCTCGATAAAGCCACGGGAACGTTCCACGTTTTCGATATTGGCTCGAGCCATTCCCCAATAGAAAATCGGATGCTGCGAATCGAAAGCTGCGGCTTGGCGAAACGATCGTTCTGCTTCGAAGTACCAGAAACCGTGCAGTTGGACGATTCCTTGGTCAAAAAAACGTTGAGCCATGGGGTTCTTGGTTGAGATTTCCCAATGAAGATTTCCCATGCCAGGCATGAGGTACGCAGCTTGGCGTGGCCCCTCATTGAAGGCGTCCGCATGAAGCGAGTGCCCTGGTTGAGCCGCACGTGTGTCCGAGGCTGGGATTTCCGTTGCATGAATCGACGGGAAACCAGTCAACATAGTGAACCACACCAAAAAAACGGTCGCATAGCCCTGACAAGACAATTCCTTAGGGACCGAAACGAAGCAAAATCGCGGCATGATTGATCTTTTGGGGCCTTCCTGGACACGGCTGATCAGAAACGGACCAGCAGCCAAGAAATAGTTAAGTTGGAATTCGCATCAAAGAGAGGGATACGGAAAGGCTCGGCTTTCCAAGACTCCTATTCTAGCTGCAACCGTTGGGATTCAAACCAACTGCGTGCGACACATTGAGCTAAAATGAAGACGGATTTTCCCTTTCATTTGTCGCTCCGTCGCTTCCGTCATGGACGCAAAGGGAGACAATAGGGCAGCACAATATGCGCAACAGGGGGCAACTTCCCGTCGCGCCCGATGGTATGAACTGACCGCACTCGAGCCAAATCTCAATGACCTCGCACAATATCAAATTGTTATTCTTAGTTCTTGTGACGTGCGCTTTCTGTTATGGAAAGGCTCAAAAGAATCGCGATTTGGGCGATTTGTCGCTTGCGATGGACATCATCGAGCAGGAGTACATTGAGAAACCCAGCCGAGAGAAGCTCTATCAAGCGGCCATGAAGGGAATGATTGATTCGCTCGATCCGTATTCGGCTTATATCCCAGTTGAATCGCTCAAGCCTTTCCAGGCTGTCTTCGATCAAGAGTTTGGAGGGCTTGGCGTTAGTTTAGATGGACCACCTCGACGAGATAGACTCACTGTTGTCGCAACCGTGTTTGACTCGCCCGCTTATCGCGCAGGGATTATGCCTGGCGATGTCATCTTAAAGATCGATGACTTTGATTCGGAAAAAGAAGAGGTGGAGAATGTGTCCACCCGAATGCGAGGTCGAGAGGGAACCGAAGTGACCTTAACGATTGAACGAGCCGGTGCGCCCGAGCCACTGCGAGTCGCCATCACGCGAGCTAAGATTGAAGTCGAGTCCGTGCTAGGAGACAGGCGACGCATGGATGGCAAATGGGAATTCAAGATGGAAGCCGACGAACGGATCGCATACTTTCGAATCGAGTTGTTTGGCGAAAAAACAACGTCGGAGCTGGAGTCGGCGATTCGTCAAGTTTCTGGCCAATGCAAGGCAATCGTGATTGATCTTCGAGACAACACCGGTGGGCTATTGAATGCTGCCACCGAAATATGCGACATGTTTTTGAATGATGGGGAAATGGTTAGCACGCTTGGTCGCGATCGCCGTGTGGATGAAGTCTACAGTGCAAAGCAAGGTACGTTGCTACCTGATTCTGTCCCTATGGCGGTCCTAATCAATGAGCACTCTGCAAGCGCAAGCGAAGTGCTCGCGGCATGCATGCAAGACCGATGCCGGGCTACGATCGTGGGCACTCGGTCGTATGGCAAGGGAAGCGTTCAAAATGTGATCCCTCTGGATGCAGGCATGGCAGCAATGCGATTGACGACGGCACGCTACTATCCACCAAGCGGCCGAAATATACATCGTGAGAAGGACGCCAAACCAGAAGAGACCTGGGGCGTCATGCCCGACTCGGGCTGTGAAGTGAAGCTCAATGACGAAGCGTTCAAAAAGCTTGTCGAGCGAGTTCGGAAAAGGTCCGATCCCATTGCGAATGGTATGTCAAGCCAAGCCCAGAAAGAGGCAACGGAAGATGCAGGCCAGAATCAAGAAAATTCTGACCCAAGCTTGCCCGATGACCCTCAATTGCAAAAAGCCGTTCAGGTCCTTCAGGACAAGCTGGGAGCTTAAGGTGAAAGGTGTAAGGTGTAAGGTGTAAGGAAGTTAAAGAAGACTAATGACCGCTGCATGGTTTTGGCGATGTGGCGAAGCCACAAAATACCCTTCTGGCTTACACCTTAAACCTTACTCCTTACATCTTGTCAAGAACTGTACAACTGCATGAGCCTGAAGCGACGATCTTGCCTCGGTCGTCGACGATTTGGCATGTGACATACCCGATTCGCAGACCTCGCTGAGTCATCGTGCCAGTAGCCGTTAGCAATTCACCGCGAACCGGTCGCATGAAGTGAATGTGGAGATCGATGGTGGAGAAGTCCTGATTTTGGTCGAGCGTCCTGCCAAACGCGATTCCCATCGCCGCATCCGCCAGGGCTGCAATCACGCCGCCGTGGACGCGCCCCATGGGATTATTCAGTCGATTGTCGATTTTCAATTCGACAATGGCTCGCCCAATTTGCTTGTCATCTTCGGAGGCAGGGAGAACATGGAAACCAATCAATTGAGAAATAGGGGCTTCGGTAAATCGGTCCGGCATGTTTTTATCGTTTCGGGCAAGTTCGAGCGGCGTGAAATGGAACTCATCATCTTAGACGGGTGTTACGAACCGTCCAATCGAGTATCATAAAGAGTAATGGTTACGAGTCACGCCCTTCCTCATTCCTATACACATATCGAGCGTGCATGCAAAGAGTTGACGACATCCTGTCCGGGAATTCGAACACGCTGCGTTCGATCCTGATCCGAGCAGGGCTTTGGTGCTTGAGTCAGCCCTATGCGGCTGTCGTTTGGGGGCGTAACAAGGCTTATGATCGCGGTTGGAAAAAAGTAAGCAAGGCGTCGATACCCGTTATCTCGGTTGGAAACTTAACGGCGGGTGGAACTGGCAAAAGCCCGACAGTCGCCATGTTGGCCCGTTGGTTTCGGCAGCATGACATTCGCGTCGCGATCCTCTCACGCGGTTATGGGGCTGGAGCAGACGGGCGAAACGATGAAGCCAAGGAATTGGAAGTGCTGCTTCCCGATGTTCCTCATTTGCAGAACCCAGATCGAGTTGCTTCAGCGGCTATTGCGACGGAGGAACTGGAGATGCAAGTACTGTTGCTGGACGATGGGTTTCAGCATCGAAAAATTCATCGCGACCTGGAAATTCTATTGCTTGATGCACGCGAACCGTTTGGGTTTGGGCATCTGTTGCCCAGAGGATTGCTGCGCGAGCCGCTGCGTTCGCTCCGACGCGCGGACATTGTCATGGCGACCCGCTCCGATCAGGTGGACGCCAAAAAATTGGCGGAAATTCGGACTCGTGTGCAAAGATACAATCCCAAAGCAGCATGGATTGAGTCGGAACATCACCCGGTGCAATTGAGAAGCTCGCTTCAAGAACTACGCCCGATCGAATGGCTGCAAGGCAAAAACGTTTTAGCAGTGAGTGGACTGGGCAACCCAAGCGGATTTCATGAAACGCTTCGAGCCTGTGGTGCTCAAGTGGTAGAGAGCATTTCTTTTCCGGATCACCATGCATACAGCGCAGCGGACGTGCAAGAAATCCAACGCATCGCCAATCAAACTCAACCTGCTTGTGATGCGATCGTTTGCACGGGCAAAGACATGGCGAAACTAGATACCCCTCGCGTTGGATCGCACGAGCTTTGGAGCCTAGATGTGGAACTTCAGGTTCGAAATGGCTCCGAAGTGTTGCAAGAGTTTCTGGAACGCATCCGCTCGACGCTCAGGCCCTAGACGACTAAGGCCTCAAACATAGTCCATCCGTTCACTTCACAAGCGTTCATACTCATGGAGATGAACAGGCTGATGGAGCTGCATCGCAATGCGCTCAAGAGGCAAAAAAAAATGCTCCCGGAAGTGAACGAGTCCCAGGGGGGCTGAGGACCTTAGCTACTGTTCCGGGAGCAATGTTTTGGAGCGGGCAAGTGGCAACATCCGTTCGCACTGCCCGCAAAAATCTGCTTTATCTTCACTGGGCGACACCACGTCCGTGTGATGTTGCCGCAATGCGATTGAGTTGATGTAATCGCTTCAATCCGATGCAGCAGATCGAGTGATCGTTTGCATGCGAGTAAGATAGGCTTAGGTCTTAGTTCGGGTCAACGCCGATTCTGGATTTTTTTGTAAGGACTTCTCAAGCAGGTTGAAAATCCTGGAACTCGCTTTGTAAATTTGGATGTTGTCGTGTGCGAGCGAAGAGGCATTCGCACCATTGCGAAGTCAAATTCAAATGCTGTCAATGTGCGAAAGGATGATTCTGGCTTGCCATGAGTACCGATCGCATCGTATAACGTAAATCGCGGATGTTTGGCACGACGAATGCATTGATCGTTAGGTTAGTTGCAATCGTTTGAATTGCAGCAAAGCGTTGCACACGTGCTAGTCAGCAAATTCGATTTGAGCATTGCTGTTTGGCCATTCATAACACAAGGAAGGGGATAGGAATCGTTGTTGTTTGCGGATGAACTGTCCGATACCCAGGTACGCTTTCGCTCGAAAGCAGCTTCTTCGCAAAGTCGCTACGCCTGTGGATTATCCTTCGGCTTTATCTGTGACACGGACTGCGATAGGTAAGGGATCGAGCTCGAGAAGGAATTCTCGACTTGTCAGCACGGTAGCAGTCCATGTAATCATTGATCAATCGATCAAGGCGACGTTCCGATCACAAAGGGAGAAGAAGTCTGATGCAAATTTCTGGTAACTTTTCGGTTTCAGGTGTTGATTCGACTCGAGCTGCTGCGCGTTCCAACGCGCCAACTCAAGCGGAACCCTCGTCACCCGCAATAACCTCTCCGGTGGACCAATTGGATTTATCCCCTGAAGCGCTCAGCATTGGCCAATCCCAATCTTCAAGCGAAGTATTTCGCGCGGACAAGGTAGCAAGCTTACGAGAAGCGATCGCTCAGGGAAATTACGACACTGACGAGAAGCTCTCGGCCGCCCTAGATTCGCTTTTGGAAAAGCTCGGCTAACGAAAGCAGAACGAACTTCAAGTTCGGAGCTATTTCTTGGGCACTCTCTAGCCTACACCAGTACGATTGGGTATTCCACGTACTGCACAGACCACACGGAATAGCAGCCGAGGTCTCTGACGCCGTGTGTTCCGTGGTTCCCTAAATGGATCCTTCTTCGATAACCGGTCGTGGTCTTTTCTTAACCACGGAATACACAGACCACACGGAAAAGCAGCCGAGGTTTCTGACGCCCTGACTTCCGTGTATTCCGTGTGTTCCGTGGTTCCCTAATCGAATCCTTCCTCGATGAATTGTCGCGGTCTTTTTTTACCACGGAATACACGGAACACACAGAAAAGCAGCCGAGGTTTCTGACGTCCTGACTTCCGTGTGTTCGGTGTGTTCCGTGGTTCCAAAATCGGTTCCTTCTTATGCGTTCGGTTTTAGTTACCCGTGATGGTCTTGCGCCCCGAGACGCAGTGATCGTTCTTGCACTCCGCGTGCAATTCCAACGAGCGTTTTTCACGCAGAGAAGAGATCGGTCGGGGCGTTCTGAGCAGTATCGATTTCTCTACTTGGACCTGTGTTTCCGGCTTCACTTTCGGTCGACCTCAATGGCATAATCGCTACGATCGATACGGGTCCCATACGACTGCAACTTAAGCTACTTAAATTACCCGACCTAACCACTTTTTCTATTCAATGCTTCTTGGCCAGTCGATCTATGTCGCCTGTCGGGATTAAGTTTCCCAGTGGTCAAGGTCCAGCCTGAGCGTAGGGTTGGATGCTCCGGTCTCGTCAAGAACGCCCTCGAAATGAGTTCGAGGGGACTAGCCGCCCCAAGCACTGCCAAAAAACCAAATCGTAGAGCCGCAACTAGACGTGATGGTGGAACCGCAATGCGAGGGCGTCCATGGACGGGATCGACCAGAGCACGTTTGTTGGCATCCCAACATAACGGCATGGACATTTGATCACTACGAAACATCCCTGCGTCAAACAACGGAGTGGCGATCAAGCAAAGCATCGCCTCGTCTGATACTAGTGTCCTGCGTGGTTTTGCAAACGTTCAAGGAGAAATAGGAATGAAAAAGCTTTTTGCTCTTCCAGCGATCGCGGCTATGTTGTCCGCTTTCAATGCTGGTGCTGCTCAAGCTGCATATAGCGGCGCGATCAGCTACGAAAACTGTGGATGTAACGTTGTAGACTCTTGTGGTCCAACAACCTACACCGTAATGAAGACCGTTAAGAAAACTGTATACGAGCCAGAGACTGTTACCGGCACCAAGACCGTTAACCAAGTTGTATACGAAGATCAAACGGTTAACCGAGTTCGCATGGAACGAGAGACACTTCAGAAGGAAGTCTCGTACACTGTGAACGTGCCAGTTCGCGAAACACATACTGGTGTTCGCAACTACACCGTTAAGCGACCTGTCTATGAAACTCGTACCAAGCAAGTAACGTACAACGTTTCTCGCCCAGTGTACGAAACCCATAGCAAGGTCATCAACTACACCGTTTGTGTGCCTGTTCGTGAAACACACGAAAAGGTTATTAACTACACGGTCAAGCGACCTGTGTGGGAAACACAC
Organism: Planctomycetaceae bacterium; assembly: GCA_027487485.1. Lineage (GTDB taxonomy): Bacteria > Planctomycetota > Planctomycetia > Pirellulales > Pirellulaceae > JBKCUI01. The sequence goes on along the minus strand of JAIYDN010000070.1, from coordinate 107,843 downwards.
GAGAAGGTTGTGAACTACACCGTGATGACACCAGTTCGTGAAACCCACGAAAAGATTGTCAACTACACAGTGATGAACAAGGTCATGGAAAATCATGATCATGTCATCAACTACACGGTCATGGTTCCTGTTACTGAAACCAAAGAACGAACCGTTAACTATACCGTTACCAAGCCAGTCAACTACACCAAGACAGTAACCGTCAAGGGTGGAAGCTGGTCGACAGTTTCGGAAGAAGTTCCCGGACCAATCGTTCGCAAGACTGTTCGTGAGCCAGGCACTTGGACTTTCGATCCTTCGACATGCAAGAACGTTTACTGCCCAGGCGCTTGCCGAGTAGAATGCGTACAATGCCCACCGAAGACGATCTGCAAGAAGGTTTGGGTTCCAACCTGCGAAACCAAAGAAATCAACTGCGTTAAGTACGAAACAGAATGCTTGACCAAGGTTGTTCCTTACACTGTTACCAAGTGTGTTCCTGAGTGCCGCAGCAAGACGGTTACTCACACAACATGCAAGTTGGTTCCAGAGTGCCGTCAAAAGACTGTTACTTACACGACCTGCAAAATGGTTCCTGAGTGCCGTCAAAAGACTGTTTGCTACAAGACCTGCACCATGGTTTGCGAGCAAAAGAGCAAGGTTTGCACCTACACCACTTGCAAAATGGTTCCAGAATGCCGTCAAAAGACTGTTTGCTACAAGACCTGCAAGATGGTTTGCGAGCAGCGAGTCAAGGACGTTTGCTATACAGTTTGCAGCACTGTCTGCGAACAAAAGAGCGTTCCTTACACCTACACCACTTGCAAAATGGTCAAGGAATGCCGCACCAAGCTAGTTCCTTACACCGTATGCAAAGCAGTTCCATACTGTGCAACAGTGAAGGTAGCGAAGTGCGTTCAAGTTCAAGTTCCTTACACCTACACACGATGTGTTGCTAAGACTATCTGCGAAGAAGTTCCTGTAACAGTTTCGTGCGGAAATGGTGCTGGAAATGGTAACGGAATCGGTTCGGGCAACGGCTTGTTCAATGGCCGTCTCCGTAACTTCCTCCGTGGCCTACGATGCAACGGCGGATGCAACAGCGGTTGTGCAGCTCCAGCAAGCGATTGCGGATGCAGTGCAGCTCCTGCATGCGGATGCTAATTGCAGCCTTCGACTAAAGTGTTTACAAGCCCCCGCAGGTTCTGACTCTGTAACTCAGACCTGCTCCAAGACAACGTAAAGAACTTAGTCGAACAAAAAAAATTACCAACGGTTGGTGTCGCAAGGCATCAACCGTTTTTTCGTTTCTTGAGTAAGCATGTTGAGATCAACCTGAGCCGCGGGCGCTAGCCGCGATGGTCCCCACACTCTTTGCTCGTCGGAATCTAATTCCGCAAGTTTTTTCGTACTAGTACTCGTACTCAGCGCAAGCGGTACTCGTACTCGACCGAAGTACTTCGAGTACGAGTACCATTTCATTGAGTACGAGTAAGAGCACGTGCGAAGTCAAAAGCGAATGGGGGATGCCGAACGCATTTGCTCCTGAGCCTCTGCTCTGCGAGTGTGCAATAATTCTTCTCTTGACGAGAAACTTTATTGGGCCGCTTGGGTTGACACACCTATGGACCTTTTCTTCGCACCAAGGAAATCAGAAAATGCAAGTCAATACAACGCAAACACTTAGCTCTTTAGTTCGCAGCCAAAAGCGGCTTTTCGCAAAGGCTTTCTCCGGTGGAATCCTATTTGTTCTGGCAGCGATTTTGATGCCAGTCTCCCTTTCCACCGCCCAAGATTCTGGCGATGAATCGGAAAAACCCAAGAAGAAACGGGATCAAGAAGCCGGTAAAGGCAAAAAGAACCGCGAGGGAAAACCAGGCCGCAATAACGGCTCGGAAAAACCTGATGGTGCACTTCGTCCAGGCATGCCGCCCGGCGGTTTCGGCGGACCTGGTAGACCTGGATTTGGTGGGCCCGGTCAAGGCGGCCCCGGCATGGGGGGCCCAGGAATGGGAATGATGATGAAGTTCCTGCCAATTATGGTCGCTTTAGATGCTGATTCTAACGGCGAACTATCAACTTCTGAAATCGAGAACGCATCCAAGGCACTTCTCTCGCTCGACAAAGATGGAAATGGATCCATCACGATGGAAGAGCTTCGACCTGACCCATCCAAAATGATGGCCAACATGCCACCAGAAATGCGAGAGCGCATGATGGAACGCATGAAAGGCGAAGGGGGCGAGGCTGGCAAGGGAAAGAATCGCGGCGACGGCAATAGTGATGGAAGTGGCGTAAAGCCAAAACGCCCTGAATAACTCTATCACCGCGAAAGTCTCTGCGGTCATTTGGAATGGTCTATACTTCAGTGACCGCGAACAGTTCAAAACCCGTTAACATTTGGCATATTGCCAAGCATTCGTCACAAAAAACTGGCAAGAGCATCCAATCATGATGATGAAGTCTTCGAGAATCCTCGTCGTTCTAGCGATTTCAATTGAAGTTTTTCTTGCACCGCTTGTTTGTCAAGCGGACGAGGAAACCAAAACACTTTCGCCCGAAGCGATTCAGTTCTTTGAAACCAAGATTCGCCCTGTTCTTGTTGACCAATGTTATCGATGCCATTCTGCAGAAGGCCAAGGTGTACGTGGCGGGTTGGCAGTAGACAGTCGCGATGCGTTGCTTTCTGGCGGCGAATCTGGGCCTGCAATTGTTCCAGGGGATTTGAGCGAAAGCACTCTTTGGAACGCCATCAACTACGAAGACTACCGGATGCCCCCGAAAAACAAGCTTCCAGAGTCTGTCATTGAGGATTTTCGAAAGTGGATTGAAATGGGCGCTCCCGATCCTCGAGTTCAAACTGGAGTTATCGTCCATTCCAAAGTTACTGAAGACGATATCAAGCAAGGCAAGGAACATTGGGCTTTCAAAGCTCCTGTCGTACACCCGCAAAAAACGGACGCTAAGCATTCGAATTGGGCGGTGACGGCTATTGATCGCTATGTGGCCCCAGGTTGGGACGCAAGCAACCTTGAACCAGCTCAAGACACTGATCCAGAAACTCTGGTTCGGCGATTGACTTATGATTTGATTGGCCTACCCCCGACCCCGGCTCAACGAACCAACTTCGTGAAGGAATATTCATCGAGTCCCGATACAGCCATCGCATCGATTGCCGACGAGTTGATGAAGATGCCTATGTTTGGCGAACGATGGGGACGTCATTGGTTGGACGTCGCCCGTTATGCTGAGACCACGGGGAAAGAACGTGAAATCACTTTCCCACATGCTTGGCGCTATCGCGACTACGTGATCGATTCGTTCAACGAGGATAAACCTTACGACCAGTTCATTCGCGAGCAAATTGCGGGGGACCTTATCAAGACCAACGACGATCGCGAATGGTCGCAGAATCTCATCGCAACCGGCTTCCTTGCCATCGGTCCAAAATCGATTGCAGAGCAAAATCCACGTCAATTTCAGGCCGATCTTGTCGACGAACAAATCGATACATCGACTCGAGTTGTCTTGGGGCTTTCCGTTGCTTGTGCACGATGCCATGATCATAAGTTTGATCCCATCCCTCAAACGGACTATTACGCATTAGCCGGAATCTTCCAAAGTACGACAACCTACTTTGGTGGTAACCGTAGCCGACAAAATCGCCAACCAAGCAACCTCATTGTGCTGCCTGTTCAAGATAAAAAAGACCCGACGGAACCGTTGTCCAAAGCAGAACTTGCTAGTCTAAAAAAGCAGCTCCAAGAAGCAGAAGAAAAGTACGCTCAAGCTCTTCGCGCTCAACGCACACAAAAAGCTGGCGACAAAACGCCTCAAAATTTCCTGAGCGTTGCAGTCTTGGATCAAGTCGTTGCACAATTGACAAACCGTATCAACTCAGTGGATGAAAACGGAAAACCAGTCTCCATGTGTATGGGGACGCAAGACGCAGCCACCCCAAGATCCGCCAAGTTATTGGTTCGTGGCGAGATCGCTCAACCTGCTCAAGAAGTCGAACGAGGCTTCGTTCAGGTGTTGGACCATGCAAAACTTACGATTGCACCTAAGAAAGCGTCCGGGCGATTGGAGTACGCAGATTGGCTGACCTCGAAAGACAATCCGCTAACGGCTCGAGTCGCTGTGAACCGTGTCTGGCAACAATTGATTGGAAAGGCCATTGTAACGGAGCCGGATAATTTCGGTTTTTCAGGCCCCGCACCTACCCATCCTGAATTGCTTGACTACTTGGCAGTTCAGTTCATGCAGAATCAATGGTCAACGAAGCAGCTGATCCGATCGATTGTCCTGTCGCGGGTCTACCGTCTTTCGTCAGCCCATGACGAAAGCCGCTTCCAAATCGATCCTGATAATTCCAAGCTTGCACGTGCAAATGTTCGACGCCTAGACGCAGAGGCGATGCGAGATTCCATGTTAGCGATTAGTGGCAAGATTGATCTTTCGCGTCCTCACGCGTCTGTCATTGCATCCTTTGGCCAAGTGCAGATGGGGCCAAATGGTCCAATTCAAGTTCCACCGGCAGCGATGGAGTTTCTTTCGGGCCAAGGCGTTTCTCGCAAGAACTTCCAAGGGATGGCAGCAGCGCGTGCCCGAGGTGGAAACGCCAATCCAATCGAAGCTCCAACGAATCATCGCTCCGTTTATCTATCTATCCCCAGGAATTCGGTTCCGAGGGCACTGGATGTTTTTGACTTTGCAGAACCAAGCTTGGTGGTTGTTACTCGCGAAACATCCAATACCCCTGACCAAGCTCTGTATATGCTGAACAATCCATTTGTACTTGAACAAAGCGATGCTCTTGCCTCGAAGATTTTGAAAGTGGCAAGCACCAACCAAGAGCAGATTACTCAGGCGTTTCGTTTTGTTTTTGGACGCGATGCCACTCAGGAAGAACGCAAAGTTGCGATGGATTATTTTCGCAACGTGAAGACAACACAAACGAAATCCAAGCGTTTTGCAGGCAAGGTCAATGACGATCAGCAAGTACTTCAATCGCTAAGCCAATTTTGCCAAGCCCTGTTCTGCTCGGCCGAGTTTCGATTTCTCAACTAGTCCCTCATTTCATTTCGCTCCTTCTCTGCCACCGCTGATCCGCGATCTATTCGAAAACCTTTGAATCCTTAGGGCCAGATTATGAATCCTCATCAAAACTTGGAATCGTCCCCATTTTCGCGTCGCGAACTCTTGCGAACCGCTTCGGCTGGTTTTGGCTACCTTGCCTTTGCAGGCCTCAGTACGGCCGCCTCGAGAGGTTACGCAAGCGAGGGTTTTGAAAAGCCACTTGCACCCAAACCGACTCACTTTCCAGCTTCTGCAAAGCGGGTCATTTTTCTGTGCATGCAAGGGGGGCCTTCGCATGTCGACACGTTCGATTACAAACCTCAGCTGGCGATCGATGCCGGTAAAGGCGGCAAGTATGGCGGCAGCAAGTTGATGCCGTCCCCTTGGAAATTCCAGCAACGCGGCAAGAGCGGCTTGTGGATGTCCGAGCTGTTTCCAGAGCTTGGAAAACATGCCGACGAAATGTGTTTGATTCGCTCGATGCACTGCGACCAACCAACTCATCCGCGGGCAATGACGCAAATGCACACCGGCAACGCCCAATTCGTTCGCCCTTCGCTGGGTGCTTGGACTTTGTATGGTCTGGGCTCAGAAAATGAAAGCATGCCTGGCTTCATTGCCTTGAATCCCCCCGCGGCCACGGCGAACAACTATGGAAGTTCCTTTTTGCCTGCGGTTTACGCAGGAACCAAAGTGGGGCGTGGCCAGAACCGCGGAGTCGGGGGCATGACTCGCAATCAACCCAACGCCGGGCAACAGGTACCGGACTTGGCAAATTCCCGAAGCGATAAGCAAACTCAAGCGAACCAACTGAAACTGATTCAGAATCTGAATCGGCAGAAGCTAGGACGCGAAGTGTACCAACCCGAAGTAGAAGGGGTGATCGAATCGTACGAATTGGCCTTCAAGATGCAGGACGTTCTACCGAACTTGATGGACATTTCGGGTGAGTCCGAGAAGACTTTGGCAATGTATGGTATCAACCAAGGGAGCACCGATGCGTTTGGTAGGCAATGTTTGATGGCCAGGCGATTTGTGGAATCGGGCGTTCGGTTTGTTGAACTGACGCACGGAAACTGGGATCAACACTTTCAATTGCGAACGAAATTGGCTTCGAATTGTGAAGAGATCGATAAACCCATCGCTGGCTTGCTCGCGGACTTGAAGCAACGCGATATGCTCAAGGACACCTTGATCATTTGGGGCGGCGAATTTGGTCGCACACCGGATGCACCCAATGGTGATGGCCGCGACCACAACCATAAAGGCTATACAACATGGATGGCGGGTGGCGGCGTGAAGGGCGGATTCAGTTACGGATCAACCGACGAACATGGGCATCAGGCTGTAGAAGACAAATGCCATATTCACGATTGGCATGCCACGATTTTGCATCTGATGGGGCTGGATCACGAACGTTTAACCTATCGGTACGCCGGACGCAATTTCCGTCTGACCGACGTAGCTGGCAATGTAATCGACAAGATCCTAAGCTGAGCGTTGCGTCTACTTCGAGAGTATTTAGAGTTCGTGCAAACAGCCTCGTTCGCACAAGACAGAGATGAAGGAACTAAGGTAGCTAGACCTGGACGTCAAGCGAAAGTCGGGCAGAACGGGAACCTCTCCATTCCCTGAAATTGCGTTTGCGTACTTCGAGACAAATGCCGGAAACTTGGCTATACTAGACGCAATTGAGGAAACCATGGAAAGACACGAAATTTCGACTGAGAAAATTGATTGGCCCAGTCTTGTTCGGCACGTTGTTCGCGATAGGGTTGTTGTTGAATTGGCCGACGGGGAACTACCGATAGCCATGTTGGTTCCAATCGAACGCCCTAGAACAATGGCTGATTTGGACGCGGCGCTCCGCAAGATACCTCGCCTTGGTGAGGACGCGATTAGCTTTGAAGAAGATATTCAAAAAGTTCGAGCTTTGATGACGGAGCTTGATGACCCGTGGGAGTCTTAATCGACACCGGAGTCTTCATACGCTGGGAGCGAGAAGGCGGCATTATTGACTTCTCCCGTTGGCGTTCGTTCGGCGAACATATGTCAGCGTGATCACGGAATCGGAACTCAAGGTTGGCGTTCACCGCACTAATACTGGGGAGCGGCGGGCTAGGCGAAGTCTGTTTATTTTGACGGTACTCTCTAACGTCATAGTATTGCCCATCGATTCCAAGGTTGCAGACATTCATGCCGGAATAGTAGCTACCTTGACTCGAAATGGAACTACGATCGGACCACATGACAATTGGATCGCAGCAACCGCTTTGAAGTATGACTACGAACTGTTGACAACCAACGTGGCTGAATTTCGTCGAGTTCCCAATTTGCGTATCATAGAGTATCCGAATAGTAGTTGAAGTCAGGTTGTCTTGATCTAGCCTTGCCCCAGTTAAGACAATTGACTCTGCCAGATTCGGGCAATACTCAGAATTGCGTAAGTTGGGGTTAAGTAAGAGTGAGGCGCATACGGTAATGAAAGCGGGGCTTACCGCCGATACGCTTACTCTTTCTGAGTTCAACACTGCAATGGCCGGGCGAACCCCTCCTCTTAGGGTGTCCGCAGAGTTTACGGCGCAAAACGGTAATAGATTCTTTGGGACCAATGGTGCGTTCGAATTTGCATATTTGCCCAAACAGTCTTTGGTCCGCCAGGCAATTCAGTCGACGCCCCAAATTAAAGTCTACCATGGCTACTGTGCGGAGATGTGCTCAATTGCGAGAGCTGAACAGGCCGGTGTACGCATCAATTCGGGAACCATCACACAACTACGACACCGGATTGAGAATGGAGTTCCACTTGGCGGAAGCATCGGACATAACACTTGGATTAAACCATGCGATGATTGCAGGCCAGTATTGAACATTTTCAATATTGACTACAAAAGGAAATGAGCCAATGCGGAAACTGCTACTTGAGAAAAAGCTGCAATCGATCTTGAAATCTGTTGGATGGACTGAAAATCGCCAGTTTGACACTACAGAATGGATCACTGAGTTGCGAAGCCGCGGTCTTGAAATTCTACATACGGGAGTTGAAGCACTAAATGAGTTTGGTGGCATCCACTACTCGAATGAGGTCTCTGAAAACGAGTTACTAAACGTAGACTTAATATTTGATCCACGAGGTACGTCGATCGAGTCCTTGCACTACTGGAATTCCCGGGCTGGTCTTAAACTGTTCCCGATCGGTGAAGTCGACGGACAAGCTGAACTCTTGGTTGATGAATTTGGCGGCTGGTACCTTGCGATGTCAGGACTTTGGAAAATCGGAGACGATGCAAATCAAGCGTTAAAGTTTTTGTTTTTTGGTGAGGGAGTGAGTCTGACAGTCAGTCGGCCGAAGTAGTTTCTCCTTGCCCCAAGGAAAGCAGTCACAGGTATGGACAATCGAAGCTTCTCATCGCTAGCAGAACGAAAGTACGACGCTATTCGGTCACTTCGAATGTCCGACGTCGAAAAAGTGGCTACGAATACTGGACTCACAGTTTCAGAAGTGACTACGATGAAGAAGCACCTCTTTTTCGGAAAGCACCAACGTTTCGCTCCTGAAGTGGGTGCTGTAGTTCGAAAAAGGTTTGATGCAAATGATGATATTGCTGAAGCTTGGACAATGGGAGCATGTGTATCGAGTAGGATTGCGTGGCGCTCACGAATTGTCACCACGTCCGCCAAAGTTCTGGCCGTTTTTTGAATAGGAAACCGACCATGGTTGAGTTGAAAGCACATCGAACGAAGATTGGTGCCATTCGTTGTAGTGGCCGAGCAAGCGACGTAACGGGTTCGTCCGTACCGTTTGCGATTGTTTCTGTCGAGTTGTCAGATGCCAACGATCCTTCCGCACCATTCGAAGTCGCGTATGATGACCCAGAATGCGTAAACCAGTCAGGAGAGAAATACCCAGACGTTGAGGAAGAAAAGTACTTTATTGCTGGCGCGGCGCGGGGAATTAAAGATGCAGTGGGCCATTACGAATCGCTCGGGGTGGGGTTAAACGGACTGACAGCTCGAATTGTCAGATTGGTAGCACATGAAGTCGATTCCTCTGAGCGAGCGTTCTGGCTAGCCGCCAAGAACGCAATGGCTGCCTGTTTGGTGAATATCAAGTAGCCACCTAGCCTAGCTGCCTAGCCCCAAGGAAGCCGGACCTTTTCAAGTTGAAAACATGGTGTCTAGGAGATGTCCATTCCAAAGAATCACTCGCAATCCGATGTGGACGCACCCAAGCGAAAAAAACCGATTGCACGTTACGCGATCATCCTATCGCTTTGGATTGGATTTATCTTTGGAACGTCTTGTACCGTAATCCGACCGCTCGAGTTCTTTGAAATCGTTCGTTCCTTCACCGGTGCAGACCGACAATGGATGGAACGCTTCAGCCTTTTCTGGGGAGTCGCTTGGTTCGGTGTGGTCAAGGGCTGGCACTTTGCTGAGTTTGCCATCCTGACGTTCTTAACGGCAAGAGTCATCCAATGGTGGCGAGGTGGATTGGATACCAAATCCATTGCTATCGCGATGCTGGTCTGTGTCCTATTCGCAGCCTCGGACGAATGGCATCAGACCTTTGTACCAGACCGATATGGAACGAACCAAGATGTTCTCATCGATAGCCTAGGTATCATTGCAGCAGGCATTTATTTGCTTCGCAGGAGCCATAAAGCAAGTCTGCAAAGTGCTAAGTAGATTGCCACGATCGGATTTCACCAAAAGCGGTATTGGTGAAAATTTCTTTCCAATCCTAATCCAAATGCAGGAATTGCAATTGGAATCTTAATGGGTCCTTTAGACCAACGAAATGACTCGAGTGCCTGCAATGTGGTCATGCAAGCACTTTCGCGAGTTCGTGAAGATGAAAATAGGATCCAAGAAGCGGTACCATGGGCCTGCCCAAGGAACGATACAAAGCAAATAACTTGCCCATTCTCGAATCAGTACCACTCGAATGAAACCAGGAAGCTCCCCTTGGTCCGTCACAACGCGCATCATCAGGATTTTCTTTCCGATGGTTTGCCCGGAAAAAGTCAGTAGAGTCCATTGAATCAGCTGTATGAAACAAGGCGCGATCATCAGCGAAACCACGGTTACTATACTCGGATCATCCCCTCGCTTTACGACAGCAATAGGATCTTCGATCGGTAGCCCTTGCTTGGCCAGCCAGAGATACAACATAAAACCCGACACAGCGCAAATGCAAAAAATAGCAACGTCAATGAATTGGGCAAATAAACGGGCCCAAGCAGATGCAAGCGCATACCCCTGATAGTTCATTTGATTTAATGGAACGTAGGAGGCCTTTCGAGCGATTTCGTTCACTTCACGTGCGCTGTATTGACGGTCAAAGTCAAGCGTTTGCTTGCGGTCTTGATTTTTAGGTGCTAGAAGCTCGGGCTCGGATTCAAGAAGGGCCAGGGCGCGTTCAATTCTGTCGGGTGTAGCTTCAGGAACTTCTAATCGCTCACCACAATTTCGGCAGTCCACCTTGGTACCAACCGATTCACTATCAGCGCAGTTGCTGTACCAACAGCGGGTGCAACGAAACTCAACAAAAACAGGAGCGGTAGTAGGCATAAGAAAGAGACTATTATCAAAAAGGTACGCTCGCAGAACATTCCGCATCACGGTGGCGGCCTGGGCAGTCAAGCCTAGGTTTTGAATTGTGAAATGCGAGCGAGCTGAAAATAATCGTCTTTAAAACTTTTTGCCTTGGGCAAGAAAATCAGGTTACACCGATTGCAACGACGGTCGAATTGGTGGGAGCGACTAAGACCATAGCGCAGATCTGGTGATCGGAGATGTCTTTTTGCTGGAAGTGTCCGAGGATCAATGTGTCTCGGTCTTGCCAGTACTCAATTTTACCTTCCAGCTTTTGTTCTATAGTATCCACCGCCAAGAAGCGGTCCGGAGAGATCGATAAACCTACCCCCAGCGCCTTGGCAAAAGCCTCTTTCACAACCCAGAGCCTGAAATAGGCCAACGTCTGCTCTTCGCGCGACAGAGATCGCCAGATCGTGAACTCGGCGGGATGCAAGTTTTGTCGAGCCAACAAACTCAGCTCGGGTAGCTCCTGGATGGTTTCGACATCGATCCCAATCCGATGCTTGATGCTTGTGGCAGCCACCACGATGTTCTTCGATCGTGAAAGGCTGAAATCAATCGCAGAATCTGAACCATTCAGAGCAGAGAAGTCAGATTCCGTCGACGATGGCTGATTGCGCTCCTTCCAAGATAGTTTCCCGCAAGGGGATTCAATCAATTGGATGGAATCAGGTGATAAGCCGGATACGTTTGCGATGGTCAGACGAGCGAGCCCACGTCGAGCCGCGAATAATTCCCTATCTGCCCCTCGTCGATAACGATCATATCTCTGTTGTTCTTCTGGGCTAAACCAACCATTCCATTGTTCTAAATCCTCCAGTCGAAACGGTGCCTGGAGACAGGTCGCTAACGTGTCGCTGTCGTCGAAAACAATCTGAAGTTCCGATGCACTGACATTCATGACTTAGACGGCAACCTGACAGTCGCGCGGTTGCGGCTCCATGTCGGCTAACCAAGTCTTCACTCGATCGACCAGTTGCAATCGGTCCTCTTCTAAAAATGCAACGTGGTCCCATTGGGGGTGATATTCGACCTTGATTTCACTTCGCCCCTGAAGCGAGGGAAACATATCATAGAATTGTTGTTCATAACTGTAGTAGTCGATGACGCCACCGGTATACAGGAACAAAAGCCGAACACCTCGGTCGGCGAGGCTGCGAATCTCCTTTTCCGCTTGATCGCAGCAAGGGAACTCGCGAATGTCAGAACCTAAAGGCATGCTGGAACCATTGATTGGCTCCGTATGAAGCCACTTTTTGCCAAGCTGAATCCACTTGAACGGACTGATTACCTTTGGTAGGTACTTACGCCAGGTAGCATAAAAAGCATGCTTACGCGTTCTATAGCCACATCCGTCCATGGAGCAAACTGCGATGATGCGATTATCTTGCAATGCGGTGGCTAATGCGTCGTCTGCCCCCGAACATAAACCAAATAGCATAAATCTCGCATAGCCGAATTCCCGTTCAAGGAAGTCCATCGCTTGCTTCACTTCGCTTATGGCTCGAACGACAGAAGCGCCTTGTCCGGCGACAGGAAGGCTCTCTCCGATCCCCGAAAGATCAAATCGAAAGGAACCGATGCCCTGTTGAGCAAGATCGGCCGCCAAGTCAACATGCAATCGCGATGGTCCCACATTGGACAGCATTCCAGCCGTCAGCATGATGACTGCGGTCTTGGAACGAGATGCGTCTGTTATTTTCTTGGAAATCGAACTTGGATCTGTGTGGATTCCGAACAAATTCTCATGGTGACCGAAAACGTGAGCTGTTTCCATGGCTGCAATCATCTATTTGCTCCTTCAGTCAAGATAGCCTCGATCTGTTGATTGGCATTCGGCGAGGAAAAAGCAGACTGAACATACCGGCTCTCGTACCAATAGATTTCATCCAGGCATTCACGATGATTCCAATGACTCAAGTTCTGCAAAGCCGACAATGGGAGCAATTGTTCCTTGGATGTGATGATCCAGTTGCTTTGAGCTCGACCAGTACTCGAATCAGGAATTCGAACCGACTCGATTTCATTTTGCATCGCGATGGAGTATCGATACCCCATCAATTGCTCGCGATGAGCTTGTCGAAGGCTTAAGAATCGCGTTAGGCTTCTCAATTCATAGCGATGCAATGCTCGCAGTTGATCGAGAAAGACACGTCCATCCCAAACGGGATCCCAAAGGATCGCGTGCTCGATGCCATCGAGCTGCGATTGAGCCAAAAATGTCCCGCCAAGTCGGATCCCTAGAACGGAAACCTTGGGATTCGAGAGTGGATCGATTGCGGATCGGCTTTCTTTCGCATACCGGATCACGTTAGACACATCCTGCTGCCATTGCGGAAGCGACATATCCGCTGGCTTGCCTTGCGAATTGCCAGTACCGGCATAATCAAAACGAATGACTTCGAAACCAATTTGAGACAGTCGGACCGCAAGTTGTTGTAAATTGCGAAAGGACCGGGTGTGTTCGTGTCCAATGGCGTTGCAGATCACGACCGAGTGGTTACGAACGGCGTTTGACTCGCATTGAGCTGGGTACTGGATGGCAGCTAAAGAATAGGCCCCACTTTGTATTGAAAGAGGGCGGATACGAGGAAGCTTGGCGCGCGATTCGGATGCTATCGAGCACGATACATCGATCGAATTGCGTTGATAGGTCGCTGTGTTTGGGGCGCTGAGCGACTGAAGGTGACTCCCCAAACTAGCGATAGTAGGGTTCGCAAAAAAATCCCGGACGGGAATAGTGAGGTGAAGTGACTTGGTAATTTGTGCGATCGCACGTGTCACTAGCAGGGAACTTCCACCCAATTGAAAGAAGTCATCATGCCGACTGATCTCGGAGATGTTCAAGACATTGGTCCAGATTGCAGCAAGATCGCGTTCGAGTTGGTTCGCGGATTCGCAGTAGTTCCCTTCTCTTGCCACCGAGCCCGATTCTGGAGGGGGTAAAGCAGGTCGGTCGATCTTTCCGTTAATTGTTTTTGGGAACGCATCGATGAAAACATAACGCGATGGGATCATGTAAACAGGCAACCGCTCGCGAAGGAACGCAGCCAAGGTAAAAGCAGAGACCTTGTTGTTGTTCAAGACAACGTATGCAGCAAGGTACTTTTGTCCAGCGCTTTCAAAGCAAACGACCAGCGATTCGTCAACGGAATCGCACTGGGACAATACCGCTTCAATCTCACCAGGCTCAATCCGGTAAGAACCGATCTTCATTTGATGATCGATCCGGCCCGAGAATTCAATATCGCCCGAAGGGAGCCAGCGTGCTAAGTCGCCAGTCCGATAAAGACGTGTTGGTTGGGGGTGGCCAGCCAGAGTTACCTGAATGAAGGCCTTATGATTCAGTTCAGGACGATTCAAATAGCCACGAGCCAACGCTCGTCCACTAATGAAAAGGTTTCCTGTTTCGCCAACGCCCAGTTCTTGATTCTCGTCGTTAAGGATATGGGCCGAGTAACCTAAGAGCGGTTTGCCTATTGGCATTTGCACTTCATCCCAGTCCTGATCTGGAATGAAGCAGGTGCAGGTTACCGTCGTTTCCGTTGGACCGTAGGCATTGCACCATAAGACTTCGTGGCTGCATTGACGTTTCCATCGACGGAAGTGTTCCACCGACACCTTTTCGCCAGTCGCAATCAGAAGTCGCAAGCAAGTTGGCACCTTCGCATTGGAAGCCATCAGCAGGTCGACCCATTCATGCCAATAGGCGGTCGCGATGTGCAATGCGGTGATCTGATACGTTTCAACTAAGTTCGAAAGCTCGTTGGAGGCACCGGACCGTTCAAGCGGACGAACCACCACCGTGCTTCCAACCAAGAGAGGCGGGAAAATTTCCTCGATCGCAATATCAAAATTGAGTGTCGAGAATTGAAGAGTACGATCTGAACCGGTGAGTCGATAGAGTTCGATATCGGCCAAACAATAGGTGGTGAGCGATCCATGTTCGATTTGTACCCCTTTGGGTTTTCCGGTCGATCCCGAGGTGTACATCACATAGGCAAGGGAGATATCTGAAAGTTCGACATCCAGATTGGCTCCGTCAGCAACCCAAAGTTGCGGATCGCATGGGTCTTGAAAGTCGGGGGCGGTGGTTGACCCCAAATCAAATAGTTCGCGATATTTCTTGTCGCAAAGAACAAACTCAATGGATGCATCTTCCACGATGTATGCGAGTCGATCTCTTGGAAATTCCGGATCCAATGGAACGAAAGCACATCCGGACTTCATGATCCCGAGCATGCAGATGATGGCGTTGGCCGAGCGGTCCATGCATATACCGACTCGTCCTTCCAAGGCCATCGAACGATTCAGCAAGAACTTGGCAAGCTGATTGGCTTTTTGATTCAGTTCATGATAAGTCCATCGGTTCCCATCGAACTCGATCGCAATCGCGTCCGGCGTTAGAAGAACTTGCTGTTCAAAAAGAACAGGAAAAGCAATCGCCTGTGTTTCCGTAACTTCAGACCGTGGTGAGCAAAGTAGCATAGTCATAAAAAGGAAGCGAACGAGCCGGAGTGCCTACCAAGGTCCAGTCCTGCAACCGAGGGGACGTAGAAAACGGGCGGGGCTATGGTTGATTGAAGAACCGTGTGAAGCGAATCACCTAGGATACTGAGGCCCAGGTTGAGATCGTTTTGCGAGATGGTTAAGGGAGGCAGCAGCTTGACAACTTGGTCTTTCGCACCCGAGGTTTCAACCATCAGTCCATTGGAGAAAGCTTGCTTGCAGACTCGTCCAGCAACCTCGGGATCCGTGAACTCGAGTCCCCAAACCATTCCGCGTCCGCGGACCGCTTTGGTTGCACCGTTGGATCTACCATGAAGATCCTTGAGTGACGACTCTATGGTTGTGCCGTGTGCTTGGATCTGTTGAGCGAGTTGGTCGTCGCGCCAATACTCTAAGAGTTGCCGTGCAGCAACGAAGGCTAGATTATTCCCACGGAAAGTTCCGGTATGTTGACCGGGCTTCCAGGTGTCACAGTCGCGGCGCATGAAGACCAAGGACATAGGCAAACCACCACCGATGGCCTTGGATAAACATACGATGTCAGGTTGAATTCCGGCTGGCTCGAAGGAGAAGAATGTTCCCGTTCTTCCGTTCCCAACTTGGATGTCATCGACAATCAAGAGGATATCGTGAGCTTTGCAAATCGAGGCAATGCGTCGAAGCCAATCGAAGCTAGCAACATTGATCCCCCCTTCTCCTTGAACTGTTTCAAGGATAACAGCTGCAGGCAGAGGTAGCCCGCTGCTTCCATCCTCTAGCATTTTGCTAAGCAATTGAGCGGTATCCAGATCGCCCAAGTATCCATCAAACGGCAAGTGTGTCACGTTGGAATGCGATCCGTAACTGAGATCGTGGTAGTACTGATTTCCGGTCAGCGCCAGAGCACCCAGTGAATGGCCATGATAGGCATTGGTAAACGCGACGATATGCGAGCGTTGTTTTGACTTGCGAGCCAGCTTGATAGCAGCTTCCACCGCGTTGGTTCCCGTGGGACCAGTAAACTGGACCTTGTAGTCAAGCTTTCTGGGGGCGAGGATGATCTCTTCGAGGGCTTCCAGAAATTCTGTTTTCGCGACGGTCGCGGTATCTAAACCGTGCACGATACCATCTTGTGCGAGATAGGAGATAAGAGCTTCCGACACCCGGGGATTGTTGTGTCCGTAGTTAAGGGTTCCAGCACCCGCAAAGAAATCGAGGTAACGATTCCCCAACGCGTCGGTTAGCCAAGCCCCCTTGGCTGACTTGAAAACAGCAGGAAAAGAACGGACATATCCGCGTATGTTCGACTCGAGTCGGTTGATGGCATTCGGGATTGGCATGGGCATCCAAGGTGCAGGACGAAGATGTTGCTGGTAAATAGGCCTCGCAAAGATGTCGCGACACGAAATCCATGGCTGCGAGCCTGTCACAGGAGTACCCTAGATTTTTATTGGACAGGGCGCAGTTGGTAGCAAAGGGATTGAAGCGTTCTCAGACTTGAGCAATCCGAATTTAGCGATTGTTCCGGATTTGCACTTTTCCGGGCCCTGAACCGCAGCTGAAAAATCATGTCCCAAGGGCCAACGGATGGTTGCGCTCGACCAAAGAATCGGCCCCAACTACAATGAGTTCAACTTTCATTCTGCATGATTCAACCTGGGGCCAACATGAATACTGAATCGCTCGCGCATCATCGTCAGAATCTCCATGACGCTTTCTTTGAAGATCGCGATCAAGAGCTGTTGGATTTTTTGGAATACGAGACCATCTCGAAAGAGGAAGAAGAGCGGTCTGCGCTCCAATCAAAAGCTGGTATCTCGGACCCACAGGTATTAGCGGTCTTGGAACGGGTCGGTATCACTTCTGCGTCGATCAATGCATTCATGTTGCTGCCTTTGGTTCGACTCGCATGGGCGGATAGCAAGATTCAAGAAGGGGAATTTGAATCGCTGCTAAAAGCGGCCAACGACGAAGGAATCACTTATGGGACGCCTGCTTATCGGCTCCTTAGTCGATGGCTCGAGGAGCGGCCTTCTGACAAAGTGATCGAAGCATGGCAGATGTACGCACGAGCGCTAGCTCGCGAACTGGATGAGACCAGTTTGTTAGCTTTCCAGCAAGCAACGCTCGGTCGAGCACGCCGTTTGGCAGAAACATCTGGTGGCATTCTGGGGCTTGGTGACAAGATCTCCGAAAACGAACGCTTGGTCTTGATGGATCTTGCGAATGCCCTGACCAAAACGGAATCGTAATTCGATTGCGTTGTCCCAGATTGACTTCCATTTCCTGAAGAAAAGACGACCGAATTCCATGTCCGATATTTTGTCGAGCACCTTTGTTTTGGCGGTCCAAGATTTAGAGCTTTCGCGTAAGTTCTACATGGACAAACTCGGCTTCCAAGAGGACATGAACGTCGATGGCTGGTGCTTCCTGAGTCGTGGAGCTTGCAAGCTTCGCATAGGTCACTGCCCGGATGCATTGCCCATGACAAAATCGCCGGATCATTCTTGGTTCGCCTATTTGCACGTTCACGATGCAAAGGACATGTACAACAAGATTCTGGCCAACCAAGTAGAAATTTGGCATGCCCTTGCGGACAAGCCTTGGGGAATGCGGGAGTTTGCCGTTGTGACACCAGATGGACATCGCATCGTTTTCGGCGAGGAATTGGACTGGGCCAAGTGAAGGTTGTGTTATTTTCAGTGCTTGGCTTTTCGTAGGCAAAAGTTGGTTTTACGCTACAATGCCGGTTCACCTCTCCGGCATACCCAAGCATTTCGATTGGGCTTAATCTTTTTTCACTTTGTTTGAGGTCGTGTTTATGCGTCTTCGTTTTTGCGAAATGATGTTGGTCGGTTCCCTGCTTTTGACCTGCCCCGGTTTATCCGTTTGGGCGCAATCCACTGCTGAAAAAGTGGTAACAGTCGAGGGGGTGACCGAGTATAAGTTCCCCAATGGGGCAAGGGCTGTTTTGTTTCCTGAGCCATCGCGACAAACAATTTCGGTCAACATGACCGTGCTAGTGGGGTCACGACATGAAGGCTATGGCGAGGCGGGTATGGCGCACTTGCTAGAGCATCTGGTGTTCAAGGGGACTCCAACTTTCCCGGAAGTGCCCAAGGCGCTGCGTGACCACGGTGCGAACTTCAACGGAACCACCAATGTCGACCGAACCAACTACTTCGAAACACTTCCTTCCAGCGATGAGAATCTGGAGTTCGCCATTCACCTGGAATGCGATCGCTTGATGAACAGCTTCATCAAGCGCGAAGACTTGATGTCGGAGTTTACCGTTGTTCGAAATGAATTTGAACGCGGCGAGAATAGCCCTCAAGGGGTCCTTTCGCAACGCGTGCAAGCGGTTGCCTACGAATGGCACAACTACGGCAAGTCGACGATCGGCAACCGATCCGACATTGAACGAGTGCCCATCAATAATCTTCAAGACTTTTACAAAAAGTACTACCAACCTGACAATGCAGTACTGATCGTTACGGGTAAATTCGACGAAGCAAAGGCTCTGGAATACATTACCAAGTATCTTGGTGCGATTCCAAAGCCCACTCGCAAGCTCGATGCTCCGTACACAGAAGAGCCAGCTCAAGACGGCGAACGATATGTTTCGCTCAAGCGCGTAGGGGCAGTTGGTTCCGTGATTGCAGCGTACCACATGCCAGCTGCATCCCATCCAGATTGGGCACCATTGAACATTTTGGCCAGCGTTCTTTCCGAATCAAAGATTGGTCGTTTGGATGCCATTTTGGTGGAAACCAAGGTGGCGACCAGCGCATCTGCGGGAGCAGACAATTCGCACGACCCAGGTTTGTTCACTCTGTTTGCTGAGCCAACCGAAGGCAATCTAGAAACATTGCGAGTCAAGCTGATTGAGGTCATGGATAACATCGGTTCCGAACCGTTCACCGAAGAAGCGGTTGAACGAGCCAAGCTACGAGCCAAACGCCGCACGGACCAATTGCTTTCCAGCGCGTCGGCCATGTCGAGTGGACTGAGCAGCGCAGCAGCCCTCGGGGACTGGAGACTTCTGTTCTTGCAACGCGATCGTGTTGCTATGGTGACCGCAGCCGATATCAATCGAGTTGCACAGACCTACTTTCCTGAATACAACCGAACGGTCGGGATGTTCTATCCTACCGACACGCCGAAACGGCTAAGCATTCCAGCGGTCGAGTCGATTGCAGACGTAGTCAAGAACTATACGGGCGGAACGGCGATTGAATCGGGGGAAGCGTTTGAACCCACCCCTGAAAACATTGACGCTCGCACGAAGACGATCGAGATCGATGGAATCAAAATCTCTTTGTTGCCGAAGAAGAACCGTGGGGAAACGGTTTCCATGACCCTTTCTTTGCGTTACGGAAATGAAGAATCGCTCGCCAATAAGAATACGGCAGCGGCCATGGTGGGTGGGATGTTGATGACAGGCACTAGCAAGATGGATCGTCAAGCACTTCAAGAGAAAATGGACAATCTCGGAGTTCAAATCTTCCCAGGTGGCGGTGGTGGAGGTCGTCGCGGTGGACGCGGTGCAGGCGGCGGCGGTGGACGAGCTGGGCAGCTTGCTTTTTCAATCGAAGCCAAGCGGGATTCGTTGGTGGAGGGTATTGCATTGCTAGGTGAGATTCTGCACGATCCTGCGTTCCCGAAGGACGAATTCGAACAGATGAAAGCAAGGACGATCAGCCGAATGCAATCCATGATGTCAGATCCTGCTGCATTGGCAAACGATCGACTTGGCCAATCGCTCTCCGATTACCCTCGTGGTGATGTGCGTTATGTTCCGTCCATGCAAGAATCGCTTTCAGAAATGAATCGTGTTCAGCTGGATGAAATCGTGGAAATCTATCGGAAGCAGATTTCGGGCAGCTACGCCGAAGTAGCGATCGTGGGTGACTTTGATGTCGAGCCAACGCTCAAAGCGATTGAACGCGAGCTTGCTAACTGGAAAAGCGAAGTACCGTTTAGTGCGATCGAACGGGACGCTCGAAAAGAGTTGGTGGGCAGCAACGAAGCCATCTTGACCCCTGACAAAGCGAACGCGGTTTTCTTGGCGGGAATGTCACTGGAGCTCAACGAAGAGAATCCTGAAAGCATCGCTTTGGAAATTGGCAACTTTATCCTCGGCGGAGGCACACTGTCGTCGCGACTTGGGGACCGTATCCGTCAAAAAGAGGGATTATCGTACGGCGTAAGCTCTTCTCTATCGACCCCATCACGCGGAACCGACGCACGGTTCACCATCAATGCGATCACGAACCCGGCGAACATCAAGGCGGTTGAGGTTGCGGCGATGGAAGAACTGAATCGCTTCATCGACGCCGGTCCAACGGAAGCAGAAATGGTGGATGCGAAGAAAGCTTTCTTGGAAGCAATCAAAGTTTCCAGAACAGGCGATAGCGCCATCGCAGGCCAGTTGGCATCCAATTTGTACCTCGGCAGAACGTTTGCCTACTCGAAAGAACGGGAAGCGATGATCGATGCACTCACTGGTGAATCGGTTCGATTGGCATTCAAGAAGTTTATCGACCCAAGCAAGTTGGTAATCTTGCGGGCTGGTGATTTCAAATAGCCTTCGACCAATGAAAGCATGATCTGCTTTCCATTGGTGCAAACAGTAAAGAGTCGCTGATTCGCAGTTACGAACAGCGTTCAGCGACTCGCATCTTGGCGCTGCGGCTTCGCGAGTTCTCGTTCGTTTCCTCTTCGCTAGCTTCAATTGGCTTTTTCGTGAGCACTTTCAAATGCTCGTTGTCCCGCATCGCATGCTTGACGATGCGATCCTCCAGCGAATGGAAAGAGATGACCAGCAATCGGCCTCCAGGTGTTAGGCAGTTTGGAAGCAACTTCATCGCGTCTTCCACATGCTTCAGTTCTTGATTGACCGCAATGCGGAGGGCTTGAAAGGTACGAGTCGCACTGTCGATTCGGCCTGGAATCCGGCTGCCCGGGACGCAGCGATGCACGAGATCGGCGAGCTGTTCCGCTGTTTGAACGGGATCTGACTTGCGACGTTCAACGATGGTTCTTGCAATGCGTCGACTAAATCGCTCTTCTCCAAATTGGTAGATGATGTCGGCAAGATCTTTCTCGTCAATCTTGGCCAACAGATCCCGAACCGAGATCCCTTCCTCGGTACAAAAACGCATATCTAAGTCGCCGCCGACTCGAAACGAAAACCCTCGTTCACGGTCTTCAAGCTGATCGCTTGACAGGCCAAGATCGAGCAAGATACAGTCCGCTTTTGGAATGCGGTGCTCTTCCATGAGATTCGGCAAATCGCGATACGAGCTTTGTATCAAGCGAACGTGGCACGAATCTTTCGGTAGTTCTGCATCGAATAGTTTTGTAACTCGGTCGATCGCACCACCATCCCGATCGATTCCAATGAGCGTATCCTGTGGGCTCAATTTTTTGATAAGATGCCATGCATGACCGCCGCCGCCCAGCGTTCCGTCGACGATCGTTCTAGGTTCGATGGCTTGGCGATCAATGCCGGACCATTCGAGAACTTCCTGAAGCAGGACAGGGATATGAAGGGTAGGATGGGCCACTGGCGAAAATTCTAATTGAGAGATGGAAAAACGAAAAAGCCGGTCGGCCGGGCCATCTCAGTCATCCATCGGAGCATGCACTTAAAGGTTCCGTTCTTGGGCGCGATGCGTGTTACTGACTTCCGCGAGTTGGGTTATCAAGGAACTTGCAAAGTGAGGCTAAATCGAGAAAGGCAACCAATTACTGCTTCATAATCGATTGGCGGGAAAAGCCCGTGGCCGCGAAGCTTGTCCCAAACCTTTTCAACTCATCCCCGCAATTCGCTTCAATGGGTGAGATGTCTCCGGGCCCGACCGGCTATGGATCGTGTCCGTGCGACAAGGTCCTACAATACCCTACGGACGCCCAACTTGGCTACACTCTTTTGGGTGAAGTTCCGAAGGATTCTTCTGCGAAATCGCGAATTTGCTATCATAATTGCAGCTCATGAGACAAGCCCTTGGCCGGTAGACTTCGACGTAAACACTTCGTCGACAGCAACTTAATGTGATCCACGCGAGAAACGAATCAATCTTGGCAGCATCTGTTTTTCTTATTCTGGCTTCCTGCACAGCTTTGGCTTATGCTGCCAACAAGCTGTTTGGAAAGGGGCGGTATTCGCCCTGGGAACGGTTGTTGTATGCGCCCGTTTACGCGTTAGCGAGAATTTTATGGCGAGTGGAGATTGTGTGGGGGGAAGTGGGTTGGGGGCCATTGAATCGGAATCTGAACCCTTCGAGCGATTTTTTGTTGGCGGAGAGGCTTCAAGGTGGGGCGTTGTTGGTCGCGAATCATCGTTGTTCCCTGGACCCATTCTTTGTTCAATTGATCAGTGGTAAACGAGTGCACTGGATGGTAGCGGGTGAGTATTTTCGGCATCCTCTATTTGGTCCCGTCCTTCGATCGTATCAGGCGATCCCAACCAATCGAGGTGGAGTGGACACAGCATCCACAAAATCCGCGATTGCCTTAGCCCGAAGTGGTCGATTTGTTGGGATGTTTCCAGAGGGACGCATCAATCGAACTGATTCTCCATTGCTTTCGATCCGGCCGGGAGCTGCGATTGTTGCTCAACGGGCGAATGTCCCCCTGATTCCCATTTGGATCGAGGGAGCTCCGCGCGGTTGGGCAGTTTACAGTGGGTTGTTTATGGCCGCGAAGGTCAAGATCTTCGTCGGTTGCCCTCGGCGGTCCGCAATCTCAGGTTTGGATTTAAATTCTGCCCAAGATGAGCAGGGAACATCGAATAACTTAGCACACGAGGGAGCTCAGTCAGGCTCCGACCTTGAACGAATGGAGTCCAACGTCACCGAGCCAGAGACTTTGCGAGCTCATCGAACCAAAGTGCGCGGTGAAGCCTGCAAATGGATATCGGATGTCATGCAAGAATCCCTAGCCTTGGGTGGGCACTGCGATGAATCGATTGGGATTGCAGGGCGTAAATGGCTGGACAATTGAGCATTGAACGTCAAAACTAAGCATCCATGCATTCAATAGGAGAATAGTTCGGTGTCAAAAACGAAGATAATTATTGCGGCGCTCGCATGGTTGGTTTTACTCGCCATTGGGGTTTCCGTCTGGAAATTTTTGATTCAGCCCGCGAAAGAAGTGTCGATGGCGGAAGCGGCCAAGCAAGAGGCGAAAGCGAAAGTAGAAGCGTCTTCGGGCTCAAGCCGATTCACCCACGAAATCACGATTGGATTGGATAGTTTTTCAGGGTACGCCATTCTTCGGACTCCGGAATTCGAATCTCAACTATCGAACCATGGTATTAAGCTGAAGTTGAATGATGACGCTGCAGACTATTCATCCCGAGCAACTTCACTTGAGAAAGGATCTTTGCAATTTGCTGCTTTCCCTGCGGACGCACTGGTGAAGACGTTTTCTAAGCTCGAATTTCCACCAGCCACCATCATTGCCATTATCGATGAGACGCGTGGAGCGGATGCCATGTTGGCCTACAAAAAGCGATTTCAAAATGTGGATCAACTGAATTCGCCTGACGTGAGATTTGTTTTGGTGGCGGATTCTCCCAGCGAAACTTTAGCCAGAGTCGTCATGCAAGACTTTGGTTTGACTCAGGTCAGCAGCAAATCGATCGATGCTGTTAGCGGGCCTGAGCAAGTTGTCGAACGATACCGAAAGGCCGATCCAACCACGAATGAAGTTTACGTCGTATGGGAGCCATTTGTCAGCCAGTTGCTGGTTAACGATGGCCTGCATGTGCTCACCGACAGCTC
Organism: Planctomycetaceae bacterium; assembly: GCA_027487485.1. Lineage (GTDB taxonomy): Bacteria > Planctomycetota > Planctomycetia > Pirellulales > Pirellulaceae > JBKCUI01. The sequence goes on along the minus strand of JAIYDN010000070.1, from coordinate 83,907 downwards.
GAAATTCACGGGCTATATTGTGGATACGCTGGTGGTGAATCGCGACTTTCTGCTTAAGAATGAGCCTGTGGTCGAGGCGGTACTTGAGAGTTACTTCACCACCCTTTTTGCATTTCGCGAGCCAGGCAAAATGAAGCAATTGATGCTGGATGACGCAAAACGAACCAAACAGGTGCTCGAGCCTGCTCAGGCAGAAAAGTTGATCCAAGGGATCCAGTGGAAGAACACTCAGGAGAATTTTGCTCACTTTGGCCTGCGCCAAGGAGCCATTGTCCACGTCGAAAATATCCTGGACCGTATCGCAAAGGTACTCATTTCTACAGGGGCCATCGAACGAGAACCAGTCAATGGCAAGTGGAATCAATTGTTTTTCGATCGTCCCATCAAACAACTGATGAATCGCAACTTTTACCCGGGCGTACAGACGGAGACCATTCGCGAAGCAACCGCCTTGAAGGACCTGTCGGAACAACAATGGGCCAGCTTAATGACGGTGGGAACGTTGAATGTGCCGGAATTGGTTTTTTCCCGCGGAAGTGCCAACTTGTCCGAACGCAGCCGAAGCATTCTTGATGAACTAGCAACCAAACTCCAGACATGGCCACAGTACTACCTGCAAATCCGTGGAAACGCATCGAACGTGGGTGATGTGAAAGCGAATGAATTGCTTGCGTCGAAAAGGGCCAAGGGCGCCCTAGATTATCTTCAGTCGGTAGGGGTGCCCAAAGAACGAATGAGAACGATTGGTGGCGAAATTACAGGTGAAACGCGTGTGATGTTTGTCGTTGGCGAAATGCCCTATTAAGAAAGCAGCTTTTTGTTTTTTCGAGCCTACCCCATAATCGATTCAAGCCTAGTACAATCTACGAGTCATTTGTTTTTCAACCCTTGAAGGATTTAGCGATTGTCCGACCTGCGTTCTCGCGTTGCAACCGAATTGATTTGGGCTCCGTCTGTTGTGCTCCCGATCGTGGCTGGCGCATCGGCCTGGTTGATGTCTTGGGCTGCTGGCGGAGTCAACTCGCTGACATTGGCTGGGCTAGTCGGTGTTTTAGGTGGCGTGGGTTGGTTTGCAACTCGAGTTATTTTCTTCTCCGATGATATTGCCGCCAAAATCGCTCGGGAGCAAGCGGAGAAAGCCATCGCAGCCGAAGAAGCGACGTTGGACGATCTTCAGCTTCGGTTGCGAGCCGACCGTGATTTCCGAACGAAAGACTACTTGACCTTATTGCGAACCTGCCGTCGCGACTTTGAAGAGTTTGCGAAGAAGCCTGGTATCGCGTTTCAATCACAAGAAATACTCTCGAAAGTACGCGAGCTTTTTTGGTCCGCCAAAGATCAGCTGGAACGATCACTCAAAATGATCGCGCTGGCGGATCGGTTGACCGGCGAACAAAAAAAGCAAGTGCTTGATCAACGAGAGCAAGTTTTAGAAGAAGTCCGCCTTAGCATTGAGCATATGCAGTCGGCCGTCAAACATTACCAAACCATCATCGCCCGCGAACAACAGTCCGATCTTAGCAGCCTGCGAGACGAACTTGACGAATCGCTTCGAGTTGCGAAACGCACCGAAGAGCGGATGCGCGAGATCGAAGGTACAATTGATTACGATGCTTACTTGAAGCAATAAAAAGACACATCCAACATCAATTGAACCTTCACGATATAAACGTCCCAAAACAACTGTCCCATTAGTATTTCCTAACCCATCAGGAGCCATCGTTCGATGTTCAAAGCCATAGGCCGTTTTTTCCGCGCCATCGGATACATGTTTACCGGTAAAGTCAATTCCGCAGCGGACTCGATAAGCAACAATCCAACGGTCATCTCCGCGACCTATGAAAAGGTTATCGAAGAAAAGAAGCGTCGCATCAACGAATACAAAGATGCAATCAGCGCCATGATCGCGCAAGAGGAAAGCAAAAAAGCGAAACTCTCGACGATTACCGAAGAAGTTCAGAAACTCGAAAAGCTCAAGTCCGGTGCTGCTGCAAGGGCGAAACAACTGGTCGACAAGTACCAAGGCGATATCAATGCAGTGAAGAACGACCCCGAATATCTCAAGTGCCAATCCGCCTACAAAGACTTTTCGAGCACACTTATCGAAAAGCAAAAGCGCGCTAGCGAGCTGGAAGAAGACTTGAAGCAGCTCATTGCCAACGTCGGCGGCCACAAGGTTCAGATTCAGTCCTTGATGCGCGACTTGGACAAGCTCAAGGAAGAAAAGCACGACGCCGTTGCCGATATCCTGTCCGCAACCGAAGAGAAGCAAATTGCAGACATGGTCAATGGAATCTCCAATGATCGAACTAATGAAGAACTGCACCGTCTTCGGGAGCTTCGCCAAAAGGCCAGCGCCAATGCAAAGATCTCTCGCGAATTGGCTGGTATGGATACTAAGAAAGCAGAAGCTGACTTTCTTGAGTATGCTCAGAAGACAGCTGCCGATGACGAATTCGATGCCCTGATCGGATTGTCTGCCAAAAAGGAAGCGACCGAATCCAATATTCCTGATGCGAAAATTCCAGAAGCTTAAGACACCATGAATCTTTCCTCTCGCTGCTTTTTTTCATTCTTCGTTTCGTTCGTGCCAACGACATCTTTTGTTGGATCGAGCGTTGCCGATGAACCTTTTTCCGTCCAATGGGCATGGTCGGAACAGGAAGCAAAATCAGCAGGGGATGGATTTTGGCCTCAGTTTCGCGGACCAACTGGCGATGGGCATGCGGCCGTTTCCGCGACCCCTCCGACGACCTGGAGCGAAACCGAAAACATAAAATGGAAGATCCCGATTCCCGGCAAGGCATGGTCCTCGCCGGTTGCTTGGGGGAATACGTTGTGGCTTACCACGGCCAGCGAGGACGGCTTAAGCATGTCCGCGTTGGCTATCGACCGAAAGTCTGGCGCCGTTCGATGGAACAAAGAAGTCTTTGCGAACGATGCAACTCAACCCGATTTTCATGTTTTCAATTCTTATGGCTCGCCGACTCCGGTTCTAGACAAGGACCGACTGTATGTTTCGTTCGGAGCCTACGGCACCGCGGCACTGAATCGGGATACGGGCGAGATCATTTGGCAACGCCGAGACCTTCCTTGCAATCATTTTCGAGGTCCAGGATCCTCGCCGATTCTATATCGTAATTTGCTGCTGTTTCACATGGACGGGCACGACCAGCAGTACGTGATTGCGCTCGATCGCAAATCAGGCGAAACCGTTTGGCGCAAGGATCGCGAATTGGAATACGGCACGGACGATGGAGATATCAAAAAAGCTTTTAGCACCCCACTTTTGATCGAAGTCTCCCAAGGGGACAGCCGCTCGAAGCAAGTGCAAATGATTAGTTCCACCTCGAAAGCCGTGTTGGCCTACAACCCAGAAGATGGAACAGAATTTTGGCGAGTTCGCTACGACGAGTTTTCAACGACAGCTCGGCCTGTTTTTGATGGCAAGCAGCTCTTTATCAGCACTGGCTTTGGAAAAGCAAAGATGCTTGCGATCAGCCCATTTGGAACTGGCGATGTGACTTCGACCCATGTCGCTTGGGACAGTGCCAGAGCTATCGGTAGTAAGCCTTCTCCCATTTACGACCAAGGCTCACTTTATTTACTCGATGACCGTGGGGTTTTGAGTTCGGTAAATGCAACCAACGGCCAAGCTCAATGGCAGCATCGACTAGGTGGTGACTTCAGCGGTTCACCCATCCTTGCCAACGGAAAGATTTATTGTTTCGATGAGCAGGGCAAAGGCCATGTCTACTCGACCGATGGAACGGAGATTGCCGTGAACGCCTTGGATTCAGGTTGCTTGGCCTCCCCCATTGCGATCGGAAAGGATTTAATCGTTCGCACTAGAACATCGCTCTATTGCATTGAGAAATAAGGTGATTGAGCCCAGTGGATTTACTGGGATGCTGCTATCAAAGCTGCGATGACAATGATGATCAGCATCCCGATGAACATGGCTGCAATCACACCGGTCAGCTTTGCGTAAGAGAACGGCGCCGTGCCGTAGACCTCGCCGGTTTGACCATTCACGAGAACGCGATAGGGCTTTTCACGATACTGGTAGACCATAATCCATATGGGTAACAGCAGCGGCACACTGCGCATGTTTTGGATCCTGACGTTGACTCGCAAATTGCGAACGGTGCCGGGGATTGATTGCTGAGATTGCCCCGCCTCGTACGATTCGACCAAGGCTGCGGCATTCATTCTTGCGTCGCGACGCGGCACGCGAAATTCTTCGACAATCACATTGTCCAGATCCAAGGTCTCCGGTGCAACACTTTGCGCAAGGTCAAAAGGTGCGATCTCGTGAACTTCTTGCGGAGTCAATGTACCGCTAGCACCGACCAACACACCGTCGTACTGACCGCTATGAGTACCGGTCAGGGGACGCCAGTTTCCTCGAGCGCCCATGGGTACCGACGAGCTGTCTGCCGTCCATGCCGTTTCCGTCGTTGCGGAAAAAACCCAAAAGGGAACATACACTTGTGTGACAGTGCTGATCACGGAACTCTGCGAAGCATCCCCGGGTTTCCAGAAGCCTTGCGATAACCATTCTCGCAGGAGGGACTCCACCTGAGTATGCGGAATTTGAAACGGCACGACGCCGGTGGGCTTGAGCGTTCGGGCGTTGGGACGCGAGGTCATTTTGGCACTGCCGCAGAAAGGGCATCGCAACGATTTGGCCGAGGCATCGTAGCTCATCGATGCGCCGCATTGATCACAGCGAAAGCTCATCGCGCTGGCTTGCTGCATCGTTTTGCTGACGTTGACGTCGGTGCCGAGTCCCGTCGAATCGACCCCGGTTGGGTTTTCCGTTCCGCAGTTGCTACAGAAAAGGTCCTCCAGATCCAAGTAAGATCTGCAGATCGTGCATCGAGCTTCAGAAATCATCAGTTCCCCCCCGGATGATTGAGAACAATGATCAACCCGATCGCGATCAAAATCAGCATGGCGACGGCAAGAACCACCGCGGTGATTCGAGCCTTCGACCAGGGTTTTTCGCCATAGACCTTTCCCGTTTGACCATTCACCAGGAAACGAAAGACGCGGTTGTTGTAGCGATAACTGAGCACATGAACAGGCAGTAGGATCAAGTCGGATCCGCCCACTTCCAGCTCGGTTTGAACCCGCAGCCCTGATTGAGTATCTCCAGGCAAAAACTGCCCTATTGCAGATTGTTCACGCTGTCGAAACTCTTCTTGCGTCATCTGCAACGCTGTTTGTTGATCGATAGAGTATTCTTCAGACATCCAACCCGCCAAGTACATAGGGCGGTAGCGAACCATCGTGGTCAATCGATAGGGTTGAATCGCCAACGCTTCCGTTTGAGGCAGCCCTTTGGATGCCGACACCATGTACCCCGAGTAGTACTTTCGATAAATTCCCGAAAGTGGCCACCACTCCGTTTCTTGAACAGTGCGGGTCATGGTCTTGGTTTTTCCATCCGAATCCTTGACCGTGTACGTTTCAGTCCGATACCAATATTCGCCGATCTGAGCAGACCATTGACTGATGGCTTTCATGGAGAAGTGCCAAAAGGGGATGTATACCCCGTGCTGCTTGTCCGTTAAAGCTTTGCGAGTTAGATCGCCCGGCCGAAAAAAGCTATTCTTCCCGATCCATTCAAAAAATAGCTCCTGGGCTCGTTCGCGAGTTATTTCAAACCCAATGATAAATTCCGGGTTCTGCGAGGTGCGTTGCTCCAAAGGCAATTCGACCACGTAGATCGAATCGCAAAAGGGGCACCTGAGACTTCTTTCATCCTTCACCACATCCACTTCGCTGCCGCAGCTCTCACAACGAAAAGTACATGCAGTGCCCACAGTCTCGATCGATTGACTGGTTTGGGCTACATCCGATGGAGCGACGCTGGAGGTTGAATCCGAAGCTTGGCGAGCCGAGGTAGCAAACTCATTGGGCGTTTCGAAGGGGACGCCACAAGCGACACAGAATCTCGACCCAATTTGCCGGGGCGCTCCGCAGGCCCCACACGGTAACGAGGTGCTAGCTAGCGATTGTCGCGGATCACCAAGCGGATCATATTCGATCACTAGCTCCTGGCCGGAACGGTTATTCATCAGTACGAAAATTGGGTAAAAAAGCGACTTGCACTCCAGATCTCAAAACCGTTTACCAGTATCCCCTTAAATTGGGCCGACGCCAAGCAGGAATCAACCGTAAATGTGTTCGGCAGGCGGCTAAACGGTTTCATCAATTTTGGTAAAACATGCATTATGGAAAAACCAATCAATCACGGTCCGTGGCTAGTATCAAAACAAAACGCGATCTATCAAGACCCTTGGATCGAAGTTCGCATGGACAATGTCGTTCGCCCCGACGGCAGTCCTGGGACCTTTTCGACCGTTCGCATCAAGCCTGGAGTATGCGTTATTCCCGTCGATGAACAGGGAATCTGTTATTTGACCAAAGAGTTCCATTATGCGGTGGGGCGTGAAACAATCGAGGGGATTAGTGGCGGGATTGAACAGGGCGAAACGCCTGAGTTTGCAGCTGCACGCGAACTTCAAGAAGAAGTTGGAATTATCGCAGATCGGTGGATCCCCTTGGGCACCGTCGACCCGATGACCTCCTCTCTGCATTCCCCAACGGCCCTTTTTCTCGCAACTCAACTGCGTTTTACAGAGACCAACATGGAATCGACCGAACAGATCGAACGCATTGCGATGCCTTTTGCCGAAGCGATGCGAATGGTCATGGACAGCGAGATCACTCATGGCCCTTCGTGCGTTACCATTTTGAAAACCTGCATGCTGTTTCCAGATTGGTTGCGATCATGAAGTCGAAGAAGAACGGAAAAAATCGAGCCAGCCAAAATCTGCGACGCCGCGGCCAACCGGGGCTAGCACCTGGATCGATGATCGTAGACCCGATGGCGGAACCTACTATCATTCGCGTTATAGCATTTAGCGCATCGGACTTTTTAGAGAAGACTGTCCAAAACGTGGATGAGATACAAGCGATACGCATCGCTTATCCCAACGTCTGGATCGATGTTACCGGACTAGGCAGTGAAGAAAAACTAAGCGGCATCGCGAAATTGTTGAAGCTTCATCCGCTTGCCATGGAAGATGTCGTCAACGTGCATCAACGAGCCAAGGTGGACGAATTCGAAGATTCGATCTTTGTGGTCAGTCGCATGATTGATGGGGATGATGCTCTCCATACAGAACAGTTATCCTTTTTCTTGAAGGATGGCGTGCTTGTGTCATTTCAGGAACGAAAAGGGGACTGCTGGGAACCTGTTCGGCAACGTATTCGGACTCATCGCGGCAAGATTTGTGCATCCGGAGTCGATTACTTGTTGTACGCCTTATTGGACTCGGTGGTAGACAGCTACTTCCCAGTCATGGAAAGACTCTCCGACCAAGTCGACACCATCGAGGCGGAGATTATCGAAGGACTCAAGCCTGCTCAAATGCACAGCATTCACCTTCTTCGAGGCCAGCTTTTGGGACTGCGTCGCGCGGTACGCCCCCACCGCGAAATGATCAACGAACTCGTCCGCGATTCTCTTCCTCAAGTAAGTCCCGAAACTCGAGTGCACTTGCGTGATTGCTATGACCACGTGGTTCAAGTGATCGACACGGTCGACACCTATCGCGAAATGACATCGGACATGCGCGATTTTTACCTGTCCAGCGTCAGCAACAACATGAATGAGGTGATGAAGGTATTGACCATCATTTCTACGATCTTCATTCCGCTGTCATTCGTCGCAGGTGTTTACGGCATGAACTTCAGTGACACATCCCCGTGGAACATGCCGGAATTGAAATGGTACTGGGGCTATCCGTTCGCCTTAGCCTTGATGGGATTGATTGCATTTGGATTGTTGATCTATTTCAAAACACGGCGTTGGCTCTAAAGCCCTAACGATCGTGCTAAATCTTGATGGTATCCCCTTTCATGCTTCACCTCCAAAACGAACATGAAGAGAAACTCACATTGTTTGCGAAATCGCGCGATAGGGGGTCTGTCCTTTCCGTAGATTGGGCTTAAGACAATGATACCTAGGCTGATAGCGCAAGTTTGGAATTGTTGGTAAGAACTACCTGCAACCCCGAACAGAAACGGTCTTCTGGTCGATAGCATATCTTGCCCAGCCGACCAAGTCGCTCGACGCGTTTCTCGCGAGAGCTGCTCTGTTCGCTCGGTTCGCACATGATCAATGGACATGATACTCCAACAGCATGGGTGGCCTGAATTGCCTAACTTTACAACTATCCGGGAGATTGTTGAAGCGGAGCTCTGTGACAAGAATCACTTGCTTCCCAAAGCTTTTCCCCTGACAGAAAAACTACTTCGCAAGCAGGGGTGCCCCTGCGGAATTTTTTATTGTTTGCATGGCCCTCGCAGTATTCGATTGACTGCGGTCTTTGATATCGAGACTGCCAGGGTTTTGTTTTATGACTCCACAGGACATCGAGCTGGAGTGCGTTGTGTCAAGGACCTAGTCCTTGCTGCCGCATAACTAGAAAGAGTCCCTAGGCGTTCGCAATAGCGGAATGGGTTGCTATGGCGAACGACATCCCTCAACCCAACAGAATTAACAACCGGGAATGGAATCTCACGTATGTTGATCTTGTCCAGGAGAGAGTCCGAGCGGGTTCATCTTGGCGATGACATCATTTTGACAATTGTTCGAGTAAACGGTGATAAGGTGCGAATCGGAGTGGAAGCTCCATCGCACATCAAAATCCTACGCACAGAACTGGAGCGGACTTCTGAAGCCTCCCCACCAGTCATAGAACAAAGTCCAAACCGTCGCGCAGCATAAACTTGCCAGACAGAACGTGCATGAACGGCATCAGCCGATGACACTTGTGCACTACAAAAGAACCCAAAACGTCGAAATTGCGTAACCAACATACGCAAAATCGACGTTTTTTCGTTTGCTGGATTCGAAACTTGGTACTCGTACAAAATCCCAAGCGGATAGAAATCTAGTTGTTCTAGGCTAGATGTTGAATTGGGTTACCGTTTCCATTCGAGTACGAGTACCGTTGCACTGAGTACGAGTACGAGAGAAAATCCGAACTTGAGCCTAACCGCCGATCTGATACATGGCGCGCTGGGGTGGCTTGAAGTCAACATGCGCAATTCCATGCGATGCATACTTATTTCGAGTGCATTCAGCCGCAATGTCATAGATGACTTGATCGCTCGCATTCGAATCGCAAGCGGACTTCACATCCCATTCTTGCTTTCCAAATAAGCAGTTTCGCAATTTGCCATCCGCCGTCAAACGGAGCCGATTGCAGGCTTGGCAAAATGGTTTTGAAACGGGATCGATGAAACCTACGCCCCCTTTTCCATCTTCGAACCCAAAATCGGAAGAGGGTTGTGCACTGTCTTTGCGTTCGATCGCATGAAGACTTCCAAAATGTTCTTCCAGATGCTTACGCACTTCTTCGCCGCTGACAACTTGGTTCTGGCTCCATTGGCGATCTGCGTCCAAAGGCATAAATTCGATAAAGCGAATGAACAGATTCCGTTCGCGTGCAAACTCCACCAAAGGAATGCAATCTTGAAAGTTAAGCTCACGCAGCAACAAAGCATTGAGCCGAACTTGCAACTTGGAGCTTACCGCCGCGTCGATTCCTTCAAGTACCGAATCTAGTCCCTCGCGACGCGAGATGGCTTTGAATGCTTCCTCCCGAAGTGTGTCTAACGAAATGTTGATATGCGTTAATCCAGCAGCTTCCAACGCATGGATTTTTTCCGCCAACATCATCGCATTTGTCGTCATCGCAATTTGATCCAATCCACTCAGCCCTCGGAGCTTTTCAACAAGCAGTTCCAGTTTAGGGCGCATCAGCGGTTCACCACCTGTTAAGCGGACTTTGCGAACTCCAGCCTGAACCATGACCGAAACCACACGAGCGATCGCATCGAACGATAGCAATCGGTGTTGTGGTAAAAAGCCCAGCACCGATTCCGGCATGCAGTATCTGCATCGAATATTGCAGGCATCCGTAACACTCACTCGGAGCGATTCATGCGTGCGCCCAAACGAGTCAACTAACGGCGGAAAAGTTGGCTCGCTCGTCGGTTGCGTTGCAATCGACGAGGCGTTGATTCTCGGCATTTCTTCAAGCATCGGATTTAGGATGAATCCATTTTGGGGCACTCGCAGCAAACCACTCCTTTTTCCAGATAGGAACTTGCTTCTTGAGTTCATCGATTAACCATTTCCCCGCCTCAAAGGCTTCGCTGCGATGCGGTGTGCTAACCACCACGGCAACACTGGGTTCCTTGATTTCGACTCGCCCAAGGCGATGCACGATCGATACTGCTTTCACCGGCCAACGTTGCATCGCGATGTTTTCAAGCTCTTGCATTTTCGCTAACGCCATTTCGCGATAGCCTTCGTACTCCAGATAAGCTGTCTCGGTACGCCCCGTCTCTTCATTGCCAGTCCAGCGCCGCGTCGTCCCCAAAAACAAAACGGTGGCACCACACGACTCGTCGGACGATTCCGCGATTAAGCGGTCGATCTGAATAGGTGTGTCGACAAGTTGAACCATATCAATGGAGGCTAAAACGTCCTGGGAAAATCTACCGAGTCAAAGCTTCTGGGATGCATCGCCAGAAATTACTTCAACAAGCCAACCCCATTTTAGTCGATCCACAAGGCTTTGCCGACGCACAATCGCATTGCGAATCGATTCGATCTTGAATCTTTTTCCGAAAATACTCTATTCTTCATGGAAATGAGAAACGGACTTCTCGTTTTGCCCAGAAAAACCAGATTTGGCTGCAAGGAAGTAGTTACCCATGCCTTACATTCCCTTTTGGTTCGAATCCTTTGCCCATGGCTTCCCTTGGATCGTACCCGGATTAGCCTTGGCAGGGCTTTGGTTTGCTCGATCCACTCGTGACCAGTCGCTGAAAACGCTGGCAGAACGAGTATTCTTTGCTGCGATGCTGATCGTTGCGGCGGCAACGTTACGAACCGTGCTTGCCAACGAAGGTTGCTGGCTTCTGCACATGGGCAGTATTGGTGTGATGGTTTTGGGTGCAACCATCCCTGTCAGTGAATTGCCGGTAAGCGATCTGGACCAAGCTGAACCGGATAGCGAAATGGCTCTATCTGATCGATAAGCTAGCCTTCAAGCAATCAACCTATTGCTTTACGGTAAACTCCATTTCTTTCGAAGGCCCCACTGCCCGATCATCAGAATCGCTAACAGTAAAAAGGCTGACCAAGAATCCAAGACGCCGTCGCCCAGGCGTCGGTTTTCAATGGCCGTCTGAGTGGATTGCTTTCGGCGTTCTAGAATTTGTTTGACGATTTCGCTGGTTTGGTCGGGTGCAACAAGCGATCCACCAGCGGACGCATTCAGCTTAGCCATTTGGCCCAGCAATTGCCAATCAGGCATCGCTTGCAAGGTCTCAATGGACTGATCGACAACGACGAAGGGAAGCTTCGCTTCAAGCTGTTGACCTTCGGAACCAGTGACGGTTGCACGCCATTCAAAACGCCCGCCCGTCTTGACACCCGCAAACGTGGCTCGCATCGACTGCGCATCGCGGCGCTGCAACTGCACTTCGCCCAAATCTTCTTCTTTTTTAAGACTATTGATATCCGCGACCATGACCGAATCGGCGATTTTCCAAAGATGCAGTTTAATGTTCTTTGGCATCTCGGTTTGTTTGGAACCGCCATTCCATTGCAAAATCATCTCGCTGGACTGCTCCAAAAACAAGCGGCGTTTGGGCATGCTCATTTGCATCCCTTCTTCTTGTACTTCGCGACGCATGCACCAATAAAGTATCTTCCGCCAAAATGCCTTATGCTCGGCTGCTTTGCCCTGACGCCACCAAAGATACGTAGAATCAAACGCGATCGAGACGACTCGGCCTTGATCCGCAAACCCACTTACTATCAGCGGTTGCTTCAAGAGCGATTGAGCCAGCACAACGGTTCCTGGAGAGCGTTTGACAGACTCCCAACGATTTGCCCCCTGCAACGGTTTTAATCCTCCCCAAGTTGCTTCGTTCTTCTCGGGTGTATCGATTTGTAATATCTCATTGGCTCCGACGGGCAAAACTTGGATAGGGCCAGGAAGGTGATTTTGCAACAGGATGGGGCTGTTGAGTTCTTGACGCTTTTGTCCACCCATGACCACCGGCAAAATGTCCCGCAACGGCGACTGGTCCCACCCACCAGCACCGTAAGCAAAGTAACCTCCCAAAGTGACCAAACCGGCCCCTTTCTTGACCTGATCCGCGATCGTGTTCGCTCCGACAGCTTCAATGGCTCGGTAATCCACATCCCCAAGCACGATACAGTCGTACACTCCATCAGACAGCTGCTGCGATAAATCGTAAGGCCACTTTTCAATGGGCGGCTTGCCAACCCAAACCGTTACCATTTGCATGTCGGAACTCTCGGACATCGCTCGTTTAATGAAGTTCATTTCCGGACGTGGTTCCCCTTCGATGTACAGGATCCTCGCACCCCCTCCGCGAACGTTCAGATAGACGGTGGCCTCGTTGTTTTCAACGACGGCCTCTCCAGAAACGGGTTCCGCCCGCACCGCCAGTTCATACGCTCCCGGTTCGCCAGGCGCTAAGACGCTCAATCGAAACGGCAGCGCTTGGTCCGGCTTGGTAGGCTTCACGCGATCTACGGAGATCTCCTTGGGAGCCTTGCCTGGTTCGATCATCAGCAATTTGACCAGAAGCTCGCGATTGGCGACCCCGCGGCATCGCAATAGCCCGCGAACATTCAATGGATTCTTGGTATAAACGTCAAGCTGTTCAGGCACTTCCTCGACGGAAAGGTCCTGAGCGTTTTCACTGTCGCTTCTCGGCCCCACGCCAACCACATAAAGCGGTACATCGATCTGTGCCAGTCGGCGAGCCAATTGCTGGGCATCGCCACCCGATGGAACATGCGTCTGAGCTCCATCCCCCATCCAAATCACGGCGGACAGCGGCGATTCCAGCGAGGCGGACATCAATTGGTTGAGCGGTCCGCCAACGTCGGTCGAATTCCCTTCAGGCCGGTCGGGAAGTTTCGCCGCTGTATCGGCATCACCGCCCATCAAGGGTTTCAAATTCGAATCATAAACAAAGGGAACGATGGTCGCATCCTTGCCAAACGCATTTCTCTCATTCCAAATGGCTTGCCAAATCGATTTCTGAGCGTCCCATCGCGACCCTTCGGCTTCACCCGACGGCAGTTGCATGCTGGCCGATGCATCCATCATTACAGCAATGGTACCACGCGGTGTGCTTTGCCGCGTAAACGTCAGTCCTGGTTTCAGCATCACCAAAAGAACGACAAGACACATCGCCAACCGCAACGTCCATAGAGCAAATGATTGCTTCCGAGTCACTCGGCCGGATTCACGAATCATCACTAATAAAGCTAACAACGCAATGGCAACACAAATTACCAGCGTATAACTTCCCAAGATGGGTTCGAGGGTCCAGTCCATTACGCTGCACCTTTCTTGGACGAAGCGTAAAATCGGCTCGACATGGTCTGTTCTGCCATGATCATCATCACGAAAACCAACAACAAGAAGGGAGCGAGGTCACGCCCGTAACGTCCTTCGCCTAGCGACGATTGCACTTCATCCCGTTCTTTCGCGATTCGATACTGATCTTTGCCGAGAGCTCGATCGAGCGTACCGGGCAAGATCCGTTCTAAAGACGATTCATCGCGATTGAGGTTCACGCTAAATCCACGCACCACAGGACCTTGAGGACGCAGCCCTCGCAGGCGATATTGGCCAGGATATCGTGTAAAGCTATACACCAAAGTCTCTTCCGAAGATTCGGTTCGAATCTCTTCCAGGATAGGATTGAACAACTTGTAGACCTGAGGAAACTGAGTCACGTTGTTATCCAAGATTGCGGGCTCGTCGACATAGTAGTTCAATTGCTGCTTGTTCCACGCTGCCAAGTAACGAACGCACCCCTGGAACAACGCAAACCCAGGCCAATCCTGATACAGCTCACTCCATACTTCGTCGCTCGCGTGGCTTGCTGGTTCGGGATAAGGTACGGTCATCGTTAGGATACGACCCTGTTTCCTGGGTTGCTCGATCAAGGCTGGCTGTTCACTGCCAGTAAATCGCATTAAGACTCCGGCCTCCGGCGCTAGATCCTCGATATCCCAATGTCGAAAAATGGCATAGTTAACCCAGGGGATTTCTTCGATGGAGCCGCCAAAGATATCCCGCAAGTCCCATATCGGATGGCTTTTGGTTGCAGGAGCAAGACTCATGGAACGGTCCGACAATGCGCGTCGAGAGATCCGTTTCACAACTCCAGGTAGTAGCTTAGCGATCGGACTGTTCATCATCGCTTCGGCTGAATCCATGCCCGACCCCATCACGATCAACAATCCTCCACCCTGAGCAACCCAATTGTCAACTCGATCCACCGCATCGGCGCTGATTAAAACCGGATTGTAAATCACCATGCTGGAGAATCTAGCCAGATCCAGCGTTTCCAGCTGCGATGGAGTATCTAGCTTGAACATCGATTCGCGAAACTTAGCCGCGACAGCCGGGTCGCTGCTGGTACCCTCGGTGGCCGAAGCATTTTGTTCCGCTTGAGCTTCAGGATCAATCGCACCACATACACTTTGTCCATCGCGTCGGTCTTCTGCGATGACTAGAGTTTGCCCTTGAGTTCTCGCATCCACCGAAAGATACACGACATTGTCGATCTCCAGCGGATCCGGACGGGTGATCCGAAGCATTGCGTGGTTGGTTCCCTCGGAAAGGTCTTTCCAAGTCAATTTGAATGGAACAGACCCACCATCCGGAACTTCAAACAACTGCCTTTCAACGACCGTAGTGGTTGGCAGAACCAACTTGCCGTCGCGTTCCACCAACGCGCGATCCATCGCTTCCGAAACAAGTTCCACGGTCATTTGTTCCGTGCCACTTCCTGGAGCCGATTGGATCTCACCTGCTAAAGTCACCTGACCGCCGGGCGTTGCGGTCTGCTGGCTTAGTTTGAATTGGTTCAACGACCAGTTCCGAATTTCAGTGACAGGAACACTGACATCGATAAGCTGAACCAGCACGTTTTCTCCAACAATCCCCTTACCTGACTCGTCCCGAGCCAACTTGGCCGCGATGTCGGACGAGTCGGCATCTCGCCAAGCGCCTGCAGACAAGTCCGTCAAGACATAGATTTCGCGTCGTTCCAAATCACTTTTACGGAGCACGTCGATGGAAGCGCTAATGCGTTGTACCAAGTTGGTCGCTCGACCTTCGACGATGGTTCGGTCCAACAATCGATTGGCTGAGATTCGGTCTTGGTTTAGCCGTACGCCGGTGTCGCTGTTGACGATCGCAATTTGACTCCCGATCGGCAAGCGATCCATTAACCAGGTTGCCATTTCTTTGGCGGCAGCAAGTCTAGTTTCGTTGTGGTATTGGTAACCCATGGAGGGGGACGTATCCAAAACAACTGCAGCACAAATCGGTCCCGATGCACTTGGCAACGGAACGCTCTGCCCGGTCGTTGCAGCCATTCCCAGCCAACCGCCCCCGATCAACCAAAGCAAGATTGCCAGCAGGGAACTGATCCCAATCGTCAACGAAGATTTTCGTGAACCGATTGCAGAAAATGCGACCGCAGTCGCAAGCAGTGCTAAAAGCCCCACCACCCCAATCATCAGGTAGGTCGCAAACATACTGCTTTGCACTCTTGGGGAGGCGATCGCAAGTGCGAGTATTCCAAGCAACAACACACGCAACGCCAACAACAACCATCGTTTGATGGACCATCCTCGTTGAGCTTGAATTGCAGTTTGGCGCACGAAGCGAATCGCTGGAAATACGATCGCTTTAGGTTGCCGTCGACCTAACATATGAATGATGACGGGCACCAACCCCAGGAGTCCGCCAAGCAGCAATGATGCGTGCAAAAAGGTCATGATTGCGACTGCTCCGTGGTTAAAACCGATTGCGTCGACTTAGCAGATACTCGGTCATCGCCTTGTCGTAAGGCATGCTGGTATCCAACGGAACATAGTCGATACGGCTTTCGTTGAAACCTCGTTTCAATTCTTCGCGAAACTTGCGGATGTTTTCGCGATACTCTTGTCCGATATCATCCGCGTTCACACTAAGCGATTGCCCGGACTCTGGATCGCTCAGCTGCACCAAACCATCGAATGGGAATGTCACTTCCGCTTCATCCAGAATATGAAACACGATCACATCATGGCCTGCATGCCGCAACATCCGAATTGCATCCAAGGTGGGCTGAACGTCGGCCAACAGGTCGCTCATGATCATGACCAAGGATCGATGGCGAAGCATGGCCGCCAATTGCAGGATGGGGGCTCGAAGTTCTGTTTCGCCCGCAGTCTTTAATTTTGTCAATTGGCTCAAGATCGCACCGAACTGACTTCGACGCGATCGCGGTGGGATGCTGCCTCGGATTTTCTTGTCAAAGGTAACCAATCCGATCGGATCTTGCTGCATCAACATCAAATAAGTCAGGGCTGCCGCAAGGCAGATGCAATAGTCGAACTTGGTCAATTGTTGGCGATACGTGTAGCCCATGGACTGGCTCAGGTCCATCATCATGTAGCCAGTGACGTTCGTTTCCGATTCGAATTTCTTAACGTAGTACTTGTCGGTTTTGGCGTAGGCTAGCCAATCGATATCTTTGGGGTCGTCCCCGTGCGAGTACCGACGGTGTTCAGAAAACTCAACGGAGAAGCCATGGTAAGGGCTGGCGTGCATTCCTTGCAAAAACCCACGAACGATCATCTGAGCTCGCAAATCTAAACGCTTGATCTGCGAAGCTAATTCAGGTTTGAGGTATTGTTCGACAGCGACCATGCAATCAATCGGATTTCATAAAAGTGGCGACTTTTCAACAACTCCGAATATAGCACACCACCAAGATTTTGTCGTTCCTGGAATCAAGCTACGATATCAAGATCTAAGCGACAAAAGTCGCCCGTCCCGCATATCTTGAATTAGGACGACGACGCTGGAGTCGCAAAGGACGCGGAGCAAAGAGAATCCACTCCCCAATCGATCGTCTTAGATGGTTTAGACCGTTTTTTTCCGATCCACTTTTGGCAGGTGGCCAGGAATTCTGTTTTATTGATCGGTTTCGTTTCGTATTCATCGCAACCAGCATCCAGGCACCGGGCTCGGTCTTCTGCCATCGCATGAGCCGTCAACGCAATGATGGCGATCGAATTCCCGCGTTCTCTGAGTGTACTGGCCAAGGTATATCCGTCCATGATTGGCATTTGCATATCGGTAATAAGCAAGTCGTATTCTGAATTGGTTTCTTCTGCCTTTTCCATCATGGTTAAGGCCACAAATCCGTTTTCTGCGATGTCCACATGGGCCCCCGCTTTCCTCAACAAAAAGCTGATCAATTTTTGATTGTCGAGACCATCTTCTGCTAGGAGGATACGGCCTTCAAGCTTGGTGGGTGCGGAATTGGGTTTGGACCTTCCATCGCTTGGTAAGTCCAAGGTAGAGAGCATCTGATCAAGTGCCGTTTTCTCGATCGGTAGAATCAAACGGAAGCATGACCCCGCCCCCACTTCCGATCGAGTAAGCAATACAGTACCGCCCATGAGATTCGCAAGCCTTCGGCAGATTACCAATCCAAGTCCGGTCCCGCCGAATTGACGGGTCACAGTATCGTCGGCTTGACTAAACGGCTGAAAAAGACCGTCCGCCTGCTCTTGGCTTAGCCCCACTCCAGTATCGATTACGTCCACAAATAGGCTGGCGCTACTGTCAAGGGATTCGACGCCACATCGAATGGTGACGGATCCCTCTTTCGTGAACTTGACCGCATTACCGACCAAGTTCAATATGGTCTGACGAAGCCGAGTTGGATCACTGGCGAAGAGCTGAGGGATGGGGGACACCAACTCTATTCCTAGACCAATATTCTTTTCATTGGCTCTTGGAAGTAAAAAGTCCCTGATTTCAAGCAAGATATCTCGAATCGAAACAGGAACGGTCTCAAGGGTCATTTTCTCTGCTTCGATTTTGGACAAGTCAAGGATGTCGTTGATGACCGTGAGAAGATGTTGCCCGGCACATTGGATTGTATTGAGCGATTCGAGCCTTCGTTCTTGCGACCAATCGCCCTTCGGGTCTTCGCGAAGGATCTCGGTGAAGCCGAGAATGGCCGTCAAGGGAGTTCGAATTTCGTGGCTCATATTGGCGAGAAAGGCACTCTTGGATCGATTCGCAGATTCCGCTTGCCGTTTCGCATTTGCAAGTTCCGTATTTCGTTCATTGAGTTCTCTTTGAGAAGCGAGCATCGATTCAAATAGTGAATTGAATTGGTTCGCAAGATCTCCAAGCTCGTCGCTGCCCCGATCGCTGACCCGGGTTCTACCTGGCAGAACACTCGGAGAATTGATCTCCGATGTCATCTTGCAAATCCTTGCTATTACGATTTTGCCCATTAGCAAATAAACCAATAAGCTTAGGAGGGCACCCATCATCAGAACGTGTTTGCGAATATCGTCCAAGGCTTGTATGCCTTCTGCCATGATTTCACGATCAAGCTTACAGACGCAATCGACAGCCCCTTCACCCTTCAATTCTTCGATTCGAATATGAGCAGCCATCGTCTCGGCATCCAACACTTCGTTACTAAATGGCTTATTGGAACTGGTGGAACTATCCGGGATGCTATCGGAGATGCTGAAGGGAAACCGGAG
The DNA here is from genome assembly GCA_027487485.1 of Planctomycetaceae bacterium. Classification (GTDB taxonomy): domain Bacteria; phylum Planctomycetota; class Planctomycetia; order Pirellulales; family Pirellulaceae; genus JBKCUI01. The sequence continues at coordinate 65,186 of JAIYDN010000070.1, read as the reverse complement.
TGATTTAGAAAGGCTCGCCAGTTCCCTCTCATCCAGTTTCCGCAACTCAAGGATCGTGCCTCGGACCGGACCAGTCCCCTCACTTGTGAGAATTTGCGACGCACCCATCAAATAGGGCTCGTTGTCCACAAGGACCATTCCTGAGAGTTTGTCGTTCAGGTTCGCGCTGGCAAGCGAGAATCGAGACCAATCTTTTTCAAGTACAGGTTTTGGGGTCGGAGCAAGTTCCTTGGTTTCGAAATCAGAGCCTACGGATGCCTTCGTCCCACCATTCGCATCAAGGTAAAGCAGACAATTGATATTCAATCTGGAAATGCCGTCGGATGTCAAATTTGCCTTGACGTACTCTTCATTAAGATCTTCGACATAGGCGTACGTTTCGTCCCAGGCTCCCCAATCACTAGCGTGTCCCGCAAGTTGACTGGCTCGTTCAGCAACGAGATTTTTCGCCCGAATCGCGTTTTCGAACGCATGATGGTTTTCCAAATTTGCGAATCTTGCTCGAATACTATGACTCAAGACTTCCCATGCCCACCAACCCATGGTCGATGCAGCGAGCACGATGATCAGCAACAACCTCAGGCGAAGCCCTAAGCGAAAGGAATGGAACATACCAGATTCAAATAAAGGCCTAAACACGACTGGGTGATGCTCCGCCGAACGAAGAGGCTTGATTTAGAGTCGTTGCTATAGCCAAAGGCTTCAGCCCTTTGTTACTTGTTATTCCCATCCATTTCTTACAAACTTCGATTAACTTTGTTTTGTTGATCGGCTTCGTTGCATAGTCATCGCACCCGGCGTCAATACATCGAGCTCGATCTTCCGCCATGGCATGTGCCGTCAATGCCACGATGCTGATGGAGAAACCTTGCTGCCGCAAAGTAGAAGCAAGAGTGTAGCCGTCCATTTCCGGCATTTGCATGTCGGTTAACAACAGGTCGTATTGTTTTCCTTCGAACTTCGACGCCAAAATTTTCTGAAGGGCAATACTGCCGTTTTCAGCAATATCCACTTCAGCACCAGCCTTCTTTAAGTGGAAGGCGATTAGTTTCTGATTATCGATGCCGTCTTCGGCCAACAGAATTCGGCCAGTCAACTTGGTTGTCTCCGCTGGGCTCACTCCCGGCGAAGCAGAAAGCATGTCCAGCCTCTCAATGGTAGGAGCCCCTGGTGGTACAACAAGAGGTAGTTCAAGGCGGAAACAGGAGCCCTTTCCTAGCTCGGTACGATATAGCAGTACATCACCGCCCATTATCCTTGCCAATCGACGACTGATGGTAAGCCCAAGGCCGGTTCCGCCAAACTTACGAGAGACCGTTTCGTCGGCTTGACTAAACGGCATAAACAGCGCCTTGATTTGTTGTTCGTCTAGGCCAACCCCCGTATCGTGAATGTCAAAAACCAACTTCGGCTCGGACGAATTTGAGACATGAACGTCCAGGCATACAGTTCCCTTTTCTGTGAACTTGATTGCGTTCCCAACCAAATTCATCAGAATTTGCCGGAAGCGTGTTGGGTCGCTAATAATGCTTTTTGGTACGGGGGTACTAAGTTTCGTTTCAAAGGAAACCCCCTTCTCTTTCGATTTGGATTGAAAGAGGCTTGCCACTTCATGAAGGACAACATCGATCGGCGTATCGACTCGTTCTAAAGTGATTTTTTCCGCTTCGATTTTTGAAATGTCGAGGATGTCGTTAATGATCGCGAGAAGATGTTCACCTGACCTTCGAATGGTGCTTACAACTTCCTTTCGCTCCTCCTCTTGGATTTTACGTCCTTCATCCTGCAGCAAGTCTGCGTAACCAAGAATGGCAGTCAGTGGTGTTCGAATCTCATGGCTCATATTCGCAAGAAACGCACTTTTCGATCGATTGGCACTTTCCGCTCGATACTGAGCGTCCCGCAATTCGGTTAGATCGAAAGAAGCGCCGACGAAGCCCTGAAAACATCCGGTCGTGTCAAACTGCGGGTTTCCTCGAAACATCATCAAACGGTATTCACCGTCATTACGCCGCATTCGGCTTTCGATTTCGAAAACGCTTCTGTCTTTGTAGGACTGGTGAAATTTCTCTAAGAATGCAGCTCTATCATCTGGATGAAGATTGTCTTTCCATCCATCGAAAACTTCTTTTAAGAAGTCTCGCCCTGTAAATCTTAGCCATGGTTCGTTGAAGTACGCCGCTTTGCCGTCTGCCCGGCAAGTCCAAATCAACAGAGGTGCTCCATCCGCGATCAATCGAAACTTCTCTTCACTCGCTGCGATCTCTTGCTGAGCAGCCTTCCGAACGGTGATGTCATGCCGAATGGAAACGTACTTTTCGATTTTGCCTTCTGAGTCAAAGAATGGGCAGATGATGCTATCAACCCAATAGATGCTTCCATCTTTGGCTCGATTGCAAACCTCGCCCCGCCATGATTTCCCAGACGATATCTTCTTCCAAACAGAAACCCAAAACTTAGGCGGGTGGTATCCTGAATTGAGTATGCTGTGGTTCTGACCGATTAGTTCTTCTAGGCTATAGCCGCTTACCCTGCAAAACTCGGCATTGGCATCGATGATTTTACCTTGTCGATCCGTGATCGAAACGATGGAATGCTGATCGATCACCATTCGAAATGCAGCAACTTCACGGAGAGCAACTTCGGCCTCGTGCTTGGACCTTTCTAGATCTTTCGTCATTTCAAGGGCGATCGCAACGGCCCGCGACCGTCGATTGAACAAGGGCAACCATAGTGCTGCCAAAGCCAAGCTTACCATGCACACCCAAAATCCGACCTGGCAACAAACGAAGGTAAGCAGTGCCCCACAAGCAAACATAAGAAGCCCCGGTGCCCATGGCAACAGCTCCCTAAAGATGTTCTTGCTAGCAGATGGCTCAGACATGACTTAATGCAATCGCAAAGAGATAAAGAATGTTGGAGTTCAAAAAATGGTGCTCAAAAGTGCGTTAAGACCGAATCGCTGATAGATTTGCGATAAGATCTTCTGCCATTTTTAGCTTTTGCTCGAGCTCTGTATCTCGTGCTAACGCTGCTTCCAGAAGACCTGCAATCACGGTGATTTGCTCAAACCCATAGCTGGCAGCAGAGCCTTTAATTTGATGAGCAAAGCGTTTTAGCTCTGGCCAGTTTTGTGTTTTGACGAATTCGACGCAGCAATTCACTCGGTCTGGAATCTCGCTAACATACTCCGTCACTAGCTCTGCAAAATCTGGGTCCGTTGCAAGCGTTGAATAGATGGGTGCAATGTCTCGATTGGTCATGTTGGATCACTCTTTAGTTGTGAAAAGTCGATAGGAAAGTGAGTAAAGGGAAGTTATGGGTTTTGGACGGACTGAAGTAAAATGCGTTCGGCGATTCGCTTTTTTGCCCATGTTTCACGGAGGGCTTGTTTCCACCGCGACAAACGCTGCATGGCTTCGCTGACCAGTTGTTCCAACATCTGTAGATCCACAGGCTTGACGAGATAATCGTTCGCGCCCATTTCCAGGGCATCAAGCAGTGAATCGGAATCGGTGGAACCGGTTAGCAAAATGACTTGGGTGCAAGGCTTTTGCTTTTTTGCTCGCTGAAGTAAGTCGAGTCCCGAAATACCTGGCATTTCGAGATCTGTAATCAATAGTTCGACGTCTCCTTGATCGATGCGTGCGATGGCATCGCGGGCGTCGACCACCGATTCCATCGTTATTGCATCACCAAGAGATTTCTTGAGCACCTTCTCAATAAGTCTCAGGATGCTGATGTCGTCATCAACCAAAAGCAGGTGCGGAAAACTTGTGTTTGTCATTGTCGGTTCAGTCCATTTTTGTAAGAGTTGCTTCATGCAAATCCATGTTTACCAGCATGGATTTTGCCTCGGTTTGATTCTGTTCAAGCTGTACAACCGATTCGCTCAACCCGTCCTGCAAGTCGATCGCGATAGGGCATCGGATTTCGTTGAGCCGGATCGTATTGCCCTTCGCAACTTGAGGTTCATCGTCCAATACAGTTGCAAGTTGTGGATAGCGTTCCGCGTAGACATCTGTGTCATGCGAAATCGCCGCACAGTACTTTTGATAAATCGATGTTTCGCCTTGAAAGACCTGCTTGGCCCAGCTTTGTCCTCGGCAGTCAACTTGGATTCCAGCAAGGCAATCGACGATTACATTCTTCTCAAGCAGGTTGTCGCGACCGCCGCCGATGACGATTCCACGCACAGTCCGCTCCAGAACATTGCCTTCGACTTGGGTACCGCTTGCAAAGTCGTCCAGATAAATTCCAACGATGTCTTTGTGACCTAGTCCGCCAATGTCGAAAATGTGGTTGCGTACAATGTGATTGCCGCGAAAGGTTGGATCGTGAGCCAAGGTGATGGCTCCAGCATCGTCCGCTACCTGACAAACGTGATGGATTTCATTGGATTCAACCGAGTGTTCGTTGCCATGCAAAGCAATCGCGGCATCGGGTTGATTGTAAATTCGATTGGAATGGACTTGGATGCCTACCCCATACACTGCAACTGCAGGTCGCTGAGCACAATAGCTATAGCAGCAGTCGTGGATATCGTTATCCGTGCAAGTATGACCAGCTGACTCCAGTGTCGTTCGGTCTCCTCCCTCGATTCGAATTCCGCTCGAACCTGTTCCGTGCACGTCGCAATGCACAATGGAGTGCTCGTGACCGTGGTACAGGTTAATGCCGACATTTCCAGAATAACGAACTGTGCAGTTGTCAAGACGGACATTGCGTCCACCAACCACTTCGATCCCCATCGCTCGAGTCCCCTCGATCGTCAAGCCTTCGAAGGTGACATACTGCGTTTCATATATCGAAAACGCTGTTTCTAAAGCGGAGACTACCAAACGGCTATCTTCCGTCGACGATGGCCATACCACAACTCGATGGGTGGAACTATCGATGTACCATTCGCCTGGTGCATCCAGCTCCGTCAGAAGATTTTCCAAACGGAATCGGGCTCCGTTACGAATCGTCCCGTCATTGGTATCGAGCTGAATCGCGATTTCTGTCTTTTTGTTGCCTACCGGCGAATAGGAAGCTTTGTCGAACGAATCCGCCCAATCATGGGACCAGAAGCCGTGAACCCAGCAATGGGATAGATCACGCGGATCGAGCCTACGATCCAACGATAGAGTATTGTTTTTGGATGGATGCAGCTTTGCAGTTGCCCATTCGGCATTAGGCCAGCCTGCTCGAGGAAGGACCGAAGCCCCACAAAAAAGTTCCATGGGAGCAGGTGACATGGTCTTGCCCAACGCTCGCGTATGAGGTTCGGCGGTAGCATCATCGAGAAGTTGCTCAATGGTATAGAACTGAACATTTTCGCGGGATGCTTTTGGAAGCATGTCGAACAGGTCGCGATTGTCTTTCTTCTGCCCTGCCGTAAGAACGGCTCCTCCGGTGAAAACGGGGGATTCGCTCCCTAGGCTTCGGTAGTGGATGGGCGATTCTGCTGTGCCCGAGTCTTGTTCGGTGAACAGGATCGATTGTTTCAACGCGTAAACACCAGGATGAATCCAAACCGTGACTGGCCCTAAATTTTCGCCTTGCGACGTTCGCATCGCTCGAATCTCATCGCGAGCGCGCTCCAAGGTGGCAAACGGTGTTGTTTCGGTACCGTCATTCGCATTATCCCCACTGGGGGATACGTGCAAGTCGGTAGCCCCTAAACTGGGAACGACCGTGGTTGCTACAAGCAACAAGGTGGAAGGCAATCGAAATGCGGTGCGCATAGTCTTCTTCTTAAAAACATGAAGTAAAGCAAGTATTACGTGTCAACTTGAGTCATTTCTGCACCGTGTGTGGCTTGTTTCCATCATGCTGTTGACAAAACGCAACAGAGGAGACTCTCAACGCGAAGCAGTAAATTCCGTGGCAAAGCTAGGTCGCCCTTGATTGCACGGCAAAGAGAGAGCTTCACTTTTGTTGAAAATTCGTGCAACTTTTGCACTTCTCCCAAGCGGAAAACACAGACCTCCAAGCTGCTTCCGTCCATTTGGTACACCACTTGCTTCGGTGTATTAGCACTTCCAAGCGATTTCGAATCCGATACACCTATCGATTTCAATTACAATCCAAGGAAGCCTTTAGACCATTGCATTCGCTAAAACCAGGAGAACTCGCATGACCCGAATTCGTACCGCTATGAACTGCGTGCTGTTGACCCTTGTCCTTTGCGGCGCCTTTGCACTGACTCATGCACCCAAGATCGGCCTTGCCTTCAAGGATGGCAACGCGACTCAGCTCGCCGCGAGATACCCTCTTCGTTCCAGAACTTCCGGGGTTTTTGAAAGATCGAAAGCCAGCTACAGCCGACCTTCACGAAGCTTCACATACTCCAACAACAACTTCAAATAACACTGAAGTTAATTCGGCAAAGTCGAATCGCGCTTTTGCTTCCGATACAACTCTCGCTCTTGGCTATAGGCTTGCTTGTTAGGCGATCGGTCCTTCAGCCACTGCTCGATGCTTTCGGAATCCGGAGCAACCTCGTTCACTTGCTCCGTCAACTTCTCCAGTTGACGACGGCACCATCCACACCCCGTCCCAGCACCACCACACTCGTTCAACCTACTTGGGGTGCGAATGCGATGGATGCGAATGTAGTTGATGACTTTGCGCCATGAGATGTGAAAGCAAAGACACAGTTCGTCGTCGGGTTCCATAAAGATCTACTTCGGGAAAATCAATCTTGCCGATATTTGTCGAGCTTGCGATAGAGCGTTCTCGCACCAATATCTAAGATCTTAGCGGCCTCTTCGCGATTTCCCGCTGTTAATTTAAGCGTTTCTTCAATCGCCCATCGCTCAATATCGTCCATCGTCTTGCCAATCAATTCAGACGGTGGAGACAATTCGCTGCCCATGGTCGCTAACCCAGTATGGATTAATGTGCCCGCGAGCATCTCGTTCGAAACGTCCACTCCGGGTTCAATGAGCTCAGGTGGCAAGTCATCCAAATCCAGCCGACCGTCTGTATCGAGCACGACCATGGTCTCAACAAAATTTCTCAATTGCCTGATATTGCCTGGCCAATCGTAGGCGTGGAATTTTCGAGTCACCATCGGGGAGAAATTGCAGGGGCCGTGATTGTGTCGTCGAATAAAGGTCTTTCGGAAATGGTCCATCAAAGGAATGATGTCGTCCCGTCTTTCCCGCAACGGAGGCAAGTGAACGGTGACTACTTTTAACCGGTAGTAAAGATCATTTCGGAAATGGCCTTCGTCGATCATGGCATCTAAGGGCCGATTGGTGGCGGAGATCAATCGCACATTGACTTTGATCGGCTTGTTGTCCCCGACTCGAGTGATTTGATGCTCCTCCAAAACACGCAGCAGTTTGATCTGCGTGCTCATAGGCATGTCGCCCACCTCGTCCAGGAACAACGATCCGCCGTCCGCATATTGGAAAGCACCTTCGCGATCGGTGACGGCGTCCGTGAACGATCCACGCACGTGGCCGAACATTTCGCTTTCAACAAGGTTCTCGGAAACCGCTCGGACATTCAATGCCACGAGCCGCTTATTTTTTCGAGGACTATTCTGGTGAATTGCCCGCGCGATCAGTTCTTTGCCTGTACCACTTTCGCCGGTAATAAGAACGGTCGCATCGGTCGGAGCAATCCGCTTGAGCCTGTCGATCAGGTTTTGCATCTGTGGGCCCGCATAGACGATGCCGTCAAATCCAAAACGGTCGTCTAACCTTCTTCGCAATTCCAGGTTGGTTTGTTTCAGCTGGACCGACTCCACCGCCTTGGCCGTAATGGCTCGCAACCGATTAGGGGTAATCGGCTTCTCCAAGAAATTAAAAGCCCCAAGCTGCATGGCTTCGACCGCTTTCGTCACCGTTGCATGGCCCGTGACCATGATCACTTGGCAGTCGGGAATCAGCTGTCGGGCTAGTGCCAGCATTTGCATCCCGTCCACTTCGTTCATCACCAAGTCGGTAATGACGACATCGTAGGTATTCTGCTCCAGCATCCGCTTGCCTTCAGGACCGCTGGTTGCAACCGTGCAGCGGTAACCTGTTTTTTCCAGGCTCTCGGTCATGGCCCTGGCATGTGCAGGATCGTTATCCACTACCAAAACTGAAAAATGTTTAGGATCGAGCTCCGCGTTGGTATCGGAATCAGGCAATGGATTGGTTGGAATGATGGAATCTTCGGTAAGCATGGTATCGTGGCTTTGCAGCCGTTAAAAAACTGGGTACTGTAGCAATACGGATTTTCGTTAATTGTGCAGATTTGAAAAGGACTAATGCATGTCGGATAGAACGGTATGTCGCGGCGTTCGCGGCGCCACGACAGTTGAGCAGAATACGCGGGAAGCCATCCTAAATGCAACTCGCCAGCTTTTGGCCCTGATCATTCGGCGAAACGACATCGATCCCACGGATGTGGCAAGCGCCGTTTTCACGGTCACTCGGGATGTGAATGCGGAATTTCCCGCGTTGGCTGCTCGGCAAATGGGGTGGTTGGATGTTCCTTTGCTGTGCGGTTACGAGGTGGAAGTCCCAGGTTCCCTCGGGCTTTGCATCCGTATTCTACTCCACTGGAACACGACCAAGTCTCAGAAAGATATCCATCACGTTTATATTCATAAGGCGATTTCGCTCCGTCCTGATTTGAGCAAGCTTCCGCCCGTGGACTGGAAAGAGCTGGAGCAATGGATCAGCGAACAGATGCTGATCCGCGAAACCAATAAGACCCCTGAATAATGCGATTAAATTGGAATCCGAGTGCCTCGGCGAGCGCCCTGCATGCCGCCGAAGCCATTCATTTGCATCAATTAAAACTGATCGATTCACGGCTCACCGACGCGATCGCTCCTTACGCTGCGAATTTAGGTGCCTGGATTGAAAATGTGGCTCAGTTTCAATCTCCAAGATTCTGGTATTTGTTGGTCGGAAACGCAGCAAATTTGGAATCCAATCATGATTTGGCAATCGCCGTTCTCCGAAAGTTTGGTCTGAACACCTCGGACGAAAGAATGAGCGTTCAGCTGTCTGGCCTGATTTCGGATTTGGAAGCAGCCTTCAATCCAATCTACCCCAAGCTACTGGAACAACTGCCTTTGCGTGCTCGGCCGCTTCAGGAGCATTGGCTTGGGTACGGGCCGGGGCTTCTCGCTCATTTAGGCCGATTGACTCACAAAAGTCTTCTCGTTGAAGAAGCACGGGTTGTACTGCTGCAACCTGCCGTGGGCGGTTCCGGTGTTGCGCATATGGAACTGAATCTCGTGCGCACCGAAGCCGTTCTGGTAAACCCCATGATTGAACTGCCGGAAGTGGTGCGATTGGCTTGGATGCTGTCGCAATTGAACTTGGAACTTCCCGCAAATAGCGAGCACATCGGGGTTCATCTGATAGCGAGGCTTGGACCATTGGCGATGTTGCCAGCAACGCTAGCCGCAGCCGAAGTGCTCGAACTGAGCCGATGCAACGAATCGATGATGGAATTGGCCATCGAGCAATGGCATATTCCAGTTCCAAAAGACCAAGATATCCATTCGCAGCTAGTCCCCGCCCTGATGGATTGGTGGGAAACGTACCTGCAAACCAGGCCTGCCATGGGAACCGCCATGCAAGCGTTGGCGAAGATGCTTGCATTGCAATAAACACTGTAATAAACATTCCTTTTTGGCTTAGCAAAAACCGTACGATCCTTCCCTTGACCTGAATAGGGTGATCGCGGTAACCTGCAAGGGCTAAGCCTCAATACTCGTCCATGGAAGGACTCACCAACAAGCATGTCGAACTCAAAACCGACCTCGTCGCCTGTTCCTTTGCTCGATGTTAATCGCGGAAATCGGCCTCTCCGGGACCAGATCATGGCCTCTATCGCAGAGGTTGTTGACAGCGGACGCTTTCTTCATGGCCCGCAAGTAGGCGAACTCGAGTGCACCGTCGCCGGGCTCTGCGAGACCAGCCAAGCCATTGCTTGTGCCTCCGGAAGCGATGCCCTATTGCTAGCATTGATGGCGCTCGACATTCAAGCTGGGGACGAAGTCATCTGTCCAAGCTTTACCTTCTTCGCAACCGCCTCCGCCGTCAGTCGGCTCGGTGCGATTCCAGTCTTTGTCGACATCGATCCAAAGACTTACAACCTATGCCCTGATGAAGTGGCTGCGAATGTCACCTCCCGTACAAAAGCTATCATCCCCGTGCACTTGTTTGGACAATGCGCAGAGATGGACAAGATTTGCGCCATTGGTGCTCGGCATCGAATTCCGATCATCGAGGATGCAGCTCAAGCGATCGGGGCCAAGTACCAAGACAAGCCTGCCGGTTCCTGGGGCGATATTGGATGCTTGAGCTTCTATCCAACCAAGAATTTAGGTGGGATGGGTGACGGTGGAATGATGGTTTGCAACAACCAGATCACTTCCGCAAAATTGCGTCTGCTTGCTTCGCATGGCATGCAGCCTCGGTATTACCATAAACTGGTTGGCATCAACAGCCGATTGGACACGATCCAAGCCGCGATCCTGAATGTCAAGATTGCTCACCTTCAAGAGTATGCAGAGAAGCGGGCAAGCCACGCACAGAGATATGCGGAACTATTCGCGGGCGAAGGCCTAAGCGAATACTTCGAGCTTCCCTACCAAACACCGGAAGCGGTCCATGTTTGGAACCAGTACAGTATCCGTGTGCCTGATGGTCTACGCGACCCACTCCGAAAGCACTTAACCGACATGGGAATCGGAAGCGAAGTCTATTACCCAGTGCCCTTGCATTTGCAGGAATGCTTCCACGATCTGGGCTACTTCGTAGGCACGCTTCCTAAGACCGAGCGTGCTTCGAAAGAGATTTTGAACTTGCCGATCTATCCTGAACTCACCGAGCAAGAACAAGATACGGTCGTTGCTGGCATCAAGCGATTCTATGCCGCTGCTTCAAGTAGCAAAGCGGCATAGTCCAAGTCGCATGGGCGATTAAGCCTAAAGAGCAATTGAGCCAAAAGCGATCACGGGCCAAATGGATCTTCTTCAGCGGCTGCGGCTGGTTCCGCAGCAGGGTCGTCCATGGCAGGGGCGTCGCCATTGAGTTCCGCTTCGAAGTCATCGACTGGCGGAGTGTTCTTCGGCTTTCCTTCCATTGCCTTGGCGTCCCCTTTGGTCATTCCAGCGTTGAAAGGATCGTTGGGTGCTAGATTGCTTGGGGCTGGAGCTGGGTCGTTTCTAGGTGGTACAACAAGCCCGTCTGCGCCACCACTAAGCTTGCCCATCTCTTGCGATCGGGCTCTTGCAGCCAATCGAGCGTTCAGGCGAGCCTTCTCAATCTCGGCACGAACTGGACCTTGGATTCGCTGCAAAGCTTGTCCAACGTTGACGACCTTTCGTGCACCGTTGATTTCAAGGTCAGCCGCTTTTTGGAAATCAGCAGTTCCTGCTTCAATTCCATTTCTGGACAGGCAAAGGCCTCGGAAAATGTAAGCTCTGGGGTCCACGGTGCCTGCAGCGATCGCATCGTTCAGCAACAATTCCGCATGATCGACATCCCCACGGAAGAACGCATGAACCGCTTTTCCGTACATTTCATCCCGTGGATCCTGTGCCAGAGCAGCCCCCGAAAAGGACGCGGTCACAAGTGCAAAAAGACTAAAAACTGTTGGTATTCGCATGTCGATCGACCCAGTTACGGAACAAAATGAGGAAGGGAAAACATACCATGCTTCCGTCCGAGTTGAACCCGGCCCGAAAACGAAGAACCATCGTGAGTTTGGCATTAGAATGGTTCCATGGTACTTTGCTAGCCATCTCTTGCAATCAAAAGTACCTTACTTTACCCAATTTCCCAATTTTCAATTTCGTTTATCCAGCCATAAATCATCCAGAAATGCACACAAAAGGCTCCCTTTTTGGCACAGTTGCCATCTTCGTCGCGTTGGTCCTTTTGCTCGGGACTGCGCGGATCCATGCGGAAACTCCCCTGAAAGCCCCCCAGGAAACTCCCCAGGAAGCCATTGAGAAGCAAGTTCCCGCCGCACTGCGAATTTTGGATGCATATCATCGCGAGTCCCCTGTTTCTTGCCAGCGGACGCTTCACATCGTTTATTGGACTCCTTCGGACCGTGATCCTGCTCCTGAATATCGCGAGCGACTGACTCGGGTTTTACTGGACATTCAAGATTTCTACCGAAAGGAAATGTCGCGGTTAGGCTTTGGGGATCGAACGGTATCCTTGGATTTAGAACAGGATGGAGCGCTTCGCATCCACCTGGTTCAAGGACAAAAGCCCTATTCCGAGTACGGAGTTGAAAGTGGGAACCGAATCCGACGAGAGTGCATTCCAACGCTCCAGAAGGCGGGCATCCAAGCGGATTCGGAAACCGTCGTTATCTTTTGCAACATGAGCAACTGGGATCCCGACAAACGAACGATCAACCAAAACAGCCCCTACTATGCAGGTGGTGGCGTGCAGGGTGGGACCGCATGGCAAGTGGACTCACCCATTCTTGATCCAGCTAGGCTATCGGAAAAAAGCCCCCTGATCCGGGACTCGCAGTACGGCGATATCTCGATCGGTCGCTACAACACGATTTTCGTCGGAGGTGTCTGTCACGAGCTTGGACACGCTCTAGGACTGCCGCACAATCGCCAAAGACCCGACGAAGGACGTGCGTTTGGAACGGCCTTAATGGGAAATGGAAACCAAACCTATCGCGAAGAAGTCCGAAAAGAAGGACGCGGATCGTTTTTGACTCTCGGGGAAGCATTGCGTCTAGCTAGCCACCCCTTGTTCTCACGCTCCGATAAAGGACGTGAACTACCAAGCGATGCCCAGTTATCGAACCAGACAATTGAGATCGCGGCAGATGGCAAGTCGTTTGTGTTCACTGGTACCGTCACTGCATCCCCGCCTGTTTATGCCATCGTTGGCTACATGGATCCTTCAGGTGGATCGGACTACGATGCAACCACAGTCACGGCAATACCCAAAGAAGATGGCAGCTTCTCGCTCAACTGCAACGCTCTTGCGAAGAACAAATCAGGTTCGCTACGCATCGTGGCTTGCCAAGTCCAAGGTGGTAATATCGGAGATCAACTCGCCTCCATCCCATACTCTGTTTCGGCCGATGGATCGGTGGAGGTAACTTCGTACCAGGCCAAGCAGCGACTTTCCAAATTGATCGAAGCGATCAACCAACGCGATCAAGACGCGATCGACCGCGAACTTAATAGCATCCAAGAATCTAAAAGAAACACGCCAACGGACCAGCTAGTTTTGGATGTGGCAGATTCGCTCGTTGATTCAATCGCAAAGGGAACGCGAACGGGCCCAATCCAGGTCGAAGGGAAGTCGTATTGGCTCAGCGATTGCAAATGGGTCGATGCGAAGGTTGGGTGGTTGAAGCCTGTCGCCAATCGTTTGCCCGAGAAGTCTTTGATTCTATCGATCTCTGGTCAACTGATACCTAAAGGGCTGTATGCGCACGCCCCAAGCAGCTACACCTACGAGCTCGGCGGAAAGTGGAATAAACTAATTGGAATCGCAGGGCTTGCGGACGGTCACGATGGGTCGGTAACCTTCATCGTCCTGGCGGACGGGAAAGAATTGTGGCGATCGCAACCAAATGCTTCACTCGGTTCATTTCAGCTTGATGTTCGCCAGGTAAATCAATTGACCCTGATCACCGAAGATGCTGGTGATGGGAATGGTGCTGATTGGGGTCTATGGGGGAATCTAAAACTGGAACGGGACTAGAATCGTCGGAACGGTCTTCTTTCCAGATGCAGGAGCTTTCGGGCTCCGACCTACTCAGAATTTGCTTTTTTGCTTTGTACCTCTCTTGAATCGAAAAACATGAAGAAAAACTGTTGGAGCTTTGCGTTGTGCGCTGGGCTAAGTCTTTTGCCGATGGCTCAACAAGCCAGATCGGACGACAGCGAGTATAAGCTTGGACCTGAGTCTCAAGTTCAAGCCGATGTTCCGCAAGGAAAAGTGACCGAGCACACATGGGAAAGTAAAATCTTCGAAGGAACAAAGCGACGATACTACGTGTACGTACCAGCGCAATACGATGGTTCCGAACCAGCCGCCGTGATGGTATTTCAAGATGGGCACACCTACGTCAAACGCGATGGTACATTTCGAGCGCCCGTGGTGATGGACAACTTGATTCATTCAGGTGACATGCCAATCACGATCGGGTTGTTTCTGGATCCCGGTCACAAGGGAGCTCTTCCCAGCAAACCGGGTTGGGAGCCATCGCCCGCGAACCGATCTTTTGAATACGATTCACTGGGAGATCAGTACGCCAAATTCGTCATCGACGAAATGCTTCCTGAACTGGCAAAGACCTACAAGTTGACGGACAACCCAGACATGCGAGCGATTGGCGGCATCAGTTCGGGTGGTATTTGTGCTTTCACGGTAGCCTGGGAACGTCCTGATATGTTTCGCAAAGTACTGAGCCATGTAGGCAGCTTTGTGGATCTCCGAGGCGGACACAACTACCCCCCGAAGATTCGTAAAACCCCACCGAAGCCCATTCGAGTCTTCTTGCAAGATGGAAGCGGAGACTTGGACAACCAATTTGGAAACTGGCCTCTTGCAAACCAGGAAATGGCAGCAGCACTCAAGTTCGCAAAATACGATTATGAATTTGTATATGGAACTGGAGGGCACAACGACAAACATGGCGGCGCAATCATGCCTGAATCGTTAAAGTGGCTTTGGCGAGACTGGAAGAACCAGCAATAATTGGAGCTGGGGATGCTATCACGTACCCTGGATGCTATCTAGTATCCTCCAAAACAAGAAATTTAGCCGGAGCTAACGCATGTCAGAAGTCTATCGAATTTCGCAAACCAACCTCGATGGACTTCCTGCTGCAATCGACGAAGCGTGTCGAAGAATGGAGGAACACTACGCTCAAGGACGTTATTCCAAAGTTACCGTCGTCAGGCATTGGTCCAAGCACAACCCCACCATCTCGGGTAAGATCGCGCGACCTACGGCCTATCGGTGGTATCTGCGTCGGGAATTGCTGAAGCTTGCGGAGCGAGGAGCGGAGATCGAAATCACCCCGTCCCAAATGAGGATCGATCTCCATTCTCCTTCGTTACTGACAGCCATCGACGAATCTAATTTTGACCAGACACTCAAGAAAGTATTTTTGTTTGGCCCAGAACGAGTTGAATTGTCGCTTGAACGACTGGAGCATTACACCGGTACGCGAGCAGAGGACTTCCAACGCTATGTTTTGCTAACGAACTACCAGATGCACATGGATGCGTTTCGCCAATTGCATCCAAACGCGATTGCATCTTCTCGCAGCGACGTGCAAATGCCAACCTTGCATTCGCCGGAAATGGATAGCAATGGCATTACCATTGTGAACATTGGTGTGGGACCCTCAAACGCTAAAAACTTTACAGACCACTTAGCTGTTTTAAGACCGGATGCAATGTTGATGGTCGGACACTGTGCAGGGATTCGTAATCACCAAGAGATTGGTGACTTTGTGTTGGCAACTAGCTACATGCGCGATGATTTGGTCCTGGATGATGCCTTGCCAAGGTCCGTCCCCGTAACGCCCAGCTTCTTGCTCAATCGAAACCTTGCCAGAGTTCTTGAGGAACGAGGGCTTCCCTATCGGATGGGAGTCGTTTACACCACCGCGGATCGCAATTGGGAGTTGGCCATTAGCCGAAAGATGAATGATCTCAAGGCGAGCCGAAGTATTGGAGTCGATATGGAATCTGCCACGGTAGCCGCAAATGGCTTTCGTTATCGAATCCCATCTGCATCGCTTTTGTGCATCTCCGACAAGCCGCTGCACGGCAGTCCAAAATTGCCCAAGACAGCGAACACATTTTACCAATCAACGAAAAACCAACATCTTCAAATTGCAGAGGCAGCTATTGGCTTAACGCGTGCTTCTTACCCGGCGGGATTACCAACGACGGATTTACGCGCGATGGACGAACCGCTTTTAGGCTGCCCAGTTCCCACCAAGCCGAACTAAAAATCGTTTCTTGGTTAGTCTCGGACATCGAGCTGAAACATTGTAAAGCAGTTGTCCTCAACTACTCAGAACTGGTAACCAGGTTTCCATCCCAACTGTAGAAACCAGAACAAAACGTTTCCAACGTGTTTTTCGAATTTTCAACCGAGCGTTGAATGCCTGCAAACGTGAACTTGAGATGGGGAATCGCTGCAAGATTCATGAACAGTTGAGGACAACTGTTCGACATTGTAAAGCAGTTGTCCTCAACTGCTCGGAACTGCCAACTCGGCATCCATCCTGACTGATAGAAACCAGAACACAACGCTTCAAATGCATTTTTCGATTTTCATCCGAGCGATTTAATGCCTGCAAACATGAGCTTGAGATGGGGGATCGCTGCAAGCTTCATGAACAGTTGAGGACAACTGTTCGACATTGCTAACCAAAACGATAACGCAAGATGCACCACAAGGTATTGAACAGATCTTTGACCCCGATCTTCTTGCCCTCTTTCCAGGAACGGCTCTGGTACCGGATCGGAACCTCGCGAATAACGATTTTCTTCTTGGCAAGCTTGGCAGTTATCTCCGGCTCAAAGCCAAATCTCTTCTGCTCGATCGGAATGCTCTGGAGAAGCGGCCTGCGGAAAGCCTTGTAACAAGTTTCCATGTCGGTGAGCTTTTGCTGAGTCATCCAATTGCTTAAGCCGGTAAGCACTGCATTGCCAAAGCGATGAAACGCAGATTGATCTTGATGCGAATTTGCGAGGTATCTGGATCCAAAAACCACATCGGCTTCGCCGTCCAAGATCGGTTGAATAACACTCAAAATATCTTGAGGATTGTATTCCAAGTCGGCATCCTGCACGATTACGATGTCTCCGATGGCTAACCGAATGCCTGATTGAATCGCAGCCCCTTTGCCTTGGTTACGCTCATGCAATTGGATGGTCACATTGCATTCTTGTCGAAGCGATTCAATCACCTCAAGAGTCCCATCGGTGCTTCCATCGTCGACGATGATCACCTGCTTCGATACCTGAAGCCGCATCACGGATTCAACGATCTCGCGAAGTGTACGCACTTCGTTAAAAACCGGAACAATGACGCTTAAGGTAGGAGCTGATTTCACGCTGGGAACTGCCTCCTCCAGAAGCCGAGACGTCCGGTCCAAGCTGGTCATGGCGACTTCGGCCGGCCAAGCTTGCACGGAATTTGGGGCCGAAGCAACTATCGTTCGTTGGTGTACGGACATGCGATTGGATGAATGGTCAGCGAACGCAAAGGTCAGGGAAGCATGGGGGATCCGTGCTGTTGTTCTCCTAAACAACTCGACTTTGCGACGATCGGCTAATGCTTGCATTCAGCAACAGCGGATTTGCGAGGATCTCGGGAAACACGCAGATGCAGTGTGTGCAAGTCCTAGAATGAGGACTTTAGGGCACGGGCAATGCAATCGGTTTGGAATATGGATAGATTTGAATTGCTGATAGTTGTTGTAGGACTTGGATGCAAATAAATGTTCTCCGATCCTTCAAACCAAACTAACCGTCACAATGCAAGCAATAGACGAAAGAAATTCGCCAACAGAGCCAAAGTGGTTAAGTAGAAACCCCTACCTGCCGATAAAGCCACGGCCTCGCTTTTTAAGAGATGACCCCGACGGAGCTTTGCGAAATGATCCACGCTGCCCCCAGCTAGACCAAATCGAGTTTGCCCTGACGAAGCTCCGAAGGGGTCATCTGTAAAATTTATCGGAAAAGTGTTTACCACATAATTATCAATGTTTGAAAAATTCCGTGGCGGCTTTCCGTAATACCTCTGCAGCGGTGGTTCGGAAACTGTTCGGCTGAATTACGGCGATAGAATTGAGCCTTGAACGGTCGCAAACAGGTGTAACTTTCAAGGGTGGGTTAATCATAACTGTCGGACGCAGTGCCGCTGGAGCTGATTCGGTTAGCTTGGAAGCTTGATTCGCGTTCGACGTTGAGCAGATCGATAGATGGCGGTGATCAGCGCAACGCTTTTACGTCCTTCTTCCCCGCTGATCGAGCATGTTTTGCCACGTTTGATTCCGTTGAGGAAGTCTGCAAACAAATCCCGGTGAGCTTGGTGTCCGATGGCAGCGGGATCCGCAGCACCGCCACCTGTTGCATTCCCTTTCATCATCTCCTGCATTTTCTCATCGTTTTTGTTTGGTTTCGCAAAGCTCCAATGCGTGATCGCTTCTTCTTGAAGGGTTGCTGAACCCAGATTGCCAGCAATTTCAATCCGTTTCAGAGTTCCAGGGTAGGCTGCCGTGGTCGCTTCGATGACTCCCAAGGCACCCGATTCAAATTCCAGTATCGCGGTGGCGGCGTCTTCCACTTCGATTTTCTCGTGCGCCCTCAGTGCTGTCATTGCTTGGACAGACTTAACCGGTCCCATGAACCACAGCAATAAATCGACGCTGTGAATTGCTTGGTTCATTAATGCCCCGCCACCATCTAGTTTCCAAGTGCCTCGCCATGCTCCGCTGTCGTAATACGCTTGAGTTCGAAACCATTTTACGTAAGCCGAAGCTAGCGAAACATTCCCAAACCGATCCGCTTCTGCGGCAGTTTTCAGCAACTGAGCCGAACGATGAAATCGCGATGGGAAAATAGTTCCCAGGGTAACGCCGGCACGGTCGCAGGCATCGATCAAGCGATCGCATCGCGCCGTTGTGACTTCGAGCGGCTTTTCGACGAGAACGTGCTTGCCAGCTTTTGCGGCCGCGACTCCGGGTTCAAGGTGGGCCCCGCTGGGGGTGCAGATCGTGACCACATCGATCTTGGGATTCGCCAACATTGTCTTCAAATCATCGTACGGCATGCCACCGAATTCAGCTGCAAATGCACTGGCTTTTTCCATGGAGCGACTGTGGCACGCTACCAACTGCGAGCCTCGAAGCTCCGCTATGGCTCGAGCATGAAATTTGGCGATCATGCCGCAGCCGATTATTGCCCATCCGGTCATTTGATTGTTTTGCTTTCTGGAGATGATAGAAACGGGTGGTCGAATTGTACACGGCGGTTTAGTCTATCGGTCTAGGGATTAGCCACGCACATTGAGGATGATAACTGATGACCTTGGATGTTTCGAGTTTTGTAGGCAATTTCACAAGCGGTTACCAGGCGTGGTGTGATGTGGGCGGGACATTCACGGACTGTATCGTAAAGTCCCCCGACGGAACGAAGTCTTGCCTGAAAGTACTCAGCAGCGGAAAGATCAAAGGGCGTGTCCATGGTTGGCGTGAGCCTGGTTGCTTCTTAGATCCAGATCGAATCCTAGCCCCCGATCATTTCTGGGACGGGGCAGCAGTGCGTTGGATTGGTTCTCAGGGGCAAATCCTTGCTACCGATCGCTGCCAACAATCGCGACGGGACCAAGGGTGGATGCAACTGGAATCGAGCGACACCTGGACCTCCAGCGATCATGAACTACGGGTCCAATACGAAATCGATTGCGGTCTCCAGGCGCCCGTATTGGCGACTCGCTTGATTCTTGGGTGTTTGCCTACCCAGAAATTGCCCTCCATGCGAGTGCGACTGGGGACAACCCGAGGTACCAACGCATTGCTGACCCGCACCGGTGAACCTTGTGCCTTGGTGACCTCGCAAGGCTTCGCGGATCTGGTCCGAATCGGATACCAGGAGCGACCTCAGCTGTTTGACCTTCATGTCCGAAAGAGAATTCCACTCCACGCCCAGGTGGTGGAAATCGATGAACGGTTGGATGCGTCGGGTAATGTGCTTCGGCCCATCGATCTTGAGTCGACAGAGCTTCGCTTGAAGGATTTGTACCGAAGTGGTATTCGTTCGATCGCAATCTGCCTGCTGCATTCGTACTGCAATCCGATTCATGAGCTAGCGGTTGAAGAGATGGCGAAGCGGATTGGGTTTCCTTGTATCTGCGTGAGCAGCCGGATTGCCCCCAGGATCAAAGCCGTATCCCGCGCTGAAACAACCTTGGTGGATGCTTACTTGACCCCCGTCGTTCAGCAGTACTTGAATCAGGTGTCCGAGCAATTTGGCTTGGAACATGATACCGACCTCAGGATCCTCACCAGCGCTGGTGGGCTTGTTGCATCGAGCTTATATCGAGGCAAGGACAGCGTTCTTTCGGGACCTGCGGGAGGGGCGGTTGCCATCGAGGCCTATTCCAAAGCGTTAGGAATCCCCAAATGCATCGGATTGGATATGGGAGGAACCAGCACGGACGTCTGTCGCATCGATGGATCTGTCCAGTTGGAACAAGAGACGGTGAAGGCTGGGGTTCGTATGATGACTCCGACCCTTGCCATACATACCGTGGCTGCTGGCGGTGGGAGTGTCTGCTGGTTTGACGGAGTTCAATTGCGAGTGGGGCCTCAAAGCGCTGGTGCGGACCCGGGGCCCGCTTGTTACGGTCGCGGTGGTCGACTTACGATTACCGACCTAAACCTTCTTGCGGGGCGAATCTCCGAATCGCACTTTCCATTTCCCTTGGATCGCGACGCCGCCTCGCGCCGTTTGCAAGAAGTGCTTGCGGCCATGCTCGCAACCGTTCCAGCAGGTGCTACCCAATTCAGCGAAGAAGAATTGGGGAATGGCTTTCGTCGTATCGCCAACGAACATATGGCAGCCGCCGTTCGCAGTATCTCCATTTCGCAAGGGGCGGATCCTCGTGAACATTCGCTCCTTGGATTTGGAGGTGCCGCGGGACAGCATATTTGCGAAATCGCAGACCTGCTGGGAATCCAACATGTGATCGATCCACCGGAAGCAGGTCTGCTGAGTGCTCTGGGGATGGGAATGGCATCGGTGCAAAGGGCCATCTCGAGACCCATTTATGCCACGCTGGGGACGATCGAGCCTGATGGGTGGAGCCAAGTGCTGCAAAGCATTCGGGACGAGGCCAAGCTTGAATTCAAAGACGAACGTATCGATTGGTCGATCCCTCAGGAATCGATTGAATTGGAGCTCAAGTATTCCGGTACAGAAGGATCGCTCATGGTCGCTGCGACCCATTCGCAACTTGCTCAAGACGCACAGCTAGTTGGCCAATTGCTTGCGACACAGTTTCTTGCGGAACATCAGAACCGATTTGGATATGTCCGGCCCGGTAAAGATATCGAAGTTTGCTCCATCAAGTGCACGTACCGCGTTCCCGCTGAAAACTTGCCAGAGCAAATCTCGATAACGAATACGGGAAGGAACGATGGTAGTTCCCAAGGCGAAGCTCCCGCTGCCAATCCCATCCAGAAGCCAATCGCGATTGCACAGCGGCACGAGCTGGCACCGGGGAGTAAGCTGGTTGGGCCCGGGCTGATTGTGTCCCAAGGAAGTACGACCTACATCGACGAGGGTTGGATCGCGGAAGTACTATCCGATCGCACTCTTTCGATTACCCGGTCGATCAACTGCTCAATTGCTTTGGAGTTCAAGGAACATGGTTCCTCGGATTCGGATGTGAATGCTTCGGGCGAGTCCGTTGATCCGGTCTTGCGTGAAGTGCTCGCACAACGAATTGCAGCCATCGCAGATCAAATGGGGATCGTGCTTGAACAAACCGCCATGAGCGTAAACGTGAAGGATCGTCGAGATTTTAGCTGTGCCGTGTTTGCAGGAAACGGGGACTTGATCGCCAACGCACCTCATGTTCCTGTCCATCTGGGAGCGATGAGCGAAACCATACGCTGCATGTTAAAGCAATATCCTGACATGCAAGATGGGGATTGCTACGTCACCAACGATCCCTACCAAGGTGGCTCGCACTTGCCGGACATTACGGTGATCACGCCGATCATGGTGCCGAGTTCCCTTGGTGAACGCCAAACCTCTTCGGGATGCGTTGATTTCTTTGTGGCTTGTCGAGCTCATCATGCTGAAATTGGCGGCCTATGTCCTGGTTCGATGTCTCCCACATCGACTCAGCTTGGACAAGAGGGAGTTATCATTCCGCCCATGAAGTTAGTCGACGCGGGCCGCAATTGCATGGAAGATGTTGAAAGGCTGCTTCGGGAATCTCAATATCCTTCCCGTTCCGTGTCGGAGAACCTGGCAGATTTAGCCGCTCAGCAAGCAGCCAATCAGCGAGGCCGAATCGCCATGATCGAGTTGGCGGATCGGTATGGAGTTCACGTGATCAAGCAATACTTAGAGCATATACAAGCAGCATCCGAGCGAAAGACACAAGCTTGGATACGATCGCTAGGAACCAGCAAGCGGACTTTCTCTGATGGTATGGACGATGGAACGAAAATCGTGGTCTCGATGGAACATTATTTGGACCAAGAAGGAAAACCAAAATTACGAGTGGACTTCACTGGCTCCGGAGCCGTTTCACGTGGCAATCTGAATGCGAATCCGGCGATCGTGTCGGCTGCCACAATGTATGCCATCCGCTGTGCGCTTTCGGATTCGTTGCCTCTCAATTCTGGTGTGCTGCGATGTGTGGACTTTATGATTCCCGATGGCATCTTGAATCCTGGCCGTACAGGCTTGCAAGTCAATTGGCCCGCGGTCGCCGGTGGAAACGTCGAAACCAGCCAGCGGATTGTCGATTGTTTATTAGGTGCGTTGGGATTGGCCGCAGCCAGCCAAGGGACCATGAACAACTTCTTGTTCGGCGATTCCCAATTTGGTTATTACGAAACCATTGGTGGCGGGACGGGGGCAACGCCGATGGGAGATGGGGAACATGCCGTCCATTCTCATATGACAAACACTCGACTTACCGATGTCGAGGTTCTTGAGAAGCGATACCCCGTGCGGCTCATTCGCTTCGACATTCGCCAAGGTAGTGGAGGAATCGGACGATACACTGGCGGAGATGGCATGATTCGACAAGTCCAAGCATTGCGCTCGTTAGAAGTCTCGCTCGTTACCAGCCGAAGAACGTCAGCGCCGTTTGGGCTTGAGCAAGGAGATTCCGGCGCGCCTGGCGAAAACTGGCGCATCGATCTCGAGGGTAATTCGCATCGTTTAGAGAGTTCTGTGCAGTTGATGCTTCAGGCCGGTGAATCAATTCTGATCCTAACGCCCGGTGGTGGCGGGTTTGGGAAAGCGTTGCTGTCGGGCGGATGAGCGGAATGTAGTTAGTCCTGGAGGGACGGCAGGATGTAGCCATGGGCGTGAGCCAAATGGCACTCACTTTGTCGTTTGCGCAAGCAAATTACTGAGCCGTGGGCGCTAGCCGCGTTACGGTTTCCCTGCCAAATACGGTTATCGCGGCTAGCGCCTTTTGAAATTGCGCATTTTTGAAAGGGCTGGAAGCCCGGCACATCCAATGCCGGTGGCGCGAGCCACCGGAACGTGCCAAAGACATGATTGCAGGCCTGAAGGGCCGACACAGACGCCAATGTGTCGGCCCTTCAGGCCTTTCTTTTTTAAGATTTGTGAACCGGTGGCTCGCGCCACCGGCAATGGATATGTCGGCCCTCCGGGCCTAACATGCGCGACCGAGCCATATAAACGCACCATCGCGGCTAGCGCCTGCGGCTCAAGGTTCCCAGTCCCGGGAATCTCTTCAAAATTTTTTTAAAAAGCTCTTGCTGGACAATCTCGTGTGCCGTACTATGTAACCAGTACACCAGTTGGCTAACTCAGAAGAGGGGAAAGCGCGATATGTTCTTTTCGATCGATGAAAGCAATGGCGTGGCGATTTATGAGCAGATTGTTCGGCAAGTCACCTTTGCTATTGCGGATGAAACCCTGAAGGTGGGGCAGATGCTTCCCAGCGTTCGGGCTCTAAGTATTGAACTAGCAATCAATCCAAACACGGTTGCGCGAGCTTATCAAGATTTGCTCGCGGACGGGATTGTGGAAACGTTACGAGGTCGAGGGCTGGTCGTCTGCAGTGGTTCGCTAAAGCGTTGTCGCGATCAGCGTCGCTCGATGATTGCGGAAAGGCTCAAGTCAGCCTTGACGGAAGCTTTGCATGGCGGCTTGGAGGCCGACGATATTCGTGAAATCGTACACAGGCAACTCAATAAGCTGGATGGCAGCGTTGCCAGAATCAGCGACGCGGGCAATCTCTCCAACCCATCCGAGGTGAAATAATGGCGAACTGTATTTCTGTCAGTGGCTTAGAGATGAAGTTTTCGGGCTGCGATGCTCTGCAAGGGATCGATTTGACGGTACCTCAGGGGTCGGTCTTTGCCTTACTGGGTGAGAATGGTGCGGGCAAGACAACCCTGATTCGAATCTTGACGGGATTCCAACAACCGACTGCCGGTCGCGCCGAAGTGTGTGGCTTGGATCCGCAGCGTGAATCGCTCGAAATCCGGCGGCGGGTGGGCTATGTCTCGGATCAGCCTGCCTTGTACGATTGGATGCGGATCGATGAAATCGGTTGGTTTACTGCCGCCTTTTATGCAGATGGCTTTTTGGATCGGTACAGCGAATCGATCTCGCATTTCGACTTGCCTCGAAGTCGTAAAATTCGGAACCTAAGCAAGGGCCAGCGAGCGAAAGTAGCTCTTGCGTTGGCGTTGGCTCCAGATCCCGAACTTCTGATCTTGGACGAACCGACTTCGGGCTTGGACCCGCATGTGCGGCGCGAATTCATGGAAAGCATGGTCGATCGAGCTGTCACGGGCCGAACGGTCTTGTTGTCCAGCCACCAGATTGCGGAAGTGGAACGAGTTGCAGATCAAGTTGCGATCCTGCATCAAGGCAAGGTGCGGCTGTGCGATTCGATGAGTTCGATCAAAGAGAATGTCTTTGAAGTAACCGTAAGCTTGGAAGATTCTTTGATCGCTCTGCCGCAGTTGGATGCGGGGGCCAAGGTTCTGTCGGAGCAGACTTCGGGTCGGCAGCGACGCATGATTGTGCAAGGCTTTACCGACGACATGGCAAGGCTCTTGGAATCGCGAGCTGGCGTTCATGGAGTCCGTTCGCGCCCTGCCTCGTTGGAAGAAGTCTTTATCGCAACAACTCGAGGGGTTTCACCGAAAGCCCAGGAGAAAAATGCGTTGGCTCGTTCAGAAAGCCCGAAGTCTCCAGCAACGTCGCTCGAACTTCTTGCGGGAGGTGACTATGAATCCTAGTGCCATTTTGGAGAACCGCCGGTATCTCGCACCGCCTTCACGTTGGAAGATGGTCTGGCAGCTGGTCTGGAAGGAAACACGGCAGCTGGCTCCGTTGATCGCAATGCTTGTACTGATTTCGATCGGTTTGAATTGCCTTGCCTTCATGATTCGACAAGTTGAATCCTCAGGTAAGTTGCGTTCGGTCGCATTTCTGGGATTGCCGACTTTGTTTGCGGCAGGCGTCGGCGCTATGCTGGTGGGGCAAGAACGAGAAACCAGGACCTTGCATTGGATGGCTTCCTTGCCAGTGCCCGGATCGCTTCAGGCTTGGATCAAATTGTTGATTGGGGCGTTTGGGCTAATCGCGATGTGGGTGATAAGCTTGGCTATAGTCTGTGTCTCAAGTTTCACCGCCCAAGGGAATTTTGCAGTCACTGGTGACGAGTTTACCTATTACCTCTTGCACTCCGTCTTTCTCCTCGTAGCAGGACTCGCATGCGCATGGTATTTTCACAACACCTTAGTGGGGCTGCTTGGCTTAGTGGCAGTCACTGTATTAATAACCTTGGTCGACTCCTGGCTCGCGGATTCTTTCTGGAGTGCGTCTGATGGGGTTCGATTGATGGTTCAGTTGGCCTTTTGTGCGGTGGCATTGGTTGCACTGCGGGTTGCATCGTACCGAGCGTATCGCCCACAGAGGGTCGTGCGGACCAAGAGCCGAGCTAACGAGACGATGGGCTATTTTGATCAATCGTTCGGCTATGCGAAAATACTGACACCTAGGTATGCGTTGCTCTGGCAGTTTTCTAAGCAGAATCGATGGATACTGCTTGCGATCACTGCTCTGTGTGCCTTTGGGGGCATTTTATTGGCGTACAATAGCTTTTTCGATTACGGAATACGGGATGGACAAGACACGAATCCAGTAGCACTCGGGTGTTTTCTCATCGCTTGCTGCGGGCTGGGCGTGATTGTTTTCCAGGGCGATTCATTGCATCAGCGAGTTCGATTTTTAGCTGACCGAGGCGTGTCACCGGGCATGGTTTGGTTCAGTAGGCATGCAATCCCGTTTTCACTGTTAATGACCTTCACGATTATCACTGCTGCAATTGGAATCTATTCCATCGTGGGTACTCACGATTCGAATCAAGATCGGCGAGTCATGCAGTTCGCATTGTTGGGTGTAGCAGCGTATGCATGGGTCATTTATGCCGTTTCGCAATGGGCTAGCCAAGCGCTGCGAAGTGCGATCGTCTCCACCATTGTTTGCCCGATCGTTGCAGTGGTGCCATTTGCCTACGGAGCGTTCGTCGTGTCCGAATGCGAAACACCCATCGCACTGTTGCTGGTCAGTTGTGTGATTCCGTTCATAGCGACCTACCGAACCACGCAGCAATGGATGGAGCTACGGGTTTCCAAGAGATTTTGGATTGAACACGGTATTTGGTTGACCATGGCGATTGTGATTCCACTTTTGCCATTCTTCTACAGCTACCTCACCTATCCGACGATTGCTCCCGCTCAACGCGCCAAACTGCAGGCGGATGCGGAACTGTTCCGTAAAAGTTATTCCGCTTCCAACAGGATAAACTTTTGGGTGGACCCTAACGACGTCTCGCCGGATGCCGGAGGGGACATGATGGGTGCTGGCAGCGGCATGATGGCTGCAGAAGGCGGGGGGATGGGTATGATGATAGCGGGGGGGGATGACGCTGAGAGCGTGGCGGACGCAAGCGTTCCAAGCGCTGATGCAAAACCTGTATCGGCTTGGGATCCTCCAAGTGGTTTTGCGTCCAATGTTCTTGGTTATTCCAATACGACATCAGGTTTGAATCGATTGCCGATCGCCGAACGTATGGCCAAACGCGTAGAACACATTGAAACGCAAATGGCTAGCTTCTTTCCTGGAACTTCAATCGAAGAGAGCCATGAGACGATGCAGTTGTACAACGATACGACGCTTCTTCGCATGAAGCTGCAGGGGCCGAAGAAAACGGAAGCGGATCAGGATCTTTACCGACGAGCCATGAAGAACATGCTCGCCATCTGCAAAGGAATTCGAAGCACGCCTAGCCTGGATGGGCAACGCACAGCCGACCGTTACGATGCATGGCTTTTCAACGAACTGAACCAAAAGGAAGCCAAAGACTTTCTGGGCCAGGAACTGCTCCGGGATCTGGACGGATACTTGCGGGACAAACGTACTCGCCAGGACATTCGTTACAAGGCCATTGTTCTAGACTGGTTCAAAGCCAAAAATTCGACCTCTCAAGTTGGACAGATAGGCCGATTCGATTTGGCCAAGCCGTTCACTTCCGTTCGCTGGAAGACAGATCGAGCTATCGATCAAGTCGCGTGGAATCTTACTCAATGTTTGTTCACCCACGATCTTGCCAAGCAAGACGCGATCCGTCAGGAAGTAGGGAGATTCTTCATGAATGGTAACTCCCGAGATTCCATCCGATCTCCATGCGGAAGCTGGTTCGGGAAATGGGAAACACAAATAGATGCACTTAAGCTATCGAAGGAGGCTGCCCAATGAAGGCGATTCAACAGACGGCGTTAACAAGGTCGAACCATCTTGCGGAGGGAATAATGGCGGCGAAGAAACCTGGTATTCGAGGTAAGTTGCGCTGGGTGGCTTGGTTATGCTTGATCCCGTTCGCAGTCGTCTTGGTTTTTGGGATTTGGCTTGCGAACCGAGAATGGAAGGCGTCGCGTTTGCTGCATGCGGAGCTTACGCAATTGAAGGCCCAAGGGCAGCCACTAGACAACGAAGCGTGGGCCGCCTGGTTCGATGCTCACACTCACAAGGAGGGAACCGACGCATGGCTGGAAGTGCTTAGCCTGAGTGAGGCCTCGTCCCGCATTGCACCGGACTTGCCCTTTGTGGGAGAGGTTTTTGTGCCCATCGACATTACCCCCGGCATGGAGTGGCCAGGTGAGCCAAGGGTTGCTGAGTTTCTCGAAGTTTTCGATCCCCTGATTCTGAAGATCCATGAAGCAGTCGAGTATCCAACACCGGTGTGGTGGCCCATTCAGTGGGGCGGTGTTGAAACACTTTTGCCGCAATACCAGGAATCCAGGTCGGTCTGTCGACTACTGCAACTGAAAGCGATGCACTCGCTTTGGAAGAAGGACACGGAGGAAGCACTTAAGTCAATCAAGTCCTGCTTGGCAACCGCTTCTGCCGTAGATTCGAAGACGATATGGGTAACGGATTTGGTTTACTTGGCAGAAGTTGCTATCGCCCATGAAATGATCAATCGCTCACTAAGGATGGATGTATGGAATGATCAACAGTTGGAAACTCTTTCAAAGTGGCTTAGTCAGCAAAGAGAGCCTATCGAATCGTGGAAATCATGCCTGGCCGGAGAGCGAAATATGGCTTTGACGATCGATGACGACTACACGTCGAGGGATGGATTTAGCGGTCTGGAGGCGTTGAAGTACATTCCCCGCCTGCCGAGCGACGATCTGCGAATTCTGCAGTACTATCAGTCGATGATGGATTTGGCGAATGGAGGTATGGCCGGACTTCCGGAACGGTGTTCCAAGTGGTCTGCAAGGTGGGAAGAGGAATATTTTCTGAGAAGTCCGTTCAGTTACTCCACCATTTTGCTAACGATGCTTTATAGCAGCGTTCCACAGCTAGCAACAGCGTATGAACGCGTGGCGATCCAACAGCAACTGACGAAAACCGCAATTGCCATCAAGCGATTTCAAAAGGCCAATGGACGGTTTCCCAATGCCTTGAACGAGTTGCCCAGTCCGGATTGGCCGCTTGTGAATTGGTCGATCAACAAGCGAACACCCTTGATCTACGAAGTGGAAGAAGGCTTAGCGAAACTTTCGTACGAAGGCGGGCCAGGCGCTGCATTCCCGTTGACTGTTTCAGGGGCGCCTGAGCACAACCATTTCCGTGCGAACGCCTTTGAGATCGTGATCCGGTAAAGCGTGAATTGACGCCTAGCCAACTTCCCAGCATGCTATAAAGGGATGTTACGAAAACATCCCACTCCTGAGAACATTGAGAAGCATGCCTGAAATCGCTGCCCCGAAGCCCACGACCCTGGCCGAACTCCAAAATTCTGGTTGGAAAAGTCGCTCCGTCAAAGAGGAAATTCGTTCCAATTTTCTACGAATGCTGGCTGCTGGCGAGCCGCTGTATCCAGGAATCATCGGATACGACGATACCGTCATCCCAGAGCTTAACATCGCCTTGCTGGCAGGGCATGATTTGCTGTTTCTTGGGGAGAAAGGGCAAGCCAAGAGCCGCATCATGCGTACTCTTGTTCGTTTCCTGGACGAATTCATCCCTTATCTGGACATTCCAGAAGTGCCCGTTCATGAAGATCCCTTCAAACCGATCACGAACACCGCGAAGGACTTTCTGGCCAGTCACGCTGCCGACCAAGTTCCCATCGGCTGGTGGCATCGATCGGAACGCTATGTCGAGCGACTTGCGCCAGGCACCAAGTTTGCTGACGTGATCGGCGAAATCGATCCGTCCAAGTTAACTGGCGGTGTTAGCATGAGTTCCGAATCGGCCTTGCACTTTGGCCTGATTCCCCGAATGCACCGCGGTATTTTTGCCATGAACGAATTGCCGGAGCTGGACGAATTGGTTCAGGTTGGTCTGTTCAATATCTTGGAAGAGCGGGATGTACAAATCCGCGGATACCCAATTCGGTTCGATTTGGATGTCTTCATTTTGTTTTCAGCCAATCCAGGCACCTACAACCGAAGCGGAAAAGTCATTCCGCAATTGAAGGATCGCATCGGTTCTTTGATCCAAACACACTACCAAACCGATCGCGATCTGGGCATTGAAATCTTGAAGCAAGAAAGCGGGATCGACCTGGGCGGCCCTTACCCCGTCCAAGTCCCCTACTTCATGACTCAGATTATCGAAGAGATCACCACTCAGGCTCGCAAAAGCAAGTATGTCGACCAAGCGTCCGGGGTTTCGGCCAGATTTTCCTTGTCCAACTACCGAACCATGATCGCTTCGGCAAGACATCGAGCTGTTTTGCTAGGCGAATCTGTTGCTGTTCCAAGAATCAGCGATCTTGGACACTTGTATTCCAGTTCGTTGGGCAAGTTGGAAGTCGATTTGATGGGGAGCCACCAGATGACGGAAAGAAAAATCCTGGATTCCTTAGTGGCCAATGCGATCAAGGTGGTGTTCGAAGAATACACCAGCGAGCACGGAGTAGGGGAAATCGCCAATGTTTTTAACAAAGGAGTGCGGATCGAAGTGGGGGATCTCTTGCCCAGCGCCGACTATGCAGAAAGAATCAAGCACGTTCCGCCGGTTTGGGAAGCTGCCTTCGAAGTGAACGCAAACGACCAACCTGCCGTAAGAGCATCATGTGTCGAGTTCGTTTTGGCCGGTCTGTATAGCCTGGACAAGATTAGCAGAGCTAGCAAACACGGAAAAGTCAGCTACGAGGTGTAGCCCCAAGCCAGACGGCATGTTGATGAAGTCGTGTAAGGCGAGCGTCAGCCTATGCAATCCCAACCCGACGCGTGACGGCTTGTTGCTTTAATAGATTTGCCGCAGGCAAAGGAAACATCACAACCCGAAGCGTGAGTGAGGGGCGTGCAATCCAACAGAATCCCTCGCTTACGCGTCGGGTTGTAATTAAAGCATCAAGCCCTAGACAGTTTGGTATACTTCGAAGAATCGTCGATTGACTTTGTTTTAAAAATTTCGGGCGACTTGTGTTGCTCACGTTCACCCTACTCAAGGAATATTTGTCTATGTACCGTAAAACACTACTTGCAGGGATTGCCGCTATGGCCATGGTTTCAGGCAACGCATCCGATCCAATGGGATCGAACTCGTCCGCATATGCCGAGGAAGCAGGAAAGTCTGATCTTCCAAAGGCATTGACCTTCAAGATGAACACGCTGGATGGCGAACCAGCAGACATGAGCAAGTACGCTGGCAAAGTGGTTATGTTTGTCAACGTGGCCAGCAAGTGCGGCATGACTCCTCAGTACGACGCCCTCCAAAAGCTGAACGAATCGTTCAAGGAAAAAGGCCTTGAGATCGTTGGCGTTCCCTGCAATCAGTTTGGCGGCCAAGAAGCTGGTTCAAGCAAGGAAATCAAAGAATTCTGTTCCAGCAAGTACCATGTGACGTTCGACATGATGGAAAAGGTGAATGTTGTTGACAAGGGCAAGGATAAGGCTTGCGACTTGTTCAAGTACCTGTCGGATGTGGACGCTCAGCCCAAGGGCAAAGGCCCTGTCGCCTGGAACTTTGAAAAGTTCATTTTGGATCGCAAGGGGAATCTAGTAGGGCGCTTCGGAAGTGGCGTAAAGCCAGATTCGGCTGAAGTCATGAAGGTCATCGAAGCTGCCTTGGAAGCGAAGTAGGCTTGTGGTGTGAGGCTTGAGGCTTGAGATTTTTCTAGTCCCCGGGGCTTTGCCTTGGGGATTTTTTTGCCTTTTCACTGAGCCGCAGGCGCTAGCCGCGATAGGTCTCGTTTCTTCACTGAACTGCGGGCGTTGGCCCACATGGGAAACGTGGCTTTTTCTTAGTCCTGAAGGGACGTCAGGATGTAGCCATGGGCGTGAGCCCATGGTACTCACGCCATCATACGATCGGAGCCATGAAATGGCGGCATGAATTAGGCACTCCTGTCGTCCCTCCGGGACTTTCTTTTTTGTGTTGCCGAAGACCATGGGCTTTCGCCCATGGCTACCACCTGCCGCCACTATCGTGGCTTCTAAATCAATTGCGATCTTTGTCGCTCTTGTCTGTGTCAATGCAGGGCGTCAAACCCACTCCAGGTCCAATAACAACAACCCCTGCCACCTGCTGCCCACTACTTACGCGGGAACAAAAATCGCATTCCAAGCTTGATGATGTCGGACAAATCAAAGTCTCCATCGCCGTCTTGATCGAGCATCTTTCCGATCATGCTTCCGCCCGGTCGTTTCTCGACCGAATTCCGCTCGCCGCGCATCATCTCGGTCAGATCACCAGGATTGATGGATCGCGAATTTCCGGAAGTTCGAGTGCTCGCCTTTGCCTTCATGGCCCCTAAGACCAATGGGCCGAGAATTGCAATCAAGGGCCCGATTTTCTTCATGTCCAGGCCGCTTGATCGTCCTATGGATTCTTCTA
Source organism: Planctomycetaceae bacterium (assembly GCA_027487485.1). Classification (GTDB taxonomy): domain Bacteria; phylum Planctomycetota; class Planctomycetia; order Pirellulales; family Pirellulaceae; genus JBKCUI01. The sequence goes on along the minus strand of JAIYDN010000070.1, from coordinate 33,064 downwards.
CGCGACTCTTTTTGTTCCCAAGTGCATTACCCAATACATCATCGATTGATTTCGATGAGAAATCAGCCTGACTTGTTTCGCTGCGCGAAGAACCCGCCGACGATGGAAGCTCATTCCCTGGCCCTAACGCCCGATCCAAGGGCGAAGAATGTTCTTGGGGCGGGAGCCGATCTGCAGGGAAGCCCAAGTCTGGATTGGAGGAAGGTCTGCCCGATTGCTTCGGTTCGTCGAATCCATCCGGCAAGATATCCTCATACTTTGCAGCCGGTTTCGTTTGGTTTCCCGATGGGAATGGGGATGGGGCAGAACCGCGGCTGGCTCCCCCGGTACGTTGCTGGCCTCCGAGCAGACCGCCCAGGAGATCACCTAGCGAACCACCGCCGATCCCTTGCATTTGCTGGGAGATCATAGCAGCACCTTGTTCCGTCTCCGAATGGCGACCGATCGCGCTGATCAAGGTTGGCAGAGCTGCCGCAATCGCGGCTTCCGTTTGCGATTCATCCGCGTCCAAATGCTTGGCAATTTCGCGAATTTGCTTTTCGTCCAGCTCCGATGAAAGCAGATCTAAAACTTCCGACATACGATACCTCGAGAGAGAAAAGAAGAGACAAGGAATAATGGGAGATGGGATAAGGGAACCATTTTATCACGCAGCGTCAAAAATAGCAGTGCGCGAAGCTTTAACACTGGTCGGGTTTGTATCTTGCTTTGGAATTCGATTGTTTTTTGCAGGGGGCTTAGGTCGATGAACCGTCTGATCCCGGTCCGATCGACAAGTGGGTCATGTGTAGCCATGGATGGTGCTTTTGGATTCTGCCTTTCTTTCAACGAGCGACCATTCCATGCGACTATTTCTTCTTGCATTTTGCCTCTCTTCGATTCTGACCAGCCTGAGTGCATTCGCACAAAACAGCGAGCCATTGACGGGTGGTTCGGTACCAGCCAAGAGTGCCCGATTCGAAGTTTCTCCCGTACAGCAATATTTGACAGCCCGAGCGCGAGCTGATTCTGAGCATCGCAGTGCCATCGTCAAGTACTACGACATGATTGGCTACAATTACGCTCAGCCAACCATCAATGCAGGCGTGTTCACTTTAGCCCCACCTCCAGTTCGCACTCGAAGAATTTATATGTACCCCGGTGCAGGAACCTTCTACCAGTCGACTGGAACGTACGGCTTCTAAAACAACCGCCATCCCGAAATCTACCTAGATCAGGCAGCCCAATCTTACGAGCATTCTTACTCGTACTCAATCGCTTGCGATGGTACTCGTACTCGTACTCGAAAAAAACCTGTCGACCGCGAGTACCGCCAGGTTGAACCGCGAACCCGAAAGTCCTCTTCCGGGTGTTACCGAAACAAAACTAAGCCTGTTTCGGAACTTCGTGAACAACCAGCAGATTGTGAGTGTTGCTCAGTAGTCCGGTTCCGGTCACGTAAACAACATGATCACCCGGGGCTAACATTCCGCGTTCGATCCCCCATTGCGTGACCTCGTCAAACAGCGCTTCGGGGTTATCGAGATTCTTCACCCGGTGCGGCATGATACCCCAGAACAAGCACATGCGCCGAAGTGTGTGGTCAGAATCGCTGACGCCCAATGTTGGGATGTAGTTGCGTTGCTTGGCCTTAACCCATGCTGTCCCGCCCGATCGGCTTGCGACCACGACCAGCTTTGCGTCAATCGCTTCCGCAATGTTGGCTGCATTATGAGTCACCGCGGAAGTGATGGGGTGAACTCGAGAGGAGAAACGGGTCTTGCTGTCTTGAGGCATCGTCTTGAGCATTCTCTCCGTGCTCAACATGATCCTGTTCATGGTGTCGACCGTAATGACTGGGAAATCACCAATCGCGGTTTCGCCGCTGAGCATGCATGCGTCTGCACCATCCAGAATCGCGTTGGCAACGTCGCTTGCTTCGGCGCGGGTTGGACGTCGGTTGTGATGCATGCTCTCTAGCATTTGCGTCGCAACGATCACAGGCTTTAACTTTTCGCGACATACTTGAATGATCCGTTTCTGCGCAACCGGTGTGTCCGCCACGTCGATCTCAACCCCCAGATCGCCACGAGCCACCATCACTCCGTCTGCCGCGTCGACGATTGCTTCCAGGTGTTCTAACGCTTCCCGCTTTTCGATTTTTGCAATCACCAATGCTTGAGCGTCCATGGAGGACAAAAGATTCTTGAGCGAAAAAACATCCTGAGCCGATCGTACGAAGGAAAGGCTGATGAAATCGATGTTGTTCTTGGCTGCCCATAAGGCGTTTTCAATGTCTTCGGGACGCATTGAAGAAACGGACAGCGATGTTCCTGGAAGATTGATTCCTTGTTTCGATCGGATCGTACCCTTGACGTTGACGACGCAACGAACCGAGTCGCGTTGTTTTTCAACCACCTCCATCGAAATCATCCCGTCGGCCAGCATCACCGAATGGCCAACCGCCAATTCGTCGATCAACTTCGTGTAGTTGCTGGTCAGTTCCGTTGGGGAATTGGAAACATCCCCTCGCACGAAGGTCACTTCCGATCCTACGTCCACTTCCAGTGGATCCTGAGTCAATTTACCAAGCCGAATCTTAGGGCCCGCTAAGTCCAACAACACACCCACTTGAAAATTGGTGTTGATTCGAACCTGCTCAATCTTTGCAAGCACTCGAGCGTAATCCGCCTGAGTTCCATGCGCGGCATTGATTCGAAAAATATCCACGCCGTGAATGACCAGCTCCGTCAAAATTGCGATATCTTCGCAAGCGGGGCCCACCGTAGCAACAATCTTGGTTCGAGCTTCGCTAAGCGTATTACGTGGCATTTTATTGATTCGACTCTTAAAAAAGGAGAAACGAGAAAGCGATGCGAGTCGCGCATGAGGCGTATTGTCACGTTTCACATCGCGTTTGGCTACAGGAGTACGTCAATTTGCTTTCCAGGTCAACATGGTACACTGGCCCACGAAACAGCGACGCTCTGCAAGGAATCCTTATGCTTGTCATAAGGTGAGACAAGTGAACCTTGAACGTTGCCTATGAAACCTGGAAATTTTTTGATGGCTCAGCGGAACGATTGGAAAGAAAAGCGAGTTGTGGTGGCTGGCGGTACGTCGGGTTTAGGGCTGCATTTGGTTCTGGCTGCGGCGGCTCAAGGAGCCAAAATCGTGATCCTGGGACGCGATCGCGAACGACTAGAACAAGCTTGCCAGAAAGCGAAGGCAGCTGGTGCTCAAGAGGCAATCGGATTCTCGATCGATTTGCGAACCATTTCTGTCCCATGCGACCAGCCCATCGATTCATCCAGCGATGACGTTCGGCTGCAAGCGTTTCTGGAAACCAACGAAGTAGATTTGTTGATCAACGCTGTGGGACGCTCGGACAGAGGACCGATCTCATCCGTTTCGGCTGCTGATCTACGGTCCTTACTGGAGGACAATCTCATCTGCACGTGGCAATCAATTCGTTTGTTCAGGCAATCGTTGCTTAGGGCTCGCGGCACCATCGTGAATATCGGCTCCCTTGCAGGATTGGTTTCAGCCCCGAATCTAGGCGGATACAACGCCGCGAAATCGGCGCTAACCGCCATGTCGCGTCAGTTGCGATTGGAATTGAAACACGAAAAGGTCCACGTGATGTTGGTGTGCACGGGTCCGATCGCTCGCGAAGATTCCGGCCGACGCTACGAACAACTCGCAAAAGATCGAGGGCTCGAAATTGCCGATGCCAATGTCCCAGGTGGAGCTGCCAAGCTGAAGCTTCTTGAACCGGTGGGACTTGCGAATCGCATACTGGGGGATGCATCGGCCAAGCGTTGCGAAGTCGTGATCCCAACGAAAGCCAAATGGCTGGCGGCCATCACAGCTCTTTGGCCTGCTTTGGGAGATTGGATACTCGTCAAGTTCTTAAAACGATAATCCGCTCTAAGTCTTTTCGATCACGAAGGCCGTGACGGCGGTAAAACCATGAGTCAGGTTCCGATTGCCCACAGGCGCGAATTCACCAGCTGCAAATAGTCCCGCCAAGGGTAGCCCCGGGCAAAAGCGATCGATGGCCAATGCATCATGATTCGACGAAAGGAACATCCGTTGGCCCCGTCCATTGCAGCTAAAAAGAAGCCCAGCTTTGCTATTGGCAGTTTCGGTCTCCATCTTGGCCAGTAATTGATGGAGATCTGCATCGGCGCCCTCGGCGTCGCGAACGTGAAAGCGCACTGTCTGGCCAACTTGGAAGCGATCCGTCACCTCGATGCCATCGCAATCGGGATCGATTCCCTGCACGTTTCGGATCAGGAAATCGCCATGCGAAAACGTTTCGGAGTATTCCGTAATCGCGCGGCCAATGAGCAATGCATCGATCGCCATTTCTCGTTCTCGATTGGGCAGTCGTTGAATCATGTCTTTCAGGATCGGCAGGGCTGGCTTGCCTCCCAATCCGGTAATCGTGTTGCCATCCAGAGCGGTGACAATCATGGGTTCGCCGATAGGGCTACAGCCTTGGCTGACAATGGCTTTCCACTTCAATTCCGGGGGCAGAACCAAGCCGACAGCACCTCGGGTTAGGATGGAATCGTTGCAAAACAAGAGGTTCGGATTTCCCCAGTTTTGACTGCTGCAGTATCCACCAATAATGGGGACGATGGGCTGACCACGTTCAGGTTCCAAAGCATCGTTCAGCATGTCCACGGAGAAGGTCATCGGGCAACCTACGACCAGCAGTCCACCTGCCTCGCGGGCTTCCGCCAAAGCTTCATCAGAAAATCCTAAAACGGTCGGCCCGTCCGGTGTTTTCAAACATTCCATCGGAAAAATCCAAGGGGAACGACTTAGACCGCTTAGAAGCAGTACACTTGCCGCACTTTGCCCTTCGATTTCCCGGCCTGTGCCAACGATGCTCTCCGCCGAGCAACCGAAGAAGGGAACGTCGGGCGCTAGTTCCGATAAAGTCTCGCGAATTGCAGAAGCTTGTTCGGCCAATCGTTCGCCACTAACGAACAAAAAGACGCACCCGAGCGGTTCACGTAGTCCGTCCGATGCGACCCGAAAGGCGTTGCGAACTGCGACATGGAGCGAAGGATGTTCGGCGATTCCGCTGCTTGCAAACATCGGTATTAGGTTCCTTGAAGGATCGCCACAAGATCGCGATCCATCTGCCCTCGAGTCAGCACCAAGTCGGCGCCCGCATCTTCAGCTGCTTGCAGTCGTTCCACATCGACGTGCGGTCCAAATGCAAGAATCTTTCCATCGGGAAACGCACTTTTGATTTGAGGGATCTCCAAAGCCAGATCAATCGTCCGCAGTGTCAGATCGATCAAGATCATGGTGACCGCGCCAGGTTCCGTCACTCGTTCGATCAGTTTCGCGACAGATCGTTCGGTCAGGCAGGTTTTAGTTGCCGCGCGAGCTGTACTGCTGATTCGCGACTGAAACATCAAGTCGCTGGAAAGTAGTAGGATCATTAAATGGCTCCGGGTCCGCGTAGTTCGTCATCGATGGTGATTGCATCCAAGACCGGCAAAACAAAAATCTTTCCGTCACCCACACAGCCTTCGGAACCGGTTTTGGAGATCGATGTTATGGTCTCAACCGTCCTTTCCAGGAAGTCCTCATTGACGAAAATTTCGAGCGTGACTTTTCTCAGCAAGTTGATTTTGTATTCGACACCGCGATAGCTGGCGGTATGCCCTTTTTGACGACCATACCCTTGCGATTCCAACACCGTCATGCGTTGGACTCCAATTTTAAGGAGGGCTTCGCGAACTGCTTGAAGCTTGTTGGGTTGTATGACAGCGATTAACAATCTCAAGATGGTGTCGAGCTACTTTTCGAGTGTTTCAAGGTTCTTGATTCGCAGCTCCAGGGCGCGACGATTCGTTTGCTCACAAACTTCCAACAAGTGCTTTGCGTAGTACAGTGATGAATCGACCAGGCCGACAGATTCCGCAAGATCCAATGCTAATTCGAGCGCTCGACGTCGTATCTTCAATTCCGGTGGGGGATCTCGATAAAGGGCGGCTTTGCGAAAAGCGGCTAATGCCTCCAAAGGACGATTCAATGTTTGAAAGCACATCCCCAATTGAAGGCTCGCACGCGATCGCAGTTCTGCGGCCTCCGATGCGGTGTTCAGCAATTCGATCGCGTCTTCAATTCGTGCCAATTGACGCAAAGCGATGGCCCACGTGATCAAGATTTCTTTTTGCTCGGGGTGTCGTCGATACCGATCTCGGCAAACTCGAATGCGTTCGTTCGCGAAGTTGACATCCGCTTGTTCTAAATCGTATTTGTGCTGTTCCGTGGGATCTTGTGCGTAAATGGTTTTGGCTTGATCAAGCAACTGATTGGCTTGTTGCAACAGCAGATCTTCGCGAAGCACCAAAAGAGGTTCATGATCAGGACAAGCCACCACCCCCGATTCGAGAACTCGTTTGGCATCGCCCCAACGTTCTTGCCCGACATAAATTTGCCCCAGCTCCACATAAGGCTCGGCGGTCGCTGGGTTGTTACGGATGTCTTGCTCTAATTCTTGAAAACGCTGCAGTGGAATTTGGCCACGTCGATCAGGGGCAACCGCAATCGTTGGCCGCGAAAACAAAGAATCCGTATCGGAAAACTTCAGCAACAGCTTAGGGGCTGAGCCTGCGTCCGAAGTGGATTTTGGAAGATTGGGTTCGGTCGAGCGATTCATATCCATGATTGTATACGAAACCACCCGGAAAAATAAATCGGCCCGTTTGGCAGTTCGCCATCGAGGCGATAGAGAGGCTGCCAAACGGGCCGCATGATCTCGCGAGCCGCTGAAGTGGGCGGCTTATAGATCGCGACCAAGGCACTTGCAGAGGTGCCTTGTCGATTGCTATCAGCCGGTAACGGGAATGTTTCCCACCTTGAATACAGTATTAGCATAACGGAAACCCATCGACTCGTAAAGCCGGATCGCGCCCAGGTTGTGGACAGTGACTTCCAGCTGGACCTCGTTGCAACCTGAATCGCGGAAGCCCCGCAGCGCCAAACGAAGCAGGGATTGACCGATCCCTCGTCCGCGAAAAGCGGGCACGACGCCAATGTTTTGAATGGCGCCAAGCTTTCCGTCGAGTCTTAGACCTTGGATCGTGCCGGCAGGTGTTTCCAATCCGCCGGACTGTTGCCCCATGGCCAACCAAGTCGCCTCCGGTACAAAATTGGCCCGCTGAGATAAATCTCGCATCAGCTGTTTGCAGCCTTCTCGATCTCCTAAGCATGGAAATACAGACGCATCGATCTCGAACCGAAAACTTTCCCATTTCGCGAGCGAGTGCAGGGTAATCAGCTTGTCGCCCCAAGGTAGGTAGGCGATTTCCCCCAAGGCATTTTGGCCGCGATAATTTTTTTTCGGATCCGAATGGACGTTTGGTGAATCCGGCAAGTCCAGGTTCAGCTGACGCAAATCGATCTGCATTCGGTGGCGTTTTAGATAGACGACAGGCATGCTGAGTTCTAGGTTGGGTCGCGTGCCTCACCCCGTAGCATGGCACTTCGCGGCAGATAGGCACACATGGCAATTCCAATAAAGTAGAGACCTACCAAAGGAATGGCCATACCAAGCATGCTGGCGATATCGGCGGGGGTCAAAATCATCGACACAAATGAGATGATCAAGATCGCCATTCGCCACTGCGAAACGTACAAACCGATCGAGGTGATCCCCAGTCTTTCCAAGACCAGCATGACCAAGGGCAGCTGGAATGAGATACCGAAACCAAGCGGCAATAGCAATGCAAAGGACATGTAATCGGTCAATCGCGGTGATGCACCAATTCCCATGCTGGCGTTGAACTCCAGCAAGAAGTTAATGACCAACTGGAAGATAACGAAGAACGCTAAACATGCCCCAGCCCAGAATAGAATCAGGCTCGTAGGCAAAAAGAAATAGACGTACCGTCGCTCATGAGGATACAAGCCGGCTGAGACGAATTGCCAGATGTGAAAAAAAATGCCTGGGCTAGAAACTACCGCTGCTACGACAAACGCCGCTTTGAACCAGATCAGAAAAGGTTCTTGCAGACCAAGTGCTTCGGTACTGGCTTTCACCCCGATAAACTCACGAAACGCAACCAGATTTTCGGTTTTGGGAAGCCCGGACGCATCGGGATTGGCCGCTTGTTCCACATCCAAGCTGCCATCTAGCGAAGCTTTCAGGCGGGTGATGTCGAGAAAAACCACATGGCTGACCTTTTCCTTCTCAACCATCCAGGCCGTGAGGTCTTTGGAAACCTCTTCACCTGTCGCCTTTTTCATCTCCTCGATACTTCGCTTTTTGTAAAACTCGCGAAGCGCTTGTTCGAGCGGGGTCTGCATGTAAGTGACCACGGAAGATGCCATGGGCAAACCGATCGCAAGCCCGGCCGCCAACCAAATCGTGCACTTGACCAACGCTCTACGCAGCTCTTCGAGATGTTCGCCGAAGCTCATCGAGCTTTTCTCGAAGAGATCGTCCGCTTTCTTCAAGCTCAAAGTACTCTTTGTCATTAATTCGATTCCTAAGGCCCAAATCGGAGCGATGCGTAAATCAACCAAGGTTCTGCCACACACAGATCGATGGTTGCTGCCATGTTATCTCGTTTGATGTAGACTTTGGCTAGTTATCCAGTTTGTTCTTCCTTCTGCTTTTGGCAATCCATGTTTTTACCAGAACAGCCGATTCGTTTTGAACCCATTTTTCGTTCCTACATTTGGGGCGGGGACCGTCTCGCTTCTCAACTAGGGAAAAAACCGCCCGGGAGCGGGATTTGGGCCGAAAGTTGGGAAATTGTTGACCATCGCGAAGGGGAGTCGGTGGTATCGGAAGGGCCGTTAGCAGGCTGGACACTGCGGCAATTGATCGAGTCATTTCCGCTGGAAATCCTTGGAAAGGATGCTCCCAGCGAACGTTTTCCTCTACTGCTGAAGTACCTGGACTGCGAAAGAGTACTCAGCGTCCAAGTTCATCCCAACGACGAATACGGCGCGAAAATGGCTCAACCGGATCGAGGCAAAACGGAAGCTTGGTACGTGATCGAGGCCGTTCCAGGTGCAAAACTGTATGCCGGATTAAAACCGGGGGTCGACCGTCAATCGCTGGAAAAAGCCGTGGCCGAGGAAAGAACCGAGGACTGTCTGCATGTTCTCTATCCCAACCCAGGAGATTGCGTCTTTATCCCCGCCGGCACTCTGCATGCTCTAGGTGAAGGACTTCTCGTCGCCGAAATCCAACAGGCTAGCGACTGTACTTTTCGGCTCTACGATTGGAACCGAGTGGATAAGGATGGCAAACCTAGGCAACTGCACATCGAACAAGCTCTCGAAGTCACGGATTTCGAATCGGGCCCGATTCAGGCCGTGGAAAAGACCGAGCCACTCCCCAATCAAGCTCGACGGCTGGTGGAATGCGACAAGTTCGCATTGGATGAATACGACCGCGCCGGCAGCTATGAAATCCAATCCGATCAATGGGCTATTGTGACGGTCCCGAAAGGATCCGCCTCAATCCATAGCCAACAGGAAACCTTCGAAATGTCCCGAGGTCAATCACTCCTGGTTCCCGCTGCCTGCAAAGATGCGATCTTGGAAGTGCATGAACAGTCGGTCGTGCTAGTTAGCACGCCTTGAATCCGTTGATTGCCCCTACAAATCGTCAGCATCCAGCGACAGCGGTTCCATCACTTTCGTGTTGCGTTCCACCGCGATAACGACGGTCTGCTCATCCACACCGTCGCGGCTTTTCGCGGTCGCTGCTAAAACCTGACGTCGATCTGGCAATGGCATTCGAATGGAAAAACTACCATCGGTCCGAACCTTCACCGGTTCCGTGCCAACGGCTACGTGTGCCTCAGGATGTGTCGATCCAAAAACAATCAATTCGGCATCGACATCAAAATGAAAATGCTTGTGCCGTTTCAGTGATCCTTCGGCGCCGCTACCAAACTGGGACAATACGTCAGCATCCATCGTCCGCTTCAGCTGCTCTTCAAATACTTCGGTCAAGTCGCCGGTCTGAGTGTCATCGCCATATCCACCGCTCATGGCATAGATGTGCTCTGCGTCTTTTGCGATATCCGCCCAATGATCGTCAGTTGCACTTTTTCCGCCAGGAGCGGGTGTGATGACTGTGTTGCTACGAGCCAGCTCATAGAATCGCTCGCCAGCGGTGATGTATCCCATCAGCATCCGAAACCGGCTTGGGGGATTGTCCACTTCGATATACCAATTGCGAACACCACCATGGATCTCAATGTCCCGGGCTACCGTCTCGGCATTGGAGGTTGTGCCGGAGTCGTCCATTTTCAGCAGACGCAAGATAGGCTTCACGGTATGCCAGTTTTCCGCCAGCGATGCTTTCGCACGATCTACCGTTTGACGCGTAATGTCCCAATGAGCATGCAGCCAATAAGGATCTCGAACCATCAAAATCAAACGGTCCTGGCCTTTTACGACCGGTGGGACCTGAGTGATCGGTGTGAGCGAGCTCTTGGGTAACGTTTGCGCAAGATCCTTGCGAAGCTCTTTTTCAGCCTGAGCCTTGCGAATCTTGGCGACGATCTCTGGGTTGGTGTTCGAAGGGGGCGGGATTGGCTCCGAGTGCTTCTTGACAGCAACCGGCTTCTTGGGCTTTACGGTCGGGGTGATCGAAGACGGCGTGGACGCAATTTTCTTGGTCTTCTCGCTGATCTTCGCAACCGGTTCCGCTGCCACGGACTTCTTGGGCGCTGCCGAAGACTTCGGCTTTTGTTTGGATGAGCTCAGTGGTGTGGCCGGCGATTTATTGCTTGCCGATACAGTTTTGGTATCGGTTTTTTTGGCCGCTACGACTTTGGATTTTGCTGGCTTCGCAACTACTTTTGTCGAGACGCTCGCCTTGGGCGACTTCACGACCTTGACTGGTTTCGCGGGGTTTTTCGTGGCTGTTTTCGAAACGGGAGCGCTCGTCTTCGGGGCAAACGATTTTACAGGGGTGGCCTTCGCTGTAGCTGTGGCTGCAACCTTACCTTTGGAAACCTTCGAAGCGGGGGCTGTTGCTTTCTCGCTAGCAGTTTTGCTAATTTTGGAGGTAGAAGGTTTTTGCGAGCTCTTCGGCTTGTTTTTTGATGCGCTCAATGGAAACTCCATCACAGGTTGGACAACATAAGCCAAAATGGGATTGCAATCCCGCTAAGGTGGAATCCAAGTATGCTTACTCCTGATCTTCATTTCTAGACAGATCAGTCGCAATTGCCCGCGAAAGCTGGCCAAAATCGTTCAGAAGTCAACCCAAGGCAACGCGAGATGTCCCAAGAATCGTCAAATCACAACCAGTCGGAGCAACCTGACGTCCAAAACAACCAGGGCGAAAGACCGGAAGATATGACAGAGGCAGATTTGGCTCGGATTGAAACTCAAGCTAACACGAACGCTTTTTCAAGAGCGATCGCGGTCATGATCTTGATGTGCGTCCCTGGCGTTCTCGGACACTACTTGGACACCCTGCTTGGAACGCAGTTCTTCATTCTGGTAGGGTTCGTGTTCGGAATGGTCGTCGCAATCTGGGGGTTGCTTTATGTCTCCCGGATCGCCGACGCGACCGCCAAAAGGAACCGGGAACTAAAGCAAAAAATGAAAGCCCGCGACGAGTCTTCCCCGAATTAAGACCGTGAAAGCCCCTGTCCGATCAGCCCTTACGACTGACGGACGCTAGAGCTAGCTGCCGCAGCGAAACAACCGCGGCGGATTCTGTTAGGGTGTCCAGTTGTTCTATCGCCTCGGCAATCAACCGCTTGGCGTACGCAAGAGTGAAGTCCGAGGCATCCGAAGCGATAATCGCTTTTTGTAGTTCTACCAACGCTGCGTCATCGCCTTGATTCAAGCTCTGGATCAGGCGTAGCCTATCTTCGGTGGCCATCGAGCTCAGAGCCCGCAGCGCTGGTAACGTTGGCTTGAAGGAAGTTAGGTCGGTCCCGAGCGTTTTGCCGGCGTAATCTTGATTTCCCCAAACGTCCAACCAGTCGTCGTAAACTTGAAACGCAGTCCCAAGTTTCAGTCCGAACCGCTGCAGTCGGTGGCAGGCCGTTTCGTCTCCGCCGCCGCTCCATGCGCCTAGAGAACAGCTCACGGCGCACAATGCTCCCGTTTTGGCCTCAAGCAGTTGGATGTACTCTTCGATGCCGATTTCAAAATGGCGAATGCTTTGTCCTTGCAGAATCTCACCCTCGCAAACCTGCTTGGCCGCATCCGCGATCCAGCGACCTGGTATGGTCGAGCTACCTCGATTCGCAAGTCCATAAGCATGCGCAAACAGCCAATCGCCAATCAAGATGCTCGATGGCACGTCCCATCGTTCATGGACCGTTTGCTTATGGCGGCGAACAAGTGCTTTGTCTAGCACATCATCATGCACTAGCGTTGCGGTATGGACCAATTCGACAACAGCCGATAACCGCACCGACTCTTCGGTCGGTTCACCGCAAGCTTTCGCAGCGAGCAATAACAAGCAAGGGCGCAATCTCTTTCCGCCAAGCTCCCCAACGTACTCCAGCATTTCTCGGATGGATGCATTGCCCGACTGAAGTTCTGACTTCAAAACAGCTTCAACGCGGGCCAGTTCCGATGAGATAGGAGCCATGGCAGATTGGAGCAACATTCGGTACGCTTCTGCATTCAATTCACCTGAAACAGTGAGTTGCTCTGTCCGACGAACTGTTGAAGCGTCGTACACTCGGGGCTGCGTGCTTGAAGGGAATCCGATCCTTCCAGAAGTCTCGTTGATGAAGACGTTGGGTTGCCGAAACGTTTTGGTCGAATCCATGGAGATTTCACTTGCTTCTTAGGTAACTCCCGTTAGCTCCGCCGGATTTTTCCAGGAGCATGATATCGGAAATCACAATGGCCTGATCAACTGCCTTACACATGTCGTAAACGGTCAATGCTGCGACACTGACCGCGGTAAGCGCTTCCATTTCGACACCCGTTTTGCCAGTCGATTTGACAACAGCTTTCCAGGTAAGCTCCGTGGACGAGGTCCATTCGTAGCTCATTTCAACGGAATCAATCAAGAGAACATGGCACAATGGGATCAAGAGACTGGTCTGTTTTGCAGCTTGAATTGCTGCAATTCTGGCGACCGCGATGCAATCACCCTTTTTCAGAGTGTCTGACCGCACGGCTTCGGCGGCTTCCAGCGAAAGCGTGACTTTGCTGGTTGCGCACGCGACTCGTCTTGTGATTTGCTTGCTGCCTACGTCCACCATGCGTGCCTCGCCGGAATCACTTACGTGAGTCAAGGCTGAAGATGCTGGTGGTGATTGTTCCTGAGGATTCGTTGAAACGGTCATTGAAAACGCACATACCTATCCATCTGCAAAAGGAACGACCTAATTAACAAAACGTTCAAAATAATGGGGGCGATTCGGCTGCTAAGGCATTTTCAATCGCCCCCTCACTGAGCCGCAGACGCTAGCCGCGTTCTTCAAAAGCGATAAGCGATAAGCTGTAAGGTTTAAGCCATAAGACTTACACCTTATACCTTACACCTTATACCTTAAGCCTTACACCTCACTCCGCGTACTCAGCGCCGAAGAATTCCTTGCTTTCGCTAACGGTCGCCTTGATTGTGCGCTTTCCTTCTTGCCAATCGGCGGGGCATACTTCCCCGTGAGTTTCAACAAATTGCAAAGCTTTCACCATGCGAAGTGCTTCGTCGACGCTTCGTCCAAGCGGAAAATCATTAACAACTTGATGGCGGACGACTCCGTCTTTGTCGATCAAGAACAGTCCGCGAAGGGCAACGGCGTCGCCAACTAGAACGTCATAGTCGCGAGCAATCTGCTTGTTCAAGTCCGCTACCAGCGTGTACTCGACTTTGCCGATCCCGCCTTCCTTGCGGCTCAAGTTCCGCCAGGCCAAGTGCGAATACTCGCTGTCCACCGATACACCGATGATTTCCACTCCCAGGTCCGTGAATTCCTTGGCTCGATCCGAGAACGAGATAATCTCGGTGGGGCACACGAACGTAAAGTCGAGCGGGTAAAAGAACAGCAAGACGTACTTGCCCTTGAATTGGCTTAAAGAGACTTCAGCGATGGATCCATCGCGAAGGACTGCATTGGCTTTGAAATTCGGAGCTGGTTTGGTGACCAAAACGGACATGGATAATTTCCTGGATGGTTTGTGTTAAAGTGAAGTCGAATCGTCAATCGTCCCTATTGTCCAGAGATCGTCAAGGCTTAGAAACATGAACATTCCAGCATCTTCCAATCGAAGCGATACTTTCACTACAATCCAAGAACTCAAAGCCATCGTGAATCAGTTTGTTGCGGAACGCGATTGGGAACGTTTTCACCAGCCCAAGAACTTGGCCATGTCGATCGCGATCGAAGCAGCCGAACTGATGGAACATTTTCAGTGGACGGGGACGGAAGCTGCACCGGATTCCATCACGGACGATTCGCCGGTAGCTCAGGAGATTGCCGATGTGCTGGCCTACACCTTGAGAATAGCCGAGGTTTTGGGGATTGATTTGAGCCGCGCTTTGGAGCTCAAAATGGTTCGAAATCGTCTGAAATATCCCCTAAATTGACAATTCCTGAAGCCAGGCGAAATGCTGTCCGGACGGCTTGAATGGCAAAAACCATCGGGATTTTCAGTGATTTTGGGACAAAATCGAACGAAAACCAGGGTTTTTGGGTTGGAATCCGCGTTTCCCGGTTGCATTTTGCCCCCGGCAACCTTTAATTCAGCAAAACCAAAGCTGTCCTCTCGGTTGGACACGATACTTGATTCGACGTTTGTAAAAGGGATTTATCGCATGGCGAAAGCAGCTGCCAAGACAGAAAAGCCACTAACCAAGGTCCAGATCTTCACCAACATCGCTGAAGCGACTGGTCTTTCCAAGAAGCAAATTGCGGAAGTTTTCGAGGCCCTCAAGGTTGAGATTTCGAATTCCGTTGGTAAGAAGGGCGTTGGCTCGTTCGTCATTCCAGATTTGTGCAAGATCGTCCGCATTCAGAAGAAGGCTCTTCCAAAGCGCCAAGTTCGTAACCCACAAACGGGTGAAATGAAATGGGCAGATCCAAAGCCAGCTTCGACAGCCGTTAAGGTTCGTCCTCTCAAGAAGCTCAAGGACATGGTTTAATACCAGGTCGACAAAGCTTCCATCTAAGATACGATCTTGGGCAGGCACTTTTGCTTGCCCATTTTCGTTGATACGCCGATCGAGAGGTTATCCTTGCGACTGATACTGATGGGGACAGGTCCTTTTGCTGTCCCAAGCTTTGATGCCCTAAGAATCTCCGGACAAGATATCGCGGCAGTCATTACCAGGCCCGCGGTCGTTGGTTCTGCAAAGAAAGCTCCACCCCCTAGTCCTGTACGCGTATGGGCCTCCGAAAATGGGCTGTCCATCTTCGACCCGGCTTCCATCAATGAACCTCAAACGATGGATTGGCTTGCTTCGCTTCAGGCCGATTTGATGGTCGTGTGCGACTACGGCCAAATCCTGTCACAACATGCCCTGTCCGCCACCAAACTGGGCGGTATCAATCTGCATGGGTCGTTATTGCCCAGACACCGCGGGGCTGCTCCAGTGCAATGGTCGATCTTGGCCGGCGACCCAACCGCTGGCGTCTCGATCATTCATATGACTCCCACCTTGGACGGCGGTCCCGTTCTTCATCAACTTGTAACGGAAATTCTACCGTCCGAAACTGCGGAACAATTAGAACGTCGACTCAGCCTGCTCGGGGTTGAATCCACCCTGGCATCCGTTCGAGATCTAGAATCCAAACGATCGCTCGAAGAATGCACCGAACTGGGCATCCTTCAAGACAAACAGAAAATGACCAAGGCCCCGAGGCTCAACAAGCAGGATGGGCAACTGGACCCGCAGTACCCAGCTCGACTATTGGATCGCTTGGTGCGTGGGTTGCAGCCATGGCCAGGCACCTTCACCAATGTGGTTTTCCCCGATGGCAAATCGCTTCGCTTGATCGTGTCTCAAGCTCGTGCGGTCGACGTCCAAGTGGATGCAACGATCGGAAAGCCAGGGGATCTTCTTGTGGGGCAATCGGACGCAGCCCTAAAGCTTGTTACGACCGATGGCATCTTGGTCCTTGAATCCGTTCAGCCCGCAGGCAAACGGTCGATGGACGCATCCGAATTCGTCCGAGGCTATTCGCGATACGAAAGATTGCATGTCGAACCTGTTTCCGGATCTCATCGAATCCTGAGTCAATTAACATCATGATGAAACTCGCCACGATACTAAGTGCTTTACACCAGATCGCACCGTTGGAATACGCGGAATCTTGGGACAACGTTGGACTGTTGGTGGGTTCCTCAGAAAAAAACGTCTCGGTGGTGATGACTTGCCTGACGCTTACGCCAACTACCTTGGCGGAAGCGATGGAACGACAAGCTCAATTGGTCGTGTGTCATCACCCAATCCCATTCAAACCCCTGGCTCGCATCACCAACGACACATCGACAGGCAAGCTCTTACTACAGGCGATTGAGGCTGGAATCGCAATCTATTCGCCTCACACCGCCTGGGACAATGCGAAAAAAGGTATCAACCAGCAACTGGCAGAGATGTTGGAATTGACATCGGTCCGACCTCTTCAAAACTTTGCCAGTGGATCTGAGATAGATGAATCCGTTGGCGTGGGGCGTTATGGATACGTCCACGGTCAACAGCCTCATACGATCGAAGAGCTCTTTGAACGGCTTCGGAAGCATATCCCAGACATTCAAGCGAAATCAACTCACTCTGACACACATGGCGTTCGCAAGGTTGGAATTGTTTGCGGCAGCGGTGGGAGTATGTTGGGACTGGTGGCGAGTCGTGGCTGCGACGCCATGTTGACCGGCGAAGCAACCTACCATCAATGCTTGGAGGCAGAATCCCGCGGGATCGCCATGCTGTTGATCGGCCATCACGCGAGCGAGTTCTTTGCGATGAACTGCCTCGCTCAGCATTTGCAAGCGGACCTGAAAGATGTGCTCGTCTGTTCCTCGGAGCGCGAAACTTCCCACTTCTGAGCGTATGTGACTTCTCGCAAGTCAATCGTCTTATAGACCGATAGCCTGATCGGTTAAGAACTCGATTTCACCACTGACGACATCGTACATCGCACCCACGATCGCAATTCTATTGGAATCTAGAAGTCGTTGGATGGTCGCGCTTTCTTGAGGTATCAAGTTCACCGCGTGGATGACATTCTTCTTCGCAACTTCGTCAACTATCGTCTTTTTCAGTTCGTCAGATGCACTCGCAATCCTAGGTGCCACAGTTGGGTCGATCGACTTTTGAATCTCGTCGATAATCAAATCCAAGTGGTCGCACCCTGTCGCTTCTTTGACGTTATTACCGGAACACTGTAGATCTACCGCGGTGGTCACAGCTCCGCAACGGGTGTGCCCCATCACAAGAATGAGTCGTGCGCCGGCCACCGCAGTACCATACTCCATGCTGCCAAGCACCTTCGACCGTACCACGTTTCCCGCAATGCGAATGGTAAAAATGTCGCCAAGGCCAACGTCAAATATGATCTCGGCCGGCGAACGGGAGTCGATACAGGTCAGTACAATCGCAAGGGGATGTTGCCCCGACGATGTGCCTGACAATTGCCGTCCGAGATCGCGCGTCAGTCGAGTGCCAGAGCGGAATCGCTGGTTACCTTCCCGAAGAGCGTTCAGAACGTCACCAGGCGACATCCGCTCTTGAAGTTGCTGTGTGGTGAACTCCGTGAACAGAATGCGATTGGGGATTCGAAATTCGGGCCGGAAGCCTTTGGTGCTGACTAATACCCTCCGAGCGACCGCAGTTTTCGCAATGAAATCCCGGATTAAACTCTGGATGTCCGGGTCCATGTAATAGGTTTCTTCCGCATCCAAAAGCAAGTGCTTTCCAGGTTCGGCTTGGCTTAATGCGTTCTCGAGCGCAACTCGATTGAGAAAGCTAACCTGATTGGCCAGTTGGATATGATCGACTTCGCCAGCGAGATGATTCTCCTTGATCTGAGTGATCGGACGGCGGACATTTCCCGCCAAGATAAAGCCAAAACTTACCGCCAGTCCAATTCCTACGCCGATAATCAAGTCCGTCAAAACAATAGCCACTAAGGTAACCATGAACGGAACGAACTGTTGGACCCCTTCCTTATACATTTGCGAGATGACGGTCGGACTTGCAAGTTTGAATCCGGTCGCAAGAAGAATGCCCGCCAGGCATGCCAGGGGAATTTGATTGAGATACGTGGGCAGGAAAACGACGCTCAACAAGAGAAGACCACCGTGGATAATTGCGGACAGTTTGCTGCGTGCACCTGAGTTAATGTTGACGGAGCTGCGTACGATCACCGAAGTGATGGGTAGCCCGCCGATCAGACCGCAAGCCATGTTCCCAACCCCTTGAGCCAGAAGCTCGCGATTCGGTGGCGAGATTCGTTGCTGAGGATCTATCTTGTCGATCGCTTCGAGATTCAAAAGTGTTTCCAGCGACGCGACGAATGCGATCGTAACGGCGGCTGTAAGGACGGCCGGCTGATTCCAGTCTGCCCATTGGGGCATTCTCAAAAAGCCAAGCAGGTCGCGATATTGCTCTGCAACGGGAACCTCCACCAAGTGACTTGCTTGAATGGACCACTCTCCGCCAATCCGTTGAAACAGCTCGCTCAATCCAATACCCAGCAACACGACTATCAAGGGAACGGGGATCGGGCTCTTCTTGCTGATCTTGAAACTGTCCCAACTCACCAATAGCAGCAAGGACAGCAGCCCAATCACCATCGCCCCTTGGTGCACCTCGCCAAAGAACAGCCGACCAATCTCGGAAAAAGTATTCTCGTGATCCGGCTGTTCGAATCGCATTTCTCCTTGGGGATCATTGTCATGCCCCAAAATGTGTGGAATCTGTTTCAAAATCAGAATCACACCAATCGCAGCGAGAAGCCCCTTGATCACTGCAGAAGGGAAAAATGCCGAAAGAGTGCCGGCTCGCAACAAGCCCATCGCGATTTGAAGGATGCCCGCCAAAAACAAAGCCAACAGGAACGTTTCAAACGACTTGAGGACTTCCAGTTGAGCTGCCACGATGGCGGTAAGACCTGCTGCCGGACCGCTAACGCTTGTCTGCGATCCACTCATGGCCCCCACAAGCAACCCACCCACGATTCCTGCAAGAATCCCAGAAATGAGCGGTGCACCTGAAGCCAGAGCCACACCCAAACACAGCGGAAGCGCAACCAGAAAAACGACAACGCTTGCGTTGAAATCGCGCGATAAATTTCCAAGAGATGTTCGATTCATACAAGGCAGCCGTTCTGAAAGGAGTACTTCAGTTACAAATATACACTTTTTGCCCCAACGAGAAGATCCTGCTCTTCGTGTCCAACATGGCCCCTGGGAAGAAGATTTGGCAAACATGCTTTTGTTTTGTTGCACCCAGGCCTATGCATGCACCATAATCTTGGTCGTGTTCGTAGCCTAGTTTGCAAGAACATTGGCTTCGAATCGTTGTGTCGGACTGCCACTCTGGTTTTCGTGAGCCATGGAAAGACCCAGACGGATGAGTAAAAGAAAACTTACCCTTGTGCTTCGATACATCTATCTCATGAAAGTTGTCTCACTTCCTGGATGGATGCTGCTGTTCTCTTTTTCGTTGCCGGCGATATTCGCACAGGAAGTGGACATCAAGCATGCGAAGTCGCTGATTTCTATGATTCAACAGCCGAATAGTCCTGAACGCGACAAAGTGGACGAGATCCTTTCTCAAATCCCACCTCAGTCCCCCTGCCGCTCGGTGGCAACCCAAGCTGCCTCCATCGTTCACATTCAGCAAAGCCAATTCTCCAAAGCTTGGAAATGCCTTAAGTCCAACCCTATGAAGAGTTCATCCTCGCCCCATTTGCAGCTGGGGCAGCATCAGCTAAAGCTTTGGTTGCTGCTGGAAGCCGAATCAACGCAAGATGCGGAAGAGATCTTCGAGAAAATCGTCGGTTTGGTCTCCACCGATACGCTCGAAAGCAGTTACAGGGTTGCTTTGATCGAAGATCTAGGCGCACTGCTCGGTATGCTAGAAGCGGATGAACAGCAAAAGGCCATTCCAACCGCAGCAGTCCAAAATGCTAAAAGTGCATTGGAAACACTTGCTAGCAAATCTGATACTTCGCGATTCCGGACGGAATGGGAAAAATCGAACCAACACGGTAAAGCGATACTAGCTCGTGTTGATGAGTTTCGTAGTTTAAGTCTCGACGAAGCAAAGGCAGTTGTCAGTTCTTTAGAAAGAGAACTAGCAGACGCGAAAACAAACGTCGAATCCATCAAGGAACGAATGGAAGAGGAAACAAAAGCGATCGACGAAGTGGAGATGATTCGCAAACAACTTTTTGCCACGAAAAAAGTGCTCAATAACGAATGGGATAAGGAGACAGAAGGTAAACCACGGCCCCCCGTCGCTCCCAAAATTCCTGTCGAACCGAAAACAACCTACAAAACAGACAAAGATACAGGAAAGAGAGTTGTCGTCGACGAGCCATCGGAAAGTGAAAAACGAGAATACCGCCGCAAAATGGATAAGTATCGCTCGGAGCAAAGGCAATACGAAGATGAAGTGCGATCCTTTCCTACACGAATGGCGGATTGGCAGCAGAAAGATCTTCAACGACGCACCTCACTCAAAGCGGAAATGCAACAAGTGAATGCGGCAATCTCGTTGAAGGACAAAGAAATCAAGGAGGCCAAAAACCAAATGCGGTTAGGTACCGTTGCCGAACTTAAGGAGGCTGTGTCGCAGCAGAACGAATTGAGCGAAAAGATGTTGGTCTCTCAATTCGCGTTAGCCGATGTATCCGATTCCGCGAAAAAGGCCAAATCGAGTATTCGTCCCTCTCGTTTCACATTGATCGATTACGCTCAGGAAGAATCGCGACTTTCCAAGTTGCTTCGCAATCAAGACGACCTTCGTCGATAGCCGTTTCATGAATGCGGTATTCTCGCCCCCTTTTTCTTACTCGGGGGAAGTTTTCAGTCAGCCTTGCCAATCCACCCTTTGAATGACTATTGTTTTTTGTCCGCGTCAAAGGCTCGTTTGATCCGTTCCAACGTGGAGTCCCAATCTTTGGCGACCAATTCAAAATCGACTTCGGCCCAACGAATGGTTTTGCCTTGAGTTAGCCGGGACTTCTCAGACGAATTCGGCCAAACGGGAAACTGCGCACCATTGCCCATGGTTAGTCGAGCTTCCACCTTTTCACTCATCAAATAATCGGCAAGCAACGCTGCCGCTGCTGGATGAGGCGCATCCCGAAGAACGCCAATCGTATTGGGGATCAACAACGTACCGAATTGGCCGTCGGCTTGGTCGGGAAAAATCAGTTCCACAGGATTCCCCGAATCCTTTTCAATCATCGCATCGTCGGTGTCGGTTAACGCCCAATCCAACTCACCACGACTGACCGCTTGGGCCGTCTGCTTGTTGCCCGCGAGCACCACCGAATTCTTCGCAGCGAGATCCAACCAAGAGTCCCAATTCACGTGCGAGCTTTCATCGGTAAAGGTCTTTGCCCATGCTTCCGTCATAACCAACCCCTTGGCAACGGACCGTATGGTTGCCATGTGCGTAGCAGTGGTGCCGTAGACTGGGTACGCCATTCCACATCGATGATGCCACTTGGGATCGGCTAGCTCGAAAACACTCTTAGGCCATTGCGAGGCATCCGCAAGTCGTTCTTTGTTGACGAGCAAAACGCGAGCGCGTCCCGCATAACCAACCCAAGTGCCGTCGCTGGCTCGCATCTGCTTCGGCCAGTTCGCAGGGATCTGCCACGAACGCTTTGCTAGCAATCCTTTCTGCTGAAGCCGAATCGTGTGTAGGATCTCGTTATTCCAGAACACGTCGCAGCGTGTTCGCGATTGCTCTTGTTCAATCCGAGTTACCAGCCCAAGGGTCTTGGATGCCTCCACGTCAAATTGACGTGCGATTTCGACGCCGGGATGATTGCGATCAAACGCGTCCAGGATCGGGGCTGCGTACTCGCGATCGGCAGAGGTGTACAAAACGACGCTGTTTTCAGGTCTGGTTGTGCAGCCTGAAACGCATAACCATGCCCCAAGAAGGCACAAAACGCCAGAATAACCACTACGAACGGTGAAGTTGAATGTTGGGTGCACGGAACAAATGACGATTTCGTAAGAATTGATTTGGTACCAAATCGCCATCGACCTATTTTGAATTGTGGGCCGCGATTAGAAATTCTTGCATCTTCGCGACCTGCATTCCCTTCCCCCGTTGGCGAGGTTAGCTCTCGTTGAGCTAGCCTCGCCATTTTTATTTGCCTTGCGTCGAAACGCAATGGTGAAACGCTTTGGTGAAACGAGACCGGGCATCCGTGCCCAATACAGGCAAAGTCCATACAAATCCCCTGCGGTGGCAAGCGATTACGACCGAGCTGTACTCCGCTTCCAACTGCGGATTATCTCGTTTTTTCGATGTACCAGACATGAGCCTTCATCCATGAAGGCCCAATCGTGGTTTATCAGTCGTTAAATACGCTTACGAGCCGGCCAGCTGAAGAGAACCGGACTTCGCTGCAACGCCTTCGACAAATTCCTCAAAGATGCGAATGTCGAGCGCGCTCGCAGCAGGGGATTCAGGATGGAATTGGCAGCCGAATACAAACCAATCAGGATCAATGCTCTCGATCCCTTCAATGACTCCGTCTTGGCATCGGCCAGTGACTCGGAAACAGTCCGCCAATCGATCGATGGCCATATGGTGGCGACTTGTCACTCGTATTTCACCTTCACCATAAACACGGCCTAAAATAGAATCGGACTCGACCACTAAGGAATGGCGGTGATTGATATCGTGAGGGTCCCGGTGCGGAATGGCAGAGGGCATATCAATAGGCAGATGATAGAAGAGATTTCCGCCTTGGATCACATTGATCAGTTGTAAGCCGACGCCGATCGCCATAAGGCTCATCTTGCGATTCGCGATTTCTTGCGCTAGACGACGATCGAATTCTTCGCGTCGTGGTTCCATGGGTTTGACAGAACTGTGCAGCATATAACCATCGTTGCGTGGATCGAGATCTGCACCACCCACCAATACAAAACCATCTAGCCGGTCCAACAATTGCTCAAGCATATCGGGATCGCTTGTTGGCGGAACAAGAACGGGAATTCCACCTGCATTCGCAATCGAATCAAAGTAACCTGCTGCTAGATAGCAGAAGGATGGGGTGCCTTGACTGGCCCCCTTCAAATCACAATTCAAACCAATCAGCGGTCGTTGAGCCATTCGATAGGATCCTCCTATAGGAAAAGTGATATAAAACAAAAGCTTCAGAAGAACTAGTTTTGCAGCTTGAACACTTTTCTCGATAATACCCGCGCTAGTTTTGATACATCATTTTGCAGGCTACGGATTCCATCCATCAATGCTTGCTAATGACACAGTCAAGAATGTGCGAACAAAAAATAATTTGAGAAAAATGTACCTCGCACCAATGAAACCGATCCCTCGTTTTCGACGTACAAGATACTGGGAACCTTGAACGTCGTTCATGTAGGAGCAAGTTACATGATCAAGAATGAAATGCAAACAGCCAACTACATTTAGTAGTCGCGAGAAATGCTAGCACGTAGTCCTGTAATAAAACAAGTCTCATGGCTCGAGTTGCTTACCCTGCAGATTAGGATCGCTTGAGTTGGGTGCAGCATCGGAAGCAAGGATAACCCAAACGGTTGCAGCCACGATCAAGATCATGCCGACCAAGCTTCCAATCGTGGGAATGCGTCCCTCAAGCACTCCCTTCACAACCACTGCAACCGCGACTTGCGACAATCCCACGACACTGACTCGTGCCGGTGCACCTTTTGAAAACGCCATGGTCAAACAGAGCTGACCGATCGTGGCTGCGACCCCAACCAGGATGATTCTCACCAACGAAGATTGATCGTAGGCCCGAGTGGGCGGATCCAGGGGGACAACCAACCAAACCAAAAGGCTCAGTGTGGTTGCGACCCCGGAAAAGTGCGTCACCACAGAACGGGTATCCAGATCCTTCACCCTATGCAAGTTGATCAACGCTACGCCGCTCAGGATTCCTGCGAGGATTGCCGATGGGATAGCAACCTGGGGATTGTACGATTGGCTAACCACCTTCGGATTGGTCTCGATTCCGCTGGAATACACCAGCCAAACGCCCAAGCAACTCACCCCTAAAGCTAACCAAGTCGGTCTCGCTGGTATCTTGCCAAGCATAGGCCAGGATAATATCGCGACCCACAAGGGATACATGTTGGTCAACGCCAAGACGATTGCGGCGTCATAATGAGTCAGCGCGTAGAACCCGCAAATCATAGCCGCCCAGCCTGAAATCGATCGAGCCCACAAGGTACGCGGCTTCAAGAATACGAGCTTGGCACCACCCGCTATGGCAAGAGAAAACGCCAGCACCGTAGCAACCCCCGAACGTATGAATGTAATCCAAGGGTAGGTGAACTGGTCGGCTAAGGACTCCGCCAGCAATGCCATCACGGCGAAGAAAAAAGATCCAATCAACATCCAAACGTAGGGCAAGTCAGCCTCCTGCTAAACGGAGAACACATCCAGCCAAACGCCAAAAGTGCGGTTGGACTAAGTGGAGCGTTTTAACCCAACCATCTGCCCTAGCGTATCCCAAACCGTCTGAACTGCATTACAAATTGCATCGGAAGTCCCCCACTGTCCTCCCCAAGCCGGCATGATCAAGATGGTTAAAACCAATGCGGCGAATGAAGCAACCTTCAAGCTGCTATCATGGGGATTTGCAAGAACATGACCTGCCGAGCCGCCAACCGATTGATTGACGATCTTTAAGGGGGTTAACTCAGCGATTTGTTGAAATTCCAAGTCGACAAGCTGGTTTTCACTGACCCATTTCTGAGTGCAACAAACTCGCCACAGCATTTCTTGGTAAAGAAGTTTCGGTTTGCTGCCAACCTTCACTCGATTGGCAATTCTCACGGGAACGCGCACGCTGAAACTATCCCGACTCATTTCCACCACCTGAACTGGAAAGCTTTTTAATCCCAATTTTAAGGAAGCACGTGAGTTCCCTTTGGTTACTTTGCAGCGATAGGATGGGGTAGTATCTTTCATAACAGATGCATCTTCTCTCGGACGAAGCGATCGTTCTATGTGTCTAAATACGGGTTTGCTTTTGCGAAACATTCGCATGGCCCAGATTACTCATCCTTGGTTTTCAACCGCAGACACCCACCACGGAACTCTCGGCTGCAACAAATCGTGCTACGCGAGGAGCCTCTGTGGATCAGTAGGAATAATCCAGTCGAACAATCTTGGGATGCCATTCACAGAGTGTCTTCAAGAGAAACGTGAAGTCACTCGAGATTGCGAAAAGTCTTTGGCAAAATGTAACGACTAGTGCATCCCTGCCACTTGGGTGGTCCTTGACGTTTCCATAGTCGTTTCCTACTGGACTCTATTTCCTGAGAAATCCGACTGTAACGGTCGATCCCAATGTTCGACGGGTAACAGTTGTATTTGTTGTATGGCGCACAAATGCTAGCCATTTCAGGCGATTCTCGATACCAGAACTCCGAATGAACAATCAATCCAGAGGGCATTCTGAAGTCAGCTTTCCATGGATGTTCGCCCTAGGCATCCTTGGTCTGCTCGCTAATGCCGCCTCGGCCCAAGTTGCCGGCATATGCATCCCGCCTGACGGGGGTTCGTGGCCCATGAATCACGAACCTTACGCAGGCGTCCCATCCGAACTTCGATCGAATTTATCCCAGATCCCTAACGGTGTTCCTCGCTCGTCGACCGAGCCTATCAATACCGAACGCCTGCGAGCCTTTCTAAACCGAACGGATCTGCCAAACACCCCAGCGCCCCACCGTACCACCGGCAACTCGAAGCCGATCGTCAATCGATATGCACCTCATTCTTCTCACGCCCCTCATGCACCTCATTCTGTTCATTCCTCGCAAGCATCAAAACGCGACTCCGGCTCCTATTCTTTAGCCAGCAATCGTACTCTCCAAACGGGTGATGACGATTTGCTAACTTCTCCGGGAAACACATCGGGTTCTGCAGCGGGAGCAACCGGGGGCAGCGATGACTTGTTGGCTCCAAACACCAATAGCAATGCTGCGGATCCGCTTTCCAACCTTGGGCCGGATGCTGCACGTGAAATGGATCGCTCGCAGCGACGCGAACAAACCCCTGCGAACGCACAAGCCGCAGTGGATCCACACCTGGAAGTGTTTGCCAACGAGAAGTATCCGTCGGCTCTTTCGTGTGCCAAATGCCATCAGAAAATATACGACGAATGGCGAGTCAGCGGACACGCTTACTCGGCCGTTTCACCCATGTTTCAACGCTTCGAACAGGCCGTTGCCGATTTGACGCGAGGAACCTCCAACACGTTTTGCGTTCGATGCCATGCGCCCGTCGCTACGCAAACGGATTATCCGCGTGAAGCGTCCATCTTCAACGGACCAGTTGTCTTCCGCGAAGGAATCACCTGCATTGCCTGCCATCGAGTGGTCGAACGGTATGGACGCGTCAACGGGGAACGACGCATCGAAACCGGATCACCTTACGATCCTGTGGTAGGCAACATTGGTGGAGATGGAATTGCAGCGGTCATCGCCGACGCGGACAACTTCAAGGTAAAAACCGACCCGAATGATAAACGCCCTCTGCAAGGTATCCACCAAGGAGCTATCAAGTTCGAACAACTCTCCGACAGCTCTTTCTGCGCCGGCTGCCATCAAGTGATGGTGCAACCCGGAATTGCCCTGGAGGTTGTTTATCAACAGTATCGCTCGGGACCTGCATGTAAGAAAGGAATCTCTTGCCAGGACTGTCACATGGGTGCTGTTCCTGGAAAGCCACTTGGCTACACGTACGGAGCCGCGGCTGAGGTATCCGGAAAAACCATCGATACGAACCGCAAACATTCCAATCATATTTTCTATGGTCCAGGGTACCCACTTGCACACCCTGGTATCTTCCCTCACAACGAAAAATCATTGCGATGGACCGTCGAACAATGGCTTCAGTTTGATCATCGACAAGGCTGGGGGAGGGATTCCTTTGAAAAGGGACTTGCCCAAGGTCAATTTCAATCGCAATTCCCGGCCGCTTGGAGCTCCGCACAAGAACGACGGGACGCTCGAAAAGTGATCGATGAGAATGAAAAGCTGCTCGCGATCAAACGTAGCACAGCTTCCGAGGTCCTAGAAAATGGAAGTCGCATCGATGGCCCATTCTTCGACGGAGAGCTTCGAGCAGGTCAGGATATCAAGGTTCGCTACATTGTTAGCAACACCAGCGAAGGGCACAACATGCCCAGCGGATCTTTGGGAGCTCAGCCACAGTTGTGGATGAATGCCGTCTTAGTTGGCCCAGATGGTTCGCACATTTGGGAATCCGGGCACTTGGATACCAACGGCGATATTCTAGATTGGCATTCGTTGGATGTACGTGCGGGACGCTTTCAGCAAGATAAGCAACTCGTCAACTTCCAAACCAAGTTCTTGATCACCAACATCAAAGGTACCGATCGTGAAATGTACCTGCCTGTTCCAGTTGATTTGGACCCGCTTCCCTTCTTTCGACCAGGAACCGTTCCCTATACGGTACTGAATCACCCCCCATTCATCCGAATGGAAGCGCACAGCATACCACCCTTGGATTCAAGAACCGCTCATTACAAGATCCCAGGCAATTTGATTCGCAAGCCAGGTGTTTATCGATTGAGTATTCGAATGCGAAGCCGAGTTGAGCCCCCGTACTTCATGATCTTTTGTGCCGGCACCCCCGACATGCTGCAGTCTTTAAATGACTCGATCATTGATGTGCATCCCTACTCGACAGAATTCGTGGTGAGATGAACATCTTGAAAGAAGCAATTCACACCCACGCGAAATGGTTCCTAGGCGTCTCGCTCATTTGCGGGGCTGCACTTCCCGCTTTCTCGCAAAACCTAACCGATCCCAATTCGGCAAATGCCCATCAGCCATCCTTGTCCGGTGCTAGCATTTCAGCCAGCGAGTTCTCGGCAAAGAACGCACTGCAGAACTCACTGCAGAAATCGCAAAAGGGCTCGCTCCCAAAGCGATTATTTATCAAGCAACCAGCTTCCGTCGCGAATGGAACTCCCTCCTCCCCCAATCTTCGGATTGCACCTCCTATTGCAACCCCCGTTGCGCTCGACAAAGTCCGATGGTTCCCCGCTCCGAATATCGCGAACCAACGTGATCTTAAGCCCATACCAACCGCGAATCGACGCTTCCTCCAAGAAACGCCGGCAACGGAATCCGCGTCGGGAAATGACGATTTCTATGGCGTGCTTGCGCCAACAACCGTACCCGATGAGAAGAAACCCGTAGTTGAACCTTCCGAGCCTCTCGAGCTTACGTCGCCACAATCAACCCCCTCAAGCCCAAGCGATTTGCTTATCGCTCCAGCCCCAAGTGCCCAGAGTCCAGAAGCGGTGAAGCCTATAGAAGCCAATGAAGACCATCCAGAAGAACTGCTGGAAGAACTACCTCCGAAACGATCGGAGAATGATCTACTTCTGGAAGATCGGGAGAAGTCGGTAACTCCGTTTTCAAAGCCCAACTTGCAGACACCGGCTGAACGCGTTGTGCCAGTCCCCGTACAACCTGCCCCCGAGAACTTCCCAGGCTTTGAACCAAAAACATCCCAAGAACTTGAACTGCCAGAACCCAGGCGCATCTTTCCGCTACCGAAAGTGGAACGGATCCCTCCGCCACCTCTCGCAAATTCGCAAGGGAATCAAGCTACCCCAGGAACGTCTTCGATGAACGGGGCGGTGGCTCCGCCGGCTCTGCATCAAGGCTTCGCGAACCAAGAGGGGATTGAATTCCAGGACGATTCGTATCCTATGATCTGGAACGGTGGAACCTATAGCAATTCGCCTCAATTCGGTTCGATTCTGAATAACGGCTCGCCCGCTTCACGTCAGGTAATGTCAGGGCCGGTTTATAACTTCCTTAACAGAAGGTTGGCCCCCGCTGCGAGGCATGCCACGGCGGTCCCTCATTCAGATTCTTGGCAAACGCGGCTCGATGAGAATCGCTGGCAACTGCATCCCAACCAACCGATAGCGGACTGTGTACCCGAGGGTCCGCGAATGACAAATGGGTCATGCCAAGTCCCCTTTCAAGAGATGGATTTTGCTCCCATCCCGTTCGAAGCAAAGCCGCTCGATCCGCAACTAGAACTACAAACCTATACCGGCAAGTTAGCGGTAGAAACACAACGCCCCTGGGTAGAGTGGTGGCGTCCGTTTTACACCGGTGGAATGTATGAACCCGGTGTGCCCGTATTCAGCGATGTCAACTTGCTGCAACCCTCGTTCTTGGTTTATGGTGACTACCGAACGGCGGTGGGCGTTCATCGCGACCAAGGCCAACACATTCGCAATTGGGCTCATCGACTCAATTTGGACATGGATTTGCGGTTCACAGGCACCGAACGGTTTCACCTATTCACAGGCCCGCTCGACCACAACGGACGCTTCACGCGCCTCGATTTCAGTGACAACGATGTGGAGTTCGAAGAGGAGCTCGACTTCCAAGCCGATACGGCATTTTTCGAAGGTGACCTCGGGGCAATCACGGGCAGTCTCATCGGTGATGACGCTCCGTTCGATTTGCCGTTCACTTGCGGTTTAGTTCCACTTCTCTATCAGAATGGAATCTGGATGGAAGATGCAATCGCTGGCTTCGCCTTGGGAACACCCTGGAAGCACAATCGTGAGCTCAACATTTCGAACTTCGAGGCCACGTTCTTTGCAGGCTTCAATCAAGTGACAAGCCCAGCATTTCAGAACGATAACAATGATGCTGGCGTTTACGGTACCGCATGGTTCTTGGAAGCCTACCAAGGTTACATCGAAGCAGACTACGCTTACCTCGATGACTTCGATAACCTAGGCCGATCGTATCACAACGCAGCCATCGCCTACACGCGTCGTTATTTCGGGCGGATTTCCAATTCCATTCGACTGATTGGCAATATCGGCCAGTCAGGACCCGCAAATACTCGTTCCGCAGATGGTGGCTTGCTGCTATTCGAAAACAGCCTGATTTCATCCAAGCCTAGCACCTTCGTGCCCTACTGGAACTTCTTTGTAGGTAGCGGTCGGCCTCAGAGCGTTGCGCGGGCTGGAAACGCGGGAGGCATTCTGCGAAACACTGGTATCAATTTTGAGACCGATGCGTTAACCGGCTATCCTACGCTGAATGCGACCGGCGCAAATGCTTACGGCGGAGCGATCGGATTGAACGTTCTAAGTGCCGACTTCCGCCAGCAATGGATCGGTGAATTTGCAGCCTTGGACACATACGGCGATCCGCTGCTGAAAGCGGTTGCCGGCCCGCAGTATGCTCTTGGAACACGCTACCAACGAGCGATCAACAATCGTAGCATCTGGCGGATCGATTTCATGAACGGCTGGATCGATCGAGGCTCCGACATCTACGGGATGCGAACCGAGTTTCGCTGGAAATTTTAAAAAGCCCAATCATCAACCTCAGCCGCAGGCGCTACACCAATTCGTTATTCGACATTCTCCATTCGGTGTTCGACATTCAAAACAGCTCGAAAGTGGATAGCATTGGGTGCTAGCGCGTTCCCGTGAACGCGAAGCGAGGCCAGACGCCAAGCTTCGCACCAATTCTAGTGCAGCAGTCGCCAAAGCAGTTTTTCTAATAACAAAGCACCCGGACGAGCAATTCTCTGGCGAAAGTAGTCTTGTTCGAAATCAGGCTTGGAAATTGGTCTAGCGAAGATATGGCTGGTAGGGTAAAAGTGTTGCAGTGAGCCGGTAAAAGGGTTCGCGGCGGTGCTTTCGTCGAAATTCGAAATCAGCTCGAAGTAACCATCGAGCGGCAGAACGGGTTGAGATTGAGGGACACAATCGGGGTGTAGCGCAGTCTGGCTAGCGCATCTGGTTTGGGACCAGAGGGTCGTAGGTTCGAATCCTATCACCCCGACATTCAAAAAGCCTCAGCATTCAAAAAAGAATGCTGAGGCTTTTTCTTTTTCCGGCCAGGAAAAGCGAACACCAAAGTAGCATGCGGTTTCACTCGCAAAAAAGCGAAACAGGGCCTCGTGCCCGAATTTCGCAAAAGGTTTGGTGCGCTACCCCGAAGCGCCCCCCACCCGCGATCGCGGTCCAGGGCCTCGAGCCCGACGACCGTAACAGGTTTGGCATGCTACCGAACCCGTGCCAGCTCTCGCTTCCGTCGCGTTCATCTCGTCGGAGCACACAACTGAAAGCTACAAGCATGCTACCGGCCCCGTGCCAATTCTCGCTTCCGTCGAGTTCATCTCGGCGGAGCACACAACTGAAAGCTACAGGCGTGCTACCGCACCTGGGCCAGCTCTCGCTTCCGTCGAGTTTATCTCGGCGGAGCGCACAACTGAAAGCTACCCAAAGACGCAAACGTTGGCCCCGACCGGGACGAGCCCGACGGAGGCCCAAAATGAAAATGAGATTTCAAGATGAGAGTCGCTTGTAGCTTCCAGTTGTAGCGTCCGATTGGGGTGAACCCAACGAAAAGCTATGGGGCTCGACGGCCAGCGCGGGGTGGCACCGCTTGATCTTGCTCGAAACCCGCTAAATAAGATCCAAAGGACTCTGCACCCCGCTCGCCCCAAGCCTACTGACATGAGTGTAAATCATAGTGGTCGAGACATCCGCATGGCCGAGCAGGTGCTGAATCGTCCGAATGTCTTTACCGCTTTCAAGCAGATGCGTCGCAAAGCTATGCCGAAACGTATGGCAGGACACTTTCTTCAAAACACCAGCTCGTTCCACAGCCACTTTCACGGCAGCTTGAACGGAATTCTCATTCACGTGATGCCGCCTCAATTGCATGCGATCCCCATCGATAACATGCTCATCCTCGACCCCTTCTGCAGCTTCGCGAGGATGGGAATCGTAAGAAAGGTTTTTGGCTGGAAACAAGTATTGCCAACCAAGCTCCCTACCAGCCTGCGGATACTTAACCGCCAGCGCGTAAGGAAGCCACACCCAGCCAGCACCCACCAAGATGTCTTGCCGATGAAGTTTTTCGACCAAGTCCATTTGGTGTTTCAAGTCACCGACAAGCTTTTGAGGCAGAGGAACAGCCCGATCTTTTTCTCCTTTGGCTTCTCGGATGATGATTTGTTTCCGTTCAAAATCGATATCTTTGAAGCGTAGGCGGCACGCTTCCATCAGGCGCAATCCACACCCGTAAAGAAGACTACCAATCAGTTTTTTCGGCCTTGGCTGGATGCATTCCAAAATGCGAGCTACCTCGGAGGCGGATAAAACGACAGGGAGTTTGGATGGCTTTTTCGCCCGAATCGCATCAAATTTGACATCGACTTTCAGGACCTTGGTGAACAGAAAAAGCAGAGCCGACAGCGCCTGATTCTGAGTGCTAGCGGCCACCTTTCGCTCGACTGCCAGGTGTGACAGGAAGGCATTCACCTCCGGGCTCCCCAATTTTAGGGGGTGGATCCAAGCACCATTCAGATCACGATGGTAGACCAGGAATCGAGTGATCCACCCAACGTAAGCCTCCTCGGTCCTTTTAGCGATATGCATGGTGCGAGCGAGTCGTCGGACCTGAGAAATAAGGCCGTCATTTTTTGACATCGAGTCAGAATCGGATTCATCCAAAATGCAACTCCATATATTCTTGCCAAGCCAAAATCAACATAAGCTGGAAAACCAAAATTCAAGAAAACTCGGCCAATCCGAAACTCAATATAATGCTCCCGACCGCGGTTGACTAGCACTGGAAAAGCAGACTTAATTGTATCAAAAAAATTTACTCGAATCAGTTTACCTTGCTCAGAGTCGATTGCACCAGCCACCGAAGGTATGGTAAATTTAGGCAAAAGGACTTTTAGTAAAGTCCGTAGACAATTAGTTGAACTGGCCTAGCGGGGCTTATACGTTGGTTGACTACTTGCATCGTTTCTAAAGGTGCTTGATGAAACTTACTATCCAACGAATTCTACGGCAACACTATACTGATTTTGCTTTAC
>JAIYDN010000097.1 GCA_027487485.1 Planctomycetaceae bacterium | reverse complement strand
GCTTTTAAGGTGTTACCCTCTGGCTGGAATACTCATGGCACATTTTGGTCCGCTGCAATCTTGCCTCAAATCGAGCAAAGCAATCTTTATCAAACGCTCGTGTTCACCGAGTCTGCCAACTGGGATATTGTTGGAAGCCCCAATTACAAGGCCTGTCAAACTCAGATTTCTACTTACCGCTGTCCCAGTGGTATCTACTTAAATCCTGCACTCTACAATGGCATCGAAAATCGTTCTCCTGTTAGCTATCGCGCTAATGGTGGAAACCGAGTCAGCTCGGACGATGCATCAACCCGTACCATCGCTGGTACTCAGTCGTTCGAAGAGATCAATCTCAATGGTGTGATGCACGGTTGCAGCCGCGTTCGGTTGGCTGATATCATCGACGGATTATCGCGAACGGTTTTGATCGGCGAATCGCGCACCGATCCTGACTTTGGTAAGGATGGTCAGGGGATGGATTGGTGGGGCATCGGCGGTCCGCAGGTGGATCCTTGCCGTTGTGACGGTGGTACTGGCGGGACAGAATTTACAGAGGCTGCTGGAAGCATGTTAATGCAACCCAATGTGGCTGTTCTTAAGCCTGCAACGAACGGATATTTGATGGAAGTTGCCTTCGGCAGCTTTCACCAAGGCGGAACGATTTTTGGCAAGGCCGATGGTTCAGTAACTTTTGTAAGTGATAACATCGACATTACAATCTTCCGAGCAACGGGCTCTCGCAACGGAGGCGAAACCGGTGATTTCGAATAGCTGCACATAAAATCGTGTTGTATTCACGCGAGGCTCCACTCAAGTGACCAATGTCGATGTTAGGCTCATCACTGCAGAAGACGATATTTATTCCTGTGGTATATCTGGCAGCGACGTTCAAACTTGGCTGATGTTCGATTCAAGGACGCGCGGGATTATTCTCGGCAAATAACAAGTGGTCGTCGTCAACGCATCGGGTTTAGCGGAAGGCGGTCCGATCGACCAAGAGGCTGAGAGAGCACCCAAGAAAAAAGGGGACAGTCGAATTCCCAGATGTTACGGTCGGGATTCAAAGTACATCGGCGAAGTGGTTGGAACCAGCAACGCTTTCGATATTGAACTCAACGCAGATTGCAGCAACAGTCGCTGAGTCATTGTTTACGCTCATTCTACATTGAACAATCATCTTCTATTCACA
This sequence comes from Planctomycetaceae bacterium, assembly GCA_027487485.1. Taxonomy (GTDB): domain Bacteria; phylum Planctomycetota; class Planctomycetia; order Pirellulales; family Pirellulaceae; genus JBKCUI01. The sequence continues at coordinate 7,325 of JAIYDN010000097.1, read as the reverse complement.
TTACCTAAACGAGTTGCTACTGGTGTTCGTTTAGGATAATTCACGTTAAACCAGTTGTGTCGCTTGGCTCGTTTATTTCATAGTCATGAGCCCTAGCGAAGCGTGGCTTTCCATTTGAGCCGCCGGCGTCGTTTTCACTGTGCCCTATTGGCCAAAAATTTACGTCGCAGAAATCGCCCGCGGCACAGTGGGAATGATCTGCGAAAAATTATTCCTCAATTGAATTTTCCATTCCAATCATTTTTACAGGGTCATTATGAGTCGCAATTTAAGCTCCCTACTTTCGTCCTCAAACATGGTTCGAGCCTACAAGTCTCTGACGCGAAAGCGTGCCAGATCTTCGTTTGGCCGCATGATGCGTTCCTTAAAGTTGGAGAGTTTGGAATCGCGTCAATTGATGGCCGTCAATGTTTTTAACGACAGCTTTGATCAAACCAATGCGAACGCTAGTTACTCGCCAGCTATCACGTTGAACGTTTTGGGCAATGACAACAACGGACTGTCGACACAAGTTGTATCAGGTGCGAATATTGATTTCACTGCTGCGGATCGAGTTGCCAATACAGCAACTTATATAGTTCCAAGTCGCCCCAACTCGACCATTCCGCAACGAAGCTTGATTGTTGGCGGAGTCACCTTCCTGCCCTCTTCCAATTATGGCGACGTCAACTTGGCTTCGGATAACGATAACTTGGACAATGGGACTGGCTCGTTAGTTGCCCACAATCGTGCTCAAGGCATGATCCTTGCAACCACTCGCTTGAATCACGCCCCAAATGCAACAGGAAACGCTGCAAATAATCTTCCCGTACTGAACTACAACAGCACTTTTGTTTCGATGGTTGAAGGCCCTGCGGGCTCAGCCGGAGTCGAGACCATCACACCGGTTGGTGTATCTAGGTTTCCCTACACTCAGGGATGGATAGGCGGCTCCTACAATTCAACTGGCGTTGCGACTCAGGCACATCCTTCTTTGACCGTAGTTCAATCTGCTACAGGTGAGTACACAGTTACCGTTCAAGGGGTTACAGATTCGCGACAGGACGGTTTCTTGTTCTCCATTGCTGATGGTAATGGAGACAATTATTCTAGAGCCACTCCTATTGCAGGTACCAATCAATGGCGAGTTGTCGTGCGAGATAACTCTGCCGCCTTTAGCAGTAGCGAGAACGGCGGATTCAACGTACTTTACGTCCCTAAGGGTGCTCAAGGCTTGATCGGCGGTCATGTTCGCGGGGACACGACGAGCGCAGATCCCATGATTCAATCCTTTGGGGACTTTGCGATCCAGCGAACTTCAAACGGCAATTGGAACATGAGTGTTCCTGGCCATTCGCCGACGAGCGGAATGTTGATCATTGAATCGGCAGATTTTGATCGAACGCGCGGTTCTAACGTCTATTTCTCGTATCAACCAGCGGCCAACGGCACGGACTTTCAGATTCGGCAGATTCAGTTCGAGGGAAATGCAACGAATCTATTGAACGACGATTTTGTTGTCTTCTTTGTTCCCTTTGAGAACCAACTTGCGCCAACCTCCCCACTGACGGTCACACAAGTTGGAACATCTGCGGTTCCCAATAGTGGACTAAGCGAAAATGGCGTCGCGGTCACCATCAACGCGGACAAGTCCGTTGGTTATGCTTACGATAACGCCGCACTTCGCGGATTGGCTCTGGGGCAAACGTTGACAGATACATTCGTGTACGAAGCTACTGACGGCGTGGATGTTGCATCCGCGACAGTTACGGTCACACTTCGAGGCGTTAATGACGCACCGTTCATCGTGTCTGCATTACCCAATCAATCTTTTGTAGAAGATGGAGCTGCTCAAGTGGTCGCACTTGAAGGCTTTTTCGGTGACCATGACACAACGGACACCTTGACATATTCCGTGTCGCTAGTGAATGGTGCTCCAGTCACTGCTACGGTGACGGGTACGAATCTAACTGTCACCCCGATTGCAGAACGATTCGGTGCGTACTCGTTTACGGTGACTGCAACAGACAACAACGGGTTGGCAGTTACATCCGCAGTCGTGACCGGTAGCGTGAGTAGTGTTGCCGAAGGAGCAAAAGCAGTTCCCGATTCCGCATCTACGACAAAAGACACGATGGTCACCATCGCTGTCTTAAGCAATGACTACGACCCGGAAAACTCAACTTTCTCAGTGGCGGCCGCAAACATCTCGGGGAACACTTCTGCGACCTCCGACGCTTTGACAACGTGGTCGGTGGCTCAAACATCTGCGGCCCCAAACAATATTTCGACGGTATTACCGCAGAACTTAGGGGACGTTCTTGTTGCAAGAAATGGCACAAATCTTCAGCAATCGTTGGGTGTTCTGCTTGGGACGCCTGCGGAAAACACAACTCCATGGGGTTCCGTCAATAGCTACGGGGACGTTGTTAACGGTTCTTCAGGATACTGGTTTGCAACGGAGTCCGGACTTGGGGGTGTCGAACGTAATACTCCGATGGGAACGGGCTTTTTTCCTTTTGCAGAGGGATGGACAAGCGGACACGTCGACAGTCTTGGTCGACTACGGCTTGGGATTGGAGTAAGCCAAACGGAAGTGACACGCACCGCAGCAGGACTGTTTGAAGTAACAATCCCTGAGGCAACAAACTCAGAATCAAGCGGATATCTTTTTGCCATCACAGCTGGCAACGATGACAACATTATGTCCGTTCGCCCCATACCTGGAACAAATCGATGGCAAGTTCGCAATACCGATAATGACAGCTTGAACGTTGATGCGAACAATGGAAACGCTCAACTTGAGGAAGACGGTTTCAGTTTCATCTACATACCCGCTACCACGCCAAATTTGGTGGCAGGTCGATGGAGTTCGAACGAAGAGTCGTTGGTTCAATCGCATGGCGGGGTCAGTGCCACAGTCGATGGAAGTGGTTCGGTGACTGTCAGCATCCCTGGTCAAAATCCCACAACAGGTGCCCTTCTGGCGATCGGGACCGGTTCGACCTCAGGAAACGTGAATTCGACACCGATTACATTGCCGTTGCATCTAGCAACCATGTATGAGCCGGTGGGCAATGATTTCCGGATCACCCTTCGAGCAGGTAATACACTGGCACAATCAACAGGTGATGTGCAATTTCTTTTCTTACCCTTTTCGAATCCACTGGAAAGATTGCCAGCGAATTCTTTTAGCACAACAAGCGTCAGCCCAGTTAGCTCCTTGGGGGCAGCGGTGACTTTGAATCCAGACGGAACGGTAAACTACGATCCTACAGTCGCTGGGGGAACAATTGCGGACCTCGGACCTGGGCAATCCTTGGTGGATACATTCACGTACACCATCACCGATACCAACGGTCAAGTATCGACAACCACCGTGTCGGTAAACGTTACAGGCGACCGGGTTGTAGTTACCCCCACATCCGGATTGACTACAACTGAAGCGGGTAGTCAAGCCTCTTTCAGTGTGGTTTTAGCAGTGCCACCTCTTGCCGATGTAACCATTTCGTTGACTTCCAGCGATGCTACTGAAGGTGTTACCGACGTTGCTTCCCTGGTTTTCACTCCGCTCAACTGGGATGTCCCACAGATTGTTACGGTAACGGGCCAGGATGACTTTGTTGTTGATGGAGCCGTAAGCTATTCGATTCTGACAGTGGCTACCAGCTCGGATGTTAATTTCGATGGAGTCGCGATTTCAGATGTGTCGTTAGTGAATAACGACAACGACGTTGCTGGTGTTTCGGTAACCCCAGCAACGGGGCTTACCACTTCGGAAAGAGGCGATACGGCAACCTTCAGTGTTGTTCTTACCTCCGAACCAGCCGATTCCGTTTCATTCAATCTTGCCTCGAACAATACAGCCGAAGGCACAATAAGCACAAGCACAATCACCTTTTCGACTTTGAATTGGAACGTTCCTCAAGTTGTCACCATTACCGGCGTTAACGATGCAACCGTAGACGGAAACGTTGCCTATACCGTTGTGACCGACGCAGTCGTTAGCAACGATCCACTTTACAACGGAATCAACCCTGCCAACGTGTCCGTTTCGAATATCGACTTGGATGTTGTCGTAACAGCCTCGACTGGAATCACTCAGTATGGAATTGGTCAGGCGGGCGTTGGTATCGATGGTCGAATTCAATTTTCGGGCACGACTGCCTATTTGACGGGGGGTACTTTGACCATCGCTGTAATCCAAGATGGAACAGCCGATGACCGCATCGAGATTCGAGATGAGGGCACAGGTGCAGGTCAGGTAACCGTTTCCGGAACCGATGTTTTGTTTGGTGGACTCGTTGTTGGCTCTTTCGCTGGTGGAAGCGGGTCTCCGTTGGTTATCACGTTTAATGCAAGTGCAACTCGATTGAGTGCATTAGCGGTTGCTAGAGCGGTTACCTATCGCAATGCGAGCTCTGGTATGGGCATGGGGCCCAGGGTGCTTCAATTCTCGCTGGTGGATGGTGATGGGCAAATCAGTCCTCCGGTGAGCAAGACGGTTCAGATTGGACTCGTGCGAGCGTTGGAGCTTCAGCAGGGAGTCGACCGAGGGTTCGGGACTTATTCGGGTGCTTTTGATGTTCAAATATCACAGAACAGTCCTAACTCGACCTTCCCAACTGGAAGCGACGCTCAGGGATTGCTAGTGGACTTTGCCGATCAAGGCGCGACTAATGCTGCACACGTTTTGCTGCGATTCGAGAGCATTTTCGGTTCGGCATTGAGCCAAATTCCGACCGATGCGATCATCACCTCGGCTTCCTTGCAAGTGAATACCAATAACACCGGGGACGGGGCACTGATGCATCGTATGCTCCAAAACTGGAGCGACACCACATCGACTTGGAACAATTGGGTAGGTGGCATTAACACAGATGGTTTTGAAGCAGAAGCCCAGTTCGAATCCATTTGGGGAACACTTGACACTTCCGGCGAGACCCGTGGCGGTATTATGTCCGTCTCCGTCCTGCGCGATATCCGTGCCTGGCTTTTGGGGGCAAGCAACTTCGGTTGGTTCATGTCACCTCATTCGGGTGGAACGGACGGGTGGCAGTTCAATGCATCTGAGTCTGCTTTAGCCGACTTGCGACCCATGTTACGAATTGAATGGGTCCCAGCTGCAACGACCTCTGCGGTTTTCCAAGAAGGTCTCAATGGCTATGCAGGAACGAAAGACACTCAGATTGCAGCAAACCTGACGACGACACAAGCAGAGAGCTTCACCGTTGGTACTGACTTCCCGGCCAATGCCACACAATTCAACCTGCAATCACTTTTGCGTTTCGAACAAATGTTCGGAAATTCTATAGGTCAAATTCCTGCAAACTCAATCATTCACACGGCGGTTTTGACGTTGGCGACCATCGGCAATAATGGTGTGGGTGACGGGGCAGCCATGCGAAGAATGTTAACCGACTGGAATGAAGACGCTCTCTGGACAACATTCACGGATGGCATCCAAGCAGATGGAATCGAAGCTAGTACCAACATCACTGCTCAAGCAGGCAACAGCACTCTTAACCCCGATGCTCAAGCTGGATTTGTTTCATTCGAAATGGCAAGCGATGTCCAAGCCTGGGTTCGAGGTGCCAATAACTACGGATGGGCTATGTTGCCATGGGACAACGGGACAGATGGTTGGTTCTTCCTATCTTCGGAATACCCGTTCGAGCCAGAACTTACCGCACAACCTAAGCTAGAGGTTTTCTATACCGAGCAGCCTAACAACGCTCCTACTGAAGTTCTATTAAGTCCTTCGTCGGTAGACGAAAATATGGCCATCGGAACCGTTGTTGGAACCTTGGAATCAGTTGACCCCGATGCCGGTAACACGTTCACATACGAGCTGGTAGCGGGCTTGGGGGATACCGACAATGCTTCCTTCGAAATTGTAGACGGACAATTGCAAACGACCGCGATGTTCGACCGCGAAACGAAGTCGTCTTATGCAGTTCGCGTTCGGTCAACCGATCAGGGTGGGCAAATTTACGGTGCTCAGTCACTGGAAATGACTCTTACCATCACCGTTAATAACGTCAATGATATTCCGCCAGTTGTTTCAACAACGACAGCTCCAGTGACCTTTACCGGCTCTGCGGTTTCAGTCGATTCGTTGCTAAGTTTGTCAGATGTGGACAGCGACACTATCGTTTCAGCTTCGGTTTCAATTGGGGTTGGCTTCCAAGCTTCGGAAGACAGACTCAACTTTGCGAATACTGCAACAATCATGAGCACCTTCGATGAAGGCACGGGCGTCCTCTCGCTCTTCGGCGCTGATTCGCTGATCAACTATCAATTGGCACTTCGGTCTGTCCAATACAACAACGTAAGCGCTTCTCCAACCATAGGAGAGCGAATTGTTTCCTTCCAGGTCAATGATGCAGCGACACCTTCGGGGGAAAGCAACATCGCAAATCGGACGGTGCTGGTATCAACCTCATCACTCGCCGATCCAGTTTTGGCCATCACATCCGGCAATGCTGTTTACAGCAATGCTGTTTACGTTCCTTCCGCTTCGATCACTGGCAATAACGATCCGCTGCCAACCCTATCGTTTGAGTTCTACAGCGATGCGGCCGGAACAAACGTGATTGCTGCTCCTGAAAATGTTGGTACCTACTTCGTTCGAGCACGCTCGGCCGCTAACACAGGCAACAATGCCGCTGAATCGGCCATCGCAACCTTTGACATCAACCCGTTTGCTCTGACTGCATCCGGAACCGCACCAAGTAGAGTTTACGACGCTTCCACCAGTTCTGCCGTGACGGTAAGTCTGTCGGGTGTGTTTGCGGGAGACACGGTCACCGGTACTGCGACTGGTACCTTTGCGGACAAGAACGTTGCCAATGGCAAGACGGTCACCATCGGGACCGTGACGCTTGCGGGTGGCGACGCTGGTAACTACTCGGTTGGTTCGGCAGGTACGACCACAGCGAACATCACCCCGTTTGCTCTGTCAGCCTCTGGAACCGCACCAAGTAGAGTTTACGACGCTTCCACCAGTTCTGCCGTGACGGTAAGTCTGTCGGGTGTATTCGCGGGAGACACGGTTACCGGTACTGCTTCGGGTAGCTTTGCGGATAAGAACGTTGCTAATGGCAAGACGGTCACCATCGGAACCGTCACACTCACTGGGACTGACGCGGGCAACTACACCGTTGGTTCTGCGGGAACGACCACGGCAGACGTGACTCCTGCGACCCTGGTCGCTAGCGTGACTGCCAACAACAAGCCGTTTGATAACAACACTGCTGCTACGATCGCAAGTCGTTCGCTAAGTGGAATTCTGGGTGCTGACGTGGTGACCATCGCCGGTGGTTCAGCAACGTTCGCCGATATCG
>JAIYDN010000032.1 GCA_027487485.1 Planctomycetaceae bacterium | reverse complement strand
GAGTAGCTGTTCACAAGCTGCGTGAGTTCGGCTTCGACGATGCCGTCATTGTTACTGACCATGGCTTCTTTATGAACGCTCATGCGGACGTCGGCGATGTGGGTAAGAAGCCTCCCGGTAATTGGATTGCTCTTCATGATCGAAGTCTGCTCGGTGATGGACAGGCGGATGTCAAGAACATTGTCATCTCATCTTCACAGGTTGGGATTCAAGGCGACTTTGCTCAGTTTGGATGTCCAAGGGGGCTTGTGGCGTACAGTGCCAACGTTCCTTACTTCCACGGTGGCGCATCATTGCAGGAATGTGTCGTCCCGGTGATCTCCATTCAGTTAAGCGCTGCGTTGGAAAAGAAGACGAAAGTCAAGACAACTGTTTCCATTTCGTACAAGTCGAGCAAAATAACAACGCGACTGCCAGTGCTGGATTTGGCATTCGGTCAGGAAGCATTGTTCGATTTTATGTACACGAGTATCGAAGTGCTATTGGAAGCTTCGGATAAGGATGGCAAGGTTGTAGGTGAAGCCAAACCAGGCGGCCCCGTAAATCCAGCAACTGGAACGATAAGCCTTTCGACATCGAAGCCAGAACGAATAACGCTCAAGATGGATACTGACTTCGAAGGGAAATTAACCGTTAAGGTCCTCGATCCTGTGACGATGACCGTTTATGGGAAGCTGAATCTTGAAACGGACTACACGGTATAAGCCATGGACAAACTCGATCTGAAACTCAATGAAGTATTCTCCGGCAAGGTCGTTCGGAAAGACCTCCTACATAGGGTCAAGAAGGGAACTAACGTTCCAACGTTCGTGCTTGAGTTTCTGCTTGCCCGCTTCTGCGCTAGCGATGGGGATGAAGAGATTCAAGCTGGTATCGAAGCGGTGCTGGCAACCCTACAAGATAATTATGTACGCCCTGACGAATCCAACGCAGCGCAGTCGCGTGTTGCCACCAAGGGTAAGCACAAGTTCATTGACAAAATCCATGTTCGATACGTGGAGAAGGAGAAGCGGCACTGGGCGTCTCTCGAAAACTTCAACTCGCAACGAATCGCAATCAGCGATCGCTTCTACCGCGACAACGAACGAATCCTCGAAGGTGGCATTTGGGCCGAGATCACGGTTGCTGCCAACGAAATGGATGAGGACGACTACGCATTCTACGTCGAAGAGCTTCGTCCGATTCAGCTTAGCCGTTTCGATTTCGAGGCCTATCAGGAAGGGCGACGTGGGTTCTCACGTGATGAATGGCTAGATGCCGTCATGCGCAGTGTCGGGCTTGAGCCAAGCAAGATGAGTAAGCGTCTCAAGTTTCACTTTGTGGCCAGGCTCGCACCACTGGTGGAGCCGAACTTCAACTTCGTTGAGCTAGGCCCTCGCGGTACCGGTAAGTCGTACTTCTACAGCGAGTTCTCGCCCTACTCAACGTTGATCAGTGGCGGTCAAGCAACAAAGGCGACGCTGTTCTACAACAACGCACGTCGACGGATTGGGTTGGTTGGATTCTGGGATACGATCGCCTTTGACGAAGTTGCCGGCATCAAGATTCGTGATCCAGATACGATTCAGATTATGAAGGACTTCTTGGCGAATGGTCGCTTCTCACGCGGTGTTGAAGTGATCGCTGATGCAAGCATGGCCTTTGTCGGTAACATCGACCACTCAATCGATCAAATCGTGAATTCGGCAGAATACGATTTGTTCCTGCCTTTGCCACCCGAGTTCGATTTGGCCGTGATGGATCGGTTCGCGTGCTACTTGCCTGGTTGGGAGATGCCAAAGAACAGCAGCGAATTCCTGACCAATAACTACGGGTTCATTACCGACTATCTGTGTGAGGCGTTTCACTACCAGTTCTCTCATACCAATCGCTACGAAGACGTCAACAAGCGAATCCGACTTGGCAAGGACGCAGAGGGACGTGATGAAAAGGGCATCAAGAAAACAATCTGTGCTTTCTTGAAGATACTGCATCCTGATGGAGCGGTTACTGCCGAGGAGTTCGATGAGTACACGCACTACGCGGTTGAACTGAGACGCCGCGTCAAAGAGCAGATGAACAAGCGCAAGCCTGATGACGAGTTTGCGAAGATCAATCTTTCGTATATCTCATCAACTGGCAAAGAGGTCTTGGTCCATTGCCCAGAGTCGCGAAATGCAATGGCAACTCTAGAGCCAGCTCGTCGTGGTATTCATGGTGAAAAGCTCGCGCCGGCAACCCCTGTAGCAACGGTTGTTGAACCGCCACCAGCTTCAAAGCCAACGATTGCTGCTCCAGTTCAAGAGCCGCAAAGCATTCCTATCGAAACCGTTCAGCCCGTTCCGCAACCTACGACAGAGGTTTCTCCACTCGCCACAGCAGCTCAAGAGCAACATTTCACGATTCACTACGGTGCAACGGGCTACACCTTTGATTCAATCGTCGGGCCTTACCTTGCAGGGGCACAAGAGGTGATTGTTGAAGACCCGTACATCCGCATCACGCATCAGGTCCACAACTTCGTGCGATTGTGTGAGACGATCGTGAAGAATGGAGGAGTGCGACAAGTGACTTTGGTCACGACCCAAGATGAGAATCCCGAGATTTCCGAAAAGACGCGAACGATGCTTGAGGATGTAAGCCAGAGTCTTTTGGAGACAGATGTTGTTCTGAAGATTCGATTCAATCCAAACTTGCATGATCGTGAAATCCGCATCGATAACGGTTGGACCGTCAAGATCGGTCGCGGCCTAGATTTCTATCAAAAGCCAAGCACCTACTTTGACATCGGTAGTAACGACCTCTCGCTTCGCAAGTGTTTAGAGACGAAGGTCGATATCTTTCGGTCAGGTTCAACTCAAGGGAAGTAATCGATATGGGCCGACGCATCTTAGTCTCATGGATTGGCCATACGGACCTTCGAGCGTTTGCGCGCGAGGATGCGTCTGCGGATCGAGCCGCCATTGAGAAGATTGCTGGTGTTCGAGACGGTGAGACTGGCGCTGGACCGGTGAAGGCGTTAATTGACGTTGAGACGTTCGACGAAGTTCATCTGTTGAGCGACTACCCGTCTGAGATCGCGAAACCATTTGCGAAGTGGTTGGGGTGCAAGTCGAAGCTCCACCGGCTTTCGCCAAAGAATCCAAGCGATCATGGCGAGATTCTGCGGTTGGTTCGACCGCTGCTTGAGTCTCTGGAATTGAGCAAAGACGAACTGCTCAACTTTCATTTGAGTCCTGGCACGCCAGCGATGGCAGCAATTTGGATTCTGTTAGCGAAGAGTCTGTTCCCGGCGACGCTCTATCAAACGTATGGTGGCAAAGCCTGGATCACCGAAATCCCCTTCGACATTACAGTCGATGTAATTCCCCAGTTGATGCGAGATCCGGATAGGTTCTGGCAACACCTGCAAGTACAAAGCCCTCAGGAGATCGGTGGATTCGAGAGAATCGTCGGTGATAGTCCAGCGCTAAGAACTGCTGTCGGGCGAGCTCAGCGAGCCGCCATCCACGAGGTACCCGTGCTGATCCTCGGCGAAAGCGGCACTGGCAAAGAGATGTTTGCCGACGCGATCCACAAAGCTAGCGGACGCCGATCCAAGAAGATGTTTTCGATCAACTGCGCAGCCATTTCACGGGAGCTGATCGAGTCGGAACTGTTCGGTCACGTCAAAGGCTCATTCACAGGAGCTGCGAAGGATCACATTGGCCTTTTCGAGCAGGCTCACGGTAGCACTCTGTTTCTAGACGAGATCGGCGAGTGCGATTTAGGCCTTCAGGCGAAGTTGCTCCGAGCGTTGCAACCGCCCGACAACGGTGGCCCGTGCCAACGTATCTTTCGTCCTGTGGGAGCAACCGAAGACCGCGTCGCAGACGTCCGAATCGTAGCGGCAACAAATCGCAACCTTCACAAGCTGATCGAGGAAGGTAGATTCCGCGAGGATCTATATCACCGCGTCGCCACTATCACACTGAAGCTACCTCCACTTCGTGAACGCGGCGACGACGTGATGCTCCTCGCTGACAGGCTCCTAGAAGACGTCAACAGTCAATTCGCCAACCAGCTTGGTGACGTCTACAAACATAAGAGTTTTTGTGCGGACACAAAGAAGTTTATCCGTCACCAGCCTTGGCGAGGAAATGTCCGCGAGCTTCGCAATGCAATTGTGCAAGCTTGCGTAATGGCCGCGAGCGATGAACTTGCTCCAGAGGACATCGCAGCCGCGATCGCCGAGGTGCCAGGTCAAGTTGGTCCAAGCCTTCACGATATGCCTCTCGGAGGCGGTTTTTCCCTGGACAATTACCTGGGAGACATCCAACGTCGCTTCTTAACCCGAGCGATGGACGAAGCCGGCGGCGTGAAAAAGAAGGCTGCCGAGCTCCTCGGATTTGACAATTACCAAACCCTATCCAACCGGCTCAAGGGATTTGATCCCAAAAAAGATTAGTTTGGCACGCGTGGTGCGTAAGTGGGAAATCCAATCAAACCGGAATCGCCCAAATGTGCATGACAAATTTCAGTTCTGACTGCAATCCAAATCCATAAGCAAACAATACTCACTAATTCATTTTAACAACAAGTTTGAAGGACGTCTGATGAGTTTCGACAAAAGCAAATTCTCAACCAACAAGTCAAAGGCTCTGCCAGTCTACCTTTTGTTGGATGTCAGTTCTTCGATGGCGGAAGTTGTCGACCCCGAGAACACTCGCGCAACAGGTCAGACCTACTTTAAAGATGGTAAGAACTGGCAAGTCGTCGACGGGGGCACAACTAAGATGGACCAACTCAATGATGCGGTTCGCAAGATGCTAGTCACCCTTACTAAGGAGTCGAAGCTGAGTTCGGAGATTCAGGTTGGCGTGATTACATTCGGAGACAGTGCCAGCCTGCATCAGTCTTTGACGGCGGTGACAGATTTTCGGTGGCAATCACTTAATTGCGACGGGATGACCGCGATGGGCGAAGCGTTCAAGATGACAAAGGCCTTAGTCGAAGACACAAAGGTAACGCCATCAAGTGCCTATCGCCCATTGCTGGTTCTGGTCTCGGATGGGCAACCCAATGATTCTTGGCAAGCACCGCTGAAACAACTAATCGCCGAGGGTAGGTCCGCTAAATGTGACCGAATGGCAATGGCGATCGGGGCTGATGCGGATCAAAGCGTGCTGAACCAATTCATTGAAGGAACGGGACACAAACTCTTTTTCGCCGAGGATGCATCGAAGATCCATGAGTTCTTCAGACTCGTGACGATGTCGGTGTCAGTTCGTAGCCGGTCGATGAATCCGAACTTGGTACCTCTCGATAGTGACATCAAGTTGGACGGTCCAAGTTTACAAGTTGGTGGCATTGGAAAATCGGGGGACGGCACCCCTGCGAGCCAACCGGAAGAAGAAGGTTACTGGTAATTCACGATATTCGGAGTTGGATATGGCACAAGCATTTGCAGACCCTGACGAACTGGATCGATTCTCACATCAGTTGGCCCAGTTTGTGGAGACGGTTCATGAAGCTGTAAACGGCCTCAATAGGTCGTTTGGTTCGTTGGAAGAATCGTGGCAGGATGAACAGCGAGCTCGGTTCGAGGAACAGTACTCGACCTTGCTGCATCAGTTTTCTGCTTTTGAGTCCGATGCGAGAGAACAAATTCCTTACATACAATCGCTCGCATCGAGCTTGCGGGAGTACCTACGAAAGTAATTTTATGGCGCAGGTCAGTGTTGGAAGTGTTGAAAGTCTGCATGAAGTGATCGATAGGATCGAACGCTGTTGCGACTTCGTTTCTACGGACATTGACCAACTTCGCGATCTGTTAGCTACAAAAGTGGAGGAAGTAAATGCTGAGAAACGTGAAAGTCAACGTTTGCTTCAGGAGTCGATCGAAAGAGAGTTCCGCTCAGAAAAGTTACGAGAGAGCGCAGATAGAGGGTTCGATCAGTGTGAGCGCCGGTTAAGTCGTGCCGAGTCGGCTTTGTCACATTGCCAAGCACTTGGCAGAGACGATGAGGACAATGACCACGACTGCGACGATGAAGAGGATGACGTTACACACGCAGAAATTGCCTTAACGGCTGCAGCTGAGCAATTGCAAGAGGCAATTGAGGAAGCAGATAATGCGAAACGCTCACGGTTGATTATGGCCGAGCGTTTAGAACTTGTGAATCAAATCACCAATCGAATCGAGATGTTCGAGGAAGGTGCGTTGATGAAACTCTCACACTGCAGAGCTCAGACCGAGCAATTAAGTGAGCACGGACGTCGGCGTCTCAGTCAAGCGAGAGAGGTGCTAGAAGGCTACTTGGCTTGTTCGCCGGCCGCTGCCGGATTTGCCAGTTGGCTTAGGTGGCAACCGATGAGTGGATCGGTAGTCAACCCTGGCGATCTATCAAGGCGATTGAATGTCTCTAGCTCCCAGGTTAAGGAAATGATCGGCTACTGGACGGACCGCGACCCTAAGTTTAGGCAGAAGCTAATCGGATATCGCGAACGTCTCGATTCTTGTAAAGGACCAAGTGAAAAATATGCACTACAACTCAAGGTTCGACAGAATTTAGCAGGAGAGGTTGCCGAGCGATTAGTGGCCGAGGCTTTTCGCCCATTAGGCGAGCAGTCAACGCAATCACGACGGCTCGTCGATGACAGCCGGTATACGATTGTGGATTTTCACCTTAAGAATCTCTATTTTCCCCTGATTCTTGGCAAAGGTGAACGCATGGGGGCAGGTGTCGGCGAGTCAATCGCGATCGAAGTCAAATGCGGCCGCGCAAGTTATTTGCTTCAGCAAGCCGACCACATGGCCTTTCAAGCGAAAGGCCACTTAGCGGAGGCGGCTTCAATGACGGTCTGCTCACGCGATATCAAAGATCTCTCGGTTGAGGACGAGGAAAAGCTTCGGCGTCGATTGCGAGAAGCTGGGTCGCCAATGATCGGAATGCTGCCCCGCAAGTCAGAGATTGACCGCGCCTGCTGGGAAACGATAGGTGGTATTGATCTTAGCGGAGAAGCGGCATGAAAATTCTAATCGCTGTCGTATCCGAGATTGATTTAGCTCAGGCACAAGTGCTCACCAGAGAACTTTCGAGCGCAGTCGATGTTGGAGCTATGCACGATGTTGATCATTTGGCTGATCAGCTATTCCAATTGGGTTCAAAGGAAGAGTGGATCATCATCGAAGAAATGCAGTGGGAACGGTTGATGACAGAGGCACGTAGCAGAAATGCTAATTTTGTCTCTGATTACCTTCTTTCTCCCGAAACAACAAGTCTGCTTTCTACTCTATCGGAAGTCGAAAAGCTTGAACAAGTATCGAAATTGTTCAGCGTTGCGTCACAACGGCAAATGTTCGTTCTGCAACTTCCATTCGAGGAGCATTCGTAAATGCTCAACGAAGATACCTTGGGACATCTGGTTAGTTTGCATACACATTTCGCAGAACTGATCCGCGATGATTTCGGATTGGCCGTTCAATCCGACGTCATTGAGCCAATGATTGCTCATGTTCAACAATTGGGTGGGCTCAGTTCCGAGGCAAACAATCTTTTCCGCGAACTTGATCAGATGCTAGCCGAAGCTCGTGCCCTGGAGCCTGTGGAATAAGCATGACTATCTCCAGTACAAAACCAATGATTCTACGTGTGCACTCCGCTGTGACAGAAATGGATCGTCTTGTATCAGCGAGAATGGAGGCATTCGCACTCGCACGAACCGAGCTAGCAGAGAACATTCGAAAAGAACGAATACGCGATCTGCAAGTTCAGGTGGCTGCGTTGGATCAAAAGTTCAAAGACGCATCGCGCAGACGTGAAGCTTTAGAGCATCAGATCAAGCAACTTCATGCAGAGCATCTTGCAATTACTGTCAATGTCGAAAGTGCAAATGGCAAATCAGCAATATTGAATAACTCGGTGGGTATCAATCAGCAACATATTGAAGACATACGCACGAAGATAAAGCATCGCGGAATTGTCGCTAGCCTGATGTGCCATTGGTTTGGCGACTCCGATTCCCTCAAGCTTTCCGAATTCGAGGAATCATTGCGACGGAATGCTGCAATTCGAAATGAACAGGACGCGGAGGGACAGCGACTCGTTTCAATCCAGCTTGAGAAGCAGAATAGTCTCTTGAAAGCGAACAAGAACTTAGACCAACTAATTGCTGAAATTGAACAGCTTAGCGAAACTCAAATTGGCTTGCAGCGCTCCATTGAACGCAGTGCAGTTGAACTTGATGCGGCACGCGAGGTTTGTTTTTCGAAGGAGCGAGACGCATTGGCTGACTTCAATCAAAAGTGGTTGGCGAACCTGAGTGACCTGGACGGGCTTTGCAAGAGGATACGTTCGAAGCAGCCGCAGCTTGATCAACTAGATACGACGATATTGTTTCAAGAAACGATCGTTCCCGATGCGTTGGCGATTGGGCGACTAAGACTGCAGTGTGAACAATGGAAAGGACATATTCCACAGCTTTTATCATTCCCGTTTGAGAAAGGTTTTTGCTTGGAACCCACAAGCCGAGATTCCGAATTTTGTGGCTTGCCTGCATTACATCAATTGGTAATGCGAATAATAACTGCACTTCCATTATCAATGGTCGAAATTGTCGCTTGCGATCCCGTTCAGTTAGGTGAGTCGATACGCCCGTTTCTGAGCTTGTTGCGATGCAAGACTATCTTCCCGAATGAAAAAACACTCACTCGTAGCGATGAGATCGAGAGTACGCTTCAAAGAGAAGTCGATGGGATTGAGGATATCTTGCAACGTAGATTTACGGCCGAAGTGAGCGATTGGAAAGAGTTTAATCGTCGAAATCCAAAGCGGAGGCTCCCATACCGGATACTTCTCATCTTTGATGCGCCTGACCAATTGTCAGATCGGTCCCTACAGTACCTTCAACGAGTTGTCGAGCACGGACCACGATGCGGAATAATGCCAATCGTTACACGCCAAGAGAGTCCTGCTGATACACGCCGCAACCATCAGGCTGTTGACGCGATTATAGGACAACTCACTCCATTAGCTTCCTTAAACAACAGCTTTAAAGAATCAAATCATGTTAGATCCAATCGCGAACTTGAAGCTTGGCCGTCGCAGAGCCAGCTGGACAATTATCTGCACGAGATTGCAGCAAGATACAATGCGGCCGAAGATCCAGTAGGTTGTATGCACGATATCTGGGAAAACCAGACAGCATGGATGAAACAGTCTATTCGCGAGATCTCTGCAGATGTGGGGTGGGACAATGAAGCGTCAACGATTCGTTTTTGCCTTGGCGACACAATTCCTCATGCATTGGTGGCCGGAAGTTCCGGGTCTGGTAAATCGAATTTTTTGCACGTGCTGATACACAGCCTCTGCCATAGCTATTCGCCGCAGGAGCTTGAGTTGTACTTACTCGATTTCAAGGAAGGAACCGAGATGAACATCTACGCAAAGTCGCTACTCCCCCATGCAAGACTAGTTGCAACTGAAAGCGATCCTGAATTTGGCGTTGCAGTCCTCGACCATTTGGTGAGCGAATTGGAGATCCGTGCCGAAGTTTTCAAACGAAGTAACGTCAAAGATCTGCCAGACTATCGGGAGACGTCGGAGAAAACTCTGCCACGTATTCTTGTCGTCATTGATGAGTTCCATGAATTGCTCCAAGCAGGGCAAGAGATTTCAGATAGGGCAGAAGCTGGATTAATGAAGATATTGAGCCAAGGACGGTCCTACGGAGTGCATGTGCTGTTGTCAACGCAATCGATTCGAGGACTGAACCTGAACTCAACTAGTCGCTTTTTTTCAAATATCGGCGTTCGTGTTTGTCTCCCTTGCAGTGAGGAGGAATCCGCTTCAATACTTTCGTCCGGAAATTTCGCTGGTGGAAAGCTACGTACACCAGGTGAAGCGATAATCAACAATTCGCATGGCGCTAAATCGGCGAATCAGGAATTGAAAATTCCCCTGGCAGCGAGTTCTGACTGTCAAGAACATCTGAGGCAACTATCGAATAGGGCAAACGAGAGCAGGCCATATGCTACACCCCGTGTCTTTGACGGCACCTGCCTACCCACTTTGCCGACGATCGAAGGCTTTTATGAGCAATGCAGTTCGGCACCTGTTCTTCGTGTACTATTTGGCGAACGTATATGTTTCCAAACCATTCCACTTTCGATTGACTTACCGAATCGCAATGGAATGAATTTACTTTGCGTCGGTCCGAATCCGCAGATTCAACGAGGGTTACTTGCTGCTTTGGTCTCAAGCATCCTTGCAAATGATGCCATAACAAGACTGGTCCATGTAGATTTTCAAGATGGTTCGCTATGGATTAACCAATTCGTTCAACAATGGGAATTCAAATCGAAGTGTCAAGGCTTACCATCATCGTGGGACGGAGACTTATCGATTCTACCGCAGCTAGGTAACGGTGAAGTTGGTGTTCTATTGATTGTTGGCCTAGACAATGCCAAGCAGCTTCAGCCCGGAAGCCCGTTTCGAACAAAAGCTCTCGGATCAACTCCATCTGCCTCCGATGCCTTCGCGGCATTTCTTGATGACTGCCCTCGCAACGGCTGGCATATTGTGGCGACTGCGGATGATTGGAAACGGCTTGCACGTGGCTTTAAGCAGGAAGTGCTACATAGTTTTGGCGTTCGTATCGGCTTTCAGTTGAACGAAGATGATGCCGGTACTTTAGCATTTGGGAGCATCTCTAGACTTAAGGGAGCAAAGCAACCCAATCGCGCATTCGTAGTCGAGCCCCGAGATCGCGAACCGCAATGGTTTCGGCCCTACAGATGGGAGCTCGAAGATGCCACTTCCTAAAAATCTACTTGTCGTCGTTGATTGTAGCAGCAGTATGCAGGATATGGCGAAGTCGTTCGTCGCTGCGAATCTTGTCTTGTACATTCAACAGCGGTACCTACTCCCATCAGACTTAGATTTGAATGATCCTACTATAATTAAATGGAGCGAAGGAATTGGATCTGAATCAATCCAGATGGAACTAGAACGAGGTTGGTTTTCCACTCAAGGCAGTTCGCGGACCGGACCGTTAGTAGCGCATATCGACGAGATTCGCTCCGCTGAAAATTGTATCGCCCCATCGATTCTTTTGCTTTCCGATGGTTGTTGGAAAGACGCCGAGATGGAGTCTTTATACCAATGGGTGCGAAAGTCGAAACTTCAATTGAATATTGTTTCCGTTGGTGCCGACGCGAATCACCCAGTGCTGAAGAAGCTTGCGACGAATAGCCGAGTCTACGCTCCGGAAGATGTTTCCTTGGCGATGAACTTTCTTTCGGAGGCCAGTGTATGAATGTTTCCAGCAAGCGGTTCGTTGATGAATTCAGCAATGTTCATTTAATTCGCGACGAGTTGGATCGAGGTGGTCAAGGCGTTGTTTATCGGACAACCGACCCCGATATCGCGATCAAGATAGCGTTGGATGGTGCCGGCCAGCCTGTAATGCTGGAGAAGCATCGACAGAGATTTCGCTTACTGCGAAGGCTCCCACTACCAAATAACATAAATATCTCACTTCCTGCGGCTATTCTTGTTGGCGTTGCAGGATATGCGATGCGATTACTTGATGAAATGGTCTCCTTCAAGCACTTCGAGCCGACAGGACTTCCCTTTAATGGTGGGAGTGATGCAGAATTGCCAGATTGGGTGCGTGGATTGCCTGAGAGCGATATGCTTAAGTTGCTGCATTACGCTTCGACAGGTGGACTAAGGCGTCGATTACTTGGGCTCTACAAATGTGCGGCAATTTTAGGTCGCCTTCATTCGGTCGGCATCGTCTACGGTGATATTTCGCCTAACAATGTTTTCATCTCGCGAAACCTAAAGTCGCGAGAGGTTTGGCTGATTGATGCCGACAACCTTCGCTTCGAAGTGACTGGACCTGGCTCAACTATCTTCACACCCGGCTTTGGTGCGCCAGAACTTGTCCAGGGTATTGGATCAGGGAGTTGTCGTTCCGACTGCCATGCGTTTGCAGCGATGGCATTCTGGATGCTGACCTTGGTTCATCCGTTCATCGGCGATTATGTTACGAGCGGCGGCACAGATGACTGGGCGAATGATGAAACGGGCAGTCAGCCATCGGAAGATCTACAGTCGCAAGCATTTGCCGGCAAGCTCCCCTGGGTTGCTGATCAGGATGACGACAAGAACCATTCCGACAGCGGACTCCCACGATCTTTGGTTCTGACGCCGCAGTTGGAGACATTGTTTCAGGAAGCTTTTGGTGCTGGCCGAACAAGGCCATGGCGTCGGCCGGCAATGTTGCATTGGCCTGCGGCCTTGGCTCAGGCATTGGACACGTCTGTGACCTGCAAAGGCTGCGGAATGGGTTACTTCGTTAGTGACGAAATTCCGTGCGAGGAATGTCCGTACTGTAAAAGGAAAAGACCAAAACTTCTTAAGGTTACAGCGTATTGCAGCAGCACGGAACCGAATAACTCTCCGCCGTGTGACTGTCACCCAGAATGGACATGGTACGCTGACTTTTCCACTAAGACGATCTCGATTCCTTCCCGGGTTTTTGCCCCCCTTACAATGCGTTACGGAGACGACGACTTTATCGATCTGGTATTTGGCGAAAAGGATTTTCTGTTGCGTCGCAGCGATCAAAGCAGTGCTTCGATTTCATTATCCTTCGCGGAACACCGCGTGTCGCAATCAGATCATAAAGGTCAATTTAAGGCGTTTCTTGGTTCACTTCGCTTGCCAATCGAACAACTTACATCTTCGTTCTGGATTCGTTGTGAATCTGAGCAAATTCGTTACGTCCTGTTTTCACAATGGGAAGTTGCGTTATGAAATGGAATGACATTCGAGGTGTAGCGTCACAATCATTTTGGATTGTTCCAAGCGATCAGACCCAAAAACTGAAGGCAGGTTTCGTTCAAGTCAGTGCAACTTCACGTCTGGGTGAAATTGTCATATTACGAGATGATCGCCTGATGCACGTTCGCATTCGTAAGAATCGCGGAGTAGATGAACTTGCGTTTCATTTAGCAAGTGGCCAGGCCTATGCGTCATACATTGAACGAGTTGCAAAGGATGGCTCAGCTCAGTTGGTATGCTTCTTCTTCAATGGTCCAGTTCAAGAGATGGGTGACGTCTCCATCGCACTTAACGACTCAGTACTGGAACTTGCAAGGAAGTCTTTGAGAAACAATCGGCTTGGCATTAAGGAATTGATCAATGCATTGGAGGAAGCCTGCGTGTTGTCAACCAACAATGATTCGCAAGGCACATATTTCCTTATGACCGCAGGACACGCTGCCAGCGAAGTGTTCAACGCAACGGAGGAAGCACTAGAAGTCAAAGAAAAACTACGCGGTTTCTGTATCCATGGTTACGGCTTCCGTGTGGCTGTTGCAAGAATGAGGAAGGTTGGTCAGCCCGATTCGTTGTATGTTTCTAAACTCATCAGAGCAGATGCAAGCGGTAGCGATAATGCTATACGTTTGGCGAGAGGTTCCTTGAAATTCGTAGACGGAACTCAGGCAGCTGAAATTCGTGCACTTACTGCGGGGACGCTCAGTCGACTGATCGATCGAGAGGATAGTTATCTTCGAAAATGGGATGAGTATGGAAATAAGGAAGGGGAAATGCTTCTCGCTCGCGCTCGCAACGTTGGCAAGCTGCAGTTCACAAAAGTCGAATCACTTGCCAGGGGAATTGAACTCTTTTTCGATAAAGCTTTGCCGGACGCAATAGCGATCAATGACACTCTTGAATTCGTTGAGACCGAGCCACTTTATCTTCGGGATCCTGAAATCACCTGGGAACAGTACGAGGAGCAACTTCGTGAAGAGTTCTTTTCAACAGTGGAAGATGGAAATCGGAAAAATAGCAAGTCTGAAAATCGCCACGTGACCGCCAGTGTAATTCGGAGCAGTGAGTTTAGTCTTCAGCTCGACGTCCAGGCCCAACCAAAAGAAGGCAAACATTTTCTTGTTTTGTCGCTCAGCGGAGATATGGCTCAAATCAAAAGACGAATGCAAGCTCGCCAAAGCATCTTGGAAGGGAGGAGCGCGAATCCCCAACTCGGCCTAATAGTTGAAGAAAATGGCGACGTTGCCCCTTCATTACCTCGCCCTGCTATTCCTGCGTTGAGCAGTTTTGTTCGGGAGAAGGTGTTCGCCCACGGGCCAACACTCAGACAGGAAGAAGCTGTCGGCATTGCCCTCAATACACCAGACATTGCGTTGATCCAGGGTCCACCAGGAACAGGCAAGACAACGGTGATCGCCGCGATTATTGAGAGACTTAACGAGATCAGCGACAAAGATCGGATCATTCGGGGCGATATCTTGATTACTGCATCACAGCATGATGCAGTTGAAAATATTAAGTCACGACTGTCTGTAAACTCTATACCTATCCCAAAATTCGGGCAGCGACGCGGGCAGGTCGACACCTCCATCCGAGAGGTTAGTGATTGGGGAAGCGCAATTGCGAGCCAACTCAGAGTAAAGAACCCTTCTCTTACAGACTCAGAGTCGAGACGCGAAATTAGGTTTTTGTGTACTAGGTATCTACTTTCACCCTCATCGGTTACAGCCATTGCCTTAGTCAAAGCGATCCGCGAGCAACAGGCTACTTGGCTCGATGCGGATATCATGTCGCGTGCGTCTAGTTTGCTTGAGATTCTTACCGAGCAAGACAAACGTAGTCGTCTTGCTGGAGACGAAAGCGCGCTGAATGCAGTTCGCGGTCTTCGAGTATTTGAGTCGAGCTTTCAAGATGATGGACCACAGAAGGCCTTGGATGTTTTGGTTGCTTGTGAAGCAGCATTAAGCCACCAACAGCGAATGATACTTCAGCAGGCCGCGAGTTGGACCTCTCCTGAACCACTTCCTCCGCTTACCGATCTTCGAGAGATCAAAGCTTCGCTCTTGGAGCTGTACTCCGATTCCTCATTCTTCCGAATTGACAAACCTCGTGCTGATGTTTTGCAGTTCGTGGCAGACGCAGAATCGTGTCTCATGCGATACCGCAGAAATCACGCGGAAGAATCTGACGAGATTCTAGCGGACCTTCTACACACTTTAGAGAACGATCCATCTAGCGTTCGACAAGCAATTGAGGCTTACAGCCTTGTGTTTTCCGCAACGGTTCAGGGAGCTGCTGGAAATGAAATTCGTGATGCCAAATCTTTGTCAGATCGTTTTGGAGGTAGCGAATCGGATGCCGATTCAGTGACCTACGATACCGTCATTGTGGATGAGGCGGCTAGAACGAGCCCACGCGATTTGCTCATTCCAATGGCTCAAGCACGTAGGCGGATCATTCTTGTTGGCGATCATCGACAGCTACCACACCTGGTCGATGAGGAAATTGTTAGGGCAATCGTGTCTCCTCAGACGGAAATGTCGGAGAGCATTGCCGACAAAGAGAATGAGTTCATCGAAACTAGTTTGTTTCAGTACCTCTTTGAACGGCTAAAAAAACTCGAAAGAAAAGATGGAATCAAACGCAGAGTCACATTGGATAAGCAATTTCGTATGCACCCGGTGCTCGGTAAGTTTGTGAGCGAGAACTTCTACGAAAAATTTGACGAAGGCTTTGGATCGCCGCTAAAAGCGGAACTATTTGCTCACGAACTTTGTGATGTCGCGGGATGCCCAGCCGCGTGGTTAGATGTAGCAGCCGATCGCGGAAGCGAGGCAAAGGAAGGAACCAGTTGGGTGCGCCGATGCGAAGCGGACACGATCGCATGGCGACTGAAGAAATGGATGGACTCCCCGCAAGCTGCCGGGCTAACCTTTGGCGTCATCTCATTCTACAAAAGCCAAGTTGAATGCGTGTACGAAGCTCTTGAACGCCAGGGTATGACATTTCGCAATCAAGACAACTTATGGGAAGTGACACCCGAGTATCTCTACTTGCGAAATCAGAATGGAGAACATGCAGAAGAGCGTTTACGAATCGGTACGGTTGATGCGTTCCAGGGGATGGAATTTGACGTGGTTTTCTTGTCGATGGTCCGAACCGCTCGAAGGACGAAACAACCAAGTACAAACCCTGAAATCAGGCAAAACGAGATACGGCAAACCTTTGGCCATTTGGTTTCTCCAAATCGGCTATGCGTCAGCATGAGCAGACAGCAGCGGATGTTAGTAATGGTTGGCGATACTGGACTAGCCAGCCATCCTCTTGCTATCGAAGCTATTCCGGCCATTGTTAACTTCCATAAGCTTTGCGTCGATTGCAAGTCGGTCTTGGAGGCAGCGCAATGAACGAACTGCGACCACGCGTTCTGAATCTCGACCGTCAAGCTATCGGCGTCTCAATCACTTTTTCGGAGTGGCTAGCATGGCCATGCTACGCTTTCCAAGCCACTGTGCCGGTTCAATCTGATCAGCCGCTAAACCTATTCGAACTTACAATACTGAAACTGCTCAACTTACGAACGATAGCAACTGACAAGCTAGCCGATCTAACGTGTCTGCCATTGGACCTAATTCGATTCGCACTATTGCGCTTGGTCGACCAGGGCAAGGTGACCACGCGGAATGAAATAACAGACGACGGGAAGAGCATTCTACAACAGCTGGAGTCCCAGGAGATTGAGTATGAAGGACGAACGCTGTTTCGCGAAGCAATCAGTGGAAAGCTATTTCCTGTTCTCTACGCTGACCGACTTGAGTTTGCGGATGTGATTGAAGGGAATTCACAGTCAAATTATGTGCGAATAAAAACTGGCAGTGCGGGGGACGCCAAGGGCAGGACTTTAAGGATGGTAATACGAGATGAACTAGCGGACTGCATGCTTCCAGAAAACGCCGAAGTAATTTGGGCGGCGAAAAGACAGAGCATTTTAAGGGAGCAGTTCTCGAAGCTAAGGAACGAGCGAGGAATTGCGATTCAAACAGCTCGCGGTCTTGTCGAAGTATCTAATGATGTTCAATTGGTCTACGTTCCGTGCCGGCTCTTGATACAAACCGGAAGCACCGACTTTCATATTAGTGATCCTTTCGGATACGGGATGTCCGATATTCTTCAGTCTGCATACCGTTCGCTTACAAACGACTCCGAACTTGAACGAGATGCGTTACTCAAGTTTAAAGAGCGCGCGATTTCTTCTAGTGCTGTGGTAAGAATGCCTACGGACGCAACGGCTATCCGTGTTATAGAGATGTTTGGAGACACAATTCTCAACTTTGCAGATCTTCAAGATCAACTATGGAAATGTGAGAACAGCTGGCAATACTGCAGCGAGACTCCTCAATCGCGTGATCAGGAACGCCGCCTTCGAGCAAACAAGCAGAAAGTTGCTGTCGCGCTACATTCTGCGTTCGAGTGGACTTTATTCTACCTGAGACGGGCAATGCACTCTGAACCAGCGGAGATCGTCCTATCAACTGGTACCTACCGTGAGAATCGCAATATTCTTGAACCATTGGCGACTCGAATTGGTTTACGAGTTGACAACTGCGGGCCTTTACTTGAAGTCAAGCCCGGAGCAATTGAAGCAGTTAAACGCGGTGCGTGTGACTTGTTACCGCTTTTAGCAACGACGATCCTGGCCGCGTCTAACCAGCCCACGCATCCTTTGCACCAAATCGTGGGCAATGACGCTAATTGGTTGAGCTTCCTTTTCAGGCTCAAAGGTATTCGAGACGCAAGCAATCATGGTGAAGACCCAGACATTCGCCTAGAGGAGCTAAGCCGACTACGCCTTTATGTTTACGAACAGATCCCAACACTGCTACCAACGTTGAAACGTATCTATCCGCCTTCGAATATGTCGTCGGCTAGCGAAAGTGAGGACGAAGTTGTAAATCGCCGGCTTGCGACACGGTTAGAGTTGGAAAGGTATTTTGGTTTTCAGTGTTTTGCTATTCTTGATGAGCAGTCTGCTGAATTGCTTATGCAAATCCAACAACAGTCAGCGAATTTGACCGACAAAGCGAATACCGTGGTCGATGCAGAGTTTTTGGTGAACTCACTTGCTTCGATATGCCAAAAGCTCGTTTTTCGTTTGATTCGCTCTTCATTTGTTGAAGTAAACCATGAGATTCGATTGTCCAAAAGTTATGGTGAGTCTCGTCTTCAAAAGGCTGGCTTTCAATTGGTCAATGACTTGCTGCCTAGGAGCTTGGCTACTATCAGCGAGAAGAAACTGAATGATATTGGAAAACAGATCAGCTCCAGTCTTGGTGCCGTTGTTTTAGGTGCGGCTTGTGTGCTAGATGAGCTGCGACTTGCCCAGCTAGCTAGCTCAGCCCCTGACTTCATTGAAGGGATCGACAAACTTCTTGAACTTAGACGTCACGGGAATCAGCGACTGTTTGTTCCAGCCAGACAGATAGCACAATTAAAAACGAACATTTTTGCACTTTGTAAAGTGATTTTGGAGATCGATTAAATGGCATTGTTTGGCAGCGCGGATGAAAATGCATTGAAGGCAAAGCAGCAAGAGCTTGATAAGCTTGAGGCTCAACTGAACCGATTGAAATTACAACTCGAAACGGACCGCGCGCTTGATACTCAAGCTCGAGCGAATCTTCAGGCCGAAATCACGAAATTTGCCTCCGATCAACAAAGCGCATATGAGGTTCTACGAAAAGCAAAAGAGGATCTATCTTCGAGTGAAAGAGACCTCCACGAACGCGAGCAACGATTTTTGCACCAAGAGATTGAGGCAAAGAATGGATTTGTTCAAAAGCAACGGGAAGTTTTTCAAGAAGCAATTGGGCATCAAATAGCGTCACTTCATGCCAGGAAGTTGCAGTTGGATGCACTGGAAGAAGACCTAGGTACCAGGCTCAAAAGAATTGTCGCGGACGAAGGAGAATTTGCAGCTCGCCAGTTGGCCTTGAAGGAACGTGAGCTTCAGGCGGATGCGGGATTCGCGTCAAAGACTCTGAAGCTTCTCGATGATGTCAAACGCCAAGAAGAGTATGTAAAACAGCTCTTGGCGCAGCAGGAATCTCGAGAGAAGGAACTTCTCGAAGGACAGCGTATGCAAGCGGAGTCTGCTGAGTTACTCCGACGACGAGCCGAAGAAATTCGAAAAGCAGAAGTAAATCGAGATTCTGGCTTCGTCGAAGAACGCAAGCGATTGGATGAAGAGCTTCACAACAAGCGAATCATTCACTACGAATCGCTTGCTGCAGAGCATCAGTCGAAAACAGACGAGATGCAACGCGGTCTATCGGCTACTCGTGCTGCTCAGACTGAAGCATTGAGATCGGAATTAGATGAGTTACGACGCAAGTCTGAGGCTGAGCTAGAAATGCGGCGATCAGATTTTGAGCGAACGCTTTCAGAAGCTAAGCAAAAGCTGGACAACGAAAGGAAGGGCCTCGATGCTGATCGTGCGAAATTGGTTGGCGAACAGCAGCAACTCGAGTTTGATCGCAAGCTACTCACCGCGAGGAACTCTGCCTGCGACCAACGCGAGTCACGGCTAAATGACCTCGCAGATCAAGCTGTCGCAGATCGTCATCGCTCATTCGGGCAAAGGGAGCAAGCGCTCCAAGATGAATGCCAGCGACTTCGCAACCAACTGAAAGGCCTTGATTCCGTAATTTCTGGATATGAAGAATTAAAAACACAACTTGGCGAGTCTCCCGAAGCAGCACTCCTGCGTCTGAATCAACACGTCGAACAAATCGCAAAGCTTCGCGAGGAATTGAACGATCGTCCCACAGCTGAAATGCGGCAGGTTTTCGAGGAAAATCGCCTTGAGGTTGATCGCCTTAAACGAAAGATTGAGGAATCACAGCTTGAATTGAATGGCCATCGAGATCGAGCTGCTGGCGAAAATGAATTACGAGCCCAATTGAGTTCGCTCGACACAACAAACCGCTCCCTTGCAAGCCAGAACGAGAGTTTGGCCCGCGAGTGTGCGCGTTTACAAGATGAACAGAAGAGACTTCAAGCAGCGTATGCAAGAACTGCGGAGCGCGATCAACTAATTAGAGATGTTGAATCGCCTCATTTCAAAGAAACGCCAGTAATTGGCAAAGCAATCAATTTCGAAGGTGCTGAATCGGAAATCAAATGGCTTGACTCCATAAGCCAGCAGTGTATCGAATACGGACTACGCTTCCCTCGTCGTATCCTTCATGCATTCCACACGTCACTAAAGACGGCTGAGTGGTCGCCCCTTACGGTATTAGCTGGGGTAAGTGGGACCGGAAAGTCGGAACTCCCTCGGCTATATTCGCACTTTGGCGGAATCAAGTTCCTTCCACTTGCCGTGCAACCAAATTGGGATAGCCAAGAATCCATGCTTGGATTCTTCAATTCAATTGATAACAAATTTGACTCACAGCCAGTCCTTCGCTTTCTCGCCCAAAGTCAAAAAGCAGCGACCGAAGATTACCCAGGACTACAAGATGCAGTTTGTATGGTTCTCTTGGACGAAATGAACCTCGCTTATATGGAACTCTATTTTTCAGACTTCCTGAGCAAATTAGAGTACCGCCGAGGATTGAAAGGTAGCGACACCCCAACGCTTGAGGTTAAGCTCGGTGCGGGACTCGAGCCTTATCACCTTCCACTCGGCCGCAACGTGTTGTGGACGGGTACGATGAATCAAGACGAAACAACAAAATCTCTTTCAGACAAGGTTCTTGATCGATCGATCGTAATTCATTTCCCACGACCAATAAAACTAGAGCGACGTCAAAAGCTGAATAGCTTGAGCAATCCTGCTCAGTTGTTACCACGAAAGGCATGGGAAAAGTGGTGGTCGCGCGACACTGATTTTACCGAAGAGCAGATCGCTCCATTCAAAGATTTCATAGAGGGGATGAATGAATCCCTATCAAACGTAGGGCGCGCACTAGGACACCGTGTTTGGCAATCGATTGAGTATTACATGGCGAATTATCCAGATGTTCGTGTAGCAAAGGAAGGCGATGATTCTGCTGGTATCAAACGGGCGATGCGAATGGCCTTTGAGGACCAACTCGTTCAAAAGGTGATGCCGAAACTTCGAGGAATCGACACTCGAGGCGAAAGCAAAGCGAATTGCCTTGACCTGATACGCCGAACCTTAGACAAGGAAGAGTATTCCATAGTTCAAGATTTTGACCTGGCATGTAAGCTCGGCTATGGCCAGTTTATGTGGCAAACAGCGAACTATTTGAGTGAAGACGCGACTCATGACGCAGTCGCACCTGCGTTGGAACAAACGGCTACGGAGAGCCAAGCCATTGAAATTCCAGAAGCGTTTATGCGAGGAGGGAATCAGCAGCTTCGTCAGGAGAAGTGGAATGCACTGAAGCCAAGAGAGAAGCGTTCGTGGCTTCCGAGGGGATCTAGTGAGTGAAAGATTCAAAATTGGCAGTTGAGTCAGACTCACTTGAACAGCAGTATCGAGCTATACATCAGGCATTGCCACCCGCGGATTTACTCTACACATGCCTCGCTCTAAGAGACTGGTTCAACTCCGTTGCGGAATTCGACGAGAGGAGTGGCGAGTGTTTGCCTGTGCAATTGTCGCGTGTGGTTCAAGCAGTATCCCAATACACTCCACTTTCCTACCCAAAGATACCCAATGATCGATTCGGGCGTGTTGCGCAGCATGTCCAGAAGTCGTTGCAGCAGCTCCTACTTTCGCTGAATCCACGATTACTCCGAGAGCACGCCATAGTGCCCATTCATTCTGCACGCGAATTTGACAGCTCTTGCATTTCCTGGCTTAGTCGACGGAATGGTCGTACGATTCGCGAGAAACTTTCGGGGAGGCCGTACGTTAAGGCTGTTCACCGAGTCGAAAGTTTGGATACCCCAGAGAATCGACTTTTCAAGAGTTTTTGCAAACGCTTTGCTGATTACACTCGGCTTCGCGATGAGTGCTTTTCACTTGACGCGGAAAGTCAAACACTTTTGCGTTCTATCACAGACTGGTTACACAGCGAGGCGGCATCCGATATTGGCACTTGGGAGAATTTTGCTCCGAATAACTCGCTGCTACAACATCGTGACTATAGACGAATCTGGGATGGCTGGCAGCGACTTCAAGCAATTGATGAAACATCAAAAACAGACTATGGGCAGTTCAACCATAACTGGTCGGTAAGTTTATTCTGGGAAAGTATTTATCTACTACAGAATCACTTTCAGGTGCGTTGGTTTGAACAACCATGCGATTTCGAATATGAGTCTTTTACGATTTCGCCTGCGATGTCATTGCCAGACACAATCGCTTCAATAAGTGGCCTCATTGTTACGACTCTGGACAGAAGCGTAGAAACGGGCATTGTTCGCAAGCCTACTAATGAGAAAGGTTTCGGATTTGTCGAGACCGAAAGTAATGAATCCATTTTTTTCCATGCAAACGGTTTTGCCTCGACGAACGCTTTTGCCAGCGTCGGTGTCGGTACAAAGCTGAAGTTCCGCATTGTGGAAACACCGAAGGGCAAAGCTGCTGTTGATTTATCTATTCTAGGATCGCCTTTTGTCGAAGTACATTTGCGTCTCAAGCGAGACCTGTCCCTAGAACTGTTTGTTGGCGACTGTGCTATCAACGCAAAGTGCGTTGAAGTGAGTAAGGACCTGAGTCATCTTGGGCTATTTATCAATGGATTGCAAAGCAAATTGCAGTTGTCCCCCTCAAGCTCACGCAAGGCAGCGGAGATTCCACTTCTTGCCGTTGTTCCCAGCGTGTCTGACTCAATGAACATTCCGGTTCGAGTTGAGAGCGATGTAGAAAGAATTGACCCTGATCGAGCTGTTGTAGACTTGACTCGACTTCGTCCCGAAATTGCTAAAGGTGAAGCGAGATTAAAACTGCAGCGAAGATTGCTCTGGCAAGAGTGGCGGATTGCCGACTCCACCAGGCTTGGGATTGAGTTGGGTAACTCTAGTGGAATTGTACTTGGCGATGATATTCCGACAGTAAGTATTTTGAGCCTTTACTCCTCCATCAGTGAGTATCCCTTGGGGACTCTAAACGATGCCGCAGCGTATTTTGCCCAGAGCATAAAGGCAGAGCTTAATGAAGATCGCGTCACGTATCTAATACCTGATTCCGTCGATGATTTTACGCTCAATACACTGAGGCGCAATATGAATGGCACTTTTCTTGAGGCAGAGCCACTCCCGGCGAGCGTAGCCGCGGTATTTGATTGGCAAAGCTCTGAGGATTTCGCCAAGCATCAAGTTCGTGATGGAGATGTGGTAGTGGTTTTCGCCTCGATTGGTGCAGAAGCGTGTTTTACTTGCTTGAGAGCACGTGCAGATCGTGAGCGTTCCCTCGCGAAGCGAATCCCAGAGTCAAACGGAATGTATTGGGAGCGACACCCAACCCAGGTGATCGACATCGGCACATCGTCCTTCGATGATGCTGCTCGAATTCTAAAGAAGAGTGGATGTGCTTTTCCAGAGCCAATCGCAAAGCTGTGTGGTGTCGAGTCGTTGCTCGATGGAACGCTGGATGGACTTGGATGGATGAACCAAAATGGAGGCATGTACTCATACCTCAGTTCCTGGCCCAATGGTCGTATAGCTCAGTCGCAATATTCAATGGATGAAGCGCTCTGCAGGGCTGAAGTGTTGGATTTTTTGAAGCGAATTGTCGGGCGAGGGAGGTGCTTTGCTTTAGCTGTTGGAGATACTTTTCATAGCGAAACAACTAGGCAGCCAAGTCGACATTCCGCCGCGAACGCAAGTGTAGTTGGCTACAAAGTGGATGTCGTTCGTGGCGGCGCGATTCATGATCGTTGGCAGCTAGGTGCCGGCGAAATTCCAATTTGGCGCGAGCACCTGCCAGACCTTTCGATGCGGGTCATCGCTGATGGACGCTACATGCCATTTCATCTAGTGCAATCCGAAACTGTAGTACCGAGACGTAGTGAGACTTCTTCCATTGTTATTGACGAAGTCTTTACGCTTCAACCTGGGATGACAACGTATGAATTCCCGTTAGTCATGGGAAGTGGCCAGCAAAATTCCCAATTCGTTGCGACTCTGCAGTCAAAAGCATTTCCGCTAAGGGAAAGCGTTCCCTGTCGTCTTGAAATGACATTCACCTACGGAGCTGACAATCCTTATCGGCTCCGTTTCGTTCCGACTAATTCGAAATCCGCTGGTTTCACAGAGGTTATTGTGAGATGGAAGCAAAAGTCCCTCTCTCAATCCCCTAGTTTATATCCGGATTTCCCATCCCCAATGACCTGGGAAGACCTTTCCGCCTATCGAACCAATGCCGGCAACACCATAGATCTAATCAGGCTTTTTGAAGATCAAGTGACGCTATTGGAGTCCACTGGCGAATTCCTCCGCTGTGCCAGGACAGGCGAGGTGACATCGCATCAGTTGCGGCAATGCGGAACAGTAGAACGGCTCAGTTCTGGCGTTGATCGAAATGGCTACGATTATGTCTCTGGTCGCGTTGTTGATTCCCGAGGCAGGAGTTACGTTATCCATACATATGGTTTCGAGAACCGAAACGATTCTTTTGGTATTCGCGAGAAAGACCTAATCTCATTTGATGTTGGACCAAACGATAGGGCGAAACGCATTACACTAGGCGTTTCAGTGCCTCCAGCAATTGCAAACAGAATCCGAGATCAATTCGTACAATGTGCTGGACGTGTTTGGAATGGAGGCAAGTCATCGGATAGTTCAGATTCTCCACTTGGATTCCGTAATGTCGCTGAACGCGCGATTGTTGCTGCACATGAACTGGTGAGCGAATCGCAACTCCGACATGAGATTGACGCCAATAGTCTTTGGCTTGATATAGAGAATTGTCTTGCACTGTTCCTTTGCTGTTTTCACAAAGATGCTCCTGACTCGGTTTACGACGCCTTACTCGGAATATTCGCGAAAGGCGACTCTCACGCAGGAGTCCTTGGGTCTATTGTGCGACACATGGGTTTTGTTCTTGGCGCTGGGCATGACCCCCGACAAAAGCAGCTGATTGATCGTACGTACAATGTATTGCAGGCGGGTGCTCCAGCTGACGTTTCCGCAGCCTTAGAATGGCTCGGAATCGCAATCTGGAGACATCCAGAACTACTGTGGAACTTGCCTGATTATTCGCACGAACTGGTATTTCAAAAGCTTGCGATTGCCCTAGAAAGCGATATTAGGGACCTGCAATCGCTCCCGGCCAGAGCAAGTCGAGGAAAAGACTTCAAGAGTCACGTAGCTATTGAACCTATTCGGAATCACTTGGAATTGCTACTCGCCTTTCTGAGACTACGTGAAGGTGGCGAAGAGGCTGTTCACATACTCTCGCCGGAATCGAAGCTGGCACGAAGCTTCACTCATATCATCGAAAAGCTCGATGATTTACTTATCCGAATTGAACTGCCACTTCGCTCGCGGATCAAGTTACAACTGGAGAAACCGGACTCATTAAACAGAACACCCGATTTGCTGTACGGGTTGAGATTGTACCTTACCGGTGATACAGCAGCTAGCGCGATCCATGTTCTAGGGGTCGATGATGACGAGATGTAATTTAAAGACTTTGAGGAAACTTAGATGAGGCGATTTCTTCTAACTTGGTATGGGATCACAGATCTTCGAGCTGCAATCGGGCTTGAAGAACTAGGGGGGCCTGTTTTGGGAGCTCTTCGGGCTGGTGATTACACCGATGTGCTCGTTCTCGCTTACACAGACCCAAACAAGGAATCGCCCGATAACAAACAGTCAAGAAAGAAAGTTATCGCAACACTTCCCACTGATCCGATGGCAGTCACGAAATTGTCGCGGGCCGAAGAGATGCCCATCATTGATGCTTTTGCGAATACGTCGGAGGGGCACTCGCTATACAAGTCCTGGCTTCGCGAGGAATTGAAAAAGCTGGGAAAGACGGTCAAGGTGCAGATGTGTGTCAAAGAGCTAAGTTGTCTAAACGATGCTAAAGGTATTTACGCAGCAGCAACTTCTGCACTCGACCTTGTATGCGCAGAGAAGGGCGAGAAGCAAGTCACTTTCTATCTTAGCCCAGGTACACCGGTAATGGCTTTTACATGGGCATTCGTATCTATAGTTAATCCCGAATTCAACATCAGGATTATTGCTGCGCCTGACTTTCGGAAGCCGCCAGAGGAGATTCAACTGCCTATCGAACTTCTCGCTCCTTCAAGCCGTAAGCTCAAACAATCCAACGATCCAGCACGCCAAGACTTCGATGTGATTTTTCACCTATTCGGTGAACAACGACTTCCAAGTGTTCTTGGAGTTTCACAGTTTCGATGCCACCACCACGTATTTGTTACCAGCCCGAAGTACTCTGCCGAATGCATGACGGCGCACGTTCCGCGTGATTCGAGCTTCTCACAGATGGAGGTAGATCCGTTTGATCCTATGGGAACGAAAGTTGCGATCCTTAAGAGAATCTCGGAGCTTCCAGAAAAGAGCCGCATTGGGTTCAACCTCACAGGCGGAACAAAGCTGATGTACTCCGGGGCATTAGCCGCATGTAAGAAGGTCAGTGGAGTTCCGTTCTATCTCGAAACTCGTGATCACAACATCATTTTTCTTGATGACTTTAGTGTCATGGAGCTTCGTGGTGTTGATAATCTAGAAACGTTCTTGCAGGTTAACGGTTTTGACATAGCTCGCTCGGGTAAGTGGGAAGAGTCATTGGTTTTTGAGCAGAGACGAAAGCTCACCAAACTACTTTGGAGACGTCGTGCACAGATTGCGAAGGCCTATAGGCAATTGAGCGAGTACACCGATTTCATGGATGATCAATTTATTCCTTTTCAAATTCAGCAACGCGATCTTGTGCTGAGTCTAGACAGCAATGGACAGGCGAATTGCATAATCGGGAAGGACGTCTTCGGTTTCAAAACTTGTCCTGACTTTGCGAAGTATCTTTGTGGCGGGTGGCTCGAAGAGTACGTTTATGTCTCGCTTGAACCACTTCTTCAACAGGGGGTTATTCGCGATATGCGCGTTGGGCTTGAGATATGCTGGCGTCCACAAAATGGTAAGCGAGATTTGCTTTCCGCCCAGGAATTCGATGTCATCCTGACTAATGGCAAGCGACTGCTCATCGTCGAATGCAAAGCAGGAAGAGTGTTTAATGAAGATTTCTATCGATTGCAAAACTCTGTACGGAACTACGGTGGCGGTGAGGGACGCGGACTCCTTGTATCATCCTTCGTCCCCCAGTCGCCTGTTCGCAAGCGATTTGAGGCGGCATTGAATCTAGATTTTCTCTCAGAGGACGATGTCGACCGGGAACTTAAGAATGCCATCAAAGCTATCATGTCAACACGCTGATTCAGTTTGTCGGTAAATCAATATCGCTCGGTTACTGAATCAACCACGTGTTTGCATCGTCCTTTCCTGGGCTATTCGCTTGAAGCGGCAAAGGACATAGCCACGAGAAGCAAAACGAAGCGAATGCCTCCGGCAGACGCAACAAAGTCCAGGTTATGTGATTTCGATTGGCATCGCAATTGAGGACATCGCCGCAACATGTTCTCAGTAAACAACTTGCGATGGCGTTCGCAAAACCGTCGAGGCCTCGCGAGCGGTTTGAAAAGAGTTCGGTTCGCTCAACTTTGACGAGTGGTAGCGAACGCAATCCTACCCACAAGTAAACGAAAAGGCTGAGGCTGTCATGGCTCACCGGAACCGTCCGAATCGATCCGCTGTTCCAGCCGCACGCTCCGG
>JAIYDN010000069.1 GCA_027487485.1 Planctomycetaceae bacterium | reverse complement strand
GCGAAACAATCGCGGCAACGCCACCAACCACGATCGTATGATTGCCAGCAACTTCACCCTCCCCAAGCCCCGTTTGGGGAGGGTCAGCCCGCGCCAGCGTGGCTGGGGAGGGGCGTCCGCATCGCCTGAAGGCCAATCGACCACAATTTAGCCCTGAGAGAAACGAATCGCTTCAGTAAATTCCGCAGGAAGGCTGACCAGCTCAAGCCTCGCACTTTTCTGGCTTAGTAGGATTGAGTTTAAAGGTTGAGCGGTAGACGCTCGGTGTTGTTTTCAATCGTCTTTCGAAGTGCTTTCTCAAGTTGGCCGTTGAGCCCAGCCCAGAGCGATAAGCCACTTGCTCGATCGACAAATCGGTTGTTTCGAGCAAAGCACGAGCTCGATTCAGGCGATTTTCATTTAGCCAATTCAAAGGAGCTAATCCGGTCAAGGCTTGAAACCGCCGCTGGAATGTTCGAAGCGACATTGAGAATCGGTCCGCAATCATCTCAAGGGTAATCGGTTCGGCGATGTGTTTGGTCATCCAGTCCAAAACGGGTCCCATTTCGTCGTTCTCAATAGCCAGCACGGCGGGCTGAACGTATTGGCTCTGACCTCCTTCCCGGTGACTGGGAGCGACCATTCGCCGAGCAACCAAGTTGGCGACCTCGACTCCAAAGTCATCTCGAATGACGGATAGACAAAGATCCAAGCCCGCCGAGGAGCCAGCTGAAGTTGAAATCCGGCCATCTTTCACATAGAGTCGGTCACGCATGACCGCGGTCTTTGGGAACAAACGTTGTAGTTCATCTGTATGGAGCCAATGTGCTGTCGATCGGCGACCATCCAGGAGTCCTGCATGCCCCAAGACAAACGCACCTGAACAGATCGAGATGATCGTCGAGCCCTTTTCGTAGGCGCTGCGAATCGCTTTGACAAACGAAGGACGGGGAACGTGAGTTGGTGACCGCCAACCCGGTATGATAATGGTGTCTGCCTCCAAGAGTTCACGCGTCCCAAAGCGTGGTTCCATAATCAAGCCATGGCTCGAAGTGATCGTCCCCTTTTCAACTCTGCATGATTTATAGTCGTACCAAATCTTCTCAAGACCAGGTCTAACGAGCCCAAACATCTCAGCTACGATGCCATATTCGTAGCCAAGTAACCCATCGTAAATAGCGACTGCAATGCGTTTTCTTCTCATGGCATAATTGTAACTAAAAATGACATTTCTGCCACTTTCATTTCATCCTAGTTTTCGAGCAAAATAGCAGAGCGGTAAACAAAGGCCGTAAATACGAATCCATCGGAGACTGAAATTGTGGCTTTGGAAATGAAGAGAGCCTGCGAATCATGCGATCGTGGCATCGAATACTCTAGCGTTGCTTACATTTGCAGCTACGAATGCACATTCTGTCCAACGTGTCGGGCGAGACTTAAAGTTTGCCCTAATTGTGGAGGCGAGCTCATGCTGCGACCACGGCGGCCAACCAAAGAACCATCGAATTCGCACGCAACGGTTCCGTTCGTCGCAAGTCCGTTCTCAGCACCTCGCGGAGTGGTGACTCCATACCTACCTCGGGACACTCGGCTGGTCTCGATCCATGAATATGGTGGGTGGAGGCTCAAGGTTTACGAAATCTGTTTCGATTCTCATTCCATTCCGTCGGATCAAGTCGCCGCGACCCTGGCTTTCGCTGAGAATAACGTACCTTGGCCTCTTGCGTCTAACGTAAGCAATAATGCAGGCTTCGTCATTATTCATCGTGGCCAAGACGCGATGTGGCTCATGGTTCACCTATGGCAATCTGACATTCTGGTTCAATTCGCCTATCAGGCAACACTTTCGAAACTTGTAGACTTCGTTCCTCTTCGGTCGGACGGAATGTGCGGCTGCGTGTGGGAGTTGGAGGTCGTTAAGCATGAGCGAGACGCATGGGTTCGATGTGCGATGGGCTCGGATGATCGAGCGATAGAAACTTACTGGAACGATAACCTTTTTCTTGATGCGGAGATGAAATGAACGAACCCATTTGTATTGAACCCCCTCGTGTTGATGAATACTTTCATTACTACCACCAATACATTTCTAAGGCGCCTAACAGTGACTTCCTGCAAGTGTTCGAGGACCAAGTCCGACAACTTCGCAACCAACTTGGCAATCTACCCGACGACCAAGTCAACTGCCTTCACCCACCTTACACATGGACATTCAAACAAGTCATCGGCCACTTGATCGACGTGGAGCGAATCTTCAGTTATCGAATGCTTCGCATTGCTTCAGGAGACCAGACTCCGATTCCCGGCTACGAACAGGATTCTTATGTATCCAACAGCGACTACCAGACTGTAAGCATGTCAAGTCTGCTTGATGAGCTGGAGCATCTTCGCATGGCCAACGTCTTGCTAGTTAGAAGACTCTCCTCGGAAGCCCTTCAGCGTCTGGGCGTGGCTTCCGGCCACACGACAAGCGCTCGCGCGAATCTTTTCATCTTGGCTGGTCACGTTGAACATCATGCGGAGATCATCAAGCGTCGACTGGACGGAGTTTCGCACTAGGGCAAAGACCGTTAACATCATGAATTTTTGTTCGGATGCCATTCACAAGTGGTGCATGCGCTCACCTGACTTAGGTGACGGCTAGCATTTCTGCAAGACTAAACTAGTGGGTTGAAGTTGAGTCTTCGTTTATGTCTTGACTTCAGCGATGACCAAGTCCTTGACAATAAAGGTTCATATCAACACACTTGAGCGACAATGACCCATCGTGAGGTCTTCGGGATTTTAAATTGTGCAAGGAAGCAATTGCCTTGGGTACACCGAGATTCAGGATGAGCGACATTACTATGGGAGAAAGCATTCTTTTCATACTAGGAATCTCCCTGGCGATTGCGATCGCTGGGGGATCGCTTCAGTTGATGAACAAGGCCAAGGTGGAAAACGCGTCCATCGTTGCAGCATTTTTTTGCCTAGCGATGTTGCTGTGGTTAGTATCGGTTTCCACGCTTTCCCTTTCTGGATGGACTTCGGAATGGGATTCGTTTCCACCACGAGTTCCTATTTTGCTTGTCATTGCGACTGCAACCTATGTTTTGGTTTCATCTTCGCAAGTGGCCAAGGTCACGTTGGCTGTGACGCCTATGTGGCTACCTATTCTTTTTCAAACGATGCGTACTGGTGTAGAAATTGCTCTTTGGCAAATGTTTCGAGAAGGAAGTGTGCCTGTCCAGTTTACCGTGGAGGGACGAAATTTCGATATGGTCATTGGCCTATCAGCGCCCTTGGTTGCGTTAGGGACTGGGAGAAAATGGTTTGGTCCCAAAACATTGGTAGTTTGGAATTTTGTAGGGCTTGCGTTACTTGCCAATGCAATCTTAACGGCAGCCACATCAAGCCCTGGCCCACAACACCTCAATTGGCCTGGAGAACCGTTTACTTCGATTGCAACCTGGCCGCTTATCTGGCTTCCGACCTTTCTTGCTCCGACTGCAATTTTTCTTCATGTCGTTTCTTTGCGACAGTGCTTCGTCAGTCGCCATATCGCGAAAGGTTCCGAAGGACGAGCGTCATGCTGAAAACAACTTTCGTCGTCAAGTCAGCTCGTTAAAGCCCAATCAAGGTTTGGGCCCTGGAGGGAGGACAAATACTCATTCGCCACTGTCGTCCTTGCGTTGCAAGTGTACCGCGGTTTTCCATTGGCGTCTAAAATCGATTGGGGTCGTACCGGTAGCTTTTTTGAAAGCTCGCGAGAAAGCGCTATGGTCAAAAAATCCGCAGATTTGTGCGATCGCGGCTACGGACTTTTCTGTTTGAAGTAACAGGCTCGACGCTTTCCCAAGTCGGCTCTTGGAAATGTATTGTGTCGGCGTGAGGCCAAAGATTAGTTTCATCGTTCTTGCAAATCGATGGTTGGGCATTTGTGCCAGCTTAGCCAGCCAACTAGGCGAGGCCTCCGCGGGTAGATCTCGCTCAAATTGTTCAAGCGCGCGTGCGAACGTGTCCGAAACAACCGAAGGTGCAACCGTTGTTCGAATGTCTCTGGAGAAACCAACGATCCCAATCGTTTTGTCCGAGCTGTCTTTCAGTGGTAATTTGGTCGTCAGGCACCATACGGGCCGCCCCGGCATTTCCCACTGCATCTCCAAATGATCGATAATGGGAACACCGGATTGAAGCACCAGATTGTCTTGCTCCGAAGGTAGTTTCCCAAAATCTCCGCTACAAATGTCCAATGGCCTTTTTCCGATGGCTTCCTGCTTGCTTGACAGTCCATGCCTCGCAAGCAACGATTGGTTCACGGCGATGTATTTTCCTTGATGATCCTTAATGAAAAAGGCGACATCGTGAACATGGTCGAACAGCTGCTCCAACGCAGTAACAGGAACAGAGCTTAAGGAGTTCGAGGGGGCGGCTATGCGCATTGCTACAGGTCGTGGTTTCATGCGTCCAGGATAAAAACAGGGTCTACGATACCATAGAACGCAGTCAATTTGTGCAGCGAACTAACGTATCTTCGACGTAGTTTAGATCTCCTCGAAGATTCCCGTGCTGTCGGCAAAGGAATGAGTTTGAACCCCTAGCTTTTGTAGCATGGTGACAAATAGGTTGGAGAGGGGAATGTCTTCTCGAGTGGCTTTGTCCTGCCATGGTTCCCGGTCTCCCATCCATGCTCCACCTTGGAAATTTTCTCCTGCAGCATTAATGTACCGCCCATGCACAAAGCCCATGTTCTTTCCTCCCGCGAGCATGAGTGGATAATTGCGAGAAAGGTGGAACGCGCTCGACGCCGATCCATAAAAAAGCAACGAGTTATCCAACATAGAACCGGTGCCGTTGGGCTCTGGTGTGCTCCGAAGCTTTTCAACGAAACGGCCGTACTCTTCATTCAAAAAACGGCAATAGATTCCAAAGTTCTTCCAGCCGTCTGGGTTCTTCGTTTCGTGCGATAATTGATGAGCCAAGTTAAAGCCTACGGCTCTCGACAAGTGATCACTTCTGCCAATTCCATTCTCCCGACCGATCTGGTAGGTGGCAATCCTCGTGGAATCAGTTCGAAACGCGAGGTAAATCATCTCGAACATGGTTTGTAAATACTCGCGAGGCTCATCCGTTGTGAGTTCTAGATTAATCGGTTCCCGTTCTAAATTGGGTAAAGGAGCATCGAGCCATTTCTTAGCTTTTTCAACTTTGAGCTCCGCCTGACGAACTGACTCCATATACTCGTCCAAGTTCTTGCGATCTTCTGCAGAGAGATAATGCTTCAGCGTCGCTGCGTCCAAAAGTACTTCGTCCAGCGCGCTACGACTCATTGCCAATCGCTTTGCTGATTGCGAATCCGTTTTCACAAACAGCATATCGAAAATCTGCTTGGGCCTGTGTTCTGCAGGAATTGGGCGTCCATTCTTATCGAACGAAATCGTATGTGTTCCTCGGGCTGTTCCCGTGCCACCGTCGGTGGACATCACGAGAGACGAAAATCTCGTTTGGTCGCCGATGTGACTGGCATACACTTGGTCTAGCGAAATCGTATTTGCGTAGTCTCGATCCCCATCTCCGGTTGGAGCGGCGGTGAGAAACTGATCGCCGTTGTTATGCCCGTGCACGTTTCTTGCTGCAATGTGAGAAAAGCCGGATAGTACGGTCAGTTCATTCCGCAAAGGGGTCCATGTCTCCATGCATTTAGAAAATGTGAAGTCGTTGCCATTGCCATGTGGAAACCAAGCCCAATCTTGATAGGCTGGATCGTTCGGGAGCGGCATCGGAACGCCGTCAGGAAAATAGAAACATCCTAGTCTTCGAGGATTGGATACTTCACCACCGCGGGAGGTCCGATGAAGGGATCCCATCATGGGAATCGCGAGCGCTAAACCAGTTCCTCTCAGAAACCGGCGACGGTCAATTCGGTTAAGATCTATCGGCATGGCATTTCCTTGCAAGCTTGTCGTATATGCTAAATGGTAATTCGTTTATCGGCTTCGGAACAATTCGCTGCATACGATTTCCGTCACCATGGTCTGAAGGCCATCACCCTTCAATCGCACTTGGGATGTGATTCGTTCGATGTCGGCTCGGTCTGCGAATTTTATGGGGCGGCCCAAGGCATAGGTGGACAATTTGTGGACCATAGCTTGTACAAATTGATCCTGTCGGTTCTCCAGCAGGAACAGCTTTAAACCAGCGATACCATCCAGGGTTTGTTCGTTGTAGAGCTTACTCGAAGCATCGACAGGCTTCCCGTTGACTTGGTCTCTCCAGTGGCCAATCGCATCGTAGTTTTCGAACGCAATTCCCCATGGATCTATTTTCATATGGCATGCCATGCAGGCTGGGTGATTACGATGATCTTCGATTCGTTCCTTTAACGTCATTTTGGCGATCTCAGGGTTCGCCAAGTCAATTTGAGGAACAGCAGGTGGCGGAGGCGGGGGCGGATCATTCAGCAAACTTTCCAGGACCCATTTGCCACGCTTTAAGGGATGAGAGTCCGGATAGTCGGAATTCATCGCAAGCAATCCAGCTTGCGTTAACAAGCCACCGCGCCGAACGTCGCTTGGGTCTAATGAAATTCGCCGGAAATGGTTCCCGTAAACGCCATCGATTCTATAATGTCTCGCCAAACGTTCATTAGCGACCGTGTAATCGTTGTGCAGAAAATCTAACACGCTTGCATTAGAACGCAGGATTTCTCGAAACAGCTCCACAGGCTCTTGTCGCATGGCCTGTTTCAACAACGGATCAAATCCAGGAACATTCTGTTGAATATTAAGAAAGTCGAGAAGCTCCATGTTGAGCCATTGCGATACAAAGTGGTCTGCGAAGCGTTTGGATTTCGGGTCCGCGAGCATGCGGGCTACTTGAGCTTTTAGCACGTCGGTTGTGCCGAGCGATCCATCGCGTGCACTTTGCAGTAGTTCTTCGTCTGGAATGCTGCTCCAGAGAAATAATGCTAAACGAGTCGCTAGCTCTTGGTTTGGGATCATTTCACGAGTAACCGATTCAGCTTTGCTTTCAGTTCGTTGACTTCCAGCAGATCGATCGGGAACAACATAAAGAAAATGAGGCGACGCTAAGACCGATGCGAGAATCTCGAGAGCTGCTGATTCCACATTTTCACAGTTAGGTCGAATCTCGGTATATCTCTTTATCTTTTGTGCGATTTCATCACGGGAGATTGGGCGACGCCAAGCTCTCTCCATGAACTTGGAAAAGACGCGGTTCGTATAGTCCAATTCGAGTTCGTTTGCTTCCCGACTTGGAAAGATGTTAGTGTGAGATGAAGGTGGCCATTGATCAAAAGCGGGAGATTGAACCTCGACGTAGTCAATTTGGATGTCGTTCGTTGAGGCGGAGCTGTTCATCAAACGAATGTATTCGGAGGGGCTCGGCATAGCACCCATGGGCGAATCACCTCGAACCGAGTTGCGAGGATAGATTTCGCCGAGTTCAATTTCCCATTCGTAATACGCCGGTGCGACCGTTGTCGCTGCGATTTCCCAATCGTGCCGGCCTACGGGAAGCAAGGCACGTCCCTCATTGCTCGCTTGCCAGCCAAAGTAGAGCTGTAGGCTTGGAGGATTGTCTTTCTTCGAGTCGGCTCGCGAAGCCCGAACTCGGACCCGCATCGGACCTTGGTCGGGAAGCTGGTCTCCAAGCTCGATATTGATCCATTGGCCTGCGGGTAAGATCGCGATGTGATTGAAGTCATGGGGTCGTTTTGGAAGAGAACTGCTGGGCAAGTTTGCGTACTTCGCTTCGTCGTAATCCCATTCTGCGACTACCGTACGGCCATTGATTAAATCCCTGAAAAAGCTGCGAGAGTGAGAATGCTGAAATTTCTTCTCTAGTTTTTTAAGTGCAATTTTTAGTTTATCTGGGGTGTCTTTCAACTCCTGTCTTATCTTCGCTTCCTCTTCTTTTTGCTTCGCCCATTCCAGTTTGGAAACGTCTGTCATCGAGATACCCCAGCAAAGTGCTTCCGGCTTTGGACCGAAGTGGATCGCTCGAGTCAAAGCTGCATGAGCGGATCGATAGTAGGTTTCGAACTGGGTCACCGACATATGCAAGTACTCCGAACTGTTTTGGAAACCATCTTCGGAATTTGCTTCTGGGGGAAGATCTTTTGCGAAATCCCATGGGAGCCCCAACAGGTCCTGAAGCGCATAGTTGTATTCGTAGCGAGTCATTCGTCGGAAAGACGAATGGATTGCAGAATTGCGTTTTGCAATCGATGCAGATTGCAACTCATGCGAAAGCCATTCGACGATTTTCTTTTTCTCTTCATCCGACATCTCTGAACTGTCAGGTGGTGGCATTTCTCCTTTGCTGACTACCGCAAAGATCTCGTTCCACCAATCGACATCACCACCGGTATGCAGATTTGGATCAAGAGTATCGATTCGAATATTGCCTTGTGGATCTTCAGAACCGTGGCAATCGATACAGGCTTTCCTTAAGATCGGCTCAATCACGGTCTTGAACTCTTCAAGCTTCGGTTCAGGAGGAGCCTCCGGACCTGTGTTGTTTGCGAAGAGCACGTTTTGTGCAGATCCATACTGAGAACGATTGATTCCCGTACGCTTGAGCTGATCAAGCCTTGCGGCCGAAGAGTCATTTGCTTCGACGGTGTTCTTTTCCGCGATGGATTCTTCGGTTGGAG
Organism: Planctomycetaceae bacterium; assembly: GCA_027487485.1. Classification (GTDB taxonomy): domain Bacteria; phylum Planctomycetota; class Planctomycetia; order Pirellulales; family Pirellulaceae; genus JBKCUI01. Next base: position 88,561 of record JAIYDN010000069.1, on the reverse strand, counting down.
CGTTTATCTCTTCCGTTGCCAGCGACGAATGGAAGAATGCTATTGGCAATAAGCATACCACCACCAATACCCTTACAAGAGAATCCATCACAGCTATGTTCATCAAGTGCCCCAAATGAGTAGGAAATCTCATCGACACCACCGACGATTGCTCGTTCGTGGCGACCTTCACAGTGTAACTCAACTCTTTGGCGGCATAAATGCTTGCACAAGCGGGACAATTTCGCGTTGAAATGCGCACAATCGGCATTATTGCAACCAGGAAGGCGTACTTGCGAAATGCCTCAGTGAGACGACAATTGAGCTTGGGTCAAAACGTAGCGTTCCATTACGACTGTCCAATACGACGGGTAGTCGTTCCGATGCTGAGCCTCACCTAAGGTCAAATCGGTGCACACAGGTATCGCTTCTCGGCAGATGCACCTTCTTTGCTACTTGAACAATAACTTGCCGTCCAGGCCACGGCTAGGCAATCACAACCACTCCGAGGGAAATCAATTTTCCTAAAAGTATTCCTCCAACTCCAAGAACAATGAGATGATGATCAACCCTCTGGTGCGAATAGCAACGATCCTCCTAATGTTGGTGTTTTCGCATTTCACAATAGCTACTGCGCAAGACCAAGTCGTCGTTCCTGACTTCACAAAGGGTGCGAAGATTCCGAAGGACTCGCGGCATAAATGGAACCTCGGCCCGACTGGCCTTCGCGGCTGGATCTTTTGCGATAGGTTGGTGACCACAGACGCACGCCAGATTTTGGTCACGAAAGTTGACAAGGGGTCTCCGGCCGCAGACACATTTCGAGTTGGTGACGTGATTCTCGGCGCGGGGGGCAAGCCGTTCACCTTCGACCCTCGAACAGAACTCGGTAAAGCGATCACCATGGCCGAAACGAAAGAGGGGAATGGCAAACTCATCCTCACTCGCTGGCGAGCTGGTACGTCGGAAGAGGTAGCGATCAATCTGCGTGTGCTCGGTAGCTACAGCGCAACGGCTCCGTTCGATTGTGACAAATCGAAACTTCTGCTCGATCAGGGATGTAAGGCGCTGGCGTCGCGGATGTCCGATTCCGGTTACGACAACATGGACGCGATTCCACGGTCGCTGAATGCACTCGCTTTGTTGGCAAGCGGGATTCCCGAGCACCTACCGTTGGTGAAGAAAGAAGCCCAGTGGGCAGCCAGCTATTCAGACAAGTCGATGCAAACTTGGTATTACGGCTATTGCATGTTGTTCCTTTCTGAATACGTTCTGGCGACTGGCGATGAGTCAGTGTTGCCGGGCCTGAAGCGACTCGCACTGGAAGCTGCTAAAGGGCAAAGTGCGGTTGGATCGTGGGGCCACGGATTCGCCATCCCGGACGGCCGCTTGGGTGGTTACGGCATGATGAACTCACCTGGCGTGGTTCTCACAATCAGCTTGGCGCTGGCACGCGAGGCCGGGGTGAAGGACGTCGTGGTAGATGAAGCGATCGAACGGAGCGCCAAGCTGTTGCGTTTCTACATCGGCAAGGGGTCGGTCCCTTATGGCGATCATTCGCCTTGGATGGAGGGCCACGAAGATAACGGCAAGTGTGGTATGGCTTCGGTTCTGTTCAATACACTGGGGGAAGCCAACGGTGCCGAGTTCTTCTCGCGAATGAGTGTTGCGGCGCATGGGCCGGAGCGCGATTGCGGGCATTGCGGTAATTATTTCAACATGCTTTGGGCCATGCCGAGCGTCGCGCTCTCCGGCCCAAAAGCCACCGGAGCATGGATGAACGAGTTCGGCACATGGTACTTTGACCTAGCACGTCGCTGGGACGAAAGCTACCCGCACCAAGGTCCTCCCGAACCCGACAACGATAGCTTTGCCGGGTTCGATGCTACGGGTACTTACCTGTTGGCCTACGCCATGCCGCTGAAGAAGATTCGGCTGACCGGCGCTGGCAAGTCTTTCGTCCCGAGCCTGGACACGGGGGCTGCAGAATCTCTAATCGCCGACGGCCGTGGATGGGATAACAAAGACCGAACTAGCACGTACGACAAACTCACTGTCGATCAGCTTATTGAGCGGCTCGGCAGTTGGTCGCCAGTCGTTCGAGAGCGGGCCGCCATGGCGCTCGGCCGTCGCAAAGAGGCGCCGATTCCAGCGATAGTCAAACTGCTCGACGCTTCCAATCTCGACGCACGCTATGGTGCATGCCAAGCCATTAGCAGTCTTGGCCAGCGGGCCGAACCGGCGGTGGATTTGTTGCAGAAATGCCTTGACGACAAGGACCTTTGGCTCCGCGTCAGAGCGGCAGATGCATTAGCCAAGATCGGGCCAGCAGCTAAAGTCGCTGTCCCGAAGCTGTTGGAATTATTGGCTGAAGTGGACAAGGTCAACGATCCCCGCGGCATGCAACAACGTTATCTCGCGTTTGCCTTATTCGATGGTGACGGAATGCTCGGTGGTTCTCTGGATGGCGTTGACCGCGAATCGCTATACAAAGCGGTGCGAGCTGGCCTAAAGAATGAAGACGGCCATGCCCGAGGAAGTTTCAGTTCGGTTTACCAAAACCTTTCTGCCCGAGACATCAAGCCGCTATTCCCCGCCATCTATCAGGCGATCATCGAACCAGCCCCGAGTGGTGAGATGTTTGCTGACGGTATTCGAGTAGAGGGGCTTCGCATCTTTGCCACGCATCGCATCGAAGAAGGGATCCAGGCATGCGTCCGTTATGCAAGGGAGCAAAACCCATGGGCAAGCGAGTTGCGGACGCCGGAACTGATGACCATCCTTCTCAGCTATGGCACCCATGCAAAGTCGGTTATACCTGAACTGACTAAGCTCGCCGACTACTACGAGAAGGACGAACAGGACTTCCCAGCGGAACTGATGAAGCGGAAAGCTAAGTCGGTACGGGATACGATTCGCGCCATTGAGCTATCGACCGACACACCCAAACTCATCCGGCTCAACCAAACGGAACCGGTAGCAAAGCAGCAGAAAGCCAATGGGCAGGGGAGTAATTCCGCGAAAACCCCTCTCAAAGTATTCATCCTTGCTGGCCAATCGAACATGGAAGGGCATGCTGAAATCCGGACCTTTGACTACATCGGCAAAGATCCAGCCACCGCACCCTTACTCAAAGAAATGCGCAATCCCGATGGAACGCCTCGCGTCTGTGACAAGGTCTGGATGTCCTATCTGACCGGGCCTTATGATGGCAGCGCGAATGGTGAAGGCTTGGGGAAATTGACCGCAGGCTTTGGCGCACGCGGAGACCAACCCACCAAGGATGGTGGAAAGATCGGGCCTGAGTTCACCTTTGGGATTATAATGCAGAAGGAACTGAAGGAACCAATCCTGATCATCAAGACCGCTTGGGGCGGCAGGTCGCTCAATACCGAATTTCGTCCCCCCAGTGCCGGGACATACCAACTGCCCAAGCAGGTACAAGAGGAGTGGGACAAACACCCGAACGGAGCCCACGGTATTCCCAAACTAAAGGATCGAAAGAAATGGCAGGAAGACAAGGAAGCTGCCTCAGGTGTGTTTTACCGAATGATGGTCGAGCACGTGAAAAAGGTGCTCGCAGATCCAGCTCGAGTCTGCCCCGCTTATGATCCCGCAGTGGGTTATGAAGTTGCGGGTTTTGTATGGCTTCAGGGTTTCAATGATCTTGTTGATGGCCAGACTTATCCGAATGGCAATTATGACGAATACTCGCGGCTCTTGGCACACTTCATCCGCGACGTGCGCAACGACCTTGACGCCCCGCAGATGCCATTCGTTATCGGCGTACTCGGTGTCGATGGCGAAAAGAACGTCAACTTCCGAAAAGCCATGGCCGCTCCCGCCTCCATGCCCGAGTTCCAGGAAAATGTGGTTGCTGTCGATACCGCCCCTTTTTGGGATCGTGACATCGAAGCAGCAGAACCCAAACAAGGCGAGTATAACGATATCGTCGGCACCGCTCACACATTGAAAGCAGATGGTACGCTCAATACGAAACGAAAATGGGATAAGTACTGGAAGCCAATTGGTGAGCCTTTGCCACAGGAGCGAAACTGGCGCTTCGTCACGGTGGATGCCACCGAAAAGAAAGACAAACTGGAAGAGTTCACCGACAGGCGATTCCGTGACATCACGCTACCAGCCGGAATGGAGGCTTGGTCTAAGCCTGACTTCGACGACAGCCAATGGACAGAAGGCAAAGCGCCCATCGGCAAGGGCGTATGGAACCACAGCGGAATCAAGTTGGACAAACATGCATCCAAATGGGGCAAAGAAGAATTCTTGCTCATGCGTTCCACTTTCGAAGTAGATAACCTCGACTACGATTCCTACCGCATCGCGATTTTGGCGAGGCAAGGGTTTCATGTTTACTTGAATGGCCACAAGATTCACACCTACATCTGGTGGAACGACAAGCCTCAATACCGATCTATCGTTCTCGATCAAGAACAGACTCAACATTTAAAGAAAGGAAAGAACGTCTTGGCGGTCTATGCCAATGACCAATACTCACCGGACTCCCCAGAACATGATGCCGCTCATGATGCTGCACATTATGCTGCTCTCGATGCATGGATCGAGGGAATCACCAAAACGGATCAGAAGGAGCTCGACCTCGCTTTAGAGGAAGTCCTTTCACCCAAAGATAAAGAAGCACTCAAGGGCGCATCCAATGGCGGCTACCACTATTTTGGCAGCGCAAAAATCTTTGCTCAGATGGGCAAAGGCTTTGCCGAAGCAAACCTAAAACTCATTAAGAAGTAGTGTGAAATCAGGGCCATTCTCGTTGATCACCACAAAAATCACTCTTCACCCTCCCAGCGAAGCGGTCGGGGAGGGTCGTCAATCGAGCCAAAAGCGAGATTGCCGGGGAGAGCTGGTCGCGGTTCATCGAGTTGCAAACGATGCGGACGCCCCTCCCCAGCCACGCTACCGCGGGCTGCCCCTCCCCAAACGCTGTTTGGGGAGGGTGAAGTTGGTGGCGATCGGCGAGAAGTTTCAAAACCTGTCTTAGAGATTTCCAATGCACAACAGGTACTTACGAAACAAACCATGATTGAGATCCGACAGGCCTTATCCACCGACGTGGACACCATCACTCAGTTTAATGTCGCCCTGTGCCGTGAAACCGAAGGACGGGAACTCGATCCCGTGACGGTAACCAACGGAGTCAGTCGTTTTGTTTCCGAATCCAAAAGGGGAAGGTACTTCGTAGCCGTGATTGATGGCCAAGTCGTAGGGCAAGCCGCGCACACCTTCGAGTGGAGCGATTGGAGAAATGGCGAGCTTTGGTGGATTCAAAGCGTTTATCTTCATCCCGATTTTCGCAGCCAGGGAGTGTTCCGCACGCTCTTCACGCACATTAAGGATCTCGGTGAAGCGGACCTAGATTGCTGCGGCATACGCCTGTACATGGAGCGAGAAAACGAAACCGCGCGAGAAAGTTACCGGCGACTCGGCTTCAGCGAAACGTGCTATGTGGTTTTCGAACGATTGTTTTCCCGAAGGGATAATACCTGATCGTGAACTCGAAACGACTTCTATTAGATGGTGCCACTGGCACTGAACTCAATCGCCGTGGTATAGACACCGGTTTGCCTTTATGGTCGGCCAATGCGCTCACCACGGACGCAGGGCTAGATGTCCTACGCCAGGTTCATCTGGATTACCTCTTCGCCGGTGCGGACATCATCACCACCAATACCTTTCGCACCCACCGACGAGTCCTGGCTGGCAAAGGCTTCTCCGCTCGAGAGCTAACCTTGCGCGCAGTAGCCATAGCCAGAGAGGCAGTTGCTGAATTTGGAAAGCCAGCGCTCATCGCCGGCTCCCTTTCTACACTTGAGGATTGTTATCGCCCCGATCTCGTGCCGCCCGCCAAAGAATGCCTCGACGAGCATACCGAACGCATTGAACATTTAGTGGACGGTGGCGTTGACTTACTTCTCATCGAGACGATGAATTCCATCGGCGAAGCGGTGATTGCCGCCAAGATCGCTATTGCCACTGGCCTACCCACATGGGTCACATTTGTCTGCGATAAGAAAGGCCGCGTTCTCTCCAGTGAGACACTCACTCATGCCGCCGAATTGCTCATGCCACTCGGAGTCAAAGCACTGGGTGTGAACTGCATGCCGGCCCATACCATTGCTCAGCCACTCACCGAGTTACGCACCGTATGTGGTGAAGACTTCCCGCTCATGGCCTATGGTAACATCGGCTACGTAGACGATGAACAAGGCTGGACCAACACCGACTCCACCGACCCCGAAGGCTATCTCCAACAAGCACAAACCTGGTCTGCACAAATCATCGGTGCCTGCTGCGGTTCGAACCCGGAACACATCCGCAAGTTGAGTCAGGGTTGGAAAAATTGATCGTTCACCCTCGTACCCAGACGGAGCCTGGGCACGAGGGAACGAGGGAAGATCTGATTTGTTGCCCCATCCGAAAACTTGGCGTACAATACTGTAATGTAGTTGGTTTCCCTTCTAGATCGATTCTGTTGCTCCGGTGGAATGAATATGGATCGCGAAACGCTCCTGCAGGCGATTGAACACGGACCCGTGCGTGTAACCATGAATGATGGATCGTGTTACGAAATCGAAAGCTTGAGAGATGTGGCCGTCGACAGCACCACGTGCTACCTTATGAGGCGTGGCGAAGACGGACGATACCGCGCCCTGTGGCTGGCCTTGGTATGTATAACCAAAGTCGAGCAGTTGTCTGTCTCAGCTAGCAAATGAATTGCTCTCGTACCCTGGCTCTGCCTGGGCACGCACTGCCTTGGAGGCTCCGCCCACCTAATCACAGTGCCGTCAACCATCTCAAGCTCGCAGCATTGTAACTTCTGCTGAGAGTCCTAAACACAGCATCATGCTACGTGACGGTGATCTTGAAAATCGTACAATGAATGTTTTCACGATCCTGGAGCTAGTCAAAATGGTGCAGCGAAGATTCAAACAGATGGATGTCTTTACGGATGAGGCTTATCTCGGCAACCCCTTGGCTGTTGTCATGGATGGCGAAGGACTCGAAACGGCCGCCATGCAGCACTTCACCAATTGGACGAATCTTTCTGAATGCACGTTCTTGCTCCCTCCCACTCCGCAAGGTGCAGCCGCCGGTGCAGATTACCGTGTCCGTATCTTCTGCCCTGGTCGCGAACTTCCTTTTGCGGGGCATCCTACCTTGGGCACTTGCCATGCGTGGCTGGAGAGTGGTGGTTCGCCGAAGGGGGCAACCATCATTCAGGAGTGTGGCGCAGGTTTGGTAAGAATTCGCAGAGAGGGTTCGCGACTAGCATTCGCAGCGCCTCCGCGAATCAAGAGCGGCCCGCTGGATGAATGTGACGTGGAACAGATAGCCCGTGGGCTGAGGATTTCGAGAGCCGAGATCACGGCACACTCTTGGTGCGACAACGGCCCGAATTGGCGTGCAGTAATGCTTCGCAGTGCAGAAGACGTTTTGGCAATCAAGCCCGAACTAACTTTGCTTTCTGGGTTGGATATTGGAGTGGTCGGGCCAAGAGCAGAAGGGGACACACAGTTTGAAGTGCGAGCGTTCTTCCCTGGCAACAATGGCATGACCGAAGACCCCGTGACGGGAAGTTTGAATGCAGCTCTGGCGCAGTGGTTCATCGAAGCTGGTTTGGCCCCAGAGCGTTACGTCGCCGCTCAAGGCACAGCACTCGCCCGACGAGGACGAGTCTTTGTGGAACGCGATGACGAGGGAAATATCTGGATCGGTGGGCACAGCGTCACTTGTATCGACGGGCAAGTGGAGATCTGACCATCAACTTGCCGCACCAATGGCTGCCCGGTAATCGAAATGCAATTGAAAGAGCTTTTAATCAACAAGTCGGGAAGTGAGGGAAGTCCTTGTGATTCTGCCCCTTGCTCACGCTGCGGGTTGTGATTTTGGGGTTTCCCTACTCAAGGTCATTTCCAAGCTGCGGCACTAATAGCTACGGTTTTTAACTCTTTCCGCATTATTCTTCGAACTGAACCCATTCCATATTTTTTGGGTGGTTGTCTGGTTCCAAACGAGTCGAATGCAACAGTTGAACTTTCCAGCGGTCGTCCTCTTTGACCACCACGGCGCTTTCAAGCCACACGACGGTCCGAAGTCCGCCATCACGAGTAATCTCAGCCTTGTTCCAATAGCTCACCCATGCGACATCCCCTTTTTGAAGAGCTCGAATCTGGTTAAAGAAGTTTTTGCGCACATAGGGTTTCCCCTTGGGCTGGACCGCATCTACAAGTTGTAGCATCGTCCAGTCCTCGCCATGTTCGAGTAGTTGGAAGTCCTGTGTTGAAGTCTCCTGCATTGCCATGCCGTCATGTTTGGACATCGCGGCAAAAAGTTCTTTCACCGGTTGAAACGCAGGGTGGTCCGCCGCTTCAACCATCCCGCACAAGAAGAAAACTCCACACAGCCAAAATCCGGCATGCAATGTTCCACGCACCCAACCACTGATTTTCATGATTTCCACTCCAGTTATGTTATTGAATCGGGGACGAAAGTTCGACTTTAACTCGTAGCCGGAGTCGCCAGACTTCGGACGCACACGCCAACCGAACTGTGGCCAGTCCGGCTACCGTTTTTGATTTTACATTTCGGGACTCAGGACTTCCAGATTCTCGCGAATCGCTTCACCCAGCGTGCCAACCTTCGTAGCCGGAGTCGCCAGACTTCGGGCGCACACGCCAACCGAACTGTGGCCAGTCCGGCTACCGTTTTTGATTTTACATTTCAGGACTCAGGACTTCCAGATTCTCACAAATCACTTCACCCAGCGTGCCAACCTTCGTAGCCGGAGTCGCCAGACTTCGGGCGCACACGCCAACCGAACTGGGGCCAGTCCGGCTACGCGATCCAGAAGTTGAATTAAACTTGGTAGACTTACCTCGTACAATCCATCTTCGATTGGGGTGACACCATTTCTTGCCGATTGGAAAACTTAATGAACAAAGTTGCATTGGATTTTAGGGTAAGGGCAGTTGTATTGGCATTCATGCTAGGCATGTCACCTCTTTGCGTTCGGGTGCAAGCGGAAGATACAACAACAACGAGTCCGCCAATTGATAATTCGAAACCGATCGATCGCGAGACTCGCGACATCTCTGGATGGCAAGTTCACATTGCGAGGAAGCTTCTTGAGAATGAGGCTGACGATACAGAGAAAGCGATCCAGGGTTTGAAGAAGATGTTAGATGAGATCGTACGAGATGTACCGGCGGAAGCGGTGGCTGAGATGAAGAAGGTTCCGCTCTATTTTTCACCGTCCTACAAGGAGGGGCAAAGCGGAGCGGAGTTTCATCCAGGGGCGGGTTGGTTGCGGGACAATGGTAGAGACCCTGCAATGGCGCAAGCTGTCGAGTTTTCCGGTGTTCATGATTTCGAAGCGGAGATGCAGAGAATGCCAAACTTCGCACTGCACGAATTGGCTCACGCGTATCATTTTCGATCGCTGCCAGACAGTTTTGACAATGCAGAAATCCAAGCGGCATATACACGAGCCAAGCAAAGTGGAAAATATGATCGTGTCGAACGCACTTTTGGTAACGACAAGCCCGGCACATTCGAAAGGGCTTACGCAATGACCAATGCGATGGAGTATTTCGCCGAAGCGACCGAAGCGTACTTCTTCCGAAACGATTTCTTTCCTTTTACTCGCGAGGAACTCTTTCGGCATGACCCCGAGATGCATGCTTTATTAGGGAAGCTATGGGGCGTGCCTGTTGTAGGCCGTAACAAGCGCTAGCGAAGTTACGGCAGTGGGGGCTTATTCACGTTTGACGTATATTGATTTGGGTTGATGTTCGCTGGCGTGCATTGCCGTAACTGCGCCCCAAAGCTGGCTTGTTACGGCCTACACGGCCTTGTAGGCCGTAACAAGCGCTAGCGAAGTTACGGCGTTGAGGCTTGATGGTAGTTTGAGTTTATTTCTGTGGAACTAGTATCAAGATGAAAATGAACACGATTTGGAAACTTGTCTTGCTTATGCTCCACGGAAACGTGAACAGCATTGCAGCGATTGTTTTGTTTTGCGTTGTCATGGCTGATGCGAACCAGGCTTCTGAAAAGCCCAACATCGTCTACATTCTCGCAGACGATCTAGGTTATGGTGATCTCGGTTGTTACAACTCGGAGTCCAAGATTCCTACGCCACGATTGGATCAGCTGGCAAGTCAAGGATTGCGATTTACCGACGCCCATTCGCCATCATCCGTCTGCACTCCGACTCGTTATGCATTGCTAACAGGTCGTTATGCATGGCGCACGCGATTGCAACGCAACGTTCTCGGCCCCTGGGATAAACCGCTTATCTCAGCAGATCGATTGACGGTCGGCGAAATGCTCCAGCAACATGGTTATGCCACCGCTTGTATCGGCAAGTGGCATTTAGGTCAGAACTATGCCACGAACGATGGCAAGCCGCCCATGGGTGGAGCGAAGAACCCCCTCAGCAATGTCGACTTTACCAAGCCGATTAGCGATGGGCCGCTTGCTCGAGGTTTTGATCATTACTTTGGGACCATCGTCCCGAACTACCCTCCCTACTGTTTCATCCATAACGATCGAACAGTCGGTATTCCAACGGTGCCCAGTCAAGGCGGCCTCTTCAATATCCCTGGCCCAATGGTACCTGGGTGGAAGCTGGAAGATATCCTACCTGGGCTTACTACCCATGCCGTAGACTGGGTTACGACAACAGCGCAAACCAAGAAGCCATTCTTCCTTTACTTCGCGCTGACTTCACCTCATTACCCGGTTGTTCCATCTGCTGATTTTGTCGGTAAGACACAAGTCGGACTTTATGGTGACTTTGTTCATCAGACGGACTGGAGTGTCGGGCAATTGCTCGATGCACTCGATCGTGCAGGAGTTGCCGACAATACGCTTGTGATCTTTACCAGCGACAACGGTGCTGAAGTGACTGGCGAGGTACGACCGGGCGCTTACGATCGCGTTCAACAATTCGGGCATCGCAGCTCGGGGGACCTTCGCGGTGCCAAGCGTGATGCGTGGGAGGGTGGGCATCGTGTTCCGTTTATGGCTCGATGGCCTGGGAAGATTCCATCGGGAACCGTTAGCGACGAAACAATGTGCCATGTAGATTTCATGGCGACGGTGTCTGCAATTTTGGGACATGAATTACCCGACAATGCGGCAGAAGATAGCGTGAGTATGTTACCCGCATTTCTTGGTGAGGAGCTCACCACACCGATTCGAGAAGCGACGGTGCATCATAGTGCTCGGGGCAAGTTTGCCATTCGCAAAGGGGATTGGGTTCTTATCGATGCACCCAGCGGTGACGACAATGGAGGCAACGGTGAACCCGAGTGGCTCAAAAAAGAGCGTGGCTATACCGTGCATTCAAAACCGGGAGAGCTCTTCAACGTTCGCGAGGACCTTGCTCAGCGCTACAATCAGTACGAACACAAACCCGAGTTGGTGACGGAGCTGAAAGAGGTTTTAGAAAAGTACATCCGCGACGGCCGCAGCACACCTGGAACGCCTCAAAAGAACGATGTTGAGATCAAGCGCGCAACGCCGTAACAAACAGCAGGCCGTAAACCGTAGGCCGTAACTAGCGATAGCGCAGTTACGGCATGAAGGCGTATTCACATTCAACGTATCTTTTGATATGTCTTAATGTTTGTTGGAACGCACTGCCGTAACTGCGCCCCAAAGCTGGCTTGTTACGGCCTACGCGAAACTGGTTAACATTTACTCCGATTGAACTTCGATGGTAAAAGGCACCGTCTCCGGTTCGCCATCGGCTTCCACAATTCGGGCGGTAATGTTCTTAATCGAGTAACCTGAGAGCGGTTTGAACCGAAACGCTACCGTCGATAGCTCGGGTTCGGATGACTGCGAAGAGCGTTTTTGTGTATTACCATTAAAGCTGAAGCTTTGCGAACTTCCTCCACCGCTGCCCGTCGCAGATGCGCCTGATGGTAGGTATACGTTTCCCTCTTTGTCTTCAATCTCCAGTTCATAACAGTTCATCGATGTCATCATGACCTGCATTCGCTCGAATATGTTCTTTGCATTCTTCATAGCGGTGGTTGGAGGGAAGGATACGACCACTGTTAATCCTTCAGAATTTTCGTCGATCGACTTGATCGCAAACTCTTCACCAGCCACTTTCTTCTTTTGGGGACGAGCTCCTTCGAAGACCGCTTCAACGCGTCGACCCGTTGTGATTTTGAGTTCACCCTGAATTTCTTTCAGTGGTACTTCGATGCTTTGCTGGCGAGGAACATACAAGCCTGACGTTCCAGGAAACTGGCTATCAAATTTGGGCCATGTTGCGCTGATGGGGCCAGAGTCTTTGGCTTCTTCCACGGTACCGTCAAGTTCTATGATTTTGACAGCTGAGCCAAGCTGAGCGTAGCGATTCTTATCGCGTTTCCCTTTCACGGCTTCTTCGGTGATCTTCAACGCAATCCCATAGGTTGGCTTTGTGAAAGTAGTTCCAAACCCAGATCCGCCACCGCTGGTAAAACCGCCGCCGCCGCCACCAGCCGTTGCCGTACCAGAACCGCCTATTGCACTGCCGACACCATTGCCATTACCAAATGTTTGGCCCGTTGCAAACTGATCGGAAGAAATATCGAAAGAGCCTTGGCTTGTAGTTTGTGTGTTCATTTTCGGGCGAAACTTTATTACCCGCTCACTGATATCGCCGAGTTCACCAACACCTTCGAGTGCAATCTTGTATCCAGCGACCGATGTGGAACCCTTCATTTTTGCCGCCTTTGAAATCCCTTTTGCAGCAGCATTTCTGACTTGGTCCGATTGCACCGGATCATCCGTCAAGAAGCTTAGTGCCGCCCAAGCGAAAAATACAGTCATCGTCGATATCGAAATCAACATAAAAATGTTCCTCTTGCTCTTTGGAGAAGATGTCACTTGGAGATTGCGTAACTCGTTCGGAAGTGACACCGAATGAGGTTGTTCGATATGGGCAAGACACTGTTGCAGCAGTTTTGCTACGAACGCAGCCGACTTTGGTCGATCGTCTACATGCTTGGCCATCAACATGGCCACAAGTCGTTCCAGCCAATCTGGAACACTCGGATTGAGTTCGCGAATAGGCCGAGGTTCGGTGTCCGTGATACGGCGCATGACGCTCAAACTGCTTTCTGCCCTGAACGGAGGCTGCCCAGTACACATCGTATAAAGCATACTGCCCATGCTGAACAAATCGCTTCGGGCATCGATGCTTTGACCGGACGCTTGTTCCGGCGACATATATTGTGGTGTGCCGGGATGGAATCCAGTGCGAGTCAGGCTGGCATCATCGGCTGCGCGTGCGAGTCCAAAGTCGCTGATGAGCGCTCTATCGACGTCTTCTTCAAGAAGGATGTTGGATGGCTTGATGTCGCGATGGACAAGGCCTTGTTGATGCGCCGCGGATAGGCCGTAAGCAATCTGCATTCCGATCCGCAGGATCTCGCACAATTCTAGCGAGCCTTCGCGGTCAATACGTGCCTGCAATGATTCGCCGGAGACATATTGCATGACGATCAATGGCAAATCACGCTCTGTTTCGACATTGTGAATCGGCACAACGTGTTGATGAACAACCGCAGCAGCCGCGCGTGCTTCCCGGGCGAATCGCTTTCTTGCTGGTCCACTGTTAGCCAGATAGGGAGCCAACAATTTGATAGCAATAGGTCGATTCAATTCTGTATCGAATGCTTTGAAGACAACTCCCATTCCTCCGGAACCGATCAACCGTTCCACTTCATACCGCCCGATTCGCCCGAGCATTTCCGGATGTGTTGGCGGTGAAAGTAACTGCTTGGCCATCGACTCACTCCAGTGAATTGCTGAGTGATGGAGCGTCACGGAAGGAACACGTCGCTGTTGATCCGAACTGGCTGCACATGAGATCGCATCTTTCACACCTTGCCACATCGCCTGCGACCCCGCCAACTCGAAGATTCGCTGTTGGCAACGAGTACAGTTTTCGACATGCGCGAGCTGCTCCTCGCTAGGCTCCATCGACTGGTCGCTTCGAAGAATCGTCTCTAACGCGACAACATCACAGGTAAGTTGATCCTTGTTCATTGTTGATCCTGATACCGCTGGACAAGCTCCTTGATCCGTGCCATGACACGACTACGAGCGAAATAGATATTACCAGGACGAGTGTTGAGTTGTTTCGCAGCTGTCTCTATGGATAATCCCTCAATGGTAGTTAGCCAAAATGCTTGCCAAGTGTTCTCCGCTACGGACTCTTGCACGCGCTGCGTGGCCCATCGAAAAACTGTTCGCTCGTACTCCATGTCCAAAACACTGGACAAATCTGATGGTGCGGGAACACTCGCCAAATGGACCTGGGCCTCGCTACCATCACACCCGAACGATCGAGTCGTTTTCTGAGTGATCATGTCGACCGCGGCATTACGAGCGATTCGCAATAGCCAGGCACGGAAACTTCCTCGGTCATCCCGCTGCAGCCAATTGGAAACCGAGGCGGCAACCGCCATTAGAACCTCTTGGACCAAGTTGTCGGCATCTGCAGCTTGAAACCCACGGCTCGCAGCAACGTTAAAAACGACGGGAGCGTAAATCGCCGCGAACTCATCCCACGCAGCCATATCTTCTGCGTCTTGAAGCCTCAGAATAAGGCTGGCTCGGGTTGGTTCGTAACTTGGTCGCATGTGCGTATCGGCTAAATGTTCTATCGGTCCACCTCTAACAGCAAGACTGACTCGAGGGTCGAAATCTTGCACGGCGTAAGAATATTTTGCCAGATTTTCACAAAATTAGCTTCTTCCGATTGAGTCTGAAACGGAATAAGCTAACCAAAAAGGTCAATTTGGGTTTGGCAAAGCTTCTGCAAGCAAGAATACAAGTGGAGCATTCCAGTTGATTGCAACTTCGTTTGTTGTGAAGCTCTGTTTGACATCGTCCCACTGTCGGGCGGGAGGCCTTTTATCATTCGTATTCTGTGCATTGGGGCCACCAATCAACATGCCTGGCCAAGGCTCCTGGACATCGTCCGCTTCACTAGGGCGATGATGAGGATTCATGGGCCATCGACTGCCTACATGTGTTACGAAGCTCGTGTTGAACGTATTCCTACCAAGCAAATAGTGAAGGGAATCTTGAGCGGCGTCAACGTACTCTCGTTTCGGGGAGATTCGATTCGCAAGCCTGAGCATCATACCGTAGTTTGCTACTAAAGCATTAGAACCCCAGATGTAGTTATCTGTTTTAAGAGGAACTCGATAGTCATTTTTTAGAACCCTCGCTACGATCTCATCGGCAGCCGTCAATGCCTCCTGTCGGATGACTTGTTGAGCTTTCGGATCCACTTCCTTCCGGCTTTCTAATGCGTAGCCGTAAAGTGCCAAAGCATGCACCTTCCTCCATTCATGAGGAAAACCCGAATTAAACATCGGCTGAAAGCGACGAAAGTTGCTTAGAAAGTACTCATGGTAGTTTGCATCACCCGTCGTTCGGAACAACTCCGCAGCCGCCCACAACCTTTCGTCGCTAGCATCGTCGTCTTCGTAAGCGCCCGTTTCGATACCTTTTGGATTTGCCCGAAAATGACTGTCAGGAGACTTTTCAAGCCAAGCCCATCCGAGCCTTGCGGCAGAAAGGCAACGATTTGCATAGTCGGGATCAAATGGTCGATAGACTCGTGCAGCAATCGCTGCGACAGCAACCAGATTACAAGTTGCTTGAGTAGTCAAATAGGGAGCCTCACCGCTTCCAACGATTAGCATCCGTGCACTATCTGACTCGGGAAGAATTGATCCAGGGAACTTGGCGGTAGTTGCCTTATGCCAAACACCTCCACTTTCGTCTTGCATCTTCAGCATCCAGTCCAAATTCCAACGGATTTCGGTAAGCATGTCCGGTAGCGAACCAGTTTTCTCAGGTAGCATCAAATCGACATCGCGGAGCTTCTCCGAGTTCAATTCATACGCCCACAAAAGAGTCCCCATCGAGATACCTGAGTTGATGCTGTATCGACCGAAGTCTCCCGCATCGTGCCAACCTCCAGCCAGCGATCTTTTTCCCGTTCGACCTGTTGATACATCGAAGTGCGCTTCAGAAACATGGCACTCTGCATGGCGGTAGTTCCCAAATTCGCCGCCGAGTCGGACTGCCGTGCCACAACGTTGGCCGGTATAGAAAAACATAGACAGTTGAAAGGTACGAGAAAAAACATCGTTACCCACACTGAAGTCGAAACTTCTTCCCACGCCAGGCACCATCAAGTAATATCGACCAGGTTTTGAAACCTCCGTCAGATCAATGACTCGTGTACTGTCACCCGTGTCGGAATCCAACGAAATAGCTCCTACAGGAAGCGATGCAACAATTTCATCGCTATCCGAATTATGAACAACCACGTTGCCCTGAGTTTCCGATGTCAGAATAGCTATTTTGGTTTCGTCGACCAGGTAGCCAACCTGACAGACTTTTATATGATCGCTGTATTGCCGATTGTTTTCTTTTGTATCTTGATGCTCCGGTTCTTCGGTTGTTGAGCTCCCCGCGCAAACAAAATCGCTCGAGGACGAAGAGACAAAAATCAACGCAAACAACAGTATTGCTTCGAAGGGCTTGATCATTCAACAAGGCTCTCTCAGGGTATTTTCAGACGGAACTGTCACGCGATTGTATTCTGACTCGTTGACTAATTACGGTCTTGAACGGAGCCCCAGAAAGGTTGAATAATTGCGGCGTTTACGGCTATTTTGATCTGGCGTGTTTGTCCCGCCAGCAGCTGGGCGTCGAACCGTACACATCCTTAAACTGCCGTGATAGATGAGCCTGATCGCTAAATCCAAATCGTTGGGCGATTTCGGCAATGGAGTTTTGCGATTGAATTAATGAAGCAGCAGCTCTCGCTAATCGTAGCTTGCGGTGGAACTGCATAGGGGACGTATGGAGATGCAATCGGAATTGCCGCTCAAAAGCGCTCACAGAAAGTCCAACCAGCTTTGCAAGCCCGGAATTTGTCACCGACGTCTTGGTCTCATCCTGCATTACCTCCAAGGCCGGCGCCAATCTAGGTAGAGGAAACGATGGCCCCTTGAGATCTGGAAGGAGTGTTGCAATCCCCGCGGTAGCCACAAAATCCCCTTGATGATTTTTCAGAGGGATTTTGTTGGTCTGATACCAACGGAGCATGCGGTCATGACCGCTGATTAGCTCGATTCGGTTGATGATTCGTTGGCCACGTAACACCAACAAGTCGTCAGCTCGGAAAGCCTCAGCAATCCAAGGTGGGGATAGATCGTGGTCCGTCTTGCCGTTCGCTTCAGCCATCGAAGCAAGAGAGTAATCCAATTGAAACGTTTGATTGACACGGAGATAGCGACCGTTGAAATCCTTAATCCAAAACTGCACTTCTCGCAAACAGTCCAACAACAAAAGAGTGTCCGTAAGGTCCAATTCTGACAACAATTTCGCGGTGTCATAGGTCGGATCTATTCGTTTGGCATTCATCGTACTTAGTATAGCTTGAGCAATGCCGTGGTCTCAAGCCAGAACGGCACCGGCGGATCAATCTAAGTGCGATACGTGCGAGGCGTTATGCCGATCGTGCGACACCACCGTGAATGCTATATAGGGCTCGTTCAACAAATGGCTTGAAGAAGTCCATCTCCGGGACCTCTAAGCATCGATTCACTCCTTGATCCAACCATCGGGCGATCTTCATGGAATTGAAGTGGCACCGATGTTCGCTGAAGGCAGTCGTCTCAAACGACGTCATGAAACCACCTTCTAAAAACACACACTGCTGGCACTCCGAATCCAGCTTGCTAAAGTACCTGGGAACGACTGTCGCTAAAAACCGCTTGGCGTAGGGCTGCAGTCGAATCGTTTCTGCAACCTCTTCGCCGAAATTCTCCTCGAGCCAGTCGTAGGTTCCTGTCTTCAACAGCGAATCGCTCGTCCAGTGCCCAGCTCTTAATTCGCCGCTGGCTAACGCTTGGCAAGGGTGAAACAACAGCGCGGATACGACAAGACTCGTCTCTGAGTTTTCCGAAACGGCATTCGAAGCAAGTTGTCTTGCTTTCAAAAACAACCCGGAAACAGAAGGGTCCCAATGTTCGCTACCAGCTTGCAAAAGCTCAAACAACTGCGCCGCCGATATCTGGTTCGCTCCGATTCGAACCAGGTTCCTGTCCCTAATCGCGATCATAATCTACTCCTGGAAGAGAGGCTGAGATTGCTAGCAATGTGCAAATTCTAAGCACCAGTTATGTTGAACTAGTGAAGAACGCGTTAGGGAGCCTTGAAAAAAAGAAGTTTTTACGGCTAAAGTGGCCGAACTCCGCTGGCCATACGGCTGTTCACTTCATCTAAAACGGGAATAAGATCGGTCGCTTTTTTGAGAACGAAATGAGCCCCTGCGGCTAGATAATCGGCTTCCAATTGGCCAAGCCGTTGTTCTAATTCGTCGCTTGGTAGGGATTCTGTATCTGCTTGACTCAGCCCCAATCCGTTTCCTGTCATGGTGATTCCCACGGCCCACATGCCCGCATTTCGAGCCGCTTGGATTCCAATGGGCGTATCGTCGACAACCACGACACTGGCGGGAGGATAAACATTCAAGGCTTCACATGCCCGCAGGTTAAGCCATGGCATCGGTCGTCCAGCAGGCACCTCGTCGGAGCACAAGACGACGTCCGGTGCATACCCTTGTTCGAGTGCATTCGGAATCACAGCCGCCATCAGCGCCCGCGTGTACCCAGTCGATGAACCTATCTTCAAGCCTCTAGCTCGCAAATCATCGATCAACTGAGGGATACCCGGAATCACATCGGACCCTTGGGAGAGAACCGACAGTTGCAAGGGCAGGAAATCTGCATACAACCGATCCACATCTGCGCTTTCCGGAATCGAGCCGAATTTTTCTTTCCATAAGCCGGCGACTCGAGGAAGACTGAGAACGCTGGCGATGTGTTCTCGCTTGGCTTGCCCCATAGGGCCGCGTGCTTCCGCTTCAGAGATCGGAATCCCAATGCGACGGAAGATCTCGAGAAAGACTTGGACGGGCGCTCGACTTCCGTAGTCTACCGTAGTACCTGCCCAATCGAACAACACCGCTTGAATTTTCATTCCGCTAATCTGCCTTCCAGAGATTTTCAGCAACACCAAATGCCATCGTCATACCCGCCCCGCCAAGCCCATTAACAATTCGAACACCCGGCATGGGCTCGATCGTCCAGTGGGAATGATTCGGATTCTTGGCATAAATTCCGTGCCATCGTTCGGCAATCGTCCAATCGGGCAATACGATAATCTTGCGTAGCTCACGAAGGATCATCTCATCAATGTCTTGGCGATCAAACGGCGTAATGTCTTGGTCGTATTCATGCGAGTCACCTAGAATGACTTGCCCCAATTCATTTTGAGAAGCCATGACATGGACTCCGAATCGATCGAGTTCGGGGGTCTCACGTGCCACTCGCTCTTTCAATTGAGCCAAGCTGGGACAAGCAGCAAAATTGCCGTAATGGCGAATCGTAAGACCGCTTGCAAGATGAGGCCCAATGTTCCAGCGATTTGCTTGTGCATCTGTTCTCAACATTTGCAGTTTGCATTTCTTCATGCCCGAGGCTGCATACTCGACGGGAAAAAGTGTTTCAAAATCTGCCCCCGAGCAAACAACAACCCGATCGCACGAGTGGACTTGGCCCGAAGAGGTAACCACTCGCCCGGTTTCAATATGGCTTACCGACGTGTTCCAATGGAATCGCACACCATGTTTCTCTTGAAGCCATTGGGCCAGAACGCTGCTTGCCTTTCGTGGATTCACACAGGCTTCGGTCGGGCTCGACAGTCCACCCAGCAGATTCACAGGATTGGCAGCGGGAGTCTTCTCTAAGACTTGTTCTTTGGTGAGCAACTGGCAATCGACTCCCAAGTCTTTTGCTTGAGAAAAGAACTCATTGAGAACCGCCCACTCGTCCGCTTGATGGGCTAAATGGATCGACCCGCATGGATTGACCCACAGTCCAGATTCGTCGGCCAGACGCAACCATCGTAAGCGACTGCGGATCGCCGTTTCGTAGGACTCGCCAGCAGGCTGGCCAATCGGCCATACCATTCCAAAGTTACGAACCGATGCGCCGGAAGCGACCCCGCTTCGTTCAAATACGGTGACTTGATGATTCGATTCAGCAGCTAACCAAGCCTGAGCCAATCCAACAATTCCACCGCCAACAATGATCGTGGATGATGCCATTAGTTACTGCCGCGAGCGATCAGGGATTGAGATAAGTGGTCGCGATAATGAGTAAGGGGAGGAGTTGATAGATTCGGTATTTTCGCTTGATCGTCAATACGCCGCAACTGAATCGCTTCTTGAAAATGAGGATGCTTTTCAAAATGAGCCGCTTGAGCAGGGGTCATGGGCCCACCTTGCAAATGCAGACTTTGAACCGAGGGTGGACTGAGCATTGAGAAATAGTCACCATCCACAGCGCAAAGATAACGCTTTGCTGCAACATGCAATCGTATAGGTTCTACGACTTCCGGAACAAAATGATCGGTCAACCAAGCCGCACCAAGCTGCTCGTGCTCGTCATCGATATCGTGGTCCGGAGCATCTTCGGGAAGATCATGTAGTAGATGTCCCACGTCATGCAGAAGGCAAGCAGCTACAAATTGTGGCGATCCGCCCGCTTGTTCCGCCGCATACGCGGATTGCAAAGCATGTTCCAGTTGCGATACGGCCTCTTTCCCGTAACCGGAATCGCCTCGCAATCGAAAGCACTCCATCACATGCGATACAGGATCTAGGTTTTCACGAGTAGGTTCCACGGGAGTCTCCTTGAACAACGAAAAGCGATATCATCTGATCTAACGAAATCTTAACTTTAACAGAACGTGCAACAGCATATACTGCCAACCCAATTCAGCAATTCCATTCATCAAATGTTCATATTGATCTTCTATGTCGCAACCGAACTCGTCGCTTAACAAGTGGAACTGGCCATCTTGGGCTTGGACCCTTTGGTCCATTGTTGCAGCTTTTGGTCGGACCCTTTGGTCCTTTGTTGCTCGCATACCTCAAGCCAGAGTCCCACTACCTTCTGAGGTTGAAGCTTTTGGTTGGACCGTTTGGTCCATTGTTGCAGCTTTTGGAACGTACTTTTGCATGTATGGTTTTCGAGTTCCGTACAAAGCAGGTGGTTACGCATATCAGTACACTTTTTCCGGCGATTTCCAGCTCGACGAAAAGAGCGTCTTTGTCATCGCGCAGGTCCTTGGATACACCATCAGCAAGTTTCTTGGAATCAAAATAGTTTCCGAGTTACCGCCAGAGCGCCGAGCTATAGCGATTTTAGGACTGATCGGATTTGCTGAGATCGCTCTGATTGGATTTGGAGCTGCCAGTCGCCCATGGAACATACTCTTCATTTTCTTAAACGGACTACCTCTTGGGATGGTGTTCGGATTGGTCTTAGGCTTTCTAGAAGGAAGACAAACAACCGAGTTATTGGCCGCGGGATTATGCACTAGTTTCATTCTTGCAGACGGACTAATGAAGTCGATTGGACAAGAGTTGCTGAAGTCGTTTGGAGAAGCATGGATGCCAGCCGCAGCTGGAAGTATCTTTGTCATCCCTTTGCTCATCTTTGTTTGGATGCTAACGAGAATACCTCATCCATCCCAAGCGGACGAACACAACCGACAGGCAAGAACCGTTATGGATGGCAAATCTCGTTGGCAATACTTGAAGAAATATGCTTTGGGGCTATCTCCAATTATTGTTGTTTATCTTCTGGCCAACATTTTGCGTAGCATTCGAGGTGACTTCGCAAGAGAGCTTTGGACCGATCTAGGCGTTGATGCGGCCGACTTTTCGGATCGCTACACACGATCTGAAGTTTGGGTTGGTCTTTTCGTTTTGGTTGTTAACGGAAGTTGTGTTTTGTTTCGTAACAACGGCCGAGCTTATGTTAGCTCTCTCAGCATTTGTGGGGCCGGTATCCTACTCCTCATTGCGGCATGCTATCTTCAAACGCAAGAGGCTCTTTCGCCCATGACATTTATGGTCTTGGTCGGTTTGGGTTTGTACATGCCTTATGTCGCAATTCACACGACGGTTCTCGAACGGTTTATCGCGCTGACGCGAGAAAGAGGGAACTTGGGCTACCTGATGGCGTTGGTTGATTCCAGCGGTTATCTTGGTTATGTGATCGTTCTGTTGGTTCGAAAGATGATCAAACTGGAAGGAAATATTTTGCAGTTCTTTATCGGAGCTTGCATCATCGCCGGTGTGATTTCCTTGGCTTCGTTGTCCTGGTCTGCTTGGCACTATGCGACGCGATTTCGTTCCAAGAATGATTTCGTCCAAACCATATAGTCAACTCGAACGCACCTTCTCTACCCTAAGTTCCGCACCGTGAGCAGACCACATTTATCGAAGGCGTTGGTTTATTCCGGAGTGCCGGGTACGCTCGAATTGGTAGAACTAAAAATTCCATCTCTCAGGAACGATCAAGCTTTTGTACGAGTGGATGGCTGTACGTTGTGCGGTAGCGATCTGCATTCGCTTCACGGAAGGCGAAAGGTTCCCGTCCCAACGGTTCTTGGACACGAGATTGTTGGCACGCTTGTTGAGCTAGGAGATCTATTTCCGCGATTCGATATCTTGGGTCAGCCCCTTTCGATTGGATCTCGAATAACCTGGTCGATCGTAGCTCATTGTGGAAAGTGCTTCTACTGCCAACGAGGCCTTGAACAAAAATGCGAACATGCATGCAAGTATGGCCATATGGGATTCGAATCGGGATATGCCCTGAGCGGCGGTCTTGCTGAATACTGCATGCTGGCTCCGGGCACGAGCCCCATCAAGGTGCCTGACAAGATGCCCTTGGAACTAATTACGCCCGCAAGTTGCGCAACCGCAACCGTCATGGCCGCCATGCACCGCCTTGCTTCACCCCCATCGCATCAAAGCCACATTGTGATCTTGGGGGCTGGCATGCTGGGACTTACTGCTTGTGCGGTTGCGAAGCAAAAGGGCTGGGAAAAAATCGTTGTGGTAGAACCATCAACGAGCAAGCAAGCGATGGCCCTTCGCTTTGGTGCAAGTCACACTTTGACTGCTGAGGATTGGATCGACGCAACGAAGGACAACCACGGATATGGTTGTGATGCCGTCCTGGAATTGTCCGGTGCATCTTCGATGATCGCTCCAGCGATCGAATCCTTACGAATCGGTGGCCAGCTTATTCTCGTTGGAACGGTCTTTCCAACACCGGCGATTTCCATTTTTCCAGAGCAGATAGTGCGTCGCCAACTCAACTTGCACGGCGTTCACAATTACACTTCGCAACACTTGGTGCAAGCTGTTCAGTTTTTGGATCAATACGGGCTCGATTTTCCCTTGGCTGAACTCGTTACTTCGTGGCACTCGCTAGAAGAAGTGCATGACTTGATCCAGCGCGACGCAGCAACTAACACCATCCGATTGGGTGTGAAGCCCTAACATTCTGCGAACGCAGCAGCCTTCATTGCTGCGGCTCAACATTGAAAGAACCAAAGCAACCGGTGTGTGGCACCGTTCGTCCCCCCGAGCAAAAGTATCTCGCACGGAGGCACAAAGGCACGAAGTTCAATTGGCAATGAAGCTGAAAAGAGAATCGATTCAACAACGGCAAGTTTATATTGCCAAATCGACCAATCTTCCTTTGGGTCTTCGTATCTTTGTGTGTGATTTTCCGGTGCGTGTTGGAAATCAATTGGCTATGCGCTTGATCCCGTTCGTCCCCCCGAGCAAAAGTGTCTCGCACGGAGGCACAAAGGCACGAAGTTCAATTGGCAATGAAGCTGAAAAGAGAATCGATTCAACAACGGCAAGTTTGTATTCCCAAATCGACCATTCTTCCTTTGTGTCTTCGTGTCTTTGTGTGTGATTTTCCGGTGCGTGTTGGAAATCAATTGGCTATGCGCTTGATCCCGTTTTTCAGTAGCTCCTCGCCGAAGTTGATCAGCAATCCAAGTCGCATGTTGGAAAGCTTGAGATAGGTCAGCAGTTGCTTGGCGTGGACTGGAGCAAGCTTTTCAACCGATTTGAGTTCAACGATAAAACATTCGCTGATTACTAGATCAGCCCGGAATCCTGCCTCGAAGCAAACGCCTTCGAAGATGATCGGAATATCTTTCTCACGCTCGACTCGATATCCCCGTTCCGTGAGCTTTTTCGCGAGCAAGACAGAATAGACACTTTCGAGTAAACCTGGCCCGAGAGCAACATGCAGTTTAATCGCAGCATCGACTACATCTTTGGCGATCTGTTCCAGTTCTTCAGGGATTGGGGGGCGCATTTTCTAGTTCTCGCACGAAAAAAAGGCACGAAGTAGGCAAATTCAATATATGCTGGAACAAGTTTCAAACCAAGGGTTTTGTGATGGTCTTGACGAGTTCTTCCTTTGTGTCTTCGTGCCTTTGTGTGACCGTCTCACTGGTCCGTTAACGCGAACCCTCATCAAGGTAGGTGACGTAGCAAAAACAATAGGTGGGTGATACCGTTTGTAGCTAACAGGTGGTACCGTTTGTAGCTATCATATTCCCAAAACCAAAGCAACCGGCGGGAGGCACCGTTTGTATTTGAGCATCCGTGCTGGCTCAACTTTCAATGCGTTTTGTGGGTGAAGTGGAAACTATCTTGGTGTAAAATAGGGTTACACATTTCACTGAGACTTCGGTCGTTTTGGCCACCTTCCCCACTTCCTGCCTAGCTTCCCCACCCCACATTCTGCTGATTCGTTCTGAAGTAAAGCAACTCTGTACTTTTTGGATCTTGCTTGCTTTTGGAACGGTGTTACCAGCTAGATTGGTTTGAATCCTATGATTTCAAGACCGTATTTCACGTCCATGCTCCTAGGATTAAGTTGGTTCGTCCTTGGCTATACTCCCGCGATTTCAAAGGATGTTACCAGCTTTCGCCAACAGTTAGCTCCCGTGTTGTTGGAGAATTGCCTTGCTTGTCATGGAGCTAAGCGGGCGGAAGGTGGCTACCGTGTCGACACGTTTGAATCATTGCAGAAAGCGGGAGACAGCGGCCTGCCCCCGTTGGGCAACGCCAATCTGGAAGCGAATGAGCTCCTTCGACGCCTAACGACTTCCGATCACTCCGAACGTATGCCCGCAGAGAGCGAGCCTATACCGCCGGATCAAATTGCCATTGTTCGAAAGTGGATTTCTGAAGGAGCAGCCTTCGATGGCGAGAAAACCTCCGACCCATTATTCAAAGTGATCCCGCCAATAAACTACCCACCGCCAGCCGCATCGTACGCATTGCCAGTGCCCGTTACCTCGATGGTTTTTTCACCCGATGGAAGCCAATTGATTACGGGTGGGCATTATGAGCTCCTCGTTTGGAATGTTGCGGATGGCTCGCTTGTTCGACGGATTACCAATTTAGATGAGAGAACCTATGCGCTCGTTTGGAATTCCAGCGGGACGCATCTCGCCGCCGGCGGAGGTTCGCCTGGTAAACTGGGTGAGGTGCGATGGATCGACTATGCATCTGGGCAAGTCCAAGCGACGTTCGCTCGGTCGTACGATATGGTGCTTGATCTAGCGATGCGTTCCAACAAAAATGAACTCGCTGTAGCTTCCGCAGACAGCACGATTCGACTGTTCGATCTAACCACCATGAGCGAACGAAAGCTGATCGCAAGCCACGCGGATTGGGTGACTGCGGTATCGTGGAGCGATGATGGAACCAAGCTCGCGTCGGCCAGTCGCGACAAGACCGCTAAGGTCTGCGACGCAGAAACAGGGGATTTGATCGCTAGTTACCCAGGGCACGCAGCCGCAGTCCGAGGCATCTCGATCCTTCCTGAATCGAAACAAGTGGTTTCCGTCGGTGCTGACGGAAAGCTTCATCGTTGGGACATCGATGGAGCGAAGAAAGTTGCAGAAGCAGGTATCGGTTTGGATGGTTTCCGAGTCGTTCAAGGTCCTGGCTTTGTACTTGTTCCTTCCGCGGACAAGTCACTTCATCGCATCGACTTGAGCAACAATTCTAACGCCCAGGTGATGAAGGGGCATTCCGAATGGGTGCTGTCCTGTGCCTA
The DNA here is from genome assembly GCA_027487485.1 of Planctomycetaceae bacterium. GTDB lineage: Bacteria > Planctomycetota > Planctomycetia > Pirellulales > Pirellulaceae > JBKCUI01. Next base: position 62,486 of record JAIYDN010000069.1, on the reverse strand, counting down.
TCATGCAGGCTCCTCGCGATACGCTTCTGGCAGCCTAAATGGAGAAGTGAAGATTTGGAATGCGACCGACGGAGCATTGGTTCACGCCTGGGTTGCAAAACCATAGCAACAACCTTCGCCTCATTCCCTTTGGCTAGTTCCAGTCAGTGCTTTTTTGATTGTCAGGTTGTCTAAGTCTCGATGAACGGGCTGCGACGACGCTCAGATCATCAGGTTTGCAGGGTTGGCCCTTGATGCCAAGCATGCGATCGTACGCCAATTCGCAAGCGGCCTTCACCGAATCACGAAGATTTCCTTTTCGGACATGTTCCACGACTTCGGCAACACTTAGATTGTCGAACAGTCCATCGCTCGCAATAAGAACAGTATCGCGCGGTGCGAGTGTCAACACAGGCCCCATCTCAATCCTCATTCTAGGATCACCAACGACGTTGGAAACAATATGCCTATCCTCGTGATGCATGGCTTCGTTGGCACATAACATTCCAGACTCCACAGCAAATCCGACAGGCGAGTGGCTGACAGATTGGTACCTGACTTTTCCCCGATTGCTGGTGACCAGGATCATGGAGTCTCCCACATGGTAGGGGCGAATGGTGCCTTGGGTGCATTCGATGACCGCGATGGTACAAGCGGCGCCTATTTTCAATTCCTGGATTGCTGCATTCGCTAACTCAATCCCTTCGATGATCGAGAACCGCAAGCGTTCCGGCCCATCTTGATGGCGTTCTATGGAATCCGCCAGCATTTGAAGGGCGATACTGGATGCTTGCTCTCCGCCTCGCATTCCGCCGCAACCATCGGCAACTGCGAAAATAGTGGTGTTGGCATCAAACTGAAAAATCCCGATCGCATCTTCGTTGGGAGAGTCCTTGGCCGGGCTCTTCCTGGAGTAAGCACAAGCATCCCAGGACGAATCGTGATGTCGCACGAGCTCGCTCTGTTCTTGCTGCAGTAGAAATTGGGATGGGGAAACAGTGGACATTTCAGATAACTCAAATCCGTCGTCGGAACGCGGTTTTGCGGTAGTAGAAGCCTGTTCAAATGTAGGGTCGACTTCCATCGGAATCAGCCAAATATGGGATAGCAGGCATGTCCAGGCTCCTTTTGCCGGGTTCCAGCAAAGAGCAATGTCGGAAAAGTATAGCGATTTCGCCGATTCTGACGACCGCAACGCAATGCATCCCCCAGCCAAACACCGACATTGACGTTTGCTAGCAAAACGATCCGGCATTGCAGATTGTTAATTTAGGCAAGATATGCGGATTATCTGGGTTCGTCTCAGTCTTGCGCATGAATCGATCCGATGCAATGGACACATGGAACAACTTTTTGGCCAAACCAGGGTACAAGCATGGATTCGCTTCAGATCAAAACCGTTGCTAGCAATCGAAATGTCACTCTTTTGGATCGACGGCAATGGTTGATTGCAAGCTTGGTCGCTGCCGGTACGGTATCGCTGACAAGGCCCTCGTTTGCAGAGTCCAAGAATATAGCGCCGAAATCGACAGAAACGGGCAAGTTTCGCATCCGCGCGGTCAGCGAGGTTAGTGGCGAGATCCGGTTGAAGAGCCAGATCAACGACGCTAAGGCTAAGAATGGAAAGTTGATCGCTGCCAAGACGGCGCCGATGAAAGCGAGTTCGACTTTGGAGTATGACGAACACTATGAATCGTCGCCGAATATTCTGCAATGTCGAACCTACCAACACTTCCGTGAAGCAACCTCGGAAATCCAAGTCGACCGGCATGTGACCAAGACGGCCTTGCGCGAGCAATGCAAAGACATTGTTCGGTTCGGCAGTGACCAAGGGTTGGTAACAGCATGTCCAGACAATCCACTCTTTGCCGCCGAGCGCGACCTGATTGAATGCCCAATCAATTCGATGTTCTTGGACCAACTGTTAACCGAGCGTGAAGTGAACATCGCCGACAAATGGACAGTGGAACGGGAAGTCGCTTGTCGCTTGCTGAATGTAGATGCAATTCAAGACGGCAAGCTGGTGATGTGTCTCGTCGAAGCCGACGATTCGAAGGCCCAGCTTGAACTGAATGGCACGATTGCGGCGTCGGTTCGGCAAGTCCCGACAACGATCGTCCTCGAAGGCAAGTTGCTGTTGGATCGATCTACGGGAAGCATTTCATGGTTTGCCGTCAACTTGGAAGAGACGCGGGAGATCAGCGAAGCGGAGCCGGGCTTTCACGTTAATGCTCAAGTGAAAATCCTCCGATCCGGTATTGAATCGATGGTGTCTGGTTTAACTCTCGATGAAGTTGCACAACGGATTACAAACCAAGAGGCCGCGAGTCTTCTTCAGTTCCAATCGGACCTGGGATATTATCGCTTTTTGGCTAACCGAAAATGGTCAACCTATCGTGATAATGGGGAGGAAGCAACGCTGCGTTATGTAGTCAATGACAGAGTGCTTTGTCAGTGCAATGTCACGAACATGATTGACTTGGAGCCAGGACGCCAGCTGAGCTTGGAAGGGTTTCGGTCTGATGTAAAGGCAGGGCTTGGATCAAGTCTTACGGAGATGATTGAAGGTACGGAGCGATTGACCAGCAACAAGCTGCGAATGTTGCGAATCGTTTCACGTGGCAGTGTCCAAGGAGTCGGCATTCTCTGGATTCACTACCATCTTTCCAACGATACTGGTCGGCGAGTGGTTCTTGCATTCACGCTGAACGAATCGAATATGGAGGCCTTCTCTCAGGAGGACGCGCAAATCACGGATTCGTTCGAGCTGGTCAATTGGCCCACGAAAGTGGACGAAAAATCGTTGGATGCAGCCGCGCAGGCAGCCAAACAGACGGAAGATAAAAAGGTGCTCGTGTCGCAGCCAACGAAGAATGAGCGAGCGGAAGGAAAAAGCCGTCCCAAAATGGCACGTTAATGCTTCGCTTTCGACAAATTACCTTTGGCAATTACGGTCACACGCTGAATCGTCGACAGTCAATCTCTCCAGATGGAAAATGGATTGTTTACGATACGCGCAATGAGGATTCGCATATCGCTCGCACCCATGCGATCGAAATGGTATCTGTCGATTCGGGTGAGATATCTCGGTTATACGAAACCGTAAAACCCACCATCGCTGGACCGGGGGTGGGGGCCGCAGCATTTCATCCGAGCATGAATCAGATCGTGTTCATTCATGGTCTTGAATGTTGCACGGAAGCTTTTCCGTACACAGCCGCTCGAAGATTCGGTGCCATCTTGAATTGGCATCAGCGCTCCTTAGGGGACGTTCACTGGATGCATGCGGAACCACGAGTTGTCCAACACCATCACCCCTCTTTTGATTCATGGGGTGTTCTGAGTGGCGGAACACACGCACATAGCTGGAACGATCTTGGCTGGATTAGCTTCACGTACAACGATTACCATTTGGAATCGCAATCTCAGATAGACCCTGCGATTCGCGATGCTCGTACCGTGGGGTTTATGGTTCCGAAGCGTTATAGCTCGTTCAAACAGATTGAATCCCCCGAGTTCGGTCGATGCGACGAGCATAACTTCGACGGCAGTTTCTCCGCTTTTCTTGCTGCGACGATTCAACCCCGCCCATCTCCAGGATCCGATGAGATCTGCCAAGCGGTTGAAGAGTGTTGGGTAGGTAGCAAGGGATATCAAAAATCAGAAGCAGCGGTTCCGACGCTTGCTCTCGCGTTCCAAGGAACCATTGTTTCCGATTCAGGACGGGAGTTCCAGGAAGTCTTCCTTTGCGATTTACCAGACGAAGCGGAGCTGCTTTTGACGAGCGACCATCCAGATCAACGCGTTACAAGAATGAGCGATCGCTTGGCTCCGATTGCGGGTTGCCGTCAACGGCGTCTCACCTTCACCGCAGAGAGAACGTATCCCGGCATCCAAGGACCTCGGAGCTGGCTGGTTTCTTCCCCTTCGGGTGACAGACTTTACTTTCCGATGAAAGACGAACGATCGGTTGTGCAGTTGTGTTGTGTCGAAACGGCAGGCGGACGACTGGACCAAGTCAGTGAGCTCGCAACATCTATCGATAGTCAAATCTCGCTAAGCCAAGATGGAAGCCGATGTGCATTCTTGAGCGACCAAAGAATCGTCTGCATCGATCTTGCAACTGGAATAAGCCGCTTTGTCACAGACAGAAGCGACATCGAGTCTAACAATATGCAACTCACCGGTGCTGTTCATTTTTTGAGCAACGACCGGTTCGCTTGCAATGCCTATGTGGGGACGGGTGCCGAACGCTATTTGCAAATTTTCATCGCACAGTAGTTCAAGGATATTACCTTGCAGAATTGCTAGAGCACTGTCGTGCAGCATTGCAATTTTATGTTCAGGGCGTGCTCGTTCGGATCTTCAGCAGGTGTTCGTCGGTCCGCAAGTACATGGCATCGTTCGAGAAGGCAGGCGTTGCAAAGGTTCTTCCTGAAACTTCGTTTTTCCCGACCACTTGAAAGGTCTGTTTGGGCTGAATCCAGGTTGCAACACCTGTCTCGTTCATAAACAGCACCAATCCATTCACGTAAACGGGCGAGGCTGAATAGTTACCTCCTAATCGTTCCATCCAGTGCCTTTGGCCGGTTTTTGCATCGACGCAGCTCGCAACGCCGTTGTCCGACACAAAGTAAAGGTCACCACCAATCAAGAGAGGTGTTGGGGTGCTGGGAGCACCGCGTTGCGATTTCCAGACGACATTCGATTCCGTTACATCCCCTTTTCCACCTAGCTTGACCGCCATGAGTTCGGGGTTGTCATAATCATGATTGTAGATAACAAGATCTTCAAAAAGAACTGGCTGGGGGCAGACCGACCAACCGGGGGCCATGACTCGCCAGAGCTCGTTTCCTGTTTGCAAATCGTAGGCTGCGAAATGATCTGGTCCCGGGGCCAGGACTTGTGGCTTGCCATCCACATCAGCAATATTCACAGTGACGAAGGAATGACTGATTTTGGCTGGAACCGATCTTGGTGTTTTCCATGCTACCTTTCCTGTTTCTGCGTTGATCGCGCACACGAATGGATTGGTACTGCCATCGCAAACAATCACCAGTTTGCCATCTCGCAAGACGGGCGAGCCGCCGCTGCCGTGCATGGGTGGGTAATCGAGCTCGTTGCATAACCATTGGATCGTTCCAGTCGATGCCTCCAAACGGGCGGTTCCGAGTGTCCCAAAGTGGACGAAAACAGATCCATCCCGCACGATGGGGGTTGGGCTCGCATGGCTGTTCTTGGAATGAATCGAGGGTGCTTTGGCAACCGACTGGATTTCTTGATCCCAAAGAGTTTTCCCGGTGTTTGCATCGATCGACATCGCTCGCAGTGAAAGCCCTTCGCCATTGGCAACGGCAGTCGTTACAAAGATTTTGTCGTTGACTACGACAGGAGAAGACCAACCCAACCCTGGGATCTTGATCTTCCAATCCACGTTTTTGGTATCGGACCATTCCATGGGAACTTGAACATTTACCGCGTGAGCGTCCGAATTGTTGCCGCGAAACTGAGACCACTCGCCGACGAAACCCATGTAGAATATGAAGGCGAGTTGAATCATGTTGAAACTTCCTAAGGAAGGGGTGGGAGGGAAGGAGAGCTTGAAAGACAGGTGGGAAGGTAAAATCAATCGGTCAGAGTATTAGCCAACGTACCATTTGTCAACAATTCCTGCTGCATTGAAGGCTCAAAGTGAACGTGCTACCCTTTGGGGCAACGAAAACAAAGAAGAGTTAATGACATGATTCTTGACATTGAAGATTATTTTTCAAAAGGATGTGGGCGTTGCAGTCGATTTGCGACGCCAGACTGTTCGACTCGGCCATGGAACGTTGGTCTTCAGGAGCTCCGGCGAATTTGTCTCGAAGTTGGGCTGACGGAGACATTGAAATGGGGACATCCATGCTACATGCATTGCGAAAAGAACATTGTGATTTTTGGCGCGCTCCGCAAAGACTTTCGCATTAGTTTCTTCCACGCTGCTCTTTTGAAAGACGAGCACGGGCTATTAGAAAAATCGGGACCGAATACACCCCACCCGGATATGATCCGATTTATCGAGAACGCTCAAGTTACGGCCAGGGAGGAAGTCATCAAGTCTTATCTCGAAGAGGCGATGCGTTATGCGGAGACTGGTGACCAGCCAGTCAAGACGGAAGTTGGGCCGATCGTATTGCCGGAGGAACTTATGGAAGCCATGAAGTGTGATGCAGAACTTGCTGACGCTTTTCACCGTCTTACTCCGGGACGACAGAGAAGTTACGTCATCAACCTCAACTCGGCCAAAAATTCAGGAACGCGAGTTTCCAGAATCAACAAGTTTCGCGACAAAATTTTAGCGGGCAAGGGTGCAATGGAGCGATGAACCCAGGAAGCCAATTGCAAACGTGTTGATGCAATCGGCATGTCGATTCCGGTTTTTTGGTGGCTTAATTGCTTACTTCTTGTTCAGTTTTGACCCCGGTTAGCAGGTCGACAAACTGACTTTGGACCTTAATCGCGCGAATCAACGTCCAAATATGCTTCGGCTCAAATTCGCATGGCTCCGTTTGTGCCAGCGAGTCAAGCTCCAAAGCAACCGCAGCATGCTGATCGTCCAACGACTGTATCTTCAAGTTGATATCGTCTAAAAGCGACAAAAAACTCGGTTTGTCGTTGAGGCATGCCAAGGTTGGGGAACGATCGCAAACAAGCATGGCCAAACAAGCCAAGCGACGTTCTGATGCGTTTGGCAGTTGTTCACTGAGTTGGTCAATCAGTAAGCTTAAGCTCATGGATGGCCTGAGAGAGGGTAGTTGAGCCCATCGAACAGCAAAACACAGTGGTTCGAGGAGATTACTCAGTCTAGGTCTTGAAATCGGTGCATGCAAAGGACCTAGCGGCTACATTTTAGTCTGCCCTGCTGATACAATCGGTATCATCGGAACCCAGTCGGCCTCTCCCCCCGTTTCGAACCTTGTCTCCCGTTTGTCGTCATCCGCCCAACTGCAAAAAATGCATCATTCCAAAAACCAAGTCGAAGCGGAATCTGGTTCCGAGATTCAGCGTCGCCAATCCATCGGGTTGCAATTGCTCGCCGTCTTCTCCACGGTTTATTTTGGTTTTATTGGTCTATGTGTTTTCGCGAATACTTGGTTCGCGAACCTTCGGTTTGTCGGAGTTCCTGCGACAGTTTGGTACGGTGCCGGGCTAATCGGATTAGCTTTAGTTATTGCGGGCATCTACGGACATTATTGCCGAACGAAATCCTAGTTTAGCTACACGCATTTGCAACAACCGGACAAATTGAATGAATGAGTCGACTCAGGCGGTACTGAAACGTTTACAAACCAACATAGAATCGGTAGTTCTCGGAAAAATAGAAGCGGTCCGGAAGACATTGGTTGCCTTGATGGCCGGCGAGCACATTTTATTAGAAGACGTGCCAGGCGTCGGTAAAACCTTGATCGCCAAAGCTCTTGCCAAAAGTATTGATGGCAAGTTCACGCGGGTGCAATTCACACCGGACCTGCTGCCTAGCGATATCATCGGTAGCAGTGTTTTTCACGATGGCGAATTCAAGTTCAATCAAGGTCCAATCTTTGCCAACGTGATTTTGGGTGATGAGATCAATCGAGCGCCGCCGCGAACCCAAAGTGCTTTGCTAGAAGCCATGAGCGAACGTCAAGCGAGCGTCGATGGCAAGACATATTCTATGCCGGACCCATTCCTTGTGATCGCGACTCAAAATCCCTTCGAATTCGAAGGTACCTACGTATTGCCCGAAAGTCAGCTGGATCGGTTTATGATGCGGATTGAGGTCGGGTACCCGAATCGTGAAGCGGAGCGAGGTGTTTTGCGATCGCACCGAACAGGCGAACCTGTTGACACATTAAAACCGGTCGTCACGTTGGAAGAAGTGTCTGCCGTTCAAGCAATCACGCGGACTGTTCAAGTCGAAGATTCGATCGTCGATTATTTACAGGATATCGTTGAAAAATCACGCAACAGCCACGAGCTTCAAGTAGGGGTAAGCACACGTGGCGCAATCGCCTTCTATCGTGCAGCGCAAGCGTTGGCGATGCTATCAGGCAGAAACTATGTGGTGCCTGATGACGTCAAAAAAATGGCGGTCCCTGTTTTATCTCACCGTGTTCTACCGCGTGGTTTTGCCGCGGGCAGTGAACGAACGATTGCCGAGTCTATCATCACGCGATGTCTTGAAACGGTTCCTGTTCCAGTTTGATCGCAAGCGTTAGTTTTCCAATGCAAAACAACTCCATCGACTCCCGTACCAGGAACGCTGTCTCGGCGAAATCATCGGGCCTACCCATCGCTACAACCGCGCCCAGAGGGTGGGCTTCGATCCTAATCCAAATTCTAAAATGGCCTTTGCGATTTTTTCGCTCCATCAGCAACTCGTCGGAGCGTGTCACCACACGTATGACGCGCGAGGGTTTGCAGGTTGCGTTCATGGCATCCTTTGTCTTGCTCGGTGCAGTGCTGCGCGACGTCAACCTGCTGATCATCCTAGCTGGGACGCTGCTGGGAATTTTATTGGTTCAATGGCGAGTCTGCAGCAGAACTCTTTACGGTCTGAATTCTCGCCGACGATTACCAAGATCTATCCATGCGAGGAAACCGTTCGATATTGAACTCAGCATCACCAACCCAAAACGCTGGCTGGGTAGCTGGTTGGTTCTTGCTCATGACCGAATGATCTTGCTCTCGAAGGAAGATGCATCCGTTCCTGTTTTTCAAGGGATCGCTTTGCTTTTTACTTCGATTCCTCCGAATGCCACCCGTTCGCAAAAATATCGCTGTCTAGCTCAGCGACGTGGAAAGTACCAGTTCCTAGGAACCGAGCTGACCACGCGATTCCCAATGGGCCTCATGCGGGGTATCCTGCCTCCTCGCAGCGGTGATACCTTCATTGTTCAGCCAGCCATAGGACGATTGCTTCCCGAATGGAAAGACTTGTTCGACGTTCGCAACTTGAGCAACCGGCAACGCCGCACGAGATCCCTATCGGACGAAGGGGAATTTTTTGGCTTACGTTCCTATCGTTCGGGCGACAGTCCACGCGCAATCCATTGGCGATCTTCTGCCAAGCGCAACGAACTGGTGGTAAAGCAGTTTCAACAAGAAGATAGCCAAGAGTATGTCATCCTTTTGGATCTACATCGCCCAAAGACTGTAGGCAAGATCACGGATACGACGATCAATCTAGAAGATCTTGCAATCGAGTTTGTTGCGACTCTGGTTAGCCATATCGTCGGCACAAACTCAGGGGTGATTACCGTGGCTATCTCCGATTCCAAGCCGGAGATAGCGGATCGAATTCGTTCGCGGTCGCAATCGTCACAGCTTTTGGATCGGCTGGCTATCGCGACCTCCAACAAGGCTACTCAGACCTGGGACACATTGCGGCTCATTGAACGCGAACATGGACGAGTCCCGAAGCTTGTGGTTGTCAGCACACGCCCTCGCGTCGATCTAACCTTATCGACTACGAACGAAAAGAATGTCGTGTTCTGGAACCACCTGACTTGGCTGAATGTGGGCGCTGGAGATCTACAGTCCTATTTTGGTCGTGGCGAGTAAGCCAGCTTCGGTTGCTAGGCACGTCGGCACAGCTAAACCGCACTCATCGGCTACTTGGGCGCCAATTGACGAGCAATGATTCTGCCCTAACTTGAACCGCAGGCGCTAGCCGCGACCACGTATCCAACGAATTGAAACTCAACGCGGCTAGCGCCAGCGGCTCAATGAAGTGAAAAGCTAATTGCCAATGAGCCTTGCGTACGTGCTAAGCATCGCCAATTCTTTAGGCGTAATCGCGATAGCGCATGTACCAGAGCAAAGCGGCTAACGTTTTAGCGTCGCGAATCATTTTGTCTCGCAGAAGCGTGTCGATCTCTGCCCAAGATAAAAGAACGTTATCCATCTGTTCACCGACTTCTCGCGAAACTTCACCAGCAGTCAAACCATGAGCCGCATAGAAGTACATCTTCTCATCAAGTATCCCGGGGGACATCGCAAACGTATGGATCAAGTTCATACGAGCAGCGCGATAACCTGTTTCTTCCTGCAATTCTAAGTGTGCAGTCTCCAATGGCGAAAGCGATTTGTCTAACGTTCCTGCTGGTAGCTCAAGATGCCAAGCATCGATGGCAACTCGATAAGTGCGAATCAAACAGACGTGATTTTCATCGACCAATGGCAATATGACGACCGCCCCTGGGTGCCTGACAATGTTTCGAACCAGATGCGAGCCATCTGCCAAGGTCTCCGTGACTTCCTGCACATAAAACCGCTTTGCCTGGAAGATCTTCTTTTTCATACTAAGTGAGCTGCAATTTGCCGGCATTGAGTTCGTAGCATCGCTGCATTTTGGCTGCCAGCGTACTCGAGTGAGTCACGACGATCAGGACCGTATTCTCTTCTTGGGGTACTTCGAGCAGAAGCTGCGAAACATTCTCTGCGGAGTGTCGATCTAGGTTCCCCGTCGGTTCGTCTGCGAGAACAACCATCGGCTTCAGAAGCAACGATCGAGCCACGGCGACGCGTTCACGCTCGCCACCCGATAACTGACTTGGCAAATGGGTCATTCGATGCTGGAGCCCGACTCGTTCCAAGAGCCGAACAGCACGGTCACGAACTTCGACGGATGGATTCCCGTTAGCTAAAGCGGGTAACAAAGTGTTCTCGAGAACGTTCCACTGGGGAAGCAAATGATGGTCCTGAAAGATGAACCCAATCTTTTCATTTCGGAATCGGGCTTGTTGATTCTCGTTCATCGTAAAGGGGTCGACACCACCCACGGAAACCGACCCGCTGGTTGGACGATCTAGAGCCCCAAGAATTTGCAGCAAGGTGGATTTTCCTGCTCCGCTTGGCCCGACAATCGCCATATTTTCGCCGGCTTGCAACGCGAAGGAAACGCCATTGAGAACGACGATTTCTTCCGAAGGGGTTTGGTAGACCTTGCGAATTTCGGTTGCAACCAGGATCGGTGAACTTGGAGAGGGCATAAAGTATCCGCGTTATCCAAAGATCGAGTGCTGAATCATGTATGCTACTACCCCGGCGAGGTAACCGATTAACGCCAGCCAACCTATCTTCCGAGCGTACCACATGAAGTCGATTTTTTCCAAGCCCATGGCTGCAACACCTGCTGCCGAACCAATAATCAAACAACTTCCACCGGTACCTGCACAGTAGGCCAACAACATCCAGAACGAATCGTTGGCTGGTGTTTCTGAATACATTTCAATGCCGGCAGCAACCAATGGCACGTTGTCCACAACAGCCGAAACCAACCCAATGATCACAGCGATGATGGATTGATTTCCGATCGCGTTCTGAAGCATTACCGCTAGATTTTTTAAGACTTCGACACTTCCAAGAGCACTTACGGCTAGCAAAATACCAAGGAAGAAAAGAATGCTGGACATGTCCACCCTGCGCAAAGCAGATAAAACTCCGGTCGAGCTTCGAGTCTTCTCATCCATGGTATGACTTACCAATTCCGAGGCCAGCCAGAGCACACCCAAGCTCAGCACCATTCCCATGAATGGGGGCAAGTGGGTGTATGCTTTGAAGATCGGTACGCTCATCAGCCCCGCCAAACCAAGCACCAGGAACAATGCTTTGTGCCAAGATTGGATAGTGCGATCATCTTCTTCATCCACTTTGTGCTCGATTGCAGGCAATTCCCCTTTCATCCATCGGGATGCGGCTAGCAACGGGACTAACAAACAGACAATGCTCGCTAAGAACAGGTCTCGCATCACTTCGACCGCTCCGATCTTATTTTTCACCCATAGCATGGTGGTTGTAACATCCCCAATAACGGTCCAGGCACCACCCGCGTTTGCCGCAATGATTGCGATACCAACGTACATGAGCCGCGTCTCGCGATCTGCAATCAGCTTCCGCAAAAGCGACACAACAACGATAGTGGTCGTTAAATTATCCAGAACCGAGGACAAGAAAAACGTCACCCATCCCACGATCCACAGCAAAGTCACTTTGTTTCTAGCTCGTACGAATTTGGTAACAAGCGAAAATCCTTCGTGAGCGTCAACGAGTTCCACAATGGTCATGGCCCCCATCAAGAAGAACAAAATGCCTGCAATCTCGTTGAAGCTATGGCCGAGCTGATGCTCCGTGACAAACAACAACTTGGCGGGCAAATGCCCCACTGCATGTTCCGCGTCACCGGCCGAGTGGTGAAGCTGGGCCCATGCATCGAACGCTGCTTGAGGCACAAGCTGCTCGTAGCCAATTGCATAAATGGACCAGCAAAGCACCCCCGTCAATATTGCGGATGCCGCTTTGTTCACATGAATCTGGTGCTCGAAAACAATGGCCAAGTAGCCGACAACAAAGACAACAATAATCGCAGTGAGCATAAACTATTCAGCGGGTATGTGGGACGGGGTTTTGACTGGGAAGCCTTTGAGCTCGTCGTCGTAGATATTGTGGATATGCTTAATGTACTCCACCATCGAATGGTCGCTAAAATAATCCAGCTTTCCTACGCGAAGAGATGCCAAAAGTCCTCGAAATCGATCGCGAACCCGAAACCAAGCTCTCAAGGAGCTGATTTTGCCTCGGCGGTTGAGATAAATTTCCTGACCCATATGGTGGTATCCCAACCACCTTGGCGGAACACGCGGCACAATATCATTGTTGTTCACCCATCGGTAATGCTTGATCTTTAGCACAGATGCATAGGACCTGTTGCCAACCCGAGGCGCACCGTACGTGAAAATAGCCGCGGGATTGGAAGGGATCGAAGAGATTTTGCATCGGACAGCGCAAACAGCTGCCATAGCTCCGCCAAGCGAATGACCGGCAAACCAAAGCGTTCTTTGGTTCTCTTTTAAAAGCTGCTCCAGCTTGGGCCACAATTCATTCACTTCGGAATGGAACCCGCTGTGAACTCGGCCCACATCGGTGGACACTGTCCATGCGTTTGCGTCCGCCCGGATGTCATTCCACTGGTTCGGTTCGGTTCCACGACAGACCACCATGCAATCGGTCCGGTTGCCAAGAATGTACGCTTCCGCGCCGTCGCGCGCGACAAAAATGCACTCATCCAAGCCTGCTGCGTAAGCTTGCTTTTCGACTGGTTCAGGATTGGCATAAGACAATCGCGAAAGCTGCGCAAACAGCAGGGACTTTTTGATCCATGAAAGTTGCGAAACGGGTTTGTCGAGGACAAAAGAGATTTTTTGAGCCCCTGGACCTGTGGAAGCCGCTTCGCCATTAGGTCCTAGTTGCCCTTCTTGCAGGGCATTCTGGAATTCAGGCAAATGGGACTTCGAATCAGGTAACACTCGAACCCTCAATTATCGCTTCTCGATAGGAACGATTTCACGTTTGACAGGCCCTGTGTAGACCTGGCGAGGACGACCGATCCGCGTGTTCGGCGAATTTTGCATCTCGACCCAGTGCGCTATCCAACCTGGCAATCGCCCAATGGCAAAAAGCACCGTGAACATCTGGACAGGAATACCCATCGCACGATAGATCACGCCCGAATAAAAATCCACATTGGGGTAAAGCTTGCGTTCGACGAAGTAAGGGTCCTTCAACGCCACAGCTTCCAATTCCTGAGCCACATCAAACAACGGGTCTTTTAAGTTCAATTTATTCAGCAAAACATCGCTGGCCGCTTTGATGATCTTGGCACGCGGGTCGTAGTTCTTATAAACGCGATGTCCAAAACCCATCAGACGGAAATTACTGGATTTATCTTTGGCCATATCGACATACTTTTTGACATTTCCGCCATCGTCAGCGATTTGCTTGAGCATGTTGACGCAAGCCTCGTTGGCTCCACCATGAAGCGGGCCCCATAAGGCACAGATTCCGGCTGAGATGCAAGCAAACAAGTTGGCATTGGAAGAGCCAACCAAGCGAACGGTCGACGTGCTACAGTTCTGTTCGTGATCCGCGTGCACAATCAGCAAGAGATTAAGAGCTCGTACAAAATCCGGATCGGGTTGGTAGCGTTCGCTTGGCAAAGCAAACATCATGCTCAAGAAATTTTGGCAGTAATCTAAGCTGTTATCGGGATAGATAAATGGCTGACCAAAAGCTTTTTTGTAACTGTATGCAGCAATCGTTGGAAGTTTGGCGATCAAGCGATGGATGGAAACCTCCACTTCATCAGGGTCATGCGGATCCAGTGCGTCCTGGTAAAAGGTCGACATCGCGCCAACAACGCTTGAAAGAATTGCCATCGGGTGTGCATCCCGAGGGAACCCATTGTAAAAGGACCGCATGTCCTCGTGGAGCATCGTATGCTTTTCGATCGAATCCTTGAAGTTTTCGAGTTGTTCATGGGTCGGAAGCTCCCCATAAATCAGCAGATAGCTTGTTTCAAGAAAATCGCAATGTTCCGCTAGCTCTTCAATGGGGTAACCACGGTAGCGAAGGATCCCCCGATCGCCATCGAGGTACGTGATGGAGCTGTATGTGTTTGCAGTATTGGCAAAACCGTCATCGATCGTAGTATGCCCTGTATCCCGGAGCAACTTCGAAATATCCATCGCCCGATCATTTTCGGTTCCCACAAGGACGGGAAGTTCTATTTCTTTTCCGCCAACCGTAAGTTTAGCGGGGGTGGGATCAACTTTCGGCAAAGCGTTGGTGGCGCTCATGAATTACTCCGCTGCGGCCCAAATAGGCTGTTCGCAGCTCCAAAAAAGGTGGGGGGAAATTTGCAAAAGCAGTGTAGCCGGAAGGACGCTTGGCGACAATCTGCCAAATGCCCTCAGACTCATTCGAACTCTTCAAATTCCTCGCGAACCACGTCCCCAGGACTATCCACCATTTGGCAATAGCTGTCGTATCGGCGTCCGTCCAGACGGCCATCTGCCACGGCATCCTTCACAGAGCAGTCATTTTCATGAATATGGGAACAATTTGGATATCGACAATTGGACGCAAAGGGGCGAATATCTCGAAATAGGCCGGACATTTCGCTGGGGGAAATATCCCACAATTGGAACTGGCGGACGCCCGGCGTGTCGATAATCGAGCCTCCGTAGCTGAGCGGAAAAACCTCGGCGGTGGTCGTGGTGTGCTTCCCTTTTTGATTTTCGGCGCTCACCGCCTGAACTCGCTGGCGAAGCCCGCTGTCGATTGCGTTGAGAATGGACGATTTTCCTACTCCACTTTGCCCCACGACCACGCTATTGCGATTGCGGGTCATCAGCCTCAATCGGTCCATTCCCCATCCTCGAGCTGCACTCACCATGAGCACACGGTAGCCCATTTGAGTGTAGGTTCCAATCAACGCTTGCAGCATGGTCGTATCAATCAGATCACATTTGTTGATACAAACGCAAGCATCGAGCTGATTTTGCTCCGCCGTCGCCAGCACGCGATCGATCAGATTGGGCTTAATGGAGGGCTGAGCGGCACTAGTTACCATCAACAATTGGTCGACATTGGCAACAATAACATGACGGCGTTGTTTGCTGGTCCGACTCAAGGTTGATCGTCTAGGTTCGATTCGGACAACCCAAGCCTGCTCTTCCCCCTCTGGCAGGAGTCGCACGACATCTCCGGCGACAAGAACATGCCGCTGGTCCGTCGCCAAGTTTTTCAGAACTCGACGTACAGCGCATCGAAAAATCCGTCCATCGTCAACCCGGACAATGGATTCGCGTCCATGAACCCGCAAAACCAGTCCACTCAATGTTTGACTGGCATCCACATCCAATTGAACTTGGCCAAGGGATTCAGGCTCATCGTCATTGATTAGATTTCCTTTGACGGTTCGGTGCCGCGTCTGGTCCCCCTTGCCGCTGACCCGTTGCGATGCAACCGTATCGATATCTTCCTGGTCAACGGCGTAATCGTTCGTCAGGTCCGCGCTGCGTGCTTGCGATTGATGTTTCTTTCGAAACTCGATCCTGATCTTGTTGGACTTCTTGCGCGGCATATTGCATCGAAAGTGTATACGGAGTGACAGTCAGGTCGGCATTGTACCAGCGGCCAAGTACATCGCCACAAGTCTTTACAACAACCGACCAATTAAAAACGTACCATCATCCACTACCAGACAGCGATCGCCTCTTTACTATCGAGATCGCCCCCTCTTTACTTCCAACTCTCTGTAAAACGCTTCAATTGCCAACGCGTGCGCGGCTTGCAAGGATTCGCCAAACTCGGACTCCGATTCCACTTGGCTGTCCAAGCTTGTTGCGTAGCTCGATTGTTCCCCTTCCGCAGATTCGCCCGCACCAAGATTGATGAAATTGATTACGTCCAGCACATCTAAAGGATCCACCTTGCCATTTCCGTTGGTATCAATGTATGGAACGGTTTCACCAACATTGGTGGGCAAGTCTCGAAATTTATTCGCTTCGATGTCATTGATGATCTGTAAAACATCGAGGGGTGAAACGTCCCCGTCGTTATCCACATCCAATCGGTTTTTGGGATTTTGGAATGCAGAGAGCACCTTCACTGAGACCGAGCCAACGTTACTCATAACTTCATCATTATCTAAGACTCGGTAGGAGAATGACACGTCCACTCGTTCGTCTGCCGGCGGCGTGTACTCCAAACGTCCATCGGAAAGCACTCGGACGGTCCCCTTGGTCGGTGGAGCCACGATAACAACTGAGGTGCGATCAATGGTGCCATCGGGATCGCGATCGTTTGCAAGAACATCAATCACAACCGTACGATTGGTTGGGGTAGTGGCACTATCGCTACCGGTGATGATCGCCTGTTCATTCACATCCAAAACACTGACCGAAATCGGACTGACTACGGAAAGATTGCTCGCATCGGTGCTTCGGACGGAAACTGTGTAGGAAGCAATAGCTTCAAAATTTAGCTTTCGAGTTGTTCGCAATTGATTACCAACAATCGCGAATGGAAGCGATGACTGCCCTGCGACAATCTGATAGGTGAAGGATCCACCAGCGTCGGGGTCAATCGTGGACAATGTTCCTACCACCGTCCCGGCTGGAAGATTTTCCGATACTCCTGCTGAAGTCAGTCGAACTTCGGTCGGGGCCTCAGGGAGATCCACAACGGTTACGTTCAACGCTTTTTCAAACGTATTGAATGCAGCATCGGTCGCACGTACTCGGACGTTCAGAACCGGGCTGCTCTCAAAGTTCAATGCACTTGCCAGCACCAGTTGAGTGCCGTTGATCGTTACAAGACTGTTTCCACTGGACCCATCGCCCGATACCAATGTAAACGTGAATTGCTCGTTAGCATCAGGATCCGTGGCCGACAATCGACCGACGACGGTACCAGCAGCACGATTTTCATTGATGGACGAAGCATCCAACGCAATGTTTGTGGGAGTTTCGTTCACGTCCCGCACGGTAATCGCAAACGTTTGGGTTGGACCTGAGCCAGAACGATCGAAGGCTTGTACCGCCACTTGGTAGCTTGAGCGGCTTTCGAAGTTCAGGGAAGTGTTGCTCGTCAATTGGCCATTCACAATGGAGAA
Organism: Planctomycetaceae bacterium; assembly: GCA_027487485.1. Classification (GTDB taxonomy): domain Bacteria; phylum Planctomycetota; class Planctomycetia; order Pirellulales; family Pirellulaceae; genus JBKCUI01. Next base: position 45,031 of record JAIYDN010000069.1, on the reverse strand, counting down.
CAGCGAATTGTCATTGTTACCAGCGACCAATCGATACGAAATCACGTCGCCAGCATCCTGATCCAATGCTGTGAAAGCACCGATCGATGTTCCGATGGGACTGTTTTCGTTGATAAGGCTAGATTGAATCTGCAAATTGGTTGGCAGATCGTTGATATCCCGAATCGAAATCGTTAAGGGCGACTCAACAGAAAGTCCCCCCTGATCTTGAGTTCGAATACGAACAGTATAGGTTTCGCGACTTTCAAAATCGAAAATGGAATTAGATCTTAGGGTCGCTCCGTCCAAAACGAATCGTCCGTTATCGGAATCACCCACACCGGCTACCAAGCTATAGGAGAAGCGATCCAATGCATCCACATCGATCGTTCTTAATTCGCCGATTGCCGAACCGACCGCCGAATTCTCCAAAAGCGTGGAACTCGATAGGTTCACGGCGAATGGCTGTTCGTTAACGTCTTTCACTGAGACAAGTACATTCTTTTCAAAAGACAGCCCACCGACATCGGTCGCACGAACTCGAAGGGAGTACGTGTTCTTGGTTTCAAAGTCAAAACTAGAAGTAGCTCGCAGAGTGTTGCCGGACAGCTCGAAGAGACTATTGTCTGTGTCACCAGCTCCGCTAACTAAGCTAAAACTGGCAGAGTCGGCAACGTCTTCATCGACTGCTGTGAACAAACCAATGACTGCATTAGGACTTTGATTTTCATCGATTCCCGTTTCCGAAAGCATCACATTGGTCGGTGCTTCGTTCTGGTTTGCAATCGCAATCGAAAAAGCTCGTTCGATTGCGATTCCGCCTCGATCGACGACTCGCACTCGAATGCTGTAGGAGCTTTGCGATTCAAAATTAACGGCAGCAACAGGCGATAATCCCCCGTTTGCATTGATCGTAAACTTCCCGTTGTCGTCCGAGCCGATGCCTGAGATCAAAGAGAAGGTAAGCTGATCGTTTGCATCAGGGTCCGAAGCAACCGCATTCAGAGCGACTGAATTGAGCGGTGCATTTTCCATTAAGCTTCCCAACAACTGCAAGCCAAAGGGGGACTCGTTCGCATTTTGAACGGAAATGACGAATGGCAATTCAAAGCTTAAGCCGCCGCCGTCCATGGTACGAATTCGAACTTGGTAATCTGGCTTCGCTTCGAAGTCGAAAGCCACAGTGGTACGCAAAGTTGTGCCTACGATCACAAAAAGGCTGTTGTCTCGATCGCCGGCACCGTTGACTAGGCTATAAGTGAACGATTGAGCAGCATCTGGGTCGGTTGAGCTTAATGACCCAATCGGGGCGTTGGGGATATTGTTTTCCCGAATGGTCAGTGCGGATAGTTGCACTGCTGTCGGAGCTTCATTCTCATTAAGAACTTGGATGACAAAACTCTTCTCGAAGCTTGCACCAGCCGCATCCCTACTTGATACACGAATCGCATAGCTCGACTTAGCTTCGAAATTCAAGAGAGAATTGGTGCGAAGCTGATTACCTACGATTCTGAAGCTTGCGTTGTCCGCAGCCCCCGCCCCGGCAACAAGGCTGTAAACGAAGGAATCTGCTGCGTCAGCATCTACGGTCGATAGCTGACCAACCAAGCTATCGTCCGCTGCGCTCTCTGAAATTTCTCGAACGCTTAATCCAACGTCGGTTGGGCTATCGTTAACATCAACAACATTGATCGTAAACACTCGATCCATGGAAAGCCCTCCTTGGTCGGTCACTTGAACCAAGATGGAGTAACTGTTCTTTTGTGCGTATCGGAAAACCTCGTTGGTGCGCAGCTCGTTCCCTACGATCGAAAATGCGTCATTATCAGGAAACGCAGTAGAACTCTTGGGCGCGAACGTGAAGGTGCTTAGCGTATCTGGGTCCAATGCACTAAAGTTCCCAACGCGCGATCCGATCACAAGTCCTTCATTAACATTAGTTGCAGACAAGTTCAGCGTAAGAGGTGCTTCGTTGACGTTCTGAACAGTGAACGTAAACGGTGTCTCCGTCCACAGTCCTAAGGCGTCCGTGGCTCGAACGCGAACAAGGTACGAAGACTTGGTTTCAAAGTCGAAAGCGTTACGCGACACGAGCTGATTTCCGGAAACGAGAAATTCTCCGTTATCATTGGATCCACTTCCCGAAACCAAAGTAAACGAAATCGTGTCTCCAATATCCTGATCTGCGGGCACCAAGGTGGTGACAACCGAAGCTACAGGTAACGATTCTAAGAAACTGGCAGAAGTCGCATCGATGCGCGTTGGAGCCTCATTTAGGTCCGTGATGGTAATGGGAACGAGCGTATCAACAAATGCGTCAAAGGAATCGAGAGCCCTTATAGAAACAAGGTACAAACTGCGGCTCTCGAAACTGAACGTAGCGCGTGTATACAGCTCATTTCCACGAATCTCGAACAAGTTATTGTCGGGAAACTGGTCGGATGAGGTAAAGCGAAACAGATGGTTGCCTTGGTCTGCGGCATCTGGATCGACGACAGACATTCTGCCAACCAAGAATGGAGCAGGCGAGTTTTCAGGGATAATAGACGACGAAATCGCAAAATCAGATGGCGCCTCATTTACATCTCGAACATTAATGGTGACTGCTTGCTCGACGAATAGACCACCATCATCGGTGGTGCGAATACGAATCGAAAGAACGTTTTTGGTTTCAAAGTCCATCGGACCGTTCACCACAACCGTATTACCCAGGATTGCAAAGGTGCTGTTGTCTTCATCACCTAGCCCAGCTACCAATTCGTAGGTAAAGAAAAAATCGGTCAAGAAGTCCGTGTCGAAGGTGCGGAGCGTTCCAACCAATTGTCCATTCGGTGCGTTTTCATCGACGCTGTCTGGAAAGAGGGCAATGAAAAGTGGATCTTCATTGACGTTAATCACCGAAATCGAGAGCGATTCCTCGTAAACCAAACCAGTTGAGTCGGTCGAGGCGATTCGAATATCGAAACTTTGATTTTGCTCGAAATCGAAAACGCCATTCGTGAAGACTTGGTCTCCAACGATCACAAACATCGCGTTGCCGGTATCACCCACTCCGGAAACCAACGAGTAAGAAAACGTTTCGCCCCGGTTCGGGTCTGTACTGGTAAGGCTGCCAACCAATGTACCGATTGGTTCGTTTTCAAATACAATCGAATTGGAGATTCTGATATCTGTAGGTGGTACCGGCAAAATCCTTGCACCGTAAGTCAGTCCGAAAACGGGTACTCCCGTTGTGGTCACTGTATGAATACCGTTCGATGGTAGGGTGTATTCCCAATTCGGTTGCAAGCTCATTGTGGCGTCGGTGGTCGCAGCGCCTGGTAAGTCTAATGGAGCCCATCCATTAATATCTGAGACCACCGCGAGATCGCGTTCAATTTCCATCGACCAGTCGAGCAATGTTCCGAAATCGCCAAAGAACAAATCGTCAATCTTTAAAGTCCAAGGTCCCTCGAGAAGCAGCCCATTGAAACTTGAGAGCGGTTGAGCCGGGCGGAACGTACCAGTAAAAGGAGCGTTGCCCGCGAAAATGCTGATTGTTGCGCTATCGTCAAAAATGGTGTTGGTAAAGTTATCGCCGTCCAGGCCGACACCACTCGCGAGCACTATTTCTGTGGAGTCGGGCGCAATCAAGGTGATGTCCAGATCGCTTACCCAAGTGTGGGTGAGATTAATACGTACATTGATGTCGCGAACTAAGCCGCTACCCACAGGAATAGTAATGGTGGACAGGGAGGTGGCAACGTCATCAATCGGAACCGAGCCTGTACTAATGAAAGTGTCCGTGCTGGTACCACCACTGCTGACAACAAAACCCGGCAGCGGCAAGTCCATTCCGTCCAAGGTGCCGTTTGCATTCAGATCTTCGATGACTCTGGCGTACATTCGATCATCTTTACCGTAACCAAAGTTGTTGCCAATGGAAAAGCTCGAAGCACTTGAAAGCGTTACTGTATAAACATCAACGGCCGAGGTGCGGTCCCATCCTGCGAGTTCGAAACGCACATCGTACGTTCCATTCGGAAGAGCGTTAAATGCGTAGTCACCAGCGGCATCGATCATGGCCTGACTCTCCCCAATATCGAAGGAGCCATTGGTGTTAGTATCGATATAAGCGAATCCTGGACTCGAAACCCCTCTTTCGTAAGAATTGTAGATTCCATTGTTATCGAAATCTTCGAATGCCGTCCCGCCAATTCTTGGGGCAGTTGCTGTACCCACCAAACGAATTCGATAAGCAGACTCGTTGGTGTCATTGTTATTGATGAACATGTCGCTAGCAAAGTTGCCAGGTAAGGTCGGACTGAATCGAACGGTTACAAGTAAAACCTCACCGATTGCAAGGGTCGTCGGTACGAAGTTCACAACCGAAAACGATGCCGGCATGGTGATCGAGTCGATCGTTAAATCCTCAGTCCCTTGATTGCGCACTCGTACTGTTGTTTCCACAAATCGACCCACCAAAGCAGATCCCAAATTCACGGTTCCGCCTGACGGAATTTCCCGGGTTGTATCGACGACGGAAATTTCTGCTTTACCTACGCCATCCACAAGAGTGAAGGCATTGACTCGGCCAAAGCCATATTCAATGTGCTTGCCAGTATTGATGTTGTAATTGACACCGCCGATCAAGTCGGTGCTGTTTCGAATCAGAGCTCGGAAGTCAGCGGGGCGCAAAGTCACACCCAAAGCTTGGGCTTGAGCCAGTGCCAAAGCACCGATTCCTGCAGCTAACGGCGATGCCGATGACGTCCCTCCAAAGCCAGTACCGCCCGTTCCCGTGTAATCGCCTGCAGCATAACCATCCGCACCTGTTCGGTCCGTCGTATCAATGGCTAGAGATCCGCCATTGCTTGGAGCCAAGATATCGAGGGCTGCACCGTATTGACTATAGCTGGACCGAACTCCTTGATTGTTGGTGGAACCAACCGCAATAACCCCAGGGGTGAAGGCCGATTGACCAGAGGGTTCCCCCAGTACACCCGATCCATTATTGCCAGAGGAGAAGAAATAGGTTGCACCCACTCCGCCTCGCCCCGCAACCACGCCGATGGCAAGTGCTGCATTCATGCTAGGGAACGGTCCTCCACCTCCCCACGAATTATTGACCAAGTCACCAGCACGCCAGGTTCCTCGACCATCGGCAGTGATTCCAGCCGCATACAACAGGGCTGAAGCAAAGTCATCCAAAGCGGCTACAGAATTATCATGAAAAACCTTGATCGACATCACCCGCGAATTGTAGGCTGCGCCCGCCACCCCAAGATTGTTATTGCCTCGCGCTGCCGCAACACCAGCCACGGCGGTACCGTGAGCATCGGACCCAATCGGTTCGGAAGCGTTGGTCAAAGTCACAAAGTTCCAGCCATTGATGTCATCCACCCAACCATTACCATCATTATCAACTCCATCCCCAGCGATTTCGCCCGCATTGATCCAAACGTTTAGGTCAGGGTGTGCCGATTGAACACCATCATCGATCACCGCGACGACGATCGAGCTAGATCCTCCTTGATTGACATCCCACGCTAGATCTACATCTGAGTCTGCATCCGCGACGCCCCCGCTTTGTCCAAGGTTGCGCAAATGCCACTGGTTGTTAAACCGTGGGTCATTGGGAATAAAGTGCTTCTCAAAGTTGACATAGAAGTTGGGATGTACCCATTCTGTCGCACCATCGGAAAGCAATCGATTCGATAAGTCGATCGCAGCACGTCCTCCGTTCTGTGCCATTTTTCCGACATATTGGTTCTGCGTACCCATAACAGGTTCGAAAGAAGCAAACTCGGTATGCCGTGCGAAGAACTCGGCAGGGTTTTGGTTTGGCTTAAATCCAACGATAATTTCATTGAGCACCGACATATCGGTCCCAGACGCCATGTCAACATACACAGGACTCACATCAAGCACCCCTGGCGTCGCTGACAACTGAGCGATCAACGTTGGAGTAAGCTCATCAGTCGTTTGATAAACAACTGCTTTATTAGCCATTCCCCAAAGCTTTGTTAGCCCATCCGGTAATTGTACGGAAGCATTCTCTGTCGCAATGGCGACTCGATTCATGCTCAAATTCAGGCCAACGTTTCGATGGCCGCCGAAGTAAAACGCATCGGCCCCTTTCACTATCGTGCTGTCATCAGGTGCATCGGCTGCCGCGTCCCAATTGGAATCGTTCCAAATAATATCGCTTGCTAAAAGCGTTCGTATCTCAAGTCGCTCAATCCGTGGGATCAGCCTTTGCGAGTTAGATTTCGAAGATCGAGACGATTGACGTTGAGACGAACGACGATGACGCATTTAGGTTGTTACCTCACGACAGACAATACAAATGAATGGGCAAGACAGGGAAAACTGTCCAATAAAGCGGATTAGTCCTAGGACTTAGCCCCCCAGTTTAACAACGCAATCGCTCGGAAAGCTACCCAGTTTTGCCCTGCCCGACCTTCAATTATAGAAATTTCCGTAGGACTTTTTGGTGGTTAGCTCGATCAGCTCGCGTCGACAAAGGGCCTCGAACGGGCCGGGAGCCTACCCGTCGAGAACGTTGAGCCGGTAAAAAATCGGAATGCACAGCGAAAGGGTTTGGACTACAATTCGAAATAGAATTCATCCCCTCCCTATCCCACCTATCTAAGCTCTAGGCGCATGGCTTCTATTCCTTGGTCCGTTGCTGAAGAGTCGCTCGACGTCAACTTTTCGGTTCCGCTGCAGCTACGGCTCCGCTGCACTCGAAATTGTTTTCTGGACGACTGGGATCAGGTTCTGCCTCTGCTGAAAAGCGACTCCCGCCAAGCCAGAGTCCAAATTTGGGTGGACCGGAATGTGGTCGACACCAACCCCGCCATCTTGACCAATCTATCGCGCAGGATTGCGGAATCGAGCGATTCGCTGGAGCTGGTAGCCCCAATCGCCCTGGTCGATGGTGGCGAACAAATCAAGAATGATCCCAATGCGATCGAGTCCATTTTTCAAGCCATCGATCGTGATGGACTGGATCGGCGCAGTTACATTTTGGTAATTGGCGGCGGGGCCGTGCTGGACGCGGTCGGCTACGCGGCCGCAATCGCGCACCGCGGAATTCGACTTGTTCGCTTCCCAACGACCACACTTGCCCAGGCGGACTCTGGGGTCGGCGTCAAAAATGCCATCAATGCCTACGGGAAGAAAAACTGGAAGGGGACTTTTTCGGTCCCATGGGCCGTGGTCAACGACCAGTCGCTCCTGGAACACTTGCCTGATCGCGACTTCCGAGCCGGCTTTTCCGAAGCCGTGAAAGTATCGCTCCTGAAAAGTCCAGCTGCTTTTCGATTCTTGTGCGAACAAGCGCACGCCATTGTTGCTCGCGATTGGAATGCAGTGCTGCCGGCCATCCGTTCAAGCGTACTCATGCACTTGCATCACATCACTCATGGTGGCGACCCGTTTGAAATGCAGGAAGCTAGGCCGCTAGATTTTGGGCATTGGTCGGCGCATAAACTGGAGCACTTGTCTCAGTTTCGCTTGAGACACGGCGAAGCGGTCTCCATAGGGGTCGCATTGGATACCGTCTATTCGCATTTAGTCCATGGACTTGACCGGGCGGATATGCAACGCACCCTTCAAGTACTTCGTGATTTACAGCTTCCCTTGTTCGATCAAGAACTCGATGCACAAACGATTTTTGATGGATTGGAAGAGTTCCGGCAGCATCTTGGTGGTAGACTGACCGTCACGATGCTTCGAGCTGTCGGACAAAGTATCAACGTCCACTCGATCGATCAAGTTGCCATGAAAGAGTCGATTGAGATGGTCCGTGAATTCAGTTTGGCGAAAGTTTCATGAGCGGCACATTCCTTGACGCTAACTCGGCTAGTACCGAATCGAATGCCAGCACCGGCTTCTATCTGATTCGCTTTGGCTTCCAACGCGATATTATCCCAATTCAATCAGGCACCGTAGAATTGGCCCGAGGCGAAGAAGTGGTATGTCGGACTTACCGAGGGATCGAGATTGGCGAGGTGTTGGCTCCCACGGAACCCAGCTATTTGTCCGAACCAAATGCTGGAAAGTATCTGAGACGAACGCGTCCTGAAGATCAACTGCTATGGCGCCAGCTGAAGTTATTGAGCGCCGAAGCATCTGGCGAATGCCAAAAGTTTCTTTCGGAAAGCGGCTCGCCAGACGTCTTGATTGAAGTGGAGCCTTTGCTGGATGGTCGAACTCTTTATTTTCATTTTCTAGGTGACCCCACATCGACAACGGATACCTTCGTTCAAGCCCTTTCGGATGTCTACCAAAAGAAAGTAGCTTCATCGCGGTTCGCAGAACTACTGCAAAATGGTTGTGGCCCGGATTGCGGCACCAAAGAAAAGGCGGGCTGTGGTACTTCAGGCGGCTGCGCCGTTTGTGCCATCGCAGGCGGTTGTACGAAACCATAAACGATGGTGTCGTTACCAGCTGGAACCTACGCCGAATGGCCCCAAGATCAGTGTGTCATCGCGTAGGTTAGAATATTGATGGCTAGTGCATAAGCTTTGATCGAGAAGCGACGAAAGAACTCTTCATCGTCACCTTCGCGCTCCCATCCATCTGCGATATCGGTATTGTGAGTCGCGACCGCAACAAGACGTCCATGATCGTCTTGCAGCCCTCGAAAGTGAACTTGCATCATGTCGGTGGTGCCGCCGTTGGGCTGTCGATGGAATTGCCATGGATCATAGGTAACGCCGCCTCTTCGGTAGAACTGGATGGCGGTTATCTGCGGACATTCAGTGAGTGGATAGACGGAGGACATGATCGGGTGATCCGGGGGAATGTCGAACCATTTCCACTGGGGCGCGACCTGCTGCATGTTCGCTTCCCAATTGTCCCATTCCGCTTGTCCCCAAAAATCATCCACCCAAAGGAAGCCGCCATTATCTAGGTAGCTCTTCAGTGCTCGTTGTTCGGCAACATCCAAGACTTGCCATCCCGGATCGCTCATGAAAATAAAAGGAAAGTCTGTTAGCCGCGGATCTGTTAGCCGAAGAAGCAGCGTTCCTTGGTTGGTCTCTATGGTGGTTAGTTGTCTCAAACGCCAAGTCAAATTTTTGGCCCCAACCGGATGGTCCGTAGCCCATCGTGGAATCCAACCGGAGTCGCCTCGGTAGAAGGCTTCGTTTTGGCCACCCGCACTGTCATAGACGATTCGAACGAAAGTGAATCGGTCGGCATTGAAACTTGGCAGGTCCAAATCCGATTCTTGCGACAAGACACTCGTCGCGGTCGCCATCAAGATTAGTCCAGACACGATCCACCACGGTCTCAATGGCCAGTTGTGCATTCTAACGAACTCCAGGTTCCATCGTCTACTTAACCAACAAAGGCGTTTCAAGTCTTGCAGAACGGGAGTCTACGACTGCGATTTGAAATTCGGCATCGGTCCCAGCGCCGCCCCAACGGCCTTGTTTATCCATCGCCAGAAAGTTAATGTGCAATTCAGAAGGTGGCTTCTTTTCTGTCCGAGCAATCCGCTCGATGACCGATTTGCATGCAGCGGTTGGGTCCATTCCGGTTCGCATCAGTTCCACGATGGCAAAGGATCCGCAATAACGCATGATGTTTTCGCCAATACCGGTGGCCCCGGCTGCTCCCACTTCACCATCGACATAGAGCCCACCTCCAAGAATAGGGCTGTCTCCAACTCGACCGGGTAATTTGTAGGCAAGTCCGCTGGTGGAGCATCCGCCGGCAATATGCCCGTTCGTATCCATGCCTACCAAAGCGATCGTATCGTGGTTGGGTGGAGCGGCAACAGGATCGGCGGGTTGCTTGGATTTCCATTCCATCCACTTCTTACGTTGTTCTTCTGTCAGCAGTTCTTGCTTTTCAAAGCCCTGCAACCGAGCAAACTCGGCAGCCCCATGGCCAACCAACATCACGTGCTTTGTCTTTTCCATAACCCTTCGAGCCACAGAAATAGGGTGAGGGTATTGTTCCAAACCCGCTACCGAGCCCGCCTTGTGCGTCGCGCCGTCCATAAAGCATGCATCCAATTGGACAACTCCCTGAGCGTTGGGAGCACCACCCACGCCGACCGAATCGACGCGAACATCGGCCTCAGCAACGTGAATCCCAAGCTCAATCGCATCCAAGACAGATCCGCTTTTCTGTAATGTCTCAAGCGATTTCTGACACGCGGGAAGTCCAAAGTTCCATGTCGCTATAAAAAGAGGTGAGCGACCTGATTCTTGGGATTGAGCCAAATTCGGCAGTACACCTAATGCCGCTAAAGCACTCAAACTGCCAGTAAAGTCGCGTCGATGAATGGGCATGGTACCGCTTCCTAAAGGGAACTTGCGAGGGAACAAAAATGGTAGTAACCAAAGAGCAAGTATAAACCAACGAACTTCTCTGCGCTAGCTCGGATTACCTCTGCTTGAGCCGCGGGCGCTAGCCCAATGCCATCTACTTTGTCATTTACCAATCAAAATCAATATCGAATTTCGAACAAGGAACGTCGAAATCCCAAGGAATACAATCGCTACTTCGACATTCGACATTCCTGATTCGGTGTTCGACATTCAAAACAGCTTGAAAGTAGATGGTATTGGCACCTAATTCCCACGGCGCAGGTTACCACATGTGCCTCATCCGAACTATTTCAACGGCAGGATAATGTCGGTAGAAAGCTCTGCTTCAGGAGTTTCCGGCGGGGTGGTTTGATAAATCTCGTACGTTCCGGTTCGCGGTTGTTTTAACTTCTTAAATCGAACCAATTGATTCGCTACGCTCCATCCATTTCCAAGATGGCGGTAACTTCCGATATGCTCCACGCGAAATGACTTGCAGGCTGGTGTCTTCCAAACTTGCAGCTTGGACGAGCTAGGAACTTCTACGCTTTCGGGAATGACAAAGCCACCGATGAAATCAAACTCTTGTTTTTTGAATCGAAAATCGGTGTAGACGGAAATCATTTTTCCGTCGGTCGCTAGATTGTATCGACGGAATTCTGCTTGCGCTTCGCTAAAGGCTTTGTCCAGCGCCGAACCTATCTCATAGATATCGCAGGTTCCTGAAATCCCGGCCATACGTACGGGGCCGCTGGTTTCAACACCATGAACCTTTATCTTCGATTGGATGGAACCGGTCTCAATCCATTCCTTGAGCATGTTCAACCCACGCTGAAAATCCATGCCTAGAAGTGTTCGCATCATGGGCACCATCCAGAACAAGAACCACGGTAAATTTCCATCCATCGTCCAGGTAAGCAGCGTGCCGTCTCCCTTTGGCTGAAGTTCGAATGCGACAGGGCAAGTCGACTTGAAGGGTTTGAGAAACCGCAATTCGTCTTCAATCCTCTTCGCAGGGACAAGCTTCTGATGCTGAAGTTCCCCTTCCCCGGTTACGTTCCCTTTCCATGCATACTGAGAACCAACCGACGACGGGTCGTCTGAAACCGTGACAAGTGCCTCGGGCTCCGAAATTAGCCAAGGAGACCAAGTCTTCCAGGTTCGGTAGTCTGCTAAGACTTCGTAAACTCTTTGAGGACTAGCCAGGATTTCAACTTCGCGAGCGACATGGTAGCTAGGCATATTTCCCGATCCGGAATGGCATGGAATGAACTTGAATCGTTCCCATGAACTGAACTTTGGGACGATGGTAATTTGGGACGATGGTAAGCCGATCGCCGCCCATATGCAAGTGTTTTCGGAATGAAGAAAATTCCGAAGGAAGAACCTTCGGTTTTAAGTCGCTGGTGGCTTATACCGAACTTTGCCCATCCAGCTGTACAGCGAGCGCAGCCTTGATCCAGCGCCAAGCCGTTTGCCAAACGGCTTCGTTATGCCGAAGCAGTTTCACCGAGCACAGCGATCCAGGCGGTGGCATCATCGCAGTTCCGCTGAAATCGAAGAGGCTGCTCGTTGGCACTTTTTGTTCGAATTGGATTCGAGTTTGCAGACGGGGGGTATGCGTTTTCAGTTGCTCGTCGCCGTTTGCATCTTTGGTCATCATCACTGCAATGGGTCCGCCATAGATTCCGCCCAGGGAGGGCCACTCTAGGGAATCGCTAGTTCTTGGAAGTGTCGTTAGCAACGAACCACGCCAGGACTGGCCACTTGCCATGTGGATGGATACTGCTTCATCAACGCTGTGCGAAACCGTATCCCAAGCGTACTGTGGAATCGAAGCTTGAATTTCCATTTGCCGTGGGTCAACAACCAGCCCGATGGATTGCCCTTCTTGAACGAAGCTACCGATCAAATTGTGCGACATTCGAGCCAAAAGTATTCCATCGCGGGGCGCTCGAAGGACAAGGGATTTGATTTTATTATGCAGGATGTCGCAATGCACTTTCAAGGAAACCAGGATGGCTTCTTCGGCTTGAAGTTCCGCATGCTTTCGCAAGGCCCGCAAGCCGGAACACTTTTCTTCGCTGGAGTGGAATGCTGATTGAGCGGCCAGATATTCAAGCTCCAACGTTGGATTGGTGAGACGAACGATCTCATCCCCTTCGCGAACACCTTGTCCGTCATGGACGAACACGTCGATCACGAAGCCAGGCGCATTGGTGCGAATGTCGGATGGATCGACATAGTCAACAGTGGCTGGCCAATAGATTTGTGCTGGCGAAGGTAGAAAGCTGCAAAGCACTAAAGCAAATGTGGCGGCAAGGCAAAGCCCTGCCTTCTTGGGACTGATCCTGCTCATGAACCCCGACCAAGTCCAAGGTTTAGCTTGATTTTTCATCGCTTGAATTTTCATTATTTGGGGAATAAGAAACCATAACGATGCAAAGAAGGCAACGAGAACCAATCCGACCCCATCCCATGTCATCCACATCCCCCAGCCCATTGTACCCAGCATCAGCATCCTAGACGTCCAACTTGCGATCCCATAGGACAACAATGGGAGCGACGATCGGGTGATCGACTGATCCTTGAAAAGCCAAGCCGCGAAAAAGGTCTTCATGGCCTTGGCTGCATCTTGCCATAAATTAGGCCGGCCTGCCAAGTCGACAAAAATGTAGTATCCGTCGTACCGCATTAAGGGATTTCCATTGAACGCTACCGTGGTAAATGTACCCAACGTAGCAATAGAAAAGCAAAGATAACGAATACTGGGATTCTCAAAGGTGCATGCACCAATGATCGCGATGGCGGCTAGTGTGATCTCAAACAGCATACCTGCGGCCCCAACTAAGGCACGGTGCCATTTGTTTGGGACGCTCCATAGATTCGATGCATCGACGTAGGGCAACGGCGCGAAGAACATAAAATTAACGCCCGCTCCTTTTGGCTTTGCACCGACACGAGCGCATGCAATGGCATGCCCTGCCTCATGAACTCCTTTCAAAATGGCCCAGGCCAGTAACCACCACCACTGGCTGCCAGGTACAAATAGCTTTTGTCCTAGGCTCATCAAGTCTTCATTTTTTTGATAAACCATGACTAGGGCGCAAACCCATAGCAATACGGCTACACACAAACTAGGGATCGAGATCAGCCATTTCCAGCTTTGTGTATAACGATCTAAATCTTCGCCAGATAGAACGGGAATGCGAATAGCGCTTGGATCAAAGACTTTAAAAGGCTTCGCGCTTTTGGGTGCTGGGTTCGCTGGTGCCGCGGGTTGCGGCGACGCTTCGGTTGGCTGAAGACCTGCCGATTCGGATTCGATGATCAATCCGGAGTTCATTAACCAACCTAGCACTCGCCCGGTTTTATCGTGATCCTGTGCTTCGACCAATGGGGACGTGAGGGAAATTACCTTGACGATTTCAGGCAACGTCCGCGAGCCATCGACAGCGACACAAACCTCATATTCAAACTCGCCAATCTTCCAGAACTTTTGCTCTACTCGATCTTCGACAAGGTAAGCAACGTTATCATCGGACCGACAAGGAGAAAAGCAGAGATCGGGACGTAATTGTAGTTTTGCAGTAGACATGGTTTTGAAACTTGGGCGGTATGCTCAAAAATAGGTGAGGGGCTACCAAATCCACTGATTCGCTATCCAACGGTATGGTCGAACAAACAAAAGCCATCCGATCGGTTTCCAGCCTGCCGTAATCTGTGCGGTGGCTTTCATACCAGGTCTAAGCATAAGCTGAGGGTCACGAATCACGACATCCGCAATAAATACCGCAGCATCATCTAAAATGGTTGCGCGAGGTTCAATTCGCGAGATGCGCCCACGGAACGTCTCGCCTCCGGAAGCGTCGCTGCGAACGCTTACTTCGTCCCCCACATTGATCTGCTCTAGATCATAAGCATTGAGTCTGACCTCGGCGGTCATGGTTTCTAGCTCCGCGACTTCAAAGAGACTTTGACCAAGGGTCACGGGCATTCCAATATTGCGATGCCAATCTCCTTGAACAACCACACCATCCTTGGTCGCGCGAATCTCGAGCCGCTTTAATTGCTCTTCAAGGCTCACTATTTTGAGACGTGCTTGTTCCATTTCGATATCCGCAATACCTGCGTTGCCCGCAGCTCGTGTCGCTAGCGCTGTATCGCGTTTCTTTTCCGCACCATCGAAATCAGCACGCGCGGCCGCTAAGTCCCGCTGCAGCTGGTCGTCATCCAGTTTTGCAAGTAATTGCCCCGAAGTGACATTGTCACCAGGTCGCACATCACACGAGGCAATACGCCCCTGCATCGGGCTCGATAAAAACTGCTTCGACTCTGGTTCAAAAACACAATCGCGTCGCGGATAATAGGGAACGGGCGCGATAAGCAATACACAGGCCAAGCCCAAAAGGGATGACCACAACCGCGGTTGCGAACGAATCCAATCGATAGCCCCCATGGTTCGCATGAATACGTTTGCTCGATGCAAGAAATACCAAGCATCCAATTGTCTTAGCAACGACGCTTTCATGGACTTGCTCATCCAGAGCTGCTCCATGCCGGCAAGAAACTGATCAATAGGTGGGGCAGGTTCGTCTTTGGAGCGTGTCTCGACCAGTAGAACCAAAACTCCTGACGAATCTTCCAGCCGAAACGGAACGGACATTAAGGGTACGTCAATCGCCTCGCTCAGCTGGTTCAGAAACACGCTACCAGCGAATCGCAACGGTTGCTTCTTTTCCGTCAATTCAGGCGCAGATGCAGCGGCCGTAGAAGTCTCGACTGCGACAGGTTGAGGTTCTTCTTGCGATTGCTCATTTGGAACAATCGACGGAGCCAACTCATCAGGAGGCTGTATGTCTGTCTTCTCTTCTTGAAGTCGGGCCTGCTCTTGAAGTCGGGCCTCTTCTTGAAGGTGAGCCTCTTCTTGAAGGTGAGCCAAGGTGGCAAGGATGGAGGAGGACATACGTGGAACCAGCTTCAAGGCCGATTCTTTTGCAATTTTCTTCAGCAATTCACGTTCGCTGCTGGCCGTGGACGTTGGAAGCCCATAGTCAGCAAACTGAATCATCTTGCCTGCCTTGGTGACAATCATCAGCCCGATTGCCGCTTTGGCGTTCAATGCAATATATCTTGCGATCGAAGATAAGCAGTTTTTGGAAAGCAAGTCGATGGCCGGAACGGATGCGTTTCCCGCAGCTTTGCCAGACAATCCCTGAAACTCTTTATCTGCTTCATCCAGCAAGGCTTGAATGTATTCGAGTTGATTGTTGCCATTGAACCAATCCTCTTCGATGGATTCGGCGGAAACTCCGGACTCAGAAAGTCCCTTCTTGCACATCGCGTGAAGAACACCTGGCCAAGCGGGCTTAGGTGGAACCACTTTGGGCTCGTCCAAACTCGCAATACACGTAGCACCACCCTTTTCAGGCTGGCTCTCTGTGATTTTCTGATTGTGGGACCCGGTATTCATGACACGTATGGATTTAAGGAAGCACTAGATCGCAACTGGAGGAACGTATTTCGCGATTTGCATTATCGATCAGAACCGTCATTTCAATGACGTGCCCTTCTGCATCCTCAAAAGGAGCAATGAATTCGATCTTGGCTCGAACAACAATGTGATTTGGTAGACGTACTTCCGCGTACTCTTGCTTTCGGAATCGTTCAGCTGCATCGTGGGATAAAAAGAATCGAGCGCGAAGCTGAGATGCATCTAACAATCGAATGAGCGCGGGCATATTTCCTGCTACATACTCGCCAGGATCCTTGTAAACCTCTACTACAGTTCCACTATGTGGAGCGCGTATCGTTCGTTCGTTTAGCATGATCTTGGCTTTGGCGAGCCTAGCTCGGGATACTTCCTTGGCCTCTTCTTGCGATCTCAGTTTTGCTTCTGCAATATGGAGCTCCAACTGATAACGCTCAAGCTCTTTGGGTGAACCCTTCCCGCTTTCTACGAGTTTGGCCATCTCTTCGACTCGCCGACGATTGAATTCTACTTCGCGTTTCGCAGTCTCAAGAACTCCCAGTGAAGCCGCGTCGAGTTCTGCTTCGCGAAGCTGCACGCTTTGCTGTTCATTGTCGAGCCGGCCTATCGGTGCGCCTGTTTCAACGTAATCACCTTGTTTCACAAACACTTCGCGGACAATCCCGACTTCAGCCGTTGCGACTTCGGTTAGATGGATTGGCTCGAGAATGCCCACTTTGTCTGCGGCAGTAGCAGATCGATTGATCACCGATTGCGCAAACAGACCTTGGGCATGAATGCCAAGGGCTTGAACGACCACGAAAATCGCTAGTATTTTTTGTAGTGAGTGCATTGGTTAAAGTTCCAGTAGTAAATCCCGTGTGAAATCGGTCTATCTGGGGCTCGCCGAAAAATTTCACGCCAAAGGATTGCTCTGGAAAACCGTACAGAGTCCGCAAAACGCAAAGTTTGACACATTTTGTGAGGTCGGTTATTTTGATTTTGACGGTTACCCGGGCAAAGATTCGTGCAAAAACCGAATTTGTCAGGAAGTCGGGTTGATGCTAAGATCTGAGCCCGTCGTGCTCTTGAATGTTCTGTGCTCGTAGATCCCGGTTCGCATTACGCGAAAATCGATGACAAAGCATATATTTGTTACTGGCGGTGTGGTTAGTTCAATCGGCAAGGGGCTTACCAGCGCGTCGATCGGAATGCTGCTCGAAGCGCGCGGACTCAAGGTCCGTATGCAAAAACTGGATCCGTATATCAACGTCGATCCTGGAACCATGAGCCCCTACCAGCACGGCGAAGTGTACGTGCTGGACGATGGTAGCGAAACCGATCTGGATTTGGGTCACTACGAACGGTTTACCAGTGGCCAGCTGACCCGGGACTCGAATTATACAACCGGCCAGATTTACCTTCGTGTCATCGAAAAGGAACGCCGCGGCCAGTTTCTTGGTAAAACGGTCCAGGTAATCCCCCATATTACGAACGAAATCAAGGAATCGATCCTTCGACTCGCGGACTCCAACACCGATATTGTCATCACCGAAATCGGCGGAACCGTAGGGGATATCGAAAGCTTACCCTTCCTGGAAGCAATTCGTCAGTTCCCCCAAGATGTCGGTCGAGACAATTGTCTGTTTATCCACCTGACTTTGGTACCCTATCTCAAAGCTGCTGGCGAAATCAAAACGAAACCAACTCAGCACTCCGTCGGTTTGCTTCGACAAATTGGTATTCAGCCTGACATGCTGATTTGCCGTTGCGAGCAAAACATCTCGCGCGATGAACGCGAGAAAATTGCCTTGTTCTGCAACGTGGCTTTGGAAGCGGTTATCGAAGAAAAAGATCAAGAGTTCTCGATCTACGAGGTTCCTCTATCGCTGAAGGACCATAAGCTCGACGAATTCGTGATGAAACGATTCCATTTGACCGGACAACCACTCAAATTGGATGCCTGGAATGAATTGCTGTTCTCCTTGCGAAATCCCAAGCATGAACTGAGCATTGCAGTCGTCGGAAAGTACGCCGAACACAAAGACGCCTACAAGTCGATTTACGAAGCAATCGATCACGCCGGCATCCATCACCATGCTCAAATTCGAGTCTCTAGGATTCAAAGTGCCGAGGTTGAAGAAGAAGGGCCCGAACGTTTGCTTGCCGGTTACGATGGAATTTTGATTCCTGGCGGATTCGGCGAACGCGGCGTTGAGGGGAAGGTGCAAGCAATTCGCTACGCCCGCGAACGCAGTATCCCGTTCTTCGGTATCTGCCTCGGGATGCAATGTGCCGCCATCGAATTCGGTAGGAATGTTGTCGGTCTGGAACGAGCTCACTCCACCGAATTCGATAAAGACACACCTGCACCCATCATTTGTTTGCTGGACGAACAACGCCAAGTAACCAACCTGGGCGGTACCATGCGATTGGGCGCGCAACCTTGCTCACTAACGCAAGATTCGGCCGCTCAAATCGCCTACCAAACAAACAACATCTCTGAAAGGCATCGCCATCGCTACGAATTCAACAATGTGTATCGAAACCAATTCGAAGCGCACGGGATGAGATTCTCTGGCTTGAGCCCTGATGGCGACTTGGTCGAGATTCTTGAGCTTCCGTCGCACCCATTTTACCTTGCAGTGCAATTCCATCCTGAATTCAAGAGCAAGCCCATCAAACCTCATCCTCTGTTTTCCGCTTTCGTAGCCGCTGCAATCCAACGACGGCTCGGGCGAAAACAACGCAACACCCCTTCCGATCAAGCCGATCGCTCAGAACTTGGGACCGTGACCAACCCTTAACACGAACATGGCAAATCGCGGTAAAATTTGTCGCGATGTTCTGCGTGCGACTGAAACCCCAATGCGATCTGGAGCCCACCTGTGCAGCCTGAACAACCATCATCTCAATTTGACGGTTCAACCAACCCGTATTCTGTTTCTTCGAACCTAGAACATGCTCCGGGCGTCGGGTTCCCTCAAGGTACAACCACGGGTGATGGCACGGGCGGCTTGATTCCATTCAAGAACCCCAAGGCTCTGATAGCCTACTATCTCGGTATCTTCAGTGGACTTCCCGTGATCGGCCTTCCGATCGGCGTAGCCGCTTTTATTTTGGGGATCATGGGACTGCGCGATCGAGCACGCAATCCGATTATCAAGGGCAGCGTCCACGCAGGCATCGGGATTGGCTGCGGCGGTTTTTTCGCATTGCTCTGGACCTTAGTTCTGGTGCTAATGGTCGTCACTTTCTTCGTTCGCTAATGGTTCGAAGAGTTTGCGTCGCCGACGAGTCTGCGTCGCATTAGCCACCTAGGTGAGTGAGCACTTGCAAGACACCGTTCAAATGTGCCATTCTTGGGCCGTAACGGTCAAGAAACTCGGAGAATACGTAATCGCTCTCTGACAGTGCCTCTTTCGAATCCTCCACTTCATTGGCTAGATTTTGGAGAAATTCTGTTTGGACTACTGACAGCGTTTCTAATGCTTGCTTACACGACCGTACCAAATGCGGATGAGCATTGCGCCACTGAGTCAATTCGCTTTGGCGTTGTGCATTGGCTTGGTTGTTCGCTTGCAAAACTTGCTTGTTCACTTGCAGAAGCTGGTCGAGTAGCTGATTCTGGCGCTGCTGGGCCTCCAACAACTGCCGGGAGACATTGATCAACGCCGCGCCAACATCCGCAGCGCGAGGTGGAGTATTGGAAGTTGCTTCAGCGGAAACGTCGATGCTAAAGGTGGGTGAGAATTGAGCTGGGTCGTGTGCCATAGTATTTGCGCAATCTGTTCCGATAAGGTGCGATTAAAACTGCAGATTCATCTCAGAATTCCTCAAGTCAGGTCGCCCTCATTATAGTCGTCCACAAGGGGTCTCGTCGAGCATTTGATTTGGCAATTGTAAACTTTGCCGAATATGCCGATTGCAGCTATTGCCCCAAATATCGGACCTGCATCGGTGACACTGATCATTCAGGCTCCGTTTCGTCGAAGCTATTTTGCCACCAGGACTGGCACCATGTGCCTCACCGTCTAGGGATGGAATGTCTCGATTCGCCCCCACAGTTCCAAATCGGTATGCAAGAAAGCACTCGTAAAGTGACGAAAAACATCGGTTTCCTAACCGTCCGACACCACGAATTGCATGGCTTCTTCGGAGGCTACTTGATCGTGAACGAACTTGCTCGGCCGCTGGAGTTTCACTGCACGTTGCCAATCTTGCCAACTAGAGCTCAACAGATTCTTTACGGAAACACGCTGAACGAGTTTGTGTGCGGCGAGCAAATTGCCCGAGCACTCGTCACGAAGGCCAAGACAATTCCTGACGCACTGCTCGCGGATTCACTAGCGGTGCTGACTCTGCGGCACATGCACTCTGTTCCGATCGGATTCATTGATACGTTGCAAGCAGGTGATAGCGGCATGAACCGACCCGCAAGTGGCCGCACCGAGTATCGCAGGTTCAAGGCGCTAGGCCATCCCATGGCAGTGCTTCCAGAATACGAGTCGGACTGTGGCTTCTTCAGCAGCCTCTTTGCGCAAGGGAAACCTCCCTTGGATCTGCTGGAACCTTTCGGACGAATTGAAGAAGCTCTCCAAGAAGCCCATCCTGCAACCAAAGCTGCTTAAAGCCCATGTACGATCCGTCATCGCACGATATTCAGCGTCCGGTTATTCATACCAGTTGGTCTTGCGAGCCTTGGAAAGTTGATTTTGCTGAATCCACGTTTTCCTTCGAAGACGAAGATGGCACACAAGCGAACGTCCAAATTAATCCGGATCTTAGTCAGTACAAACTAGACTCTTTGTGGCAAGCCCCTCGCGTTCTTCCGATCCAGCTGAGTCAAACTCTACCGAAAACCATCGGCTTCACTTTTCCCGAATCGCCGCAGTGGACTCCGCCGGCATCTGCCAAAGAGTCGGTTCCACCCTCGACTTCCAAGCCACCATCGAAAGATCTGCTCACGGTAACGTCGTCAGACGAGGGCTCCGACGAAGATCAAGTTGCCAAGCCACGCATCACGCGCATTCGTCCACCTGGCGATTTGGTTCGATTGGAGGATAGACTGTACTACGTCTTGCAGCCCCCCCTTGAAACGCTTGTTCAGTCGGCAAAACTAACGTTTCCGTTTCAGCCCTTTCCCTACCAGATGGAAGGGATCGCCTTCCTATTTCCAAGATCGGCTGCAATTCTTGCAGACGAGATGGGTCTGGGAAAAACCATGCAAGCTATCACTTCGATTCGCATGTTGCTGCTTTCGGGCGAACTGCAGAATGTCTTGCTGGTATGCCCCAAGCCCTTAGTGACCAACTGGATGCGAGAATTTAGGCAATGGGCCCCCGAGATCCCACTTGCCATCATCGAAGGGGACTCGGCCAAACGCAATTGGATTTGGACCAACCCCCAAGCTCCCGTCAAAATTGCGAACTACGAATTGATGATGCGCGATCACGAGATCTTGCACGAACAAGGGCTTCATTTCGATCTGGTTGTTTTGGACGAAGCACAGCGCATTAAAAATCGCAACAGCTCTACCAGCGAAATCATTCGCTCGATCCCGCGTACGCGTTCTTGGGCGTTGACGGGTACACCGATTGAGAATTCGGTCGAGGATCTCGTTAGCATTTTCGAATTTCTATCGCCTGGGTATCTCAGGGACGATATGCATTTGAAGTCACTTGGCAAAGCCACGCGAGACTACATCCTTCGCAGAACCAAAGATAAAGTTCTAACCGATATGCCGCCCAAGCTCTTTCGCCCGGCCGAATTGGAACTGACGAGCGACCAACGAGCAAGCTACAAGAGCGCCGAAGAGGATGGCATCATTCAGCTTTCCGAGATGGCTGAATCGGTGACCATCCACCATGTGTTTGAACTTGTTCTGCGATTGAAACAAATCTGCAACTTTGATCCCGTCACGGGGGCTAGCGCCAAGCTGGAACGTCTCGAGGCGGACCTAGAAGAAGTGGCCGCCAGCGGTCAGAAAGCTATTATCTTTAGTCAATGGGTAGAGACGCTCGAAGTTTTGAACGAAAGGTTAGCGAAGTACCATCCGTTGCAATACCATGGTCGGATACCTTCGAACAAACGCGATGGCGTGATCGATCAGTTCAAAAACAATCCTAAAAACAAAGTGATCTTGATGAGCTATGGCGCGGGGGCTGTCGGACTGAATCTGCAATTCTGCCATTATGTTTTCCTGTTTGATCGATGGTGGAATCCAGCCGTCGAAGATCAGGCGATCAATCGTGCTCATCGACTTGGGGTCAAGCAACCCGTGACTGTAACTCGTATGATGTCACTGGAGACGATCGAGCAACGGATTCATGATGTGTTAGAACAAAAGCGGGACCTATTCAACACGCTCTTTGCGGAAACCGGAACCCCTCAGAATCTTGGACTCAATCAAAAAGAAATCTTTGGGCTATTTGGACTCAACGTACCAAAGTATCAAGTCAAGGCAGCGTAGCTAGAAAACGCAATGGAAGCTACAAGTTCTGACCTATAAGGGACACAGGATTTGTTCGGGCTGTTCGTGCACACCCGTTCGTCCCCCAGATCAAAAGTGTCTCGCACGAAGGCACAAAGGCACGAAGTTCAACTGGCAATGAAGCTGAAAAGAGAATCGATTCAATAACGGCAAGTTTATATTGCCAAATCGACCGATCTTCCTTTGTGTCTTCGTGTCTTTGTGTGCGATTTTCCGGTGCGTGTAGGAAATCAATTGGCTATGCGCTCGATCCCTTTTGTCCCCCCCAGCAAAAGTGTCTCACACGAAGGCACAAAGGCACGAAGATCAATTGGCAATGAAGCTGAAAAGAAAATCGATTCAACAACGGCAAGTTTGTATTCCCCAATCGACCATTCTTCCTTTGTGTCTTCGTGTCTTTGTGTGTGATTATCCGGTGCGTGTAGAAAATCAATTGGCTATGCGCTTGATCCCTTTTGTCACCCCCGTTCGTCCCCCCGATCAAAAGTGTCTCACACAAAGGCACAAAGGCACGAAGTTCAATTGGCAATGAAGCTGAAAAGAAAATCGATTCAACAACGGCAAGTTTATATTGCCAAATCGACCAATCTTCCTTTGTGTCTTCGTGTCTTTGTGTGCGATTTTCCGGTGCGGCCAGAAAAAAGGTGTCAGGAATCGATTACTGAGAACTTGGGTTAAAAGCGACTTCTGACACCTTCTATTTGCTCAATATTGCAGTTACGGAAGAGCGTTTTGATGCGGAGAATCGTGTAATCTAGAAGCTCGACCCTTTCGGCAAAACAACCTCGACAAAGTATGACAAAGCGGGCAACGTCGAAAAGATCATCGTCGCTTTCGATGGAACCACTGAAACCGGTAGCTGTTACGGCCTGCAACACATCATAATAAACTACAAATTCTTGGTCACCGAAATACGCTTTCGAGCGACTTCCACTTCGAGCACTTTGACGCGAACAACATCTCCTACGGAGACTACTTCGCTTGGGTCTTTGATGTAGCTGGTGGATAACTGAGAGATATGAATCAGCGCGTCTTGATGAACGCCAATGTCGACGAAGGCTCCAAAATGGGTCACGTTGGTGATCTGCCCTTCCAGAATCATGCCTGGTTTTAAATCCTGGATGGTCTTCGCTTCTTCAGAAAAGCGAACAGCCCGAAACTCGCTGCGTGGGTCCCGGCCCGGCTTACCTAACTCTTGGACAATATCGATCACGGTGGGCAAACCGACACCCCCTTGAACATACTCTTCAGGCTTGATCTTCTGAGACAAACTGGGATTGCCTACCAGACTCAACGTCTCCACCTTAAGCGTCTTAGCCATTTTTTCCACGATGGGATAGCTCTCGGGGTGCACAGCGGAATTGTCCAAAGGCTGGTCACCCCCGCGTATGCGAAGAAAGCCAGCCGCTTGTTCGAACGCCTTCCCCCCAAGTTTCGGAACCTTCAACAATTGTTGACGATTTCGAAATCTTCCGTTCGAGTCTCGATAGCTGACAATGCTCTCCGCAAGCTTTGGGCCAATGCCAGAAACATAGGAAAGCAACGAAGCACTCGCCATGTTCAAATCGACTCCCACACTGTTGACACACGATTCCACCTCGCGTTCCAAGCACTTCTTTAGCTGCGACTGATTTACATCATGCTGATATTGGCCAACTCCGATCGACTTAGGATCGGTCTTCACCAGTTCCGCGAGCGGGTCTTGAAGCCGGTGTGCAATGCTGATCGCACCGCGGACAGTCACGTCCAGGTCGGGATACTCGCGCGCAGCGAGCTCGCTTGCCGAATAGATCGAAGCCCCCGATTCGCTTACGATCGCTTTGGTAATCGGCAGTGAATAGGATCGAATCAGTTCTGAGACGAAAGCATCGGTTTCGCGAGATGCAGTACCGTTACCAATCGCGATGAGCTGAATGTCGTATTTCGCAATCAGCTCGAGAACGGTTTTCGTTGCATTCTTGGTATCGCTTGTCGGAGGAGTCGGAAAGATGGTGGCGTTGGCTAGAAATTTCCCGGTTCCATCCACCACGGCTAGTTTACAGCCCGTACGAAATCCTGGGTCGATCCCCAGTGTTACCTTGGGGCCAGCCGGCGGGGACATGAGTAGATCGTGCAAGTTTTTTCCGAAGACCACAATCGCTTCGGCATCCGCTTTCTCCTTCAGCGATTGCATGATCGATGATTCAATCGCCGGCAGAAGCAGCCGGTCCAAGCAATCTTGCACGGTGGCGACTAGATCTCGATAGAATTCGAATTGGGGATTGTGCACTAGGTGGTTGGTTACCCTGGGCAGCACTTGATCTATTTCTAGCTCCAGGTTTACCTTCAAAATTCCTTCGGCTTCCCCGCGTTGCATGGCCAGAAAACGATGCGATGGGATTCGAGAGACCGGCTCGCGATGGTCCGCATACAGCTCAAATTTCTCTGCCTCCTCTTTCTTGCCCCGTTTGATGCCGGAAGTAATTTTTCCAAACTGCATGGCTTGCTCCCGAAGCCAATCACGTGTTTCACGGTCGTCGGACCATTGTTCCGCAACGATATCCAATGCACCTTGCAACGCAGTCGCCTCGTCCGGTACCTCGGGATTTTTGCCAACGTAAGGTCGTAGAACTTCGGGTTTCGCTTTGCCAAGCCGGACCTGCCGGATCAGGATGTCGGCTAACGGTTGCAAACCACGCTCGCGGGCAATGGTGGCTCGCGTTCGGCGTTTCGGCTTGTAGGGTAGATAGATTGCCTCCAGCGATTGCATGTCTTGGCAAGCATGGATTTGGGCCCGCAAGGAGTCCGTGAGCAATCCTTGTTCTTCGATCGATTTTAGGATCGTGTTGCGTCGCGAAAAAAGTTCTCGCGCCTTTTCAAGGGCGTCCTCAATCGCTCGAAGGGCAATCTCATCCAAGCCGTTGGTGGCCTCTTTTCGGTAGCGAGCGATAAAGGGTATGGTATTTCCATCGTCCAAAAGACGAATAGCGGCTTGAGCTTGCTGGAGCGAGATTTGAATCGTCTTTGCAATGGTTTGCGCTGCGACGTCCAAATCAAAGACCAAGTTTTTGTGATCAGGCATGGGAAAGCTCTTGGATGTGGTTGCGGGGGGGACATGAACGCAAATGAACGCATTCGGGTTGTATGGATAAAAAGCTCAATTCGATCTTTCGGAATGCCGATGATTATAGTGATCGCACAAGCGAAGACATAACGAGTTAAACCGGGGGGTTCACTATGGTCCGCAAGGCCTTTTTGGTCGCAGCGCTAGCATTGGTTGCTGGTCTAGCATCTACAAACGAAACGCAAGCTCAACAGCCACAGGCCTACGGTCAAGCATGGGGTGGAGCCGCTAGCAATCGTGATTATCAGCGTTTCAATCACTACCCGTACGTTTACTATCCGCAGAATTTCTACGGAAGTGAGTACTACAAGAGTAGCGACAGTCTTTACCATCGCTATCCAGCCGAAATGCAAATTCCTGTCTACAATCGCAAGTGGTACAACTACTACCCAACTCAGCAGCGATACCATTGGGGCCACCACTTCTTGACCGACGTATTCTAAGCCGAAACACGGTTTCTCGGAACCGGCCTACGCCCCGCGCTCGGGTCGTGCATGCTACAAAACGAAGCCCGCAACACTGCGATTGTTCCGCAACGATCGCGGTGTTTTCGTTTTTTCGGACTATACTGAAGCAGAGCGGATTAAGCACCGATCGGATCTGAAAACCTTGTACTATTCCTAAACTGTGACATTTACGCAGCACCATTTTTACGCAGTGCAATCACTTGCCATGAACCATGGACGATAGCAATCGGTCAGTAGCCAAAAGACAGATCGCTCGGCTCCTTGGGGGGGCTTCCAACCCAATCTACGTCCTTTCTGAGGACAACACGATTATTTTTGCGAACGAGGCGCTCGGCAAACTGCTCGATCGCCCGGTCGACTCGTTGCTAGGGATCCAGTGCAGTGCTCTTGGGATGCCGGACCAAAAATCCGAATCCGCAATTGCCAGTCTGCTTTCTCCTCCTGGAGGTTGGTCGCGCCGTTCGATCAAGACGGTCCCGTTTGAACTAAAGCCAGATCCGAATACGGAGTCGGTTCGCTGTCTTGTTCCGCTTGAGGATTCTGAGAACTCACCGCTACTTTGCTTGATCGGTGCGCGTTCGACGTCGGATCCCTTTGGGTTTTGTGATGATCCATTAGGGGAAGTGCTGAATGTTTTGCGATCCACTCGAGCACGCTACAAGCATGGGAATGCATTGTGGTTTCTGCAAGGAAAGTCAGTTCGGGTCAAACAAGTTTTGGAACAAGTGCAGCTGGCATCTCAGACGTCGTGCAATGTCTGGATTGCAGGGCCAACAGGAGCGGGGCAACGCTCTTTGGTGGAAGCTATTCATGCATTCAGCCATTCCGATCATCAGTCGCCGGATAACGTGCCAAGCTTGATTCGGATTGAATGTCGGTTGATGGATCGCGATATCCTTATCAGCATGTTCGAGCTGATCGCCGACTCGCAAAAGAAATCCAATCGAACGCAATCCTTATTGATCGAAGGCTTCAATGCCTTGCCGTCTGACTGCCTTTCGATTTTAGCTTCGTTTGTTCAGCAGCAGCCGCATCTCCGTTACTTTGTGACGCTATCTACGGACTCGACATCCACGGACTCAAAATCCATGGACTCGACTGGGCCGGAAATCGCCCGAAGCAAAGACTGGGACGCTATTTTTGCGATTGCCGGTGTCTTGCAGATTGAACTGCCAAGACTAACGGATCGATTGGACGATCTTCGAGTTCTGGTTGCAAGCTGGCTGGAGTCCACGGAAAACCAAGGCCGCAAAAATCTCGAAACAACCAGTGCCTTCTTCGACTTGCTATACGCGTACCCCTGGCCGGACGATATCGAAGAATTTTCACAGACCATGCAGCACGCGGTAAAGAGTTCGGGCGACAGTGTTCAGCTTGACGTTGCACATCTGCCAATTAACTTACGTACGTGTGTCTCGCATGCCGAGCAATCCAATCCCATTGTGAGCGTCGACTTGGATTCGATTCTTGAAGATGTCGAACGCACCATGATTTTGCGTGCTCTAGAAGTTTCCCCATCGAACAAGACGGCAGCTGCAAAACTCCTCAACATTTCCCGCGCCCGTCTGCTGCGTCGTCTGCAACAATGGGGTATGCTGGCGGAGGCAGAAAGCCTTGACCGCGACGATGATCTGCCGGTTTTTCATGAAGTCAAGTAAAGCAACAGTACCATGAATTCTCTCCTCACAAGAATTTGGCTGAAACGGCAGAGCGCTTTGTATCTCGTATTTATTTTTGCTTGTGCCTTCGGCGTTCGGCCTGTTAAGGCGACGGATCCTGTTCCGTTCACCAAGATCCAAGCTTACCTACAGAAGTATTGTTCCGATTGCCACGGCAGCTCGAAACCAGAAGGCAACCTGAGCGTTGAAAGCGACCTGGTGGAGTCATGGACGCGCATTGAACATCGCGAAAAGTGGCAAGAGGTATACCGCGTCCTTGTCAATCAACAAATGCCTCCCGATGATTCCAGTCAACCTTCAGTACAGGAGTCCTCGGAAGTCATCGATTGGATTATCGCTAAGGCTGCTTCGTCTGGCCTGCGTGAGAAGTCGCGTGCGACACCCGTACGCCGCTTAACCAAAGACCAATACCAGCGCACTCTTCGAAGCTTGCTGAACGTAGAGCTTGATGTGTCCGAGTTTCCTATGGATCCACCCGCAGGTGGCTTTACGAACAATGCAGCCGCACTGTCTCTGTCTCCCCTGCACATGGAGCTCTACATCGAAGCGGCGGCTCGAGCGATCGACTTGGCCTTGGTAGAAGGTAAGCAACCCGAACCGATCCGCTGGCGATTTGAAATCGATGAGGGGAACGACGATGGGCATCGTGTGCGAGTCGACAAGCATAATCCGATCGTCAACGGTGGGAACAATCCAGTCCAGGATGGGTGGAAGGTGATACATCATGAATCGTGGGACAAGAACCTCAACGTGCGCGATTTTCGAGTACCAACGCCGGGTCGATATCGGATCCGTTTTCGGGCTGCCGGAACCGTTCCCTCGCGAGCCGAAGTTCTAGAGTCGACCAAAAAGATCCTTGCCGTCCGACGTGAGGAACGTGTTCGGGAAAATCCAAATGGTGCAAAGTACATCGACGAAGAACATCAGTCCATTTTAGATCACATCGCATCGCATCCTGCCTATTCCTATGGGCCACCGCGAGCCAAGCTGATTCTCGATCGCGATGGCCAACCTTCGACGCTTGCCGAAATCGATATCGACTCTGGGTTGGATAACCCGAAGGTGTATGAGTTCTCGGCCTGGATCGAAGATCAATCCCTAGGCATGACCGTCGCCTATGCATACAACATCCCCAAGCATTTGGAAAACTTCTGGTTCCAAGGGAATGATGCGTTCGCTCGACCTACTCTTTTGGTCGACTGGATGGAAATTGAAGGTCCTGTGTACGACGCTTGGCCACCCAGTAGCCATCGAACGATCGTGACATCCGAGCACGAGAAAATTCGTGATGTGACTAAGCGAGCGAAAGCGGTCGTTGGTGATTTCATGCAACGGGCTTACCGTCGAACGGTGTCCGAGGACGAAGTTCTGGAGAAGGCAAAGCTCTTTGATTTATCGCTAGCGGAAGAATCGGGCTTTCTAACCGCCATTCGAAAGCCCTTGATCGCGATCCTTTCCTCCCCCCATTTTCTGTATTTGCCAGAACCCATTTCCAAGCAGGCGCCTTCAAAGCCACAAGCCGATGCTCCTTCGAGTTATGTAGACGATGAACAATACGCATCGCGGTTGTCTTACTTTCTTTGGGGGACGATGCCCGATCAAGAGCTGCTTGATTTGGCTCGCGAAAAGAAGCTTCGAAACCGAACCACCATTTCGAAACAAATCGATCGGATGCTTGCGGATCCTCGTTCGGATGCTTTGGTGGATCTCTTTGCAAGCCAATGGCTAGGTTTGCAAGACGTAGGGGCGAATCCACCAGCGACCGATCTTTATCCGGACTACGATCGCCATTTGGAATCATCCATGGTGGGTGAATCCAAAGCCTTTTTTGCAGAGATCCTTCATCAGGATCATAGCTTGCTGAATCTGATTGCCTCCGACTTTCTCGTGATCAACGAGCGAATGGCTCGCCATTACAGCATCGATGGGGTTCGCGGAGATCACTTTCGCAAAGTGGTGAAGCCCGAAGGAATACAACGCGGTGGTGTTGTAACTCAAGCATCCATACTGACAACGACCTCCAACGGAACTCGAACGTCCCCCGTAAAACGCGGGACCTGGATCTTAAAAAATCTACTGGGCACCGATCCAGGCTTGCCGGTAGATAACGTGGGCGATATTGCTCCCAAGGTGCCTGGAATCGACAAAGCAACGGTTCGAAAGCGATTGGAGATCCATCGGCAATTGCCTCAGTGTGCTCGATGCCATAACAAGATCGATCCTCTTGGCTTCGCGCTCGAGAACTTCAATGCGGCAGGTCAATGGCGCGACCGCGAAGGCTTTGGATACAATGGCCGGATCGGACAAGATGATCCCATCATTGATGCTCGAAGCCAAATGCCCGATGGAACCGCATTGGACGGGGTCGGTTCGCTTCAGAAGGCCATGTTGGAGCGACAGGATCTGTTCGTCCGCTGCTTTGCGGAAAAGCTATTTACTTATGCGATCGGTCGAGAGCTGACCATGGAGGATCGACCTTATGTAGACGCTGCGATTCAAAATCTGAGCCAAGATGACTTTAAAATGAGGACTTTATTGAAGTCGATTGCGTTAAGTCCATTGTTTACTAAATATTCTAGTGAAGTTGCTGAGCCCAGTCTCAAGACCAAGACGCCTCCCAAGAGCACCAAATGAACCGAACCATCCATCGAAGAAGTTTGTTACAAGGGGCTGGAATTGCATTGGGACTGCCCTTGCTCGAAGCGATGTCGAACCCGATTTTTGCCGCGGACAGCACCTACCAACCTGTGTCGAAGACACTTCGAACGACTCCGCGATTGATTTGCTGTTACATTCCCAACGGGGTCAATATTAAGCAGTGGGCCCCCAAAGATAACGGGGCAGGCTACACGCTTTCTCCGACACTGGAAGTTTTGAAAGAACATCGCGATGACTTCACGGTTTTGACCGGGCTAGGACACCCGGCTTGCAAAGGTGGTCACAGTGGTGCCGATACATGGCTGACCGGTGCGGATCTTGGTCGAGTGCCTGGCGCAGAATACACGAACTCCGAGTCGATCGATCAAGTCATCGCCAAGGCTCACGAAAAGGAAACTCGGTTTGCATCGCTTCAGTTGTCCGACATGTCAGGTACCGGTGGAGCTGGCCATTCGCATACGCTGAGCTTCAATCGCAACGGAACCCCGATGCCTGCGGAGAATTCACCCCGCCGATTGTTTGAACGACTTTTTGTTTCGGATTCAGCAGAGGGACGCGAAACACTTCTGAAGACTTATGCAGATAAGAAGTCCATCTTGGATAGTGTTCTTCAAGACGCCAAACGATTGGATCGCATGCTTGGTCGCCAGGATCAAAAAAAAGTGGAAGAGTACATGGAAAGTGTTCGGCAAACCGAGGCACGAGTCCTGCGACTGGAATCTTGGATCGATGTGCCGAAACCTGAGATCAATGCGAAGGGGCTGCAACTGGATTCGAAACCAATCGATGCGCACGATCGACCGGCTTGGATCGATGTCATGCTGGAGCTGTGTTATCTGACGTTTGTAACCGATGCTACGCGAATCATTACGTTTGAATGGTCTCGAGAAGCAGGCGGGTTTGGTGGTGGAGGAGAGAATCACCACGAACTGTCTCATCACGGTGGCGACGATGGTATGCTGAATCGACTTGCTCAAATCGATCGCTTTCATTTGAGTAAGCTCAATCGGTTCCTGACCTTTCTGAAGTCAACGCAGGATGGCCAGCAGCGTATGCTCGACAACACGATGGTTCTGTTCGGATCCGGAATGAACTCGGGCGAAGGGGGTGATCATTCACCGAAGAACCTGCCTTTGCTTGTTGCGGGAGGAAGCAAGCTAGGATTGCGGCATGGGCAACACTTGGCATTCGAGGTGGATAAACACCCGCCACTTGCGAACGTCCATTTGACCCTGGCACAAAAGATGGGAGTGGAGACGGATACCTTCTCCGACGCGTCGGGAACATTAACCGGTTTGACGCAAGAGAGCTAAGCGGCTGATACGCCATTGGCTATTGATTGGGTTGCAGGGACCAATAGATTAGCGTCATGTACGCGCTTTACTGAGCCGCTGGCGCTAGCCGCGTTGAGTTTCATTGCGCTAGCTACGTGGTCGTGGCCAGCGCCCTTTGAAGTTGCGCAATTTGGCTCTTTAGTAACCCGAAGCGTAACGGGCTGTTGATTTAATGGTACGACGGACTTCCTAGTCCGTCGAATTCCACATGGACGGACTTGGAAGTCCGTCGTACCGCCCTTACCCAATAACGACTTCACCAAAGCAACGAGCCGTTACGCTTCGGGTTGTGAAAGGCAGAATATGGCGATGTGCTTAACACCGGAAGCTTTTCAGCACCGAACCAACACAGCCGCACAATGACCGTGTGGAGTATTCGAAAGCTTCAGGAAATGCGAAGCTGTTCTTGGCTTCGCACGACCTGAAATGACCTCAATCGGGCAGTCCTCTGCGGTTCGTTCATGATTGACCGTGGGCGCGATGTGGCCTTGTTGCATGCCTATCAAGGATGCGATCAATTCGATGATGCCGGAGCCGCTGATCGAATCCCCGATGGCGCCTTGGTAGGAGACCACAGGAACTTGACCAAGTGTGTTGCGAATTCCATGCGATTGAGCCGAATCCAAGGCGATGCTCCCATTGGCCGCGGAATTGACGTGGTCGATGGATTTCACGGACAGATCACTTCGACCCAGGATCGTCTGAATGGCATTTTCGGTGGCTTGCTGAGCTCCCGCCCAACGCTTGGGGGCTCCGCAGAAAACGTTAGCAAAGGCATCAATCGTTCCAACAATCGTGGCGTTGCGG
Organism: Planctomycetaceae bacterium; assembly: GCA_027487485.1. Taxonomy (GTDB): domain Bacteria; phylum Planctomycetota; class Planctomycetia; order Pirellulales; family Pirellulaceae; genus JBKCUI01. Next base: position 12,731 of record JAIYDN010000069.1, on the reverse strand, counting down.
GCCACAGCGTGCGACCTGCGTTCCAGAACAATGCTCGCGGAGCTCTCCGCTGGAACGGCTCCAGCGCGCCCCGCATCAAAAGGCCGGCAAGCCGCTGATGGGTCCTGGTGTGAATGCGAGTAGTCTTCTTCGTACCGTTGCAGCAATCGCGAGAAGCACGTTCGCGATGCAGAAGAACCGACAATCATCACGTCTGCTTTTCCGCGGCGTATGACATTCATGGCTTCCATGGTCGCGACCAAACCGCTTGTGTTCTCGGTCGTGATGGTATTGTTGGGCCCGCGAGCATCTAACGCGATTCCAACGTGGCAGGCAGCCATGTTGGGCAGCGACTTCAGCATCCAAAGGGGATGGATCTGGTCCATGGCCGTCGAGCCCCAAAGCGAAAGATTCATGATGGCATCTTTGGAACAAAGCTGAACGGTCTCAAGCATGTCTTCAATGTCGCTCATGATGATCTCGCCGGTGAAGACCGTGCCCAATCGGTCCGGCTCCACGATTCCAGCGGATAGGTTTGCCATCTTGCAAGCTTGCATGGAGGCAGCGAAAGCCAACTGGATTTCGCGGCACATGACCTTGATCGTTTTACGAGGCTGCACGTGAAGTTTCGGGTCGAAGTCACGAATCAAAGCGCCCGTCCAACGCTGGCCATCCACGCCTTCCAACGGATCAATCCACGATACTGCCGACCGATTCTCCGCTAGGCCTTGATAGAAAGGTTCAGGCGAATGGCCGAGCGGACTGATGAGACCGTATCCGGTGATCACAACATCGTTTGCATCGTCGTGCGAGTTCAATTGCGTCGATTGCCTTAGATTTGATAGTTTGTGTCTTGTGTCAATTCGTTCGCCTGATCGTTGCGAATGCGAAGCTTTGGCTTTTCGAGAACAACCGTCGAATGAGGAACGACGCTGCTGGTAACCCAAACGCTCGATCCGATCACGCTGTCATGCCCGACGATAGTGCGACCACCTAAGATGGTCGCATTCGCGTAGATAACAACTCGGTCTTCGATCGTCGGATGCCGCTTGGCACCGCGAATCAATTGTCCGTCGGAATCCGTGGCGAAGCTAAGGGCCCCAAGGGTCACTCCTTGATAAATCTTGACATGTTCCCCGATGTCGCATGTCTCACCGATGACCACACCTGTGCCGTGATCGATAAAGAAGGATTCACCAATGGTGGCTCCTGGATGTATATCGATACCGGTTTGCTTGTGTGCCCATTCGGTCATCATGCGGGGAATGAACGGAACCGCGAAGTGAACCAATTCGTGTGCAATTCGATAGATGGTAATCGCTTCCAGCCCGGGAAAACAAAAGATGATTTCGTCTCGGTTGGATACGCTGGGGTCGCCGTCGTAGGCTGCTTCGACGTCTTTGGCAAGAATGGCACGAAGGGCCGGGATGCGTTCCAGCATGGCGATGGCAATGGCTTGTCCCTTGGCTTCGTAGTCAATGGCGTTATCGCAAGGATTAGTATTGCTAGCTTTTCCCTCGACACGGTCGGCGTGCAACAGAGCCCGAGCGATCTGAGTCGTCATTTTGTCGTGCAGCGAATCCACCAAGTTTCCGACGTGGTAGGTGACGTTTCCGGCATGCAAACCTTCGCGACGTCGAAATCCAGGGTACAGAAGGTCCTTGAAGTCCTCCAGAATCTGGACGATGACTTCATATTTTGGAAGCGGGCAGTGTCCCAAGTGATTGATACGGTCACGAGCGTTGTACGTGGCTACGATAGCGTCCGTAAGCCGCGGGAGTTGCTCCTTCAGTCGAAAATCGGATGCCATAAATTTACATCGGCTGGTGGTTGTGGATCTGGCCGCGAATCAATGTGGAACTCAATGAGCCCAGTTCCATGCATGGCTTAGGAGCCACGCTGGACCTTGGTCGAAACATCGGTATCGGCCAATCGGTGTCGCAATTGTTTTTATCCTAAGCCATCCGTATACGCTGGACACCCCAAGTCGCCCAGAACACCAGCGCACCCCAGCTTACCCCGCCGACTGGCCTTAGATTGATAGCTAAATCGCCCACTCGACATCCAACGGTGCCACCCACTGCGACGCTACCCCCGACAAAAGCAGCAGGCACGCTCCGCCGTGCCGACCGCAATCCTGCTTTTGCTAGAATTCCGGGTGAACGGCAAATGGAACGTGCCTACTACTTTGACTTTGGTCGACGGTGACCGCCCACCGCACACCGTACGCTATATGTAAGCTACAGCTACTTGGACGCTGCGGACTTTTCTTCGAGGGCTTTGCCGATAAACTCGGATAGCTTCTCTCCTCGCAATTGGGCTGCGTTTGCAAGAATTTTTCCAGAGTCACCGTCGACTAGCAAAACGAATGGGATTCCGCTGACGTCATGCTGTTGTCCGATGCTAACGTCCCAGCCCTTGCCTTCGTAGATTTGTGGCCAAGGCAGTTCTTTTTCGGCCAAAAACTCTTTTAGCTTGTCTTCCATTCCTTCGTCGTCAAAGCTAACGCCAAGGATCTCGAAACCTTTGTCATGCCAATCGGCGTAAGCCTGCTTCATGTTTGGGATTTCTCCAATGCAGGGTCCGCACCAAGTGGCCCAAAAATCCAACATGACAACTTTGCCCGCGTAGCTCTTGGGGAAGCTTACTTCTTCGCCGTCCATGGTCTTCGCAACGAAGGTCAGGCTTGGTTGACCGATTTCCAAATTCGGTGGCATCGGTTGCATCTCGATCGCTTCCTTTGCTTGCTCCAATGCTAACTCACCATCCTTGACGCTCAGCAGATAGGTAGTGCCCGTAAAGTTGAACGGTTCGCCAACTTTGGCCATTTCAAAACGTTGGCTTGGCCTTTTGTTCTGGTCGCGATCGATCCAAAGCGATTGCTTCTCGGAAATCTGGCCAGCGACACTGCAAGTGAATTTGGAGCCATCGAGTGGAATCGTGTATTCGAATCCATAGTCCATATAGAACATCAATGTGTTTTTGAGCTGAGCACGACGTGGATCTTTGGGATCGAATCGATACATACCTAGTTTTCCGATTCGGTTTGAACCTAGGTCGACTTCGCCTTCGCCCATAAACTGTACGAATTCGCCTACTTCTTTCGAATCCCATTTGGTTGCAGGGTCATTGGTCAGATCCAAATCGCCATTGGTATCAATAAACAATCGGGCCTCAGCATCTTCAGGCTCGTCGAGGATGAACGCCCATTTTTTATCATTGATTTCAATCCATCCGGCTTTGGGGGCAACCAATCCTTCGGGCTGCTTTTTGATCACATCCAATTCTTGATCCATTTCAGCCCGCATGGGGCGATACCCCCCCGTTCGTCTGGTGATGCCAGAAGGAATAAACTCCGACGATATGCCGTCGGCGACGAAAGATAACGCCATCAAACCAAACAAACAAATAGACATCGACACCCAGCTCCCTATTGGTACTTCTTGCTCTGAGAGGATAACTCTGCAAAGTATAATCCTACATGCGATCTCTGTAGAGCGGTCGGCGCCAGGGAGCGGTCGGTGCCGAGCGGTCGGTGCCAGGCACTGGGCACTGAACAGCAGGCATTTTGCAATCAAGACAGTACGGTCGAAAATACCTAAGACAGTTTGTCGAAAGATGAGGGGCGAAAAATTTTCGAACCTTTCATCCGCTAACTTTTTTTCGCCCCACATTTTTCGACAGCAATCGTGCCCTTCATTCCGATATCAAGAAGTATCCCACCGGTGTATCCCATCGGTGGGTGGCACCGGTCGAGCTTGGGGAAATCGCACTTGACTTTTCTGACGCAGCGTCAATAATTGACATCATGGTTGAATTAAGTCGAAAACAACGAGAACTGGAGCAGCGGACCAACGAAATCCTTAGGGTCGCGCGCCCGATTTTGATTTCCGAAGGATTTCAAGGCCTGAGCATGGATCGCGTGGCTTCGCAAATGGAGTACGCCAAAGGAACGATCTACAACCACTTCCCGAACAAAGAGGAAATCGTTCTGGCTCTGGCAGTTGAGTCGATGGAGCTGCGAAGGAAGCTTTTCGAAAGGGCCTCGGGGATCGGTGGAACTGCCCGAATCCGGATGATGGGCCTTGGTGCTGCTTGCGAATTTTTTACCCACCACTGCACGGATGACTTTGTTCTTGAGCAATGGGTTCGGAATCAAGGGATTTGGGATAAGTCAACGGAGCAACGCCAAAACTTGATCCGCCAATGCGAAGGGCGATGTATGGAACTTGTCTCCGGAATCGTCCGTGATGCCCTTATGGAACATGCTCTGGAGTTGCCTGACGGCTTGACCGCAGAAGAACTGGTGTTTGGCTTTTGGGCCATCAACTATGGAAGTCAGATCCTGACGCATACCAGCCCTTCCCTGCCTGCTTTGGGTATCAACAACCCGGCAAATGCGATCCGAATCCACTGCTGCACTTTGCTGAATGGCTTCCGTTGGCAACCACTCATGGACTATGCAACCTACTCGAACGAGATGGCCGTTCTGATGGAAACGCTAACCCCGATGTTTTGGTCCATCAAAAACGAACAATGAAGAACCTCTTTTTTTGCAAAGATTTTGACGCGTCGTCAATTGATGACGCGACGACACACCCGAGATCCTGAACATGAAACAGTACAAACGAAAGATTGCAGTGATCGCCACCATCGTGGTCGCGACGACCATCGGGGGCGCGTTCGCTTTCCACTCTCTCCACGGAGAATCGGAGGGCCACGTACCTGCGCACTCGCCGTCCAATCACCCCAAACTGAATCCGAATGGCTCGGAGCTGGTCGTCCGCACGTTCCGGATAGGAGGTGATCCAAACGGTCAATCTTCAGGAACATCGCATACGTTTACCGGTTCTTTGCAGCCTCGCTATTTGGCTTCCGTTGGCTTTCGCGTTGCGGGAAAGATCGCCGAACGGAAGGTGGAGCTAGGTCAGCAGATTCAAAAAGGGCAAATCCTCTATCGCTTGGATCCGGAAGACTCAGAATTGCAGCTGCGGGTGGCCGAGTCGGATTACCTTTCAGCTCAATCCTTGCTGTCGCAGGCAACCGCGGAGGAAAGTAGATTGGCAACCTTGCGCAAGTCGAAGTCAGTGAGTCAATCGGAATACGATTTGGCTTTGTCGGTCCGAGACGTAGCAGCAGCCCGTGTTGAATCTTCGAAACAACGGCTTACCCTAGCTCAAAACCAACGAGCGTATTTTGATCTCGCAGCGGACTCCGATGGACTAGTCACTTCGATCTTGGCGGAGGCTGGGCAAGTAGTCAACATCGGTCAACCGGTTCTTCAGGTCATGCAGCAGAACGAACTGGAGGCGATCGTCAGTTTGCCCGAGGGTTTAATCCCTGATGTAAAGCGATTTTGTGCCACCGCATTTTTTTGGTCGCGGCCAGGACTTGAGTTGCGAGCGGAGCTCCGAGAGCTTTCGCCCATTGCAGATCCAGTCTCACGAACCTACGACGCTCGCTTTCGCTTGTTGGACTCCGCACCGGATCTTGCGATTGGCATGACCGCCTCGATAAGCCTGACAGATGAGTCTTCCAGTGGGATCGCCGTCCCAATCACAGCGATCGCCAGTCGCAACAGCCTGCCCATTGTTTGGCGCGTTGTGCGCGATGCAAAGCGATCTGATTCAGCAAGCGTTGAAGCAGTTTCGGTGGAAGTTATCCAGTACCGATCCGATGGAGCTATCGTTCGCGGCCAATTGGAACAAGGGGACGAGATCATTAGCGCTGGGGTGCAACGCATCGATGAACAAGTGACCGTTCGTATCTGGGAAGCCAACTAACCTATCATGTTGCTTTCTACCAATCCTACCGGTCACCAGGACCATTCCTGGAATTTATCGCGCTGGGCAGTGACCCACCCTGCGTTCGTTTTGTTCTTGATTTTGGCAAGCTCGGTCGCAGGCTTGCAAGCTTACTTTCAGATGGGGCGAGCCGAAGATCCTTCGTTCACCATCAAGACGGCAGTCGTCTCAGCCGTGTGGCCTGGTGCTACTTCGCAAGAGATGCAAGAGCAAGTCGCAGAAGAGGTGGAGGACAAGCTTCGCGAGACGCCCTACCTTGACTTCCTACAAACGTATTGTTTACCGGATCGTATGCTGACCTTGGTCCAACTCAAGGACACGACCCCTCGCAAAGAAGTTCCCAACATCTGGTACCAAGTCCGTAAGAAGCTTGGTGATATCCAGTCCCGAATGCCACAGGGTGTTATCGGACCTGCTGTTGATGATGAGTACGGCGATGTTTACTCCGCTCTCTATGCATTCACGGGCGATGATTATTCTCCAGCCGACTTAAAGCGAATGTGCGAATCAGCTCGCAAGCAATTGCTTCGCATTTCGGATGTCGAAAAGGTCGACATCATTGGTGAACAACCGGAGAGAATCTACATCGAGTTTTCACATCAGAAGCTTTCCACGTTGGGGGTCACACCGCAACAGATTTTCGATAGCGTTCAACGTCAAAACATCCTGCTTCGATCTGGTAGTATCGACACCCAAACCGACCGAATTCATGTTCGAGTATCTCGCGATTTCGAAGGGATTGAGCAGATTCGAGCGGTTCCGGTCCAAGCCAACGGGCGAGTGTTCCGGCTAAGTGATATCGCCGAAGTCAAGCGCGGCTACGAAGACCCTTCCCTGTACCTTGTTCGTTACAACGGCAAGCCTGCAGTTGTCCTTGGGGTGGTCATGTCCAAAGGTGGAAACGTTCTTAATCTCGGGAAGTCACTCGAGACATCGCTCGAATCAATTCGAGAACAAGTTCCGCTTGGCATAGAAATTGGCAACATTGCTTACCAGCCTCATGTTGTCGAAGAGTCGGTCGGGGAGTTTATCCAATCGTTCATCGAAGCCTTGATCATCGTCCTCGTGGTCAGCTTTTTGAGCTTAGGTTTTCGAACGGGAATTGTGGTGGCCTTGAGCGTTCCGTTGGTGCTTGCCATCGCCTTGGTGGTCATGAATGCGATCGGCATGAATCTTGATCGCATTTCGCTAGGCGCATTGATCTTAGCCTTAGGGCTTCTTGTAGACGATGCCATCATTGCCGTTGAGATGATGGCGGTCAAAATGGAAGAAGGTTGGGGGCGAGTGGATGCGGCGACGTTTGCGTGGACCTCTACGGCGTTCCCTATGCTTTCGGGAACGTTGATCACGGTGGTTGGATTTTTGCCAGTCGGCTTCGCGAAATCAGCAGCAGGCGAATATGCAGGCGGGATTTTCTGGGTCGTTGGGATTGCTTTGATCGCTTCTTGGTTTGTGGCCGTCGTTTTCACGCCTTTTTTGGGAGTCAAACTGCTACCGGACTTTCTTAAGAAGGAGGGTGAAACGCATCACGTGCCATTTCAGTCTCTTTTCCATCGCAGCCTTCGCGGCATCATTCGCGTATGTGTTCGGCGTCCTTGGGCAATCGTTTCAATAACGATTGCTATGTTTGTAGGATCGATGGTTGGCTTCACTCGCCTCCAGCAGCAGTTCTTTCCGCTGTCGTCGCGAACCGAGCTGATGGTCGATATACGAATGAATGAAGGTGCTTCGATCACTGCTACCAAGAACATGGCTTTGAAGATCGAGCAGATTGTTCAAAAGCACGTAGAGCCGATTGATTCCAAGAGCAAGCCGATGGTAAGTCATTTTACGAGTTACATTGGTGCCGGGGCCGCTCGTTTCTTTCTGGCGTTGAATCCTGACCTTCCTAATCCAAGTTTCGCCAAGCTGGTAATCCAAACGACCAGTGTTCCGGCGCGCGAGGCCTTGCGTGCCGAGTTGCTGGATCGATTTTCTAGTGATCCGCAATTCGCGGACGCATCGCTTCGAGTCCTTCGTCTTGAGTTCGGTCCACCGGTCGGATACCCCGTTCAGTTTCGTATCATTGGTCCTAACCCACAACGTGTCCGTGAGATCGCAAGTGAAGTGCAGGAATTGATGCGCACCGAGCCAGCTGCTATCGATGTCAATTTGGAATGGGACGAGCCCGCCAAGTCCATCCATGTCGACATCGATCAAGACCGCGCGCGATTGATGGGCTTGAGTCCTCAGGAGATCGAGCTTGGTCTGCAAACGCTGCTTAGCGGAACCACGATCTCGCAGTTTCGCGAAGGGACGGAGAACATTCAAGTCGTTGCACGAGCCATCGAGTCCGAGCGTTTGAATCTAGACCAATTTTCTGACATGACCTTGTTTGGTCAGAATGGTCGAGCTGTCCCACTGAGTCAAATTGGTAACATTCGCGCTAGCCTGGAAGAGCCGATCGTTTGGCGAAGAAACCAGGAACGAACTCTATCGGTTCGGTGCGATATTGCAGATGGTTTTCAGGCACCTGATATCAGCGCTAAAATCGAAAACAAGCTGCAGGAAATCAAAAGCAATCTGCCTGCGGGATATCGCATTGAAGCAGGCGGAGCGGTCGAAGAAAGCAAGAAAGCGAACAAGGCATTGTTCGCGATGTTCCCAGTCATGATCTTGTTGATGTTGACCTTGCTGATGTCACAAGTTCACAGCTTCAAAAAGATGATTCTGATTTTCGGAATCGCTCCGCTTGGACTGATTGGTGCAGTTGCCTTTTTGCATCTTTTTAACGCTCCGTTCGGATTTGTTTCGCTTTTGGGGGTGATCGCTTTGGCGGGGATGGACATGCGCAACTCCGTTATTCTGGTAGACCAGATCGAGCAAGATATGGCGCAAGGATTGACGGAATGGGAAGCGGTGATCGAATCTTCGGTTCGCCGGGCGCGGCCTGTGATCTTGACCGCGGCAACCGCGATTCTCGCAATGTTCCCGCTAACCAGAAGCGTATTTTGGGGCCCCATGGCGATTGCCATCATGGGAGGGTTATCCATTGCAACCTTCCTGACGTTGATCAATCTGCCGGCCTTATATGTTCTGTTCTTCCGCGTGAAACCGACATCGACCGTGCAGACCTTGCAACAGGAAATGCCGTTGGTCCATACTGAAGTGCAAAGCGTGACGAGCCAATAGCGGTCGAAATACGGGCTGCGTTGCATTTTTCGCGGCAAATACAGGTTTACGGGGTAGCGACTCGAAGTTGTCCATTGGATCGATACAGGCAACAATAGTCAGCCCCGTATACTTGACTGTCTTCATTTGTTACCCAACGACTTCTACAGATTGACGCCCGGCAATGGATTGTATTTCTCTTCGTGGTGCAAGGCAGAACAACCTTCAGGGAATCGATCTAGAAATCCCGCTCGGCAAGCTGACGGTGATTTGTGGGGTCAGCGGCAGTGGAAAGACATCGTTAGCGCTGGACACGCTCTATGCCGAAGGCCAACGTCGCTATATCGAGAGCTTCTCCGCCTACAGTCGGCAGTTTCTGCAAAGAATCGACAAACCCAAATTTGACTCCCTTACGAATCTTCCTCCTTCGATCGCAATCACGCGCGAACAACGTTCCCGCAACAATCGAAGCACCGTCGGAACGGCTAGCGAAATGCTGGAATACCTGCGGATTGTTTTTGCGAAACACGCCACCTTGCATTGCCATACCTGTAAGCGGCCCGTTGTCTCCCACACTCCGAAATCGATTCTAGAAGCGCTGTCGAGGCTACCCACAGGACGTGCTATGATCGGTTTTGAAATCGAGTGGGCTACCAAAAGTGAGTTGTCTGAACGACTTTTTGATTTGCAAGCGGATGGATTTGTGCGGCTTATTGCGAATGGCTCCATGGTGCATCTAGCAGATGACCAGCGCGAAGCGATGGCCAAGAAGTTTGCAGACCAAGGCCGGGCATTCGTAGTTGTCGATCGAATTGTTTTAGGCGAAAAGATCAGTCTCGAGCTTGCCGAGCGTCTAACTCAAAGCTTGTCGATCGTGCTGGAGCAGTCCGACTCGGAGGGGCGTCATTCTGTTATGGTGCTTATCGAGCAAAGCAAACTCATACTGAATGACAGTGCAGCATCACCGAATGGTTCCACCGATGAGTTCCTTGTAGATACAACTCCGTATCGTGTTTACCGATTTTCGTCCGAGCAACGATGCGAGTATTGCAAGATCGATTATCCAGCCAGTGAACCCAGGCTTTTCAGTTTCAATAGTCCGATTGGAGCCTGCGAAAGCTGCGAGGGGTTTGGCGAAACCGTTTCCATCGACATGAACAAGGTCGTGCCCGATCAAAGTTTGAGTCTTCGCGATGGTGCGATTGCGGCATGGCGCACTCCCGCTTACTCGCACGAACTTCACGAGTTGCTTGCGTTATCGAAGGAATATGACATTCCTGTTGATGTTCCAGTATCCAAGCTAAAAGCAAAGCATTGGCAGCTCATTCGGGAAGGTATTCCGGCGAAAAATTTTGGAGGGCTCAACGGCTTTTTTGCTTGGCTGGAGCGAAAGAAATACAAAATGCACGTGCGAGCTTTTTTGGCTCGATGGCGAACCTACTCGCTTTGTTCCACCTGCGAAGGGCAACGTCTCAGTAAGAATGCTCTGTCGTATCGCATCGCCGGTCGGTCGTTCGCTGACTTATGTGAAATGACTATGCTTGATCTGGAGGTTTTTGTTGCAGCTCTGACTTCGCCTGTTCATCCGCCGGATGTCATTCGCCAGGGAATCGATGTTGAGCTTCCGACCGATGCGTCTGTCTATCAAGTTGCGGGGTCAGGCTACCAAGTCGAAGGCCAAGGGGTCAATGTCATGCTCGCGTCCGAACACAAATCGCAGTACATGGCGTCCGAACCGCTGCGTCAGGTTCGAACTCGGATCGAGTACTTGCAGTCGGTCGGATTGGGATACCTGACGCTTTCGCGACCAATGCATACACTCAGCAGCGGCGAGGCCCAGCGGGTGATGATGACGACTCTATTGGGCTCCAGCTTGGTAGACATGCTATACGTTTTCGATGAACCCACAGTCGGCCTTCACCCGCAAGACACGGAAAGAATGGCCAATGCGATCCTGGGACTTCGCGATCGAGGCAATACGGTTGTCTTGGTAGAGCATGAACCCTATCTGATGAAGCTAGCCGACAGGATCATTGAGATTGGACCGAAGGCTGGTGAAGAAGGGGGCCGAGTCATGTTTGATGGAACCCCTTCGGAGCTGCTAAAAGGATCATCCACAACAAGCCGCTATCTGCGCGGAGAAGTTCCAAGCCGACGAGTAGGTCGACCAGCCGGAGAGAACTGGATCGAATTGAGGGGAGCGACGGGAAGGAACTTGAAGTCGGTCGATGTTCGGATTCCGCTTGGGCTCTTTACGGTGATCACAGGTCCTAGCGGTTCGGGCAAAAGCACGCTGTTGTTTGATACCCTTTGCCCCGCCATCGCTTTAGCACTTCAAGACCCTACGGATCAACCCCTTCCGTTCGTTGAGCTTCGAGGAGCCGATCGATTGCGTGCTTGTTTGGCCATCGATCAAAGCCCAATCCCAAGGTCATCGCGCAGTTGTCCAGCAACCTACTCGAAAGCCATGGATGATATACGCCAGGTATTCGCATCCACACCCGATGCCAAGTCCCGAAACATGGGTATAGGCCATTTCAGCTTTAATAGCGAAACAGGTCGATGCCCAACTTGCGAAGGGTTGGGGTACACCACATTGGACATGCAATTTCTGGCTGATGTTCAAATGTTATGTACGGATTGCAATGGCCGACGTTTTCAGTCCGATGTCTTGGAAGTGCGATACCGTGACGTCAGTATCTTCGATGTGCTTCAAATGAGTGTCGCAAAAGCGCACTCGTTCTTCCGAGGAGCGGGTAATGTTCAGAGCCGTCTGCAACCGTTAATGGATTTGGGACTGGGATACTTGCCACTTGGGCAAAGTCTTGCATCCTTGTCCGCGGGTGAATCCATGCGATTGAAATTGGCAGGCCATCTTGAAGCTGATGTGAAATCTACAGGGAAAGGAAATATGTTCGTCATGGATGAACCGACAACCGGTTTGCATTTCAGCGATGTTGACCGCTTAATCCAATGCATCCATCAATTGATTGACAGCGGTAATACCGTCGTGGTGATCGAACACAATCAGCAATTGATTGAAAGCGCTGACTACCTAATTCAACTAGGGCCTGGTGCAGGTGACCAAGGCGGACAGATCATTGCAACTGGAAAAGCCTAATCGCCGAAAGCAAAAGTCAAAACATGTTGCAGTTGATATGAACATCCGCCACCATGAACCATTTTGATTACTATTTTGTTTAACTGAAAAAATCACCAAAGTTTTCCTTCGCCAGTCCAACAAACAAGTCATCAATGAATTCTTGCGATTTATCGGTTTCTGATTTTTCCGATGCCGAATGCGCATCTGACGATCCTACAGAAGGTGAACGAGACTCTCCTGATTTATTGGGCAGAATCAATAATCCGACCCCAGCACCCTTGCCCAAATCCTCATGGAAGGCTCCTTGGCTACCATCCACGTTTGGAAATGTTGGCTGTACTGGTGGATCTCCACTAAAAGGAGCAGACCCTGGTGGCAGCTCGTCACCGCCAGCACCGCCACCGCCGCCACCGGATCCTGACGCTCCTTCTTCGCTCGACCCTGCAGCTGGAATCGTGATGTTGTTGAGCAAGATCGCGGTGTTAGAAACCCTGGCCCGCACGAACGACAAGTCGAGAGCCGTTATCCGACCATCCTTGTTCACGTCACGATCTTCATTGACCGACACAAAGATGGTGTTGGATACCCTTGCTCGTACCTGGGAAAGGTCATTCGCGGTTACACGGTACGGCGTAGCACGATCGACGTCCGCCATCGCATGCCCGATGTAGAAAGTCTGAGGTGTCGTCAAACCT
>JAIYDN010000051.1 GCA_027487485.1 Planctomycetaceae bacterium | reverse complement strand
TTCGTATCAAAATCGCTATGGAAATAAAGAAGACGAACAAAGCATTGGACCGAAGTGCTCGATCGACGCGCTCGAACATGGAGACGTTTTCCCCTCGCACTCGGTCAATGCGGTCGTTCGTCGGACCAATTCTCTAACTTCACATGTCACTCGCAATGAATGCAGACGACTTTGCCCGTAATTGCCGTCGTGAAAAAGATTCACTGGTCGATACATACTTCGATGGTAGCGTTGAGACTGCGGTTGGCAATCGAATCCGCGAAATGCGACTTGATACCGACCATCTTTCGATGCTGCGCAATATCATGGACGGCGCGTTGACCGATGCGTTTTACACGCGACTACTTGGCCTAGATGGCGCGGCTTCGATTGGTGGCAAACAACAACGATTTGATCTCCGCGACGAATCCGGCCATCAGATCGCCGGAGGCGGTGAATTAGAATCCGCTGCGTTTACGCACTTCCAAGAAGACTAAATGCGAATGCGTGGTATGATCATGACCCAAGATTGAAGACCCGACACGCGTTGCCATTCCAAAATCCGACGAACAAAAAAATGCACCCGAGTTGCCGATCGGGCGTTTCCTCAAGTCAAAGTCTCTTGGCGGCAACCGGGTGATTTTAGCCGTTCGTCCTTTAACGTGGTGTTCGGAATAGGACGCGGTAGCTGACAGTCAATAATGCAAAACGAAGAAGACCTCAGCTTAGAACGGATCACGAAAGTTGCTGTCAACGATGTTGCGACCGCCATCCGAGAAAAAATCGGTCGTACGTTGACTGATGACGAATTTGGCTTCATCGAGTCCGTTGTGGGTACAGAACATTTCTGGGCTCGTGCCGAAGAGATGTTGATGATGGTTCGCCGAAAAACCGCTTCGGATGTGCTCGATGCAATCACAAAATCCGGACTCTGGTACCGAGATCGATTGGAAAACACAGAGAAAGTCGAACTTAATTCCGCCTCACCACCCACTCGAATACTAAAACGTACATGCGACATGTGCAGGGGTACGGGAATCTGCTATTGTATCAGAAAAGGTCCTGGCAATTCTACGGGATGCCCGCGATGCGAGAGTAGTGGACAATGCCGATACTGCCGAGGGACCGGCGAATGAAGGACGAACAAAACCATGCACCGAAGTCGCGGATCGGGCGCTATTTACTATAGAGACCTCACTTGCCGCGACATCGGTGATGGTGGTCGTTCTGTCGGAAACACTCATGATCGTACGAACCGGAATCACGAGCTTCTACTGGCGGAAGAAGCTTCCCGAGTTCCCTTTCGACGACTTTAAACGCATCGTCTACGCCTGCGCTGCCCGTCTCGACTTTCTCATCACCGACGTGCGCGAACGTGACATTACACCGAATTTCCACGACGCAATACTCAACGGGAACGGAGAACGCGTACACGTCCTTGGTCACTCGAATTTTCCCATCTTTGCGTTCGCTGAGCCTCGCGAAGACTACTCTTGCGAACTCGTGTTTCGCGACATGGACTCTGTTTCCAACCTGTTGGAAGAGATGTTCCCATACGTGGCTGTTGCAAAACTGGAAGAATTGTCACGCCAGATTACAGACTATGACCTATCACAGCTGGATCGTGCAGAACTCGAACAGGTAAAATACTGGAAACCTGCTACAATTGGACAACTAGTCTTCAATTGGTGGGACTAGAAACACGACAGAACAATGCGATGCACCGAAGTCGCGGATCGGCCGTTTTCTGATGGTAAGTTTTTCCGCCGCGACATCGGTGATCGCGGGCGTTCGTCGCGAAGAAGGCTGCAGCTTTGTTCACGCCTGATGAGGTTTGGTACGGTGGCTTTTTCGAACTTTCAATCGAGCTCGGCGACCGATGTGACGAACGGATCAACGCTGCTGTTCAGGCTCTGTGGACGAGTCCACGATTGACTGGATGCTACTTTGACCGAAGTATGAACCCAGACATGCAAGTACGCATCAAGCCTCCCTTGGTAACCGAAGAGGATTGGTGTCATGTTTACGGTATCGCGGAATTCAATAATCCTAATCTGAAGCTTGCCTGTGGATCGTGTGTCGTTCGTGAGACAGGCGGCCCGGACTGGCTTGACTTCTACTTTCCATTGGGTTCGCTGGGTCGAGTATTTCCTGTTGGCGGTTTCCCATTTCTCGACCAAAATGAGCGAGTACCTTGGTTGCCGCGTGTTGAAATCTGGCTCGCAGAACTGGGTCTTGAACTGTCGAAACGTATTCCGATGAGAATGGGGTTAATCGGTTACGAATGCTCCGGTTCGACTGACCTAAAGACACTCACTCAAGACGGAGGTATACCCTGTGAGCGTTGGATTGGATATATTTGGCCAAACGATGGAGTGTTCACGTACATCCCGAGCAATGCGTACAAAACCTAATGCGATCGACGAACAAAGCGATGCACCGAAGTCGCGGATCGGCCGCTTCCTGATGGTTAGTTTTTTGGCCGCGACATCGGTGATCGCGGTCGTTATCCGACTTACGTTAAATGACGCCAACTTCACAAGAATGTCACAAAGACTTTTGCGTTAGTGCAGATCAGCAGTTCTCGCGTATTGTTCGCCGATGGGCGGCTGAACCACTTGGGCAGTTCGAAGAAGGCTACAGCAATCATGACCGATTGCGATCTGCAATCGAGTACTTCATTCAGCCAATTCTCAAGCAGTCGTCCGATAAATCGGTTCACGAATTCTGGTCAGACGGCCTAGACCTTATTGAATGTTCTGCGTCGCCAACGGTTTATTTCTTCGGAGGCGCTTGTATATTCTCCGATCGCCACGCAAATTGGATGTGGCTTGCCCCTTTTGAGTTGCGTATTGAGTACGATACTCATGAGATTGATTGCCCAACCTTGGTTGACCTAAAACTTGGGCATCGCGATCCAATTGAGCGAATATCAAAGCAGTACCCGACTGGACGCAGAGGCTACCGCCTGTATGCGATGTCGCATTGCTTATACGGCGATCGGCCTAAGTCAAACCAGAATTGGGCCGTGCATGTTAAACTCTCACCCTATACTGGCGGATAACCAAGAAATGCACGGGAGCGACGGGCCGGGTGTTTCTTGAAGCAAGGTCTTTTGGCCGTCGCCCCGTGATTTCCAACGTTATCGCTTCAGAATTGAACCAGAGTGTTGACAGAAATGCGTTCCCTTCGGATCTCGCTCCGCGAGTTTCTTCTTCTCCTCGCCTGCGTAGCCCTCGCGTTGACGATCGCGCTAAATCGATTTCGAACTGACAAGATCTATCTTCATGTCTACGGTACTGCGGTCGAAAAAGGCCATGATCGCTATGGAACGGACCTCACTCTTACAAATGGCGTAGATGCTTGGGTGCGAATTGCTACTGCTGACGTTTACACCAACCAACCATTTGGATTCGTAACCCCAAACAACCGCTGGCCCCACATAGAAATTCGAGGGATCGTTCGGCGAAGATGGCTTGGCGGTTACGACCTGAAGGTTGAGTTTAACTTGGATGATCACAACTTAACCTATATTTGTGACGAAAATCGCACGCTAAATCTCGAAGAGATCGTGTATATTGATAAATCATTCGACTGCTTTTTGCTTTCTAGTAATCCCGATCCCTACGTCTCTCTCAAATCTGCTCTCGAACCTACGCCCCCAAGAAACTCGCGATAACAATCCCATGCACCTAAGCCCCCGCCGGTGCGTTCCTAACTTTAGAGGCATCTCTTCCGGGGGCTATGTGATGGGTGCCGTTAGGGCGAAGACCATGCCTATCGCATTCCGATTTCTGACTTGCGTAACGATGGTCTGCCTTTGTGGTTGCCCCCTCGGTACTCCACGCGACCACTATCGACCAATTGGTCACGGCGACACGACGATCGCTGTGTCTCCGATGGACGACGCGATCCTATTCAACGCGGCGGGGACTGGAGGACGCGATCTATATCGCTTGAATTTGAGTGACCTGAATGTCACACGAATTGCTGAAACGACGGATTACGAAACGGCACCAGGTTATTCGCCCGACGGGCTTCGGATCGTCTACGCCGCCGGTGTCCCGGGCGACCGCGCGGACCATATTTTCACTATCCGACATGATGGTAGCGCGAAAACGCAACTTACTGACATGGATGCGAACGACACGTCGCCACGATTCTCTCCCGATGGTGAAATGATCGTCTTCGCGCGCGACAAGACCTACAATTGGGGCGGAATGGCTGCGAACTGGGAACCGGGTGGTGTAATCTGCCTAATCAATGCTGACGGATCGAACCTACGGCAACTTACATCGGACGAACACTTTGCTTTCGAGCCGTACTTTAGTGCCGACGGAACGCGCATTGTTTACTCGACCGTGAACGGAAGGATGTCGATCCCCGTAGATGGTTCAGCCGCCCCTCAACCGCTCCCCGGTCCCTTCGGCGCTGTTCCGTCTTACGATGGGAAGTCTATCGCATATTCAAAGGGGAAGTACTCGCCCGACTTAAAGATATTCATAGCCAATGCTGATGCAACATCCGAACGTGTCCTTACGACGAATATCGGGGGTTGCTATCGGCCAACGTTCACGCATGCGGGCGACCAATTGTACTTCCTGCGTGAAGAATGGCCCGATGGTGCAACGGGTGTCCCAAAGTTTAGCGTATGGAAGACTGCCATTGATGGTGCTACGGTTCGCATGCTTTCCGATCGTGGGTTGTTCGATGCTCCACTGAGTTGGAAGCCGCGAACCACGCCCTAACAACGGGGATGCACGGGA
Source organism: Planctomycetaceae bacterium (assembly GCA_027487485.1). GTDB lineage: Bacteria > Planctomycetota > Planctomycetia > Pirellulales > Pirellulaceae > JBKCUI01. The sequence continues at coordinate 1,329 of JAIYDN010000051.1, read as the reverse complement.
GCCGCGATAAGGTCGCGCGGGATGGCGGATCGTTTGGCGCGGCCCCGTGATCCCGGCCGTTCGCCCTTTCCAACGTTCGAATCGAAGCAACTCAAATGAACAGATTGTCTATCAAACTATTCGCCTGCGTGTTTCTTGCGGTATCTGCGACGGTCGTTTGCTGGCTGTATTTTGACAACTCTGGCCATCGGGAAACACCCAGTGAATTACAAATAGGTTCAGGTATGGGCTCCGATCTAATGACCAGTCAAGTTGGTCATGGTCCGGTCGACTATAGTGCACTAAAGTCAACGATCGAAGAGGAAATTGGCCCGAGGGAATGGCGGTCGGGTCCGACCCTTACGGTAACAGTTGGATGCACTGCAGAGGACATTTTTGGATCGCACGAAGCCTACCTCTCATATTTTGAAACAAACGAGGAAGATGTGCAGCTTGTCGACGAAACACCAACAGATTCGATTAACAAATAGCCTGACACAATTCAAAACAAGGACGAACCAAGGGATGCAGCTAAGCCCTCGATCGACCGGCCTATTTTGGAATTTTGATACTTGCTCGGGCTAGCTGCTCCCGGGCGTTCGCCAATTTATGGGAGGCGCCTCAAAGTTCGCAAAAACTTCACTCTTCGCACTTTAATCGTGTCTGTTGCCTTTATTGCGGCGATGGCGGCCATTGTTTCAACTCGCAATCAACTTGAGAACGCAAATCGAAAAATAGAGTTGCTCGAAGCCGAACTAAATGCATGTAGGCCAATCCCTTTTTGGCAAGTTGCTCTCGAGTTCGAGAAGCTTGTGAACGCTTCTCATCCTACGTACGTGACAAATGTGCATTACAATTCCCTACGAGATATTTACACGGTTGAATACGAATGGAAGCAAGCGAAAACGGGTACGATAGTCTCAACCGTCTTATCGCTGGTTTCTGACGGGAATGGAACTTACAGCGGCAATATTAGACATCCGCCATTTGCAAAATCGATTCAAAACGGCGACGATATCGACAAAGTTTTGAAGGTTACCATTCAAGACATTGTGGCTAATGCGAAACGAGTCGAGACAGAATTCGGTAAACGCGATGAAATTCTCGACCGCATTTTACGCGGAAAGAGTATTGAGCTACATTAACTCGTAAATCAAGGGCGAACCAAGCGATGGACCTAAGTCGCGGATCGGCCGATAGGTGATGGATACCTTTAGGCCGCGACTAGGTCATCGCGGTCGTTCTGCCACTGAAAGTGCGTCGTGGAATCTGATCTAGCACGTGATGAGGAAGGCTTTGCCAATTACGTTTCAATTTGGCGTCGCTATCTCGTCGAATGGTGCCGGATGT
>JAIYDN010000046.1 GCA_027487485.1 Planctomycetaceae bacterium | reverse complement strand
GTAGCGAGTTGCCCCCAGGGTCTACACCTTTTATTGGGGAACCACCAGTAAAACCAAAATTTCCAAAAGTGGATGGAAGCCAAACAGCATTGAATGACGGACTGAGCGTGAGCGTTAGAGCAGGATTATTACTACTGCCCAACAGTTCAGGAGAGTCCAGCTCACCTTCTTTAGGATCGTCCGCTGTGAAATCGGATGCGGAAAAGTCAACGATCGATAATTCGAAAGAAATCGTTGACAATCTGTTTGCTGGACTGGCAAAAGAAGAACTCGGAAAGCTCTTTAGATAGTAAACCAACCTCAAATCAAGCTCTCTCAGGACTTCGCTGGTCGCGGCGATATTGCAGCTCTCTTCATCGATGAGAGGATCGAATTTTCGTCGATGGTGAACAAGGCGTTTTGTCCGAGATGAACGAATCGACTTCACGGAGTCAAAAAAAGCTTACACTCAGAAGGCTATCGTTTTTCATGCGTACCTGACTTTGAGAGCTTGCTGAGCTATGTTTGTCAACAAAACAGATCGGAAAGCATTCACGTTCACGGAGCTTATGGTTGTCATTACCATCATTCTTGTGCTGCTGGGGCTTGCTCTCCCCGCGATCCAATCAGTCAGGGAATCAGCGAGGCGTATGCAATGTCAGAACCATCTTAAGCAAGTGGCTATTGGGCTTCATAACTACCATGATTCAATTCGGGTTTTGCCACCAGCGTATCCAGGCGGATTTGCCCCATTCTTAGACGATAAGCGTTGGGGATGGGCTGCATTAGGTCGGTTCGATTTTCTAAAAGAAAGCTGTTTTCGACACTTTTGATTCCATGAGTAGTAATTAGACTTTTGGTTTCATTAAATCGCAATCTGAAGAATCACCTTACGATACTAAAGCCCTATTGAGGAGAAGGTCACCATGAATTTGAACCAAGGTTTTAGAAGAGAGCGTTCAAGGAGAGATGTCAAGATTGGGATGCATGCGCTTCGTCGACTTTTTGGGTTTTTCGAGCCGCTAGAAGAGCGTCGTCTCCTTGCTGTTTTCGAGAATTTTGATGGCGTAACAGCTCCTGCATTGCCAGCCGGATGGGTCCAAACGGCTACGCAATCCAATACATGGACGACGGTGGCTTCGAATAGCGATACAACGCCAAATCACGCGTTTGTTTCAAACTTGGATATCGTAAGTGAAAGCATCCTAACGAGTCCCAGTTTTGTTTTGTCACCTACGACACCTATATTGCAATTCAAAAACAGCTTCTCGACTGAAGTAGGGTTCGATGGCGGCGTTCTCGAAATTTCCATCAATAGTGGCGCGTTTGCGGACATCATTGTTGCCGGTGGAACTTTCCTTTCAGGCGGATACGTTGGCATTGTGGGTGGAGCGAATCCACTCGCTGGTCGAGCAGCATGGAATGGCGATTCATCCGGCTATATCGTGACTGCTGTCAATTTGCCAGTCTCGGCGCAAAATCAGAACGTCCAACTGCGTTGGCGTTTTGGAACGGACGATAGTGTTAGCGTAGTCGGTTGGCGGATCGACACGATCTCGCTGGAAGCCCCCGTGACTCAAGACTTTGGTGACGCGCCCTCACCGTACCCAGTAACGACGAATGAAAACGGTGCACGTCATACGGTCGGCACTTTATTCCTTGGCGCGAATGTCGATACGGAAACGGATGGCACACACAGTATCTTGGCGGATTCCGACGGAACGGATGAGGATGGTGTAACCATCAACGGCAGTTTTAATCCAGGCACAGCCAAGACCATTCAAGTAACAGCATCACTGGCGGGCGTGCTCAATGCCTGGATCGACTGGAATTCGGATGGTGATTGGGCTGATTTGAACGAACAGGTGTTTACGAACAGAGCGATTGTCGCTGGCAGTAATTCGCTCGTCATCACCGTACCCAATTCCTTATCACCAACCTCAACTCTTGCGAGATTCCGCTTGAGCTCAGAAAGCGGGTTGAGTTTCAGTGGTGCTGCAACAAACGGAGAGGTGGAGGACTACCGAGTGACGATTGCTTTACCGGGCAATTGGACTCCATTGGGGCCATTTGGTGCAACGAACGGGCAGGTCGAGGGCATTGCAAATCGCCCCGTTTCGGGCGCTATCCATACGATCTTGGCCCACCCAACGAACGCTGATGTTGTTTACGTTGGAACGGTAAATGGAGGTGTTTGGAAAACGACTAATGCGACTGCCGCGTCGCCCAATTGGACTCCGCTGACCGATACTATGCCTTCGCAGTCGATTAGCGCGCTGGCCTTCGATCTTGGTGATGCAACCTCGAACACCATCTATGCTGGTGTCGGACGACAAAGCAGTTTCGCGCAGTTGGGTAACAATCGGATCGGACTTATGCGTTCGATTGATGGCGGTCAAACCTGGCAGGTAGTTAATGGAGGCGGCCTACTAACTGGCAAAAACATTTCGGGCATTTACGCAAATGGCAATACGGTTGTCGTCTCTGTCAATGTCGCGGATTCGTTTACTTTTGGCAACATTGGGATTTTCCGGAGCACAAACGGCGGTGCTACCTTCACTCAGATTGCGGTAGGCAATGGCGCTGCGACCGGTTTGCCAGGTGGAGTGACTTACGACTTGGTGTTTGATCCGATTACCCCAACCACGCTTTACACGTCCACCATTTTTTCTGATCTCGTAGGAGGAACCAACGGTGTCTATAAATCCACCGATAGCGGTGCCAACTGGACGCGAGTCAGTTCTGCGGGCATGCATGCGCTGATGTCGAACAACACCAGTAATCTTGAGTTGGCAACGGGACGCAACAACGAGGTTTACGCCGCCATCATCAATGGTGGTGCGATGGCTGGACTTTTCCGATCCCCAGACAATGGCGTAACCTGGACTCAGATGGATAGCCCCAGGACCAATGAGAATGGAACGGACGTCGGGCTAAATCCTAGTGGAGGAAAAGGACCACAAGGTGGTGCTCCCGAGGCCATCGCTGGAGGCCAAGGCAACATCCACTTTTCAATTGTGGCAGACCCGACTAACGCAAATATCGTCTACGTCGGTGGCGACCGCCAACCAAGGAGTTTCGGAGATGCAGGTAGCTTTCCGAACTCCATCGGTGCCCAAGATTTTTCGGGGCGATTGTTCCGTGGCGATGCGAGCCAGCCAGCAGGCAGTCAGTTCGTTCATTTGACCCATCGGAATGATGTTGTCGCTTTGCCGGGGGGAGGAACCGCCAGCAATAGTTCGCCGCATGCCGACTCCCGTGAGATGACCTTTGACGCTGCGGGCAATCTGTTGGAGACGGACGATGGTGGTGTGTATCGTCGAACTTCGCCACGGACGAATACTGGCGATTGGTTTTCCATGAACGGAAATCTGCAAGTCACCGAGGCCCACGATGTCGGCTGGGATTCGCTGAGCAATGTGGCCATGACGGGCAACCAAGATACGGGATCAACGTATCAGACCACCGAAGGCGGCTCAACCTGGAATTCGATTTCGACCGCAGATGGAGGCGACATCGAGATCGACAACATTGAGCTAGCGGGTAGCAACCAGTCGGTTCGCTATTCTAGCTTCCAAAATTTGGGGGCTTTTCGCCGCACCACTTGGAGCGCGACAGGCGCGTTGTTGACTACGACATTTCCTGCACTTACGCCACTCGGTAGTGCCGCAATCAGCCGCACCTTCAGGACGCCAATCGAAACCAATTCCGTTGCCGGTGGACGATTGATTATCCAAGGCTCAAACGGGCTGTATGAATCATTGACTGCCGGGGCGACTGTCAGTCTGCTTTCGAGTGCGGCCGGAGCAAACAATATTTTCGCAAATGCACTGTCGTATGGAGGAACGCGAAACGGCGTTGTCAATCCAGATGTGGTTTGGGCTGCCGCTGATGCCACGGTCTTTGTTAGAACCGCCGGAACCGGTAGCGTTAGCCCAGTAAGTGGTGTTGCAACAACCGCGACCATTCGAGACCTAGCGGTGAATAGTCGCGACTGGACGAACGCGATGGTCATCGATGATAACCAAGTTTTTCAAACCACGAATACGGGTGACAATTGGTCGGATATCACCGGGAATTTATTCACAGCAGGCATGGACCTCCGATCGATCGCGTTCGTTCCTGGGCCGATAAGTAGCGCAATCGTCGTCGGAACGAACCTAGGAATCTTCATGATGTCAACGTTGCAGGTTGGAGTCTGGTCGCCAATCGGAAACGGAATGCCGAACGTAATGACGTATGATATGGAGTATGATCCGACCGATGATGTTCTGGTTGTAGCAACGATGGGGCGCGGAGCATGGAGTCTTCCAAACGTTAGCACCCTTGTCGAAACGTTGGCGACACCGAACGTAGCGATTACCTCAGGGAATCGGATCTATAACAACTCTGTGTATTCTGCGACTGCTTCTGTCACTGGAGCAAACTCGCCCGCTCCATCTGTTAGTTTCGTCTACTATAGTGACGCGGGTGGAGCAAATATCATTGCAGCTCCAGTCAATGCGGGGAGCTACTTTGTTCGAGCCTTTTCTGCAGCGAATGCCGGCAATAACGCAGCTCAATCAGCCATTGCATCGTTTCAAATTACTCCTGCGCCCCTGGTCGCTAGCGTTACGGTCAACAACAAACCGTTTGATAACAACACCGCTGCAACCATCGCAAGTCGTTCCTTAAGCGGTATTCTCGGAACTGACGTGGTGACCATCGCTGGCGGTACAGCCACGTTTGCCGATATCGGTGTGGGTAATGGTAAGATCGTTACCGCAACCTGCTTGACCATCGACTGTGCAGATGCTGGAAACTACACTTTCAATTCTTCTGCTACCACGTTAGCCAATATCACCGCTACGGTTTTCAACCGCCAAGTGTTCTACAATAACTCGGGCTTTGAGGTCGGAGTAGGAGGTTCGGTAAACGCTGCGTTAGACTCCGCCAGAGTCC
>JAIYDN010000013.1 GCA_027487485.1 Planctomycetaceae bacterium | reverse complement strand
TATTACCCCTACCGGGGTAATGAGGCGCTGATGCGTGACAACGAGGTTGTCGATCTCTTGAATAATGCTTGGAGCGAGTGATCGATCGAGGACCCATCGATAGGATTGTTAGCAATCGTTCCATCGAAACAAATAACGCTCGACCCAACGAACGCCCGGCATCACCCAGGGCGAGTAGTAAACAAACGCACCGACCAAGACCCGACGATCGTGCCCTTGGGTGCATGCCATTGTTCGCGATTAATGAGCTAGGGTTCACCAAATCCGTCCGGATCGAAGGACCCGTTACGATGATGGGAATATAACCGCTCTAGATTCGCTTGTACAGCATTCAAAAACGGGAGGAAGTCCTGACTGCTGTTTTTAATTAGCGCTCGAACCTGACGAATGGATTCGAATAGCATTTCTTTTAGCCCATCAGTTAGATGCGAGCACGGGTTTACGATCAGTTGATCAGCAATTGAATCTTCTACAAATCCGCAATACGAGGGCACAATCCTCTGTCGAAATAGTTCAGACTGATAATGCAATACAACATCTTTGGTTCCAATTGCAAATTCAATAATTGAAAAGTCCATATCAGTTTTCACGGACATACTGGCGGCGCCCATCAAAGATCCTGTCGGCGCATCCGTGCAATCATAGTTAAAGTCAAAACCATCCACCAATCGACAAACATAGTAGGGAGCAACCCAACTAGAGATGTTATGAACGACAGTTTCCAAAGAAAGGGATCGTAGAGACGGTGCAACATACTGCTCACACCATGCCGAAACGATCCGTTTTCGCAGTTCCATCTCTAGGTTGGGCAATTGGCGAAGAAATTCAGAGTCGCTAAACGGAACAGAAATGTCTTCAAGCAACCCGGCAATGCGAGTCCGACGTGTGGGCACCAAGTTGCGACTTGTCTCCCAGGAATGGGCTGTACCATCGCGAACAAGTTCAACAAAGCCAATTTCAGGTTCGGTCCGATTTGGACGTGTAAGGCCTATTGGCAGCCGAGGCTTTAAACTGCCAACTTTTGCAACTACGCCGACACAGTCCATCTTTGCTTCTCGCGAACGGCCGCCATCACCGGGTGGCGGAGTTGAGTTTGATTTCAGGAAACGCTTGCCACCGCCACTCCGGTGCATGGCTTGGTTCGCCAAGACATCTGTTTTCGATTCTCATCAATGAACAAGTTCAAGTAGTTCTGTAAACGTTGCCGCTAAATAAAACGTGTTTCCAAGTTCTTCAGATGAACCGGGCAGTGAATGTTGATGATCCCAGTAGTATATCCCCGGTTCTGACGACGTGCCCAAAATAAACATCGCTCCACCGGGATCACCACCAATCACAATGAATCCCTCTGGCATTTCGTCTTTCCATTCTTCTGTTGCGAACCTCATGTCAAGTCCGCGTTCATCCTGGATACCGTAGAGTACGTCCAACTTAACGCTAATTCCGCATTCTTCGAGGACCAAAGCACCTTTGCTTGGGACGCCCCCATTATATTTAATCAAGAACTGGCGGTAATCAGCTGGAAGTTCGATCGAACGCTGCGCTTCATATTCCGCGAGGGCATCTGGGTTACACGTGTTGCCGAAGGGTCTGAAGCTTAGTGACATGTTTTTGCCGTGCTGCTGCGTTGGCGAACGGCTATGTTGACCGAGCCCCCGCCACCACGGTTTCTAAAATTCGCAACGGACCGACGGGGGCTTCGGTCCAACATTTCGTTCGTTGCTGTTTGAATGCGGTTGGCCTTCTGAACAGCAATGCCGCGATCAACCTTTAATAGTGAGTTCGATGATTCTACCATCTTTTGTTAAAATTCGTGAAAGCTTTTCTGCACCCTGCCGCACGTTGGCAAAGACGTGGATTGCATCGGCGAGATCCCCGTTATTTGCGATAGCCTCATCTCGATCGACGGTTGCAACAATCATGTCACTCTGCTCGGCAAGAAAGGGAATAAGTTCGCGAGCAGTGGCTATCGACGCGCCAGAAAGAAGCAAAAGTGGTTTTCCAGTGAGATCCAACCGTTCTCGATAAAGTCGATGACGAATCTGAACAGGATTTTCTGGTTTGCGCCGAAATAGATTAAGCATGGCTTCAAGCATCAATCAACCGTGGCCCTTCTCTTCGCAACGAACGCCCGGCATCACCCAGGGCGAGTAAAAACAAATGCACCGACCAAAACCGGACGATCGAGCCCATGGTGTGCATGCCATTGTTCCCTGACCGCTCGCCAATGTCAAAGACATTTGATGTGCGAGTACGGCGCGTAATCGTGTCATTACAGTTCAGTTTTTGAATTAGAAGGTGGCAGAGAGCAGGACTGCATTGATTGATTGGGACGTATTGCGATTACGAACAGAGAAATCATCGAAACAATTAGGGCAATCAATGGAATTCTCAATTCGCCGGAAAGCTGAGCCACGCAATTCAATGCGATCATGTATGGATCGCCTACACCAGTTTCTACGGAAGTAAGTACGGGACGGAAGTAAACGTTCTTCGTCTCTAAAACTCTCCAGCAATAGCCTGCGGAGGAAAGTCCGACGACGAATGCGACCAACGACACAATGCGTTTCATGGTTAGCGCAATGATGTAAGAAATTTCAAGCGGAAGGTCCGTGGCTTTGAAGCAAGGTTGCTAGATTTAGGGAACGCGTGGGTTCAGCGGGCACGAGGAGTTGGGCAACCATTGCCCAAGCGGCCGATCGAGTGCTCCGTTGCAACCCTTTGTTCGCCATTTTATTTGAGTATCCCACGGACATTGGTGATGTAAAGCAGCGGTCCGCCCATACCACCATTGTTTTTGGGGATTTCATCCAAAACATCGCCTATTGGAATCATTACGCCACCGTATATTAAGTCTGGTACTTTGACATTAACAACGACCTTCGAATCGTGTCGGAGTTCAAATTGTCCGTTGTACCAACCACCCAAACGCGTTGCGACATAAACAGCGTCGTTCTTACCGTCCTCGAAGACGCAAAAGTGAAGGTGATCTGTGATTCGCGTATGTCTTTCGTCATCAGCCCCTTTTTCAAAGACGACAACGCCAATCTTTGGTTTCTCTTTCTCTGCGTCGTCTTTGCTCGATAAAGGTTCCTGAAGCAACCATGAGGCCATCGCCAATATTAATGCTCCAATGCTAATGCGGCCAAATTGCATGGCAAATTCCTTGTGGCGAACGCCCGCGATCACCGATGTCGCGGCCAAAAAACTCACCATCAGGAAGCGGCCGATCCGCGACTTCGGTGCATCGCTTTGTTCTGCCTTCTTGCGGCTACAGATAGAGTCCCTCGGGTTTCTCCATCGTCGCAATCATATTGTCTACAAGTTTTGCGCGGCGTTCAAGTCCGGCATCACGAAGTAGTGCCGCCAAACGAGTGCCGTATGATCGTGCCGTGAATCCGTATCGTTCACGAAAGGACGTTGTTTCGAGTGCCGCACGATCGCCAACGTTGAGCCATAAAAATATTGCGTCAAGTGGCTGTTCACAACGAAGATACTCGTCAACCATTTCAAGCGAAAGTTCGAAGTCACGGTTTTCGGAGACCCCCGTTTTTAATGTCAGGTTTTGAATATTTTGCATGAATGGGTCGTTGCGAATCGATTCATCAACATCCTTAAGTTGCTGGAGCCACATAAGTGCTTTACGGGCCCAATCGGGTCGGAATGAACCGGGCAGGATGTGATCCGCCCAGAAACAACCGCCCCAGAAAGCAAGCGGACATATGAGGGATTGACGTAAGTGGATCGAAGCCTGCGATTGTCGCCGTGTTCGCCGTAGGAGATACCCAAGACCAAAATGTGCAGCACCATATTCGGGAAGTAGTTCGATTGCTCTTCGATAATACGATTCCGCGTCGTCAATCCTGTCCTCAGCGATCAGTTGATCAGCAACAGCGCAATTTCGAAATGGCGAGTTGGGATCAAGCGACAATAGTTGTTTGTGATCGTCAGCCGCAACGACATCAGCGATGTCGATCGTGGGCCGCGGAATATTTACCGCATCAAATGCAGCTTCAAACTCATAGGTGAGTTTGCGGTCTTCGTCGCGAGCAAGCTGGCATCGACCAGCAGAAGTTAAGTCGCCATGCTCGGGAATCAGAGCGTAGGCATCGTGGCTACTATAGGCAACCAACGGTGGTTGCTCCTCACGCCCAATCGGCCAGTAGAATCCGTGGTAGTCACCGTTTCCAGTTCCAGCGAATGGAAAGAAGCCGATAGGCGGGTATACAAGGGAATGAACCCTCGTTTCTATTGGCGTGCCATCAGGATAGGAACCACCTTCGACGTTGAGAATGTCATCGTCATACTCGGTGGGCATTAGCATTTGGGCTCAAACTTTCGAAGGCAGAACGACCGGCATCACCGAGCACGAGCAGTTGACTCAACGCAAGTCAAAACGGCCGATCGAGTACTTCGTGTGCATGCCATGGTTATCGGATTGTACCATGCGCCGCAGTCGTTTTCGAGGAAGCTGACGTGTCACAGGGGTTCCGTATACTGGTGTTTGTTGATTTCTGACGAGTATGGCAATAGTCCTTCTCGCAAGATTTGCCAGTATTGTTCGTATCGCCGGATTAGGCTCTGAGTCTCGATGATTTGAATTGGTGCAAGGCGTTCAATGTAAAATGGACGCGTTGTACAGTAATAGTACGCATGCACAAACACGTTGGTCTCATGCATGTAGTGCGGTAGATTGTGTAAATGGTCGATTTCGATTGCAAGGTAGTCAAACCGTTCCGGTAAGCGATACCGCTGAAGGTTCTCCATTCCTAGTTCGAGTATTGCGTGGTAAGCATCTCGAAGAACGGTGGGGTCAATAGTCGGTATGTCACCCATCGAGCATTGTCCTGGAGTTCCTTGATCCGATAACGGCACCATTCACCGAGTGGCGCCAGGAAAAGTCTCTAAAATCCAAGCGGCTGATCGCCACTTCGGTGCAATGGATTGTTATCCAGATTTTTTAGTCGACGGGATCGAACGGCGCGAGTTGCGTCAGCCTTTCGGGCATTGTCGACAACTGGGGACAGAATCGTTCCCCGTAACTAGTGATTAGTGGTTTTCCATCTTGGAAAAAGTGTAAATAGAATACGCAGCGAAAGTGGTCGCGTCGAGGTGTCGCTTCATCCTCACATTCGAGCAGAGTCAATCCTTCAGCGTCGAGGAAATGGACTAAATAAGGAGCCTGCCAGCTATCTCTTGGTAGTCCGGGTTGCGCCTGAGTAAAATCGTTCACCGAGAATTGGTCGTCCGGTCGTTTGATTTGGGTTTCGATTAGAGCAACCGAGTTGAGTTGCAATTTGCATTGTTTTCTCGCCCTCGAAGCTTGCTCTTTTGACATCGGGTAACCGTACAGCAGTTTGAATTGTGTTTCGACTAATTGAGCGCTGACACTTAGCGCGTGGACTCCGAGGATTTGTATTTCAGGCTTGCGAGTCATTTTGCGAACTGGATAACGTTGGCGATCACGCAGTCGCCGCCAAAAAACTATGATTCAAATTCGCGGCCGACCGGCGACTTGCGTGCATCGCTTGGTTCGTCCATCTCATTCTCAAACATTCAGCGATTGAAACATCCAACTAGGAAACTGCATCTTTCCATCTTCGAGCAAACGTAAGTGATCTTCAGCCGTTTCTTTCACCTTAGACGATTTATCCATGAGTAGCGGCTTCAAGTGATCGGAAGTGAGTATGCATAAACTGTAGAGGCCCATAATACCGAGGCATCGCATCTGTAGCTTTTTGTCATCCAATGCCGCAACAAAGTACTGTCCTACCCTCAAATCTGGCAGGTGGCGGTCGCAAATAAAAACAAGCGCCCAGATCAATTCCAGATAAACCAAAGAGGATTGCCGATTCGCATCGCAACAATCCAAAAGCAACGTTATCGTCGAAGGATGAGACAGGTAGTTGTCCCAGTCCCGGACCAATGTTCGTGCCTCAGCATTGATTTTTTTCGCTGCCTTGATCTTCTCAGCGTCGGTCCCTTCTTGTACCCGCCGTAAACATTCACCCTGCACTTTGCTTAGAGTGGGAAACGGCACAAGCTTCAAGAATCGCTCTTGAGCGAGTTTATCAAGAGACTTGACGAATCCATTGATAAGGAGTTCTTCGGCCTCCGCTAAAGGAATGGATAGTTTGCTTTCTCGCTGTTGCGATGCGTGCATCTCCTCGCCGCCCGTAAACTCACGGAGTTGAGTGCAAAGTTGCTTGAGAGGCTCTCTTTCTTGGGCATACGCGCAGAACATACCTGCTTCGGAGTCGAACTTGATGCCTTTAATTATGTGTTTACGGACCAATTGTTTTGCCAGACTCTCGATGCTGTACCCACCGATTTCTTTATCGCCGAAATGTTCGGTGAAGAAGTGAAAGCTAGAGCAAACAACGCTGTAGTCGTCGCCTTGTTCGACGATCTCACATGGAAAGTAAGGATTCGGATTTGCCATAGCGGAGTTAGACGGAATTGCAGGACGAACGTTTAAAATCAGCCAGTGCGAGGTGTTGACTCAACGCAAGTCAAAACGGGCGACCGAGCACTTGGCTGCATTTTTTTGTTCGTCGTTACCGATCATACCATGGGCGAGGACTAGTTGAAGGGAGAGGCTTCTTGGTTCTTTCGAGCTTTGCAATCAATTCAGAATTCTTCTTGATTGCCATTTTGCACAGTTGGTGATCGTTCGAGCCTTTCTCGATTTTTGCTAACAACTCTTCGTTTTGCGTGATAACCAAACTTAGATTCTCTTTTTGCAACTCCCACAGGGCCTTCTCCATTCGTTCGTTTATCCACTTTACAGCCTCTTCTTTTTTAGTTGGGACAACGGTTGAACGATATCCAGGCGAGTCCCGCGGATCGGGGCCAGACCATGAGACATACTTTTGCACTTGAGCTGTGACAATGCGGTAGCAAAGTCTGCCTACCGTTTGATGTAGAACTGGGTTGTCCAATCGCGAGCCTGAGACGTTGCTTTCGGTGAACGAAAAACGCTCATCGTCAAAGTGATCAATCAAGGCTGGTAATGCTTCAATTCCAATAATCATTAGCTCATCGACAGCCTTCCAAATAGATTTCTCTTCTTTCGTTAGAACACGTGAATCTGGAGTCGGCGGTTCGTGTTTCGATGCTAACGACTCGATCAGTTTTTCGATTCGCTCCTTCGTGGCAACTGGCTTCGCGTCTGTTTGGCCGTTACTGGGCGTCGCCACGATTGCACTTGAGAGCGTGATCAAAACAAGAGGAACTGTAAGTTTCATGCGTAGATCCAACGACGAACGGCTATGGTCACCGAGTCGCCGGGGAAAAAGTCGGACAGATCAAGAATGGATCGGCGGCGACTTCGGTGCACCATTTAGTTCTGTTATTGGCCTTCGATGTTCTGCGACCTAGAAC
>JAIYDN010000005.1 GCA_027487485.1 Planctomycetaceae bacterium | reverse complement strand
GTGCAGATGGCTCTTGGGATGATCACGGCAAATCAGTTTGATTTGTGTATTACTGACTTGGATATGCCAAGCGTGAATGGTTTTAAGCTGCTCAAAGCGATTAAAGAGGCGGATACATTGACGCAGGTTATCATTCTGACGGGGTACCCTGACGAAAACGCTATTCGTTCGGCATTTATACTTGGTGCCGACGACTACCTTCTCAAACCTGTTTCGTCCGAAGAACTCTGCAACAGTGTGCAATTCATGATCAATCGCGTGAGCCGCCTGCGTTCCGAAATGGAGATGCAACCCGCATCGAAGTGATGAATTGGAGCGGGCTGCAGAAATGGTCAACGGCATGAGCATTGAAGCTCAGCTAGACTTGAATCACATTACTTTCAATTTCTAGCCAAATGCAAAGGCTGAAAGTCATTTGCGGTGTTTCTTCATTCAACTTTAATTGACCTTTAACTCTTGAATCGTTGCGATCGGCAAAGTGGGAACTTAGGATTGACTCTCTTAAGATTTCTGACAAATTTTTCCTAGAGTCGCGCAACATGTCCAAAGACAGTCACAACGCACGGTCAGTTAACGGTAGTCCTAAGAGAAGACTCGCGAACAAAAAACAAGAAATGGCCAGGAAGCTGTTTTCTGCAGCCTTCGCTTTTATGTCGTTGGGTCCGGTCGGGGTTGCAAATGCGCAAAGCACTTGGCTCAATCCGATTACCGGCAACTGGAGCACGACTACCAACTGGACTGGGAATTCGGCTCCAGCTAGCAGTAGTACGACTCAATTGGTGTTCAGCGCATCTGGTTCTCAAAGCTACACGACGACTAACAACATCGGGGCGATGACGCTCAACCGTATCACCGTCAACAACACGGGCACGGGAACTGTTACCATTGCTGGTTCCAATGCAATCACTCTCGCGGGAATAGATCCGCAGCTGAATATCACCGGTAACGTGTTGTTCACTGGCTTGTTTGCTGGAAACGGAACGATGAGAAAGACAGGCTCTGGAACCTTCATCCACGACAGCAACAACACTGCCTTCACGGGTTCATTGATTGTCGACCAAGGGACGTTTGTCAATCGAGCGACTTCCGTAGCGACCACCAACTTCAATCCAGTTTCGATCGTCGTCAATAACGGTGGCACGTATCAATTTGGTGCTGCCGGCGTTGGCGACCCCAACCTTCCTAACTCTACTTACATTACCGTCAACTCAGGGGGAACGGTAAACTGGCAGGAAAGCGAGACGTTCGGCGGCATTGACTTGAATGGTGGACAAGTCAATCTTCAGCAAGGAAGCATGACGCTTGCTGGTACGACGGCCCAAAGCTGGACCAGTGGTTCCATCATTGGAGGCGCCTACACAATCGGCGGCAATACTGCAATCAACAAAACGACTGCCGGAACGGTTACGGTGGGCGGGGGTACTTCCATCACAACTGGAACTGGTGGATTGAACATCCTTGAAGGCACGATTTCGTTCCTAGGCTCTGGGAACCTTGGTACTGCTAATGTTACACTGGGAAATGCTGCGGGGACAACAACTGGAACTTTTGATTACCAAGGCGTCACGGCCTCTCGTTCCGGAAACTTCACCACCAATCTCGGCGGTGGGGTGATCAACGTCAGCACTGCCGGCTCGATTCTTACGCTTTCAGGCAATCGGTCGGGGAACGGTGCGTTGACCAAAACCGGTGTTGGCGAATTGCAATTGACCGGGTCCCTGGGCTCTACTGGCTTAACCACCGTCCAAGCAGGCACGCTTCGAGTGAACCCAGTGACGGCGTCGGGTGGCTTTTCTGTAGGCAATGGCGGAAGGTTGGCGATCACGAGTGGCGCTGGTAACGCCAGTTTCTCAACCGCATCGTTGACTTTGGGTGGTGCAACCTCGACGCTGCATTTCGACTTAAACTCCGCCAGTGCACCATCCGTTCCGCTTGCCGTTGTAACCGGCCCGAACGGCCTGACCAGTTCAGGCGGAACTATCCGTGTTACCAATGCCCAGCCGTTTGCCCTCGGTAACTACACGTTGATCGATTACAACGGCACAGCGATTAGTTCTGGCTTCAACTTGCAATTACAAGGTCGAACAGCGGGGACGCTAATCTATAATACCACCAACACGTCCATAGATGCCAACATTACAGCACTTTCCGAAAACGTGAAATGGCGGGGCCAGAATAACGGCAATTGGGATGTCGGTTCCGGCGCGAACGTTGGCGGAACGACCAATTGGAGAGGTGCAACCTCTGCGAGCGATACGAACTTCATCCAGACTGACGATGCGGTCTTCGACGACTCTGCAACAGGGAACTTCAATGTCAATATCGTCGATAATGTGCAACCTTTCTCAGTAACAGTCAACAATTCAGCCAACAACTATCTATTCCAAGGGTCGGGGAGTATCACCGGCAACACTGGACTGACGAAATCCGGTACCGGCAAGCTGACAATTGCTACAAACAACTCATTTACCGGCGGTACCACAGTGAACGCCGGTACCCTAGAGATGGGCAACGGTGGCGCAACTGGCTCCATCGTTGGCGGTGTTACTGTAGCATCGGGGGCCACCCTTGCATTCAATCGCTCGGACAATGTCACTTTCGCCAACGCTCTTACGCTGGGCGATAATGCATCCATTGTCAACAATGGTGCAGGCATGACCATTCTCCCCAATGCTTTTGCACTTGGCACGAACACTCTCAACCTCGCAGGTGCCGGCAATACGGTCTTTGCGGGGGCGTTTAGCGGCACCAGTTCCATTAACAAGAATGGCGTGGGAACGGTGACTTTTCAAGGAGATAGCACTAGCTTTACTGGTACGCTCAACGTTAACGCCGGTCGCTTTATCTTGCAAGACGTGACTGGAGGTAACTTGGATGCCACCAGCATCGTAGTGAACAATGGCGGTGTGTATCAGTTTGGGGTTGCTGCCACCGAAAACCCCGACCATCCTGACACAACGATAATCACCGTAAATCAAGGCGGCACCGTCGACTGGAGAGTCGGCGAAAACATCGGTGGCTTGGACCTCAATGGAGGAACGGTTCTGTTTAACGGTGTTGGAGCCAACATAGGGAATATCAACACAATCGCTACGGGAACGCAATCTTTTACCTCGGGCCTACTTGATGGCATTGGCGCCAACCAGTCGACATTTGGTGGTAGTCGCGTGATCGAGAAAACCACTTCGGGAACCGTGACCGTGCAAGGACGGGTGGCATTGACTTCGGTAACGAATGTTCGGGAAGGGACATTGGTTCTTGCAGGGACGTCGAACCTAGGAACAGCGGCAATTAACCTTGGGGGAGCTACTACATCTGGCACACTTGCTTACGGCGGAAATACTGCAACCAGAGCGGCCGCGATGGACATCAGTGCTGGTGGTGGTTCCATAGATGTGACCACTTCGTCAGCAAACTTGACGCTTAGCGGAGTGATCAGTGGAAATGGTGGTTTGACCAAGCAAGGGGCTGGTATTTTGACTTTGACGGGCGCCAACACTTACGCTGGAAACACGAGCGTAACCGGCGGAAGTTTGTTGATTAGCAATAGCTCAGGAAGCGGAACGGGAACGGGAGCGATATTTGTCGGCACTGGCGGGACTCTTGGAGGTACCGGAAGCTTGACGGGTGCTGTTACGGTGAACAATGGAGGAACTCTTTCACCAGGCTCAAGCATCGAGTCTCTCGGCACGGGAGCATTGATATTCAATTCAGGTTCGAATTTTTCGTTCGAGCTTGATACTTCAACACTTGCGGGCGATCTCGTCAATGTAAATGGAGATTTGACGCTTAACGGAAACGTAAACCTATTGTTTTCTGAGTTGGCTTCAGGCACGGTTTTGCCAAACTCAAAGCTTACCTTGATTAGTTATTCGGGTGCTTGGAACAGTGGCGTTTTTAGTGGCTTCGCCGATGACTCCGAATTTTCACTCGGTCTAAACACATGGCGGATCAACTACAATGATTCTATTGCGGGGATAAACGGTGGGGCAAATAGTAACTTTGTGACGATTACTGCCGTACCTGAACCCAGCTCGATACTGTTGTTGGGGCTATGTTCAGGTTTGTCGATACTCCGTCTACGACGTCGCAAGTAAACTTGTGGCAACCTGATGATTGAGAGCAAACGGCCCATGGAAATCGGAGCGTTCGATGCGTCGCTTTACATTAACTACGTAGATTCTTGTGCTTTTCACGAGATCTCAGTCTGAAGAGACTCGCTAAACGTGAGTGTTCGAAATTTCAAGCAAATGGCAATGAGTGCCATCCGCACGCTCAATACACCCTGATCGGTTGGATATCACCGAAACCGATGATGTGCAGATGGCTCTTGGGATGATCACGGCAAATCAGTTTGATTTGTGTATTACTGACTTGGATATGCCAAGCGTGAATGGTTTTAAG
>JAIYDN010000094.1 GCA_027487485.1 Planctomycetaceae bacterium | reverse complement strand
GCCAGTCTTCAAACTCCTGGTAGCTTGGTCGTTACCAGTTCAGGTTCGATCACCGACATCGCCGGAGCCAACATCCAAGCGGCAACTTGGAACGCAACCGCTGCAACGTTTATCTTGCTGGCGGACAATGCAACCGACGTACTAAACGTCTCAGGTACCGTCTCATTGATAGCAACCGCTGGCAGCGTCACAATCGCTAGTCCTGGATCAGTCTCATTAGGTGACATCACTGCAAGTGGAACCAGCATCACGCTCTTCGAAGACGCAAACACTTCGCTCGCCAATATTCAAACTTCTGGTAGCCTGGTTGTTACCAGTTCAGATTCGATCAACGACATCGCCGGAGCCAACATCCAAGCGGCAACTTGGAACGCAACCGCTGCAACGTTTATCTTGCTAGCAGACAATGCAACCGACGTACTGAACATATCAGGCGCTGTCTCCGCGACTGCAACCGCCGGTAGTGTCACAATCGCCAGTCCTGGATCAGTCTCACTAGGAGACGTCACGGCAAGCGGAACCAGCATCTCCCTCTTCGAAGATGCAAACACTTCGCTCGCCAACATTCAAACCGCTGGTAGCTTGGTCGTTACCAGTTCAGGTTCGATCACTGACATCGCCGGAGCCAACATCCAAGCAGGCACCTTGAACACAACCGCCGGGACCTTCATTTTGCTGGCAGACAACGCAAGCGATCAGATTGCAATTCTTGGTAAGACTCTATTCACCGCAACCGGTTCGATTGACATTAGTTCACAAGGCATGGCCAACTTTGGCTCAGTGGGATTCGTTGGGCAAGCCGTTAGTCTCTCGGAAGACAGTGGTACGCATTTGGATGGGTCCCAAGTGGCATCGTTATCGATTCAGTCCCGTGATTCAATCACTCAATCTGGCCTTGATACTGGAGCAGGCACATCGGTTTTGTTGATTGACGGTCCGATGGACCTGTCTCTCGCCGATTCACCGGGCTATGTGGATCTAATTCGCGCGAGCTCCGACCCGACATTGAATACATCTGTTGGACGCTTGCTTGACAACCGAATTCATGGGGTTGTAACCGCCGACGGAATTGACGGTAACTTTGCACTCCGAAACGCATCGAGCCAAGCTCGAATTGGCCTGCTTGACGGTCGCTTTCAAGACTTGACGCTTTGGCACACATCCAACTCCATCGCCCTTGTCGACCAAGAATACAAGGTTGATGGAAATTTCATCGCGATCGCAGGGGTCGACGTTAGCTTGGCCTCACCCTTTGCCAACAATCCAATCGATAGAATCGTAGCACCACTTGCGACGATTACAGATTCTGCGAGCCGAATCCATGTGCAGGGCAATGCCAATTTCTTGGCATCCGGTTCCATTGGCTTAAGCGATCAAATCGATGAGCAATTGCGAGTAAGCTCAGGAGTTACTTCCTTGGTCTCGCTGGGTGGAAGTCGGATCCTTTTAGGGGACTCTGGTACAGTAATTCTCTCAACCGTGGGAGCTTCCAGTTCCTCTATCTCAGGCGGACAGGAAGGGGATGTAGACCTTCGATTGGATTCTTCCGTACTTCTCACCAATCCGACGATGCCTCGGCCCGATGGCCGCATCCTGGATTTCACTACTGCGAATCTAAACTTAGACGTACAGGGCAACCTTGGAACAACCCCTGGAACCCGCATGGATATCGCGGGCAACTTCACTGGAGTCGCCGATAGGTCGATCAACATTGCAAATTCAAGTCTTGAAATTCTGCGAGTGGATGGAACGACGAATCTGTCTTCTACATCAGGTTCGATACGCATGGGTCAGTCCGGGACTCTGCAACTGCAGGATGTTACATGGTCCGCAAACGCTGGCTCGATCGAGGTTGGTGGACAAGGGGATACGAGTATAGGATTGATAGAGGCTTATGCGCTTCAGATTTCCATCCAAGAGGATCGCGACATGCTGGTAGCAGCCGCGATCGCTCCCATTCAAATCTCCCTTTCAAGTACTAGCAGCATCGTCAACACTCAAGCATATGATCCCACGGGGCGCCAAGGAATCGCTACGAATTTGCTGATGCTTGATGCTGGTACTTTTGCACACCTTGGTCCAGTTTCCGTTAATGACCTGCAAGCAAGTGTTCAGGCTAACGGCCGCCTGAGCGAAAATGGGCTCTTTGTTCTCAACACCTTGGCAGATCGAATCGGGCAATCGTATCTCGATTCCGTCAATCAGAATTTACCATCCGGGATCACGGTCAGCGATCAGCTCCTAAGCGGTGAAACCCTTACGGAACTGCGAATGCGAGCTTCATTCATTCAGACATATGCTCGCGATTATGGGCTATTCATCCAAAACGATCGATTGCTTACAGTTCATGGAATTGATTCAACAGGTGATGGTGTTCGAATCTATGTTGAAACGGTGGGTACCAACGATCTGGTACTGGAAGGCGCCGTGGTCCAGCAGTTCACCAATCAGGATCCTGGTGGCATTGTACTGATTGCAGGTGGGCAAGTTGTGATTGGTCCCCAAGGCGGCGTGCAAATTCAAAGTGCGGTTTCCGATGCTTCTACAGTCCGCTCCGTTTTGCAAGCCAAGTTGGTAGCAAGTGCATTTGATGCCGGACAAGGGCCTATCGGATACCAATCGACTCGAGATGTTCTCTATAGTTCAGATGCGTTTGCCGATTCGGGAACTCAGAACGTCTTACAACGTGTATCGACTCAATTCGGAGTTGCATCCGAAGCGGGATTCCAAACCTTGATTCGTTATGCAGACGGAACTTCTCAGTTGTTCGACGAAAACCAAAAACTTGATGCATCACTCCGTTCGGGCCTTCCTGGTTCCCTTCGGCCAGGAACGATCGAAGCACATGTTGCTACTCAAGGGGATGCCGCAGTCACAGAACGAGCGATTCCATTTGAGGACACTTTTCTGGGATCGCAACAGACGATGCCTACGACCGCAATCTTTCGAAGGTCGGCAGAGTTTTTTATCTTTGAGCAAGGCGGCCAAAGCGATGCCACTGTCGTTCGAATCGATGTGATTCCTATCGCCGACCCAGTCAACGGAGTTCTCGCGCCCGGTCGAAAAATAAGCCTACCGATGCCGACCGAAATCGTGATAACCCCGACAATCCTCGTTGAACCTACTCGAGACGCCATCTTAACCCCGACGAACTACTTGATAAACATTTCGGATGTGGAACCCTCTATCCTTTCCGACGCAAAATTCGAGGTATTCATTGTGAAAGTAGGGTTCGATGATGCAGACCGCGACGGCCAACCTTCGGATCGTGAGCTTCCCGCAAGATCAGAGATTCAGATCGTGAAGATCCTGGAATCACGATTAGAAAATCTGAACGAAGCGATTGCGGAAAAATCAACCGAGCTTTCAATGACGCTGAAGGCCGGCGAACCCAAAATGCAAACACAAGAAATCAAATCCAATCAGGTCCCCACTCCGAACCAGATTCAAAGCTGGATCGATGAATACCGAGATGATCCATCCAAACCATCTGGAGCCTATGCCGTTGTTTTGATCGATAGCGTCTCAGGAGCCAAGGTGCTTAAAGTGTTTGCAGTCCGAGATTTTGAGAGTCAATCACCGCAAGACCAAGGTAGCTCCGTCAACGACGCTTCCCCGACACCGTTACAACCCATAACACCCGAAGTTGACGACCAGCCAGCCCCGAAAAAGGCTGTGTTGGATGAAAACAAATCTACCAGTAGGATGCCAACCGAGGATGTTCTAACTAAACTCGCCGAATACGAATCGGAAACTCACGACGCAACCGCGCTCAGTTTAGCCGCAGGATCGATTTTGATCGCAACCAAAGACCAAGCACATCGCTTTGGGAAAATTGCTCGCCGTATTCGAAAAGCATGCCTTCCAGGAACTGGGATCCCTCATGAGTAAATGCCCACACTGCCAAGCGCTTCTTCCGCACGATAATGCACATTCGTCGTCATGCGCCAACTGCGGCAAACCATTTTCCGGCTTGAACCTAACCGTCGCGGATGTCGGCGTCACGCTTGACGAAACCAACATTGGCACGGTGGGCTCAAGCAAAATTGTCGAACCGTCCGCCAAAACGGTCAGCGATACGATCGATGAAGTTGTCGTTCCAAGTTCCTCCGCCAAAACCATGGCGCAAATGGACGCAACCATGGATGGAACGATTGATCTGTCAATCGAATTGGGTAAAGGCGGGGATCTTGACCTAAGCGACATCGGTGCAACACTTGCAACGATTCCGGACCAACCCAACCTAAGCCCTATGGCGACGATTGTTTTGGGACCATCCGGTATCACGGTGGCAGGATCCAATGCAGCGTTACCATTCCCGCCGATGGGAGCAACACGACTGGGCGGACTCACCGACGCAGGACGCGGGCAAACAGGGTTGAACACTGGCAACAATCTCTTCGACTCAGCTATCGATTTCGATCGGTCGATCCTATCGACCATTAGCAAACGCTCACTCGCTGACGGTGCCGATCCGTTAGTTTCCTCTCCCGACTATCGCATCATCAGTAAATTGGGTGAAGGGGGAATGGGCGTTGTCTATAGCGCCATTCAGAAAACTCTCGAGCGTAAAGTGGCTGTCAAAGCCATCAAGTCCAACAAGTCTGTATCCGATGAAAGCCGAAGAAAGTTCTTCTATGAAGCTCAGATAACCAGCGACTTAGACCATCCGAACATCGTACCGATTCACGAGATGGGTTCCAACTCGGACGGGACCTTGTTTTATTCCATGAAAATGGTCGACGGAACCCCTTGGGAGAACGTCATCCGTGACAAGACGCGTGAGGAGAATATCGAGATTCTTATGAAGGTGTGCGATGCGATCGCGTTCGCTCATTCTCGCAACATCATCCATCGCGACTTGAAGCCCGAGAATGTGATGCTTGGAGCATTCGGTGAGGTCTTGGTGATGGACTGGGGACTGGCGATCAATCTGTCGACGACGAAGAGCTTTGGACTGAGCGGAACGCCTGTTTATATGGCACCCGAAATGGCCTGCCACAACATCTCCAAAATAGGCAAAACCAGTGATATCTATATCATCGGTGCCATCCTGTTTCAGATCGTTGTCGGAAAGGCTCCTCACGTAGGTAAGTCCGTGCGGGAATGCATGGCCAATGCCATCAAGAATAACAACATCGACCCAGGGTTCGAAGATCCACTTTTGGATATCGCCTACCACGCTATGGCGACGGAGCCGGAAGATCGTTTTGAAACGGTGTTGGAATTCCAAGATGCCATTCGAGAACATCTTCGATTTTCGCAAAGCGTCGTACTCACCAAGCGGGCGGAATTACTGCTGGAGAACGCGATTCGCGACAAAGACTATCAAGGCTTCTCACGCGCCCTGTTCTCGATGCAGGATGCCATCGATTTATGGTCGGACAATGAAATTGCCAAAGAAGGTTTGCAACAAACCCGGCTTGCCTATGGACAATGCGCCATCGAACGCGGTGACTACGACTTATGCTTACAAACGGTTGACCCGAGCGTCGACGCCGAAGCGGAACTCTACAAAAATGCAACGCGACTAAAGTCAGAGGTAACTCAACGGGCAACCCGAGTCAAGCTTCTTCGCAGGGTCTTGGCGGGTGTCATCATTATCGCTGGAACCGCGTTGACTCTAGCAACCCTTTACGCTCTTCGCCAAACCACGATTGCGATCCAAGAAAAGGCGCGTGCCGTCGACTCAGCCAAAGCCGAGAAAGAAGCACGTGAAGAAGAAGCAGCAGCCAAGCGAATTGCCATCGATGAACGGAATCGAGCTCAACAGGCCGCCGAAGATGAAAGGATTGCACGCAACCAAGAAGAAATTGCGAAAAAGGTAGCCAATCAAGAACGCGATCGAGCGGTCGAGGCACAGCGATTGGAGCAAGAGGCAAAAATCCAAGAAATGCGAGCGCGTGAACAAGCCGTTGCATCCGAGAAGAATGCGAAGATTTCAGAAGAAAAAGCCATCGCCTCCGAAAAAGTAGCGACACAAAATGCTCGGTTCGCCTTGCTGAGTAGTTTCCAAACGGGCATCAATCTCGCCCTCAACCAGTCCAACCAGTTTGATGTTGTGCGAAGCGAACAGCTCCTCAGCGAAATCTCTGCCATGGAGTCAAGCCTTTACAGTACTAAGTCCAAGCCATCCCTGACCAACTGGGCATACCGTCGAATTCAATTGCTAAATAACATCGACCTTCCAAGAATCAAAGTCGACAGCCCGATAACTTCGCTTCGAATCGCCGCGAACTCAAAAGTCGCGACGGTCGGTACTGAAAATGGCAGCGTTCATAGGATCGACTTGAGCCAGGAAGCAGAGCCTCTGCAAGTGATGGATTCGATCGATCTTCCAGCTCCGATCCATGCTGTCGCCATCGCACCCGATGGAAACACGATACTGATTGCAACACAGAAGAATGAGACCAATCATTCGGTGCATTTTTGGAATACGATTACGAAATCATGCTCGCCAATCGAGATGCTGGAACGTAGAGAACTGCAAGAGCTGGGGTTTAGCCCAGATGGAAAATGGTGCATTGGTGGAGTGAATGGTGGATTTTGGGTATGGGAACGAAAGGAAGATGATTCGCAACCGAAGCCTTTTCTCTTGGATTGCCGAGGCAAACTGACGAGTCTTCAGTTTCTCAGCAAGGACTCAAGCGACGTGTTCGGCTTGGCTCAACTTCCCAACGCGACCCAAGTTGCTTTTCTTGCAAATCTGGAACTCCGCACTCTCCAGTTGCTGACGATGCCGCCAGGTATGGAAACAACAGTGACGGCCGCCGCGTCATCTCCATCCAAGGAGTCTATCTATCTTGGAACCAACGACGGCCGACTAATGGTCGCAGCGCTCGAGCCAAAAGTTCTCGCAACATCGATCCAGTCAAAGAACGTTTCCTTCAGCTCAAGCTCGATGGAATCGCTTCGCATCGTTGGCGAAGTTTTGCCGAAAAAACATGCGACAGCCATTCGTGAGATAGTACTTCACGCCGATGGCACGATGGTCACAAGCGGCGACGAACCGGTGGCGTTCGTTTGGAAAACGGAGAATGGCAACCAGGTTACTTTTGTTAGCTTCCTGAACGGTTTGCAGGGGAACATCACATCCGCCCAATTTCTACACACCAGTAACGAGGTCATTGGTTGTGACAATCTTGGCCACATCATCCGGTGGAACATTGCGAATCAAGAAGCTCGCCGCATGCTGAGCAGCAATACAGCACAGCAGTTACGGAATCAATCGATCTCGAAAGAAGGGGTCCAAGAAAGTATCGACCGGGATGGTGTGCTACGTTCCAGCATCAGAAGCGACAAGATCCAGGATGCAGCGGTTAGTTATGTTGGGCACACACCCAAAGCGCGATTAACCGATATGGCTGTTGGATCAAGCCATCCATGGGTTGCGACGGTCGCTTCCCTTCTTCGTGATTCATCCATTAACCAGTCGTCGACTGTCGCTAATACAGAGGTTTGCATCTGGGACCTTGCGAGCCAATCCATGACAAACCGATTGCAATTCCAGTCCAGAGGAGCCTGTCGAATCGAGTTCACCGATGGTGACGATTCCCTCGTTGTGGGGGATGGCGAAAAGACTTTCGTGCTGCCATCCAGCCCTGGTGCAGACGTCCAAGTCGAGTCGCGTTTTGGTACTTCGATTGCAGTGGCTCATCCAACTCAAAAATCGTTCCGTGCTTATATCGCATCCTCAGGATCCGTTCAAATCGTGGACTCGACAGATGCGTCCTCCTGGGACAATCCGCAGTATCGCGAATTTGATATCGCGATCAACAGCCAGTTCGTTCCGATCGAAGCTGCTTGGTCTTTGGACGGGAAGCAACTTTTTATCGTTTTTGAAAATGGCCGAATAGCGAGACTCGCCTGGGACGGAACGAAGCTGGATGGACTCAATTGGTCGGATGCGGACAAGTCAATCCAATCCACGGAACAGCAAGAACCTTGGCGGTTTTTGGACATGGCGGTCGAGGCGTCTGATCCAAACACAGACAGAGTCAAGGTAGTCGTACGGTCATCGGATGCATCCGCCGAATGCAGTTTTGTTCAACTCAACTGGAGCCGCAACGCGTCCAAGCCGGTACTTGACCGCAAGGAAACGTTCCAAAAAAGTGTGCGTATCATGCCACTGGAATCCGATCCAGTGCCCGAATCGAAAATGAATCTCGCCGTAGAAAGCGATCGAATCCTGGACGTCCAATCGTTGGACTCAAAGCATTCTATCTTGGTCGATCCTATGGGTGCGGTCTATCGGTTCGACAATAATTCGTGGAGCCTCGTCGTGGGGCGTCCACCATGTGTACGGGCAACCCGTTCTACGATGCAAGAACGTTGGGTCACGATGCACGAATTTGGACTTGTGATGGTAGCAATAAAATCGCATGGGGATCAGTACCATTGGCAGAAGGTACAACATCCATTTCAAGCGGTGACGGAAGCATGCCTGTCCCCCGATGGAAAACAATTGGCGATCGTAGGCAAGCTTGCGAACCAAAAATCACAATTGTTGCGTTGGAACATCGACGAATCGAATCGGTTGCAAGAATCGGACCAACCAGCAGTTGATGGGGCACAGTTCGCCAGTTGGCACCCTCAGGGTGAAGGACTACTGGTTCTCCACCAAGATGGGAAATGGCAAATGCTCAACGAATCGGGGGAAAGCGCGCCATTGGCGAACAGCAACTGGCCATCTATCGACTCTGGGGCGAATTTAGCAGGAGTCCAATGGCTTCAAGAACCGTGGCTACCAGAGACCACGAATCGCTGGCATGTGGCCATTTTATCGCACATACCGAAAGGGAGCCGCATCGATTTTATCAGTCTTGACCCTAGTTCCAACGAGAACTTCACACCAATCCTGTCTACGTCGAAAATCACATCGTTCACGACTTCACCGAACGAGAACTTGCTTGCGATTGGCGATGAGAATGGAACGCTGGGCGTGTGGTTTGCTGCACCGAGTTTAGATCGGGGTGCTCGAGAACTGTTTACGCTGCCTGGGCATCGCGGTGCATCGATCGGTCAAGTAAGTTTTTCGGACGATGGAACTGCGATCCTGTCGAGCGATATCAACCGCAAGAGTATCTTGTGGAAGAGTGTTAAGTAAGGATATCTCGGATGACGTTGCCATGAACGTCGGTTAGTCGAAAATCTCGGCCAGCATAGCGATAGGTCAATTTCTCGTGATCGAAACCAAGTAGATGCAGAATGGTCGCGTGCAGATCGTGGACACTGGTAGGCTTTTCGACCGCTTTGAATCCAAACTCATCGGTTGCTCCGTACACGGTTCCCCCGCGAATTCCGCCACCTGCCATCCAAACGGTGAAACCGTAATGATTGTGGTCACGTCCCGATCCTCCTTCGGAAACAGGGGTTCGTCCAAATTCTCCACCCCAGATCACGAGTGTATCGTCCAGCATGCCTCGCTGTTTTAGATCGGTCAGCATGGCAGCTAAAGGTTGATCCAACTGCCCACATTGTGTCTTAAGGTTATTGGCAATATCACCATGATGGTCCCACGGCTGACCAGCACCGTGCCAAAGCTGAACATAACGCACACCCCGCTCCAGCAGCCGGCGCGCGATGAGAGTTTGTCGCCCATGAACACTTTCGCCATACATTTGCCGCGTATGTGCGGTCTCTTGCTGGATGTCGAACGCATCGGAGGCTTCCATTTGCATACGAAACGCCAGCTCGAAGGATTGAATGCGAGCTTCGAGTCTTGGGTCGCTCCGCTGTACCATATGCAACGAATTCATCTGGCGAACCAAGTCCAACTGCTGACGCTGAGTTTCCTGAGACGCGTGGCTGCTGCGGATATTCTCAATGAGCTTTTCGATTTGGCTGTGTTGAGGATCAACAAAGGTCCCTTGATACGCTCCAGGCAAAAAGCCCGATTGCCAATTCGCTTTATCCGATACTGGGTATCCACCTGGACATATAGCGAGAAATCCAGGTAAGTTTTGGTTCTCGCTTCCCAATCCATACAATGTCCAGGAACCAACGCTCGGACGGGGTTGAACCGAATCGCCGCAGTTCATCAGCATCAACGAAGGCTCATGATTAGGAACCTGAGCGTACATGGAACGGATCACAGCGATCTCGTCGACGTGCTCGGCCGTCTTCGAAAACAGATCGCTAACCTCGATTCCACTTTGCCCGTACTTTTTGAATTGAAACGCAGAGGGTAGCAACCCACCCGTTTTGCGCTCCGTCGGCAGAGGCGATGGAATCGGCTCGCCGGCGAACTTTGTTAGCATAGGCTTCGGGTCGAACGTGTCGACATGCGAAGGCCCACCATTTAAGAAAAAGTGCACCACTCGTTTTGCCTTCGCGGCAAAATGAGGTAGCTTCGGTGCAAGTGGTTGTTTCCCAGAGTCGGTTCCTTGTGCTACTGCGACGCCATCAGGATTGGAGACAAGGCCAGCTAAGCCCAGCATTCCAAGCCCAACACCACTTGACTGTAGCATTGTGCGTCGATCGATGATTCTTTCATTCATAGAAATTGTTCTCAATCCACAAAGATGAATTCATTGGACATTAGAAGCGAATGAGCCAGTTGCTCTAACGGTTTCAAGCTTAGGGACATTGTTTTCGTGAAGTCGCGGCGACTGTCCCAGGTAACGGCACCAATCTCTGGCGATGGGGCATGTGCCGAGTTCTGTGGTTTCCATTGGATCACGGCAGCCCATTCAAACTGGTCTGTATTAAGCTGCTCTGCGACGTCTACAATAAAATCAAGGGTGTCCCCGGCTTGGATTGCGAACGAGTCCACAGAAATGGATTCGGTCCGATTGTGTACCTTGGCAGACTGAAGTACACCACCGCGACTGGAGGCAATCCATGCCGCAACTCCATCGCCCACTTCGTGTCGATGGATCAATTCGGAAGTAACAGAAATGAAACCTGACTTAGAAGCTGTCCAACGCCGAACCACTGCATGATCATGATCGTTGCCTGGATGGCCGCCGTTTGCCTCTAGGTAAACCCAGCCAAGGCTAGGATCTGGGACCGCGATGCCACCCTGCCAAGAAGTCCCCGTAAAATGGGGTAGCTTTTGGAAAGATTCCAAAACGCCCGTCGCTGGGTCGATTTTTCCGTAACCGTACGTCCAATTGGCTCGGAACGGTTCCGCAATGTCTGCGCCAGCTTCCTTACTTTCGAGGGATTCTGCTTGCGTTAAAAACAGCTCCATGGCCTTCAGTTCTTCAGATAACGGAGTACGACCTAGAATCGCTTCGAATACCAGTTTCGAACGCTCCGAATTGGCTGCTTGGTTCGACACCATCGCAGCAACGTCCTTGGCACGCTCGATGACAAAGGGATGATTCATCGAGAACAAGGCCTGCTGCGGAATGGTTGTCTCCGTACGCTGCGACGAATGTAAGTCCGGGTTCGCCATGTCAAAAACGCTGAATACATTCGGAAGGAATTGCCGATCGATGGAAAGGTAGACGGACCTTCTTTTGCCGAACAGTTCGCCTCCTAAGCCACCTCGCGTTCTGTCCAATTGTCCTGAAACGTTCAGCAACGTATCGCGATATTGCTCAATGCTGAGTTTGCGTGGATTCATGCGCCAAAGCAACCGATTCTCTGGGTCCGTCTCCATTGCTTTAGCAATCGGGGTAGCGGATGAGCTAGATACTCGCGAAGATTGCCTATATGTCTGAGATAAAAGAATCTCGCGATGGAGCGCTTTCGTGCTCCATTTCAGGTCCACCAATTTTTGACTTAGCCAGTCTAGCAGTTCGGGGTGACTTGGTGCATTCGCCCTGGTTCCGAAGTCGCTTGGGGTTGTTACTAAGCCAGCCCCAAAATGATGCGCCCACACTCGATTGACCCAGACTCGAGCTGTCAGCGGATTTTCCGTGGATACAATCGATTTGGCCAATTCCATTCGGCCACTACCGACTTGAAAGTTAGCAGCTACAGGCTTACCAAGCGAAATCATATGACGCGAAACAACCGACCCTTTGTTGGCTGGATTTCCTCGCTTAAAAATCTGAGGTTCCTGCCGTTGGTGTCGATCGGTTAAAGCGACAACATGGGGGGCTCCGGCAATGGAGTGGGGAGATTGCAATAACCACTGGTCAATCGCATTGCTCAACTTCCAAAGCTCGTCTCCTGTGGCCGTGTCCCAATACCATTCATGGTTGAGCAGCGATCCTTCAGGCATCACACATGGAGAATCCACACCATGAAAAGCCTGCTGTAGTTGTTCGAGGTCTGGATCATCAAACTGCGAGGGTAAAGGTCGGTTCAGTTGTCTAGCCCGCTCGCAAGCGATGGCCCATCGCTTGTCGATTTCGGAAACGAGCGATTGATATCGATCGGCAACTTCTTGCAATGACTTGGGAGGATTGCGAAATGCATTGCGAACCACCGGATTCCAAAAAGAATTCGAGCCACTCAGTTGATCATGCCGTTTGGGCGCCTCGGTCTCGAAGGCTTCCTCCGGTAGCGACGCATATGCAATCCAGGCACTGAATACTGGATGAGACTCATGCTCTGCTTGAATCAAATAGGCCTGCCAACGTCGAACCAACGTTGGTATCAAATCCTCCTTGGGGACAATCTGGTTGAAGGTCATTTCCGGATACAGATCGAGCTTCTTCTGCGCCATCAAATATTCGCCCAACCGATTGCGAAGGCGCTCATTAGCTTCCAGTCTTTTTTCCAACATTACCGTGGAAAGCTTTCGCTTTCGTTCTGCCAATTCCGTTTCATAGGCAGCTTCGATCTTGTTGTGGGAGGAAGGATCGGCGGATGTCGCTGGAATAGCGGTCAATTCGTCGATGCTGTTTTCAAACACACCATAAAGCGAATAGTAGTCCGCGGTCGGGACCGGGTCGTATTTGTGATCATGGCATCGCGCGCATCCCACCGTCAGTCCAAGTAATCCACGACTCACGACATCAATGCGATCGTCGATGATGTCAGGAGCGATTCCAAGAAAGCGGCGGCCTAGGGTTAAAAAACCCATGGCCGCTAAGTCGCGTCGATCCAAATCCGGTGCTTGGTCAGCTGCCAGTTGAAGCAAGACAAAACGATCGTACGGAAGATCTCGATTGAAGGCCTCGATCACCCAATCTCGATAATGAGTTGCATGCACAAATCGCTTTTCTTCTCGACCGTAAACATATCCTTTGGTATCGGAGTATCTGGCGACATCCAACCAATGCCTCCCCCAATGTTCGCCATATTCGGGTGACTCCAGCAAACGATCTACCAACGCAGCATAAGCTTCTGATGACGGGTTCTGCTTGAAGGATGCGATTGATTCCGGGGTGGGTGGAAGTCCCGTTAACGAATAGGTCACGCGTCTCACCAGATCGCTAGGATCCGCTTGAGGTGAGGGCGTTAACTGATGTTCCGCAAGCTTCTTGAGAACAAATCGATCGATCGGACTCTGTTGCCAATGCGCAAAGTCCTTTGCGACGCTTTCCACTAGTTTGGGCATGTGCGAACGGATTGGCTGGAAAGCCCAATGCTTTTCCCACAAGTCTTTTCTACTCCCCTTCGAGGTTTCAATGGTTGCTGGCCAAGGGGCTCCCATCGCAATCCAATGCTGCAGCAAACCAATCTGCTCAGGATTCAGAGAGGTGCCCGAATCGGCGGGAGGCATCCGAGTCTCCGAGTCCGACGCTTGAACTCGGACCAGGAGTTCACTTTGATCCGGGTTCGCGATATCAATTGCAGGCCCACTGTCTCCACCCGCGAGAATGGCATGTCGGGAATCCAAACGAAGATTAGCCCATTGCTTGGCGTCGCCGTGGCACTTGATGCATCGATCGATCAAAAGAGGACGAATCTTCTGTTCAAAGAACTCGACAGCTTCCGGTGTAAACGAAAGCTCCTGAGTCGATTGCACGCCAAACACCATCGATTCAATGCCTGCCACCAACAAGAAACAGCGTATAAAAAGGTACCGGCCAAACGAAAAAGGGCAGTATTGGTTCAAAGGGAATCTTAGTCCGGCGATCGTTTTGCACGAAGTGTATTGAGATGATTCCATAGTATTGGCACTCAATCGAAGCCGGTCCGTATCTTCGTGGGGAGGGATTGGAGGAGGGATGGAAGGCGGGAGCATCATCTATTCTAGTCGTAAAGGTACCGCTGGAGCAACGTATCGCTTGGGACTAACCTAGATTATTCGTGGCTCTCCATTTGCTTTGGTGACGCGAGTTTTGAACCTAGCAAGCGTCGCATTTGTGCGATATTCGACTGGACCAGAAGCCGTTTCACGATCAAATAGAAGTCGGCTTTCCACCATGGCAAATCACAAACGAATCCATCAATTCCAAAGTTCTGAACTTCCAATGATCGACACCAAGCAAAAAACAATCTCTCTAAAAACTTCTAGCACATCCCGACAGGAGTATGGTGAATTCCACGCCAAGGTTATCAACGTAAGGAGCCTGTTTACGATCATCGCGTTGTTCGCATTGGCATGTCAAAATGCTTTTGCTCAATTGAATACCGAACTTACCGAATCCGATCGTCAAGAGTGGATCCAGGGCAACGATCTAGCGCAATACGCTTCCGCAGCAGCAAAGTGGAACAACGACGTCCAGCAATTGTCCAAGTCGAATCCCACGGAGGGCGGATCAGATACGGTTCTTTGTTTGGGCAGTTCGAGCTTTCGTCTTTGGGATTCGATCGATACCGACATGGCCCCCTATACTGTGCTAAGGCGAGCTTACGGCGGTGCGAAATTTTGCGATCTTGCAATCCACACACCACAACTAGTGCATGGTCTTCGATTCCGAGCCGCGATGGTCTTTGTTGCTAACGACATCACTGGTTCCGAAGCAGATAAAACACCTCAAGAAATTCAGAGGCTTGCAGAGCTGGTCATTCACAAAGTGCGTGAACAAAATTCTGCAGCCCCTATTTTCTTAGTTGCAATTACCCCCACCCCTTCACGCTTTGATCATTGGCCCAAAATTCAAGCCGCGAATGTTGCACTTCAGGAACTCGCTACCCGAAAGCAACATGTCTATTTCGTTTCGACTCAAGAGCATTATCTCACCGATGGTAAACCTCGTAGCGAGTTGTTTACCACGGACAGATTGCACCAAAACGAGACAGGCTACAAGCTATGGGCGAGCATTCTCAAAAAATCGTTGGATCAATATATCAACTCGAAAGAGTGAACTTTCAAAAGACCGCTCGCTGATTTTGAACTTGATAAGTTCCCGTTGTTCCAATTGTAGGTCTTGTACGGCCTAGGATTCGCAATTTTGCAGAGCAAAAATCCAGCGTTTCGATCCATGGAACTCAAATTGAATCCTAGATTTCTTCCAAGTTCGATCTAGAACGCTTTTTAATACTAGTCCTCTCTTGTTTAGCGTGCGACAAAATGATTTTTCAATCCGAAGCAACTCCATTCAATCATACCGGTGCGCATCTAGAACGCGTGGAGATGATCGAGAATCGGAATCGACCGATTTATGAACATGCCATTTGGTGTGTGCGAGCTGGTCGATTTGTTGAAGCGGGAAGACTTTGCAGCCACTTGATTCAATCAAGTACGCGGCAAGGCGATGCAACTCATTTTTATGCTGGCCAGTTCGCACAACGATTGGCTGGGTTTGATGAGACTTTCTTTTTCCCGAGCGACGCCATTGTTGACTCCGAGAGTCCCAGATCCAAACGGATGCTTGAACTCAACGCTGCCATGCACGATTTTCAAGCCAAGAACTTTACCGACGCACGACTCAAGTTTGCTCACGTTTGTGACCAGCTAGGTACGTTTCGAAACGCTGATAGTTACACCGCATGTTCCTTCAATTGGCTAGCGAGTTCTGTACGACTTGAAATCCTAACTCGAAATCAAAAGACGCGTCCGAACACAGAGAGCCTTAAACCGATCTGGACCCGAATCGTTCAACAGTTGGCGAAAGCCGGAGAACGATTCCAGGAAGAACTGCCGCACGCTCATCGTGAGATAGCTTGGTACTACGGAATCAATGGCAATGCATCTCATGGAGGATCTCATTCCTCTCAAATTGCACTGCGATCGCTACGTTTAAGTGTTCTCAGCGCACAACGCCTGGGCATGGCTCATGAAGAGTATCAAACGCTTTTGTGTTGGAATGCCTGGATGAATAACGAAGACTTCCACGTTCCGTCCATGAACCAGCAAGAAGCTGAGCGCCTTAAAGAACTTGAAAGCCGACAAACTCCCGCGGCTCCTGCCCCCAAAGTCAACTACAGAACAGAAGTTTCACTCATTGAAAGCCTCACGGACATGCTTTCTTTTGGCAATTCCTCCAGCGTACCCGACGAAGCGCTTGCGGGCTTCGATTTGAGCAAAGTTTTTGAATTGCACAAATAACGAACGATTGATGACATGCATCATCGCTTACACGGCTCTCGTCTTAACGGTTGCCGCTTGGTGCCGATGAGCCGTCAGTGATCTGAACTGGTTGCCAGTTTTTTGGTCGATTGCATATGGGTGGGGTTCGACCTGTGATCCAGGTATCCCACCAGATCGACAGAATCAACAGCGTGTACAACGAATAAGCGTGATCTGCTTTCCCGTCGCGTTGATCATCCATCATTTTCAAAAGAAACGGCCATCGAAACATTCCCGTTTCCTCTGCGAATCGCTCGTTCAAGTGGAAGCGTAACAAAGGCTGCCACGAAGAACGCATCCATGCTTCTAGCGGAATCACAAAGCCTGCTTTTCTGCGATGAGTGATGCTTTTGGGTAGGTCACTTGAGAGCAATTGTTTCAACACTCGTTTTCCATCGCTACCTTGACGCTTCCACTTGGCAGGCATCGCTAAGCATGCAGCGATCACTTCGTGATCTAGCCACGGTACACGAACTTCAAGCCCATGCGCCATGCTCATACGATCGGTCTTGACCAACAGTCCGTTCGGTAAATGGAATCGCAAATCCATGTGAAGCTGCTTTTCAAGTGGCAATAGTCCATCCGGCGCTTCCTCCAGGACCGATGTATAGTCCAACCACGGGTCGTTGGAATCGTCCAAGAATGAGCCCTGAAAAAGTTGCTTGCGCAATTCAGGGGGCACCATGCTTCGCCACATCGCATGATCGTGAGGAGCATCATACCCCGCGAACGACATAAAACGTCCAAGCATCATTTTGGTATTGTACTTGGCGACGGAATTAGGAAGCCATTCGATCGCAGGCTGCAAGACTCGCTCTCGAATCCATTTTGGAAGACAGCGATAGTAGGGCGCTATCTGGCTAGCTCGATAGGTATCGTAACCAGCAAGCAACTCGTCGGCTCCGTCTCCATTGAGCGCCACGGTGACCGACTTGCGCATAAACTCCGAAAGGAAATACAAAGGCAAGGCAGAATTATCTGCCAAGGGTTCTTCGGCATGACTTACTAGACAATGCAAGCCTCGCTGCGCGTCGGCCAATAAGGTCACCTCTTGGTGCTGCGACTGATATCGCTGGGCAACTTGGGAAGCAAAGCTCCGTTCGTCAAAGGAAGACTCCGTGAACCCGGCAGAAAACGATTCGATGCGTCCCCCCCCGGTTCGTTGCATACTGCGGACGATGGCTGATGAATCCAACCCGCCGCTCAGCATTGCGCCCACAGGCACGTCGCTTACCATTTGCCTCTTGACCGCACTGTCCAGCGCACAACCCAACCGGTTCGAGGCATCTTCAAGCGTGCAGGAAGCAATTTTGTCAGGATAAGGAACGCGGTACCATTTGGACTTTACGATCGGGAAACCTCTTCGGATGGTCCATGCCTCTCCTGGCCTCAATTGCTCGATTCGCTCAAAACCAGTTCGAGGGGCAGGCGTGTATCCAAACGCGAGAAACCGATCGATCGCTTGCCGATCCATTCGAGCTAACGAGGGCAAAGCGGTAAGGATCGCTTTGATCTCCGATGCGAACCAGCAACGCGTTCCATCGTCGTGCACGAAAAGTGGTTTGATGCCGACGCCATCTCGCACTAACCATAATGAACTATCGCGAGGATCGTACATCGCAAAGGCAAACATCCCGTTCAATCGGGTAACAACCTTTTGCCCCCATTCAAGATAACCTCGCAGCAAAACTTCGGTGTCCGTGGTGGAATGAAACCGATGCCCCGCCTGCAGGAGATCGTCTCGCAATTCTTGGAAGTTATAAATCTCGCCATTATAAACCAGTGCACACCCCGTTTGCTGATCAATCATCGGCTGATGCCCATCTTGGCTGACATCTAAAATCGACAATCGACGATGCCCGAGCATGATTCCTGGCATCAGCATCAGTCCACCATCGTCCGGACCTCGATGAACAAGACTATCCACCGTCACAATCGCTTGCTCGCGATTCAAGGGAATCGGGTTTCGAGCAGTGTAATCCAAGACGCCAACAATTCCGCACATGATAGGCTCGTTAGCCGCAACGCCCCCAAGCAACAACCGACAACCCAAAAAGACGTCCCATCCACGGGTCGGATAGAAGGGCAAACCTTGGAAGCCATCTGTCCATGGCGGACATTTGCTGATTCACATGACTATCTTGCAGTCCAGCCGATTTTCGGACGCGATTATGGAACCACCACCCACAAGCACCAAGGGCATTGATGTACCGAATTCGATCCACTTTCCAACCAGCCTCCACCATCGCGGTTCGCAAACTATTACATGAGTATCGGCGAAAGTGCCCGGCCTGCGAGTCCATCTTTCCAAACAGTCCCTCATGTGCCGGAACAATCAAGCCTAGCGTTGCATTGGGACGTACCGATTCTCGTATCCACCGCAGGGCTTGAACATCCTGCTCGATATGTTCCAAAACGTTGAAGCATAGCACAGAATCGGCTTCAAACGCGGTGGCTCGATACACGGAATCGCGATCGCAAAGATCCACTCGCAAGCATTGAACCGACGAGCGTTCGCCGAGCGAATTTTGAAGTTGGGCAATACACTCCGAATCAACGTCCGAGGCCAACACTTGCTTTTCAAGCGCCAGCAGCATTCGTGTGTAGACCCCATAACCGATCCCAATCTCCCAAACACGAGCTCCCAGAATCGGCAGCACTTGTTTGAAAAGGTACCTAGGGTAGGCATTCATGTGTGCCATGGCCGGACTCATCGTCGCGGCGCCAACTGGCAGCGATTCGCGTTCAATCATTGTGGCAGTTCATCAGTGTTCGAAGCAAATCGACCGGGAATCGACGCCGCTTGAACCGTAACTGCATACGATCGAGTCTCTATCGTGCGACGGTAGGGTGAAATAGCCACCGCCAAGAAGCCGATCGACAGTATCACAAGGCCACTACAAAGACTCATGATCGATGCGAAAAAGCAACCGCCTGAACCTATCAGAAGCGACACAAGAAGTAAAAAAATGCTTAACGCGATCAATGGTGCAACAAGCAGGATAAAGGCCTTGATCGGATTGCAACGGAGTATCGCCTCCAAAATGATTTGCAAAGCCCGCAATGAATCTCGAAAATGCCGAACCTTCGAACGTCCCTCGCGCGCTCGGTACTCGATTGGCAAGTATCGAATGCTCAGGTCGTTGAGAAGATATGCCAGGGTAGAAGTGGTTGTGAAGGAAAACCCTGCGCTGATGATCGGGAAGAAGGGGACGATTTGACTTCGACGGAATACTCGCATACCGGAGTTGATATCGTCGATACGTTGTCCTGCTGAAAATTCGCTTAACCAGCGAAATACGATTCGACCGATCCGCTTCCAAATCGAACCGTGATACAGTACCCCTGTTCTGGCACCGATGGCCATGTCCACGGAGCCTGCGATTGCAATCAGCTCCGGCAGGCGTTCGATTGGATAAGTGCTATCCGCATCGGCGATGGCAATCAGATCGTTGTCCGCCGCTAGGATCCCACTTTTCAGACTGCGTCCGTATCCGAAGTTCATGGAGTGGCGAACAATCTTGGCCCCCGCAGCAGCGGCAACTTGAGCCGTTTCGTCGGTTGCACCGTCAACCACCACTACGATTTCATGCGGGTAGCTGTGCCGAGTTAAAATCTGGGACGCAGAAGTAACAACTTGGCCAATGGAGGCCGCTTCGTTGTACGCGGGAATAATCAGTGAAATCGATGGTCGATCGGTAGAAGACGTTGTTTGCATGCAGATTTTTCAGGAACGTCGATGGCAGAGAAGTTCTTCGGTCAGCACCAGCCCTTTTTACGACCGGCACCTACTGAATCCAAGTCTACCATATTCCAAGCAACAGTCGACGCGTCGCTGGTTCGATGCGACGTCTCCTTGAAAGAAGGTTTTGCAGGGGATTTCTCTTCGCTTTCACCTTCTCCAGTTCCCGTCCCATTCTGACGATTGAGTTGATTGATCAGCAGCAACACATCAAATGGGTCGACGGTGCTGTTTTTATTGATGTCAAAGGCATTTCTGGTCGCCTGCGACAAACTGGAATCGGATGTATTGAGATTCAAGAAATTGATAACAACCAAGGCATCCAAATAGGACACTAACCCGTCTCGATTTGCATCAAAGTCGAAGTTGTCTTGAGCAGGAATACGGTCCGTCATCAGATCGAGCTTCACGTTTTTGTCCACGATTGTCGCCGTTCCGAGTCCAAAAATCCGGTCACCGGTTCGAGAGACGACCGTATAGGTCCCAGCGGGTACATTCAGTCGGTACCCTCCGCTGGCACCGGTCACTGTGGCATAAACATCACCGGATGCCGACCTCGCCTCGATTCCAATCCCCGATACGCCTTCGCCAATCGAATAAAAATCATCATCGACCTGATCGTCTCGAAACACCACACCGGTAATCGAACCAGCATGCAACACATGGGCACTGGAATCGCTGTTGCCGAAAACCTCCGTCCTGAATAAGGCTGCGAATGTCTGCCCACCGTCCAAAGGAGGGTCGGTGAAGTCGCCTGCGACAACCCCAATGCCAACCACATCAAAGTTGTCTGAGAGCATATTGCTGCGGTGCCCCGTGACACTCTTGAAGAGATTGGAATGCAATTCTAGTACTGAAGCGAGCGTCGACCTGCCATCGGTCGATACATAGGCAATATTCTCGGAAACGTCAGAGCCGAAACCGACGCTCGTTGCTCGAGCCGATGGCGTAATTCCATTCGGCGCTGGGGCCTTCGCATCGTGGGCAAAGTAATCGCGATCGATCATGTCCTGCGAATGACGGCGGGCCGACAGTGCTAGGCGACTTTCCGGGGTAAGGGGCTGCTTCGGTGAGGCTGTAATGAGATTCGGAGATGCAAGACCATCGTTGAGCCCGATACCAAAGCGAGTCGCTTCCGCCTGAGGATTTGCACGTGCACGGTTCACCAGTTCCAGCGATAACTGTTCTAAATTGGTAAGCTCGACAGGAATCTGCTGAAAGACTTGACCTGCCATCAGCGAACGGACTTCCAGCGACTCCAAGCGAAGCGCACGTTTGGCCTGTCGACGTTTTGCCTGTTGAATTGCTTCTCTATTACTGCTCACTTTCCTCAATGTAGGAAGACAACACGCAAGCACGTTTCGATACATTTTAAGTCCGAGCCTTTATGAATATTGACGGACCAAAACAGCCGCAGTAGATGGCACACAGCGCTAATGCATGAGGACCCGTGAGGGTTGGTCGAGTCAGCAAACTAGCTTATATCGCTAGCATTCTAGTTCGCATTGTCTCTTGGTCGCCGTGAGGAAGCAAGTGCTGGCGGACACTTCTTAGAATTTGCGCTATTGGTTCGTATTCGATCGCAAACCCAAGTCTCGGAATTTCACCGGCATCCTTCGATAGGTTTGTTTTTGCCGTGGCACTTACTCGCTTCATCAATGATTAGGGGAAAGCGCGTTTTCCGTGCAGCAACCACCCCAAGGGAGTATAGCGAACAAACACCACATAGGTGGCGAAACAAAAAACCAAGGTACCTGACAAAACGACCATGAGCTTCAGCCACAGCGGCAGCGGTGACGGAATCAGAAGTGTCTGAAGAAAGATCGCAATCGGAAGATGAAGCAAATACACCCAATAGGACGCGTCGGCGACAAACGCTAGAAGAGGGCTTCGACCGGAAAGATATCGCTTGCCAAACAACAAAGACGCAACTGTTAGCATCACGGAAAGATAAGCAGTCAAGAGAGCTTCTGTTCCCAGAACCCACGCGCTCTGAGGCGAGGGCGATTCAACGATAGTCT
The DNA here is from genome assembly GCA_027487485.1 of Planctomycetaceae bacterium. Classification (GTDB taxonomy): domain Bacteria; phylum Planctomycetota; class Planctomycetia; order Pirellulales; family Pirellulaceae; genus JBKCUI01. Next base: position 21,246 of record JAIYDN010000094.1, on the reverse strand, counting down.
TCAAATCCATCACCGGCAACAGCATGTAGTAGGGAACGAACAAAATGACAGAAATGCCAAAAATGTGCCATGCGTAGGGGCGCAATATTTCCAGATTGTTTTCCCGTCCAAACAGTTGCCAGCCAGCAGCATAGAACCACCCATAAAACACCAATGGCCACCATAAAGGGATAAAGGACTCCGGCGCAGGCACGGGACTTCCTGCCGCGAGAGCGCTCGGAACCAAGACTAAAGGGGACAGCAGAAAAAAAATGGGATACCGAAACAGTGAAGCTAGTTTGATACCTTTGAATCGATGCATCAATGCGCCGAGGACCGAAAAGGCCGCAAGGTAATACAGGAACCAAAGATGCATCGTGCTGTTCGTTTGACTTTTCTGAGCGGCTGTTTTGTCTTTTGCTGCTGCTGCAATCATCCCCATCAAGCCCTGGGGGTCCGTCAAATACGACACTGCGAAGACGATGACGGCGATCATGGCCGCCAACAGAAAGGGATAGAACAAGACGAACGGGACCACGATCCGCAAGAAGCGATTCCAAAGAAAGTTCTTTATCCCCTTCTTCTCGATAACTAACTTCGCAAAGTACCCTGAAAGGAAAAAGAACAAACTCATGCGAAACAAATGGATGAACCAGATGCTGGCATCGATCGCGACGCTCGAACTGGTGTCTGTCGCCAGCCAAAAGGATTGAGCGGGCTGTGCATAGGCGAGCGCAGAATGCAAGAACACACCAAACAACATCGCGGCTGCTCGAAGGTTATCCAGATAATGGATACGCTGTGCCGGTGCTTCCTTCCCGCAGTTCACTTGCTGCACGGGCCCTGAGTCCATTTAAATTAAATCCCGCTTGCGAAACTGGAACAGCACAGCCACAACCAATGCTAGACAGATAACCAATAGCTCGCCCGCAATCATCTGCAAAACCAACATAGGCCACTGCACGATGTTCCCTTTGACGACTTCAGCAACCTCTGGATCCTGAAACAGCTTCATCAAGAAAACATTCAGACAAATGTTTCCGCCAACCATGACGCAGATCGTCCATCCAGCCGACTCGGAAACGACCGCAGTTACCAATTGCAGCAAGAAACTACACAGAAGAAACAAGAAGATGGCCGGCAGTACCACCACACTGCCCTGTTTGCCCATGGTCATGGTAGCAATGACTAGGCACGCCAACATGGAAGTCCATGGAATCAGGTAGGTTGTCATCACAACTGCCATTTTCCCAATGGAATAGTCCAGCAAACTGATTGGCAAACTCATGACAAACATCCGAGTCTGGTCGGTTGATTCCGCAATCATCAACGTACCGATCAAATGAATGCCTGCTGCAATAGCAACGGTGATTACCAAAATGAAACCGATGAAAGAAATGGTCGAATTGGGGACGCATGCAAGCGCTGACGCGACCATCCCTCCTACAAAGTAGGCGAACAATTGCCGCCGACTCAGAAACAAATCCTTCAGAAACAAAATTTGAATGGCATTTAGATTCATGATTGATTCGCCTCTCGTCCACGCATGACAATACTGACAAAAATTTCTTCGAGCGTCATCGGTTTCACGGTTTCGATGACGGCTCCGGATTGCTGCAATTGTGCCGATATCTGATCGCAGTACTGACTGGCGGAAAGGACATGCAGACTGCGATAACTGGACTCCGTGCGTACCCCTTCCATCACAGGCATATGCCACCCTTCGGGGGCTTGAAGCTGAATACGTTTCCACTGATCCAGGAAAACATCTCGATTGCTCGACGCGATCACTCGGCCCCGATCAATAAACGTGATCGTGTCGCTGATTTGCTCTACATCCTGCGTGTTGTGCGACGAGTAAAGAATCGTTCGACTGTCGTCCTGTACGACCCGCATCAGTTCGGACAGAATTTCATGTTTGGCAACCGGGTCCAGACCGTTCGTTGGTTCATCTAAGACGAGCAACTTGGGCCGTCGAGCAAGAATCAGCAACAGCATGGCTTTGACCCGTTGGCCATGCGATAAACCCTTGACGATTTGTTGTTCGATCAGCCCAAACCGCTCCAACAACTGAGTCGCATAATCGTCATCCCATGTCGGATAAAGCGATCGCACAAACTGCATGTGCCAGCCGATCGATTCGGGCTTATACAGTCGCATATCATCAGAAAAATAGCCGATATCTTGTTTTGCGGAAGCTTCGCTGGACGAGATCGGCTTGCCCATCGCCATCGCCGTTCCCGCATCCGGATGAACCAATCCTAAGAGGATTCGCATCGTGGTGGATTTCCCCGCCCCGTTCGGACCAATCAACCCAGCCACGGTCCCCCGTTCGACCGCAAAGTCGATGTTGTCCAGCTTGAAATGCTTGTACGATTTGCTAACACCCTTCAAGGATGCAGCGAACACCGTTTCCGTCGAACTCGCCAGTTCTGATGTCATTTGCCACCTTTTTGATTCTGTTCATATGCGTCGGCAATTCGCCGTTGCATTTCGGTTTTAGAAATCCCCAAAAGCAAGCCAAGACCAATCACTTGCTTGATGTGGTCTCGTAATTCACCTTCTTGTACGGACGCTTGCAATCCAGGCCGATCGGCTACAACCGACCCTTTGCCTTGCCGGGTCGAAATCACCCCATCGCGTTCCAATTCCAAATAGGCCCGCTTGATCGTAATAACACTCACCTGAAGTCCAGCCGCAAGCTCGCGAATCGAAGGAAGTTCCGCCCCAGGCGCTAAATCGCCCACCGCCACGCGTCGCTTGATCTGCTCCATCACTTGCAGATACAGCGGCCGTGGGTCACCGAGCGAAATGGTAATCCAGCTGTGCATTGTCATATACACAGTATACACACAGAAACCGCGAGTGTGAATAGCGTTGCTGCGAAATTCGAAAAATCAATCGGTGGGCAGAAAAACCCAAAGCGATGGCCGACCGCAATTGCAATGGACAGCACGTCCCAGCAATCCAAGCCCTGCACTGCTGATGTAGATAGAAGTGCGAGCGGCATCCCAGAAGCCCAAGACCTGATGCGAACGTGGCCCATCAAGCCGGTTCTCAACGCTCGGGACCGGATGGAAGATCGTCTCGACGATCGATGGCCGAACTGGCTCACCGTCTTGCAACCGATCGAGTCGTTCTGTGACGTCGCGCATTAATGCGACCGGATATCCATCCGACTGAGCTCGCTCGTCAATCTCGATGACTCCTCGACGACTTAGTGTTGGCAATGTCAACAGCCCCACAAACGACCATAGGCTGAACCATAGACTGAATTGAATCATGCCCCATGCGGTACCAAGCTGTTCGCCCCCAACGAGCAGTGAGGTTAACAGCAATCCAACCACTGTAAACGATAGCGCAAGCACTCGACCACGTAACCAACTTCGGGTCGTCACCGCCAGCGTCCTCCGATGCAACGCAAGAGCAGTCCCTTCCGGTCCAAGCACTTCTCGCCAACGAGCCGGAAACAGCTGCTCTTTCGGAGTGAACACACCGGTGAACCCGCCGGTAAATCCTTCATCGTGGCACTGCACGTTGAAGACAGCTTGCTGGTCAACCATCTTCCTTGCAGTTGACCGAGATGAATCGATTGTGACGTACAACCGGGATATCCATTTCGCCAGTTGCAAACGAAAGTAGAGTAGCAAAAATGCAATCGACAGACCTGCGAGAACGCTGCCCGCACTACCTACATATCTGCCTGCGACCATCAACACACACGCACTACTCAGCAAGAGAGCACCGTGAACCAGTGCGCCTCGAAGCAAACTGCTTACGAAAAGTCCAAGCGACGGATGAGAACGTCCATATCGTTTGGGCAGCCAATATCCCCCCAGAAAATCAAAAGGAAGCTGGATCAGAATGTAGATGGCGAAGAAACATACCAATCCCAACGTCTGACTTGCCACGGAGGCCTCTGCTTCAGGCACAAAACTTGGCCGGAACCCTGTAAAGAGCATAAGCGACGCAAGAGTCACCATGGTGCCGACCCCCGAGATCCCTAACCACAGCCGTGCGCGTCCGTAGCCCGGCACGGTCTTCGAGCCCTCAGCCGAAGCCGAAGTTTCTAGCTCGGCCTTCGGGACCTTTGCATCAGACGGCGTCAAAACCGCATTGTTCAATTGAGATTTCTCCGCAGCTTTTCTTATGCCCTTCAACATCCCACCAAACACGATATTGTGGAGCGGGACGACTGAGTACCAATACAAAATTCCCAACAACCCTCGGGGGCGATACCGAGCAGTCATAGTCAGTCTAGTCCGTGCGATCTCCCCATCCGAATGGAGATTGAAGTCGAGCATGGCGACCCCAGGTAATTTCATTTCCGCCAGCAAGGATAAGGACCGGTCGCGATCGATGCCAACTACCCGCCAAAAGTCGAGCGTTTCTCCGAATTCGACTCGTTCGCTATCCCGTCGCCCACGACGAAGCCCTGGGCCGCCGACCAACGTATCCATCCAACCGCGAAGACGCCAAAGAATATCACCGGCATACCAGCCGTTTCCGCCGCCAATTCGGCATACCGCCGCGAAGACCGCCGCAGGATCTGCGTGAATAACCACCGAGCGTCGGTCCGTAAAAACTTTCCCTCCCGCCCAATGGGGATCGCCTACTATCGGTCCAGCAACCGACCAACGGGTTTCGACTTCGTTCGACTCGATCTTTTGCAATGCCCTCCTGATTGCCTCGCGAACCCCGAGCGCTTCGTGTGGCATCATGCGTTGGGTTTTGTCGTCGGTCACGACAACACGATTGCGAAGCCCTTCCGCCAGAGGCCGTGCGATTTTGTACGAAACCGGTGTCACCAAACTGATCCAAAGCGAACTTAGCTTCGGAGTCAGGATGGGGACTGGCACGATCCATCTCTTTGGAATGTGCAATTCTTCCGCCATGATTTTCATCAATTCCCGATAAGGCAAGATATCGGGCCCGCCAATCTCCAGCGTTTGACCGAGCGTCGATGGCACTTGCAGGCAACGCACAAGCCAATGCAAAACGTCGCTAATGGCAACCGGCTGCGATTCGGTCGTCACCCACGAGGGCGTTACCATCACGGGCAGGCGTTCCACTAGATAACGAAGAATTTCAAAAGAGGCGGAGCCAGATCCAATAATCATTGCAGCGCGAAACGTGGTGACCGGAATTCCCGTCCCGCCTAGCGTGTTTTCGACCTCGCGCCGCGAACGTAGATGCTGACTAAGACCATCGCCCAGTTCCCCCAGGCCGCCAAGGTAGATGATCCGTTGTACTCCTGCTGCCTTTGCGGCCGCGGCAAAGTTGGAAGCTAACAATAGATCTCGTTCGGCATACTTTCCTCCAGACGCCTCCATCGAATGAACTAAGAAATAGGCAACAGAACAGCCGCTCAACTGCTCGATAAGCTCATCCACTTTCGTGAGGTCGCCTGCAACAACATCGACGTTGGAATCGTTTCGCCATGGCCTTGCTTCCAGCTTGCGTGGCTCCCGAGCCAAACATCGCACTTGATAGCCTGCACGAAGGAGTGATGGAACAAGCCGGCCCCCCACATACCCCGTGGCGCCAGTTACAAAAACGATAGCAGCACCCGTTTTTAAATTGTTCAATCCAACTCCAACTGTAAATGTTTGCAAAACCCGTTCATCATGCAAAACGACCTGAGATCAACAACGCGTAGCTGGCCACGCGCGAACGGTAATCGGCTGAGCAGAAAGCAGATGCGGATCGCTTTTCAAATCCAAACCCAAGGGAGCCCCCATGGAATTCTCCCTGGTTTCCCATGTTGCCGACGAAAGTGCCCATGGCGGATGGTCTATCTCGCCTCGATACAAACGATTCTTGCGATCGGCAGAATAAAGGCAATATCGAGCCGTCAGCCAATACTCAAGTGTACCCGGCTTTGCAAAAAAAGGGTGACCAACCTCCTTGTAGCTTGCATCTAAATTCGCCGGCGGTTCCCCCCGATGCGTTCTGGTGCTTCGATACAAAACCGCACCATCCTCATCCTTACCCAAGGACATGGTCGCATCCATGTACGGCAAGTTGAATGTCGCCCTTGCAACCCTGACAGCGACCGGGTTTTCTGCGTCGAGCGAAAAGAACCAAACTCCAGGCTTGCCTTCATGGATCACATAAGTACGAACATTCAATTCTAAGAACCGACTGAGTTTCGGTATGGGCGGGCAGCATCTGGGGGCAATGTTCGACATCAAAAAAGGAACGACCCCAACCCAAGCGTTTCCGTCTCGAGTGTCTAACGTCAGTTGCTTCGGTAGCAGGGGCATAATCAGCTTAGGATCGACCTGCCAATGTGCGAATAGAAGTTCAGACCAAGTCATACGCATAACCCAGGGGTACTTTGGCAACGGCCAAGTGCGATCACTCAAGTAAGTCATTTAAAAACCAACGCTGGTTGAACTCATTTGCTTCGGACAGATTACTTGCAGCTATCCGTAGAAAAGGTTTGGGCATACTAGAACGTTTATGAAGTTTAGTCTAGAGACGACCGGATTCTCGATGGGATGATCACAAACCCGTTAGCCCTCTTTGTCTTCCAGAATCGCACATCAATTCATAACACGAACTTCATCATTTTCGTCGATCAATTTTGACCTCGGCTGTAACAATGGTCAACCGTTGAAACGGGGATGTAAAGATGCAAATGGGTTCGAGCTCAAAGGCGTTATGAACCCCGCAGGAAGGGATAGTCCGTTGTCCAGGAGAATGTTTGCGATGGCTGGTTGCAGGTGGTTTGTTTGTTGTTTGACTTTGTTTGTTTTGGCTTCCGCTATTGGTTGTGGGCCTCCACCCATGCAGTCTGCGCAGGGGACAATCAAACTGGATGGCAAGCCCGTAGAGAACTGCAAAGTTGGCTTCTTTCCGGATACCGAGTTATTTGATTCCAACCGCCACGGCTTCGGTTTTGGTGTAACCGATGCAGCCGGACATTTCACGGTCCAACACCCACAAGGCGATCAAGGTATTTGGGCCGGTAAGTACAAAGTGACCCTGGTTGCCTGGGTCAATGCGTCCGGACAATCGCTCGGAATTGATACCAAGCCAAGTGAAGTCCCAGGCGGAGTGATCAATCGCTTTCCAGATATTTACGAAGCACCTAGTACGACTCCGGAACGAGTCGTAGTCACCAGTGATACAGGCAAGAACGTTTTCGACATTGATGTCAAAACGAAGTAATTTTTCCATTCGATTGAGGAGCCATTATGAATTTTAGGTTGAAGAGAAGCGGCTTTACGTTGGTAGAGCTATTGGTTGTGATTGCCATTATCGGAATCTTGGTGGGTTTACTTCTGCCAGCGGTACAAGCAGCACGCGAAGCTGCTCGACGAATGCAATGTCAAAACAACGTCAAGCAACTGATGCTGGCGACCCACAATTTTGAATCGGCTACCAAGGGTTTCCCGATGGGTGCCGAGTTTGAAGTTGGAACAGCTTGGTCGGCTTTGCTGTTGCCCTACTTGGAGCAGAACGCTGCTTATCAGGCAATGACTTTTCAGGAAGACGGCGCTGGGAATTACCAATGGGCCATTGGCCTGCCTGGCATTCCGGGACAAGCTGCCAAAGACAACCCAACTCGATATCGATTCTTCCAAAATCTATGGGTGTGCGAATTGCAGTTGCCGATGTTCCGGTGCCCATCAACGGCTTTCCCAAACTCCGCTGCGGACATATCGGGAGACAACTGGATTGTCCAGCGTAGAGCCCCCGCCAACTATCTCGGTTGCGTCTCGGGCAAGATTACTGTGGATCGTCGTCGGCAAGTCGCCAACGCTCCGTGGGGTGGTTCTGGAGCGACTGAAATTATCCATGATTTGGATGGCGTATTTGTTAACAGAATCGCTCACCAGCGAATTAAGTTCAATGACAAATCCTATGGTACGGTCGGAGTCACTATCGCATCCATCCTTGATGGTACTTCCAACACCATCGCCATCGGCGAAGCAGAGCCCGACCTACGAGTTCTTCCAGACATGGGTGTTGTTCGTGAAAACAACCAACCCAATTTCGGTCGAAAGGACCATTGGCCATTCGGTGGAGATGATTTGGACACCAACAACCAAGGGGACATGTCCGAGCATTTGGGATCAACGGGCGTGGGAATGAATCTCAAGCCTGTCGCCCCTGGCACCGCTGCATTTGCTGCCTACGAAATCAGCTTTGGTAGCAATCACACTGGAATGGCCAACTTTGGCCTTGCTGACGGTTCGGTTCGCACGATAGCGCAGTCGATTGATCCAGTGATCTACAGTGCAATGGGAACACGAAACGGTGGCGAGACAAACTCGTCTGCCGAGTAATTCAACAGTTCGCCAACTATCTGACGTGATCGGCAGACGGCAATTCTGGATTTACCAATCTAAGAATAGTCCGTCTGTCGAACGTGCCGACGGCACTCTCCACTAGCATTACTTTCCTCTGACAAGTACGTGCCTTTTCTACGCTATTCCGGCGATGACGTTTCTGCCCTCGCTTGTGATCGATTCCAATTTGCCCCCAACCGGTAAAGACCTCATGTTCCGAAGTTTACTTGCTACGTTCCTTCTTCCCTTTGGGCTGTTCTTAAGCTTGACTCGGGTGCACGCACACGAAGGTCCGGACCCTCGTGCTTGCTGGCTATTCGACGAAGCGTTCTTGGACGGCGAAGTCTTAAGGTCACAATCAGGACCCAACTTGTCTTGTGCGGGCTCTCTTCGAAGTGAAAAAGTAGGGAAACTCAATTGCCTACGACTGGACGGAATCGAAAACATTTTCGTTTCAGCAGATAACTGGAAGAAGGTACTTCCCATTCTCCCCAGCAATGCACTTACGGTTTCTGCTTGGGTCAGTGTCGACGAACTCCTTCCCAACGGAGGAATTGTATCCGCCTTCCAAGACAACGGAAACGCTGAGACTGGATGGGTGCTGGGGTACAACGAAAAGAACTTTTCGTTCGCCCTGTCCAGCGAAGGGGCTAACGATGGCGATGGCAAACTGACATATCTTTCAGGGAAAACCCCCATTGAACCAGGCAAATGGTATCACATCTGCGGTGTTTACGACGGTACGTCGATGCAACTATGGGTCAATGGGCAATTGGACGGTGAGTCGGCTGAGCAAAGCGGCAAGATCAATTACCCTTCCGACGCCAAGCTAGCCATCGGTGCCTATCTTGACCAAAACGAATCGTTTCCCCTGAGAGGACGGCTTGGCCAAGTTGTGATTTATGATCTCGCGGCAAAGCCCGCCTGGATCACTCATGATTTCGAACATCAAAAACAATGGGTTTCATTGCCAGCCAAGTTAGACCCATCGAAAGAATTTCAGTTCCTGATTAAACCCTACTTGCAATTCGCGACCAAAGACACCATCCGGGTAATGTGTGAAGTCAATCACCCTTCCAAGGTTTCGGTTCGGTTCGGCGAAACCAGCAAGTTCACGGATACCGTTCTTGCGGTCAGCGATGATCGACTGCTGCATACAGCAACACTGACAGGATTAAAGCCGGAAACCGGCTATTATTACCAGGTGGTTGTCGAAGAGGAAGGAAAAGAAGGCAATATACGAACCGACGTGAGTTCGTTCCAAACCGTTTCGATGCCGAAGACACCCTTTGCATTTGCAGTAACCGGTGACACCCAAGGCAATCCAACCGTGAACGGAAAACTAGCCGGCCTGATATGGGCGCTCAGACCCAACTTTATGGTCATTCCAGGAGACCTAGTGGACGACGGACCAGTCAAAAACCAATGGGTCAACGAATTCTTTGCTTCCATGAATCCCTTGTTCAGTCGAGTACCATTCTATCCGGTGCTTGGCAATCACGAGCGAAACGCAGATCACTATTACCGTTACATGGACCTTCCACCTCCCGAATACTATTACTCGTTTCAGTATGGTAATGCAATGTTCTTCATGCTGGACTCCAACAAGAAAGTGGATCCAGAAAGCGAACAGTATCTGTGGCTGGAAAAGCAATTACAGGAATTGCAAAAGAAAGAACAGGCTGGCGAATCCGACGTTGTTTGGAAGTTTGTTAGCTACCATCATCCTTCGTACTCGTCCGACGAAGACGATTATGGCAACCTATGGAAGGGAAAAAGCACCTGGGGCGACATGCGCATCCGGCCGCTGACGAAACTGTTCGACCGTTACGCAATTGATGTTGTTTGGAATGGTCATATCCACTCTTACGAACGCACCTGGCCTATCGTCGATGGCACTCCTACGGAGACTAACGGTACGGTGTATGTGGTGGCTGGTGGTGGTGGTGGTGGTCTGGAACAAGCCGGACCGATTCGGCCTCCGTTTCAGAACAATGTCAAGCGAGGGCATCACTTTGTTTTTGTCGCCGTCAATGGAAAAACACTGGAATTGAAAAGCTACGATCTGGAAGGTCGACTTTTTGATACCGTAACTTTGCGCAAACCAACTCAAGCTCCCTAATGCTCGCCCTATGATCTACCGACTTTGTCTTTTGGTTTTGGCTTGTACATCTTGCGGGATAGCATTCTCGCAAGAAATGAACTTTCAATCTCCGTCCGGCAGTCAATTTGCAACCATCGCGCCTGGTGGAACAACCATACTTCCGAATGGTAGGTTGCTTACCTCTTTAGGGGAACGTTTGTATACCGGTGAAGATCTTTGGAATGCTATTCCAAGCCCCGATGGCAAATTGATCGTGGGACTATGCGATCCAGGGATCGTGATTTACCCAAGCCAGGATGATGGATCCCGCCCCAACGCATTTCGAATTCCGTGGACCCGCGCAGCGTTCTGCGGGGCCTTTACCGCCGACGGCTCGAAGCTGATCCTTTCCAGCGGAGACGCAGGACACGGGATCCAGGTTTTCGAAACGAAAGATTGGTATCGGAAGGCCTCGGAGCGATTCGAGCGACTTGACCAGGCACCCATCATTTCCATCAAAGCGGACGAAGAAGCTTACATCAATGATATCGCGTTATCGCCCGATGAACGTTTCGTTTACGGTGCCGACGTAGCCCGGCAACGCATCGTCGTTTTTGATCTAGTAAACAAAAAGGTGATAGCGGACGTGCCTGCTGGAAGAGAGCCCTTTTCACTGGTTCTGTCTTCCGATGGAAAGCGCCTTTATGTGGCCAATATCGGTGTGTTCGATTACTCCCTAATTCCCGCAGGTGATGGCAATCCGCGCGGGATCACTTTTCCTGCGTTCGGATTTCCGTCTGTAGAATCGGAAAACGGGGTGGAACTTGAGGGAAGACAAGTGCCAGGTTTGGGCGATCCTTTGGTTCCCGATGCCCACTCCGTATGGATGTTTGACGTATCGGATCCATTGAAGATTACCGTTTCAGCGAAAGTCAAAACAGGGATTCTCATTCATTCGCCTGCGGATCAAGGGAAGGCCATTGGTGGAAGTTCCCCCAATGGCTTACTTTTTTCCGAGAAAACCCTTTTTGTTACCAATGCAAACAATGACACAGTCCAGCTTTTGGATCCTAAGACGCTCGAACTTCAACGCACCATCAAACTTGCTCCACAACCCTTGCTGGCAACGCTCAGGGGTGTTATCCCTACAGGCATGGCTCTTAATGCCGACGGTACAAAATTGTACGTATGCGCGTCGGGTTTGAATGCGATAGCTGTATTGGATGTTTCATCAGGCGAAGTAGAGAACTGGATACCGACGGGTTGGTTCCCAACATCCTGCAAGCTATCTCCCGACCAAACCAAGCTTTTCATTTCAAGCCAAAAAGGCCTGGGTCAAGGTCCTCGCGGATCGAAGCACAAACGTCCCGAACAGGACGAACGATTTGGATTGAAAGAAATGCCTGGCATGATCAGCGTTGTGGACCTGAAAACGTTGCCAGCTGGGCTAGATACCGTTTTGCGAAACAACGGTATGATTCCGAGTCAAACCCCTTCGAATCCATTTCCCAAAGAGATTGAGCATGTCGTGTTCATCACTAAAGAAAACCACACGTTTGATGGAATCTTCGGTGGACTAAAAGGATCGACCAGCGAACCGGAGTACGCCGAGTTTGGAATGAAAGGATGGCTGAAAGAGAATGGCAAGGAGGAAAGGTTGCCTATTATGCCAAACCACGTTCGATTGGCTGAACAGTTCAGCATCTCCGACAATTTCTACATGGAACCTCAGGCGTCTGGGGATGGGCATCGATGGTTGGTTGGAGTCTATCCAAGCCTTTGGACAACTCGCGTTTTTTACTCGGGTTGGGGATTCAAGAAAAGCGAATCAGCCAAGGGGCGCATCGTTTCCTTCACGTCCAACGGTTCTCAGATTCCAGAGGATTATTTGGAAAATGGGTCACTATGGGAACATCTGCACCGGGGTGAAATTCCATTTCGAAATTATGGCGAAGGGTTTGAGTTTGCAGACAACGACGAAGGCCCCATGGAAAATCGAACAGGTGCTTACACCCAGGTCAACTTCCCCATGCCTAAGGTGCTCTACGACAACACTTGTTTTGGCTATCCTGCCTACAACACCAACATACCTGACATCGCCCGGGTCGATTGGTTTGTCGAAGATTTGGAACAATATCGCAAGGAGCATGACGGGAAGATTCCTAGGTTCATGAATGTCACGCTGTGCAACGATCATGGTGCAGGAGCAAATGCAGCGAAGGGCTATCCCTACGTTGCAAGCTACATGGCCGATAACGATCTGGCCCTAGGGAAAATGGTGGCTTATTTATCGAGCCAACCTGAATGGAAATCGATGGCGATCTTTGTGACTCAGGACGATTCCGGTGGAGATAATGATTCCATCGATCGCCACCGGTCGTTTGTGCTGTGCATCAGTCCGTGGGCCAAACGTTCCTATGTGTCTCACGAGCATACATCGATCATGAGCATCATCAAGTCGATTTATGGGCTGTTTGATCTTGGGCCCAACAATTTGTTCGACGCAACAGCAACGGACCTGTCGGACATGTTTACAACACAACCTGATTATCGACCCTACAAATATGTGCCGGTGGACCCACGCGTCTTTAAACCGGAAGACACGTTCGATCCCACCGATCCGAAGTTCGAACGTCGAAGAAGCGAGGGATCTGCCGCTAAGATGGATGATCCTGATTTCGTAGAATGGCTTCGAGATCGTTAGTTGAGCTGAATTTGGAAATGCTGCATGGCTCGTGACGGTTCCGGTTGCTGCAGCCAATCCAAGCCACGAGCGATTTCGGACTGAAATTTCCTAGACGACTGTTCCAATAACTTTGCTCGAAAAGAAGAATCGTATTGGACTTCGGGCTTTTTGGCGTAACGCTGCATCATCGATCCGGAAAGAATGGTCGCCGCGTCGGCAGTCAGTCTGAAGTGATTTAGACAGCGGTTCAATTGATTCTCCGGTTGATCAAGGAATTGATCAAAGTCCACCCAAAGAATTCGATCCGGAAATGTCCTCGCAGTCTCGGCCAACGATATCATTTCGGATAACCAGCTCATGGCAACGCACTGACCTGCAGAAAGATCAGAAACATTCAATCCTGGTAGGAAACCTTTCTTTTGAATGCGCTCAAGCCGAAAGCTTGCTTCCTGGACAATATCAGTCATCGCACCATCGAGCAATCCTGGTAAGAATGTCGTGACGGGCACATACATCAAGATAGCTCGAGAATCCGTAACCATCAGAAGCAAGTCCGATGCAATCTCGTTCACGAAGCTGGTTGCTTTAATCGATGCGCGTTGCTGGGCATGAAAGGTCCTTGACCAAAGTCCCAAAAACAACTTCATTCGATCGAGGTGTTGACCTCTTCCAAACAAGCGAAGGATGGCAGGTTCCCGCAGGGATAGACAATTGGGAACGCTTCCCAAGAGTCTTGAAAGGAGCGTTGAACCACAATGGGAAACATGAAAAATAAAATCGCACGCCAGGGGCAGATTGTGGGAGGCATGTTCAAATTCCGACCAGTCGATGGTCGCGTGTTGAACATGCGGAGCCAACAAGCGATTATCCAAAAAGCTGGCGGCCGAATAATCTTGCTCCAGCATTCGAATCACTTGAACGCGTTGCCCTGTCGAGTCCAGGTTCAATGGGAACAACGTCGGTGAGCTACTAATGACTTCGTGAAGATTCAACAATGATTTCCCTAAGAAGCGGATCGCCAAGCAGCGTTGAAGGCGATCGATATCCTTTCGGTGTCAGAATCGCATGGATGTACAAAATGATAGAGCCAACTAGGAAAAAGCACCATGAGACCTGGGATTGGTCGAATATGAACTCGTTGTCCGTAGGGGTTGCCAGGTGTTTCCGTCATTTCGGTAAAGGGGCGAGGATCGTACAGTTCAAGAATCCCTCCCATGGTCCGATTGGCGCTGTCCCCCGTAAGGTAATAGCACCCCGACCAGGAACTGTTAGGATGATTATGCATGCGATGGTAGTTGCCTCGGCGGCTGATGTTTCCCCATGCAGAAATTCGAAATCCACCTCGCGGGGGGGCCGATCGTCCAGCCACTTCGGGCAATTGACCAGTCGCTTGCACCATGCGTCCCAACGCATCCGTAATCCAGTTTCTCAAATGACCTATTTCGGGAGTGCCCCAGTCCAACAAGTCGCCGGCTGAATGCCAGCCACCCATATTGGCATAATCTACTGAAGGTTGGCTCGCTTCGCGTTCCAACAGCGTGCGCCTTAGGCCATCGTTGACGGATTCCGAATTGGAAATCTGAAATCTTCCAATCAGCGTAGGAAATGCCAAAGCAATTTGCTGGCTCATCGCGGGTTGCGCAGCGTCGGCCATGTCGGATCCAGTCGAAAGAGTGAAGAAACCAAGTTTTCGGATAGTACCGCACAGAAGCAAACGTGCAGCAAGTGCTGACGTGCGGGACGCTGTAATCTTAACACGATTTTCTTCGGACGCTAACCGTTTACGTCATTTGCCCACCTGTTCAAGCATTACACTCTTTGACCGTAAAGATTTTCTTTAACCGGAAAGACTTGTTAGTAAGGACGAAGGTATTGAACGAAAGATGACTGCGGATTCCAAATATTCCCTAAGCGGTACGCAGGCATGGCCGACCATGTTCTTTCATCGCTCGTGGAATTCCCATGATTCCGAAAGTACCAACATTCTGTCGTTTCTGCTGGGCTTACGAAGCAAACAATCGACTCGAATTGAGAGTCAGATTGCAGTCAGTGCCAAATCGAGCCATGGGCTCTACGAAGGAGATTTCGATCTCTTTACGCAACCTGATGAGGCTTTGCAAAAGTTGGTGTCCTTTATTCGCGGAACGTTAGCCATGGCCGTAAGCGTGGCAAATGGTGGCGATGTGGCACCAGCGAACATTGCCATTAGCTTTGTAGATAGTTGGTATCACATCACCAACGATAACGGATTTCACGATGCGCATTTCCATCATGGATGCTCCTGGTGTGGAATCTATTATTTAAAGATTGGTTCCAGCGGAGAGCGGCAAGCGGAATCGGCGCCAAACGGTGGCAGTCGATTCTATTCGCCATTAGGCTTGGGTGGTGGCTATCGCGACTTTGGAAACAAGTATCAGGCTGCTATGGTGGACGTCCCTATTGAGAACGGAATGCTATTGCTGTTTCCTTCGTATTTGATGCATAGCGGATTACCCTATCGTGGCGCCGAGGATCGCGTTGTCATCGCATTCAATGCGCAAGCGCACTTGAAAAGCTAAGTCCCTTGGTAATCGAACTCGGAGAATTCACACGCCGTTGAGTTTCCACTTCCCAGCCACTTGGTTGAGCTGCTTTGAAGTCAATATCGAATTTCGAACAAGGAATGTCGAAATCCGAAGGACGACCCAAGCAACTTCGTAATTCGACATTCCTTGTACGGCGTTCAGAATTCAAGACAATTGCAAAGTGAGTGCCAATAGGTGAGGCGATTGCAACCCAAATGGAACCTTAGGAAGGATCCAGGCCGGCTCTTTCCAACAACACCAGGAAGACCTGGTTTCACCTGTCACGTTGAGTTACGAAAGCGACGTAATGCAGCATGAACAATTAGTTGCGCCGGTGCTTGCGACACTTCGCCATTGTGTGGAAATGCACACAGTATCTTCGCCATTCATTCATGGTTTCTTCTTGGCTTCTAAGTTGGATTTGTAACGACCATAGTGATAATGCTAGCCCAATTGGTTGTACCAGCTCAGTGGATTTTAAGTTTTTGGTCGTAGCCTTACGTGAACATGCGACCCGCCAAGTTGCACCGTTATTGAACGGCGTGATTTGGTTGTTCCAGTCACTCGATGTACTTTTTACTTTGGAGAATTTTTGATGTCGTTTCGCAAAGGTCATGCTGTATCCTCGTTAGCCAACGCTCTCAAGCGGATGATTCTCCAAGGAAGAAAGGGAAGGTCGCAAGTAAAGCGAAAGGCGCGTCGACGATTTCTCGAGCAACTGGAATCGCGCGAGCTGATGGCGGTCAACATCATTGGATTGAGCCCAGCTGACGGTGCAGTCAATTGGCCTTTGAACACGGATCTAACGCTGACTTTTGACACCAGTGTGGTCAAGGGTCAGGGCAACATTCACGTGGTTAGAAACAATGCAGGCACACTTGGGGTGGCTGTTGATGTCACATCCGCAAACGTTACTTTTCCAGGCGGTGCGACTTCTGGTAGCACCGTAATCGTGGACCTTCCTTCCGACTTGCTTGCGGGAGAAGCGTATCATGTGTTGGTCGACAATGGTGCATTTCTAGACGCATCGAATGTACAGACGGCTGGTGCAACATTGCTCGAGCAGAATTTCGACTTGCTACCGCTTCAACCTTTTATCACCGAGGCAGGTGGTGATGGAACCGACTTTACTTTGGTTCCTCCGCTCAATTTTTCAGTGGACAACTCGCAAATGGAGCTGAATGGTGTTCCAGGGATGACCGAGTGGAGAGGTTGGAGTTTTGCGGACAAGGGCTCTTGGACTCGGCAAGCATTTCAAGGTCGAGAGGAGTTTACTTTAGGCTCGGGTACAATTGCGGTAGGCGATCCTGACGAGTTCGATGATGCCGCAGGTTCTCAATCGCCGTTCAATAGTACTCTCTATTCCCGTCCGATCTCATTGGTTGGTGTTGCGGAGAACTCAGTGGTACTGGATTTTGATTCCAGTTTTCGCCCTGAGAATTCTCAAGTAGGAATTCTGGAGGTCCAATTTGATGGGGTTGGGGCGTGGGAACAGCTTCTTCGATTGGATCCAACGAATTCAAGCAATGAAGATCCAGGTCCAGGTGTCGTCATCGCGAATATAAACGAGCATCTAACGTCTGGAACAAACACTGGAGTAAGTTCCAACGGTCTTGGGAATGCGCCATTCCGAAGTGTCAATAATCCAGCTGGTGCTTCAACTGCTCGGTTCCGATGGAATGTAACTGGGGGAAACACCTGGTGGTGGGCTCTCGACAACTTGAAAGTTACCGGACAGGTAACCGGGGCACCGTTCTTGGGAATCAGCGATAGCTTAACTTGGAACTTAGACATTCCTAAATTGACCGTTACTATCGATTCCACGTCCATTAGCGAAAATGCTGGTGTCGCAATCGGTACGGTAACTCGTAACGGGTTGGTACAAGGCACAGATTTCGTAGTAACGCTAACAAGCAGTGACACCAGCGAGGCATCGGTGCCGGCGACTGTATCCATCCCTGCAGGACAACTCTCAACCACATTCACTATCACAGGTGTGAATGATCTCGACAGCGATCGTACTCAAACGGCGATTATCACGGCTTCGGCACCGACCTATGAATCGGGCGCTCAGAGCATCGACGTACTTGACGATGAAGGCCCAAAGATTATTTCGTTGAGCCCAAGCGACGATGCAACAGGCGTTGATTACAAAGCCAATTTGGTAGTGACTTTTGACACCGATGTCAAAAAGGGTACAGGGTTAATCAATATCGTTCGCAAGTCCGACAACCTGTTGGTTGCAAGCATTGACGTAAATGATCCGACGCCTGGTCGCGTCACAGTTTCGGGAGCAACAGTGACGATTGATCCTCCGATCAATTTGAGTGGACTTACCGAGTACTACGTGCTGATGGATGACGGGGTCTTCCTGGATACTTCAGCAACTGTAACTACGAATGCAGTTTTGTTGACCCAAAACTTCGACTTGCTTCCCTTGGGTCCATTTTCACCAGGATCCACTGGGGGAGATGGGACGGACTTCACTAGAACGGGACCGCTTGGTTTCACCGTCAACAATGCTGCAATGCCAGGTGCAGCCACTTCCGATTTCTACGGATGGAACTACGCAGACAAGGGCGCATGGGCGTCACGAGGCGGATCGACGCGAGCTAATTTTACCAACGGTAGTGGAACCATCGCGATCGCAGATGCGACGTTGTGGGGTGGAACAGGGGTTGGCACAGACGTATTCAACAGCACCGTCACGACTGCCCCAGTGAGCTTGACAGGAGTTGCTGAAAATTCCCTTCGGCTCGAATTTGATATGTCTATCCAGGGAAATGAATCAACCTTTGCATTTGTTCAAGCCTCGTATGATGGCGGATCTACCTGGACCGATATTCTAGAATACAACGGGACCAATTCTGGTAACCAAAGAGTCGTTATTGATAGCACGGGACTTGTCAGCGGAGTCGGCTTTGATGCGTTTCCATTTGCGAATCCGGTCGGAGGTACTTCACTACTTTTCCGCTTCCAACTTACTGGTGCAACTACTGGCTGGTTCGCGGTCGACAACATCAAGGTATCCGGTAGCAAAGTAGGCGTTCCGTTCCAAGGCATCTCCATTCCCACTGCTTGGAGCTTTACCACAGCCGTTGCACCGACACTAACGGTATCCGTCGGTGCGACCTCGATGAGCGAAAATGGCGGAACCATCACCGGCACGGTAACTCGCAACATCGTGACCAATGATCCCGTCACTGTGACACTGACAAGTAGCGACTTGACCGAAGCCACTGTTCCATTGACAGTGACGATCCTTGCTGGCGAAGCATTCGCAACATTCCCAATCACTGGGGTTGACGATTTGAACGCGGATGGAAACCAAACAGTAACAATCTCAGCGACTGCAGTCGATTTCTTTAACGAATCGACTTCGATTACAGTACTTGACGACGATTTCCCGAAGGTCACGACTTTTAGCCCGGCAGATAATTCACCGGCAGTTCCTGTTGGCTCCAACTTGGTTGTTACGTTCGACCAAAGCGTGAAGAAGGGCAATGGATTCGTCCATATCATCCGGGCCTCGGACAGCAAGAGCGTGCAAAGCATCGATGTGCAGTCTGCCAACGTCACGATTTCGGGTTCTGCTGTAACGGTCAATCCAACCAGTGATCTCGCCGGATTGACTAATTACTACATTGCATTCGAGCCAGGATCGATTTTGAGTTCCCTTAACAACGTTAGTGTTGGAACGACGCTGTTGACTCAGAATTTTGAATTGATGACTTTGAGTCCCGCCGTTTTGGAAACCAATGGTTTAACAGCAAACGGTCAAGACTTTTCGACTACTCCACCTGCAGGCTACGAGGTCGACAGATCTTTGATGCCAATTGGAGGCGTTCCCGAATGGAATGGCTGGACCTTCGCAGCGAAAAGCTTCTGGCAAACCTCCGGGGGGCAGAGCCGTGCCAACTTCACACGAGGCCAGGGTATCATTGCCGTTGGTGAAGTCGACGAATGGGATGACGTACCACAGCTCAACAACAGCTTCAACAGTTTCTTCACGACTAGTCCTATCAGCCTTGCGAATGTCGAAGCAGGATCGGTAGTTCTGGAATTTGATTCGAGTTTCCGACCTGAAGGGGCGACTACTCCGACACTTCCTCCGGACAATCAAATAGGTATTCTTGATGTCACGTACGACGGCGGAACAACTTGGGAACGCCTGTTCCAGTATGACAAAACGAATACTAGCGGTTCGGCGACGGCATCGAACGTCAACGAACGCAAGATCGTCACTGTTCCAAATCCAGCAGCGTCTCCAACAGGAAGCATGAAGTTCCGATACAGTTTGACTGGCACCAACGATTGGTGGTGGGCGGTCGACAATATCCTTGTGAAAGGAAACACCACTGGATTGCCAAACTTAGGAATCCTGAATACCGACGCGACTACCTGGAACTTCACAACTGCTGAGGCAAGCACACTCAGTCTGTCGGTAGCACCAGCATCGATTTCAGAAAATGGTGGAACGGCGACGGTGACTGTGTCTCGAAACCTAGGAACCACGGGTGATCTGGTTGTTGCTCTTACGAGCAGCGATCCTTCCTCTGCAACAGTGCCAGCGACGGTAACCATTCTTGATGGCCAGCCCTCGGTTACCTTTACGGTAACTGGCGTAGATGATTCAATTGGAGAGGGACTCAAGAACGTTAGAATTACCGCATCCAGTGCTGGATTCGCAAACGGGGTCGCAACGGTCGCAGTCAGCGATAGCGAAATTGCAGACGTGATTGTCTCGGAAATCATGTACCAGCCCGGAATTACGTTCTTAGACGCAGCTCAACGAGCGAGACCTAGCAGTGACAATGCACAACAAGCCCAAGTCAAAGCAGAATGGATTGAAATTGTTAATCGCGGTTCCGTTCCTGTAGATTTGAGTAATTGGTCTCTTGATGACGAGGATCGTACGAATTGGGGGAAAATTCCCTTAAACACAATCCTTGCTCCCGGTCAGGTTGCTGTTTTGTTCAGCAACATCAACAATTTTAACGACAGTCGCACCACTGCTGTTGATGCGAATACGTTCCGAGATATTTGGAATGTCCCTGCATCAGCTCTTGTCATTCCCATCCTTTGGGGTGAGCTCGATAACACTCCGTCTGCGACAGGAACTTTGAACGGAAATCTTGTTCTGCGGGACACGACTGATGCCGTCATCGATCGGGCAAACTACGACGATGATGTGGCCGCAAACTGGCCCGCTAATCAAGTTGGTGTCAGCATCTACTTGAGGAACACAGCGTCGGATAACGACCTTGCAGCGAATTGGGGAAGTTCCGTTGTAGGAGTCGATGGTGCAGCAAATCCGGACGCGCCTTCTGCGCCTACTGAACCGTCATACAATGTCACTGATCGTGGTTCGCCGGGAGTTGTACCTGTATCAACGGTAACGCCAGTCCTAGCCATCACATCCGGCAATGCGGTTTACAACAATGCTGTTTACGTTCCTTCTGCTTCCATCACGGGTAATAGCGATCCGCTACCAACCCTGTCATTTGTGTTCTATAGCGATGCGGCCGGCACGAACGTGATTGCTGCTCCTGAGAATGTTGGTACCTACTTCGTCCGAGCACGCTCGGCAGCCAACGCAGGCAACAATGCCGCTGAATCCGCCATCGCAACCTT
>JAIYDN010000026.1 GCA_027487485.1 Planctomycetaceae bacterium | reverse complement strand
TCTAAAGTTAATCGCGGCCGACCGGCCACTTCGGTGCATGGTATTGTTACGTGCCGCTCTGTGATTGAACGGACAGTCTCGATTTCACTATTCGACCCTGGGCCCATTTACGGTATGGCGTGCGAAGCCAGAGCGAAAGCGGAAACAAGACCGGGGATAGTATAGCCAATATCAAAATTGAGGTTAAATTCAGGACAGACGGTATGGATGCACCGCAATCTGGGCAAACTAGTCCGAGCCAATTCCCGAACCCACATTGCATCCATATTACTGCGGAATGAAATCGTTTGCATTTTGGACATTCGATGAACTGCGAGTTTGGCTTTAACCAATTGCCGCAATTTCGACAGAGGAACACTGTGCGAGGAATTCGTTGGCCAAAGAAAAGTTCATTTACTGCAAGGCCGGGATTCAGTACCCAGTGAATTATCAACGGATTTAGCAAGGTCCATGTTTTGAATTCTTCGCAGTGACAGTGATGGCATTGACGAATAGTGGGTGTCTCATGAATCTCATCACTTGGCCTCGGTTCGCTGTTTGGTGTAGCGTAGGGGTTCACGTCCATAGTTTCTTGCCACGTAACGTTGGGGATGACCGAGGCCGAGTAAGTAACAATGGCACCGACCACGCCGCGCCGATCGAGGCCTTCGTGTCCATCCCTTGGTTCTCAGCTTCAATCTATCAGACCCGAAGGTGCCGCTCCATCAAACACACAGAAGCGATTTACACCTCAAGCCCAGTCAGACTACACGTCAGACATTCCGTAATCATAACACCCAACACGCCAACAATCATCAGCGCGAGTCAAGAAACGCAGGGATGGTTGAGGGCAACCGAAACCATCCCGGAACAGCCAGCAGACCAAGCCACGATTCAATCAAGATAAACGGAACCCGCTAACAATGCCTCCATCGGCTAAGCAAGCTTGCACGCAAATCAACATGGAATGCAATCAACGCTCAAGCAATTGTCGAATCAAAGCAATTCGTGGCAGCAAACAAGAATCACAGTGACGACAAAAGATCTATTCATCATCGCGGGCTAGAACCGATTCAAACGACCAGATTTGGACTGCGCCCGCATCGCGAATCTTTCTAGCCAAAGAGAACGATTGCGTTAACGCGGTGGGCGCGTTGGACTATGATTTCAGGACCGGCGCGACCGCCCACTCGCGTTCAACGCTTTGTTATCCGCCTCGGATTCGGTACCGCTATGAACTATTCTGCCCTGTTCGAGGGCGTTGCGGCAGCACCAGCATGACAATTCCCGCGACAACCAACGCGAAAGAACCGCCGCCGATGATGTAGATTCTATTGAACGCCGCTTGTGCGAGTTCCGCAGGTTTAGCAGGCTTGGCCCCTGCATTCCCAGCGTCAAAGAATTCGGGGTATACGAACCTCGTCAGCGGCATTGAGTCGGCAGTCGGGGCTAACTCTGATGTCGCTGCGCTCCGCAGTTCAAGCCAGGTCATAACCGCGAAGACAATCATCGCCAAGCCGAGCAGCCCGGCAAATACTCCCAGAACTTTCATCGGCATTCTTGTTTCTCGCTCGAAAGGTGGCAGTCGGATGTGCGTCAGCTTGGACTACCTGTGTATTCTTGGTCGGATAACGGCAGCCATCACCCGGCACGCGTGAGTAAAGCCACCATGTCAAAAACGGCCGATCGCGTGCTCGGCGTGCATGGCATTGTTATCTGGCTTTGTCACCGAATTGCCATGTGTATGTTTCGCACAAAACGTCGAAAACATCATCGTACGTAGCCAATCGAAGGTGCCGAAGTTTTGTTAGTTTAGCATGAAGGCGATTAAGCCACATCGAGTTTTCTACTTCCCCGAAGCAAGATTCTGATAAAGCGGTCGAGTCGTAATTCTGAGTGCCCCATGCGTCAAGTTCAAGCATTTGAAATCCGAGCACGTTTTGAAATAGCAATTCATATGGCAGGTCTTCGGCCTGTTCCCATCCAGGCGGCGATACGTAGTTGCGAACGATTCTGCAATTGATTGTGCCGCGTAGTAGCAAAGTCCCTTCTTCTGGTTTCGATGTATGATCAAGATAAACACAATCGCGGCCCCACAGAACTCCGATCTCGGTTTCGATCAACTTTGAGATTTGCATTCACAATCCGTAGCCAGATAACTGCACCGATGACCGAGCGGTGGCCAAAAATCTCTCCATCAGGAAGCGGCCGATCCACCGCTTCGGTCCATCGGATTGTTCGTCTTTGGTCCGGATTGCATTGGTGTAGCATAGGGATTTTAGAGTTGGTTTTCATCGTAATAAGATAGAACAAGCTCTATCTTGGACTGCTTTTGGATTTCGCGGAAGTGAAAAAAAGATGTGACCAACACAAACCAAGTGCTCTGAAAGCCAGCGGGATGGAAATGCCACGTCATCCAATTCGAATTTGCGCAAACACCCATGATCGACGCAATAACCAATACGCCCAATATACTTACAAACCTGTAGGCTCGACTTGTGTTTGCAAAAGCTAGTCTTCGATCAAGTATTTTAGGGAGAAGCATCGCAATTAAGAGCCCTCCACTCATCATCCCAACCGTAAGCGCAAGAGGAATCTTAAAAAACGCAAGGCATCCAACCAATGCAACGCCGTAACTAATGACGGCAATCGTCAGGCCAACGAAGTACCCAGCGCCTAGGTGGTTCGCGTCAGGTGGTGCGGATCTTTCGTGCATTGTGGATACGCTTACAAGACGAACGCCCGTGGTCACCGATGTCGCCGGAGACCACGTTTCTAAAAGTTAGGAAGGCTCCGGCGGCGACTTCGGTGCACCACATTGTTCGTCCTTCCGTTCGACTCGTCAGAAAATCCTACGAACTTTGTTGTCGAGTCCAGATTCAATGACGACCCAGTGAAAATATAGCCGAAGCCCTGCAAAATGCAAGAAAGTCAGGGTTAGCGGCCTTGGTTTGTTTGCAACGTCAACATCAATCCAATATTCGTCTTCCGCAACTGTAGCAAAATGCTTTCCATGGTATGTGAAACCATTCGCCGTCAAGATCGATCCCGCATCGTTGATGTTGGAACCGATTGGTATCAGCTGTCGAATTTTGCTCTCTTTGGAGCGGTACTCAAAGTAGGGCTGCAGATCGATAATCACAAGGAAGCCAACAACCACAACAGCTAAGAGCAAAAGTATCCATCTGTAAAACCAACGCTTGCCCGCGAACGTGGTCTCTCGTACTGTCATTGGACTCTCGTTGTAGGGACGAACGTCCTGTGGTCACCGAGCAGCCCAGTACTGGGATCACACAAGTAAAAAACGGGCGATGGGCTGCTTCGTGTGCACCACTTAGTTCCGCTTGTTTTGAGTCAGCGTTTCCAATGTCAGTGTCACGAACCCCGTCAGCCACCATTGTAAGAGTGCTATCGACTGCCTGCAATCATGGGCCAGTTTCGCGTGGATTCATGACAATGCAATCCACTACTCGCCATTCGACGCTTAAAGTGATTCGCTGAAGCCAATCAACCGCCTGCGTCTCTAACGACCAAGTTACAGGTTGGGAAAGTGTTCCGCCCTTGCTAACGCGCTGACAAGTGGAACGAATAGCATCACCCAGGGCGAGTAGTAAACAAATGCACCGACCGAACCCGCGCGACCGAGCCCTTGGTGTGCATGCCATTGTTCGCGACTATTGCTTCGGTTTTGTTGGCGGAACTCCGATGAGATCCTCATCCTCGACGTAGTTCGGCGATGCTTTTCTAAGCCTGGACAGTAAATCGGCGATTCTTTCGTGGTTCAACGGCGTTTGGACAATTCTCAAAACGTCCCTGCCTCGATCGCTCGCAGGAGAAATCTTAACTCCCGGATTGCTCCAACCATCTGGATCGACGCTATGCTTGATCAAAAATTCCAGCGTGGTTGTATCCAACTTGTATTTATTGATCAAAGATTCATTCGGTCCTTTACGGGCATCTTGGACATACACCGGCAGCCCCTCAAGCGAGAATTTCAGTTCCTTCAAGTCTCCTTGGCCCGTATGAGTTGCAAAGCTTACGGACACGGTCAAGGCAGTGGCAACCAATAAAGCAATCGTTTTCATCCGTGTATCTCCTTAGTTTCCAGCTTCCAGATCAATTGCGTTTTTTTACTATAGCGAACTGGCAAATGCGAGACCAGTTCTTAGCACGCGAACGGCTGGGATCAGCGAGCCCGAGCGTTTGGCTATACGCAAGCCAAAACGGCTCATCGAGGGCTTCGTCTGCATCCCATTGTTATGCGAATTCTATGGTACGACTATTCCACGTTCCATCCCAAATGAGCAACATTCCAATGTCGCTTGCGGTCTGGACCGAGCAGTTCATCGAATACATATGCACAGTAGATGATTGCCCACCAATAATCATTGTCCGCTGGAGCGTGGTCGGTGTGTTCGAGGAAGTAAAATTGGAAGTAGAGCTGAAATCCGTGATCCCCTAGCGGAGCAAAGAGGATCGTGTTTCGCTCCACAAACGGTTTCGACGCCAGCGTCTCCGCGTCCAAATGGCACTTGATGCGGGCAAGTACTCTCTGCTCAATGTATTGCCGATGATCGCGATACACTTGAATGAGGTCAGCAAATGGTTTGGCATTCTCCCCAAGCGGCTCTGCACTATCGTTGAGTTCGATCCAGTCGCTCGCATCTGAGAGATCGAAATCTGGATGCTTTTTGAAGTGCATGCGTCTGCTCAGGATGGACTCTGTTTCGCATAACGCCCGCATTGACCGAGTGCGAGCAGAAAAAGTAACCATGTCAGAGCGCGTCGATCGAGCACTTCGGTCCAATGCTTTGTTCGTATTGATCTTGGGCAGCTATATCAGACTTATGAGTTCCCATTTCTTGAAACCCTTCTGGAGTGTTGCGCGGGCTTCAATAATGTACTCAAACATGACTTCTGTGTCTCCGGCGGAAATTGAAAATCCACAGCATTTTTCTCGGTCATCAAAGTAGAACTTTACTGCAAACGGAACGGCGACGCATTCGCTCAATTCGGCCTTAGAAAGAAGCTCTGTCACATCTTCCGGTCTGCGGTCATTCAACTGTTTCACAAACTTCTTGATCGCATGATCGTGGAAGGAGCTGAACCATTTTTCTCGATTGCGCCAGAATTGCTCTGCTGTGGGCAGGAGATCTTCTAGTTCTTCTTTCGTCTCTGCATCGAAGGTTACTGTGACATCGTGCCCATTGTGTTTGAAATTTCTGCCGAAGGCTCCATGCCAGTTCTTTCGAAGCCTTGCAAATGGGTTGGCGGCGTTTGCATCCATGTCTTTATCTTATAGGTACGAACGTTTGCGTTGACCGGGCCGCCGCCAATCAACATTGACTCCACAAACGACGCGATCGGCGGCTCCGCGTCCAACGCTTTGTTATGCGATTCCTTCACCAGAGCCTACAATTGGGCCATTCAATGGTGCTTTTTCTCGATGACAATCAACCCACAGCCATTCACGCCATCTGTATCGGCGTGCAATTAGTTCGACGTAGCCATCGCGACCATCAATCACATAGTGTCGGAAGTCGCTTTGGAAGAATTTAGGTAGCGTCGCGAGCCATATCGATTGCTGAGCAACGTAAAAACCCGAGTCAGGACAGGTTCCTGAAGATCTCCATTGCCGACTTCGCCAGCAAAGATATTCCTTCATCTCGCCATCGTACGTAGGCTCGATGCGATAGCCAATCGCCTCGATACCAACATCGTCGCTGTGCGGACCAACTCGCGCGAAATAACAAAGATTGAAAGTGATTTCAATACGGCGATCATCGGTGCGATCATCGTCGGTAAGGCGACCTGCACCTAACACGACGCTGCATTCCGGTTCGACATCGGACTCAGAATGCGTCAACGTCACGCCACTCGTCGTGGGCGAGATCGCCCAAGGTACTTGACAAGGTGTGAGGATGGTTTGCATGAGGTCCTGTCGCATAACGGCACCATTCACCGAGTGGCGCAAGGTAAGGTTTCTAAAATCCAGGCGGCTGACCGCCACTTCGGTGCAATGGATTGTTCTGCTTCATGTCTCGTATAGTGAGCCGAAGACTAGAAATCCAATCACTGCATTCATCGCCGGGAACAATCCGATAGCAAAAGTCCATGCGTCTCCGCCCACGCCGGAATTTCTTCTCACATATCCAATCGTCAGGAGTGGTGCAAATGAAAAAACTGCTACTAACCATCCCAGTAGCTCCGAATAGTCAGCCAACGGCCCTTGCCATGTTATCACAGGGATTCGCGATGCACCATCACGCTTGGCGATTGACCAAAGAAATAGTAGCAATCCGTGCCCGGCAACGCCTATTAGAATTGCTAAAATTGCTGTTGCATTTACGATCCAACGAGTTTCCAGTTTACGCACAAATCTCTCACTGGTTTCAGTACTTGCAAGTGACTTTGTAGAGGCAGAACGCCTAAATTCAGCCAGCCCGAGTAGTTGACTCAACGCAAGTCAAAGCGGCCGGTCGAGGGCTTGGCTGCAATTTTTTGTTCGGACTTCATTCGCCCTATTGGGTTGCAATTCAGTCCAAGTTGTTTGTGACTCAAGATTGTAGCAGTCTGGACGCCAAAACCGTCAGTCCAGTCTATCAGTTAATTGGCAAGAAATTTCACTATCTGTACAGGATGTCTGCAAAGCCAATGCACGGTGATATGGCAAAGATTCAAGAGTCCATGTCCAATCGTTATCTCGCAATTTCTGTAGTGCAACGCTGGCGGGCATTGCACCTATTTCCCAGACAAGTTTACGCAGTACTGCGAATGAATCGATACTCTCAAGTTTCAAACTGCAGTTGACCTTTCTCGGTGAGTCGGCATCAAACGGCAAGAAGTATGCGGTTCCTCCGAACTCATGGCCGCAAGAAGAGCATACCTCGACCCAGCAAGAGGCCCCCATGTCCTTGGGTATCAAATCGCCGGACCCGCATTTTTGGCATTTACCCATTACATGATGTCCGAACATCAACCATCACCGAGTGGCCGCCAAAAAAGTATCTAAAGTCGAGCGCGGTCGATCGGCCACTTCGGTGCATGGTTTTGTTAGGACTTGTTCTGGTTCAGCTCACCATCAATCTTCGGGGTGAGTCTTATTGTAACTATATCGGGTGTTCCTGCTTGGAGTACGAGGGCAATTCCTTCTTTCATGTTAGCATGGATTGCCCTGCCTTTGATCGACGCAATGGGCAGAACAACAATTTTGCCTAGTTTCTCCACCATAATGCGGAGGTAGTTCTCTGCATCTTTAGGGGTTAAGAATCCCAGCATTTCAGGTCCATCGTCTCCATCAACAATCAACGGATGAAATGGAGAGTCTGGTTGATAAGCGTTGATTTCGTTCTTAATATCCTCAAGCAACTTCTCGTCTGTATCGCTGGCCTCTAGAGCACCTCTACCATCAGGCGCTCCAAGCAAAACAATGCAGCGCGCTTGTAGTATGTCAAAAAATTCCTTGGAACGGTTTGCCTTAGCGGCAACGATCAATGGATCGCGAATGCCAGCAAGTGTTTTGATCCAACGTAGCATCCGAGAATCTCTATGTCCTAACGGTCGCGTTCACCGCGGCCCGCGAAGTAAAAGTATCAATTTCAAGTTCGGCCGACCACGGGCTCCCGTGCAACGCTTTGTTAGGGCATTTTTGCTTTCCAGTTTATCAGGATGTAGCACCCTGCACACCCCAGTATAATCGTCAACGTCGCAATCCGCCATGTAATTGGTAAACAGAATTGCGTCGTAGTATATTGGTCCAAATGTCCAGCACCACTACTGCCAGGCTGGCATTGAAATGGAGGACCTATCCGATTTTCAACATCTTCTTCGCTAATCGAATCGTCAGTTACGTCGCCATAAAATGTCGTCAATGATATTTCACCGACAGAAGTGTCGACGCCTATAGGACTATTGATTGTAACAATTCCGTCTTTAGCAATATCAATTTTTGTCCAATCCGAAGGAATCGTAATCGTTGGCTCAAGTGGGCGAAGATCGCCCGCAAGTTGGCAGCATAACTGGCCTGACTGATTAATTCCAAGTTTGATCGATCGGAGCCAAATTGGATTTTCGTATTGTTGATCGACCGTATGAATATATCCTCGGCCCCTAACCGTGAGGTCTCGCCAATCTGTCGTTGCAACTGTTGATTTTCGGATTTCACCAAATAGCAACGCAGCGGCCGCGATGAAAGGCATGAAGCCCACGAGCAGGGTTCGAATTGATTTCATTTCAGACCTCCATGCCCTAACGGCAACCATCACCGAGTGGCCGCCAAAAAAGGATTCTAAAGTCGAACGCCGTCGATCGGCCACTTCGGTGCATGGTTTTGTTATCGCTTCCGTTAGCGTGGTATTCCAGGGAAGTGATTGTATACAACTCCGTCCCGTACACCAAATGCGAACCGTTTTCCGTGAACGATTCCGAAGTCATCATATTCTGCAAGTTGGCTATCGGAAAGCAACAGACAAACGAAAGCGTGGATTAGCGACGAGAATAGCGACGCGTAACGATCCGCATTTCGGTCTGGAATTACTCCATGAACTAGACATGCTTCAGAGTAGATCTCGGTGCAGACAAACGGCAGTTGCAACAACGTTTCGTGTTCAGTAGTCTGTCCGATCAAGTTTGCATTGAGCATCAACCGATCCGTCGTCACGAGAGTGTTAATTCTTGAAGGAACGTGCCTCTCAATTGCAGTGCGAGTCGGCCCGAAAAGATACTCCAATCGACCTCGGACCCACGGTGCATTGTGCCGATCGGCAAGCGGAGAGTGTTTATCAAACCGAAGGCAGGCATCCGCCAGCATGCAAGGGG
The DNA here is from genome assembly GCA_027487485.1 of Planctomycetaceae bacterium. Classification (GTDB taxonomy): domain Bacteria; phylum Planctomycetota; class Planctomycetia; order Pirellulales; family Pirellulaceae; genus JBKCUI01. Next base: position 1,592 of record JAIYDN010000026.1, on the reverse strand, counting down.
CTGATTGACCGTTAAGGGCAATATTGGCCGAAGAGAACGCAAACAGCCCTTGGGTGATGGTAGGTTCGTGCGTTCGACTGATCGTTCCAAATAGCGACACCGTCGTTGTCAATGTGCTTCAACTCTCTGCGATAACGCCTGGCATCACCCGGGGCGAGTAAAAAACAAGGGCAACGACCAAAATCGGACGACAGAGCCCTCGGGTGCATGCCATTGTTCGCCTTTGGCTGCGCGATGTGCAAGGTAGTTGCGATATAAGCCGTAAGTGTAACCTATTTCATTTCGCAATTGTTTGAGGATTCTGAAACAACATTCGTAATCTTGCGGCCAATCCGATGCCAATCAGGATCAGTCCGAATGCGAGCCCGTAATTCCGCCTATCTGAATTGCCAGAAACACCAGATTCAATAAGGGCCGGGAATCCAGCAATGCGCAAGAAGTGAAGGGCTAAAGAAATGTAGCCTAAAATCGTCAATCCAGAGAAGAACGTCTTTGATCTTCCAAAGTCAATGAACGATTCTGGATCACGACCTAGAAGAGCTGTTTTGCCAACTATAAACTGCCAAATCAAAAAGTGTAGCAACACGACGGAACCGAAAGTCATCAAGCAAAGTCCGAGCCTCTCTGGCCCCCCAAGCTGGACTCCAAAATCGTCGGACATCGATCCCACGATCAGGCTAAGTGCCAAGAATGCAACCAAGACTTTGACGACGATCTTTAGAGCGTACATGTTTTCCAGGCGAACGGCAGCGATCACCCAGCCCGAGCGGTTGACTCAACGCAAGTCAAAACGACCGATCGAGGGCTTGGCGTGCATCGCTTGGTTATCCGGTCTTTCGGATTCATTCGGTTTTGGGTATCCAGTTCAGCGAACCAGGTTCGCCTTCACGGAAGTATTTCAGATGCCATTGATTGGCATCGCCAGGATATTTTAGGTTAATTCCAAGCTCGATGTCAGGACCATCGAAGTCTTTGCCAATAACAAGTCGTTCGACACGAAATTCGTGGAGTTCAATTTGGTGTGGGTCGAAGTGATACTTCCTGAATTTCCACGCCAAGCTCTCTATACCCCGTTTCACGTCGTCAAGCATACCATGGTCGGGTAGTGGCCTACGTGAGAGGACGCGCTTGGCATATGCGCTGAGAGTATCGAAATCTGTGTCATACGCATGAAGGAATATTTTTACTGGTTCTCCTTGCACTTCGGCCGTACCTTCCCACATCTCTTCTTTGTCAAGGCTGAACTCACCAAGACCGTCGACGATGCGACTTTCCGGAGAACTAGGCAAGTCGACCTTTTGAGGGTCCGTCGAAGTGCAACCACTACTCAATAGGAGCACAGATAATAGACTTGCAAATCGATGCATTAATTTCTCGATGTTCCTTTGAGCGGATAACGGCAACCATCACCGAGTGGCCGCCAAAAAAGTTTCTAAAGTCGAGCGCCGCCGATCGGCCACTTCGGTGCATGGGTTTGTTACCCGTCTTCTTCGGGTGGTTCATATTCGTGAACGAGACGCCATGCCGCAAGTGAAAACGAAGGTGCGTACGATTCAATCAATCCGGCGTGGTCGTGAAGGTATGCGTACACG
>JAIYDN010000112.1 GCA_027487485.1 Planctomycetaceae bacterium | reverse complement strand
GATGCGGGGCTTGTGGGTGGCGGAAGCCCGCCCGCGCCTGGCGAAGTTTCCCTCGCGAACAACGGCGTACTGTTCTTGGATGAGTTGCCTGAATTCAATCGTAAGACACTCGAAGTGATGCGGCAACCGCTCGAAGATCGAGTCGTTACCATTTCGCGAGCAATGCGAAGCACCACGTTTCCTGCAAACTTTATGTTGATTGCGGCTTTGAATCCGTGCCCATGCGGTTATCGAACCGACCCGCGTCGCTCGTGCAATTGCACCCCTCCTCAGATCGAACGTTACATGTCCAGGATCAGCGGCCCATTGCTAGACCGGATCGATATTCATATCGAGGTTCCCGCCGTTCCCTTCAACGAACTCACCAATGGGCCTCCTGGAACCAGTAGTGCTCAGATTCGTGAACAAGTCGAGCAGGCACGAAACATACAATCGCGACGGTTTGAAAACAGCCGTACCAACACCAACGCTCAAATGAGTAGTCGCGAATTGCGTCAACATTGTGTGCTTGGAAAAGTGGAAATTGAATTGATGCGGACAGCGGTTACCGAAATGGGGCTATCCGCGCGCGCCCATGATAAAATTCTGAGAGTAGCTAGAACGATTGCCGATTTAGAAGCCTCCGAAACCATTCAAGCTCATCATGTCCAAGAAGCGATCAATTATCGCATGCTAGATCGCGATATCTTTTCTTAAATTGATTTTCTTTAGAATCGCTCGCACTCTTTATCTCTGAAAAATCAATGAATAAACTATCAGTTAACAACATGAAAAAAATATCTCGCCGTTGCCTCTACCACTGTCTTGGTTGGATTCGACCCACCCTCCAAGGTGTTGCCTGTCTTGTTTTGGCATTGAACCTTACTTGGACGGCGATAGGTGCGCCGCCGAATTTTTTGGTTATTATGGCCGACGACCTTGGTTACTCGGATCTTGGATGCTATGGCAGCGAGATTGAAACACCGAACTTGGATTCGTTAGCAGCTCAAGGTCTTCGCTTCACTCAGTTCTACAACACCGCGCGCTGTTGGCCGACTCGTGCGGCTCTGCTGACTGGCTACTACGCTCAGCAAGTAGGCCGTGACCAACTGCCAAACCGTGCTGGCGGAGCGCAAGGATCGCGTCCGAAGTGGGCTCCTTTGCTTCCGCAATACTTGCAGCCACTGGGCTACCGCTCTTACATTTCAGGCAAATGGCACGTCGATGGCACGCCAAGCCAAGAAGGTTTCGAGCGATCTTATGTCCTGAATGATCATGATCGTTACTTTCATCCTAAGAACCATACCCTAGACGACCAAAAGCTTGATCCGATCCAGCCTGATACCGAATTTTATGCGACTACGCGGATTGCTTCGCATGCGATCGAATGCATCACTCGGCACGTTGAACAGTCGCCAGATAAACCATTCTTTCAATACATTGCCTTTAACGCACCTCATTTCCCACTGCATGCCCCTAAAGACGATATCGCAAAATACAAAGGCCGCTACCGACAGGGATGGGATGTGACTCGCCAGACTCGCTGGAAGAGGATGCAGGAACTGGGCTTGGTTGCAGGCACGCTTTCCAAATCAGAACCTACTGTGGGTCCCCCGTACGATAATCCCAAAGATATCAAAACCTTAGGCCCGGGCGAAGTGAACAAAGAGCTTGATTGGGATCAGTTAACGGTAGAACAGCAGGAGTTCCAGGCTTCGAAGATGGAGATCCATGCAGCCATGATTGACCGGATGGACCAAGAGATCGGCCGCGTGCTTCAAACCTTGCGAGACTTGAATCGTTTCGAGGATACACTGATTCTTTTCTTGTCGGACAATGGTACTACCGCAGAAATCATGGTCCGGGGAGATGGGCATGACCCCAAGTCGGCCCCCGGGTCGGCGGAGTCATTTCTTTGCTTAGGGCCTGGTTGGTCCAAAGTAGGTAATACCCCATTTCGAAGACACAAGACCTGGGTTCACGAAGGAGGCATCTCGACTCCGTTGATCGCTCATTGGCCCAAAGGCATTGTGCATCACGGAGAGCTTCGGCATCAACCCTCGCATGTGATCGACATAGTTCCCACACTGATAGCGTTGGCAGGTGGGCAACAGCCAAGCCAATGGGAAGGGATCGAAGTACCACCGGCTCCTGGAGTCAATATTGCGCCCGCGTTTGAAGCTCACGATCCACTACCTAGAAAATCATTGTGGTGGCTGCATGAAGGGAACCGAGCCTTGCGGCAAGGGGATTGGAAGGTCGTTGCGGCAAAGGGCAAGCCATGGGAATTGTACGATTTAGCGAACGATCGGTCTGAGTCGTTCGATCTTGCAGCAAAGCACCCGCTTCGGCTTCAAGAAATGGTGTCAGATTGGGAAACACTTACGTCGGAAATGGGGAAACAACTGGGGCAGTGAACTTCATTTACAGCTCTTGAAATCTACTTCCGTTGATGTCTTGGCCCAAAACAGATCGTCATCGGATCCAATGTTGGAAGGCTTGCAGATATGCATTCGCGCCAAGCTCAAGTTGCTCCAAACTAATCCACTCGTCGCTGCGATGAGCTTGCTCGATGTTTCCAGGTCCGCAGATCAGCAAGCGTTCCAGTCGCTGCAACACACCAGCGTCGGTCGCAAAGCAAACACTCTTCGATGTGGATTGGCCGACAATCTGAAGCATCGCTTGAATCCAGTCACTGCTTGGATCCACTCGCCATGGATTGACTGCGTCGCGTTGATCGAATTCCAAGCGGTGCTCCTTACAAAGGTCTGCAATCCTATTCAGAAGAGGCGAATGATCGACATCGGGCATGGAACGCAAAAAAATGTTGACCTGAGCCAGCGACGGGGTCACGTTCACCGCCTCAGGTTCATTGGTAATAGTCATATTCCATGACAACGTTGGGGGATCGAACATGGTGTTTTGGAAACGAGGATCGGATTCGCTGATCGTTCGAATTGCGAGAAGGTCGTTCAGCGCTGGGATCAATTGATAGTTCGCGTTGATTCCATCGTTGGTGCTGGTGTGAGCGCTGCGTCCCCGCGCTCGTACCGCCAATCGTTGGCCCCCCTTATGAGCATGAATCACGCTTAGCAATGACGGTTCCCCCACGATACCTACCGTCCCCGTTTCCACCATTTCTTGGAAGAACTTGGATTCCGCATTCACGATTTTCGCCCCGCCCATGCCCACTTCCTCGTCGCTTGTCACGATGAAATAGATAGGCTTCGATTGTTGGCTGGGTTCGATCGTTGCGCAGGCGGTCATGGCTGCCGCCAAGGAACCTTTCATATCGCATGTACCACGTCCGTACAGTCGGCCATCTCGCTCGGTCGGTTCGAAGGGGCCGCACCAGTCCAGCGACCAATCGTCCGCGGGAACAACGTCCGTATGTGCCAGATAACAGACTCCGCCGGCTCCTGAACCGCGTTTGCCAACTAGGCTGACCTTGGTTTGGTTGCGTTCGTCGCGGTAAGTGTGCCATTCGATCTGAAAACCAAGCGATTGCAGGCGATCAGCGACGAATTGGCTGACCGCTTCGTTGCTCGTGTGGCTGACAGAGGGAAATCGAACCAAATCTTTGGTAATTGACAGGGTAGAAGGGAGCAGGGATGCGTGCATTGCGGACTTCTTCTTTTGGTAAACTGTGCGACCATTCCGATTTCGAGTATTCTAAGGGGATTCTCAGTTCGTCCCCATGCGTATTTTGGTTGAAAGGTTGCGTGTTTTCGATGCTCAATGATATGCGGCAAGTGATTTCGTTGATCTTAGGTGGTGGCCGTGGAACGCGTTTGTTCCCGCTGACAAAAATTCGCGCGAAGCCCGCTGTGCCGCTTGCCGGGAAATATCGGCTGATCGACATTCCCATCAGCAACTGCATCCACAGCGGTATCAATCGAATCTACGTCGTGACTCAGTTTTTGAGTGTTTCGCTGCACCAACATATTCGACAAACGTATCGCTTCGACAATTTTAGCGGCGGATTTGTCGAGCTGTTAGCGGCTCAGCAAACCATGGAGGGCGGGACGGAGTGGTACGAGGGAACCGCAGATGCCGTTCGAAAGAACCTGCGATACTTTGATCAAAATGACTGCAACTATGTTTTGATCCTAAGCGGCGACCAACTATACCACATGGACTACAGCAAAATGCTGGAAACCCACGTCAATTCCAATGCAGACGTGACCATTGCAGCCATTCCCGTGGTTCGTTCGGCCGCCCATGCTCTGGGGATTATGCGATGCGATGATACCGGCCGAGTGACTGGCTTTCTCGAAAAGCCAAAGACCGAAGAAGAGATCAACATGGTCTCTACCAATCCATCGTGGATCGACGCACGAGGCATACCGTCGCAAGGTCGCGACTGCTTGGCCAGCATGGGGCTGTACATCTTCAACAAGCAACTTCTGTTTGATGTCCTCAACAAAACCGATTACAGCGATTTCGGCAAAGAAGTGTTCCCAGCCGCGATTCGATCGCGCAAGGTTCAAGTCCACCTGTTCGATGACTACTGGGAGGACATCGGTACGATCCGAGCATTCTACGATGCCAACCTATCGCTGACTAAAAACAACCCACCGTTTGATTTGTTCAGTGCTGACAAACCTGTTTATTCGAGGGCTCGTTTCTTACCGCCTACGGTTGTCGAGGGTGCCACCATCTCCGATTCCTTGATCGCAGACGGCTGCCGCATCGGTAAAGGGGCTCGCATCGAAAATAGCGTGATCGGACTGCGCTGCGTTATCGGCGAAGGGGTCACGATCAAAAACAGCATCGTCATGGGTGCGGACTACATGGAAACCGATCAAGAATTGGAAGCCTTGGTCGCCAATGGTGGCGTTCCCGTTGGCATTGGCTCCGGTTCTATGATCCACGGCGCAATTCTGGATAAGAATTGCCGTATTGGTCGCCATGTTCAAGTGATCAATCGGCTCAGCGTGAGCGAATCCGATCAATTCGAGCCTTGCTACGTCCGGGACGGAATTCCAATTGTGACCAAGGATGCGACCCTCAAAGATGGCTGGACCATGTAGACAATGAGCTCGACAAAAGCCACCCAACTTTTCCAGCAAGTTTACGACCACGCGCGAGAAACCAGCTTACTTGAAAGTACGCTTGCCTTACTTGAATGGGATGAGCATACCGGTTTACCCGAACAAGCTGGACTTTACCGCGCCGATCAAGTTACTTTTTTGAGCGGTTTAACGCACAAGCGAAAAACCGATTCACAACTGGGAGAGTGGCTTTCCGAGCTTTCGAACTCTGAATTGGCGGAAGAACCCAACAGTGTTCTAGGTGCTTCCATTCGAGGATGGAAACGGGATTTCGACCGCAACATCCAGTTACCAGAATCGCTTGTGAAACGGACCGCACATGCAATTTCTGTTGGCCAACAGATCTGGGCTAGCACCAAAGGGAACAATGATTTTGATACCTTCTTGCCCTATCTGAAAGAGATCGTATCCCTGCGACGCGAGGAAGCAACTTTGTTGGCGCAAAACCGCGTTTGCAGATACGACAGCTTGCTTGACCAATACGAAGAAGAAGCAACCACAGCAGAAGTGGACTTGCTGTTTAGCCAATTGCGAGATCAATTGGTGAATCTCGTTCAAAGCATCGGTAACAGCGAACATGGTCCAACGGGCCGATCTTTGCAAGGCACCTTCGATATCGAGAAACAAAAACAGCTCTCCCGATGGGTGGCTGAGAAAATTGGATATCAGTTCGAACGTGGCCGTCTGGACGAAACCCAACACCCGTTTTGTACCTCTCTCGGGCCAAACGACCATCGCATCTTAACTCGGTATTTTCAGGATTCCTTTAGCAGTGGCCTGTACGGCACCTTGCACGAAGCAGGGCACGCTATGTACGAACAAGGAATGCCGACAGATTGGTTCGGTATGCCAGCTGGGGCCGCCGCTTCGCTGGGTGTTCATGAGTCTCAGTCCCGCCTGTGGGAAAATATGATCGGTAGGTCCCGTGCGTTTTGGCAATGGTGCCTTCCCGAAGCGGTGAAATTCTTTCCGCAATTGGCAGAATTCTCCATCGAACAAATCTATGGCGATCTGAATCGAGTTGCCCCAAGCCTGATCCGGATCGAAGCGGATGAGGCCACGTACAATTTGCATATCTTGATTCGCTTCGAATTGGAACAGGAGCTGATCGATGGTGATCTTGCTTGCGAAGATCTCCCACAAGCCTGGAGCGATCGCTACCAGTCGTATCTTGGGATTCGGCCTGCGAACCATTCGGAGGGTGTCATGCAGGACGTCCATTGGGCTGCCGGCCTGATCGGTTACTTTCCGACTTACACCCTGGGAAATATCTTTGCAGGACAATTGATGGTGGCGGCTGAACAGGAATTGGGGGAACTTGATGGCATGATTTCACAAGGGGATTTTCGTCCCTTGCTGGAATGGTTGCGTGCAAAAGTTCATAAGCACGGTCGCTGCTTCAAGCCAACGCTTCTCATTTCGAACGCTTGCCACGCTCCCTTATCCTCCAAGCCACTCATGGACTACTTGGAAAAGAAGCTGAAACCTCTCTATCATATCGCTTGATATCGAATCCATTGACATCTAGTCCGTTGCCCCCCGTTTTTCCATATTGCCTATTCTCCAATCTCAGGAATCGAATTGGGAAAGGTACGTCGACTAGGAAACACCCCAAGGCTTGCTTCGCTTGGCAGGTCTATTTTCTGCGGGACATTTTTAAGAAAGCCGCTTGATTGGGATTGACCTTTGGTGGGAGGCTTTCGTATTTCCTATGCCATGTCAGAACAAGTTAAAGCTCTGTCGTCGGTCGGGAATTTGCGGGAATGTTCGACTGGCCTTCCTCCTGGGTTGGAGCAGCATATAGCCGGAAACAAGCGATTACTGGGTCAATTGCGAAGTGACGGTGCTTCACGATAGAGCTTAAGACTGCGCATCGAGGCGAGCTACGGTTCGCCTCGATGCCAGGGAACAAAAGAAGAGGCCGATGGCACACCATCGGCCTCTTCTTATTTCATCATTGCTTTTACAGAATGGCTAGTCTTCATGGCAACGAGTCTCCGTCGATTGAAGGGTAGCTCACGTACCCATCTTCTATCCGTTCGACCTGCACCTCAGTTTTTACCGCCAGAAACTACCTATTCGCATCGTCTGAATCCGGCCAAACCCAGGCAGCAGATTGCTCAAGAAGAGAATCAGCTTGGGCAATACATTCCGATTCATTACCACTACAACATGCTCCAAGACCAAGTCCGAGTGAACATGTTCAAATCAGCGATTGAAGCTAACGTTCGGCCTGGAATGCACGTTGTAGAACTTGGGGGCGGCACCGGGATTTTGTCTTCCTTTGCTGCTCGCTGCGGTGCGCGAGTGACATGCGTGGAAAGGAACCCTGAACTTGTCCAATGCGCGAAACGGCTCCTGAAGTTAAATGGTCTCGATGGCCAAGTTGAAGTGATCGCTTCTGATGCTCGCGAATATATTCCAAGCCAACCCGTCGACGCTGTTATTTGCGAAATGCTCCATGTTGGACTTTTACGCGAAAAGCAGCTTCAGGTCATCGACGCTTTCAAAAGCAATTATCTCAATGCGATCGACGGGCCACTTCCAAGGTTCTTTCCGGAGGCCAGTGTATTGGCATTTCAAGCGGTCGAACAACCTTTCGAATTCGCCGGGTATCATGCCCCCGTCCCACTTTTTCAAGCGCCCAATGCGGAATCGTTTCAGACCAAAGAACTTTCTCAGCTCCAACGGTACGGCACTGTGATCTACGATCAGCATTTCTCGTATCGCTTCCAATGCAATGAGACCATCGAGATTTCAGAAACCGGCTCTCTGAACGCCTTGCGGTTTATCACTCAGAATCTGATTGCCATCGATCAAGCAGGTGGTTTACCCTGCGAATGGCCCAACCAATTTCTGGTGCTGCCTCTGGACAAACCATTCGACGTTCAAAAAGGGGATCGCATCCGAATTCGATTCCGTTACGAAGCAGGTGAGAGCCTGAATTCGCTTTCGCATTCCCTGAGAATTTCTCACGCGGTGGGTGTCGAAACCAGATAAAGCGATATCAAAAGGCCAGCATGAAACCGATGAGGCCATTCCAGCAAAAGTTCGCTCCGAGTCCTACTTCCGATTCTTGCCTTTGATCTCGTTATCGAACGTGCTCTTCTGGCGAAGTATGTGGTGGTAATGTTGAGCGAACCTGTGGGCTTCATCCCGAACATACTGTAGCAATCGCAACGCGAACGATTCGCGTCCCAATCGAATCGGCTCGCTTTCGCCAGGTTGATAGATTTCTTCCTCCCGTTTGGCTAACGATACAATCGTCGGTGGCTCGATATCCTGGTCTCGGAACGCCGCCAGGGCTGCGTTCAATTGTCCTTTGCCACCATCGATCATCAGCAAGTCCGGAAAGGCGTCTTGCTCGTCGCTCATCCGTCGGAATCGCCGTGAAATCACTTCATGGATACTTCGAAAATCATCGATCCCTTTTACGTTCTGAATCTTGTACCGGCGGTACCCGGGTTTGAATGGCAACCCATCCAAGAACTGAACAAGCGACGCGACGGTATCGGTTCCCCCCAGATGCGCGATATCGACCCCTTCGATCACCCTGGGCTCTTTTGCCATTCCTAAGACCTTACGCAAGGCTCGCATCCCTTTCTTTGGGTCGATGTAAAAGACCTCTGGCTGCGCGTGCGTGTCGATTTCTCCCCGGTCGCCTAGATTTTCCAGGAGCTTAATTTCGTCTCGCAATCGAGCAGCCTTCTCAAAATCAAGCTTCGAAGATGCTTCTTGCATTTCCTGTCGCATTTGCCCAAGCAACTTTTCACTCCCGCCCTCTAAGAAAGTTTGGAGCCTTCGAATATCCCGCTTGTAATCGGCCTTGCTAATCCTTTGATTGCAAGGTGCCGTGCATTGCTTGATAGACGCTAACAAACAAGGGCGGAACCATTCCCAGCGTGGATCATTTTCCTCGATATCCAAGGAGCAGGTTCGAAACTGGAAGACACGTTGCATGACCTGCATCGCGCCACGAAGTTGGCCTGCGCTTGTGAAAGGACCATAAAGCTTCGCCCCTTTGGCTTTTGGGGTCCGAGTCACTTCAACGCGAGGAAAATCCTCGTGCGTGGTAATCATTAAGTATGGAAACGTCTTGTCGTCTTTGAGATCTTTGTTGTGCTTGGGTTGGATATCCTTGATCAATCGGCTTTCGGTGAGCAGGGCATCCACCTCGCTGCTGCAAAGCATGAAATCGATATCCGCGATCTCATGGATCCATTCGGCGGTCCTGATCTCCTGGGCAGCCGCAGCTAAGAAATAGCTACCGGCACGCGACCGGAGGTTTTTTGCTTTTCCGATGTAGATAACAATGCCCGACGCATCCTTCATCAGGTAAACGCCAGGCAATTGTGGAAAGTCTCGCACTTTTTCGGCGGACCGCCGAAAACCAAGATTGTTATGAAGAAGTTCGTCGATACGACGTTTTAGTTCCGCTGTTGGCTGAGCAAGATGCTCATCCATTTCCGGTACCAGTGAATCCGAAATGACGTCTTCTTGGTCTTCGTCAGTAGGTTCGGATTCACTCATGAAACACTATAGGTGTTGCGGGAAGTCCCTATTGTCCACCAGGGAAACCGCCGGGAAAGCCAGCACCGCCTGGGAAGCCGGCACCACCCGCAGGTGCGCCGCCAGCGCTCGTCTTTGGCTGGAGCAGATCCGAAAGAGAAATCTTCATCTTTTTGAAGTCTTCTTCGCTGACAATGTAATACCAATCTGCGAATCGGCTATTCAATTCAGCTACCTTTTTCTTCGCGATCTGCAACTTCTCGTTACGCTGATCGATCTTGCGTTGATTCTCTTTGGTAATCTTCTCTTTCGCAGCTTCCAGGCGTTCCTTCCACTCTTCTTCCGTTGGTTCAGCCTCTGTTACTGGTGCCTGAGCAGCTGGCTCTGCGGGTGCCGCTTCGCCTTCGGCAACTGCGGGCGATTGGCCTTCCTGCGGCTCTTGAAACGACACCAACTTTCCGGTTTGCTTCGAGGTCGTGCTGGACAATGTGGACGGCTTGTCCCCTTCGGGAGCAGCAGGTTCACTGGGCTTTGACTCGGGGGCAGGCGACTCAGGTGCAGGCGACTCAGGTGTTGCAGCGGGTGCATCTGCGGCAGGAGCAGGCTCTGTTGGTGCTGGCTCAGCAGGGGTTGCTGGTTTCTCTTCTGTGCCTGGAACGGTTGGATCCGAAGGGGCCATCTCCGGCTCGGTCAAAGCAGGCTCCATAGGAACAGGATCGATCTTGGGTGGCTTCTTCAGTTCTTCGAGGGCCTTTAGTTCCTCGACGGTTTCAGGAACCTTTTCCAAGTCGGGTGCTGGGAACTTTCCTTCCTCAACACGGGTGGTCACTAAAAGGTAGCGATTGAACGAAACGCTTTCTTCCGATTTAGCCGCAGGGTCGGCATCTTTGGTCTCTGTCGAACCGATTTCCGCTGTTCCGTTTCCAAACCGCAGAACGTATTGCACACCGTCCTTCAAGGTCACAACGAGCTCGCCACTCTTCGAATAAAAATCAACGGTATCGCCACCTTGCTGGTTCGGATTTGGGAAGAATCCGCGACGATTCAGCGAAGCAAGTGACTCTTGGTTGGCAAGCAATGACTTGTCACCCTTCAAATCGCCAGCTAAGCCAGCAGGCTTCTTTGCAACATCCGCAATTCGAAGGTTGTCCAAGGCGCTCTTCATCTCGTTCAGCTTCGTCGTGTTGAGCTGTTCGTCTGGGCCGACCTCTCGGTCTGCAGGTGGGTCCAAAGCGTAGTTCGTAATCTTATTGGCTTGCCACTGTCCATTGCTTGTGCTGAATGTAAGGTCCGCATCATAGTTTTTATTGAGAGCCAAGCCTTGATTGACTTGAATCAGTTGGTAATCCCGAATGCCGATGGTTTCGACGTCATTGCTGCTTAGCTTCAGAAGGTCAGCCTCAATCCATTGCTTGAATTCCGTGCTTAATGGAACCGTGTCGATCTCGGCGACATAGATCACATCTTCGGAAGGCACTCGAACGAAACGTTGCTTGTTGTCTGTTTCTTTTCCGATAATCAAATCGGCAAGCATGTCCCCTTTGCTGTCACGCAACTGGACCAACATTCCGACCCCCTTGCCACCCTTTTCGGCGTTCTTCTTATCTGGCTCGATGACACCGAACAGCTCTTGATCTTCGCGTTTCTCGCTTGCCACATCAATGGTCTTCATTCCAACGAACAAATTAGCTGCATCGCTCATCTGCTTGGTAGCATCGGCAGGGTAGCTTTCATGCGATGGCAAGGTCCAAATGCCTGACTTGCGATCTTGAGCGACTTCGAATTCTACGTAGTCTTCGACGGACGAATCGTATCGGAGAATCTTGAGCGATGCTGCGGTTACGGGATCCGAAAACTTTTCGAACAAGACCTTGCCCTTAACACTTTTCTCGCTAGTCGCGGTGTAAGTACGACTGGATGTGGTCCATGCCAACAGTGCAATCAACGCAGCGATGATTGCCATCGTTCCGGTTTTGGTTCCTTCTGTCACTTTTCGTTTCCTCAGACTCTATGCAATGATTTGTGTTGGATCTTGTTTAGTTCGTGAAAGCGTCTCAAGACGCTCTCGGGATTGGTTAGCGTAAACGGGTTTTGGAGATGCCTTCGCGTTCCCGCAGACGGCGCGAGACAAGCACCACGATTCCAACCAACAACGGTGGGATTGGTGGAACAAACACAGCCAATAACTTGTAACGATTCTGAATCTTGCTGATTTCGTCATCCGCTTGGCGACGAGCTTCTCGAATGCCTTGATCCCGAGTCCGTTGCAGTCGCTCTTTTTCGACTTGGAACTTCTTGGTCAATTGAGCTTTCTTGATACCGGCAACTTGAGCCATTCGCCGCAGTTCTTCCATCTTCAGCGGATCAACACTACCTTCGTTCTGCAGCTTCTCGATCTGGTCCTTCAGTTCTCGTTCGGCTTTAACGTTTTCTTCTTCCGCGTCAGCAATGGTCTTATTGAACTCACTGCTGAATTCCGTTCGTTTTTTCGCTTCTTCTTTGCGTGCTTCGTCGGCTTTCAATTCGACTAAACGCAAGGTGCTAAAGGTTGGCACGTGACGGCGAACTTCGGGGTAACGGGTTTCGCCGGCCAGCACATCGATCGCGTTCAGGAAGAACGTGATGTTCTGAAACTGGAAATTGATTTCTTCCAGAGCAGGTGGTCGGTTTCGGATATCCAAAAACGTTCCGGACATGCAGTCGATGTCGGTTACGTAAACCACTTTGATAGGTCTTTGTGATGGGGCAGCACCCTCTGCGTTGGCCTCCTTGTTTCCTTCGGTAGGACCTTCAATCAACGCTGCCAGGATTTGTTCCCCCTTGGCATCGCCACGTCGCAGTTGGTATTCGGTTGCTCGGCTTAGCGAGGACTGTTGAACACTATTAATTTCCGATTGCGGCATGGTGCCTGCCAATTGACCCGTTTTGATCAAAGGAGTGATCTTCAACGTGGTTTCCTTTTGAGGCACAAGAACGCCGGCATACAATAGCATCACTTCCTTCAGCCCCTTGGTGATTTCGCTTTCTTCACTCAGTGCATCAATCGCTCCTGGTGCTTCTTCACGAGCAAACACCCAAAGATCGGATGCTTCCGACGTCTCAGCCAAAACTGGATACGGGTTGTATTCTTGCCAGCAGATATCGGGCGCAATCGAGCCCATCATTCCAGGTTGTCCAGGTATTTCGATGCCTAACGCTCGCCACAATGGGCGAATGTCACCCTTGGGCTGCGGTCCTTGTCCCATCATCATCATTTGATTGCCGGGTTGTTTCGGATCTCCAGTCCCAGGTACAGCACTCAGAGCAACAATGGGGTCTTCGAAAATGGCCGTTGGAACGCCCGCTTTCACTGCGTTGATGAAGTTATTGATCTCTTCTGGTCCAAGCGACGACGGCTGAACCGCCAACATCACATCCATCTTCTCGGTGTCGATGGGGGACGCCGGGTTCACATCGACGATCTCGTACTGCTTCGCCAACTCTTCAACAATCGGCTGCTGGGGCGATTGTTGGAACGTTCTTTGGTCAAAGCCTCCCATCAGCTTGGCATCGGTTTTCAACACACCCAGCTTCTTACGAGCTGGCTTTGCAACCGTTGTCAACGAACGAGCTAGTTCATATTCGACCGGTACGCCTGGTTCGAAGAATGGGATCACCACCTTCTGCAACCCGCTTCGGAAAGCAGCGCCCAAAAGCACTGGCTGGTCCGAGTAGGTGCCGCGTTCGCGAACGCGAATGATCTGAGGCATAATACCGTACTGCTGTTCGGCTTGCTTTTCTTCATCACTGCTAGGCATGATCGAATCGTTGATTCGCACTTGCATTGAAATGCCGGCCGATGTTGCGGTCGACTCAAATTCCTTCAAGATCGACATCACCTGGTACTTGATTTTCGCGTACTGTTCCGGCACGTCCGCGGAAAGAAACGCATCGACGACAATGTCGCGATCTTTGCCCAGGTTCCGAATCATTTCCTTGGTAACGGGAGCGAGCGAGCTAACCTTCATTTCGGTCGCATCAACTCGCACGACATCGCGATTTCGAAACAACATACTTCCGCCGATCGCAATGACGACCAGCAATCCAATCCGCACCAAGTAGTGAGCCAACATCGAACTACCGTCTCGACCACCGCTCCAATGTCGCTTCCCAATCAGAACCATACAAAGATAGATTCCAAGCGAAGATAGAAGCAGAAAGTAGGAAACGCTTGAAAGACTGATCACTCCGCGACCGAAATCGTCGAAACGTTCCGGAATACTGAAGTGACGGATCTCGCGGGCGAACTGCCGAGCGTCGATCAAATCCCCGCCCGTTGCGAATCGGAATGGAGCATTCAAGAGCGACGCGATAATACTTCCAGCAGCTAAGCTTCCTGCAAATGCAAGAGGAGCATTGAACATGGCCCCAAGAATAAAACCAACCGTCAAGTTGCTCGTCATAAAGGAAGCAACCATGCCAATCGCGATCATCGCAAGTCCAATAAACCAGTACCCCACGTAGTTGGTGAAGAACAAACCGGTATCGATTTCACCCTGCGTCAACAGTGCTAAAACGATGAAGGTCGAGATCTGCGAAAACAATAAGGAAACTGTGTAGATCGAAGCCGCAGCCACGTACTTACCAACCACAATATCAAAGTCATCCGCCGGCAAAGTCAGCAGCAATTCGTCGGTTCCCTGCCGACGTTCTTCAGCCCAAATACTCATGGTAATGGCAGGAATAAAGAACATCATGATAAACGTGAACCACTTGTTCAATTGGCCAAGCGTTCCAAGGTTGGAGCTAAAGAACTCGTCCGGCCAAAACGCCGCCATACTGGTCAAAAGAACAAACAAGCAAAGGAACACGTAACCAGTCGGATTCGAGAAGTAACCGTAGAAGTTTCTTTTCAACACCGCGTATGCTACTCGTCGACCTCGTGCAAGCAAAAGCACTAGCACAAGCATTACACCAAGAAACAGCAAATCGTAGATTAACAGATATGCCAATGCGTTCAGTACAAGAGTCACTTCATCTATTCCTTAAATCGCGTTCATTGATTGTTTTGATTCTTACTTACGCCGCAGCGCCGGTAAGTTTGTAGAAGGCCTTGGCGATATCGCCATCAACACCCTTGACGTGTTTCAATTCATCCACGGTGCCTTCGAACACCTTCTTGCCTTCATTGATCATGATAATCCGGCTGGCCATCGCCTCGACTTCTTGCAGAATGTGAGTCGACAACAGAATGGTCTTGGTTTCGCCAAGCTTCCGCATGGTATTTCGGACTTCGCGAATTTGGTTTGGATCAAGACCAGCAGTCGGCTCATCCAAAATCAAAACCTCTGGCTCGTGCAACAAAGCTTGCGCCATTCCCACGCGTTGGCGATACCCTTTGGATAACTTGCTAATAGCCTTATGAACCACCGTTTTCAAATCGCACAATTCAATGACCGCTTCAATCCGCGTTTGCTTGTAGTCAGCAGCCATCCCACGAGCGTCCGCGAAAAATGCTAAAAGACTAAACGGGGTCATGTCAGGATACAAAGGTCCATTCTCGGGTAGATACCCCAGCCGGATCGAACCTGCAATCCGGTCTGTGAACATATCGTGACCAGCGATCTTCGCGACCCCTTCGCTAGGGGCCAAATATCCAGTCAGCATTTTCATGGTCGTGCTTTTTCCAGCACCGTTCGGCCCCAAAAACGCGACCAATTCCCCTTTGTTCACACGAAAGGAGACATTGCGAGTCGCAGCGAATGGACCGTAAAACTTAGAGAGCCCGTCGGCTTCAATCATCGCCGGCGTGCTTGCGTTGGGTTCTGCCATGTTTAGTCGACACAAATTGCGTAAGAGAATGGATATCTTTACCGAATCGGGAAAGTATACCTAGATTCGTCAGTCCAACAACTCATCAGACTCATGGCTTGCTACGCGGGAAGCTGAAAGGAGTTCACGGGATCGCAGCGTTAGAAGTCGAAATTTTTTCAAGCCCGGATGTTGAACTCTGATCCGTAGGGTGGTAGCCACGCTACGGATTTCGGAGAAAAAGAATATTTGAGGCTGCTGCCGATCAAGAGGATCGCCACATGCAGACAATATCGGAAGCCAACAACACAAAACACCAAAACCGGAAGCAGCCTTCCGGTTTTGGGAAACATCGCATTAATCGCCGCGAAGCTTTAGATTCATGATGGTCAGCTTCTCACGCACTTCGGTCAAACTGGTCACACCAAAGTTCTTGCATTCCAACAAATCGTCGCCCGTTTTGCGAATCAATTCACCAATCGTGTTCAGCTGCAAACGTACCATGCACTTTCGAGCGCGCACCGATAGGTTCAATTCAGAAATAGGCCGATCCAGCAGCATTTGCTGGTCTGGCGACATACCGCTCAAGTCCAACGGTGGCTCGGCTTCTCGCTTTTCGTGAGCAAACTGGCCAAGTCCAAGGCCTCGAGCTGTCAGCATTTCGCGAATCTCAACCAAGGATGTTTCACCGAAGTTCTTGCTCGACAAAAGCGTCTGTTCGGAAACTCGAGTCAAATCCCCAAGCGTTCGGATGCCCATCTTCTGCAGGCAATTACGTGATCGAACCGACAGTTCAAAATCAGTAACTGGCACATTCAGCAATTGAGCTAATCGCTCGTTCTTCTTTTGGGAATCTTCATCGTAAAGCACGTTCCCACCAGCCGCCGCATCCTTCAAATACAAACGGGCAAGCTTGTGATCTGGCTGATTTTCAAGAACCCGGCGATAGCACGCTTGAGCACGCGCGTAATCGTTACGGTCTTCATACATGATCCCCAAATTGATCAATGTTCCAACGTGCGATGGGATAACCCCAGCCCCTCGTTGGTACAGTTCAAACGCTTGCATGTCGTTGCCGACGCGGTCATTTTCAATAGCCAGACCGAACAACGCACCGGCATGCCGTGGGTTCACTTGCAATGCTCGTTGATACAACGCAATCACCTCAGGCATGTTTCCGCCCAAGGCAGCAAGCGTTGCAGCTCGCTGAAACGGATACTCTGCGTTTTGCTCTACCGGGCCAAAAATGTTATCGAGCAACTTCAGGGCTTCTTCTTTGCGCCCCATGTACCGCAACACTTCCGCTCGCGAAAGCTGACACCACTCTGGCGTATACCCTGACTTCTCAGCGGCGTCGTAGTAAGCTAAAGCGCGATCGTACTCTTCCAACTGGAAGCAATTCTTGCCCATGTAATACTGAGCCAGGGCGCCGCCGTCCCCTTGCTTCAGAGTTGATTCAGCTTCGGTGAATTTGCCTACCAAATACAGGCAAACACCCAATCGAGTCAAAGTCGCAGGCGAAGGACTTGGAGATTGTTGCAGCTCAAGTACCGCGTCGCGCAGCAATGCAGCCTGAGTCAAATCTTCTTCAACCGCGCGAACAAGCCGCTCGATGTCCTGAGGTCCAAAGGTCTGATTGGAAAGTACAATTTCTCGAATATCTACTGTCGCCATTTGAACCATTAGTTCTTCAAACTCCCCCGGTGTATCGAATCGTGAATGACAAACATTCATGAGACTTGAAACTGTGAAGCCGACGATGGGAGTCGAACCCATAACCCCCGCATTACGAATGCGGTGCTCTGCCAATTGAAGCTACGTCGGCGATTTCTCGCGACCAGACAATCACTAAAAGGACCGTGCCAGTCTGTAAGAATCCCATAAAATAAAGCAAGAAAGTACAAATCGTCAAGTCCAACCTGGGTATTAAGTAAGCTAATTCAGCTTGGCGAATTTGGAGAACGCTACGCCAGCATGATTCACAGCGGCCGTATTGGGGCGACGGAAGTGGGATTCTAAGCCGCAGGCTATGGCCGGCTCCCTTGTTTTTCGATTTCCTTGATTTAAGTGAGATGGGAAGCGGTAAGTGCCAGAAGTCTCAAGCTCCTTCCGGTTTTTGAATTCGACTTACTCTCGTTCCAAGGCTCCGCCTTGGAACGCACTGACTTCGAGGCTCCGCCTCGCATTAGGCTTGCATTTTCAACTTAGGAGGGAGGAGCCTCCGGTGCATTGCGTCCCCAAGCGGGGCCAGGGGACGAGTGCTGTTCTTTGAGTAAATCGGCCAGCTCCTGCTGCGTGTTAAAGCTCTTTGGTGCGAGCCCCGGCTCGATGGCAATCTTTGCAACTCGGCCCTTCAAAAGTTGATGGAGCCCCTTCATGGAACGATTGCCGGCGTTCCATGATTCAATAGCTGTGTCCAAGACCGAAACGGCATAAACCCCCGGAAAAGGAGCAAATCCTTCCGAATCAAATACGGCAACTACGGGACCAGAGCCTGAACTCTCCAAGTCAACATCCATTGTTTTTTGTTTTTCGCAGACTGAAAGCCACTCCGGCCTCCATTCCAACAAGTCGCAGGTTACTATCCAACAGTGCTTCTGTTCTTGTCTATTACAATCGGACAAAGCAGCGATCACCCCAGCCAAAGGGCCAGCCTCTGGATCGTGGTCGAAAATCTGCCTAAGGCCCAATGCTTGGTAGTCTTGGTTCCGTTGCGACACGATCACAACTTCAAAGCCATCGCCGTGCAATTGACGCGCAAGCCTTGCCAAATGCATTTCCCCCCCAATCGAAACAATCGCCTTGTCCTGACCGAATCGCCGACTCCGACCTCCAGCAAGAATGTACGCCACGCCGGCCGTTGGAATGAGACTCATTTGCGGGTTCATTACGTTCATAACGGAGTCATCCAAGAAAGTTTCTTTCGAATGGTCTGTGTCCGATCTCTAAGTGGGCTCAACCGATTAGGATTGGGGAAGCCGAGGAACAGCTTTTGAAAGTTTATCTGCTAGCCTGGCAAATTCACTGCCAAAGGCTTATTTTGCTTCAACACGACTACTTGCACCCAAAGGTAACTAGAAACTTCCATGCGGATACTTGTTGTTGAAGACGACCCAATTCTGCTGGACTCCGTTGCTCAATCGCTTCGCGAAGCAGGGTATGCAGTTGATGAAGCCAACAACGGCAGCGATGGATTCTTCAAGGCCAGCACGTGGGATTACGACGCAATCCTGTTGGATTGGATGCTTCCCGAGATGAACGGCATTGAGTTGCTTCGTAAATTGCGCATCAAGAAATCGACCCCTGTTTTGTTGCTGACGGCTCGCGATGCGGTTTCCGACCGAGTTATTGGTCTGGACCAAGGGGCGGATGACTATCTGGTGAAGCCTTATAGTCTCATTGAACTGCTTGCTCGCGTCCGATCGATTATTCGTCGTTCGGCGGGACACGGCACCAACCAAGTTGCAGTGGGACCTTTGGTAATCGACCTGGGTTCTAAAGCGATCACTTCCGACGGCGTCCCGATCGTGTTGACGGCACGCGAATTTGCAATTCTTGAACTTCTGGCACTCCATCGGAACAAAGTGGTTAGCCGAACTACGATCTACGATCACATCTTCGACGAGGACGATGACAGCCTGTCCAATCTTGTGGATGTTCACGTTTCGAATTTGCGCAAGAAGATAGGGAAAGAATTGATCGAAACGCGGCGAGGCCAAGGATACATTCTTCATGGCTAACCTCTTTCGGTCGCTCCGTTGGCGGCTTCAATTATGGCATGCCACGATTCTCTTTTTGGTCATATCGGGCATGGTTGGGGTGCTGTCTTGGGAGATCTCGCGATCGCATTGGGACACCATCGACGAAGAGCTTGTCAGCGCCGCTCGATTGCTGGAGGGTTCTTTAAGACTGGTGCCGCAGCCAATCTTAGATAGCCTGTCACAGGATCTAGTAATGCCTCCAGGACCACGACTTCCTCCAGACTTCAGCGATCTCGACCGTCGACCTCAACGACCACCTCGATTCGATCCACCTGGTCGTCGAGGTTTTGGACCTGAATCTGAAATTATCGAAACCAAACCCATAGAATCCGACGCGACCGTCGACTGGGATGAAGCGTTTGGATCTTATTCCGTTCCTGAGTCAGCAAAGGAATGGGAAACGAAGTTGTTGCTTCCAGATGCACTGCCACGACAGATCGGAAGGCCAGGGAATCAGTTGTACTTTGTGATTTGGCGCATGGACAACAGTATTCTGAAGCAATCAGCTCTTCAACGTCCCGTTCCTGATCCAACCAATGAAATTCGAAATCAGCTTCGCATGAATCGCTACGTTGCTATCCAACGTGGGCCGTATCGCGAAGTTCTAGTAAAGGGTCCGCATGCTAGCCTAATATGCGTTGGCCGCAGGATAAGCATTGAAGCCGATCGAATCTGGGCTCGACAATTGTTCTTGGCTTTGGCTGGTGCAATCACCTTCGCCTTGGGGCTAGCAGGCGGTTGGTGGATGAGCCGCAATGCAACGGCACCGATTACCAAGATGAGCGAGACGGCTTCGAAAATTTCTGCCAACAATCTCTCGAATCGAATGAACTTGGAAGGAGTCGACAGCGAATTGTCGGACCTGGGTATGGTTCTCAATAGTATGCTGGATCGACTGGATCAAGCGTTCGAACAGCAAAAGCAATTTACCGCAGATGCATCTCACGAACTTCGTACACCCATCGCTGGCTTATTAGCAACCACCGAACTGGCGCTCGCAAAAGATCGTACCCCCGAAGAATATCGCAAGCATCTTCAATATTGTTTCATCAACGCGACACGAATGCAAAAGTTAGTCGAGGGGTTGCTTGTCTTGGCTCGACTCGATCATCACGATGGTTCTGCCAATTTGGAACAGATTGCATTGATGCCTATTTTGGAAAACTGTGTTCAGGCGATCGAACTTATTGCAAGCGAGAAGCAGATCCAAGTCCACTTGAGCCCCATTTCCGAAAAGGTTCTTGGCAATGCAAACCAACTGGAACGAGTCTTCACGAATCTGATCGAAAATGCCATTCGATACAATCGACAAGGGGGGCAGGTTTGGATCGAGTCGAAGATGTTAGGCTCGAACACAGCAATCTCCGTTCGAGACAACGGACTAGGGATCGAATCCTCCGATCAAGCTAAGATCATGAATCGTTTTTTCCGTGTCGAAGCCGCGCGAACCCATAGCGTCAACGGTTATGGGCTTGGTCTTTCGATTGCAAAACGAATTGTCGATCTGCACCACGGCGAACTTCGCGTGGAATCGGAACTTGGCGTCGGCTCCACTTTTACGGTTGTACTACCTGCCTGTCTCGAATCGAAAAACTAGAAAAACTAGCTGGTTACTTTCGGACAAGTAGCTCGGTTTTGCGATCTCAATCTGGCATTGAGTGCCGGCAAGCGTGAACATGAGATTGGGGATTGTTGCAAGCTTCATGAACAGTTGAGCCTGCGAAAATAACTCCATGGTTTTCTCTGGTATCCCAAGTTACTTCAAGTCCTTAATCTTTCCCATCTTGGAAACCCAGGCGGAAGCTCCTTTTAGAAGGGGATAAAGAGCCAACGCACCCGTTCCCTCGCCTAACCGCATGCCCCATCGCAACATCGGCGTAAGGGTGAGCTTTTCCAGCATCCCAACGTGAGCAGGCTCTTGAGATTCATGGGCAGCAATCATGCTGTGTATCACCTCGGGGTAGTACTGCTGCGCGATTAATGCAGCTGCGGTTGCGATCATGCCATCGAGCAGGATCACTTGACGCTGCTTGGCGGCCTGTATGTAAAAACCCGCCATGGCGACTATTTCGAATCCACTGACTGAGGCCAAGGCTGCTTCATCGATCGAGCGACCGCAGCGTTCAAACACGCGATCTGTTGCAGTTTGTACAGCCACCTTCTTGGCTTGAAAAGAATCGTCCGAGGAACCTGCTCCGGCACCCACTGCCTGTTCCAAAGGGACGTCAGCCAGGAGCCTCGCTAGACAACTTGCAGAGGTGGTATTGCCGATTCCCATCTCACCTGCGATCACGACCTTGGCCCCGCGCAAATACGACATCCTAGCCTCGTCCGCCCCGATCGACATGGCTTCGCGAAACTCATGCAATGTCATAGCCGGTTCATTCAGTAAATTTTGAGTTCCAGCGGCAACCCTTCGCGAAGACAGTTTCGGATGAGCCACCTTGGGTGCGTTCAACGATCCTACGTCAACCACGTGATAACCAATCCCAAACTCAGCAGCCAGCACCGAAGATGCTGCGTTGCCCGTCGCAATCTGCTCAATCATGAGCGACGTTATCGATGATGGCCACAGCGACACACCCGATTGAACCACCCCGTGATCGGCAGCAAACACAACCAACTCTGCTGGGGCAGCAACCGGATGAAGTGTTTGCTGAATCCAACAAAGTCGCTCAGCAAGCTCTTCCCAAATTCCCAGCGATCCAGGAGGCTTGATGAGGCCATCGAAGTAACAACGGATGGAAAACGGATCGAGCATAGTTGGAACTGGGTGTGAGAAAGATAAAAAACGACTTTGGAACCAACCTGAACATCACTTCCAGTGTCGATCTGCGAAGTTCATAAACTGTTGCCAGTCAAATGCAAGAATGTCATGGTCACCGGTGCGATTATGGTAACCGATTCGATCGCCAACACTTGTATCGGCGACAGGCGGTGTTTCGGTAGGCAGCCCCTTATAACCTAGCAGCTGGTAAACAGGTGTGGCGTACCAGCCGCTCAAGTATTCCCCTTTTGGATCAGCCCACAAATCTTTCGTCGCGCTGGAAATATAGACAGGACGCGGGGCAATACTGGCTATCAAAGCATGCTGATCAAATGGCAACGCTGCTTCGTTCTGATTGTACTTTTTGAAATTGGGACAAAACCAATGGGGGAAAGACGTATTGATTCGCGCGACTGTCTCACCAAAATTGCGACGTTCTAGTGCAGCTCCGCCGCAACCAGAATTATTCGATATCACGATCGAAAAACGCTGGTCATTGGCACCTGCCCACAGCGCCGTTTTACCCAGCCGCGAATGGCCGATGGCAGCGATGCGCGAAGAATCAATTTCGGGCTGCTGAACCAATACATCCAGCAATCGCGACATTCCCCAAGCCCAGCCGGCGATGGTTCCCCATCGAGCTGGATGCTCCGCAGACGCTTGGTGTTGGGGGAACAATCCATGGACTCCGTTCTTGAATCCGTCGTCAAAGTCCGGATCAATATCCCCATAATAAGCCGTGGCCACTGCATAACCACGCTCGTTGATTTCTTGGATTGGCCAACGAGCATCTTGGGAACCTCGCATTTGAGCCGTCGCACGATGGTCGGCTATTCCGGTTTCCTTAGAATTGGCAACCCAACTGGTCGGAATTCGAAGGGACGGATCCTTGTCCACCGTATGGTTGCCTTGAAAATTGAGTCCCAAGAAACAGCCTTTGGCCGTTTTCATTTGGGCCGGACAAAACAAAACGAAGTCGATATTTAATTCACTGGCCTCCGTCGACAACGTCACCACCATCTGAGTTCGCTTGGTTTTCCCATCGAACATCCAACCTTGCTCCACGACTTTCCATGAGACCTTAGCAGACTGACTCGGAGCGAAGCCATATTCGTTCTCGCCAATCAATTCCAGCAGATACTCGCGTTGCTTCGGCCAAGCGGTTGGATCGGCAATCAAATGGCCGTCGCGTCCGACTAAGGGGTCGGGCAACTGCCCCATGACGACTAAAGACTCATCTTCGTTTGCAGGTGGAACTTGCCCGTGAATGAATGTGCTCATCAAGAAAACCGATAGGAAAGTGAGGACAGGACCGACTTGGATTATGGATGCAAGTCTTCGAAATCGAGAGAGGGAGACTGTCATGTTTCGAGTCCGAATAGGGTATAATGAAGATTGGGAATAGGCCAGCGAAACCGCGAGACCTAATATAACGCATGATTCTTCCATGGTAACGCTTGCTACGCGGCGGGCCGATCCAGTTTTTACCAACCCAATTACCGCACGTTTACGGCCCAGTCGAGACCTGCATTTTTGCAGATGGGGCCGTTTTTGCTTAAACGACTGGATATCCATGAACTACGTAGAAGTGTACTCGGCTGGCCTGACGGACAAGGGGCTAGTTCGACAAGATAATCAAGATCAATTCTTGGTTACAGAATTAACGCGTAGCATGGTGGTCCGATCGGGATCACTAGATGTCGCGGAATCTTCGCGGTTGTTCGGCGGTCCTCTGGGGTATTTGTTTTTCGTCGCTGATGGAATGGGAGGCCATAAAGGGGGCAGCGAGGCCAGTCGATTGGCCATCCAGTTTTTTGTCAATGCCGTCCTTAATAGCTCGCAATGGCTTGTTCGGATAGGATCGGACAACGAAGCTGCATTCGTCGACGAAATTCGCCAATTGATTGGGAATGCGCACCGAACCATTCAATCCAAGTCGGAGGGGGATAACTTGTTGGAGGGGATGGGCACAACGCTGACTCTTGCCTATGTGGCATGGCCTAAGCTATTTGTGGTGCACGCCGGGGATACTCGATGTTATTTGCTACGTGATGGGAAATTGCGATTGGTCACTCGAGACCACACGCTTGCCAATCAAATGATGAAAGCGGGAACGCTAGACCCATCGAAAGTAGAGCGGTCTCAGTGGTCGAATGTGTTGGTGAATGCACTGGGCGCAGGTGCCGAAAACGTATTCGCGGATGTATATCGCGACGAGCTCAAATACGGCGATGGTCTTTTGCTGTGTAGCGATGGATTGAACAAACATTTGTCGGACGACGAAATCTGTGCGGTCTTGCTTGAATCAACCGACAATAAGGCGGCTTGCAAACGACTGATCCAGCTGGCGAAACAAGACGGCGGATCGGACAACGTGACCGCTGTTTTCTCTACGTTCATGAAGCCAAAGCGTCGCGTCGCCCGAATGAAGATCATGTTGGCCGAGAAAGCAGAAGAGTCCGTCTTTCAAGATGTTGCGATCCCCGAAAATGAGCTCGATACCATGGTCGAATTCGACGACGAATCGGAAATATCTACCGCCGAACATGAATACGGCACGGTTGATTTCCCAGACAATGGTCCTAACTCCACATGGGATTTTGAAGGCGAGTCGAAGGAAGAATTGCCACCCGGAGAGCGTCCCACGGTAGACCAGTAATGAATGATCAATGACGATTGATCGGCGAATAGATTCGCAAATGAAACGTCCCCCAGCAGAACTGGGGGACGAAAATAGATAAACATAAAACTGGGCTCAAGAAGAGCTAGTTCTTGACTTCGAATTCTGCATCGATCGCATCATCATCGCTGGCTGGTTTGGCGTCACCTGCCGGAGCTCCTGCGGGTGAAGCTTGAGGACCAAGCGTTGAACGGAAAGCCTGAGCGGATTGTTCAAGTTCCATGGTTGCGGCCTTGATGGCTGCAGCATCGTCGGTCGCAATCGCATCGCGAGCCTTCTTGATCGCCAACTCTAGCGGTTCGCGATCGGAAGCACTCAAGCTTTCCCCTTGGTCCTTCATTGCTTTTTCCAAGCCGTGGATGGTGTTATCCGCACGGTTCTTTGCTTCAGCCAACTCTACGAACTTCTTATCTTCGTCGGCATGTAGTTCTGCTTCACGACGCATTCGTTCGATTTCGTCCTTGCTCAGTCCGCTTGATTGCTCGATCTTCACGCTCGACTGCTTGCCAGACTTAAGATCTTTAGCGGAGACATTCAAGATTCCGTTTTGATCGATATCGAATTTCACTTCAATTTGTGGCACGCCGCGAGGTTGTGCATCGATGCCTTCCAAGTTGAACTGGTCGAGCAAGCGATTTTGCTGAGCCATCTTGCGCTCACCTTGGAACACACTGACGGTGACTGCGGTTTGCCCATCGGCAGCCGTCGAAAACGTTTGCTTCTTTTCGACCGGAATGGTCGTATTTCGCTCGATCAGCGCCGTGAGAACTCCACCTTCGGTTTCGATGCCTAGGGTCAAAGGAGTAACGTCCAGCAACAGCACATCGCGTCGGTCTCCCGAAAGAACCGCCCCTTGAATGGCTGCGCCAACGGCAACCACTTCGTCAGGGTTAACTCCTTGGTGAGGTTCCTTGCCGAAGATGTCCTTGACGATTTGGCGAACCTTCGGAACGCGTGTGGATCCACCGACCAAAACAACCTCATCGATATCCGATGGTTTCATCTTGGCATCTTGAAGAGCCTGCAAGACTGGCTTTCGGCAGCGTTCGATCAGATCGTCGACCAAGCTTTCGAAGGTGCTTCGAGTGATTGTCACTTGCAAATGCTTTGGCCCAGACGCATCTGCCGTGATGAACGGAAGATTAATGTCCGTTTGAGGCAGACTGCTAAGCTCCTTCTTCGCCTTTTCGCAGGCTTCTTGCAGACGTTGCAACGACATCGCGTCTTTGCGAAGATCGATACCATTGTCTTTTTGGAACTGGGTCGCAACGTGATTTACAAGAGCTTGGTCAAAGTCGTCACCACCAAGATGCGTGTCACCGCTGGTGCTGATCACTTCGAACACTTTGCTGCTGTTATCTTCGTCGCTGCTGGTAGCAACCTCTAGAACGGAGACGTCAAAGGTACCGCCGCCCAAGTCAAAGACGATGATCTTTTGATCCTTGGTTTTGTCTAGACCATAAGCGAGAGCGGCTGCGGTTGGTTCATTGATGATACGAGCCACTTCGAGTCCGGCGATCTGGCCAGCGTCTTTAGTCGCTTGTCGCTGAGCATCATTGAAGTAAGCAGGAACCGTGATCACAGCCTTGCTAACTCGGTGGCCTAGATAAGATTCAGCGGCTTCCTTCAGTTTGCGCAAAACCTTGGCGGAAATTTCTTGAGGAGTAAACTGTTGATCGCCAATCTGCACCTTCACATACTCATTGGCACCGCCGACGACTTGGTATGGAACAATCTTCTCTTCCGACTCGACTTCCGAGTGCCTTCGTCCCATGAATCGCTTGACCGAGAAGACGGTTCTTCGAGGGTTCGTGACGGCTTGTCGTCGTGCTGGTTCACCCACGATCGTTTCGCTTTTGTCAGTGAATGCAACCACGCTAGGAGTCAGCCGATTTCCTTCTGCGTTGGGAATAACCTTCACCTCGGTACCTTCCATGACTGCCACCACGGAGTTGGTTGTTCCCAAGTCGATACCGATGATTTTTTCGCCCGATGCCATGTTTGTGATTCCTTCTAAAATACGTTGTCTAACTTGAGAATTGCGATAGGGAGGTGTATTGAACCCGAGCTGCTGCACTGCTCGAGGTTCCAGAAATCAAGCTTTCCAACACCGAGTCACAGCAATAGCAATCTGTGTGCCAAGTTCTCGCTCGCCCTCCTGGGTTCGTCGCAAGTCGTTTCCTAGTAATGGCTTAGGTGTTTAAGAAAATACAGGCGCGTGACGATTTCGGAAAATGGGGATTGCTTCAAACGCCAAATTGACAGAATTCCGACTAGCTGACTCGACCACTGCCAGCTTCTTCTTGCAATTTTCCATAGAAGAACCGATCTTTAAACCACGGAACACACGGAATTGAAGACACGAGGTCCTTCGGGCGGCGCCATCAACTGGGCGCTCATACTCAAACCCATTCTTCTCTCAAGGTACAAAAGGGGCCGGACGCAACCATCCTCAATTCTTACCTCCCCTTCTCTTCGGTACTCCGAGGAGAAGGGGCCGGGGGATGAGGAGCTGGGTTGGGATCGAGTAATCGTTTGAGAGCTATATCGATTTCTTTCAATACGCGTTCTGATTCACTCTCAATTTCGCGACTAGTGAATCGGATGACTTCGATCCCTTGAGCGTTGAGCCATTCGGTTCTCGCTAGGTCTTTCGCGATGCCTTCAGGCGTGAAGTGGGGGAGGCCATCGCATTCGATGCACAATTTTGCTTCTGGGCAATAGAAATCGAGGATGTAAGGTTCCTTGACGTATTCTCGGCGGAACTTCGCTCCACAACGTTGTCGATTGCGGAGGAGTTGCCACAACAAGTAGCCAGCAGGCGTAGATGCCTTTTTAAGATGTTTTGCAAAATTGTGTGGATCTTGCCATTCTAAGGCCATGCTCAAACCTCCTCATCCCCCAACCCCTTCTCCTCCCGAGGAGGAGAAGTGGAGCTAGAACAACAAGAGGAACTATACCCTTTCTCCTGCCCAGGTACAAAAGGGGGCCCGACGCAAACATCCTCAATTCTTATCTCCCCTTCTCTTCGGTACTCCGAGGAGAAGGGGCCGGGGGATGAGGAGCTGGGGGGGAACGAGCACGGGGATAACTCGAGGCCCGATATTTGTGTTGCCCCAAAGAGAGACGTCCGGGAGGTAATACCGGGATAAAACTGGTACACTGTGGGGCCTATGCCCCCAATATTCCCTGAACTTCCATCGTTATTTTCCGACGCCCCGCCAGGCACTGCATCGCAGCTGTCGATCGAGGAACTGCGCGAATCTTCGAAGCGATTGCTGTCGATCGACGATTTTCCCGCCGAGATGATTCGGCGTTGCGCTCCATGGGAAAATCAATTCTCCAGTTCCCCTGAATCCCTGATCCGCTACTATGTGTGGCTTGCATTCGGGTGCTTGACCACCGCGTTTATCATGACGCAACGCAACTCTGCCATGCGCAGAATCGATTCAAGCGATAACGATTCAGCTCGCGAGCGATTGCTGTCGCAAGTCGGATCCGGGCAATGGTTCGCAACCGTCGGCATCAGTCAACTTTCAACGAGCCGGCGACATCTTGCCCAACCGCCATTGGTCGCCAAGAAAACAGAGAGTGGATGGTCGCTGGACGGCTACTGCCCTTGGGTGACTGGAGCCGCGCATGCAGATATCATTGTGATCGGTGCTATCGAACAGACGGCTCGCAATGATTCCAACGAATCGGATGAATACCGGAACCAAAAGCTGCTTCACTCGCAAATGTTGTTTGCAGTACCAACAAGCCTCCCCAACGTTTCCTGCTCGCCAGGTATGCCTCTGATCGGTTTGCCAGCCAGCTGCACCGACGTCGTTCGATTGAATGGAGTCGCTGTTACCAAGGACGATCTTCTTCATGGCCCCTGCGCGAACGTCATGAACGCGACTCGATCTGGCCATTCGGTAACGACTGGCACGAACGGAGCAGGTGGGCTGCAAACTTCGGCCTTGGCGATCGGGCATGCAGCGAAAGCGATCGAGTTTCTAAGCCGCGAAGCCATGAATCGCCCAGAGCTTCGTGCCACTGCGGACAAGTGGGTCCAAACTTGGCGTTCGCAATGGAACCAGCTTCTTCAATTTGCATCGGGGGATGCGACGGGAGACCTAGTTTTGTTCCGTAAAGGAGCGAACGACTTGGCTCTGCAAGCAACTCAGTCTGCCCTAGCAGCAGCCAAGGGAGCAGGCTTTGTCGAGGATCACGAGGTGGGGCGATGGTGCTGTGAAGCTTTGTTTTTTCTGGTTTGGAGCTGCCCACAAGCAGTCATCGACGCCCATCTATGCAGTCTGTCCGAAGTTCGCTAACGCTACTTCT
Source organism: Planctomycetaceae bacterium (assembly GCA_027487485.1). Classification (GTDB taxonomy): domain Bacteria; phylum Planctomycetota; class Planctomycetia; order Pirellulales; family Pirellulaceae; genus JBKCUI01. The sequence continues at coordinate 282,539 of JAIYDN010000112.1, read as the reverse complement.
TTTTATCACGAAACTGGACATATTCATCCAAATCGATTTTCCCATCTTTATTCACATCGACTTGATTGAAGTCCCCTTCGGTGAATTCATCGGGTGAAAGTGTTTTGTTGCCATCCTTGTCAATCTTCTTGATCTTGGATTCTGCCCATGATCTCATGCGTTCGCTGGCTGGAGCAGCAAACGATGGCTTTGCAGCAGAAGCAGAAGCCGCGGGTGATGCACTGGTTGAGTCTGCTGATGTGCTAGTTGATGGAGTTGATGAAATAGCCCCGGGGATGAACCCTTTCTTCACTGCCGCCAAGCATTCCCTGCTCGTGATGAGTCCATCGCGATTGGCATCGAACCGCGCGAAGTCTTCAACCACTTCGTCGGTCCACTTTCGATTGAACTCATTCATGGAAACTTGGTTGTCGGAATTGATGTCGTTCCTGGTAAACCACTCTGGCAATCCAGCTGGCCTTGCGGGTTTGCCTTCGCTGTCGGTCAATCGATAACTGGCCGTTTTCTCAAACGGGTTGGGTTTGTCTTTTTTCTCTTCGGCCACTTCCTGTTTTCTGGGGGCGTTGGCTTGATCTTTCTTCGTTTGCTCTTGTTCCCCCTTCAGCGTTCGTCGACGAGCTTGTCGCGTCGCGAGTTCTTGCTTGGTGAGTTTCCCATCCTTGTTGCGATCGTACTGCATGGGAGTGTCACCCCATCGACCTTCTTTCAATTCGGTTTCATCGAGCGCCGAATCCGCATTTTTGTCGTACCGTCTAATGCGATCCTCGGCTTCTCTTAGGTCCTGTTCTTCAACTCGAATGCTGCTGGTCGTTTCCGCCATAGCACCGAAACCGGGGACGGGAACGAGCTCCATCTTCGAGGAGAAGCCAGCGACCAAACTGGATTTTTCGTTGATCAGTGCCAGTTCATCGTCGGGGCGTCCATCACCACCACGTCCATCACCGCCGCCGCCACCACGCATGCGTTGGAAGGCTTCGGTCAATGTCGACATAGGAATAGGCTTGGAGATATCGATCTTTGGGTTATCGCGAGCCATTCGGTCCAGCATGAACCGAGCAGGCCCTTGAGCTTCTTCTGGGTCTAGCATGCCGTTGCCGTTGGTATCCATGCGGGTCAGGAACTGGGATGGATCGAATCCGCCCATGCCGCCTGACATTCCGCCCCGTCCCCCGAATCCACCACCCCCCCAAGGTGATCCGCCGCCGGACATCATCATAGGAGGTCCGCCCATTCCTGGTCCGCCCATCCCTGGTCCACCGCCGCCCCATGGCGGCATCCCGCCAGGTGGCTGCGCGATTGCCGCAGAAACCAGCGAAAGTAGGACGGCGACAGAAGTTGTTTTGGCTAATGGATGCATGTTTTTTGGAACGGAAAAATTCGTATGGTGGATACCACTGGGGCAGGCCAAGGCTTTTTCAAGCTCAAAGTTACCGCTGTACCACCGGGAAAGTATCAAAATCGGGCTTATTGAACGTCTCAGCCGGTACCATAGTAGCTGAACGGGAACCGGGATTGTATTGAAAACACCGCTCGGCTTCATTTGTTTTCCTGATTCTGCTGAAGTTTGGCCACTTGTTCCTTCGCTTGCTATTGGTAGCATCTTGGCCATGAATCTCTCACCGATGATGAAGCAATACGAAGAAGCCAAAGCGGCCAGCGGCGACGCGATCCTATTTTTCCGGATGGGGGACTTTTATGAGTTGTTTCATGAGGACGCGAAGACGGTCGCTCGCGTTCTTGGGCTGACTTTAACAAGCCGGGATAAAGGGGAAAACCCTATCCCGATGGCTGGATTTCCCTATCACCAGCTGGAGGGGTATTTGGCCAAGCTGGTTCGGCAGGGGTTTCGCGTCGCGGTTTGCGAACAAGTGGAAGATCCCGCAACGGCGAAAGGGCTGGTCCGACGCGAGGTCCAGCGGATCGTTACGGCCGGAACGTTGACGGATGACGCCCTGTTAGACCCACGTTCAGGAAATCTTCTGCTAGCCGTGTTTCACCCTTCCCCGGGCAAAACGGGCCAGGAACGATCGGCTTGGCTGGGAGTTGCCTGGGTCGAACTTTCGACCGGCCGCTTTGAAGCGGGCGCATACCGAACTCAAGATTTGATGGACCAGATCGCTCGTTTGGAGCCGGCTGAAATCTTGGTGCGCGACGATGACTCGACCTTGAGCAAAGGGGATTTCGAACGCTGGCCGCTCAGCCGACGTCCATCGTGGCAATTCGGGATCGAAGAAGCTCAGCGGGTTTTGCACGAACATTTTGGCGTCCTAGATCTCTCGGGGATGGGCTGGACAACGATCGCCGATGCGAAGGACACCGCATCCACATTCCAGCAAGATGCGTTGGCAATGAGTGCCGCCGGTGCGGCCTTGGCGTATCTTCAGGAGACTCAAAAAACAGGCTTGAACCACATCCAACAATTGCTACCAGCTCGATTGATGCGTTCGCTGGAGATTGATTCTGCAACTCGGCGATCCCTTGAAATCACTCAAACCATACGAACCGCTTCTCGCGAGGGATCGTTGCTGGAGGTACTCGATCGAACCGTCACGTCGATGGGGGCGAGACGATTAGCCCAGTGGCTTGCGAGCCCGTTAGTATCGCGTGAACAGATTGAACTGCGATTGGATGCCGTCGACGAATTAGTGCGCGAAAATCGTTTGCGCAATTCCGTTCGCGAACTGCTGGACGATGTTTATGACCTGGAGCGACTCTTGGCTAGGGTTGCAACCGGTCGTGCGAGTCCTCGCGATATCAAACAAGTTGGACGCTCCTTGGTCCAATTACCAAAATTAAAAGCGTTGCTGGAGGAACGCTCCTCCGCAAGGCTGGGACAATTGCAAAGTAGGATCGAGCTTTGTGAAACGTTGCGAGAGCAGTTGGAAGTATCGCTTGAAGATGACTGTCCCCTGCTAGCGAAAGACGGTGGGTTTATCCGCCCAGGGTACGACGAACGCCTCGACGAATTTCGACAGCTTGCAGCTGGTGGCAAGGAATGGATCGCACGTTATCAAGCAGAGCAGATTCAATTGACAGGAATCCCCAGCCTGAAAGTCGGCTTCACTTCCGTTTTCGGATATTACCTGGAGATCACCAACACACATCGCGATCGTGTCCCAATCCAGTACATTCGCAAGCAGACCTTAAAGAATGCGGAACGGTACATCACGCCCGAGCTCAAGGACTACGAAGAAAAAGTCCTTTCCGCTGATGATTCCGCGAAAACGCTAGAGTATGAATTGTTTGTCGAGCTTCGGCAGTCCGTTCACCAACAAACTCAAAAGTTGCAGATCAACGCAGCCATCCTTGCTGAGCTCGATGTTCTCGCAGCTCTTGCCGAGCTTGCCATCAAGCAAGGGTATGTTCGACCCTCCATCACCGACGAACCCATCTTAGAGATCTACGAAGGGCGTCACCCCGTCTTGGATGCGACACTTTCGAAAGGAACCTTTGTACCCAACGATGCCATGCTCGGGTCGGAGCACGGCACAGTACTGTTGATCACCGGACCAAACATGTCCGGTAAGAGCACCTACATTCGGCAAGCTGCTTTGCTGGTGGTGCTCGCCCAGATCGGCAGCTTTGTCCCTGCAAGGAAAGCAACCATTGGAATCGCGGACCGATTGTTTGCGCGAGTCGGCGCCAGTGACGAACTGTCGCGCGGTCAAAGCACCTTCATGGTGGAAATGGTCGAAACGGCTCGAATTCTCAACACAGCCACCGAGCGATCGTTGGTGATCTTGGATGAAATAGGTCGTGGGACCAGTACCTACGATGGCTTGAGCTTAGCGTGGGCCATCGTGGAGCATCTGCACAACAAGAACCAATCAAGAACCATGTTCGCAACCCACTACCACGAACTGATCGATCTGCAGCGTTCGCTGCCGGGCGTTCGCAACTGGAACGTCGCGGTCAAGGAATGGGATGACAACGTGGTCTTCTTGCACCGAATTGTCCAAGGAGGGGCCGACAAAAGTTACGGCATTCACGTCGCTCGGCTCGCCGGAGTCCCGAGGGAAGTCAACGAACGAGCCAAGGAGATTCTCAGCCAGCTGGAAGCAAACCATTTGAACAAAGAGGGGCATCCCAAGATCGCGCCTCCCAAAAAACGGTCTGAGCATTTTCAGCTGACCCTGTTCCAATGGCAAGAAAACGCAGTGATTGAGAAACTGAAGGCGATGGACGTTACCTCGATGACCCCCGTGGAAGCCATTCAACATTTGGAATCTCTTCAAAAGCAAGCATTGCTTAGCGACTCTTAATTTGCAGAGTCAGCGGGTGAAGGAATCGCCCCGCTCAGGGTGTAAGAGACCAGCATAAGCAACCTGGATGATTCAGCCGAGGTCCATGAATTCTCGTCAAGAAGGCAAAACTTGGGGGTTTGGGTAGTTTTTGACATACTCAAGGCTACAGGGATTTGACAGAATAGCTCAAAGTGTCGAGCCGGAAATCTCGATACTATCGTTACAGATTCACACGGCTCGCAGGTTCCACATCAGGTGAGACCGCCTTGATGCCAAGTTTATCTGTCGCCACCGAGGCCCATTTTGGCTCTTGGATACGCGCCGATTCCCACCATTACTATTTTTGTACGAGCCAACAAACCGATGTCTACCGAAGCTACCAAGTCTTCAGCGACCCAATCTTCAACAACGCAGTCTTCCGCTTCAGCGACGCCCAAATCCGTGAAGACCGTTAGCGGTATTACTGTCCGACTTTGCGGTGACTCGGGGGACGGCATGCAGTTGCTGGGGACGCAGCTGACGAACACATCGGCCCTGGCTGGAAACGATATTGCGACCTTTCCAGACTTCCCTGCCGAAATCCGTGCTCCCAAGGGAACTCGAGCAGGCGTTTCTGGCTTCCAGGTTCAATTTGCTTCCCATGAAGTGCACACGCCCGGTGATTCGCTTGACGCTCTAGTGGCCATGAATCCTGCGGCGCTGGTTACGAATCTTGCAGACCTTGTCAAAGGTGGTTTGCTGATCGTGAACGAGGATAGCTTCGAAGACAAGGACTTGAAGCTGGCGAAGCTGAAGGTAAGTCCCCTCGACGAACCAGCGATGGAAAACTACCGTTTGGTCAAAGTTTCCATGACCAAGCTTACCAAAGGCGCGGTCGCTGAATTCGGTCTGAGCGTCAAAGAGGCCGATCGATGCAAAAACTTTTTCGCTATGGGACTAGTGTACTGGCTCTACGGTCGGAACATCGATTCGACGCTTCGATTTATCCACGGCAAGTTCGCGGACGGAAAGTCCGTTCTAGCTAACGCCAACGAAAAGGCATTGCGAGCTGGATGGGCTTATGGCGAAACGATCGAGGCATTAGGTCACAGCTACAACGTGGAAGCAGCCGAACTCAAATCGGGAACCTACCGCAACATTATCGGCAATCAAGCGATGGCTTGGGGGTTGCTCGCAGCAGCTCAAAGAAGCGGTAAGGAGATTTTCTACGCTTCGTATCCGATCACACCCGCCAGCGATATCTTGCACGAGCTTTGCAAGTACAAGAACTTCGGGGTATGCACTTTCCAGGCAGAAGACGAAATTGCCGCTGTCTGCTCGGCCATCGGTGCATCCTATGGTGGACAAATGGCAGTGACCACCTCCAGCGGACCTGGCATCGCGCTCAAGACAGAAGCGATGGGACTGGCGATGATGCTCGAGCTTCCGTTACTGGTGATCGACGTACAACGCGGTGGGCCAAGCACTGGTTTGCCAACCAAGACCGAGCAATCGGACCTTTTGCAAGTCATGTTCGGACGTAACGGTGAAGCTCCGTTGCCCGTACTAGCTGCTCAAAGCCCTGGCGACTGTTTTGAAATTGTCCAAGAAGCGTGGATGCTGGCAACGCAATTGATGCTACCCGTGGTAGTTTTGTCGGACGGTTATATCGCCAACGGATCAGAACCGTGGGCTATTCCCGATGTTTCCAAAATGTCCCCGATTGTGGTGACGCATCCAACGGAGAACAACAATCCAGATGGAGCGTTCATGCCCTACAAACGCAACGAGTTATTGGCCCGCCCTTGGGCAATCCCGGGCACAGAAGGTCTGATGCATCGCGTCGGTGGATTGGAGAAAGAAGATGGCTCAGGCAACATCAGCTACGATCCAGACAACCACCAGAAGATGGTGAACATCCGAGCTCAGAAAGTGGCAAACGCTGCGAAGCTGCTTCCCCCTCAGCAAGTCATCGGTCCACAAAGTGGCGAATTGTTGGTGCTGTCATGGGGCGGAACTTATGGTGCTTGCTTGACCGCAGTTCAACAAGCTCAGAAAGAAGGAATAAGCGTTGCGTTGGCTCATATTCGCTACCTGAATCCGTTCCCAAGCAACCTGGGTGAGATTTTATCCCGATACGAAAAGGTGCTCATTCCCGAACTCAATATGGGCCAATTGCGAATGCTGATTCGCAGTCGATACCTGGTCGATGCGGTTGGTTACAACAAGGTCAAGGGCAAGCCATTTGCCGTCAGTGAACTGGTAGAGAAGATCACTGAAATGACAAAATCCGCAAATCACAAAACAGCGCAATCTTTGGCGAGCTAAGCAAGCCGCCTGATTTCGAACCAATTCAAATCCACTCCTAAAAGACAATTCTACAATGAGCACAGCACTTCCCGTCCTCAAGGCCGAAGATTTTACCAGTGACCAGGACATCCGATGGTGCCCAGGTTGCGGCGATTACTCCATCTTGGCTCAAATGAAAAAAGTACTTCCCGAAATCGGCGTACCGCCCGAGAAGACCGTTTTCATTTCCGGTATCGGTTGCAGTAGCCGGTTCCCTTACTATGTGAACACCTACGGCGTTCACTCTATTCACGGTCGAGCACCAGCGGTGGCAACCGGCCTTAGACTCACTCGCCCTGATCTAAGCGTTTGGGTAATCACCGGTGACGGTGACTCGCTGAGCATCGGCGGCAATCACTTCATTCACTTGCTGCGACGAAACGTCGATTTGAATATCGTCTTGTTCAACAATCGAATTTACGGTTTGACCAAAGGTCAGTATTCACCGACCAGCGTCGAAGGCCAAATCACTAAGAGCACACCGATGGGGGTGGTCGATCATCCGCTGAACCCAATCAGTGTTGCGGTCGGGGCAGAAGCCAGCTTCATCGCTCGATCGGTGGACAGCAACGTGAAACACCTTGCTTACACGCTCAAGCGAGCTGCCGCTCACAAGGGAACTTCCTTCGTAGAAGTCTACCAAAACTGCAACGTGTTCAACGATGGCGCTTTTGCTTACGCTCAAGACAAAGCAACTCGCGATGATGCCACCATCGAACTGGAACACGGCAAGCCTATGATCTTTGGCAAAGAACGAGACCGAGGAATTCGACTGAATGGACTCAGTCTTGAAGTAGTCGACCTCAGCGAAGGCAAAGTCAAGGAGGACGATCTACTGTTCCATGACGAGAAGGCTTCGTCGACGCTTGTGTACATGCTATCAAGAATGCGCCGACCCGACTTCCCAGAACCGATCGGTGTCTTCCGCGACGTCGTCTCGGAAACCTACGAAGACGCAGTTCATGGTCAAATCAACGAAGCGGTTCAGCAACGTGGCAAAGGCAACTTGCAGAAGCTTTTCAGCAGTGGCGATACCTGGAAAGTCGGGGCATAGACCATTCAAGTTCTTTTTGAAGACAATCATTTGCTGGTTCTGAACAAGCCAGCAAACTGTATCGTGCAAGGTGCGTCCGAAGACCAAAACAGCCTTCTGACTTGGGCTGCTGGGTACATCCGTCGCAAATACCATAAGCCGGGCAGCGTCTATCTTGGTGTGGTTAGCCGCCTGGACTCTCCGGTCACGGGCGTCTTGCCACTGGCCCGTACCAGCAAAAGCGCAAGCCGACTCAGCGAACAATTCCGAGCTCAATCGCCCAAGAAAATCTATTGGGCGATCGTCGAACAAAGGCCTAAGAAGGAACAGGATCGCTTGGAGCATCATCTCGTTCGTCGAGAAGAAGAAACCAAGACGCGAGTCGTGAGTGCCCCCAATCCACACAGCAAATTAGCGATCCTGAATTACCGCTACGTCGGCAAAAGCGACTTGGGGCACGAACTAGAGATCGAACTGATCTCTGGTCGCAAACATCAGATTCGTGCCCAATTGGAAGCCATCGGATGCTCCATCGTTGGGGATAAAAAGTATGGGGCCATCCATTCCTTTGCGGAAGGAATCGCGCTGCATTGCCGCAGTCTCACTCTACAGCATCCTACGCTGAAAGAACCGATGAGCTTTACGGCCAAGCTTCCTGAGTATTGGTATTGGAGCGGAGCGAGCTAAGGCGTGGCAATCGACTAGATTGCTGGCCCGTAGCAACGGGTTAATAGATTCCGGATCGTGTCCGAAAGTAAGTTCAGACTGAACGGCTTCGACAGAACTTGATCGGTATGAAGTTGCTTCGCTTGCGAAACGATCGATTCGTCCAACTTGGCCGACATCAAAATGCAGGGCAAAGACGACTTGGCATCCCGCAACGATCGAAGCATTCCAAGACCGTCCAATCGAGGCATATGGACATCCAACAGCGCCAAGTGAATGTGCTGGCTCTGAAGTACTTCTAAGGCTTCCATGCCGTCGGCCGCCAAAACAACGCGGTACCCACGGCGCGAAAGCGCTTCGCCCAAGCACAATCGAAAATCTCGATCGTCATCGGTTATCAGCAATTGTGGTTCCAGCGTTTGCATGACTAGACTCGTAAGCTCCAGTACACTTCCATTTCGTCGGCTCCAAGACTCATTGTGTCTAACAGTTGGCAAACGAATAAAATCAAACTTCCATCATTATTCATTATGCTACCCCATGAATCAAACCCGATTTCCGAATCTCCGGGGCTGACAAGTCATAATTTACCGGATAAATGGTCAAAGACTAGCATGTGGGACCATTTTCGGGCGTCCATGGCGAATCGGAAAGCGGCTGGCCTGTACCGCGACGTTGTGATTTCTAAACCGATTTCGCCGACCCAAGTCGAGCGGAACGGGCAAGTTGCCATCAATTTTGGAGCGAATGATTACTTGGGGCTAGCCTGGCACCCAGCTCTGTCTGCCTGGCACAAGGCCTCAGCGGCATCCTCGCCGGAGGGTTCGGAATTCCTTCGCTACGGAAGCGGGGCGAGCCCGATTGTCACGGGGCACACGGACGAACACGCCCGGCTGGTCCAGACCATTGCGGAATTTGAAGACACACACTCTGCGATCGTCTATTCAAGCGGCTACGCAGCCAACTTAGGAGTCGTTTCCGCGTTAGCAACCCGCGATGACATTATCTTTAGCGACGAACTGAACCATGCCAGTCTGATCGACGGTTGCCGGCTTAGCCGAGCCAACGTCGTTGTATATCCGCATTGCGATTCGCAGGCGCTTCGGAGATTAGTTCAGGAACATCATCATCGAGGAAGATTCGGTTTCGTCGTAACCGATTCTGTTTTTAGTATGGACGGCGATCTTGCACCCCTTTTGGAAATTGATGCCATCTGTCAGGAATTCGACATGCATTGTATTCTCGATGAGGCACATGCGACGGGTGTCTACGGGCATTTTGGACGCGGATTGGCGGAGCATGTTGGAGTTTCTAACGAACGTATGATTCGCATTGGCACGCTCAGCAAAGCTGTCGGTTGCATCGGTGGTTTTGTGGCGGGGCGAACCGAGTTGATTGATTGGCTCGTGAATCATTCTCGATCGTGGATCTATAGCACTGCTTCACCAGTGCCGAATTCTCATATCGCCGCCCGAGCCATTCGCCTTGTTCAAAACATGCATGCGGAGCGAACGGCACTTCGCGAGAACGCTCGACGCTTACGACTTGCCATCGCAGCCCTAGGCTACAGCGTGGGGGAGGGGGACTGTCCTATCATTCCCATTCGATTCCAAGATCCAAAGGCAGTAGTGGCTGCTAGCCAGGAATTGCTACGAAAGGGAATCTACGTTCCTGCCATTAGACCTCCCACTGTCCCGGAGGGCAAAAGCTTGCTACGAGTCAGTTTGTCGGCTGCTCATTCCACGGCCGATTGCAGTTCACTGATCGAAGGGCTCCGTCAAATCAAGAACCTTGAGTGAACTGAGAACTAGAGAGCCGAGGACTATAGATCCAAGCCTGGACAAACCGTGTAGGGCTGAAACCGTAGGCTTGATAGAGTCGAATGGCAGGAACATTCCGAGTGTCCACAGCCAACGTCATCTTTTCAATGCCGCTTGCCCTACACCAAGCTAGCGCGTGCTCCATGATCCGCCTAGATAACCCCCGACCGCGATACTCGGGCACGAAACCAAGGTAAGTCAGTTCACAGTTGCTACCGCAAGGTGAAAGCAGTAGACAACCTACAGGATGCCCCGCATGCATCACTGCCCACCAAGAACGAGGCGAACCGTCAAGAATTGATGCGTAACCTTCCAGAGTGCTGCCGATGCTTCTGATGCCGTTCAATTCTGGGACATCGCGAGTTTCCACGTAAGTGGTTTCGATCAATGACTGCCATTGGTCCGTGGACAGACAGGTATGGTCTGTAAAAGTGAGAACAGGATCATCGCTCTCCTTCATTCGGCCGGGAACGCTCTGCCAGGAATCAAGCTTCGTGTGTTCCATTTGCACTAACTTGGCCAAGGGCATCACGCGAGCTGCCAGGAAAGCTCTATCTTGAATGCACGTGTCAGGCTCCACGGATGGTAGTGAGTTTTCACTGGCCTTCTGGGATTCGATCGCATCGGGATCGACCGAAGAGATCGCTTGAACGATTTCGATTCCCTGATCCACCGCTTGCGCGCAAAGAGACTTGATGATTTGGACTAAGAGAGAAAGTTCCAGTTCGCGATCCACTGGTGTCTGCGGCTGAACAGCTTTGACATGCAGATTTCCGATTACCCCAAGGGAACCGGGATAGAGACTCAGATATCCTGCCGCCTGATGGTTGTTTTCGACATGGTGCGCAACGAGAACGGGATGACGATATCGCGATTGCTCCTCCAGGTCTAGCAAAGCAAGAACCAACTGATCGATCGATTCGTCTGGCAAGCTTTCATTGCACCACCGTACCCAATGAATCCACTCAGGATCGTGTGCTTCCATGTTTCACTTCACTACGAACATCTCGTTTTTATTCAGTTCGCTCAGGCGCACGAGCAACAATACAGGTTGTATTTCGCCTGACTTGGTCTTGGTCCGAAGATAAATCTCCCCAAGCCCTCGCGGTTCCTGTGTCGGCCCAATGACCAAACAGTCGCCTTGATGCAGCTTCAAATCGATCATCAAAGCGTTCCATGTTTTCGATTCGCGAAGGGTATCCATATGAATTCCAGATTCACGCGGAACAGCCTTTCGCATCAATTCACCATACTGCATCGCCGGAGTGATCTGGATGCGTGCACATTGATCGCTAAGTGGTTCGGCATGAATGGCAAACTGAAGGTGTGGCGACAGGTACGCTTGATCGGAGACGGAATCGGAAATGTAATTCACATTGATTTCTTCGTCGGTCAGTTTGCGAACCGTTAATTCCTTGCGTGCATTCTTTCGGCAACGCCATAGTTGCGAGTAAGACGAAACGTCCGCCGCAAAGCCCGCTTGTTCGAGCGGATCTTTTTCCAATCGCTGGACCGTTTCCGTAACCCAACTGGCGAGCATGGGGGGAACATCGCCGGAGATTTTCCCGGCTCGCATTCCGTTCTTATCGAGTCGGATCCTTAAGTCCGGTGCAATCACTTGTTCATCAATCGCATCCCACATGGCGCCCAGTTCATCAGCTTGGCTGGGATTCAGTCGAATCAGGATGGTTTCGACCCCGGCTGTATCCGCGGGGCTTTTGGGAGTACCAAACCCACCAACCGCTTGTTTGGCAGGCTCTTCTCCGGAAGGCAACCAGGACGCACAGCCTGGAAACGAAAATAGCATCAAGCAACCAAGCCAAGCCCAATGGAGCACACTTCGTGGGCTCCATTGGGCTTGGCGATAATCAACTCGGTGGTTACCCACGTTACATTCATCCATAAGTTGGTTGCACTATTGAAAAGCACCCAACCTAGCGTCTCGGTGGGGTTAAAGGCTGAGCGGTTCCGCCCTGTGATTGCGGTGGAACCGTGGCCGACCGAAGATCACCCATGCCCGGTGGAGCGTATGGGACTTCAACCAATTTCCAATCCTTGGGAATGTCCAGCGGCAAAAATTCTTTACGCCAAACGGCCTCATCAATCTTTTGCAGAAGCGTCGCGTTCTTCTCTCGATCGGTGAATTCAAAGACTTCCCGATTGTCGACAAACGTCTCGCCAGGTTCATCAATGTGTTCCGTGTTGTACTTGACCACCATCGATGGCAAGAACTGCTTACGATCGAGATAGACTTCCACGTGATCGTAATTCACCGCGTCTGCCTGAAGCTTGGGATGAACTTCAATCACGAAGATGTCGTTGTTCGGGGACGGCTTCATTCGCATCCAGTAACGCGCTTTCATCTTCTCCGCATTCACGCCGAAAACGAACGGCATCGGTGAATCCAGGATGGCGCTACCCTTCATGTCCGGTGGAAGCTCGTGCTTGGTGCATCGGAGTTCTGTGCGATCGTAATCGTAAACATGTTTCCCATCGCATAGCCACCATTCTCCAAAGCGATTCGGAAATTCTTTGTACTCAGGGAGCTTACCGTTTACTTGCCCCGTCATCGAAAGCAGTCGTTCGATTTTGAACAGGCCTTGGTCCGGTGCTAAATACTTGACTTCGCCGGCCGAGATTGTTGTCGGAACCTCGCGAACATCTTTGCCTAGTTGCTGAGCCAACTGGGCCACGAAGTTATCGTTCGAATTGTATTGCCATCGCTTGAACTTACTTGAAAATCGCGTGATGTCTGCGGTCGACTTTTCCCAATAAATCAGGACCTGGTCGAGATGTTGCAGTTCCTGCGGCGTCAAAGGGTTCGCCGCGAACGGATCCTTCACCACCACAGGACTTCCAACATCGCCAGCAGGCATCGCGCCAGCCCCTGGAACTTGGTTCAAGTTAGGATTCAAATTGGGATTGGCTTGTGCCACAGGTTGGCCTTGCAGCTGACCTTGTTGGCCTTGTGGCTGCCGAGCCGCACCATTTGGCTGGATAGGAGCACCTTGTCCTTGCCGATTGCCATAGCCTCCGGCCGGCGGAGCAACCCCCTGTTGTGCTTGTGCGGATGTATCAAGACTGATTGCGCTCGCCATGCCCAATAGAACTGCCCATCCCAATGAGCTGCTATACCACATCCCGTGTTTCTTCATTTTTGTCGTCCGTTACGTAGGTTCCCAACCTCGCCTAACCTGAGCGTCATCCGTGACCACCTATGGCGAACTTGTTCCACCGGCAACCATAGCATCTCTGAATCGATCAACCTAGACCGGTTTTGACGGTTATGACAATCAAGACGACCAATTCCCTACCCTTACTAAGAGCCTGTTTGCTATCAATCCGGGTTTCTGACCTAGGCTTTTGCCATCCGTCTGCTCGAAAAATCCCTTTCCCCGAAAAGTCCCATGCTTTCAACGAGCAATGTTTCCCAGCTGAACACCACGAGCCATCCACCGGTTTGCCTGCCCGCTCCGCCCGCTCTGCCAACACTGCCAGCACTGCCGCATGATGCATCCGAAGTAGATTCGAGCATTCCATCACCCGCGATCGAACTACGATCGCTGCATTTGATCAACGGCGAGCATTTTTCTGGAGCAGAACGAGTGCAGCAACTGCTTGGTCGATGCTTACCAGAGTTTGGCGTCGATGCAAATTTTGTTTGCTTGAAGCAAGGTAAGTTTCCTGAGTTGTGCGGGCTAAAGGATGAACAAGTTACCACGATTGGCATGAAGAGTCGCTTTGACTTGAGCATCGTTCAACGAATCGCAAAACATGCACAGGCGATTCAGACCGACGTTCTTCATGCGCACACACCGAGAACCGCCATGATCGCCGGACTTGTTGCAAAACGCTGCAACATCCCCTGGGTCTATCATGTGCATTCACCAACAGCCCGCGACTCCACTCGAGCCACCATCAATCGAATCAATGATTGGGTAGAAGCATATTCTCTACGTCATGCAAACCATATCATTACCGTCTCCAAATCCTTGCGTCGCGAGATGCTACAGCGCGGTCACTCGAGATGCAAAATCACGGCAATCGCCAACGGTGTCGCAGAACAACTCCCCATCGAACCTGCCGCGCGTCGAGACCAAGATCATTGGCGATTGGGAATGGTGGCCTTGATTCGACCTCGAAAGGGGATCGAGATCTTACTGGAGGCCATTGCAGCCATGGGGCCAGCAAAATCGAAGATAACTTTAGACGTGGTAGGGGGCTTTGAGACTCCCCAGTATGAAAAATCTGTCCGCGATCTTATTGCGAATCTTCAGCTGGAACAAACCGTTCATCTTCGAGGGTTCTCGCGAGATGTCCCGGCCATCATGCGAACCTTCGACGCGATGGTATTGCCCAGTCTATTTGGCGAAGGGATGCCCATGGTGGTTCTTGAGGCTTTGGCCTGCGGCGTACCGGTTATTGCAACGCGAGTCGAAGGTACCCCCGAGGTAGTCCGCCACATGAAGGAAGGAATTCTTGCAAACCCACAGGATGCGGATTCACTTGCCCAAGCGATCAAGCACTTTATTTCGGACCGGATGGCGTGGGAAACGATGAGCCAAAACGCAGTCCTTCGGCATCGCGATGGTTTCTCCGATCGAAACATGGCAAGTCGAACTGCAAGCGTGTATCGCAAGCTCTGCATTCCCAAGACGAGTTTGCTATAATTGAATTGTTCGAAGGGTCAGGCCAGGATGGTGGCTGTGCGTTACTGCGGTGGCCCATACGATATCTCAATTCAAGCAAAGGACTTTCTTGACTTCCAACACCAGTGCCCCGATCGTTTTCGTAAATGGACGTATCATTCTCTCGGATAGCGTTCTCGATTCTGGCATGCTGATCGCAGATCGAGGGCTGATTGAATATGTTGGCCCAGTCCTGGATAGACTCCCTCCAGTCGCGTCAGTTATCGATGCTGAGGGATGCTGGATTGCTCCTGGATTCATCGATATTCATGTTCACGGCGGGGGTGGGGCAGATTTCATGGACGGAACCGTTTCGGCGGTTCGGACAGCACTTCATACCCATGCACGTCATGGAACCACCACGCTGTTCCCGACAACCACAACAGGCTCTATGCATCAGATTGATTCCATGCTTAGCGCTGTGAGAGACGTGCGAACGAACCTAAGTTCGACGCCAGAGAACCGCATCGCAGGGTCTCAAATCGCAGGAGTGCATCTGTATGGACCTTTTTTTGCACCCGACAAAGTGGGGTGTCACCGGCAAGACGGACGCCGAGACCCAACCCCTGCGGAATATGATCGTTACTTCGAATCCGAACTGATTCGCATCGCCACTTGTGCCGCAGAGCTGGAGGGGGCTGCACACTTTTATAGAACCGCCAGAGAGCATGGATGCTTGGTGACTTGCGGGCACTCCAATGCAACTTGGTCCGAGATGCAAAATGCATTTGAAGCCGGCATGCGTCATGTCGACCATTTTTGGTGTGCCATGAGCTCCGTTAGCTCCTTGCGAAACAGATGCGGTACACCCATGCAAGCAAGCATGGAACAGTACGTCTTGGCCAATGAATCAATGAGTACCGAAGTCATCGCCGATGGATGTCATTTATCCGACGAGCTATTAGCCTTTGCATTCAAAATGAAGAGCTCAAAACGCTTATGTTTGGTTTCAGATTCGAGCAGGGCGTTGGACATGCCCAACGGTCGCTATCAATTCGGGAACGAACATGACGGCGAGTGGTTCGTCCACGACGGTCAAGTTGGAAGGACCTTGGACGGCGTGGGATTGGCCAGCAGTGCATCGGGCTTAGACCACATGATCCGAATCATGCAGCGAGCCACGGGCGCTCCCATCCACGAGATCATCCGTATGGCTAGTCTTACACCAGCAGAACTTACCGGGATTGCGGACTGTTGCGGAAGCTTGGACGCCGGAAAGCAAGCTGATCTTGTCCTGCTCGATTCGAGGCTTAAGCCTCGAAGAGTGTTTATTGGCGGTGTAGAAATGGATCTCTAGAAATCAGACTCGCATCCAGGGATCTACTGGACGCTAAAATCTATGGTTGAGTAAACTACAGACTTTCGGTCCAAACGTTTCAGCATTGATTACTTGCCGCCGATGGCGTTGACCAGGGCACCGGTCAGGCCTGAAGTGTATTCGTTCTGTCCGTCCCACGCCCACATGTTTCGCATCAAGTCGGAAAGGAACAATCCACCGAAACTCATGAGCAATAGGATCGTCAACAGGATCATCACATCCACAACACTGTAAGGTGTTTCTGGAATAGCCCGCACGACAGCACCTGCGGCCATCGTACCGCCAGCCGCTGCAGCCTCGTCGGTGAAACCTTCGCCTTCGTCAAAACCACCCTCTTGGATCGGTGCGAAACCTTCCGCGCCGGCTGGTATGTTGCCGAATTCGCTGGAGTCTTCCAATTCGATGACTTGCGATCCGCTGTCGTCATCGACTTCGATACCGCCGCTGGACGGGGTAAGCTGAAACTCTTCACCTTGTTGGAAGTCGATCAGAGCACCGCTTCCAAGGCCGCTGATACCGCTGCCCGAGCCACCACCAGAACCACCGGCGATTTCAGCTCCCAGATCCAGACCCGAGATCCCTGTTCCCGCCAGATCCAAAGGTTCGTCTTCCAGAGAAATCCCGCTGTCGGACGGACTCATCAAATTGATTCCGCTTTCCGATGCCAAACCAACTCCAGAATCGGAACCGAGCACCAGATCGTCTTCATCGTCACTGGCAAGTTCCAAGTCGTTGCCCAGCCCCAGGCTTCCACTTCCGGAACCCAAGCTGATCCCGCTTCCCTTCGAATCTTTGCCAAGAAGGTCCAGCCCGCTGTCGGCTCCGTCGGCAATCAAATTCAAATCGCTTCCGAGTTCAACTTCGCTTCCGGACCCGCCTTCGGCTTGCAATTTTAGATCGGAAACACCGGAGATCCCGGTCCCACTGTTGTTTGCTTTATCAAGATCTACGCTGCTCCCTTGAGCAGGACGATTCACGAGCCGAACGCCGCTGCCACTGTTAGGATCAGGAACCAAAGCGACATCGCTACCCATTTGGCTATCGCCGGCCCCAAGCTTCAATTCGCTTCCCAAGTTGAGGTCACTGGTGCCAGACTTCCCGATCGTTGGCCCGCTCTTGCTACCTGAAGGACCGACTTGGCGTTCCGAGACCAAAATCGAGGAACCGCCAGCATCCTCATCCAAAGCATCCCCATCGAGCTCCGACTGAACGCGTTCGATTTCTTCCGTCTTGAACTTCCAAGACGAACCATCGCGGTAACCAAAAATTTCACCGCGTGAGCGCATTTCGACTAACTCATCCGGAGAGACTCCGAGAATTTTTGCGGCTTCATCAAGCGATACGTAGTTTGCCATGCGCGGGTCACTTCGAAGGGAGATTGCACGAGGGTTGTAGATACTTGTCTCTCTAGATTAGTCTACGCAACAGGCAGATTCCAGTCATTCCGAAAGGACATTCAGCCTGAAAAAATAGGCTTTTCAAACTAGCTAGCCGTCACGACCGGAACCATCCAGCTCTGGCGTTGTTTAGAAAAACAACAGCCGCTTCAGCTGACGCCAGGCCGACCGATGCTGTGCACTTCAAAACCGCGGTCGAGCCAAGCTTTTCGGTCCAGAACATTTCGGCCATCAAAAACAAAGGCGGGGCGACGCATTTCTTCGTAAACCCTTCCACAATCGATGGTTTTAAATTCGTCCCACTCCGTCAAAACGGCAATCGCATGAGCTTCCTGGGCAGAGACATAGACGTCCTTCACCACGGAAACGTTGGTTTCGATCAACTTCTTGTGCGTCTCCGACAATCGTCCATTGGAATCCTGAAAGCATGCTTCCAATTCGGATCGAATTTGCTTTTCAGGTACCTGCGGATCGTAGACGACCAGCCGAGCACGCTCTTCTAGCAAATCCCTGCAAATATGGATGGCTGGTGATTCCCGGGTATCGTTGGTGTCTTTCTTAAAGGCAAAGCCCCAGATTGCGATCTTCTTGTCAGAGACCGTGTGGAACATGGTTCGCACGATCCTTTCCGAGAAACGT
This sequence comes from Planctomycetaceae bacterium, assembly GCA_027487485.1. Classification (GTDB taxonomy): domain Bacteria; phylum Planctomycetota; class Planctomycetia; order Pirellulales; family Pirellulaceae; genus JBKCUI01. Next base: position 264,406 of record JAIYDN010000112.1, on the reverse strand, counting down.
CGCTTTTGGTAATCGTTCATGATGACGACTTGTTCCCAATACTGAGCAACTTCGCGGAGCCCAAAATGTTCGCAAAGATAGACCAAGTTCAGGATGTCTTTTTGGAAGCAAGATCCACCGAATCCGACCGAAGATTTTAAGAACTTTGGCCCGATTCTCGAATCAGTACCAATGGCCCGTGCCACTTCATCGACATCGGCTCCCGTCGCTTCACACAATGCTGAAATCGCATTGATCGATGACACTCGTTGAGCCAGAAACGCATTGGCGGTCAACTTGGAAAGTTCGCTGCTCCAAAGGTTCGTCGTCAGAATTTTCTCTCTAGGAATCCATCTTCCATACACTTGAGCGAGACGTTCGACAGCTTCGCTCGACTCGCCTCCAATCAAAACTCGATCGGGCTGCAGCAAATCTTGAACGGCAGTCCCTTCCGCCAAAAACTCGGGGTTGCTTAATACATCGAAGGTCGCATCTTTGGCGGAACTGTTGAGAATGCGTTTGACGGCTTCTGCCGTCCGTACCGGAAGCGTTGATTTTTCGACCACGATCTTATGACCGGTGGAACACTCTGCGATTTGCCGCGCGCACTTTTCGATGAACTCCAGGTTAGCAGCTCGCCCTGCACCGATTCCAAAAGACTTGGTTGGTGTGTTGACGGCAATAAAAATGATATTCGATTCACGGATAGCCGTTTCGACCCGCGACGAGAAAGTGAGATTCCGTCCCCGCGCTTCGCGGACAACGTCATCCAGCCCAGGCTCGTAAACGGGAAGAACATCCGAATTCCACTGGTCGATTCTCGCTTGGTTCAGATCGACGACATGAACTTGGATATCAGGGCATTGTTTGGCAATCATAGCCATCGTTGGGCCGCCAACGTACCCTGCACCAATACAGCAAATTTTGATAGGCGAATTCAGGAATGGTGAAGCGATCATGGAGGTGTTACTACAGTTCTAGGGAATAAAACCAAACTAAAATTAGTCGAAGTTAAAGATTCTAGGCGGGCCACAAGCTTGTATTTCGAAACCCAATTTTTCTCAGGCCCGGCATAAAGACTTCATCAAGGATTTGCTTCTCACGTTCCGAAAACAACCGGTTCGTTCGCCCGATCATCACAAAGACGATAGCCATCCAGGCCGCTGCCACAATGCTGCCAAAAAGCAGCGATAACGGCAACAATCCCAAAGCAAGGCAGCTGTACCCGAGATGAACTCCACAGCGTTGCATCATGATAGTCGTCATGACCAAAATGACAGCGCCGGAAACCGAGGTCGCAAACATCGCACCATGCAGCCCCCACAAGGGAACACAGACGAAATTCAAAAGTACGTTAAGCACTAAACCGATACCGATCATGAAACCAACAATTCGCCCTCGCTCCGTACACCAAAAATAGTTCTGCATCAACGAAGCAAGGCCCGTCAAGCAACAATGCAATAGGGCCTGAGGCATGATAGCCAAGCCATCATCGTATTTGCCTTGAAGTATCGTATCGAACAAAAAAGGTGCGGCAACCAAGGAAGCAATCGACAGACCAAAGAAGAACAGCGATGCACATTTGAACGTCAATCGCAACGAATCGCTCACCTCCTTACGTCGACCTGCCTCCCAATCCGCAACTAGGTAAGGCAGTAGTAGACCGCTCAGCATCAACGTCAAACTGGACAGCAAAACCGGCATGATTCGCCCACTATGAAACTGGCCCACGATCGCTCTTCCTACCTCAGATGAATCTGAAGTCATGTAGAGAAGCATGTAGCGGTCAACCACATCGAAAAGATTGACCAAAAGATTCATGCACCAAACACTAACGGCAAATGGAATCACGCGACGCCACATGTCGCGGTATGGCATCGAACCGTTACTGGTTGATTCACTTTGTGTCAATTCTCGAAGGACGGAAACCGCTGGAATAAGGCCAGCAAAAGCAGCCACTGAAAAAGCGACAATCAGCACCCGCCAATCAGGCGCAATCATCATTCCCGTAAGACTTATAACTGTAAAAACCAAGGAGTTGCAAGTATGCATGGTGGAAACAAGGCGGGACTTGCGAAGTCCGTTGAGCAATTCGGTTGTCGCATTGAACAGGATCGCTAACAGCAAAGCCAAAGCGACTCCAATCATCGTCGTCAAGGAAAGCTCCGTGCCGAAGATCATCGTACTGCTGGCAGAAGGGGCAAGTACTAGAAACGAAATACAAACCAAAACCCCTGCAAGCGAGACAATGGAAACTCGTCCTAAAAACACTCTCAATTGGCCACTCAGCCGATATGGTTCGACAAGCCTGCCAAACGTGCCGGGCAATCCAAGCACAGCAAACGGAGCCGCAAGGATCAGAAAACTGGATGCCAGAGCCCATAGACCTAGTTGGTCGTCTGCTAAGAACCGACATAACGCAATGTTGCGAACAAAGCCAATGGCCCTTTGAACCACGTTCGCAACCAACATAAAACCCAGCCCTGAAACCAACGTGTCCGCAACGAACATGCCATCCGATTCGGATTGACTGGTTTCAAAAGTTGCGGTTGATACGGACATGTCGTGACTTAGTGGCGATCCGGATACGATTCGATGCTGCTGAAAATCTTGGCTCACCAAGTACATACAGGCAAGTATCCCCAACCGTTCAAGAGACCAAAGTCATTCTTCGACATACGTTACACCGACTCGGACGATCGTAACGATTGTAAGAAAAGATCCGATGAAGACACTCGTACGGATTGTTCATGCCAATCAACTTCAGCCGCGGCCGTAAGTCTTGAAGTTGCGAATTTTGGCTTTCAATCGTACTCGTACTCATTGAAATGGTACTCGTACTCGAAACAACGGTAGTCGAGTACGAGTACCGCTGGTGCTGAGTACGAGTACGAGTACGAAAAACCAGGTTTCCCCAAGGGCCATCTACTTGCAAGCTGTTTTGAATGTCGAACACCGAATAAGGAATATCGAATGACGAAGTGGCGTTCGTATTCCTTGGGATTTCGACATTCCTTGTTCGAAATTCGATATTGTTTTTGACTGGTTAATGACAAAGCAGATGTCATTGGGCTAGCGCCCGCAGCAGTAGAAACAGCCTGCGGCTACCGACGCGGCTCGGTGGTTGTATTGGTATTCGATGCAGAATTGGTCGATGTACCAGCCGCTGCCCTCAGCGCATCCGGGGCTGGTGCGCCCGCAACGGTTGTTCCTGTCGATGAAACAGCGCTGCTTGCCAAACGCACATTCAGAGCTCCAATTCGCTGATAAAGTTCTGGCTGAGTTGAATTGATGGCAAGGCTTTGCTGATAATTTTGAACCGCTTGCATCAATTCACCTGAACTTTCCCGCATTCGTCCTCGGGCAGCCCACGCCTTGGCATTATTAGGATCCATCGCCAAAGCTTCGTCTAAGTATTGCTGCGCCACTTTGTTCTGATTGAACTCTTGGTGCAACCGAGCTAGCTCCACTCTGGCGTCCGAACTGCGTGGATTGCGCTGCGCCCAGTTCTTGACCAAAGCAAAGGCTTTGTCCGATCGTCCGGTATCGACCAGCAATACCGCTAACGCTCGATGGCAATCCACATGGTCTGGGGACAAATCTAAGCACTGATTGTACAGCGACTCGGCTGTCTCCTGCATTTTCTTGTCCTTAGCGTTGTTACCTAAACGATGATAGGTCGACGCTAAGTTGTAGTACGTATCGGCGTTGGTCGGCTCCGATTGCTTGGCTTGTTCGAATACTTGAAGTGCTTCCGCGTAACGTCCCTGGTTGTAGAGCGCAACGCCAGTCACGTTCGGGCTCATGGAGCAACCCACCAAATGCATACACACCACCAGAAACATCCAAGGTAAGCATTTTGACTGATAGTGATTTCGCATGTGTTCTGCCCTCGTGAAAAACCGAATCGCAAGGCCAGACGGCGGCCCTCGATCGCAGCCTTGAACGCAATACCAGAAAACAGCTTATCAAATCAATAGAACTAACGATGCTAGCAAACAGAAGCTGGTAGTTCGGGTTGGAACCCGACTGCCTTTTGATAGGCATGAGCGATCTGCAACAATTTCGACTCGGCTAACGGCGGCCCCTGAAGCTGCGCGCCAATTGGCAACCCCATCTTTGTTTTCCCTACTGGCATCGACAACGCAGGGATTCCCGCCAAGTTCGCGCCGACCGTAAACAAATCTTCCAAGTACATTGTCACGGGATCATTGACCTTTTCGCCCAGCTGGAAAGCTGGGGTCGGAGTGGTTGGGCCCAAAACAACATCCACCTTTCCGAATGCGTTGTCATAATCCTGACGAATCAAACGGCGAACTTTCAACGCTTTCAAATAATAGGCATCGAAATAACCTTCGCTCAGCGTGTAAGTACCCAGCATGATTCGACGCTTGACTTCGGAACCGAACCCCTGCGAACGACTATGACTGTACATTTGATCAAGTGGTGACAATGCTTTGCTGCCCGCCGCCATGGCGTACACTTGATCGGAATTTGCAGGTGCTCGAAAACCATAATGAGCTCCGTCGAAGCGAGATAGATTACTGCTCGCTTCGCTGGGCGCAATAATGTAGTAAGTTGCGATAGCGTACTTGGTGTTGGGCAACGAGATATCGACAATCGAACATCCCATTTTTTTGTACTGGTCGATGGTGGCAACCATTGCCTCGCGAACTTCTTGATCCAGCCCAGGGTCATCAATGTGTTCACGAATCACACCGATCTTGACCGAAGCCAGCGGTTGATTGATCGCTCCAACGTAGTCATCTACGGGAACATCCAAGCTGGTAGAGTCTCGCTTGTCATGCCCTGCAATGACCTGCAAGAGCTGCGCTAGATCGGCGACTGTATGTCCAAAAGGACCTGCCTGATCCAGACTGCTCGCATACGCGATCAACCCATAACGGCTAACACGACCGTAGGTTGGCTTCAAGCCGCATACGCCGCAGAACGCAGCTGGCTGTCGGATAGAACCACCTGTATCCGTTCCGATCGACAGCGGGGACATCGCCGCAGCCACGCTTGCCGCGGATCCACCACTACTGCCACCACAGGTACGACTTAGATCCCAAGGATTATGGCTTGGCCCCATAAAACCCGTCTCCGTCGAACCGCCCATGGCGAATTCATCTAAGTTGGTCTTTCCCAAAATCACCAAACCCGATTCTCGTAGCTTGGTAACCAAATGCGCGTCAAAAGGGGAGCGGTATTTTTGCAGGATCCGTGAACCGCACGTTGTATCCGCATCCGTCGTGCAGAGAATATCCTTGATCGAAATTGGCATCCCAGCCCATGGGCCTAATTTTTGGCCAGCCGCACGTTTTTCATCAACTTGGGCTGCCGCTTGCATGGCAAGGTCGCCATCCCATGAAATGAATGCCCGAATCGAAGGATCCAAGCGTTCTATTCTTGCCAGAAACGACTGTGTGATTTCGCGACTGCTTAATTCTCGCGTCGCGAGCAAAGGGGCAATTTCACTTGCGAAGTAAGGTGCCTGATTCATGGTTGATTCCTCTTAACGGAAAGGATGTGTTAGCTCTTGAGGTAATCGAGTCGTTTCGTCAAATGTCATAGTGCTGGGGTTTTGAAAGTATGTCAACCAACGCGACCGCAGGTCTTCCATCAATTCGACCGTAGCCACAGCCCGCTGAGAAATTTCATTCTGCTGCCACCGATCGTCAGGCATCGCATACAACTGCCTCATCTCTGTACCTTCACCGGTCTTCATCCAGCGATAGCTCCAAGCGGGAACAATCAAATGCATCTGCTCTTGATACAAAGCAAAACCAAATTGATGAACAATCGGCCAACTTTCGGCTGGGGGTAAATCCATGATCTCGGTCAGATCAAGATCCGCCGGCACCGAATCGGGCATCAGCCACCGCATAATCGTTTCAAGAAGCTGGTGAGGCTGCACAATAAACGGTATTCGTTGCCCTACATCCAGTCGATTGCCAGGTCGAATGATGAGCGGCAAATGAATGGTTTCTGCGAACAGCGAATCCAAGCCATGGCCGACCCATCCATGTTCCCCCATCGGATACCCGCCAACGCCTGCCAGAATCAGCATACAATCGTCCGCAATCCCAAGCTCAGAAATCGCGTCTTCCAACAACTCCCACGCCTCGTCCATCGCGATCGCTTGTCCACCTGCACAACAGGCATGCCCAAATATCTCATCCGGGTCCGTTTTTTCCGTGATCTGCAACTCAGCCCGCTCCTTGCCTACGGGCGGATCCGGATCTCCTTCATCGCACATGACCTGACGATACGCATAGGGTGCGTCCCAAGGGCCGTTTAATCCAGAGGAGTGAATCCAAAGAATAGGGTTCTGATGAAGCTGAACAGACCACTTCCCTAAAGCGGCCTGAAACAACTGTTCAAGCTGAGATGCTCGCATCTCCTCCGTTTCAGGTCCAGGGAGCGCATCTGGCTCAAAGTACAGCAAGTCACCGAATGCATCCGTTTCCGATTCCTCGAAAACAGAAAGCACATCCGTGGCTAAAAGAATCTTATCCATGACTGAAACTTGCTGTTTCGCCACCGGGACGGCTGGCGTGTCCATGGCTTGCGGCTCGGCCCCAAGCTGACGCGTGGCATAATGAGTCCCAGACCAAATCGAATGCAGGACATCAACGGGCCGAAGCGTATCGGCCCAAAACTGATCTACAACAATAGACTTGGAGGCGAGGCGATCCCAGTTTTTCGTGGGCGCGATCGCTCCGCCGTAACAACCCACGAGATTGGTCCCCAAACCCTCTATGGTAACAATGACCAAACGAGGGGTTTTGGCTTGGTTGAGTCCAGTCACTTGCTTCAACCTAATAAGCGCATTCGAAACACAGACGTCCAGTTCCTTCGAAAAGCTCTACTCTTCGGTTTCTTCACCGTCTTCATCTTCGTCATCATCATCATCATCGCGTTCGTGTTGCAAAAGAGCTGGCTCAATCATGACTGCATCATCCGATTCAGGATTGATCAAAAGTCCAAATTCTTTCGCCAATGGCCCCAGGAGATCCTCGCCCGAAACCTCGAACAGATCAACTTCTTCCCCTTCAATTTCATCCGCGATCGAATCGACGAAGTCTTCGGCATGTTCCGAGGTCAAAAAGGCGACCAATGCAGGAAACTCTTCGGTTTCAAGTATCATGGCGGACAATGAATCTTCATCGTTGCTCAGGGAAACCAACGTAAATTGCTCTCCGCGAATCCAGCTCATGATGGCCTCTTTGTCTTTGGCCTCAATCGCCTCGATCAACCCATCCAACCGCGATCCCATTTCTTCGTCAGACTGCATTTTCTCTTTCCTTTGTAATTATCGATTTTCACCGGCGGTTAGTGTGACGAACGTTCCGCCAAAGAGCTATGGGGCAACCCCTGAAAAATGGAATGATTTACTCATAATCAGGCATTCGCGGCGTCGCGCCACTATGCATACATACGAAAGACGCGACTTGGCACGCTTTGCGATTGATCGTGTCCAGGTCGAGCCCCTGCAGTAATCCTAAGGCCACCATGGCGGTAAATGCGTCTCCTGCGCCTACCGTGTCCACGACTTGGGTCTGGATACCTGGCAAATCGCATATTTCTTCCCCTCGTACGATTAAGGCCCCCGCCTCCCCTCGAGTCAGCGCGACCAATTGCAGTGAAAACTTACTTTGCAGCTGTTTCAATATGGACGCGTCTGAACCGCTTAATTGGTACAGTTCGGCCAAAACCGGCAGTTCGTCCTGATTCATCTTCAAAACATTAGCCAATTGCATCGAATCCAAAATCAGGGCGTTGTCGATATAGGGCTTTCGAATATTGATGTCAAAAATCCGCAACGCACTGGAAGGTGTTTCGGTCACAAATCGGCGAATCGTCTCGCGTGAAGTCGCATGACGTTGCCCCAGGGTACCGAAACAGACCACCGCAGTCCGTGATGCTAAATGTTGCAGCGTATAGGACCACTCGAGATAATCCCAAGCGGACTCCGTTGCGAATTCGTACGACGCATGCCCTCGGTCGTTCAATCGCACATGCACTTGGCCAGTAGATTGACGCATTCTGGAAACATGCTGCACATCGACATGGTGCTCCACCAGGGACTGAACAGCTTTCTCCCCCAGCTCATCTTCGCCTACCGCACTCACCACGGCGACAGGCCACCGTCCCTTAGCGAGCCCCGCAAAACTACATGCGAAATTTGCTGGCGCACCACCAAAGCGAGCACCGTCTGGAAACATGTCCCAAAGCACTTCGCCAATCCCTATAACTACCGATTGCTCTTTCACTAAATCACCGCAGTATTCTGAATCATGATCCAATGTGAATGACCGCTTTCATGACTCCCGCATCAGGGTTGAGCCAATTAGGAAATTCACTCGGCACGTTCTCGAAACGTGCATGATGCGTGATCCATGTGTTCGTATCGATCTTTCCAGCTTCGATCAAACTGATGATGCGGGAGAAGTCTCGCGACAAAGCATTTCGACTAGCAAGCAACGTCAGTTCGCGTCGATGAAAAACCGGAGCATGCGCGAACTCAAGATTCTGTTGCGTGATGCCAACGTATACCACTCGGCCAGCAAACGCAGCAAAGTCAAAAGCACGAACCATCGATCGATGGTTTCCTGTCGCATCTAGAACAACATCCGCACGTTGCCCCTGGGTTAGCGACTCTAAATCGGAAACATCGCTTGGTTCGTTGCGAATCAACAAGGTATCAGCCACCCCCATTTTCGTCTGCACAAACTTCAGTCTGCTTTCACTAATATCAGCCACAATGGGCCGGGCGCCCGATAGCTTTACAAACTCGAGAGCGGCCAAGCCGATAGGACCAGCCCCAATCAGCAAGACATTTTCGCCTTGCTTACTTCCGCTGCGGTCGACAGCGTGACAACCAATCGCCAACGTTTCTACCAGGGCAGCTTGCTCCCAAGTCAAACCAGCTGCCAAATGCAATTTGCGGGCTGGCAATACAATCCGCTCGGTCAATCCACCGTCGCACATCACTCCCAATGTCTTGTGATGCTCGCAGCAATTCGTATGTCCCCGAAGGCATGAATAGCACTGTTGGCAATTCAAGTAAGGCTCTACGGAACAACGGTCGCCAGGCTTGACATTGGTTACGCCGGCTCCAACCTCAAGAACCTCCACCCCTAATTCGTGCCCCGGAATTCTTGGGTAAGAAAAGAATGGAAACTTTCCTAAGTAGCCACCCAGGTCGGTACCACACACTCCCACACGATGAACGCGGACCAAAACCTGGCCAGCGTCCGGTGGCGGTGGCTCCGGTATATCAATGAACCGCCAAGTCTCTGGCTTCTCCAGTTGCAACGCTCTCATGATTTTCCGTCTCTACTTAGTTGTTCTCGGGAAGGCCTTCTAAGTGCCCGACATTCTTCACGGGCTGCAAAATCGAAATGACTTCCGACATCAACGCTGTATCCACGGGTGATTCCAACCACTGAACCCACTTGCGAATGTTGTTCGGATTGGCACTACCAGCGATGGTGGTGGTTATGTCCGTGTTGGCACAGGAAAATTGAAGCGCAAGTTGAGCGATATCGACCCCTTGTTTTTGACAGTACAGAGCTGCTTCTTTGGCGGCCGCTTGCACATTTTTGGGATCGCGAAACCAAACCGGCAGGGTGGCGTTGGTAAGCAATCTTGCGGAAAACGGCCCACCGTTCATGATCCCTATGTTCTTCGCCTTCAGCTTTGGAATCAAATCGTCTGCCAAGGTCGTGTTCTGAAGCGTGTACTGGTTGTAGGACAAAATACAATCCAATTCTGCCTGCGAGCTGACCACATCAAAAATCTTCATCGGGTAACCACTGATCCCGACGAATCGCACTTTGCCGGATTGTTGGATGCGGCGAAGCGCGGGCAATGTCTCCTCTACGATCTGTTGTAACGGCACAAACTCAATATCATGACAAAGCATGATGTCCAAGTGGTCGGTGCCAAGCCGATGCAAACTGACGTCCACACTTTCGACAACGCGTTTCGCGGAAAAATCAAAATGCCCCACGTCGTACCGCCCAAGCTTGGAACATAAAGTGTATTGATCGCGAGGGACATCGCGAAGGGCGATCCCCAACAGAACTTCGGACATGCCTCGACCGTAAAAAGGGGACGTATCAATAAAATTCAATCCCAACTCCAACGCCACGCGCACGCTCTCGAAGATCTCATCGATTTGGACACTCCGAAACTCGGCCCCCAACGAAGAAGCTCCAAAACTAAGGACAGGAAGCTCCAGCCCTGTCGCACCCAATTGTCTTTTCTCCATCAATCTTGCTTTCGTTTCGTCAGAATAAAAATAGAACCAAGAAAATCGCTTTTCATTCGCTTAGCCCAAAAACAGGGGCTTCAGGTGGCGATCGAAAAGATTGGTGGTGACCTGAGCCCCCACGATAGTTTCGTTGGCCTTGAGCAAATCGGTAAACCGGTTTCCCGCTTTCGCGGCCACCTTAAAGGATACATGCAATAATTGCCTGACGTTCGCATTGAAATTAGGATCATAAGGAACGTGACGAATGGTGCTTGCAAGCTTCGGCCCATCCCAACGTGCAACCTCGGAACTGGAAGGCAATCGCGTGCGGTCGATGTCGATCACAGATGCATAAGGCATGCAAAGTTCGTCGATATGCTCAAACGCGTAAGCATAAATTTCTTTCGCAAGAGCCAGCCCATCACCACCCGCTTCAGCAAGCCCAATGATCTCTTCCAACCAAGTGGTACCCGCAGTCTTCAGGTGGATTCCTGCACCCGTTGCATGGATGGCTTTTCGAATAATGGGATACAGACCAAACTTATCGCTGCCGCTGTGAACGCTTAACTTTAGGTTGTTCGGCAAACCATACTGACCAATCGCAAATTGAATCACTGCCAAATCGTCGAAGAACTCCTTTTCGAATTGCACAAGATCGCCAACATAGTCCACTCCTTTGTTGAACCGTCCAGTAAACTTCGGAGCAATCGTCTGAATAGGACAACCTTCGTCAGCCAACGCAGCCAAGATGATCAATAACTCTGGGGGCGTTTGAGGAGAGTCCGTTTCGTCCATCGAAACTTCGGGCACAAACCCGCCCACCCCTTTCTTGGATTCGATGTAGCGATAGATCTCCCCGGCTTGACGCGTTGCAAGCAAGTACTTCCTTGCAACTCGCTCCACTTCGCTTTGCTCAATTTCCAACCGATTTTGAATTCCGGGAATTGAAATCGGCTGTAGTAATTCCGGATGCCGACGAACAAAATCGGCGACATCTGCGTCGCTGGCAGATTTTCCGATCGAGTCCGCCACATCGATGGTAAAAAAATTAGAGCATTCGACAAAGCGATCGACCGTCGATCGTTGGATATGATCGGCATCCACATACCATGGCAGCTTCCAGTCCAAGGCGGCTACGGCCGCAGCACCCGAATCGTAAACGCTTTGAGGTTCAGAGCCAATGAACGCATGCTCCCGGTTCGATTTGTTCCAAACCGGAACCACCTCCAGCCCCGGCTGCGGATTCATCTGATCCCGCAGCTTAACAAATGCGCGCAGCTGAGCCTTCGCTTGATGCGCAAATCGATCACCGATACCAAACGAATAGGATTGCAAAACCAGCATTCTTTCACCTTTCTTCAAAGACTTTCGCAACATTATGGCCTAAGTGTCGCAAAGTGCACATAGCCGGTAAACGAAAGTCCTGCTCCCCCAGCGAAATCATCTGTAAAATCATCCGTCGTTTGTACTTCTACCTTGGCTGTGGTAGGGTGTAACCGGGAAGTCTAGCGGGCCGCCGCGACACTTGGCTTCCATGTCGTCCAACCCAGTTGAGCGACTCTTCAAAGCCAAGGAAACATGTGCTGTGATGGATGCTGATTCAAAAACAGAATCGAATGAGAACAAGATTCCCAATCTGCAATCCGTTTTGGATTTGGAGCATGATATTAGAAACCTATCGGCTGCGATGCAAAGCGCCGTCGACGTAATACGCTTGGACAGCGGACTGTCGACCGATTCATCGGAAATGCTAACGATTCTCGATCGTCAACTTGATCGCCTCGTGCAAATGGCAACTGATTTTTCGGGACGATCGACGGGTCGAATTTCGCCGGCGCCACTCTCGAACTCGGCGACAACGACAGAGCCTCCCTTCGGCCCCATCAGTTCTGGCGTTCCTGAGATTCGCAGGCACGAAATCCTTATCGTGGACGACTCACGCATCGTCGCCTACACGCTACAAGTAATGCTCCAAAAGCTTGGGCAGAACGTTCGAACGGCCTCGGACGGATTCTCGGCAATTGCATCCATGGTCGAGAAGTTCCCTGATATCGTTATTTCCGACGTAGCCATGAATGGAATCAACGGCCACGAGCTGGCCGAATCCATTCGATCTATGCCGAGGGGGCAGACTGTTCGGCTCATTGCGATGACCGGATCTGAGGGCAATGAAGTACGGCAGAAATCTTTCGAGTCGGGATTCGACGAACACTTTGTTAAGCCGGTGGTGTATCGCGACTTATTAGATATCTTAGACAGCGTACCGGAAACGGCGGGACTCGATACACCCAGCGATACACAGTCGGAGATAATCGCACCCTAAGTTCGGACTATCCCGGGTCGTTCTTGCTAGATCGAGTTATGATCGCATCGACAAGGCTTGGCACAGTTCAGGCTGTTGCATCGCATTTTGCACCGCTTTGATCAGTATCACCAAAGTCAACACAAGTAGAAACAAGTAGGCGAAACCACCAAATGCGTACGATGCAACAATGCTCAGCCAAAGGAAAATCATCGTAGAAAAAGTTGTCCAGATCATGACTATCTCCAAAGTTAAAAATTGATATTTATCGTGGAAGCGAGCTGTCGCTTCTTTCGTTCCCTAAAAGAACGTTCGTGTTCTCTTGAACTGCATTTGCATCCTGCTTCATCTTGTCCTTGTCCACACGGAAGTGAACGTCCAGCTCGTCCTTCGCTGACTGAGTAGTCGGACTCCCTAAGTTTCCTGAATCGTTTGTGGACAAGCTGAACCAGCCTCGGAAGAATCCTAAGGCGACGCCTACCAAGACCAGGAGCAAAATAAAAGAAAGTATTCGAGACATAAAGACACCGTCTTTTCTATCAAATCTTGATCGTTTGGTTCAACTAGAAGCCTATTGGGACGCGCCCAAGAAAAATAAGTACGACTAGGATGAGCAGAACCAGCCCAAGGCCTCCACTCGGGAAATATCCCCAGTTCCGGCTATAGGGCCATGTGGGAGCGCTGCCCAACACCATAAGAATCAACAGTATCAACAAGATCGTTCCCAACATGATCATGACTTCTTTCGAGAGGGATGAATGGAAGCCGATAAGACGGCCTTTTTCTCTTCGCCGGATGAGTCCGGATGATTAACGTATGCAAGACAACGCAACAACCATGCCGGACTTAGTCGTCCGTTCAGGAAAGCTATCAGAAATCTCGATCACCAAGAAAATCGGAGCCAAAAACGTTGCGAATTCGAGATTCCTGCCGAGACTGACGTGGCATAGATCATCTGGATTGGTCGATTGGCGACCACTTGTTTCCAAACCAGCCGGCTATCTTGCGCGTCTGCTGGGAGGACATTGTTCCATGCGATCTGCATGGTCCCGCCACTTGATTCATCCCCAGCAAGAACGCGCTTCCACTATTTGGTCTTCTTTATTCAAGTCTCGACATAGTGGCCCATGAATTGCATCTGCACTCAACAAGGCGGCAAGCATGGCTGCTATAAGGAGTCAATTTACACGCAGGAAGAACAGTATGAAAATCAAATCACTCGTATCCATTGTGGCACGAGCAGAAAGTGCGAAGGATCGCCAAGCGGCCATCCGAAAGTCTTGGTCCACCGCAGAAGCAGAAGACCGCCGCCGAATTGCAACCGACGCCCAAGTGCTCTTGGCCTCGTTGATCACCGAGGGACAAGCCAGGTCCCAGCACATGAAGACGGTCTTGGAAATGGTTGCTTGTTAAAACACAAGAGCAGCAAGGTCAGGCTCTGCATGAACAGAGCCTGCATGAACGGTCACGTTAAGCACAAAACGCTAAGTCAACTCTGTATTGTTACAGCCCGTTCGAGCTGAATCCCGAAATAGGCGATCCTGTCTCGGACCTTTCCACGGGTAATGCCCAGGATGTCTGCAGCTTTGGACTGATTTCCATGGGTGTCGCTCAGCGTGCGGGCAAACAGGTATCGCTCCACTTCTTCAATGGTTTCATTGTAAAGGTCGGTCGATCCCGTCAAAAGTCGCCCGTCAATAAAAGATCCAATGTCAGGAGCAATCCTGGACGCCTCTTCGATTCGTCCGCCGCTCATTGGTTGAACAGCAGTCGTCGCAGGGGTCATCACCTCACTCATGTGCTGGGTGACTTCTTCGACCAAGCTACTGTCTTTGCCCTCAAAGACGATGGTCGGCAAACATTCTAGGGAGAGAACCGTGCCTGTGGTGTGAAGCAAGGCATGACGTATGACCGACTGCAATTGGCGTACGTTGCCGGGCCAATCATAACGAATAAGAGCATCCAAGGCAGCGGGGGCAAGTCCTTCTAAAGACATCTTTCCCATCTCTCGCCTCTCCCGCTTTAGGAAGTACTCGAGCAATTGAGGAATATCTTCACGACGATCTCGCAGCGGTGGCAGCTCAATCGTATACCCGTTCAACCGATACAATAAATCTTCCCGAAACTTTCCCTTCTTAACCATCTCTTCGAGGTTGCGATTCGTAGCCGCGATCACTCGAACATCCGTTGCAATTTCATCGTTAGATCCCAGACGCTGGAATCGTTGATCTTGGATCAATCGCAATACTTTTCCTTGAATGAGCAACGACATGTCACCCACTTCATCCAGGAAGATGGTACCACCATGGCACTGCTCGAACTTCCCTTTGCGGCGTTGATCCGCTCCAGTAAATGCACCTTTTTCGTGGCCGAAGAGTTCACTTTCCAGTAGTTGATCTGGAATCGCGGCGCAATTAACGGCCGTGTAGGGTTTGCCATGTCGATCGCTATGCTGAAGAATGGCTCGCGCCACCAGTTCTTTTCCGCAGCCGCTCTCGCCACGAATCAGAACAGTCACATTGGAACCGGACACACGCCCAATCGACTTAAAGACTTCAAGCATCGGGGCGCTTCTGCCGATGAACTGATCACCCTTCGCTCCGTCACCGGACAAAGGCATCACAACGGGCTGTTCCATCAATCGTCTTGCGGCGATGGCGCTGACGGTCATCTTGCGCAATTGGTCGAGATTGATGGGTTTGGCTAGATAGTCAAAAGCTCCTAATCGCATGGCCTCGATCGTCGTTTCGCTGCTAATATCCGAAGTGACGAAGATCATTGGGATCTTTGAATCCAACGCTCGGATCTTTCGAAACAGCTCAAACCCGTTCATTTCCGGCAGGCATACATCTACCAATGCTGCATCCGGCTGCTCGGTTTCTACCAAACGCAGACCGTCCAGGGCGAGCGAAGCGGAGATCACTTGAATTCCAAGCTTCTCCAGCCCTTGTTGGACCATAAGTCTGACGGTTCGGTCATCATCGATGACGATTACTTTACTCAAGTGAACACCCAATCAGAACCGTTGCGGTTACAACTAGAATCGAAAGTGAAGCGTAGTTGGCATGCTATATGCAATCTATCGTAGCAGATCTACCGGTGATAAGCTCCACAAAATCTAATTCGCGGATAATGACCCTATGAACCTCGAAGTTTCCACCCCAATTATTCGCTTCAACCTATCTACCACGCTCACAAATCTGAATGGCGACATGGATTTGCTTCAGGCCATCGCGTGCATCTTTCATGAAGACATCCCAGCAATTCTGCTGGCGTTGCAGGAAGCCTGTGCACGCGATGATCACAATCAGGTCCGGCACTTCGCTCACATCATCAAAGGCATGGCCTCGAACTTTCACGCCGAACCACTGACCACGCTTGCTCGAAAACTGGAAAGCAATCGCGACTTCCTGACCGTGTCGGAACGACAAGAACTGGTATTCAGAATTGCAAGTGTTGGCGAGCTCACGATCGCTGAACTTAAAAAGGAAATGGACAAGTAGCTGACACAGCCATCGGATGACAAAGCAAGCCGCTACGAGCAGGGCTGGGCATTTAAATTCTTGTAATGGAGACAATTGTCAACCGATGAACCCCTCACATTGCTATCCTAGTACTTGAAGAGCGGGCGATCATTTTCCCATTCCGCCCTTGAATTTCGGATGACTCAGATAAAAGTAGCTCAGCACGTGCTGAGAGACTGGTAATAAAGTAAGCCGACGAAGAGAACCTCCTAGGGGAGGCTTTCCATTCGTCGGTTTTTTTTTGCCTGCACCTCGTTCCAATCAACTACGGCGCTGAGTGGAAACGAAGCCTTTCACCGGCAAAATCGACCTAACATGACAAACCGCTTACGAAGAATCCTAGTCGTGGCATCGGACGCTCCATGGCGAGCGGAACTTGGCCAAATGATCCTATCGGATTCTAATCATTCCTATGAGTTTTTCGAAGCGGACCTAGGATCAGTCGCTCTGTCACAGGTTCAAGACAATGCTAAAAATCCCTTCGACTGTATCCTGCTGGAATACCATCTACCCGATTTCGACGCGCCCGCGATGTTGGCCTTGCTTCGCGATGGTCTTGAATTGCCTCCGTGCCCCATCGTTGTACTCACAGACCCCGAACACAAAGCTGTGCAGGAGCTGCTACGCGCGGGAGCTCAAGACTATTTGGGTAAAGGCTGGACCACACCGGAAAGCTTAATTCGCGCGATCGACAACAGCATCGAGCGATTCTCCATGCTTCTTGATCGCAAGCAAAATGCCATCGCATTACGAGAAAGCGAAGAGAAATTCCAATTGCTTTTGGAATCTGCACCCGATGCAATCGTCATCTTCGACCAGGCAGGAAGGATCGTCCTGGTGAACGCAGAATCGCAACAAATGTTTGGTTACTCGCGAAGCGAACTGGTTGGAAAAGGCATCCAAATGCTGTTGCCAGTTCGCGAGCCCTCCCAAGGACGCAATTTGCAGTCGGACCTTACTTCTGCCCCAGAAGTATGGACGATGGGGAAAGGGCAATTGAGAACAGCGCTGCGAAAGGATGGGAATGCGATTTCTGTTGAAATCTCATTGAGTCCAATATTGATCGGAAGAACGCAAGGGAATCTACAAAAATCCCCGCGTGTTGAACCCGAGATTAGCTTCAATCTGAATGATCTTTCTGAAGGTGATCGAGAAACACTCTACACGAGCGAAGTACTGATCTCCAGTTCCATTCGCGACATTTCAAGCCGCGTCTTGACCGAAACAGCGATCCTGGAAAGCGAAGCTAGACTGGCGTTAGGCGCGGAGGTGGCTGGATTAGCTCTCGCTGAAGTGGATTACAATACTGGTTTAAATCACTTGACCGTGGACGCGGCCAGACTGTTTGGCTTGCCCCAAGATCTTTTGGTCGTGCCACGGGAGGTCGTGCATGCATCCTTTCATCCGGATGATCGTGAAGAGCTGAATCTTCGTATCGCCGAATCGCTTTCACCGACTGGACGAGGCTGGTTCGCAATGGACCATCGCGTCCTTTGGCAAAATGGCGAAGTGCATTGGCTACGAGTCCGGAAACAAGTTTATTTTGAGGGCGAAGGCGATGAACGCAAGCCGATGCGCGCTGTTCTCGCACTTTTTGATGTGACCGCCGAAAAGAACGCAGCGGAAATCGTAAGAGCCAGCGGAGAATTCGTCCGAGGTGTGCTCGATTCGCTTCCAGACCATGTCGTGGTGCTGGACGATCTGGGTACGGTACTAGCCGTAAATCAACCTTCCGACCGCTATGTATTGGAGAATGCAGCATCTTTAAGCACAACCGCGGTAGGCGTTAACTACCTGGACCTGTGCCGCCAGTCCATTGCAATCGGCGGACCGGATGTCCACCTGATGCTCGAAGGTCTCGAGGAGGTTCTTCATGGGGAACGATCTGACTTCAAAACCGAATATCCATGTGCGGCTCCTGGACGAGACGAGTGGTTTTCGATGCATGCGCAGAGAATGAAATCCGAGAATGCCGGTGTTATCCTAAGCCATATCAATATCACCGATAGCCGACTCGCTCAATTTCGACTGGAGGATTCCGAAACACGCTTTCGACGACTATTCGAAGCGGCTCATGATGGGATTCTTATCCTGAATGCAACCACTCAAAAAATCACGCATGTCAATCCATTTCTTACAACGTTGCTCGACTACCCTGCTGAACACTTCTTGGGCAAAGAACTTTGGGAGATCGGATTTCTAAAGGATAAACAAGCAAGCGTTTTTGCGATGCGTCGCTTGGACGAGGTTGGATCGATTCGATATGAAGGTTTGCCACTGGAGGATCGTCACGGTCAAAAGCATCCGGTAGAAATGGTCGCGAACAAATACGAAGAAGGAATGCATCCCGTCATTCAGTGCAATATTCGGGACATCTCTGAGCGACGGAAGTTGGAACGACAAATGCTCGCTCAAGCCGCAGAACTGTCGGACTTGCACCGACGAAAGGATGAGTTCTTGGCGATGCTCAGTCACGAGCTTCGAAGCCCCTTAGCACCTATCGCAAACGCAGTTCAACTCTTAGGCCTTCCCAATGGACCGGAAAGCCTTATGCACAAGCAAGCTCGCGGTATCATCGAACGGCAAATCGGTCAACTTCAGCACTTGGTCGATGATCTTTTGGAAGTGTCAAGAATCACGACCGGTCGAGTGCAGTTACGACAAGAACGAGTCGCGTTTCGAGGGATTATCGACGGAGCCGTTGAAACCGCTCGTCCTTTGATTGACCAACGTATGCATGAACTGAGCGTGTCGATGCCAGAAGAAACACTTTGGCTTAACGCCGATGCGGCAAGACTAGAACAGGTTGTCGTTAACTTACTCACCAACGCCGCGAAATACACGGAAGAAGGGGGGCATATCTGGCTGAGTGTGGTCGCAGAAGATAATGAATGCGTACTTCGAGTTCGCGATACCGGTGTCGGAATAGCACCCGCTCTCTTGCCCAAGATCTTCGATCTATTCACTCAAGCCGAACGGTCGCTCGATCGGTCCCAAGGAGGA
Organism: Planctomycetaceae bacterium; assembly: GCA_027487485.1. Taxonomy (GTDB): domain Bacteria; phylum Planctomycetota; class Planctomycetia; order Pirellulales; family Pirellulaceae; genus JBKCUI01. The sequence continues at coordinate 245,337 of JAIYDN010000112.1, read as the reverse complement.
CTGGGAATCGGGCTTGCTCTCGTACAACGATTGACAGAATTGCACGGCGGCCGAGTCGAAGTAAACAGCACATTAGGCCAGGGAAGTGAATTTATTATTCGTTTACCTCGACTTGCTGCCGAAGGAGAGAGTATCGCTTCCACCACCAAAATCGAAGTTACAACTGCTGCTCGCCCTCTCAAAGTATTGGTAGTAGATGACAATGTCGATACGGTTCTCAGCTTCTCTATTCTGCTTCGTGCATCGGGGCACGATGTCTTCACGGCAAGCGATGGCCCATCGGCGGTACAGGCTGCTAACGACCATCGACCGGACGCGGTCCTGCTGGATATCGGATTGCCTGGACTTAACGGTTACGAAGTTGCGAAACGTATCCGTCAACAACCTGACGGGGCAGACGTTGTCCTGATTGCGCTGACGGGATACGGACAAGATACCGATCGCGAATTGTCCGCCCAAGCAGGATTCAACTATCACCTAGTCAAACCTGCAAGGCTCGACAAGGTGAAAGAGATTCTAGCGGCAACAGCCGCTCGTAGAAATCAACCGACCAAAGAAGAGTCCTGAGAATTGGATTTTCCTCACAACAGATCTCGCGTTCACCTTTGCGGACAAAAGCAAATTCTGCCCCAGCCCAAACTACTTCATCCGAATTGAACTCCATGTCAACTATCGAGAAACCGCTTCGAATACTGATTGTCGATGACAATCGCGATGGTGCAGACGCTCTTGGATTGCTCGTAGAAGCCTTAGGAAACCAAGCCCACGTGACGTATGGCGGAATTCAAGCACTTGACGTCGCAACCGCGTTTCAGCCAGATCTGATGCTGATTGATCTGGTGATGCCGGATATCGATGGTTGTGACCTAACGACCCAACTGCGCCGCATCCCTCAGTTCAAACACACGAAGATCGTTGCCATCACAGGCCTCAAAGATGAACGGCACAAGGTCCAAGCCATGAAAGCAGGCTGCGATTTGGTTCTCACCAAACCAGTTGCTTTAGAGGACATTAAATCTGTACTGGCTAGCGTAGATCCCGCTGCCGCAACGAGCAGCCGAACGCGAAAAGCATCCAAACAGCAATCGGCCCCGGCCCTCGAGAATCGACTGCCCATCGACGAGGCTCGACGAATCCGAAGTGACAGAAAATCAAAATCTCTCACGCAAACCGAAAGCGAAGCAGCAATCTGTGATGGGATTATCCGATTTCAAGAAGAGTACTTGGGGTGGCGATCCGACCAAGTGCAGATCCATTTTATCAAAGACCTTTTGGTCATTCGTATCCGAAGCGTACTGACTTTGGCCGAGCGGCAACTTGGCAAAACAGCCGCCCCCGAAAAAGGTCGCGATCTCATCAAACAAACTCGTAAGCAATTGCTCGAACTGGCAAGACCCATGCTGGAATCACTTGTTTATGAAGCTGTAGGCATTAAGGTTCGAAGCATGCATCACGACATCAGTACCGTGACAGGGGAAGAAGTGATCGTATTCTCATTTGGCGAAATTCCCAGATTCGAGTAAAGCGTCTGACAGCGTTTGGCTTCGTCGGGGAAAGCGGTGACCTTCAGCACCATGGATGCTTGGCAAGCTCGCCGCTAGCTGAGCATCCAATCTTAAGAGCTCCATCAAGTCCGCTCCATCGATCGTGAACGAAAGCCGCTCAACCATCGAGATATGCGTACTTAAGCATCACCCTTTCGAATGTGGCGCAGGAATTGCATTCCCTAATACCTTTGTCGAACGAAACTGTTTATCACTCTGATCCAGTTCTCTTGTTCCGACATAGTCGCCTCCCAAACAGAGAGAATGAATTGCATGAGAATTTCAAAAACATGGATCGCCTTAGCAATCGCAGCCGCCAGCTTCAGTCCACTGGCCGCTCAAAGCCCGTTGCCTTCCAAGCCAACAAGCACCGCGACGGACAATCTACATAAACTAGACAATACATCGACCGGCCCTGGTGTCCGCGTCAGCAAGCTCATTGGAATGAAGATCCAAAACTCCAATAAGGAGAGCGTTGGGCAGATCAATGACTTCGTAATCGATCCATCATCAACCCGAGTTCAGTACGTTGCGGTAACTTACGGTGGTTTTCTCGGCCTAGGGGATAAAATGTTCGCTGTCCCGATGCAAGCCATTCGTATCACGAATGACCCAGACAACTCAAGCCGTGTCATTTTGGTTATGGACGTGACCAAAGAACAGATGACCGGAGCGCAGGGATTCGACGAAAACAACTGGCCGAACTTTTCCAACGCGGAATTCGCCAGCGAACTGCACCGCCGATACAAGGTCGACATTTTTAGCAATCGAGATAGCCAGCGCGAAGGCAAATTGGATATCAACATCGATAAGAATGGAACCAGCGTGAACTTGGGCGGTTCCAAAAAGTAAAGCTTGGCATCGGGTACGGCGCCGGGGCAGCGATCGTTGTTCCGCCCGATCGCCCCATCATTAGAACCCGACTCACTGGAACCCGACTCTCCGCCAAGACACACCCCACATGCGCACTTCACTACCGCAGGTCTTTTTAATGCGACATGGCGAAACACTCTGGTCGCTGTCGGGCCAACACTCGGGGCGCGCCGACATCGCGCTTACTGAGAATGGAATGTCAGAGGCAAAGCAGCTTGCCAAACAAGTAGATCGCATCCCATTCCAACATATCCTAGTCAGTCCCCTACGTCGCGCGAAAGAGACATGTGTCGCAGCGGGTATGTGGGAAGAGGCCGTGCTAGAACCGGACTTGATGGAATGGGACAATGGTGAATTCGAAGGCAAAACACGCTTTGAGATTGAACGATCGCACCCGGGCTGGAACCTATTTCGCGACGGTTGCCCCGGGGGAGAATCACCTGGAGAAATCACCGACCGAGCCGACAGGCTAAAATCGAAACTGGAAAAGCTTCAAGGCAACATAGCCGTCTTCACGCATGGCCACTTTGGGCGAGTTCTCGGAGCGAGATGGATTGGTCTCTACGTCGAGTTCGCAGAACGCTTGCTGCTGAATACCGCCTCTCTCAGCATTCTCGGGTACCAGCACGACAACGCAACGCAACAAGTCATCGCGCTATGGAATTCTCGTTCCAGCGAAAGACTGTAATTAAGCCAGTCATTATTAGGGAGACAATATTAACCCAACTGAGCGAGATTGCTTCCATGGGGTATCCCGGTTACTCTATCACCTTTCCAGAAAAACATTGAGTCATTGATAGACGAGAGAATTGGGACCATGAAGGGGATTGTATTCACTGAGTTTGTCGAGTTCGTTGAGACGAAGTACGGCTTGTCGATGGTGGATCAAATCATGGACCGATGCCAGTTGAAATCGAGAGGGGCTTACACCTCGGTTGCAACTTACGATGTGCAAGAGTTGCTTGCATTGGTCGTCGAATTGAGCCGGCAGACCGACACCCCCGTCTCTGAGCTTGTTGTCGAGTACGGACGGCATCTTTTTCGTTTTTTTGCCCGCACTCGTCGATCGATGTTTGAGCATTTTTCTCGTTGTGAGCAGTTATTGGAGTCGATCGAAGATCAGATTCATGTCGACGTTCGAAAGCTTTATCCGGACGCTGAACTCCCAACGATCCGTTTCGAACGTCTTTCGGACGTGATGTCCAAGGTTCATTACAGTTCGACACGCCCATTGGCCGATCTCGCCGAAGGGTTAATTCTCGAATGCGTGGTCCATTTTGGCGAGCCTATGGAAGTGGTTCGAACGGATCTCCCCCCAGGTGATGGCACCTTGGCAGAGTTTCTTTTGAGTAGAAGCCGCTGATTCCAAGGAGACCTAATCGTGCCGGAGGTAAATGTCTACCAACGAATGTTTGAACGGGAACGTGAAGCCCGTAAGCAAGCAGAGGAACTGCTGGAGACGATGAGTCTCGAGCTGTATGATGCCTATTCACAGTTAAAGAAGAGTTCCGATGAGGTGTTCGCCATTTTCCGCAGTGTGACCGATGGGATCGTCACTTTCAATCAGACGGGGACCATCGAATCTCTGAACCCAGCCATCGAACGCATCTTTGGCTACAGTGAAAACGTTCTCAAAGGTCAAGACATTCGCGTTCTATTGCCTCAGAATAAGCTTGATTTCGAATTAGACGATGAGTTTTGGGTCGACCGCTGTTCCGAAGCTCAGCCCAAATTCGCGACTCAAGGAATCAATGCACATGGGCAGATTTTTGATATGGAATTGTCTGCAAGCAAATCGTCTCAAGCGGGAAAAGATTTTTATGTTTGGGTGATTCGTAATACGAGCCAGATTCGCAACGTCGAACGCAAAATGGCAGTGAGTCAACGACTAGAAGCCATCGGACAACTTGCGGCGGGACTCTCGCACGAAATCAACACTCCGATCCAATACGTTCACGAAAATGTTAAGTTTCTACGTGACGCCTTCAAAGCGACTGAAGAGGTTCTTGTCCGAGTCGAACGAGAGTTTTCCTCTGCCGGAAGTTACCCAACACCTGGTTTCGAAGAAAGCTTCCGACAGATTTGTTCCGAAACGCAATGGGATTTTTTCCGAAAGGAAATACCCATTGCTTTGTACGAGACACTTTATGGAAGTAAAAGGGTCACTTCCATCGTGCAAGCGATTCGAGACTTTGCACACCCTGGGGCATCGGAGATGTCCAGCTTGGATTTGAACAAGGCCATCACTAGCGCGGTGACGTTGGCTGCCAACCATTGGCGAACTCTAGGTGAAATCGTTACTGATCTAGATCGTTCTTTACCGAACATCACATGTCATGTTTCCGAAATCAATCAAGTGATACTTAATCTCTTGATCAACGCATGCGACGCAATCGCAGAAGCGCGAGCAGCCAATCCCGACCGGCTTGGAAAAATTGTGTTCAGGACATGGCAAGAAGGTAACATGGCCAAGTTGAGCATCACCGATTCAGGAGTAGGAATCAAACGCGAAAACTTAGAACGCATTTTCACTCTGTTTTTTACGACCAAGGCCGTGGGAAAGGGAACGGGCCAAGGACTTGCTATTGCTCATTCCATCGTTGTCGAGCGACACAATGGAAACATTGACGTCGTTTCACAATTGGGAGAGGGGGCGACCTTCATAGTCTCTTTGCCGATCCAACCGCTCGGGGATGTCCCTCCCGGTGATGTAGTGCCGTCTGGAGGTTCCGAATGAGTTCCAGTTCTAACGTTCGACCTAGTATCATTTTTGTGGACGATGATCCGATGTTGCTGTCAAGCACCAGGCGCCGGCTAACGTTGGTCGCTCGAAACTGGGACTTGCACTTTGCGGACTCGGGTGCGGCGGCGTTGGAGATCTGCAAAGGTGTCGTTCCATCGGCGGTTGTTACGGACATGCGTATGCCGGGGATGGACGGAGCGGTTCTGTTGAAAGAGATTCAGCGTTACTTCCCTGAATCCATTCGGATCATCTTTTCCGGGCAAACGGATCAAGATGCTTTGATTCAAGCCCACAGCGTTGCGCACAGCATTCTTGCCAAGCCATGCGACGCTGATCAAATCTATCAAGCTCTCCAGTTGTCGCTGGAAATTCAATCGCGTTTGGGTGATCCTGAGATTCGACGTTTTGTTACTTCGGGGAGAACCATTCCCGTATCCACCTCATCGATTTTCGATATCCTGTCGCTCTTGCGAGAACCCGACGTATCTCCCAAAAAGATTGGCGAATCCGTTCGAAATGATCTTGGGCTCTACGCCTACATTCTCAAAATCATTAACTCCTCTCATTTTGGTATGCGATCTCCGGTATGCGACATCGATCAAGCCATTTTGCTGCTCGGTGCCTCACAATTGCGAACGATCGTGTGCGGATTGAAATTGGCACATGCTCTGAGTCCAACTCTCGATAAAAATCTGTGTACCGAGGTTTTGGAGACTGGGATCTTGCGGGCGCAGAAGGTTCTGCAACTTGTCCAAAAACATGGGAAACCCAAAATGTTTTCGGATGAATGTTACATCGCAAGTCTTTTTCAAGACTTTGGAAAACTGGTACTGTCCGTATCAGCCGGGAGTCGTTATTTGCAGATCATCGAACACTCGCGGCATCAAGCATCGTCACTGGTCGATCTTGAACGCGAAGCCTTTCGTTGCACCCACGCAGAAGTAGGTGCATACTTGCTATCTCTTTGGAGCTTTCCGTCGTCCGTCATTCGTAGCATTTGCCGACACGAAGATTTGCAAAGCTCCGTCCAGGAAGAACCCGAAACGGTCGAGGACTTCGTGCGTATTGCGTCGACACGATAAACTACTTTGGGGAAGGGATCATGGCGTTCGTTTCGATGGAAGCATAGATCGCGATTCACCCAAAGCACGCTCGGCGATGACCCAAACCATGGTGACTCCTTCGGCAAGCATTTGAGTCAGCCTTGCTACGACCGCGATCGTGATTGCTTCTGGGTAGCCAATCCATGGAAGAAGCATTGCTGCGAATGCTGCCTCCCGAACCATCAATCCCCCCGGCGCAACAATCGCCACGAAGCCGCAGATCCAAGCCGCTGATGTCGCACCCACGACGGCGACAAAGGGAACTTCAAAACTAGGATAGGTCGCGGAAGCAACCAGGTAGGTAATCAGGCCATTGAACAGGTTCATAGCCACAAAGAATGCGAACGAAACGCCTACCAATTGGTAATCGATCGGGCGATCCTTCAAGTGCTGCATTTGAGAACGCATTCCTAGTAGTTTTCTAACAAGCTGGCGACGACCAACAAATGCCATGGCGATGCACCCGAGCATGGTTAGCATGGCAATGGAGACGATAGTCGTGGTGTCGAAACTTTCCCAGTACGGTACGATCGCGTGGTAGAAGTAAGGAAGCCCCATCGCTGCGATACAGACGGCTGCAAGTAGAACCAAAATCAGTTCGATGAACATGGAGGCCAATGCAATCGGTGCCGGCACATTCAGTTGCCCAGCCGACATCGTAACTCGAGAAACGTAGTTCCATATGGATCCTGGTAGCCAACGGCTCGATTCCGAAAGTAGCCAGACTTGAGTTGCCTTCCATTTGTCGACGCTTGCTCCCAAGGATTGTAGGATGAGAGTCCAGCCGAAGGTATTCGCGACTCGATAGAGGATCGCTAAGGCCACGGCGTTTGCGATCAACCAGGAGGGTCCTTCTTTCAGAACGTCGATGTTTTGGACCAAGCTTTGGCCAGCAAAGAACATGCAGGCGGCAATGCAAGTTCCAACGCCAGTCAACAGAACGCCGCGAAAGAGAGCCCCAGGCTTTCTTCTCAATTCGCTTGAATCGGCAGCGCGAACTTCGTTGACGGAAGCCTTCCATTTCATGTTTGGAACCGGAGTCGTTTGCAACGAGCCATTGCTTGTCAACAGCGTAGCCGGGCTTTGCAATTGAAGCGAGGAAGGTGATGTGACAAGAGCCGCTCGGCTGGGCAGAACGGAATGGTAAAGCGAAACCAATTTGGATGTGATCGCAGACCATTCAAACGTTCGCTTTGCAAAGGCGAACCCAGCAGCGCCCATGGCTTGGGCAAGGGCTGGTTTCGATAGTAGCTCGCTGATCGAAGAAGCCAGTTCTTCGAGGTTCTTTTCACTGACTAGGAAGCCTGTTTTTCCATGAATGACGGTGTCAGGTATTCCTCCGACTGCCGATGCGATGACAGGTTTGCCGTAGCAGTAGGCTTCGATGGAACCAACGCCCAAGCCTTCGGTATCACCCCAGCTATCGATAATGCTTGGGTTTACCCACATATCGCATTTGGCGTACTCCTGACTTAATTGTTCGTTCGATACGAAGCCTAAGAACTGGACCGACTCTTGGATTTGCAGTTCGTCCCGGATCGCCTCCAGCTTAGGCCGCTGGTCTCCATTGCCCGTGATAATGAACTGGGCTTGGTGGTTGCGGAGAACCAGGGGAATAGCTCTCAATAGATACTCAACACCTTTGCGTTCGATGAGACGGCCTGTGAATAGGACTCGGGGAATCACGTTGCTTTGGGATGGAGCGTTGACGGCCTGGACCGTCGTACCATACGGAACAACTTCGCAAGGCATATTCGACGATTCCATGACCATCTTCGCCGTGCTCGTGCTGTTCGCGATTCTAAGATCTGCTGCTCGCAGCGACTGGCGGAGAATTGGACGGATCCATTTCTTACGTTGTGCCAAAGCGAATTCCGCCCCATGCGACATTAAAACCATGCGAGCGCCACTAGTGAATCTCGCTGCTTGGCCCATCAGTCCATGCGGAAATGGCCAGTGCACGTGGATGATGTCGTACTTGCCGCGGAATGCAACCCAGGCCGCAACCAAGCAACCAACAATCAGATAAGGTATCGCAAGCAGTTGTACCCAACGACGTCGAACGCGGTAGGCTGCCCCCTCCTCATGGGTCAGTGTTTCCAGAGAGCGAGGTGCATATCGAAATCGTTTGACTTCGATTCCATCGATCCAGTGGCTTTTCAAGCCCTTGTAGGAAGGAGCCAGTACCGTTAGTTCATGACCTTCCTTGGCAAGCCTAGCATGCGCTTCTCGCATCCAGGGTACGGCATAATCGTTGGCATGCCGCGGGTAAGTGCTCGAGATAACTAAGATTTTCAGGTTGTTGTTTTTCGACATGGTTGTGGAGGAGTTGCAAAGCTTGAGAGATGGTTAAGAAGTGTTCAGTGCGGTATCTTGGGACAAGGCACTTTTTACTTACAAACCAGCTTCGACAGTCTCGCGGTGCTGATGCTTGTCGGCATGCTTCGACAGGTTGCTTTTCAATTCCAAAGAATCCATACCATGCCCTTGTTCAGCGAAGGAGTGATTTCGAAAGCGATTGGCTGGCGGGAACGCGTTAGAAGCATCTTGAATAGGATAGGACACTGTCTCCACCACCGATGCCTTGGCATGTGGTATGTGGTTGGTTCGAATCATCAGTTCCGAAAGAAGTCCAAGGATCACGATAGAACCTCCCATGCCCACTAGGATTAGTGCTGCCGAGAGCAATAGTAAGCCTTCGGTGTTTGCGATCCCCATGAACATGGCTGATGTTGCTAAGGCCAAACCAATCAATGCGAAAGCGAGTGCGCAGGCATTGGTAAAATGCGATGGTCGCTCTTGGTAGGTGCGCAAGAATCCGATGGTCAGCATATCGCTAAAGCCTCGAATAAAGCGTTCGATACCGTACTTCGATTTTCCGAATCGGCGTGCATGGTGCTTGACTGGAATTTCTGCGACTTGAAATCCTTGCATGCCTGAAAGCGCTGGTACCATTCGGTGCAGTTCCCCGAAAAGCCGTATGGATTTCGCAACCGATTTGCGATAGCACTTGAAGCCGCAGTTGTGGTCGTGCAACTTTACTTTGCTGACTCGGCTAAGCATACGATTGAAGATGCGGCTGGGAAGCACTTTGTGCCACGGATCGTGACGCACTTGCTTCCATCCGCTAACCAGATCATAGCCCTCTTCTAGCTTCGCCAAAAAACGTGGAATCTCCGTCGGATCATCCTGAAGATCTGCGTCCATAGTAAAGATGATCTCCCCTTGTGCCGCTTCAAAACCGACGGCCAGAGCCGCTGCTTTGCCCCGATTGGATCGAAATCGGATCCCGCGAACCACACCAGGCTTAGTGATTGCCAAGTCCTGGATGATGCTCCAGGACCAGTCCTTGCTACCATCATCAACAAGAATGATCTCGTGCTGGATGCCTTGCACGTTTTCGGAGATGCCGTCAACCAGCTGAGAAATCGTGGCTTCTTCATCCTTCAACGGGATAACGAAAGAGATCTTTGGGGGGGATGCGCTCGGACGAGAATCGGTGGAGAAAACGTTGGATTTGGACAGAGAATCAGATTCGAACAACATGAAACACCTAGGAGTGGAGAGAGAGAGGAAGGCCGGACCGTTCCTGGTCCAAGACCTCTTCAATGCTCGCTGCGTGCCAAAATCCGATGGATTATTAAGAAGATAAAACCCAAGTCTTTCTTACACTCCTTCCGCGAAAGTCATGTAAAAAATACCGCTTTTTGGGGCTGGCGACGGCTGTATTAAATACTTGATGTCGGCGGTTTCGCGAATTAGACTGTATTTTTTACTGCTGTTTTTGACCACTGAATCTAATTCTGTCGTTTGGTACATCGCGTGCATTGGACTGAGGAAGTGCATCCGGTTTCGCGAGTGAGTCAAGTTTTGCGACTGCAGACTGCAAGCGAATGGATGCAATGTGTGGTGAGTAGGATTCTGTCTTAAGAAGCCATTAGGCGATTCGGCTAGGGAGGCCATCGATTTGTCAGTTTCAATAACAAAAGGGGTGCAGCTGATTGCTGTCGATGATGACCCCATGGCATTGCGGGTGTTGTTGGCACAACTTCAGGGTGCTGGTTACTCGACCATCGGAGTCGACAACGGGGCAACTGTTTTGGAGATCTTGTCGAACGAGACAGCGGTGGTTCTGCTGGATTTGCGAATGCCTGGCTTAAGCGGTATTGAATGCCTGCGCCGCATCCGCAAAAACTTTAAGAACACGCAGGTCATTGTGGTGACAGGATCCGAGGATGTGCAGGATGCGGTCAACGCAATGAAAGAGGGGGCGTTTGAGTATCTTCGAAAGCCTTATCAGCCCGATGAGCTATTGGTGTACGTTCAGAAGGCGGTCGAAGCATGGAAGTTGCATTGCGAGAATGCCGATCTGCGAGAATCTTTGACCATTTCTGTGCCGGCTTCATTCAGTCCTGCGATGTCTCATCGCGAGGATCAGCAATCGGAAACCATTGCTCGCATCGCGATGTTGGATTCGACGGTGCTTCTTGGAGGGGAGAGCGGCACAGGGAAATCCACCGTAGCGCGCATGATCCATCAAAAGGGACCTCGTTCTGCAGAACCCTTTGTTGCGGTCAATTGCGCATCGCTTCCTCGGGATTTGATTGAATCCGAATTGTTTGGGCACATCAAAGGTGCGTTTACGGGTGCAGTGAAGGATCGGCCAGGGCGGGTGGAGGTCGCTGATGGGGGGACCTTATTCTTAGATGAGATCGGAGACTTGCCTCTCGAATTGCAGCCCAAGCTCCTTACCTTTCTGCAAGATCGAACGATTCAGCGAATCGGTTGTAACGAAATTCGGAAAGTCGATGTTCGCTTGATAGTGGCGACTCACCGAGACCTGCCTGCGATGTGTCAAGCGAATTGTTTTCGCCAGGATCTATTCTATCGACTGAATGTGCTTCGGTTGATGATGCCGCCGCTTCGTGAGCGCGCGGATGAAATACCGATGTTGGTTGCCAACATCCTAAATCGCATCGCATATCGGCAAAACATTCAGCCACCGAAGATATCGGATGACGCAATTCTGGAGCTTTCGAATCATTCCTGGCCCGGCAATATTCGCGAGCTAGAAAATGTACTAGAACGCGCCGTCGCCTTCTGTCGTAATGCACGAGTCACCACGGCAGACTTGGCCTTTGATCCGCAGCTTGCGGGAGCTCAGAACGCCCCTGCGTCGAACCGGAATACTCGCGTATCGATCGTCGACAATCTTCCGCATCGTGTACCAGCACCGCATATAGCTCCGCCCACTATCCCCGAAACGAATCAAGGTATGGCGGGGAAGACGCTCGATGAAATAGAGCGGATTGCGATTGAACAAACCTTGGTCGCGTGTCGAGGAAACAAAGCAAAGTCCGCGAGAATGCTGGGGATTAGTGAAAAAAGCATCTACAACAAGATTCGGCGTCTCGGTGTTCAGATTCCTAACCATGCAGAGGAATTGTCATCATGAGCCGTTGGGTCCATCAAGCGTCTATCCAAAAAGCACTTCAGGAGAACTTCGAGTTCTTTTGTGAGACGGAACAGATCTTTCGCGAATTGTACCCAGCCTTAGAACGTCGATTTGACGATGCTTTTCAGGCAGACAACTTCAGCGAAGTTCGTGAAGCAGCCCATATTCTCAAGACACGTCTTCGGTACTTGCATTGCTATACCCTTGGCGATGCTGCAGATACCCTTGAGAAGATGGCCGTCATGCAGCAACGAAATGAAATTCGAGCTTTTTATGGTCACTTGAAACGCGATATCGACGAGGCTCTGGAGGAGCTTCGCTCGATCATCCAGGAGTATCGGGAATGACCATTCACAAGAGACTTCATCATCTCCAGCGTTGGACCAAAGTCTTTCAACCAGAGATAAGGACGATGCTTGCAGCAGGCGTAACTTTGCTCCTTTGCTGCGTCACCATCTTTTTCTTGATTTGGCCTTCGTACAAGAACCCTAAAGCAAGAATGTACACTTCGAAGCTTGGGTATGCGTCTGTCCTTCGAAAGACCGGTCAAGCATTTCCAGTGCAGACCGCATCGGTGGAGTTGCGTGATATCGAAGTTCGCTTTCTAGGTGAAGGGCTGGTGCAAAGCGAACCGGTACAGGTTCCTATGGTAGGGATGGCTCGGATCGAAAAGGTCTGCGTGGAAGAAGGGGACTTTGTCAAAGCCGGCGATGTGCTTATCTTGTTAGACGAAAGTCGTATCCGCAATAAGATCGCAGCCGCCAAAGCAGCACTCACGACGGCTCAAGCGGAACTGCGACGCGTTTCCATCGGCACCGTGAATGTGTTGGACAAAGAGCGACCGGATCGCGAACGCATTCGTCTCAACGCGATGGAACGGGAGGCCGACATCCTGAAGCAGTTGATGGCAACCTACACGGCCCTCAATCGCGAGAAGTTTGTCAGCGAGCAAGATGTCCTTGAAAAAGAACTAGAAACAGTGCGTGCAACCGCATCCTTCCATGAACTGCAGCTCAACACGACGATCGCCGAAGAGGGCTTAAAAGAAAGCCTTCGAATGGCGGAATGCTCGATTCAAGAAGCGGCGCTTCAGGTGGAATATCGGGAACTCGAGTTGCGGGACTATCAATCGATTGCGCCTGCCGACGGAATCGTAGAACGGGTCCTGGTTCATGAGGGCGAGTACAATCAAGATCCTGGTCGCCCCGCAATGCTGCTTGCTTCTGGTTTATGGTTTGAATTGTATCTGGATCAAACCGCCATGGGGCAAATTGGTTTGGGGGGCAAAGTCGAAGTTCGATTGGCTGCCTTCCAGAATGAAGTTTTTGAAGCAACCGTTACCAAGGTCCGCCCTCTAGTCCATTTTTCGCATGGCGGACCTGAAACAAATCGCCCGATTCGTCCTCTTGGTACGGGATCGCCCGAATGGCCTGCGACCTTTTCAGTACGAGCAACCTTCAGCAATCCAAGCAAGAAGATTGTGCCCGGGTTAACTGGATTCGGACGGGCCGTGTTGAATCGGAAATCCTTGAGCGTTCCTGAAGGCTCGGTGACGGGAATCTCCGGAAATCGTGGAATAGCTTATGTGGTTGATGAATCGGGGCGAAACTTTGAGCTTCGGCAGGTTACCACCGCAGCGACTCACGATGGCTGGTTGGAAGTTGTCGACGGCCTAAAGCTCGGCGAACGTGTCATCGTGGAAGGGCATCAAGTGCTTGAGCAAGGGGACTTGATCCAATGCGAACCAGTTCCTGAAATGAACCGCATCGAACAGGTTCGATTGGAGCCGACCCCTTCGTCTTCGCGTTCGGTTTCGTCGCAAACATCTCAATCATCGCAATCAACGCAATTGGCGGACCTGCCGTGAGATATGTCCCTTCGATACCGTCCATGAATCGATTGCTATTCGTAGGCCTTGCTGTCTTGGGTTTTGCGTGTGTCATGTTGAGTTCTCGAACTGCCTGGATGTCGGTTCCTCTGGCCGATCGTCGACACGCTATCTCGGCCGAGGATATTGTAGCGACGGAGCCCGAATGCACTCAGGCTTTCAAGATCATCATGGTCGCTGGCGTTATGATGATGATCGTTACCGCAATTCGGAGGTTGCAATGGGGGATCGCTAGCAGCGTGGTTGCATCGACGATGTTGGTAACAGCCCTGTCCTTCCCTTATGCGATCACCCTTTACAGCCCTCGCCTTTCGGCCGATGCTGCCTGGCTGCAAATGCAACACGACAACCTCATTTGGCTAGGAGGTGACATCAACTTAAGTGCCGAAAGTGGTCATGCCTTTTGGGGCAACAAGATTTACAGTAATGATATCCCCCGGCAAATCAAGGTCGCGACTGTACCAACGCAGCCAACTTGGTTTCCCAGGCTCGACCAAGCGTCCGACCTGATCTTGTGGCTTGGATATGGCGAAGCATTTTGTCAGTTCTCACGACGCGGTTGGACATTGGCAGTGTTAGGCTGGTCTATGTTTCTAATGGTCTCCATCCAAGTCCAAGGTGAGGTGATTCTTCGCCGAATCGGTGTCTCATTGGTCGTCGTTTCTTGCTTGGCGTTGCTGGTGATCGCCATTGCCTGGGGGAGGACCATGAGCGCTGCAAGCAACGTCCAACAGGCGGCAATCCTGACCAGCGATCGCCAATACGAAGAAGCTCTCGAAAAACTCGATCTGGCGTGTCTGCGATTGCCAATTCTTGGCCAAGATACCTATTACATCGCACAACGAGGTTTGCTTGAATCCAGACTCGGAAGAACAACTCACTACACCGCTCTCTTCGATGCCGTAGGGACCGAGCGACGCGGACAATACGATGTTGCTTTCGAATCCTTTCAACAACTGGCTGAAGTCAGCGATCCTGCAATCGTTCGCGAGTCATTAAGGGCGGTTCTGCGATATGCCATTCAGGATTTCAATTCGGGAAGAACTGAGCTTGCGACCAATCGATTCAAGCTTGTCCTGGAGCGGCAGCCATGCAACTTCAAAGCTATTTACCTATTGCAGATTTGTTATTTGCGTCAAAATCAAGTGTCGGAAGTGGAGGCTATGTCGCAATGGATGGACATCGCCACCAACTGTTTGAGCTTCCATAGCAAACGAATATTCCGAGCAACCACGGAACGCTACGCGGCAATCGCTGCCTCGCAAGGGAGCGATCCCGTTCGCACTTGGATTCATCATCGGAAGGCGAAGAATCCGTGACCCATTCCGTTCGAATCACACGATGGTGCGCAAGTTCTTGGACTCGATTGCTCCTTGTTTGGGTAGGCTTTGTGCTGCTTGGTGGTTACTTCCTGGCTGAATGGCGGCTGACCAAGGACCAACCTTTGCGGAACCTGACTTTGGAAGGGCAATGGATCCGTGCGTCTGGCGATCCTTCGCGTGCAGGCTACTTCCGAAAGCGATTTTGTCTCACCAGCCAAGTCAAGCATGCTTGGATTGCAATCGCATCCCAGGGAGGGTGCGAGGTATCGGTTAATCGCAATCCCATGGGGCGGATGTATTTATGGCGTCCTACTCGGGCTTTCCAAAGTGGAAGCAGCGAACGCGGACAAATGCTCCATCCGCATGAACCCACGATGGCGCTGAATTTCCCTCGCGAGTATCAATGGTCAGGGCATGACAATTCTCAGCTGCCGCTGTACTTTGATCTAACGCCTTCCTTCCAGATCGGCGAAAACGTGGTATGCATCGAAACGGAATCGAGATCGATACCGGCCATGGTGAACTTTCATGGAGAGATCGAACTTTGGAGCGGCGAAACGATCGCGATCCGTAGTGGCGAGGACTGGCTAGGAGAACCCTGCCCGCTTGGCCCTCAGTCTCTCGATTGGACGGAAACGTTCTACTGGGACAAAGAATGGAAGCAAGCAATTCTATGCGATGGACAAAAAACTCAGGTGCAGCGTATTGTTCCGGAAGCCATCTTCTCCCAACCTTTCGGCGGGTCGTGGTTGAGACATCCTTCGGCGAATCCAACCTCTGCCGTCATTTTTATCAAGAAATGGCAAGTGGAACACGAAATCGACGAAGCATGGATGCGATTGATTACCAATCGACCTTTGGAGATCTACATCAATGACCAACGAGTCAGTGCACCCGCGGCGAATCCCTCGGACCAGGACGCGGGGGAGTGGATTTTGGGGAAATCGGCTGCGATCGATCCTGTCGCAAACCCCGAACTTCTAGATCCGGACGAAGTGGGAAGTTTTTTTGTTGGCGATGCGTTTGAATCGCCCCGTAAAGCGGATCAAAAGTTGGAGGAGTTTATTCCAGCTAATCCGATGCATAACATGCCCTTTCAATACAAACGGACCACCAATCGAAGCGAACCAGCCGGAGTTTACGATCCCGCACGCACTCTTGCCGAATCGCGCCGGACTCCCAGTCGCCCAGATTACTTTCCAGAACCTCCTATTCCGAACTCGCTGAAACGCGACCGCGCCGTGGGTGGCTATTTCGCCTACAGCATCGCTCCCCTTTTGCATCGCGGCAGCAACACCATCGAAATCCGTTGCGTCGGGAAACAAGATGCAAATTGGGCCCCGCAGATCGCTGTAGACGGCGGGTACACAACAACAAAAAATTCAGAGTTAGGATCGCTCGCCAGTCGCGATTGGCAAGTGCGTTGTTTGGATGACTCAGAGGAATTTGTCGATGCCTATTGCGAAGGACCTGTCGCAGAATCTGGGTCCAAGCTTCCGTCTTTGAAGTACCGAGGATTGATTGCATCCAAGAACAGTCATAATCGTGTTGTTGCCGAATCGATGGGTGTTATGGCATTGACCAGCTTGGCGATCATTCTGGCCGGTTTAGCTATGCCCTTGAGACACGGGAGAAGTTACCTCGATCAACTTGCCAAGTCACATGATTTTCTTGCTGGCATGCTGTTCATTGGAATCATTGGCTTCGCAACATCTTTATTAGTGTTCGTCAGTTGGCGAGAACGTAGTGAATCCATTTGGGTCGATCAAGGGACTGGCTGGTCGATTTCTTTGGGTCTGACGATTTCGGCCATGGCGTTGGTAGCTGTTTGTTCATTGGCAGAACGCACCTTGTCACACAGCCTTTGGGATGGTGTTCGCCAAATGTCGAAGTCGTTGGTTGAGCTACCCACAAGTCGATTTTGGCCACATCTCCTTATCTGGATAACGTTGCTCTGCATTTTTCTGCGGGCTTACAAGCTGGATCTTCAGCCGCTGGACGATGATGAATACGCGTCCACTCAAGCGGTGTTATCGATCTTGGAGACGGGAACTCCGGAGTTCGAAGCAGACGGAGTTTATTACACTCGGAGTCCTCTGTTTCATTACATTACTGCTGCTATTGCTTATCCGTTCGGCGGCAATCTTTGGAGCCTTCGACTGCAATCGGTGGGTTGGAGTGTCGCAACCGTGTGGCTTACCTATCTTTTCGGCGCTCGGTTGATGGGAAGCAGATGGGTCGGGGCTATGGCCATGCTATTGATGTCGATCCACCCGCTTGAGGTCTTCACGGGGCATGTGATTCGCTTCTATCAAATCCAGCAGTTCTTTGCGTTGTGGACGATGTACGTGTTCTGTTTAGGATTCGTGACCCAGCAACGGCAAGCGTATCGTGTCGGTACCATCATTCTGTTTGCCGCAGCCGTTCTCAGCCAAGAAATCACCGCGACCATGGCAATTCCCATGCTGTTGTGTTATCTGGTTTTTGCCAAGGATCTTGGCTGGCGAGCCAATGCAAGACTTTTTGCTGTTGCCTGCATGGCAGTGGCGATTATTGCAGTTGATTTTCTTGCGTTTCAGACCTTGTGCTTAACCAGAACGGAGGGAGTGTCACCCTCGGTGGAGGCGACCGTCAAGCCGCATTTTTGGCAGCCCTATAATCTCTTGAGTGTTTTCATTGGCTACTCTCGATTGCACGTGGTGTTGAGCGCCTTTTTGCTTTTGGGTGCCCCATTCTTGTGGAAAGCAGGAAATCGAAACACCATCGCCCTTTTAGGTTTCCTTCTTACAGGAGTGCTCATGACGAACTTGCTGGTTACCAATGTCAGCCTTCGTTATCAGTATTGGCTGATTCCTGCCTGGATTTTGCTGAGCGTCGAGAGTATTCGGCAAGGGTTATTGATGTTGTCGAGTTGGGTGTTCGCAGGCCAGCGGCAACCGTTCCTCTATCGCGCTCAACTTTCAGTATCAACGGCAATCATTGCTGTGGGGTGTGTCGCTTCTTTCTCACCATGGCGGCTTGTTGGTAGTTATGAATTGAGTCTTCTTGGGGACTCGACCGGTTGCGTGCGTTTTGTGCATTCCCAACTACGACCTGGAGACCAAGTTGCGATTTCGGAACCTCATACGCATGCTGGATTGATCGAGAACGGCAAAGTGGACTTCGACGTTTCGATTCCATTGCTGTACGATTTTGCGGTGATGCAAGACGGACAGTTGATCGATCGGAATGGTGGGGCCAAAATGGTTTCCAATCTTGATAGTCTCAAGTCGGAGATCTCCAACGGAGGTCGGATTTGGATTCTCATCAATCGCGAGAAATTTCGCGCGCGTGGAAAAAACCTTCGATGGGAATATCCTGGTGCAAGGTTTGAGTTGTTTCTCCGGAAGAACTGCGAACTCAAGTACCGAACGTATTTATGGAATGCCTATCTATGGGACCCATCGCGTGGGCACTATTCTCATTTTCGTTCACAAGAATAGTGCCCAAGGCAGACGATGCTCGGAAGCACTTTGGTCTAAAGCCTATCAACTCGGGTTTTCAGATCGATCATCGGTGCTGCTGCAGACGTTCGAAGACTTAGCTTGAACCTGGCCCGTGCAAGGTCCGAAACCAACATCGCGTAGGCGACTCGACCTGAAAGCTCCACATTGTCCAATCCATTCAAGTCGGCATAGTAGGCATCGACAGTATCGAACCCTGTTGCGTTGTGGCTGAAACCTTGGCCAAACACCGTTGTCTTTTGCTCGTTGTACCGAACCGTAGAGCGAACGATCGAATCAAAGAACAGAACGCGATCGAACCCGCCCTGGGCCTCTGCATTCACTTTCCCGAAACCAAAGGCCTCGTTCTGAAATCGTTGGCCTGAAAGAACTGCCGAACCGGCGGTTAATTCCAAGACGTCGTTGAACGCAGAGTCATAAAGGTAGGCTAAGTCGTTGGCGTCACCGTAGCTGGTGACCTTGGTGAAACCGCTACCAGAAAGGATGTATCCAATTCCAGTTAGGCTCCAAGAAGTAGGTGAAGCCTTGAAGGTTTCTACCGAAGTGGAACCTCGAAGGACAGCAACATCATCGCCACCCGCTTCCATCAGAGCAGTCACTTGTTCGAACCCAATTGCCTGAACAACTCCTGTTGCATTGCGAAGGATTGCTTCGGCTGGGTTGGCTGTGAATGTGTCTTGGTAATGAGAATCATAAAACGTGGCAACATCGTATCCCGCCGATGCCTGTACGACCATGTTTTCAAAGCCAATGGCCTTGACCATAGCATTTGGCATTTGGAACGACGCCTCTAATGGACGAGAGGAAAGGCGATCGTCGCCGCTGGAGCCCGTCATCACGGCCGAATCCTTCCCACCTTCGGACGCCGACGCCAACACGTAAGAGAAGCCATTTGCCGTGACGCGGAACGAATTGGATTCTAAGACGGTGGCTTTTTCATCCGTGGTAAGCCTGTCGTCCCCTATCGAACCAAACAAGTGGGCTCGGTCTAATGCATCCGTTGCATTTCCGAATGTGGAATCAAAGCCAGAAGTGTAAAGATAATAGGAATCCCCGTCGAGTTTCGATACCTCGGGAGAAGCGTTGAAGTCATCCTTTTGACCAGCCGACCCGGTCAATGTTGCTTCATCGGTTCCCTTCGTTGCGTAAGCGTAGATGCGATGAACGTCGCTCACGGAGTTTTTATAACCTTCGCCGGACATCCAGCCGGTGAACGGCAGTGCCTGAAAGAGATCGTTCTCAGGCGTATCGTAGAATCTGGCCAAGTCCTCGTTTCCGCCCCCCGTGAACTGCATGTTTTCCATGCCGTAAATCAGTGACTCAAACCAGGTTCCTGTGATCCTGGCCGAACCACGGCGCAGATCGATCGATTCTTTGTTCTCGCTCCCTGTGAAGTCGAGCGAGTCCACGCCGAAGCTTCCCATGATTCGAATCGATAAGGTTTCGCTGGCGTCAAAATCGTATTTGCGATCATTCACTTGTACCTGCCCACCTTGACCGGTCATGGCAACCACGATGGAATCGGCAGCGTTGGTTCCGTTGATAACGATGGTGCGTTGAAAGGCAGAGCCAGCCAGGGTGGATTCATAGCTTGGGTCGACGTGACCGATATTGAAAGAGTTGCCAACTGCACCTGCCGACAATCGAATCGAGCGGAAACCATCGGGTACACCCACGCCGCTAGCTGCGTTGGAGCTTGAACCGCCATTAAAAATGCCCACGTTGGAAACGCTGCTTTCCAAACCTTCGATCGATTGCGACTGGATGTCGTAGACTCCTGGACGCAATGATTCGAAAGAATAGGATCCAAGTTTATCTGTGACGGTGTACCTTTCGATTTTGTTTCCTAAATCATCAATGCCCGTGATTTGAATGTCCACATTGGATACGAGGCCATCTTTGTTATCGAGAACTCCATCGCGGTCGTAATCAATGTAGATTTGCCCTCGGATAGTACCAGGCTTGTATTCGCCGAAGTTGTAGTGACTTCCTGGCTTCGCCGCCGTAACGCGCACCCTATCGAAGCGATCATTGGATACGACTCCGCCGCGATTTCCAAGTTGCTCCGAAGCGTCGAAGTAATCGGGTGTGTCACCTTCGATTACAGAGTACGTGCCTGGATCAAGATAACCAAAGACATAGTAACCTCGATCGTTGGTCCACGTTTTGCGCTCGATGAGATTGCCTAGTTCATTGGTACCGACCAGCGTGACCAAAATTCCTTCGATCCCTTGTTCGGCTTGACCCAGCATTCGATTCTGGTCTTCATCCACGAAGACGGTTCCTGAAATCCAGGTGAGCGGTGATTCCGTGAAGCGATAACCACCAAAGACACCATTGCTTCCTTTGGCTAATTGGATCTCGGTCACCGCGTCGTTGGATACAAGTCCTTTGGCTGCCCCTACGAAATCAAGACCATCAAACAGGAACTCGGGTTGAGTCTCCTTCAGTGCGTACACTCCTGGCCTGAGCCCATCCAGCACGAACTTGCCATTTCCGTCAGTGAGTACAGAACGCTCGATCTTGTTGCCGAGATGATCGATCCCCGTCAGTTGGACCTCAACATCTCCGACACCAAAATCCCCTGCCTGTTGGATTCCGTCTTGGTTGGTATCCACGGTGACGGAGCCGACCAGCGAGTTGGAATTGACTTGGACGAAGGCATTTGACTTAGTCGTGTAGGATCTTGCCCCGTCGTCCTTGATGCTGGTCCACTTGAGTGTCGTTGGCAGCTGGAACAGGTCGCCCGGCATCACGCTTTCTGAGACCTGAAGTTTGTATCGGATGGACAGAATTGCACCTCGCACTAATTCGTGGGTGCCGATGCGCAAGGAGCGTCCTTGATCGTCAATTGCAGGTAGCAGGCTTCCATTGACCACTTCGATGGATCCAGGAATCAGAGTGAGTCCGGTACCTTCGATCCATCCGTCTAGTTCAAGTTCCATCGCTGAGCTGCTGCTGTTGGCCGAATGTTCTACTTGGATCGTGGCTTCCACGATGTCTTTAGCATCGACTCCGGTAAGACTGATCTTTTGCGTTAATCGCAGGTCAGGCTCGACTAAGTTGAGAGCTTGGATCGCGGAAGCTTCCCCGTATTGAAAGTCCATTCGAATATCGGTTCGCAAGCGATCGCCCGTTTGATTCGCTGGATCGTTGGGTATGCGTGTTACCATTCGGAACACAAGCTTATCTCCATCGGAAGCAACGTTGTCGGCTTGGTTTTTCACCCACCCTAGGTCCATGAACACTTCAGAATTTCCGTTGTGTTTTGCTTGTAGACCTGTTCGGATCTTGTCGCCCGAAAGATTCTTTCCGATAGAAATCAATTCTAAGGATTCCAGCAAGACAAGCGGATCGAGATTCGACGTTATGCCAATCAGCCGGAGCTGGTGGACCCCTTCAGGAATGACGGCCACGATCTCGAAAATTGCTTGTTCGCCGATGGTGACATCGGCCCCGGTTGTTGCCGGATGGCTTGTTTCAACAAGGTTCAACGTCAACTTAACCGGGGCGATTTGAATCGTCGACGCAATCGTCTTGATGTAATCGTTGGCAAAAGTTCCTGGACTTTTGGCATCACCGTTGCGTTCGAAGCTTAGCGCGTTGCTCTTGGCAATCTGGCCAGGATCCCCACTCAGACTGGACCATTGTACGGTTGCGTGGTTCGTGAGCGTCGCACCAGCATGGACGTCGCCATGGACGATCACATCGTATTCAAATCGGCTAGTCTGACCGATTGCGATCGCATTCCAG
This sequence comes from Planctomycetaceae bacterium, assembly GCA_027487485.1. Lineage (GTDB taxonomy): Bacteria > Planctomycetota > Planctomycetia > Pirellulales > Pirellulaceae > JBKCUI01. The sequence goes on along the minus strand of JAIYDN010000112.1, from coordinate 223,153 downwards.
GCCAACTGGAGCGATCCATCACGATCATCGATCGACATCGGTTTTACGTTACCAGAAACCAAACGAAGCGATCCTGGAACATAAGTCACGCCAGCAGGGAGCGTCTCCGAAACGAGCACATCGTATGCAGTTGCCCCACTGTTGGTTGAAGCACGAACGTCCATCGAGACAGTTACCTTGTCGAGAGCATCGACACGCGTGGATCTCCAGCTCTTGATCACGTCAAGCGACGGTTCGACGACGGCCAAGGATGTGCTAGCCGATGTGTTTCCCGTTGAGTGAGTGAACACGGCGGTGTTCCGCAAAGCCGTACCGGCATTGTTATCAAAGTCATTGGTAACGGTCGCACTGTAGAGAATGTCCAGATACTCTTTATTGGCATTGTCACGATCGAGGTTCTCTATGTCGCCCAACCGGATCCGTAACTGGCGACCGCCGTCTCGCAGGTCGCTGGATGTATCCACAATGACTGCGTTGGCTATGATTTCCTTCAGGCTTGTTCCCGCGAAGATCAATTGATCGCTGGCGGAGATATCCAGTATTTGTTGGATGGCTACCCCGCGAGGCAAATTCACTTGGAGGTTGGCTGCGGAGATTTTGCCCTCGGGCAGAGTGACTCGAGCCCGGAAGGTTGCCGTTTCTCCGATCACGACCCGCGTGCCGGAGGTTTGAGCTTGGTCGGTGGAGATCAGGGTATGCAGTGCAAAGGCGTTGGAAGTTCGCGTCGTGGCACTGTCGGCAACTTTCTCCGTGACATAGTTCTGTCCGTTTGGCATCGCCGCATAACGGACGATACTTGCTTCGCTGGTAAGGGTTGTGTTCGCCCTGGCCGTTTCATTCAGTTGCAAAACGTAGCTGACGATCACTTGGTTGGATTCGGTGTCTGTCCGCGCGTTCAAGATAGGTTCTGGCAAGCGAAGACCTAGACCGAAAAGGGACTCAGACTCTCCTTTTCCCTCAGCCAAGTACTTGATTGGTCGATTGAATCCATCGGTAACGGTCAGTTCAAGCCCCGACTTTGGAATCGAGTACCCGATTGGTAGTGTGTCCTTGATGACGGTGTCATAGGCTCCGCGCGAGCCTAACCCCGTGTTGCTGACAACAATTCGAAAACGAACTTGGTCACCCGCATCGACACCAGTGATGTTGGAGTCAAGGCTAGCTGCTGGCGAGATGACGGCGTTAGGATTATCGGATCCTGCGACTCCTTTGACAATCGACAGGACGGGCCGAGTGTACTGGATGCTGGTCAGAGCATTTTGTGAGAACGATCCATGGTTAGAAGATCCAATCGTTGCATTTGCCACCTTCGTCAGCCACATGCCATCGGCGAACGGGCTATCCTCGATCGCAACGGTCAAAAGCAAGTCCACGACGGTAGATTCGTTCTCATCCGAGTCGAAATCTTTGTAACTTAGGGCCAACCGATTGTTCTTGGCGTCTAAATTGATGCTGGGTAGAGCCCCGTAAAGACGATGGAACGAATCGTCTGGGCCAAGTTGTAGGAGTCCACTGGAGGGTTTCGCTTTGCTTTCTCCCCAGTTCAAGGATTGCAGCTTGTGAACGGGAAGTGGTAGAAAGCTGCTAAGAACAAGATCTTCCACATCGCTACTGCGAATGACGCGTCGTACACGGTAGGTGACCAAATCTCCTGCGGATGCTTGAAGGGACGATGTGACAGTGAGACCGTTGATTGCGTAGACGCTGGTTTGAAAGTCGCCGGGCAGAATGGTCGAAAGAGACCGACTGTCATCGGCAGCGATGCTCTTTGTCGTCGCAAGGGATTCGGGCTCCACGGTAGATCCCGTCGCGAAAGCGTTCAGCAAAAATTGGTCGCGCTCATCAACAGACAAATCGCCCGATGCGATCGGACTCTCAAATTGATCTAAGACAGTGGCTTGGAAAGTCAAACGACCAGTAACGCCGGTTCCTTGTCCGCGAGCGGTGGAAGCGCCATGCAGCGTTCCATCGAGTCCCAACGCTTTCAATTCTTGTGTGAGATCAAATACGTATGGGGTTGCGCCTGATTCTAACGTAGGCAAGGCCTTCAGTCCGAATTGGCTAATCGTTGGTTTCGACGATTTAAACCCTTCCACGCCGGTCAGGGTGAATGGAACGGGACTTGGCTCAACGATCGCAAGTCCATTGGGTATCTGTACCAGAATCGATACGTTGTTCAAGCTAGCGAAGTCCGACACTTGAAAATCGATGGCGTATTCCAGCAAGTCTCCAGGCCCGAGCGATTTTGCATTCACATCTTTGACTGTTCGAGCAGATACCTGGGTCGCAATCACTTTATTCTGAAGCACATGAGGCACAGCGTCGGAACTGACGGATAGAAATTCTGATTTGGAATTGTCGATGGACGAAGGAATCTTCCAATCGGCCTTCACTTGAGAAAAGAATCGAGAGACGCTGTTCTGTGCCAGGACGGTGTCGATCACTGGGGAGTTCGATGCATCCGTTTCCGGTATGAAGAAGTTGACGATGTAGCTTCCGTCCAAACCAGGAACGCCTTTCGAATCAGGCAAGCCAATGATCAGGTGGTTTTCTTCCGTTGCGATACCGATTTCTGGGGATTTGACGACGGTAAAGTCCCCCTCTGACCATGTCTCTTTGCTGATGCCGACAAATGCTTGATTGCTGTCAAGCTGGTTCATGATCTGCAAGTTCGAAACTTCGGCTCCTTGAGCGATATCGACAAGAACGCGGTATCCTCGAAGGAAGTTCTTACCGGTGGTGGTCTCGTTTTCGGGGCCGATGTATTCCAGTTGAGTTTTCAGAACGTTGGGGATGACGTTCAACGTCGTGGTGATACCTCGAATCGAAGGATCTTTGGTTGGGTTGTTCAGCGGATCGTTTCCGTAGCGAAATCCGCCAGCAGCAAGAACAGGAAGCGATTGACCGATGGTTGCATTCGAATCGATCGCCAACTGCATATCGATTTGAACTTGAGGTTGGTCGGCAACATAGCTGCCGAACGGCAGTTCCAGAACGACCAATTGGTATCCTGGATTTCCGATTAAGACGAGCGGGTTTCCGGCAGTGTCTTTCGCGAGAGGGTGAAGCGCTCGGCCGTTGGAGTCGAACTTTGTAACGGTTTCTTTCAAGGGATTATCCAGGAGTTTTGCGCTTCCAGCAACAAAACTCAGTCCACCGGCATCGTCCTTTCCATAGGTTGGAAGTACGAGATCAACGAATGGGCCAAAGCCAGGGTTCGATCCAACATTATCGAATCGAAGTTCGACGTTTTGTGTTTCAGAAATAAGAGCTTGGACATCGGAATTGTTCCAGAGGACCCCGGCATCGGCAGCCATGAGTGCTCGCAATTCAAGAGATTCGATAGGAGATTTTCGAACGGGCCGCAGACGCTTTTTTGACATGATGGAGAGGATCGCAAATAAAAACGGAGAGGATCGTATGCTCGGGAGCGTACGAGGAAGGAGCAGCTTCTAATGCATTTGACGGGCCATTCGCGAAACCAGAGAAAGTGCGGAACGTTCTACCGGTTGAAGAAGGTCCGGTGCGGCAGAATCTACATGGCGAGCGGTACTTTTTCCTGCCTGCTTCGTATTTGACTGGCATTTCGATTGAGCAATCACAGCAGTGCTCGATAAAGGCCCCGGCTTCATTGAGCCGCAGGCGCTAGCCGCGTTACGGTACCCATTTATAAATCGTCCTAAACACCGAACCCCGCCCCTTGTTCGTACAAAAAGCGAAACAGGGCCTTGAGCCCGAATTTCGCAACAGGTTTGGCGTGCTACCGGAACTGGGCCAGCTCCCGCTTCCGTCGAGTTTACCTCGGCGGAGCGCACAACTGCAAGCTACCCAGATACGCAAACGCTGGCTCCGACCGGGACAAGCCCGACGGAGGCCCAAAAAGAAAATGAGATTGCAATGAGAGTCGCAAGTAGCTTCCAGTTGTAGCTTCCGATTGGGGTGAACCCAACGGAAAGCGATGGGGCTCGATAGCGAGTGCAAGTTGGCAACGCTTGATCATTCACTGAACACTGAACACCTAGTGTCAAATATCGAATATCAAAGTGGCATGCGTTTTCCTTCGAAATTCCCTATTCGATACTCGATATTGATTTCATCGCCCAGCCCCGCCTACGCTTCCGTCGAGTTTATCTCGGCGGAGCACACAACTGCAAGCTACCCAGATACGCAAACGCAGGCCCCGACCGGGACGAGCCCGACGACCGCAACAGGTTTGGTGCGCTAGATTGCGTACCCAGCAAACCAGCCAGGCATCCAGGAGCCGTCATTGGGGCGAAGCCTACATCTGGCTAACCGGTCTAGAAACGGTTCGACGCTCATAGCGCTACCTCTGATAGATGGCGAAACAAGAACGGCTCCGCCAATCAAAAGGTTTGGCGGTTCAGCACAAAAGGGATAGATTCTGAACAGACGCTACAAGAATCACTAATGCTTCCAAGAGAAGTGATTGCGGTGGTTTGTCGCGGTATTTGACGTGGCTCAGCCAAGGGGAAAACCTATTTTCCCCGGCTGCCCCGTGCTAGAATCCATTTCCCTATAAATGACTATGGGGAGAATTCATTGTTCGGCCTGAAAGGATCGCATGTACTTAGAGATCAATGTCTCACTAGATGCGATCTCGCGAAAGCTCTATCGCTCGAGCCTGAACTATAACGCCGACTTCCGATTCTTTGTGTCCAAGGAAGCTAACGGTGAACCGTTGGAAACAGTTGTGCGAACGCTCCTGGGCGACAATGCGGAAATTGGTAATGCGCACGCCGTAACCAAGAGAGATGTCATTGACGAATTTAAAGACGCACTTGGATACCGAGGCGACCACGGATCGCATCCAAGCTTAGATTATCTCGACTCACCAGAAAGCAGAGTCGACTTTGACAGTGTAATTTGTAAAATACAGCATGTGTTGGATGACTCGTTCGATGAAATTCAGTCGTTTTGGCTAAAGGAAGGTCATCCGTTCTATCCTGTATTCTGGGATTTCGCGTTCCTGATCCGGACCGGCGGCGAGTCTGTGCTATTCATCGGATCTAGCTCCGACTAATGAAGGCCGAACCATGGCCTGCACACGAAGCACTCGATCGGCCGTTTTGACTTGCGTTGAGTCAACTGCTCGTGCTCGGTGATGCCGGTCGTTCCCTCTATCTAGTGGAGTTTCGATCTCGGTTGAAACTTCGAGTGCCAATGAAGAGCGTTGATATCACGGCTTTGGTTGGCTGTTCAGTTGCTTGGGCGAATTGACTCGATGACTTGGTGCCTTCGTGACTTTGTGAGAGGCAGCTAATCCCGTTCTCGCTTGTGACTCAGAACGATGGCGACCGAGTTCCTCATGTTCCGAGATGGTCACCGCTAGACGCGGTAGCCATCTCTTGGTGTATCGACACCCAAGTCAATTCCCTTATCGCAAGCGCAGTGCGTCACGCCCTCACCACCAGCCCCTCTCCCGCGCGCGGGAGAGGGGTGCCGAAGGCGGGGTGAGGGCTTGCTAGCACGTCAAGATACAATCGGGTACCATAAAGCAAATGGAATCGGCTCCAGAACCTCGTACTCGAAACCTGACGGATGCTCGAACAGCCACCTGCTGGAATCAGACAAGAGGGAACAATGTGGTGCACTGAAGTCGCCGCCGGAGCCTCCCTAACTTTTTGAAACGTGGTCTCCGGCGACATCGGTGACCACTGGCGTTATCCTCCTGAATTACAGTCTTTTCCTTTCCCGAAGACGATCTGATGAAAACAAGCAGCATCCTTGCTCAAATCGTTGGAGCCGCTTTATGCCTGCTGGGCGTTGTGGGAATTTTCGCGCTTGGTCGATCGCAGGATGGTGCGCTTGCCATCACTGGTGCGATCTTGTTTTCGGCAGGTTTCGTCTCCTTTTCGATTTGGGAGTCGCGACAATGAAAACTGCAAGTGACCGGTTGATTGACCTTTTCCAGGAGCTTGGTGCAGTCATTCCCCAAACGGCGGCCTCACAGGATGACCTTTTGCAAATCCGGGAATACATCACTCACAGTTCTCAACCGAAATCACTGGACGATTGGTTCTGGGATGTTTTGACGGGCATTCTGCGAGCAGACTCGTATGACGGAAAGATAATCCATGTTTTCGGCGCTAGAACATTTATAAAGAACCAGGAGAATCTCGACCAACTCCCTGCACACTCTGGTTTTGTGCAGTTTGCATATTGGACGGGCGACTCTGATGGCGATGCTTGGGTCTTTGATTCACAATACCGCTGCATTCGTTGCGTCACCCCGTCAATGATGATACCCGATTCGGCGATGGCAAATATTCGAGCGTACTCGTACGGCGTATTCTTTAACTACTACGCTTTCGCATCTTTTCTTCGCGGAGTCGCCCACGACCGAAAGGCTCACGGAGGCATCTGATCCGCAATCCGCAATCCCCTAAAGTTTTGAAAGCCTATTGCAGCAAGCGGATGACAAAAAAATGCACGCGAGTTGCGAATCTCGCGTTTCCTGATGGTAAGTCACTTGGTCGCAACCGCGTGATTTTGGTCGTTCGCATCTGTCGAAACATGTCATGCTGAAGGTCGAACCACCAGATCCGTTTAAGAACCTGTTGCGCGAAATGGAAGCGATTTATTGTGTTCTGGAGTTCGATTTCTTCGTTAATGACAAGAATCGCACTGTTAAAGAGTCGCACTATGCGGTTGCCAAGGCCTTTCTTCAGAAATGCGAGGAAGCGAATCGTGAGGTTGGGAAGAACTTCGACTGGACCGATTTTCCACCACACGCAAACGTTAAACCTTTCGAATGGGACGAATCCCGACTAACTGGCAAGAGGATCAGCTTTGAGGAATTCATTGGCACTCGCGCTCCTGGACCGAAAGAGCTTGCCGCAAATTCGTGGAATGTTTCGAACGTCGATGGATTGTTGACTGCATTTTTTCATCCGCCGTATGGAATACTAGGGTCAATGCAATCGAACATGCTACTGTTCGACAAATTGGTTGACGCTCTCTCTGGGCCCGATGCAAATTCAGACCTTGAGATTTACTCTTGGGACACAGCCTGTTCCAATTGCTTCGACGATGGGCACGAATGGTGGGGGGCATTCTTTTGGACAATCTCTCGAAAGTCAGATATGCTACTAATCGTAGTTGTCGCCTCCGCCACGGACTAACGAATGCGAACAAAACCATGCACCGAAGTGGCCAGTCGGCGGCGCTCCATTTTGTAAGTTTTCTTGGCGGCCACTCGTTGATGGTTGCCGTTCTGCTGGAAGAACAGACGAAGATGCGATCCGTTTTCTACACGAGGAACCAAATTGACGACGCCCGAAGAAGATGGCTTCCTCGCCTGCGGAAATACGAAACTCAATGCCGTGAAGAAAACCCACTACCCGATTTCGAAACACTCTCTCAATCCGAGAGAATAGAATACTCGCTTCTACGATATCGGATGGGAACCTTTCGACCATATTCACCTTTCAGTCCCAGTTTCGTAGGTGTACTGCATGCGTCTCCGGTCGGCCTACTCGCCGCAAACGAAATGCTAGGCAAGTACTCTAGCTGTCTGGTGTTTTTGACAGTTGAAGAAAAAATCCGATGGTTTGAACAATTAGATACAGAAGTAGACGGGTGGTATTGGTATCTATGGTGGACTGTTCACAGAACTATCCCATCGAACTTTCATCCTCAACTTTCGCAAAGTTACCCGGAAGTAAATCCAGATCAGTTTTGGGTCCTCGTCGAAGGAAAAGGATCAACCGCAATTTACGACTTATATCGCCGTTCCAACCATCATGTCGAATTGTTAGAGTCGATGTGGGCGGCAAGTTCCTGCGAAGACGGGACGATTCGTGAATGGTATGATGAGTGGATTGGATTTCCGCACTAAGATGCCCCAAAAAATAAAGAACAATACCATGCACCTAAGCCCCCGCCGGTGCCTTACTAACTTTAGCGACATCACTTCCGGGGGCTAGGTGATGAGTGACGTTCGTCCTTCATAGAAGTGTCCCTATGAGTTCCAATTTGAACAATGCGATTGAGGGGATAATGGATCGCGGGTTTCGCCTTGGCGCAAATGGACTCGATTCGACCGAACGAACAATTTACGTGATATCGAATGCCGACTTTGAGATTTGCCTCGGAAGTGTATCAGGATACCTGTACAATTTAGCCGGTGATGATATTGAACTACTCGCCATTGCATTCGAGGACATTGGTTGTTCGTTGCTCGCCACTCGGGCTCGAAAATTGGTTAATGCGATGCTTGCGTACGGATGCGTCCCATCTGATCGCCAGTCACGTGGGAGTTTGATACAATCTGACAATGCTACGATAAACCGACTGATTGATGAATTGACTTGTGCGGTTCAAGATCGCGAGGAAGACTTTGGCCAGATGCTTGTTGATTACTTCGCCTCCCGCCGAGCAGCATAAGGACGAACCAAGCCATGCACCGAAGTGGCCGGTCGGCCGCGATTGACTTTAGAGACTTTGTTTGCGGCCACTCGGTGTTGGCCGCCATTATTTGGTAGAAAGGTAACATGTCAGACCGATCGATTGCGACGCGTTGGCGCGGTGTTTACTCATACGACCAATCATTCAATGGTCTCACTGATGTGTATGCAGATACTGAATTTGAAATGCAACTGGCAATCGGTTGGTTTGGCCGCTTCACAGGGAAAGTTCTTGACTCTGAACCGGGGATAACAGAACCAGCGTCAATTCAAGGGAGATTGACTAAATCTCGAATCACCTTTCGAAAGAGGTATGCAAGTTTATGGGTTACTAACGAGTCAGGGATGCTCACTGTTGTTCCAGGTCAACCTTCTTACATACTTTACTACACTGGGGAGTTTTTCGAGAATCGCAATCGCATCCAAGGTAGCTGGCAGATACGAGCAGAGACGAGATGGCTCAATGGCGAACAATGGGATTTTCCACCGACCAGCGGGACATGGTCAGCACACTCATCTATACAATAGACCAAATAACAATGGCATGCACACCAAGGGCTCGGTCGCCCGGTTTTGGTCGGTGCATTTGTTTACTACTCGACCTGGGTGATCCCAGGCGTTCGTCCAACAACAATAATCCAACACCATGTCCCGAAATCTGTCTGTCTTGTCACTGGAATCGTCATGGTTGTCGGGATCGTATCCGCGATGAACTCCCCGGTATTACTCTCGAAAGCACCGACTAACATGAAGCCAGATTTTGACGCAGCGATTAAAGACCACTTTGCTGCCATAGCCAACCGGGATATCGACGCATTTAAGTCGCATTTAACTCTTGGAGATACTCTTTACACGGTTGTTCAGAACGGCCACGCCTTCAAAACACCAGCAGAGACTATCGGCATTCACGAACAGTGGTTCAACGATCCAAATTGGACATGGAATGGCAAAGTAGTCCACAAAGTGGTTGGTGAAGACATGGCAATGGCCCTAGTCCGCTACTCGTACAAACCCAACAAGGAAACTGCTGCCTTTGAGACTTGGCTCGTTTATGTTTTTCAGCTACAAGAAGGGTCTTGGCGAATCGTTCACGACCAGAATACCGCACTTGATTTCCATGCATTTGCCCGTGCTGCGGGGATTGAGAAATAGTCGCAATGAACTATTGATGTACTCCTTTCACCTCGGGACGAGGACGAACCAAGCGATGCACCCAAGTCGCCAGTCGGCCGCAAATTGGAATTGTAGTTTTTTGCGACGACATGGGTGGTCGCCGCCGTTCGTCTATGGAGTCTGACATGACGGAAGAAGACGGCCTTCGAAGCAGAGCCGCGAAAGAACTGCCCGCTATACTTGCTCGGATTGCAAGCACGGAAAACGAAGTCGTCGTTGTTGCCTTGGCCGATTTGGCACTTCGCGCTGGTTTCATTGATACGAGAAGCGTAGCTAGCTTTGTTGCCGACCTTATATCGATTGCCACGGATGCTTCTCGCCCCCCATCGCATCGATCGCTTGCAATAATGAATTTGGAAAAGCATGCTCGTGATCAAATCAAAGCGAAGTCCGCAATTATTAGCGCGCTCAAAGATCCTTCCCGCGACGTTCGCCGACAATCAGTACAATCGTTGGGTACGTGGCCTGAGTTAACTGAGACTGAACTTGATGCCATTCGTGCCCTAGAGACCGACAAAGATTTTGCTGTTCGAAACTGGGTCCAACTCGTATTGCGAAATGCCCAGGCTCGAAACACTATACAACAGACGAACAACCCGATGCACCCAAGCGGCGGGTCGTTCGACTCTTGATGGAAACTTTACTTGCCGCCACTAGGTGATCGGTATTGTTCCTCTTTAAGACAGCGTGCAGACTCTGTCCGTGTAGTTGATTCGCAGATCAACATTTGACGGCAAAGAAGTCCCGATCAGTGGGAGCCCGCCAACATTTTCAACTACTTGCACGGGAACGATCTGGCTCATCCATTCTACAATACAGTAGTAACACCGTAATCGAGCTTTCGACCCGTCTGCGAGCACTGCATCGGTGTCAGCTAAAACCCCAAGACCCAATCTTTCGATTTCAGATTTGGACATAACGAGATGACCGTCGAAAGCCGTGTCAATCCAAGCTTGAATTGTCTTTCGCTGCCCCCTAGCATGGTTGGCAACTTGGAGTTCCACCATCGCCCGATTCTCTTCGTCAATCCATGCTTTCAAAATGACACTGCCCCGATGTGAAAGGCTGCATCGTGTCCGATTCGAATCACAAACGGTATATGGTCAGGTTCAGCCTCACGAGCCGCTAAGGCGGCCTCTAAAAATGTAGGACGTACAAAATGTCGTCGCGATTGGCTCACTATCGCAACATGCTGCCCCAAAAAATCTCGTTCTAATGTTTCTTTCAATTCCGCTTCGTAAATTGACTTTGCATCGTCTGATGTCGTCGGCATGTTTGCACCTACATGATTGTGGCTGGGTATTCGGTCCGCTACAATTATCGACGAACAAAACGATGCAGCCAAGCCCTCGATCATCCGTTTTTGACTTTCGTGGAGTCTCTTGCTTGGGCTGGCTGATCGTTAGCGTTCGGCCACGGAAGTGGAACCATTTTGCTCAACCAAGTCAGGCGAGTTCAACGTATGAAGACCTTGCATGTAGCTACGATTCTATGGGGCGTGATAAACGTTGTTTGCCTCCAAGCTCAAACCGGTACCACCGATGATTCGCGGGCCCCTCAACTTGGTTCACTGAAAGGCCGCTTTCTTTACGACGGCGACCCACCGAAGGCTGCGGGTCAGTCTCGATTTGACGCTATCGATCCCAACACCCCAGTCTCTCGCGGCAGTGTTGGCAGAGTATCCGGCGTCGAACTTGCCTATCGCGAATACTTGCAGAAAGGCATCCGTCCCAAGACGGGCGATAATTCTTTGCTCGTGAACAAGGGCGGAGGTATCGCAAACGTCGTCGTGTTCGCTACGAGTACGAATATCACCGACACCGCGGTGAACATGGCGAAGGCGCAACCGGCCATGCTACAAATCAAGGACGGGCAATTCGCGCCTCGTGTCTTGGTAGTCGCTACGAATCAACCGCTTCAAATCGAAAACTCCGACGCCATCGGTTTCGGATTTCATCTTGAGGCGATTCAAAATCAATCTGTAAACCTATTGTTGGCACCGGAATCGAAGAGAGAATTGACCTTTTCCAGTCGTGAAAAAATTCCGTTGCCGTTTCGATCTGATCACCAAATCTGGGCGAACGGTTTCATCCTTATACACGACAATCCGTACTCCGCCGTTTCCTCCACGGATGGTTCGTTCTCATTCACTGACCTGCCACTTGGCAAATGGGAGTTTCAGGCTTGGCACGAGAAAGCCGGCTATCTACAGCACTGGCCAATGGGACGATTTACAGTCCAGATCCACGCCGGCAACAACGAGCTAGGAAACGTGAAGCTGTCCCCAGATCTGTTCACAAAATAGTAGACTGGTCTTCAGGCGTAGGCTGAACCATCGCATGCACGGGAGTGGCGACGGGCAGCGGATTTTGGAATCAATACCAACTCCCGCCCCCCCGTGATGTGGGGCATTCGTCGAGTCGAGCGTTATGTGTTTCGATGGAACGATTGCTAACAATCCAATCGATGGGTCATCGATCGATCAATCGTTCCAAGCATTACTCAAGAGATCGACAACCTTGTTGTCACACATCATCGTCTCATTACCCCGGTAGGGGTTAAGGAAGGTAGCCGGGGGTTGAGCGAAGCGTCCCCCCCGGATATTGTCGCAGGCTATCTTGTTGATCCTGAAGGGATCACAGTGGACAGCAGACGCAATCTGCGATCTCCTCCGAGATCGAAAACATTGCATGCGAACGAGACCGGGGGTGTGCCCTAGCGGTCAAACCCCCGGCTACTATCGGCGATCCTTTCAGGATCAAAGCCAGATTTCGGCCAACTGTTGCGAAGTGACGTATCAGCTCGTATGATCATGCGTTGTTACTATTCTTTTTGCTGACCACAGAAATGGCCAATTCGAGTTCGAACCACGCTAGATGCAAGCCTTAGATCGACGAGCAAAGGAATGCAGATGAGCGTTCAGTCGACCGTTTTTGGTCATTGCATTTGCAACTTACTCACGCCATCTGATCCCAAGCGTTCGTCGACGTACTATGAGCTTCTTTGAACTCTTCCAAATCCTACACGCAACCCACTTCATTTTGGGTGCATATTGGGCATTGCGTCTGCTGAGATTCATCCCTGCTGCGTTGGGTGCAGTTACTCAACCGACTATGCTGGCTGCTGACGCCGTATCCGCGATAGCTTGCGGTGTTCTGACTTTGCTTTGGTACTTTGTATGGTTCGGATCAATACAATTTGGATTGCACGGACGCTTTCCGCTCTTGTCAGTTCGTAGCTTTTCCATCCTACTTGGTGGCGTGTATTCCGGATTCGGAATCTTTGCCTACCTGAACAGCAAACAACCAATTGAAGAATTCGGTTTTCGTAACCAAGAGTATCTTTTGTGCATTTCTGTGATGCTTTTACTCTCGGCGCTAGGTATTGTGTTTTTGCCGAAACTTAAGCTGCAAGCGGACGAAGAGAATGACAGACTTACTCAAGAACGGGAGCAGCGACTCGATCAACTTTATCCGTGGATCGATTCTCGATCTGGCATACCAAATCAAGAATCGACGAACAATCTGATGAACGTGCGTACTGGAAATGGTTTGAAAACAAGTGGGGTCGACTCCCACCAGAGTAGCTCTTAGCCAGAGGCTTGGTGTCGAGTGTTGCAGCGTGTTTGGTAACAGCCACGTTGAAGCACGGCGTCGCACTTTTTGGGCAGAAAGGTGACGAGGACGAAAGGTATCGACTGACTGTCGAAACTGGGTGACATATGGCGTCGGTCACGAGCCCCACTAAACTCGATGTGTCGACAGCCGCGCTAGTCCGCGTTATAATGCGGCAATGGAGACGAGCGATGGAAATTGAAACTTTTATTGACACGTTGAATCCCGAGCAGCAGCAGGCTGCCTTTGATCTGCTTTGGCAGCGTTTGGCTGCTGATTCACGAACATTCAAATCTCCTGCTTGGCACGGGGATGTGCTTGCCTACCGCACCACAAATCCAAGTGGCGAACCCAATATGTCTGTTGCTGAGGCAAAGATTGCAGTAAAGCGAATAATCGATGAACGTCGAAGTTCGCAATGAGGCATATTTGGACATTGCGGAAGGCGTGGCTTTCTACGACCGGCAAGGCTACGGCGCCGGCGATTATTTTTACCAACGGATCTTTGAAGACATTGATTCGCTGAGTGAGACGGCTGGTATTCACGAAAGACATTTTGGCTACCATCGCAAGATTGCAAGCTGTCATCCTTTTCTTATCTATTACCGAATGGTCACAACGGGCGTAGAGGTGGTCGCGGTCCTCGACGGTCGGTCACGTCCCGCGGACATCGATGCGTTGCTCCAACGTCGCTAACGTGAACGAACGAAGCATAGCACGTGCGTACTGGAAATGGTTTGAAAACAAGGGGGCGACTCCCACCTGAGTAGCTCTTAGCCAGAGGCTTGGTATCGAGTGTTGCAGCGTGTTTGGTAACAGCCATGTTGAAGCACGGTGTCGCACTTTTTGGGCAGAAAGGTGGCGAGGACGAAAGGTATCGAGTGACTGTCGAACCCTGAATGGTATTGAGCTCCGAAAGATTGTAACTATTGGAATCTGCCCAAGGTGTGTGCATACTGGAAGGTAACATTCTTCATTGCGTCATGGCATTGGATGAAAGAAGACTCGGAGTCTGAGGCCTGTTCGCTCTACTCACATTTCGTAGATTTTTTTTCTACAAGATGACTACAAAAGTAAATGCTCGGTAATCGGCGAGAATCGGCGTCATCTGCGGTTGAAATACTGGACGGCTGGAGAAAGCCCCGTTCTTAACCGCAGATTTGTCAGATGGCCGCAGATCTCGTTTCTGGTTTTGTTGTTTGGACGCCTTGGTTGTTGCTAGGCAATCGGAACTTCCTCGAGTCTTATGGCCTGACGGGCCGACACAGCGCGACAATGCCGGCGAAGATGAGCGATCTGTGTCGCCCCATTCGGGGCTTTTGAGGATCAAGGGGGCGGGACCAGTGGCCGCGGGCCACCGGCAAAGGATGTATCGGCCCATTCGGGCCTGGAAGACGAACCGATTGCTGCGACCATGACTGGTCCATCGTGGGCGGCCGGATGCGATCAGTGCGTGCGCCCGGTTCGGGGAGGGGGCGAGGCTCAATCGACCAAGCCGAAGCTTTATGCTAAGCTTGGAAGAAAGAGCTCGCTCTACTCGCCCCAAGTCGCGGGGCGTTCGACTCTTGATGGAAACTTTACTTGCCGCCGCTAGGTGATCGTTAGCGTTACGTGTCAGACTGTATGCGGGGCAAGGCGCGATGAAGAATAATGACAACACCTGAACACACGTTGGTTGGAATACACTTCGCGTTCGCCACAGGGATGCACCGTTTCGTTGGTTGGCGTGGAGTCGCAATGGCTGGAGTCGCTTCGAATGTCCCTGATTGGGATGGAATTCCAATGTTGTTTGACATGCAACGATTCGAAAGCGGGCACCGAGTTTGGGGACATGGCATAATGTCGATTTTTCTCGCATCATTGCTCTTAGGATTTTTTCAAATCCGTTGGGATTGGATAGGTTTCATTGCAAATAGGTTTCCTATCGCGATGACAAAAAACGCAGTTGCTGCCGCACCTCGAAGTACGGAATGGCTTATTGGAGGCCTTGGTGGTTTGGTTTTTGCGTCAATTGCAATGTGTGCACAGCTTTTGCACTTGCCGTGCGATATGGTTGTCTCCGGCGGTACCGGCCTTTCGGACTGGGCGATTCAACCGTGGTGGCCATTTTCCAGTGCAGCATATGTGTACCCCTTGATTCCATGGGGAGACATCGGCCCAACTGTGATTTTGATGTGCGGTATCATAGTTATCGCCAAACGCAACTCTCACTTGTCTCAAACATCGTGGCTTACAATCGTGGTGCTTTGCGGATACCTCGTTGTTCGCGGATGGGCGCGCGGTACATTGACTGTTTAGAGCGGTGCGAGATGGCGATCGGCAAAGACACATATCAAAGAAATGCACAGGAGTTGCGGGTCGTGCGTTTTCGGATGTTCAGGTTTCTGGCAGCAACCCAATGATTTCATTCGTTCGTCCTTTTAAGTGAATCGTGATGGCACCAAGACATCCTTGTCCAAATTGCGGTCGCCTGCGAAGTGGGTATGATGCTTCATGTCTTGAGTGTCACTACCCAAAACACAAGAAGCAATTGGATGATCGAAATGGTCTCTCGCATCTCAAGCATCCTCCAGTTCAATTTCACATCCGCATACTTATTGCGGCAACAACTGTTGCCACTATTGCAAGTGCCATAACGAGAAATTGGGAACTCGATGGTCTTTGGCTTGCAATCCGAATTTTCGCGTTCTTTTTCCCTGCAATCGAGTTCTTTTACTATTTCTGGATCAACCTTCGGTCATTGAAACCGAATGCTATCGAAGAGTACGAGAGTCGTTTCCGGTAGTCGTGTTTACATCATCAATACAACTAGAATGCTAAAGCAAGGACGAACAAACGATTGCAACCAAGCCCTCGATTAGGCGTATTGACTTGCGTAGAGTCTACTGCTCGGGCTGGCTGAATTGAAGCTTTCGTGCTAAGGTCAAGATACTATGAACCCATATGCCGCACCTACCATCTTCCAGCTTGACTCTTCCCAATCGAAGAGGTTGTCGCTGCGAAATCCTGCTCGATTTCTACTGTATCCATTGGCCTTATTGTGTGTAGGCTTCTCGCTACTTATGGCATGGCAATATGTTCAAACCGGATTCGATTACAGAAACGAGGCTGATTACTTGAACGCGGGGGCGTGTCTGCTGGTCGCGAGCTTTGGGATCTCTGCGTTTTTTCTTGCAGCTCGACAGCTAACAAAAAACACGAGGAATTGCACGATAATCTGGAGCTCTGCTGCGTTCGCCATCTTATTGGTTAGTCTCTTCTTCGAACCGCCAGCTTCGATTGGGGACATTTCGATATTCGTAGTTGCTGCTGCGATTCTGCTTCTCATCGCGATCCTCGCCTTTCGACGCAAAATCGCCGATCCCCAGCTTGGCCCTTACTGATGGAAAGGTGAGTCTTTAGAATATGCACGAACCAAGCGATTCAGACGAAGGCCTCGATCGGCCGCGGGATATTACTATCCATGTTGTCGGACCCCGTTGGGGGCCCTCGCACCTTTTGGCGTTGGACCCAGGGTGCGCCGCCTTCGCGGCGACCCTGGGCTTTGTTGTGTAACCGTTTCACGGTAATAAACACATGTGCGGTGTCTTCGCAATCACACCTCCGTCCTCGTATGCCATCGTGTTGCAGCGTGACCGCCGAAACCATACTGTGCTACGGGGCAAAGCTCCGCGTATTGACATCCTGACTAGCCAATAGAAGATCAATTCAGAGCTAAGAAACTAAGAATAAATCAGAACAAATCGATGGATCTAAGTTGCGGGTCTGCCGTCACTTGATGGAAACCTTCAGTTCGCAAATCGATCTTTGTGGGCGTTCTGTTCTCCCCTGAGTTTGAAGGCCCGGCGGGCCGATACACCCTTTGCCGGCGGTCCGCGACCGCCGGTTCGCGACCGCGACTCAATTTCTTAAGGCCTGCAGGGCCGACACAGCGCGATAATGCCGGCGAAGAGGAGCGATCTGTGTCGCCTCATTCGGGGCTTTTAAGGATCAAGGGGTTCGGGACCGGTGGCCGCGGGCCACCGGCAAAGGATGTGTCGGCCCATTCGGGCCTGGAACACGAACTGATTGCCACGGCCGTGTCTTGTCTGTGTTCATCGAGATCGATTATGGTAGGAGCAAATGACACAGATCGCGGCGTCCGAACCACGCGTTGCTTGTGCACACTGAAAGGTAGCATTTTTCATTGCGTCATGGCGAGTGACGGAGAAAGACCTGTTCTTAATCGCAGATCTTCATTCTGGTTTTGTTGTTGACCTTCCATGTGAGCTGGGGGCTCGATCTCGCTCAGGTCATCGATTAGGATTTTCGCATTGCAGTAAGTGCTCGATCCAGCGTTTTCGGCTTGCGTTGAGTCAACGACTTACACTTGCTGAGTTTAGGCATTATCAAAAGTTGTTTGTTATTGCACTCGGACGATCCAAAGTAACGAAACATCATGAAAAATAGGCTCACCTTCCAAGTTCTCTCGATCGTTCTCTTTCTATTTGTGATCGGATTGTCCGTGGCTTTGGCACAGTCGACGAGACGAAAACCTAGTCCCGTCAATGGACGTGGCCATTTTGAGAGAATCGATGCAACGATTCATTGCATCCAGGCCTGGAACCACAGTGCGCCCGAGCAAAAAGATGTTTTTCAACGACGCGAATTGATTAAGTGTGTCTCGGATGCATGGAGGTTTCAAGATGCGATTAATGCGACGATGAACGATGGCTTGCCGCGCTCTCGAGTTATCAAGGACTCAGATGCGGCAATAACGTTGGCGAGCGAGTCGCTTTGGCTGCTAGGGTTCAAAAAGGCAAGCAACAGTACTGCGGAAGATTTTATTGAATTTGCAATCAAAGAGTCGTCGAAAAATTCGAATCGAGAGTTACCAGAGATTGGCAATCCTAGCAGCGCAGAACGAGTAGAATTCACCAAGTTCGTTGCGAAGGCATTGGAGTTTAACAAGTTCAAGTCGAAATGAGTCAGGTACCTTCGTTGTTCACTTGTTTGGCCCGGCGTAACTTCAGTATGAGTATCATGGTGGCGTCGATTACGAGCACGAGCACCGCGATGCTGAGCACGAGCACGGAGAAAAGCCAAAACAAAGCAATGCAGAGGAAGGACTTGATCGGCCGTTCCGGCATGGGAAAATCTTTGCTATGCCTTCCACAGGCAGCCAGCCCAGGACCAGCCAACGCCGAATCCGACGAGCACATTTTGGCTCCCTTTTTCGATGCCGTTTTCTTTGCGCAGATCGTTGATCAAGATTGGCAAGGTACAAGACACCGTGTTGCCACGATCCGCTAATCGAATAGGTAACTTCACATCATCCACCTGAAGGGCGGCTTGAAGTTGTTCCAGCATTTTTCGAGTAGCTTGATGCATCAATAGATAACGCAAGTCCGAGATCTGAAGGTTTGCTTTCGACATCATGTCGCGAACCAATTGTGGGATGGCTCCGACCGTGAAGCTCATTAAGCTTGGCCCGTCCATATAGAGCCGACTCGACCACCGTTTTCGATGTCGAGGTTGGATCGCTTCCGCCGAGCATCGCGCGCCGCCATCGTTGACGATCAGCGTATCTGCCCCACTGCCATCGGTTCCAAATTCGAAGCCCGACAGGCATTCTTGTTCGGAAGATTCAATCAAGGTTGCGGCGGCGGCGTCGCTGAAGATCGTTCGGAGCGATCGATCGTCGGGGCTGATGTACTTGGAATAGGTTTCTGACGTGACCAGCAAGATGCGTTTGCATTGACCGCTTGCCATAAGACCTTTTGCCATCGAAAGGCCATAGACGTATCCCGAACACCCTAGATTGAAATCGAGCGCTCCGCAGCGGGTGCTCAAACCGATCCGGTCTTGAACCAAGCAAGCCGTCGTTGGCAGCGGATAGTCGGGGGTCTGTGTGCACAGCATCAGGTAATCGATGCTCTTGGGATCGATCTGATGTTCTTCGAAGAGTTTAGTGCACGCTTTTACGGCAAGGTCGGACGCGGTTTCATGGGGCGCAGCGATGTGCCGCTGCATGATTCCAGTTTTTTCCGCGATGAGCGAAACATCCCAGTCGGGGTTCGCGGTTTGCAGTTCCGCGTTGGTCTCGATTCTCTCGGGGAAGTGAACCGCGATTGGGCCGATTTGAGAATGAGGCACGTTTGCCGACTTCCGGTGCAAGATGAAAAGAATTGAAGTTCTACATCATACCGGCATTGCGATATCCGAGAAAGGACGGCCTACCGCTTCGCCTTGGCCTCTTCACGAGCGGCCTTCAATGCAGCCGTTTCATTTGCCAATTTGTTCTCAGGACCTGCTGGAAAGTATTGAACGTCGTCGTGCAAATACCAAGGGCTTGGCAAAGTTTGACCGGCAGTTTGCACTTGGCAACCAGTGCTAGCCAATATCCCGAAGGAGCCTACGGCGACGGCCAACAATGTACCAAGAGTGGGTTTTTTGCAATTCGTCATATCTGAATTTCCGTATTCCTTGGGCTGACGCTGGCCAACTCGGGCCAACACGACTCGGGGTCCAAACAATTCTTGCCTGCGACTCTACGGGTTGTATCGGCGGTCCCGGTCGTGCTCTTGAGTCAAACTTTGTCGGTTTCAGTGGTTTCAACGGTTGGCTTTAGGTCGATTCTGTGCCCATAATACGAATTCAGGCCAAAAGTCGAGCAAGCGTTGATGATTGGATTTTTCCTTTTTCTGGTTGATAAGCTTCTGTGAATACCACGACACGATTCGTACTGCTCTTGCTGTTTGCATTTGCTTGCATTGGTAGCAACGCTTTCGCTCAAAACCCTGCGGCCAAGTCCAAAGGGCAAGTGGCACCCAACCTGCTACGGCCCGAATACTATGCTGCGATTGACTTTATGGAAGATGGCCAGTTCGCTC
Organism: Planctomycetaceae bacterium; assembly: GCA_027487485.1. Taxonomy (GTDB): domain Bacteria; phylum Planctomycetota; class Planctomycetia; order Pirellulales; family Pirellulaceae; genus JBKCUI01. Next base: position 203,068 of record JAIYDN010000112.1, on the reverse strand, counting down.
AAGCCATCACCGCCTTGGAATCAGCCCTGGCCCAGTCGCGTTCGCTGAACAACGAAAGGGGCATTGATAGCATTCCGGTCTTAGTCATGTTGGGGGAGTGCTATTGGGAGCAGTGTGAGATTGGTCTTGCGCTGGACAAGTACGATGCGGCTCTGGAGTTGTCCGCTAGATCAATGCGATGGCTTTCGTTGTTGCGAAGTCCTACCGCAGCAATTCGGCCAGATACTCGGACGCGCGATATCACATGGCTTCCGAACACTCGAGGGACACAAATGGGAACGTATCCTGACGGTTGGCCTATTGCGCTTGCTTCCAGCGAGGCGTTGCTGGAATTGCAGGGGTTGAATGGTGGCGAAGGAAAGGTTGTTTCCATCGATGCCTTAGAGATTCTCCGGTGTCAGGCCATCGCGTTGCGTCGCCGTTATCTATTACTGGGCCCGTTGATCAGTCATAATCCAATCACGAAAAAATTAGCCGAGTCATTCCGCCAGAAAGTTGATGGGTTGTCGGAACCGATCGCATGCGGCATGAACATTTGCCGAGGGCTTGCGGAGCTTGGTGTCCAAAAGCAGCCTGAGGCGGTTCGATTGTTGAAGCAGAATCTCAGTTTAAGCAGTGGCTTGGATCACCCGCTGACGCCGGTCGCATTGTTAGCCTTGGCCGACTTATCGATCGAATCCAATCAGATTGTCGACGCGGAGGATCGCGCTCGTGATGCGTCGCTGGCATCCGCTCGAGCAGGACAGATGGGCATGCTGGCTGAGTCGATCGAGCATCTGTCGGAGGCGGGGTTTGTGGATGGGCATGACGCCATGGTTGCCAAGACACTGCCGTTGATTGCGAACTGGGCCAACAATCGCAGCCGGCTCGTTACCATTCGTGCTCAAGTGGAGTGGGCGCGACTTGCCGCCTTGATGGGTGATATCGAAGGATTCCGAAAGCACTCGACGGCCGCAACCACCATGCTGTTGCCAAAACAAATCTCGTTACCACGAGCGGAAGCCGTGCTTCGATACGCGCGAGCCAAGATTGAATTTTTGGAGGGCAAAACAGGCGATGGGGTGAATTCGCTTCTTGAAAGCCTCACTTACCTGCGAGGTCCTTCCAATGGTTTTGGATCTGCGCCTTTGTTTCAACTCAGACTTGCGGAATCGCTCATTTCTGAGAATGTTTTTCAAGAAGACGTTGCGAAGTCTGTTTTACAGCAAATGCTTCGGTCACCGGTTGCGGGGCATTGGCGAGTTCAACCGCTTGAGCAACTGTGTTGGTTGATCGCTGATAAGTCGATCGCGGAGCGGCTGCTAATCGATATTTCTTTACGAACGTCAAGTGATTCCGAATTGGTGTCGGTGTTTGACCATGCCCTAGCCAGGCGGTATCGACAAGCGGGGGCCTTGGAGTCACGCATGCTGGATCTGCAATTGGCCTTCCATGCACGCGACCCAAACTGGATTGGTGTGCACGAGAATGCGGTGGCCGCAATTCGCAATCAAGTGCCGGCCTTGCAACGCAATGCGGATTTATTAGAAGAGCTCGTGGGCTCCTTGCGACAAAATCCCAAATGGGAGGTGAAAAACTGGAGCGAAGACGATGTTCGCAAATGGGATGCGGTCACCAAACTTTCCGATGCACAAGAAGCACTTCAATGGGCGGCAGCCATCGGGCCGTTAGATGTTCCCGAACTCTTTCCGCCGAGGCATGATCCCGAAGAATTTGCGAAGAAGATTCGGGTGGATGACGCCGTCGTTATGTTTGTGTTTCATGGCGACGAGCTCCGTGGTTTTTTGTATCAAGACAAAGCATGGACAGCCTGGACCGTCGCAAAGCCTGACCAGTTACGCCAAAAGATGGCGGAATACGCAAGCAATCTTTTTCAGTTGAAGTCCAAGGGCTCGAATGGGAAGGCCGTCTTGGTTGGTTGGCCAGTTGGAAAACGCACGGAGTTGCGAAAAGCATTGTTTCCAGACCCCATTTGGGCAAAGCTTCAACTCGCTAAACGCTGGATTGTGGTCCCGGACGGAGATCTATGGAACTTTCCCTTTGAGTCGCTTCCCGCATCGGATAGGGTGGACGCTCTTCCGGCAGTTGTATCGCGCCGCATTGTGTTCTCACCCACTTTGGGGTTAGTTCCAAAGTTATGCAGCGTGCCGCGTAAGAAGGCGACGGAAAGAGCCTTGGACGTTGTTTCGGGAGATTTTCTGTCGAAGAACGTCGCCCGTTCAAAACAGCTCAAGAGTGAAATCAGCACGGAATCGAACCGTGTCTTGATCGATGTTGCATCGAAGATGGGAAGCCATCCTTCGAGCCGATATCTGCGTACGATTGCAGAGGAGGTGTGTACTTACTCGGGTTTCGCGGTAGCCGCTGTTTCGCCGATTCCAACCGATGTGCCGGCGGAGAAATCGTTGGTGCAGACATGGCGCCAGTTGCCATGGGCTTGCCCGTCGAGATTGCTATTGCCGGGTGTGGATGCGATGACTTCGCAGGGACAGAATTCAGGTGACGATTTGTTCAAGTTGGTGATGCCCTTGATCGCTCAGGGGGCCAACGAGATTTTGTTGTCCCGATTTCCCGTGGGTGGTGACAGCACGGTAGCCATGCTAAGAGCCTATCGCGAAAACAATCAAGAGATGTCGTCGTCAGAAGCATTTCAACGAAGTGTACTGACGTTATGGGAGGAACAGTTGAACCCTGCTTTCGAAGGGGTTTTTTCCACTGACGCATCGGACGATCCAGGTCAAGTTGTACCGGGAAGCCATCCATTGCTCTGGTCCGGCTACATGCTGATTGGCGATTCAGAATAAGGCTTGGTTGTTGCGGCGCTAAGCTCTTAAATCAGAGCTATTCGTTTAACAATCTCCGCAGGCGTACTCCTAAGTGAAATTGGTGGGTGGCGTTGCCAGCTATAGCGAAAAGCAAGTGAATTCGCCCAAAGAATATACAGGTGTTGATTTACTTGCGTGTGCAATTATGAAAAACCACTTTCATTTGATCTTTTGGTCGCGACATGACATATCGGGTTACACGCCGTCGGATGATGCATTGATTAACGAGCGATTGAAATTGGATGCCGATTATTGGCGGTTGTAGATCCAAGATTTCGGACGTCTGTTCGCTCATGTAGCGGGGCAAGCATAAGATAGGTATGCAATGTAAAGCCTGAATTCGAAGCGCCGCTTCTGCTTAAAGAGTCCCAAGTCCGAAATGATTCAAACCTAGCGGATTTTGAAAGTCGTTACACATCAGACATTTTGCTTGGATTGTCTAAGTGTACGTGTGTTTAGATCCAAATCGACTCAATATGTCACCCGTTTTGTAGAGGTTTAGTACGATCTTGGACGCACTTGATTGAAATAGGCTTCCTAGCACAACTGATTTGGTTTTGCCCAATTACGAATCTCCAACTAAAGCGGAGTGTCTTCCGATGTGCTGCCTGTTGAACGAGCTGACAACAATACCGGGGTTCCTTCGACGATTCGGTGTTCCGGTCATGCTTCGTCGAGCCACGCCCAAGTTTCAACTTGAGTCGCATGACCATCCGAAACAAGAATCTTGCTAAATTAGTTGGTGACTAGGTAAACAAGTACGGTCTCGCCTGGTGGTCTGACCGATTCTCCCACTGCTCCGAGAACTCCAATGAATACCCAGAAGGTCGAAGAAATTGTTCGACAGGCCTTATCGATAGCAGATGTTTTTGAACGCGATCGATACCTTAGGAATGCATGCGGCACCGCCACAACATCGCAACCGATTGATGCCTCTGGGCGATACAACTTGCGAGAAGAAATTGCACGAGGGGGAATGGGGGCCATCTATAGAGGTTTTGACAACCAACTTCGACGGGACTTAGCAATTAAAGTGCTACTATCCGAAAATGAGGCCAATACGGAAATGGTTGGGCGGTTTGTCGATGAAGCACAGATCCATGCGCAACTTCAACACCCGGGAATCGTACCCATCTACGACGTTGGATTTCTTTCGGACAAACGACCCTTTTTCAGCATGAAGTTGATTGATGGGAAAACTTTAGAGACGCTGCTTAAGGAGAGAGGGAATCTCGAAACGGAACTAAGCGGATTTTTAAAAACATTCGAGCTGGTTTGCCAAACGGTAGCATACGCCCACAGTCGGAAGATAGTCCATCGCGACCTCAAGCCGTCGAACATTATGGTTGGCAAATTTGGGGAAGTACAAGTGATGGACTGGGGCATTGCCAAAAGCCTAGCAACAAGTGCACCACCTTTTACGCTGGACACATCTGCCCCAAGCGATGCGCAGGAGACTCAATCCTTGTTTCCAGACAGCCCTTCGGGGGATACCGAGAACGGCTCATCAAGAACACGCATGGGAGCGATTTTGGGAACGCCGTCTTACATCGCTCCAGAACAAGCCAAAGGGATAGTTGGGGCGATCGACTTCCGAACGGATGTGTTTGGTTTGGGAGCTATTTTGTGCGAGATCCTGACAGGGGATCCGCCCTACATCGGCAAGGGAAACACGCCAATTCGATTGGCGTGGAACGCCGATCAAAAAGACATGCTGAGCAGGCTAGAGAAATGTGGAGCTGATTCCGAGTTAATAACGTTGACGAAGGAATGCCTAGCACCAAATCCCGCGCATCGTCCGTTGGACGCGGGAATCGTCGCACGGCGATTGAATGATTATTTCGAAGGTGTCCAGCGTCGCTTGAGAGAAACAGAATTGGCGATGGCGGAGGAAGTCGCGAGGTCGGGGGAGGCGGTCCGCAGACGAGGACTATACCGGGCAATTGCGGGATTACTTGCGGTGTTGTTCGTTTCGGTGTCGGTTGCTGCTGTCATTTTTCTCGAACAAAATCGTGAGCTTGAACTCAAGAACAAAGACGTTCTGTCAGCGTCTGAAACAAGGCGTCAGTTACTGTACGCGTCCGATATGCAAATGGCATCTTTAGTTTGGGAACGAGAAGAAATGTCTGCTGCTAGCTTTGCGAATTTGCTGCAAGATCACATTCCACGATCGGATGAGAACGATCAGCGCGGTTTCGAGTGGTATTACCATCAAGGTCTCTTGCACTCAAATTCGGTTTCGCTGGATCAAGATTCAGTTGCAATGTCGATTCGCGAGAACGGTGATTTGGTATTGATCACCGACAAATTGGAAATACAGATTCGGGATTCTGTTTCAGGTGCGATGATCAAGTCCCTTTCGATTATCGCAAATGCAAAATTCGACCATATTGCCTTGGGGCCACAAGGACGACAGCTCGCCGTGGTGACCAGTTCCACTATTTCGATTTACGACTGTGACAATGGCGAGTTGCTTCACACATTGACGCATCCTCTTAACTTTTTTCCACCCAGGTTCTCTGACGACGGAAGATTTTTGCTTGCGGCAAAGGATCTCCCCGCACGCCGCAAAATCAGAAGCATTGTTCGATTTGATCTAGCGGGTGGACTTCAAGAGGAATTCGCTTTAAAAGATGATTGGACTTGGGCAGAAGTACCTCGCTGTTTGTCAAGCAAGAACTGGATGATGGGTATGGTACATCCCAAAGATCCCACTATTCGAAGGACAGGATTAGCTATTTCCCAATATGATTTGGATCCGGAAAAAAGCGAATCGCTTCAGGTCTATTCTGACTTCGGCAAGGCAACGTTGGGGGAATGGGCGACAAATGATTTAGGAGACTTCCTCGTAACAAGCTTACTGTCACGAGGACTGGTCGCGTTACATGATCTAAAGTCCGAGAACGCAGAGATTCAGCAACTCGAGCATGCGTCGGTCGTCTCATCGACTTGTCTCAGTACAGACTGCCGATACCTTGCGACGGGCACCACCAATGGCTTGATCAAGATCTGGAGCTTGGAACAATCCAAAGGTGTCACCACCGCAAACTTTGTTCGATCGTTGAAAGGCCATTTGAATGCAGTACGTTTTCTGACTTTTTCTTCCGATTCTGAGCGGCTGATTAGTTCGGACGGTGAGTCGGTAAGAATATGGGACCTTTCACTAAAAGAAGATGATGGGTTCGCGCCTCAAATTGAAGGAAGGTGCAATGACGTTGCTTTTTCACCAAACGGTAAGTTTCTTGCCGTAACGCTTGGTGCCGGGAACACAGTGCAGATGAGAAACGCAGCCAACGGCGAAGTCCGTTGGTCCCGTGAGGTTGAAGCCGCCCCCGTTTCGGTCGCGTTCTCCAACGACAGTAAGCAAGTTGCATTTGGCCTGCGCGAATGTCGAATTTCCATTTTCGCAGTCGATACTGGGGAATTGGTTGGGTCCTGGAACGGAAATGACGAACGAGAGTCCGTCTTGGCGATGGATTTTTCGCCGGACAATCAGGACTTGGCTGTCGGGTTCGGACTCTTTGCCGCCCATAACTCTTCAATTCGGAAAAGACCTTGTGTCATCCATTTGAGTTCCGGCAAAATCGAACTCACTTTAGAGAAGCATGATAATGCATGCCCAACAATCCGTTACGCAAAAAGCGGTACTCTGGTTTGGACAACAAGCCACCTCGGAAAACTTACCTGTTGGGATCGAGCGACGGGAAAAGTGGTGCGCGAGTTTGATAACCCCGAAGAGGATTCGGAGGCAATCAGCCGCTCGATTGAAAGCATGGACTTATCAAAGGATGGATCGACACTTGCTTTTGCCAGCGAGGGTGGTTCCGTTTATCTGTTGGGTTTGAACTCAGATACATTCAGCTCCAGGCAGTTCGTTGGTCATACAGGTTCGGTGCTCGGAGTCTCGTTCAGCCCAGATGGACGTACCTTGGCGTCTGCAAGCGCAGACGGAACAGTTAGGCTGTGGCACATTCAAACTGGACGCGAAATGCACCGGTTTTCTTCGGGCATAAGCTATCTGACAGTTCGCTTTTCACCGGATGGTAAGCAACTTGTTGCAGGTGGAATTCGAGACAACAAGCTCGGATCAAGTGTTGACATTTGGAGAATCCCCGAAAGTGAACTTTGGCGGCATCCATAAGCTATTGGTGTTTTCAGCAGCTTTCTTGCTTTGACTACAAACAACTCAATTCGAATGTTATAAAGACGTTTTCAAAACGAGCTCCCAAGCAAACATCGCTTGCAAAGCGTTTCGATTTTTAGACTTGCATTTTTCGAAAAACAAAGCAACCTACCCCTTATTCATGTGGAACGCATTATGGAGTCACGTCAACTTTTTTGCTTCGTATTCGTAAAGTCCGATTTGAGCTGCGAGGTCTTCCGCGAGATCCCAACTGTCCCCGTAATGACGAAGGGCGGGACCATGGTGGCGCCTGAAACCCCGCTTGAAGTCTATCAAACCGTACACGATTTGTTGCCTGCGATGCTGTCGAAAGGTTGGACGCCAGTTCGTGAATCTGGATTTGGAGACGGCGGGGCGTTAATGGTCTTTCAACGAAACGTCGATTACGCATAAACCGTAACGCATTGCATTATTGAATGCATGCCTGTTTTGATCCATTCGAAAGCGATTGGTCAATCATTCTCGAACTGCTAAAAAAGGAACCTGACGAAGCAGCACCAACATTGCTGGAGCGGCTTCAAGTAGTCAAACCGGCATTGGACTACCTCGTAATGCTCGGCGGTCCAATCGCAGAATTCTTTTTCAGTTCGTGGTATCAGTGATATCCGGTTCTGAGGAAGCACGGCAGGGGAAAACCTTGTCTTTAGGCAACCGGGCCACTTAACTTGATTAGATCGAATCGTATTTCTAGTCTGTCGATTCGAGATAGGCGGGAAGTATAACCGTGAAAGTGGAGCCGACGCCAAGTTTCGATTTCACACGAAGTTCGCCGTGATGCAAATCGACAATTCGTTTTGCAATCGAAAGCCCAAGCCCAAATCCATTGACGCTGTGGGTTCGCGCGGCTTCGACACGGAAAAAGCGATTCATGATCTTGGCTTGATCGGAGGATTCGAACCCTAGTCCGTTGTCTCGAACTGACATCGCATCGGGTCATAGCGACCGATCCGAATCCGCTTGAGACCAACAACAGAATCTTAGAACAGCGCTTCGGCGAAGCCGTCTGGATCGAAATCGGAGATGTCATCCAGTTTTTCACCGATCCCGATGAACTTTACCGGCAAGCCAAATTGTTCTGCGATCGGAACGATCACTCCCCCCTTGGCGGTCCCGTCCATCTTGGCAAGAACGATGCCGGTACATCCAGCCGCTTCCGAAAAACCTTTTGCCTGACTGATCGCGTTTTGTCCAGCGGTAGCGTCCAAAACAAGAAGCACTTCATGCGGAGCGCCTTCGATTTGCTTTTGGATGATTCGCTTCATCTTCTCCAGTTGCTGCATCAAATTGCTTTGAGTCTGCAATCGGCCAGCCGTATCCAAAATGCATACGTCGTACGATTCCGCGACAGCTCTCTGAACTGTTTTGTAAACTACCGAGCCTGGATCGGAACCATGCTCGCCCAAAACAATATCGCAACCGATTCGTTCCGACCAAATCTTGAGCTGCTCGACAGCTGCCGCCCGGAACGTATCACCAGCGCCCAACAAGACGCGATTGCCTTGTTTGGTAAGTCGATTTGCCAGTTTTGCGATCGAGGTGGTTTTTCCTGAGCCGTTGACACCGACCACCAAAATCACGGTTGGGCCTTGTTCGGAAGTTCGCAGCGATGCACTTTTCGACTTGAGCGATTCCTTCACTTGTTCGCGTACAACGCTTAGCACATCCGCAAACTCGATCCTGCGGCTGCGGTAGGTGTTGCTAATCGAGTCGCGAATTTTGCTTGCCGTAACGCCCCCCATGTCCGTTCGAACCAGGGTTGCATAAAGATCGCTTAAGAACTGATCGTCGACAAGCTGGCCTTCGCTTTTCCAAAGGTCGCGAATATCCGTTCGCAACCATTCGTTCGTCTTCGCTAACGCACGACGATACCAGCTGATCTTTTCCTCGCCAGCATCGTTAAAGGGAGATGGCCCGCTCGGTTCGTTGCCGTTATTCTCCAGACCCTTGTCGGTAGATTGCTCCGAGTGGCTTGCCGTTTGGTTCTCTACCTTTTTCTTTCGCCAGAATGCCATGCTTCAGTTGATTTCTATTGAGTCTAAAAGACTTTATTTGGGGAGTTCGAAACAGCGGATCTCACGGTCGTTTCGGACCAGGAAATGCCCATCCGCGATTGCCGGAAAGGTCCAAAGTATATCGCGCCCATTCGAAGTGTTGGTGGGATCAATCGCATGAAAGCGACCTGTTTCTTGATACCCTTTGGGGCTGAGAACTGCCGATACGACATCTCCATTTTCACCCAAGATATAGTAAAAGCCATTGGCCTTGATCAGGTAAGCGGCACCATTCGAACCGCCGCGCGTTCGATCTACACCAACCGTTGGTAAGGCGGATTGCCACTTTCGCGTTCCGTCTTTGGCGTCCGCACATACCAAAGCCCCACTTTGATAGTCTGCTCCGTAAAGGTATCCATCGTCAAAGACTGCGACTGTGTTGGAAAGCCCTAATGACGTTTTTTTAGTTCCTGTCCAAAGTGGTTTGGCGGCCATCGGCTTGGAGCTCAATTGAAACATCGACGATACTCCTTCGCCCGAAACGAACAGAAGATCACCCAACAGAACGGGTGGAGCGACTGACATTCCATAATCCGGTTTCATTGGCAACTGCCAATTCACTTTCCCGTTGCTCGGGTCCAGGCTTGAGATCATTTCCGGGTCCCAAATCATCAATTGCTTTACACCATCGTGTTCAATTACCGCGGGTGGGCAATATCCAATTTCGTCTCCGCTTAGCGATCGCCAAATCTCTTTGCCGGTCTTGCGGTCAAGTGCAACGACTAAGCTGCCTTCACCACCTGCTAAGCAAATCAGCTTGTCGTCGATTACCAAGGGAACTGCAGCATGGCCCCATATCGGAGCCTTGGTCTTGTAGTCGGTTGCAAGTTGACGTTTCCATTGAACGCTGCCGCTTTCAAGCTCAAGGCAAACCAGATCCCCTTCGGCTCCGAGGGCATAGACCATGCCGCCGTCAATTACAGGGGTAGCCCGAGGCCCACCTGGATAAGAGAGAGCGTAAGGGCGGTCGTATGCATGTACCCAAATCTCTTTCCCGGAAGCCCCGTCCATGCAAACGACTCTTTCTTGACCGAGCAGACGATCGCGGGTTCCTGGGTTGTTCGTGATCTCGCCGGATTTCTTCTGATAGTCTGTCACTACCACCCGTCCTTGGGAGGACACGGGACCGGAGTAGCCCATGCCAATCGGCTTTTGCCAAAGCAACTTCAGTCCTTCTTTGGGAATGGCTTTCCATGGAGTCGAGCCGGGCAGAACTCCGTCTCGATTGGGGCCGTTCCATTGAGGCCAATCTTGGCCAAGTCCTGACGCTTGAAGTCCAGGAAGAAGCATCAATGCCGCTGCAAAACAAAGCGGTAGGAGTCGGCTTGGTCGCGACATGGTAGTTTCCTTGTGATGAAGAAGGGTAAGAAGTAGAGCTTTGGTCATTCTAGGCCATCCATTGTGTTTCTTGGTAGCGCATGGATGGATCTAACCCTGTGAATTAAAAATGAAGAGCCATGAAAGTAAGAACCAGGTGAGCGGGAAGGGCAACAAAAAACCCTCTCGCGAAGGAGAGGGTTTCTTGAATTCGTTCATGTAGCTTTGGCAAAAACTACCAAGCAAAGTGAGCGAACGCCTTGTTGGCGTCGGCCATGCGGTGCGTGTTTTCTCGCTTGGTGATCGCGGTGCCTTCTTTGCGGTAGGCGGCCATCAATTCATCTGCAAGCTTCTGATGGGTCGCGCGACCCTTCTTGTCGCGAACAGCTGACAAGACCCAGCGGAAGGCCAAGCTTTGTTGACGGTTCTTGTTGACTTGCATTGGCACTTGGTAAGAAGCACCACCGACTCGCTTGGATCGGACTTCGATGTATGGCTTTACGTTCTCGATCGCTTGCTCGAAAACTTCGATTGGTGGACGATCCTTGATCTTTTCGCCAATCTCTTCCAAGGCATTGTAGAAAACGCCTTGAGCTGTGGTCTTCTTGCCATCGTACATCAAGCAGTTGATGAACTTGGAAGCCAGAAGGGAATTGTGGCGTGGATCAGGACGAAGACTTGTGCGGGATGCTGTGATTTTGCCCATGGCGGAATTGATTTCGACTGGTTGTCGTAGGAACTTGTGTTAGTGAACTGAAACTAGGCCTTCTTCGCACCATAACGGCTGCGGGATTGCTTACGACCGACAACGCCAAGTGTATCGCGGCTTCCGCGAACGACTTGATATCGAACCCCTGGAAGATCCCGAACTCGACCACCCCGAACGAGAACGATCGAGTGCTCTTGCAGGTTGTGACCTTCGCCTGGGATGTAAACAGTGACTTCTTTACCGTTGCTCAAGCGAACACGAGTGATCTTACGAAGTGCGGAGTTCGGCTTCTTAGGAGTCATGGTTCGAACTAGCAAGCAAACGCCTTGCTTCTGTGGGCACTGTTCAAGAACAGGGCTCTTTGTCCCTTTACGCTGAACAACGCGATTCTTTCGAACCAATTGATTGATAGTTGGCATACGTCAATAAAACTCGGATCCACTGAGGAAATTAAAGGTTCACCATGCAAATTTGATGTTCAGCTGGCAAGTACCAAAGGTGGGAATCGAACCCACACGTCTGTTAAGGACACTGGATTTTGAGTCCAGCGCGTCTGCCGATTCCGCCACTTTGGCTCGTAAAAATCAGCTGCCATCGAATTTGGGAGTATGAGTTTATCGGCCAATACCACAGTTGGACAAGTCCAACCGAGGTTTTTCAGGCAAATTCTCAGACTAACTTTCTCGAATTTTTGTCGAATCGGTCGCCAGCGTTTTTTCAAGTCCTTACAAGATACTCTTTTCTCGGGGCTTTTTGCGTGGCTGACGGCATTCAAAATATTCCTCAAAATCATCTGCAGTCGGCTGCAGAGAAAGTCTTGGCTAAGCGGCGAGATTCGTCGCACGTCACTCCATCGATTCCTAGTACGATCGATCGCTCGACTGCGACTGACGTCAGAATGAATCAAATGTGTGCTCGATCCGATGTCGCACCTCTCTTCCGCAATAGGCCCTTGCGAAGTCCGCCTTTCGGGGTTTTACCAGTCGAATCAAATGATTAGACGAACGAATCTGCCCTTGGCCCGGTTTTTGCACGGGATATTGCTCTCTAGCGTTGCATTACCGACCTGTCCCCACCCGATAACGTTAAGGCTCCCAACAGAAATAGATTTTTGTTGTGCGAGTTGTATCCGGAACGATGTGGTTGGATCAGAATGGTGTGCTAGCTATGTTCTCTCCCACAAAAGTTCAACTAGTTAATTACAGAGGAAGTCATGCAGATTCTGAAGGTGAATAAGCTCCGAGGTCCGAATATCTGGGCAAATTTCCCAGTACTCGAGGCCTGGGTGGACCTGGAAGAACTCAAAGATACTTCTTCGGAAATGATTCCGGGGTTTAACGAGCGGCTAATGGCATGGTTGCCTACGATGGTCGAGCACCGCTGCAGCGTTGGTGAGCGAGGCGGATTCTTCGTCCGTTTGCGCCGGGGTACCTACATGGCGCACATCCTTGAGCATGTCACACTGGAGCTCCAGTCGCTGGCGGGGACTCCGGTGGGCTACGGCCGCGCTCGCGAATCCAATGTGGAAGGAGTTTACAAAGTTGCAATCGCTTACAAAGAAGAGAAGTTGGGACTTGCTTGTCTTGATAAAGCGTTTGAATTGATCATGGCAGCCGTTCACGACAAGCCATTCGACATTCATGCCGAAGTCGCCAAGCTGCGTGACTACGGTTATGAAGTCTGCCTAGGGCCAAGCACTCGAGCCATCGTGGACGCAGCCAAGGCCAGGGGAATTCCTTGGCGGCGGTTGAACGAGGGTAGCTTGGTTCAATTGGGATATGGTCACAATCAACGTCGCATCTGCACAGCAGAGGCAGATAGCACCAGTGCGATTGCTGAATCCATTGCGCAGGATAAAGATCTGACTCGCATGTTGCTCAGGACCATCGGGGTTCCCACGCCGGAAGGTCGGCCTGTGGAAAGCGCTGAAGATGCTTGGGAAGCTGCGCAAGACATCGGCTTGCCTGTTGTTGTTAAGCCTCAGTTTGGTAATCACGGTCGAGGGGTCGCTACGAACCTACAGGATCGAATGCAAGTGGAAGCTGCGTTCCATGCAGCCAGGGAAGAAGGCAGCTCGATCGTTTGCGAACGTCATGCTCCTGGGGACGACTACCGAATTTTAGTGATCGGTGGCAAGATGGTCGCTGCCGCAAGACGCGAACCGGCCCACGTATTCGGCGACGGTCAATCGACCGTTCAAGAACTGATCGATATTGTGAACCAAGACCCACGCCGAAGTGATGGGCACAGTACTTCGCTCAGCAAGATCAAGGTCGACGCTGTAGCCTTGGGTGTCCTTCTGGAACAAGGGCTTACCCCTGACACGATTGCCCCCGTTGGCAAAAAAGTTCTTATTCGCCGCAATGCGAATCTTAGTACTGGCGGAACGGCTGCTGACGTTACCGATCTCGTTCACCCCGATGTGGCTCGTCAATGTATTGAGGCCGCGAGAGTGATTGGCTTGGACATTGCCGGCGTCGATGTCGTGGCGCAAGACATCACGCAACCTTTGCAAGGGCAGCGCGGTGTGATTGTGGAAGTGAACGCAGGGCCCGGATTGCGAATGCATCTTGAGCCTTCCTCGGGCACGCCAAGACCTGTCGGTCAAGCTATCATTGATATGCTTTACCCAGAAGCGAATTCCGGGCGCGTGCCGATCGTGAGCGTCACGGGAGTAAATGGCAAGACGACGACGACTCGCTTGATTGCACACTTGGTTGCATGCAGTGGCAAAAAAGTCGGTATGACTTGTACGGACGGTATCTATATCAATGGACGCCGAATTGATTCTGGCGATTGCAGCGGCCCACAGAGCGCTCGCGCCGTGTTGATGAATCCTGCAGTAGAAGCGGCCGTGCTCGAAACAGCTCGCGGAGGCATTCTTCGCGAAGGTCTTGGGTTCGATTCGTGCGACGTAGGGGTTGTGACAAATGTCGGCGAAGGAGATCACTTAGGGATCTCGGATATTGAAACCGTAGAACAATTAGCCAAGGTCAAACGCTGCATCATCGAAGCCGTGCACAAGAACGGTTATGGCGTGCTGAAAGCCAACGACCCGTTAACCGCCGAGATGGCCGAGAAATGCAAAGGTTCGGTGGTCTTTTTTGCGATCGACCCAGCCGACCCGGTTTTGGTGGCACATCGAGCCAAAGGCGGACGTGCCGCGTTTGTTCGAGAGAACGCTGTCGTGCTTGCCGAAGGGGACACGGATTTCGTTTTGCTTTCTCTAGACCGAGTTCCATTGACCCATCACGGTCGCATCAGCTTCCAAGTCGAAAACGTCCTAGCAGCCGCATCGGCTTGCTGGGCATTGGGAATGCCTTGCGAACAAATTCGGCTCGGCTTGGAGTCTTTCTCCGCTCACATGGATAAAGTTCCTGGACGATTCAACTTGATGGAGATTCACGGCGCAACAGTCGTAGTGGATTATGGACACAACCAATCGTCCCTATTGGCCATTGCTGAAACGCTCGACCAATTCCCACACCCTAGCCGGACTGTCATCTACAGCGCAGCGGGAGACCGCCGCGATGTGGATATGATTCGCCAAGGAGAAATCCTGGCCAATCACTTCGATCGAGTTATTCTTTATGAAGACAACTACCTTCGAGGACGCCAGCCTGGAGAGATTATGACTCTCTTCAAAAAGGGGATGGAAGGGGGCAAGCGTGTCAAGGAAATTCACGAAGTTCAAGGTTGGCAAAACGCAGTCGATCGCGCGTTGAAGCTGATTCGCAAAGGTGAGTTCCTTCTAATGCAAGCGGATGTGATTGACGAGGCGGTTCAGTACTTGCATCATTCGATTGAACACGAAAGTCTAGGGCGTGAGATCGATTTGGATTCCGCATTGCAGAAGCCAGTCGAGCCTTCTCCGAAACTAGCCGCTTCCCCGGAGTCGAATAGCAGGACTCACTAGCTCGCCAGGAAAGCTCGTTCGCGATAATCCGTGTCCCGCTTTCCCATCCAATGCAAACTGATTCAGGCTAGAAAATATGCTTCATCGAATTGACGGAAACCTCGAGCTTAGGCCCATGGTTGTTCGCGATATCCCCATCGCGATTAGCATCATACGCGAGTACGATGACGACGATGCCGATGAAGCTCAAGAAACGTACGGCACTGGCATTGGTGACCAATTTTGCCTGTGCGAGAACGGCAGTGTGATTGGCGTGGTCGGGGCCAAGCCAATTCAAGACACGGATGGCTCGTTCGGGCTTTCATGGACCTACCTTCATCCGCAACATCGGCGAACCGGAAAGGGATCGCGTATGCTGAATTGGATGATCGAAATCATGAAAGAACGAGACGGCCGTAAAGCCTTTGTCCACGCCAGTGATTATATCGATCCAGAGATGGGAGATATCTACCGGGACGCAAGAGAGTTGTACCAGCAGTCAGGCTTTGCCTTGGAAGTGAGGCAGCCTGATTATTACGCTCCCGGTGAGTCGATGCTGATTTATGGGCTGCGTTTGTGTGACAAGGAGCCTGTGCAAGTTGTTATGAACACGCAGGACATCAAGCTAACGGATTTGGACGAGATTCCAGAGACCGATGGAGCATATTGGTTAGCGTGGGAGCTGGTTTCTCAAGGCCAAGGTACGAAACCTCAAGACTTCCAAAAGGTGATTGAGCAAGTTCGGAGCTGGGATGGACGAGCGCTGTTCATGGCCTTTCCATCGGATGTCGCTAACGCACCTTCTTTGCTGACAGCAGCCCGGTTCAAAACGGCCGGTCGTCTTATTGATTACTACGAAGACGGCATCGACGAGGTCCATTACCGGCTAGAGATCAGCTGATCTTCTTGCCTGAGCCGTGGGCGCTAGCCGCGTTATGTTGCAAACCCAATCTAGGGTTACCTACGCAGCCCGACGGACCTGGGATTGGTCGATGGCGGTTGCAGGTACGGGAATTTGAACGAACTTCCCGCCTTGCGTTGATGAAGCGAAGATGGTCGAACCGCCGTGGCACAAACGTGGAAGCCATTCTGCGATCGCTCGACCAGACACGGTGTCGCTTCCCCATTCGCCGTCAATGATGACGAGGTCGCTTGGCATAACCGTGTGCACCACACGCTGCAACGCGTTAGTAGGTTCGCCGGGAATCAAATGGGCTTTGACACCCAGCTCGGCTAGCATGCGATGTGCAGACTTCAGATTCATGTGAGGAGCCGCCGCATTCGCAGATTCAAAAGGATCCACGCCAGCGTACCGAATCTGGGCAACCCCTTCCGGTGGCCTACAAAGAGACAGTAGGGTTCGGATGCGTTCCCCGGATCCAATTCCGATCTCCAAGATCGAAGCGACCGGGATTTCGATCGCATGAAGGAACAGCGCTCGTTGGCCAACAGGTTTGGAAAAATAACGCCAGTAGAGACGTTGCGTCCAACTCAACCGAGCCATGATACGTGTTCCCGAAAAGAGTACAAAAGGCCTTCGTTTCAAAGATCGAACTCAGGAAGCAGCAGCGGGCCTGGATGTGCATCCATGCAGTCTCCAGGCGCTCGAAGCGGCTTGCTTATCCACCATTGCCTGCAGACTCCGTCTCATGTGCTTCCGTGCTTCTGAAGCGGCTCCGCTGGTGGACAAACAAGACATCGGATGGTTTGTATATCAGAATTCAAGTCGGTCCCTCGGGCCGTTATAGCCTTCCTGAAGTGCCTAAAGTAGCAATTGCAGCGGTTGTGCTAGCATTTTGGGGTGTTGCCAAGTCGCTTTCGAAGGGGCTGCCTGCTTGAAGTCCTGGTTCCTGACCTAATTTTGAAGGTCGCGATGACGTTACCTGTTCGACGCTGTATTTTCAACATGACCAAGCCAAACCAGAAAACACCCCAGCCCAATCACCAGTTCGTTGATCCGTGGCGCCATCGAGTTCTATGGGAACAGTGCGAACGACGGCTGGCGCTTTCGGCAATGCCATGGATGCCATGGGACTACGGACCGCAAGAAGCTTCGCCGCTCTCATTTCAAGATTCGCTTGTTCATCAGGATTTGCAACACGCTGCATCGCCTGTCATTGACAATGCGACGAAACCGATCGAAGCCCATTTGAGCGAGGCGCATGCCCAAACGGGCTGGAATCAACTGCACGCTCAGTATGGACTGACGGGCCAAGGTCAAACGGTCGCGGTAATCGATAGTGGAATCGCGTTTGATCACGTCGCATTAGGACGTGGCTATGGTCCGGGATACAAAGTGGTTGGAGGCTGGGACTTTGCCGAAAACGATGCAAGGCCCTATGACGATGCACCGGGTGGATTTCACGGAACGCACGTTGCTGGGATCATCGGTGCTAACGATGGAGTTCATTTTGGAGTAGCACCCAATGTAGATCTCGTTGCATTGCGAGTTTTCAACGATACAGGCCGAGGGGAACTGGCGTGGGCCGAAAACGCATTGAAATGGGTTCACGAAAATAGAAATGCATTTGCCAATCCGATTACGACCGTCAATCTGTCCTTGGGTGCAACGTGGAATTCAAGCACCGTTCCCAGTTGGGCAACTTTGGAAGAAGAACTGGGGCAATTGCAGCGCGATGGAATCGTCGTGGTGGTATCCGCCGGCAATGCGTTCCAGCAAAATCGGACACCAGGCTTGTCGTACCCCGCCGCCAGCCCCTTCGTCATTCCAGTTTCCAGTGTCGATGCCAATGGCCAACTAAGCGATTTCAGCCAACGCGATTCGCGATCGATTGCCGCTCCAGGACGAGCGATCGAAAGCACTGTCCCCGATTATTTTTATGGGAAGGACGGGATCCATAACGATTGGGCGAATTCCACGGGAACCAGCATGGCAGCTCCCTACATCGCAGGAGCCAGCGTACTTGTACGCGAGGCCATGGAGATGGTTGGCATTCAGAACTTTACACCTCAGTCGATTTACGAACACCTGCGTTCTACCGCCAGCTCCGTATGGGATAGTGTGACTCAGCAATCTTATCGATCGCTAGATCTGGATCGAGCGATTGAGAGCCTCTTGCCAATCGACAACGTTGGCAATAGTTTTTCCAACGCTCAAACGCAGAGCCTTCAGACCAATTGGAGCACCGATGGATGGATCAATTCGTTAACGGATCGCGATGTTTATCGACTGTCGCCATCCCAAAGCGGTACCGTATCTGTGCAGTTAGGGAGTGAGTACGTTGATGATGCCTCGTTCACACTGATCCGAAACGGTCAAGAAACCTCGGTTCAGGCGTCCCAGGGGCGACTTTCCTTTTCTGTGGTCGCGGGCGAATCGATTGGGCTTGGAGTCGCGGACAATGATTCTATCGGACCGTATCGATTGAATTGGGGTTTTGCCGCGAGTTCGAATGGTGGCGGCGACAACAACGGATCGAATGGCGGAACCGATGGCACGAACATCCCGTCCCAAATCACACAGCTCGGCTCGGTGGACTTGCTATCGCAATCATTGTCTGGAGCGACTCGCTATGGACTTACTGCCGAGCACACCGGTTTGATGTCGGTCGTAGTCGATGTCGGCTCGTCGGCGGCTGGTTCGCTTCAAGTGCTGCGGCCGGGAATTTCCAATGGAAACCTTGTCGATTCTACGATTGAAAACAATCAATGGCGAATCGATCTCAGCGTGACCCAAGGCCAAAGCATCGAAGTGGTTTTGCCAGGTACCGGGATGCGTAACGTTCAGGTTGTAAACCTGCTTCAGCAGCAGGGAAACAATCTTCAGGTTCAGGGAACAGACGGGGCGGATACTTTCTCGGTCGATATGCGCAATGGCTTACGAGTTGAAGTTGCTGGCGTTGCGTATCAAA
The DNA here is from genome assembly GCA_027487485.1 of Planctomycetaceae bacterium. GTDB lineage: Bacteria > Planctomycetota > Planctomycetia > Pirellulales > Pirellulaceae > JBKCUI01. Next base: position 184,216 of record JAIYDN010000112.1, on the reverse strand, counting down.
TTGACGCGAGCGTAACGTCGGTAGCTGTCCACGGCCAATTGAACAATGATACGCTCACGATTTCAGGTTCGGTCGGGGCAGAGAAGATAGAAATGCGACCAGGTGAATCGAATTTGACGAGCGAACGATTGACGCTGGTCGCCAATCAAATCGAAACCGTCAACTTTGTTGGGGGAGGTGGTCCGGATCGTGCCTATCTGTATGACGCGGCAACCGACGATCGTTTGAACATCTGGCCGAACAAGGCGGAGCTCACGGGTGTGGGGTATGCATTTTCGGTAGATCAGGTAGAGCGAGTTTTTGTGCACGCTCTTTTGGGTGGTGACGATCAAGCCTTCGTATTCGATTCGATCCGGGATGATACGCTCAGCGTTCGCCCTCAGTTTACAAGCCTCTCCGGTCAGGGATTTTTTAACTACGTTTCCGGTTTTGAACGAGTCTTCGCATATTCGAGTGCGGGTGGAGTTGACCAGGCCTCGTTGTACGATTCTGCAAGCGATGATTTGCTGAGCTCAAGCGGTGATCTAACATCGATTGTCGGGCCTGGATTTTCGACCTTCGCTCGAGGGTTTGAAAATGTGGAAGCCTACGCTTCTGCGGGTGGAAACGATCGAGCGACCATCTATGCCTCCCAGGCTGGTCGGCTAACCAACGGCGCCGGTTTCGTAAGTATGCAAGAAAGCGAACGAACCAGTGTTGCCCGAAACTTTGAACGGGTGGAGACATTCGTTGCCGGGCAAGCTGTACCGACAACCAATTATATCGCATTAGGAATCGCGAGCTTAGAAGCCACGGCAGACTTACCAACCCAGGCGACATCCAGCGATGTCTCTCCTGCCGGTACTGTATCCACCTACACTCACCAAGCCAGTCCTGCACCATCGGTTTCACCGGAGCAGAGCCAAGCTTCTGCGGTTCGAAGCGAGGCCATGATGGTGTCGGAAATGAACTGGGTATCGATGCTGATCCATCGCGCCGAAGGCAGTGTCAACGCTCAAGACGAAACGGGTTCCATGCCCAATCCCCGATCGCATTCATGGCAAGAAGAGCTCGATTTGAGTTGGCTGGATCAAGAGACAGAACGCGCCGTGCTGGATCAAATTTTCGCGAAGATTTGATGCGTTCCGAAGCGGTGAACGTTCTCGAATTCAAATGAAAAAGGGCCTGTTGGAAATCCAACAAGCCCTTTGTTTTTTAGTTATCTAGTTTCCGCTATCTAGTTACCGCATCCGCATCCGTTGGATGGCGCTGGTGTAGCTACGGAAGATCCGCAACCGCATCCACCAGCCATGGTGTTGCCAGCGACACCCGAAGTGGTTGTTGCTGTAGAACATGGATTGAAGGTGTAGGGAACTAGTTTGGGTACCATCTTGCAAACTTGAACTTGAACTTCCTTGGTTGTTGGAACTTGCACGTTAACGGTGTAGTCTTCGACGACATCTTCGGTGACAGTCTCGTAACGTGTCGTTTGGAAGGGCTCGACCGATTGCGTCGGAACTTGAATCGTGAAGGAGATGTCTTTGGTCTTCTTCTCGGTTCGGTAAGTAACCACTGGATAGGTTTCTTGCTTCACTTCCGTTTTGTAGCTCAATTCACGGCGAGTTCGAGTTCGTTGCTCATCGACGTACGAGACAACTTTCCGAGTGCGAGTGCGAGGTTCTGCGACGTACTCGACGACCTTTTTGGTACCGGTACGTTGTTCTGGACGATAAACCACGTAAACGCACTCGTAGGGCACTTCGGTGCTTTGTTGTTCATAGACGGTGTAAGCAATTTCTTCGTTGCGAACTTCGCTGGTAACCACGGGAACTTCTTCTGTCACAACGTTTGGAACCCAGACCTGGCGAGTTGTCGTTCTTGGTGCCGAAGCGGCTTCCACCACTGACGTGCCACATGCACTGCCAAGGGTGCCGTTCGAGACGACATCGCCGCTGACGATCATGCCGTTTCCGCAGCTAGTTACCGATGCGTTCATGCTTGAACCGCAACCGGAATTGCAACCGTTGGACGAGTTCGAGACCGAGTTGCAACCGCATTGGGAAGCTGCATGCGTTCGGCAGCCGCATCCTCGGGCGCGTCTACCAAACAGGCCATTTCCGCAACCGCCGCCACGAACAACCGTAACAGCAGCGGCTTGGCCGCATGAACCCGCAAACTGGACCGGTTGTGGTGCCGAGTAAGAAACAGATGGCTCAGCCAACACGGGGGCAGCGCCATAGGATGAACCAGCAACTTCTTCCACAACTGTTTCCCAATGACCGTAGTCTTTGGTGACCGTTTGGGTGGAATACTTTGGAACTGAGCGTTGTACCGTTCGCGTCTTCACGACCGGAACTGCGTTCGTAACGGTCTGGGTTTTGGTGACGGTTTCTGTTTGAGGTGCGTAAACCGTGTAAGTGAAGGACTCGTCCTTCAAGCGTGCAACATTCACGCTGTATGTTTCTTGAACGTCGTTAACGACAGGTACCTTGGCGGTGTAGCTTTCGGAAATTTCGTTCCAAACGGGTACCGATACACTTACGTCAACGGTTTTGGTTGATTGTTCGGGAACCAATACGGTGTATTCAATGGTCTTGGTTTCGGTCGTCGGAACCATCACTGTCTTGGTTCTGAAATCTTCGACGGTAATAGGAACGCTTTTGGAAACGCGTTTGACCCGTTGACGAGTCTCTTGCTTGGTCTCCATCACCGTAACGAATTGAGTTTCGGTTACGAAGGTAGATTCCATGACGGTGCGATAGCCTGTAACGGGTTCGCAAACAATCTGAGGGGCAATCGCCATAGGTGCTGGCGCTGCCATCATGGTTGCCGGAGCCTGAACGACAATAGCTGATTGAATCGCTGGAGCCATCATGACTCCGTAGGACCCATCTGCAGTCACTGCTCCGCATGAAGCGGGGCTAGCTTGAACAACCGAGTACCCCGAATATCCGCTAGTGGCGTAACCCGATCCCAAAGCGGCACGATGTCCATGATGATGAAAATGACCGCGACCAGAATGACATGGGTCGCTGCATCCGCCACAACGAAAACCGGCTGTGGCCATATTTGCCATTGCCAATGCTAACGGCAATGCCGCTAACCAAACAACACGATGCTTCATCTTGAATCTCCTCTGGGACCACTGCGTGAATTCATAGTACGAATGACTCGCCCATCAAATGGGCGCAAATCCCCTCTCGACGGGAAAAGCGAAGAGAAAGGTATGGGAAAACTCTAGTTGCCCCCCCATCAGAGTCAATCTTTATGATCGTTGTTTCCCATGGAATCGACATATTCGATTCCATAAGCAGAATCGCTTCCGAGCACAAAAAACATGAGGCTTTCCACACTTCGATTTTTCGGTTTCCTGTTTTGCGGTTAAACTTCAACACGATTTCAGAGACTCGACCAAGCGAGCCCGTCGTGGCTGACAAAAGTTAAAGTAGCGGCTGCTGGGTAGTCGAGCGAGTTGTTGAACACCTGTGAAAACTGCTAAAGAAACCTGCTAACAAGGCGAACCGGGAAGCATGATCCAACCAACATTTTCACGCACCATTGCTATTCTGGCTGTTTTTTTTCTTAGCCATCCCGTCGGAAATTGGACGTTTGGACAAGAGGCGGGAGCGCAGAACGCGGCCAAATCCAACGCCAAGGTATTCACTGAGCCAATGGTCGCGAGAGTGGAATTGCGGTTGACCGTGGGTGAAGAAGAGGTCGATGTGATTGAAAAAGGGGATTTGGTTACGGTTTTGGAGGATCGCGAAAAGAGTTTTTTGGTGAGAACTTTTCGGGGGGTAAAAGGCGGCATCGAAAAAGTGAATCTAGTCACTCTGGCCGAATCGGTGGAAACGTACGATGAGATTATTCAAAAGGATCCCAAGTTAGGCCGCATGTACACCTTGCGTGCAGGAGCTCATTGGGCGCGAGGTAATACAGAGAAAGCCATGGCGGATTTTGATCAAGCCATCGCAATTGGGTACGACACCGCCAACGCTTTCTCGAGCCGAGCACTTTTTTTGACCGCGCTGGGGCAGTACGAGAAAGCCGTCGCCGACTTTACGGTTGCCATTGGAAAAGGAGATTCCAGTGAGGCGACTTTGATCAATCGCGCTGCGGCCTTCCTTCAGATGAGCAAAATCGAAGAAGCCATCGCCGACTATAGTGCTGCTATTGACCTGAATAGCAAGAACGCAGGAGTGTACCAGCAGCGTGCAACCGCCTACAAAATCCAAGGTGATTTGGACAATGCCATCGAAGATTTTTCGAAGGCCATGGAACTTAGCCCCAACTTCATCCCTGCAATCATGGGGCGTGGCTACGTTTACTTTCAAAAGGGTGCACATGAAGAGGCCATTCGAGATTTCTCCAAGGTCATCGAACTCAATAGTCTCGCTGCCGTGGCCTACAACAACCGAGGGTACAATTATCAGCAGGTTGGAAAGAATGCCGAGGCCATTAACGATTACAACAAGGCTATCGAACTAACGCCAGACTATGCTTTAGCGCATCAAAATCGAGCGTGGATACTTGCTGTTTGCAAAGAGGAAAAATTGCGAGACCCTCAGCTTGCTATTGAATCAGCAACGAAAGCCTGCGAATTAAATCAATTCAATGACCTGAGCGATATGGCCGCTCTTGCAGCAGCACATGCCGCTTTGAAGGAGTTTGATAAAGCCATTGGCATTCAAGAGAAAATCGTGGAAAGAGCTCCTGGACCTCAAAAGTCTTTGGCCCAAAAAATTCTCGAGTTGTATCGCAACGAGAAGCCCTTTGACCCGGATCTGTCGTCGCTCCCTGAAGCGGGGTTGCCTGAATCGGAGTTGCCTAAAGAGACGCTTTCGAAGTAAATCCGAAGTCAACCCATGAAACAAATCATTGCCATTATTCGTCCTTACATTGCCGAAAAGCTGTTAGAGAATCTTCGTCTAGCACCCCTGGAGGCATTGCAGGTGACAGAAGTCAAAGGCTTTGGACGCCAAAAGAGCTACCTCGATCAGTACTCGGCTTCGGAATACTCTTTGGCCTTTTTGCCCAAAGTGGAAATCACGATCTACGTCGACGATCAACGCGTCGAAGAAGTGCTCAGGACCATCGTGGATACAGCTCGAAGCGGAAGAATGGGGGACGGAAAAATTATGGTTCTAGAAGCAGGTGAAAGTCCACTGGCTGGTCTCGAGTGAATCAGAACCGCCATTTTCAATTGCTCCAGGCAACTTCCAATGCACTCTTGAGCAAAATGGACGGCGATGGGACTCGTCCGGTTGCCACGCGAATGTATCTCATTTAGACTTTGCGGCGCGATGTTCATCAGGAAGAATGCGACCCACGGGGCTGGAGCGGATGCGATTCAATCAACTTGACAAGATTACGGAACTTAAACCAGGCGAAAAGATCGTCGCGGTCCGGCAAGTTCATGACGGTGAAGACTACCTAAGAGATCATTTTCCTCTTTTCAAGGTGATGCCGGGGGTGCTGATGTTGGAGGCGTTGTTCCAGGCTTCCTGCTGTCTCATTCAAGCTACGGACGATTTCAAGTACTCCTTATTGGTTCTGAAAGAAGCTCGAAATGTGAAATTCGGGGACTTCATGCGGCCAGGTCAGTGCCTGACCATCATGGCGGAGTTTCAGAAAACGGACGGAAATTGCGTCACCATGAAAGCCACCGGGATGAAAGATGGAAACGTGGCCGTTTCGGCCAAATTGATCATCAGCAAGGAAGACCTGAGTTCCAAGGACCCAGGGCTTGCCGATCTCGACGAATTTATGCGCGAGTCGAAGAGGCAAATACTGGAGAAGTTGACCTTGGGAATGGGAACCGACTGATCCAGATCGATTGCAAAGCCGTTCGATCATGGCAAGTCAATCAAGCTTGTTTGTGATAATTGCTTAGAATTGGTTGAGCTAGAATCTTGTCGAGAAAGCGAGATTCGAGTCGATCAGCCGCCCAATTTCGAGCCTGTAAACGAGGTAAATTGATCGAGGAATTGCTGGCTCGATTGTTTGAAGCCAATCAGTTTTTGGTCCTGCAGTAGGTGACCTTTGTTGGCCTTAAGAATGGAAATCGCTAGCGATTGCTTTTGCTGCCAATTCGTTAATGTAAAATTGCGAACATCAACATAAGGATTTTCGATTTTCGCTGCAATTTTTGGTACAAGATGAAATCCATCGGCGGCTCGAACCAACGTAAAATGCATCGTCATGTACAATCCAACGATACCAACGAAAACACCTAACGAAAACGAACTTACGCGATTCATCCTAAGCCGATACCCTTTCTATGGTTGAGTCTGGACTTGTGAATACTCGTACGGCGATCCTTGTGTCCAGAGCATCAAGCAACACTTTGTATTTTCAAAGGAAACTTTTTTATGGCCAAACCTGCAATCTCTCATACGCCAGCATTGGGGGAATGGGACTGGAACTTACCTTTGCGACTGCTCCGATTCTGCCGTCTGAAAGGAGCTCTCAACAAGGTTGCAGATTCCAGTGGCGTTAAGTTAAGCGGGATGGATTTGGCGATCCGAACATTGGTTCTTCAGCGGATCTTTCAACGCGACATATTGAAGAGCGACGAAAAGTTTGTCGGCGTGCTTTTGCCGCCTACAGTCGCGGGCGCGGTTGCGAATTTTTCGCTCGCGATGGCAAAACGTGTTGCGGTAAACCTGAATTACACCGTCAGTGAAACCATCATCAATAAATGTATTGAGCAAGCTGGGATCAAGACGGTATTGACCAGCAGCAAAGTCATGGAGCGGATGGGAATTAAGCTCGATGCAAATGTCGTTTACTTAGAAGATCTCAAGGATAAAGCAACGGTTGCGGACAAGCTTGCAAGCGTGTTTGCAGCGAAGATGTTACCCCTTCCTTTAGCTTCACGATGGCTTGGCCTGAACAAGATTCATCGAGATGATATTTTGACCGTGATCTTTACTTCTGGATCAACAGGGAATCCCAAAGGAGTTCCTCTTTCCATGTTGAATGTGAGTTCCAACATTCAGGGCTTCGATCAATTCATCCGAGTGAAAGAGTCCGATAATTTTCTAGGTGTTTTGCCTTTCTTTCATTCCTTTGGGTTCACGGTAACGCTATGGGGTGCTGCGACTTTGCCTTCTTCGGCCTGCTATCACTACAACCCATTGGAACCTCGGCAAATTGGTAAGCTCGCTGAAGCCAACAAATCAACCGTGGTGCTAGGTACTCCCACATTCCTTCGAACTTATTTGCGGCGGATCGAGCCTGAACAGTTTAAGTCCGTCGAGGTCGTTGTGGTCGGGGCGGAAAAGATGCCTATGAGCTTGAGCGATGCCTTTGAGGCTCGATTTGGTGTTCGCCCCGTAGAAGGGTATGGCACCACGGAGCTTAGCCCGGTCGCGGCCGTGAATGTGCCGCCGGACCGAGGCACATCTGGTAACGCAAAAGATTGGTTGCGTGATGGTTCTGTCGGCAAACCGCTCCCAGGCGTATCCGCCCGAGTCGTGTCTTTAGAGGATGGATCTCCCGTGGAAATGAACTGTCCCGGGATGATTCAGATTTCTGGTCCGAACGTGATGTCCGGTTATCTCAATCAGCCAGAACTATCCGCCAAGGTTTTGAAAGACGGATGGTACGAAACAGGTGATGTTGGTTACATCGATGAAGATGGATTTCTGTTCATAACAGGTCGTCAAAGTCGATTCTCCAAGATCGGCGGCGAAATGGTTCCTCATATTCAGATCGAAGAATCCATCTTGGTGATTCTTGGGGAGGAACAGGACGATCTTACGGTAGGCGTTACAAGTGTTCCTGATGAAAAGAAGGGCGAAAGGATCATCGTTCTTCATAAAGCGCTCACCAAGTCTCCCTCGGAAATTCTCAAGGGGCTGACTGCAATGGGGCTCCCTAACCTATTTTTGCCGTCCGAAGATAGCTTTATCCAGGTAGATGCGATTCCCATGTTGGGCACCGGAAAGCTCGATCTACGAGGATTGCAGCAGCTTGCATTGGATAAGACTAGTTCTTCGTAGTTGGCAGAAAGGCAAACCGACGTACGGATCCGGGAACGACTCGGTCCGGAATACCTTCATGGTAATACCGTCGTCAATGTAGACAATCGCCCCCGTATGATTGATAATGACTGACTTGCAGCCGTCGGTTCTGATCGCAAGCCGCGGCGAGCAATGGTACGAAATTCGGGGCGTTTTCGCTATTTTTTGAGGACTGTATGATGCTGAAGGCTGCTTTGTTTGTTGGTTGCGTGGCCATTCTTCTCCTGTCCAGTGGATGCAGCGGCAAGAAGAAAGTTGCTCAGAACCAGGAAAGCAAAGCCCCGGATGCGGCATCCACCGCACCAGCATCGAGCGAACCAGCTGCAAGCACCCCATCTACGGGAGAGGGCGATTCTGCCGCTCCAGAAAGCAACAACGCTGAGGCCGGTCAAGGCATGTCGGGCGGTCAAGGCATGTCAGGCGGTCAAGGCATGTCAGGCGGTCAAGGCATGTCGAGCGGTCAAGGCATGTCGAGCGGTCAAGGCATGTCGGGCGGCCAAGGTATGTCAGGCGGTCAAGGCATGTCGAGCGGTCAAGGCATGTCGAGCGGTCAAGGCATGTCGAGCGGCCAAGGCATGTCAGGTGGTCAAGGCATGTCGAGCGGCCAAGGCATGTCAGGTGGTCAAGGCATGTCGGGCGGCCAAGGCATGTCGGGCGGCCAAGGTATGTCGGGCGGACAGGGTATGTCGTCAAGACCAGGAATTGCAGGGCCTTCCGGTAGTGGACCGGCGAATAGCCCTGGGTTTCCACCTCAAGGACCCGGTGCGAGCCAAAATGAAAGTGGAGCGACCAGCGGTGCTCAATCGGCAGGATCTGGTTTAAGTTTTCCTGGATTTGGGATTTTGACAGGAATGGGCTCTGGGACGCAAGGCATTTCAGGTATGCCATCACTTGAGCCGAAAGAATTTGAATTGTCCCTCAAAGACAGAGCGATTGCGGCGTTCCAGGCCGGAAATACTCAAAGAGCTTACACCCTTCTGCAAGCTCATGCGTTGCAAGCTTCGGACGCCCAGGCTGTTCAAGTGCTCAGTGATTATCGTTGGGCGTCGCACAACAAGCGACCACAGCTTGGGCTTCGAATTGCCGTGGGGGCTTCCATTAAAAACCCTCAAAACCAGACTGATCTTGCTCCAATCGGTTCAGCTGCTAACGACGGTGCCTCAGGTCCTGGCGGGGGAATGATGGGTGCAGGCATGGGAATGGGGGGCAGAGGTTCAGCGGGTGCTCCTGGCGGTAGAGCCCAAGGGACTGGTCAGAACTCAACATCGCAAATGCAAAAGAAAACATTTGAAGAAGTGACTGGCGAGTTTGGACGACAGCTCTTAGAAGGATTTTCCGGTAAGCACGAAGAAGGATTGTGGACTGAGGCATTTAAATCATATGGTCTTGGTTTACCATCAGCGGGTCAAGCTGGCATGATGGGCCAAGCCGGTCCCGCCGGCGGGTTCGGGGGATTATCGGGACCAGGTAACGGAATGGCAGGCTCCAGTGCACCTGCGGGCTCTGGATTGCCCGGTCGCTCAGGTGGCCCCGGCATGTCCAGTGGTCAAGGCATGTCCAGTGGTCAAGGCATGTCCAGTGGTCAAGGCATGTCTAATGGTCAAAGCATGTCTAACGCAATAGAATTTATCCAGGGGGTTGGCGGGGCGATGGCCGGTGGTGACCCCGATGATGAACCGCGTGGTTTCTCCGGTGCTATGCCTCCTGGTGCTAAGCCTCCTGGTGCTGGTCCGGGGTTTGGCCAGCCCGGTATGATGGGCCAACAGGGTATGATGGGCCAACAGGGAATGATGGGGGCTGGGCCAGGCATGGCTGGGCAAGGTTCTTTTGCCAGCTACCTTGCGGAAGACATTCAGCAAAAAATTGGGGCAACGCCGCTTGCTCCTTGTCTTACCTATATCGGCGTTGATGAAGGCTCCAAGCTTCTCAAGAAAGCGACCTCTGAAGAATACGATGCGCTGATTGTTTTTGAACTTGAAATTGGATTCAATCGAATTCTGAACAAGGTTACCAACGATACTCGCGTACGAGTTGTGATCCCCAAGGAAGTGGCCAAAGACACCAAGGCCATTTATTCTTCGAAGAAGCTGAATAATCTTCAAGCAGCCAAGAGCAAAGCCGCAGGGGATTCTGATGGCGTCGAAGAAGTAATCGAAGCCCTTATCAAGAAGGTCGAGGAAGGTTTAGCTCTCAAGGAAATGCCAGCCGCTCTGACAGCCGATATCGTTACGAAGCGACTGGTGCCTGCAATCATCGAGGATGACAATGGATCTGTTTTATCACGACTTAGCGAAGTGAACTACTATTATGCCAAGGGGTATATCGACGAGAATGCAAAATCGGATGCTTTCGAAAAAATTGCCAGCAAGAACGGGCTTGCGTTGGCAACAGGCACTAAGAAAGAAAAGACAGAAGCGATTGAAAAACTGCTGGATGATGAGCTGAAGTAAGCCTGTCGATCGAGTGTCGCTGAGATATCTACCTAAATAAGAAATTGTGTATTGAATGCAAAAAACGGACGAGGATGATTTGATGGGGCTGGTGCCTCCATCGAACTCCCAAATGGGCATTGTTCATGTGAGCCGCCCAATGTTACACCCCAACATCTATCGCAAACGAATACTGGAAGTTGAAGGAAACCCGAAGCCAGGGCAATGGGTTGCGGTATATCATCAACAACTCCCTCGCGAAAGTCGCGGTGATTCGAGCGCACGCGGCTCCGCCTATGGACCAAGCTCCTCAAATTCTCGAGAGCCCACTGGTTCACCTAGGCTTTTTGCTTACGGCATCTACAATCCTCGGTCGGAAGTGGCGGTGCGATTGTATTCTTGGTGGGGACAATGGCCTGACCAGGACTTCTGGGCTTCCAAGGTGCGAAATGCTGTTACGCTTCGTCGAGACATTTTGCAACTGGACAAAACAACCGATGCTTACCGAGTCCTGCACGGAGAATCGGACGGTACACCAGGCTTGGTGGTTGATCGTTATGGCGATTGTTTGAGCGCCGAGGTCTTTTCCCTTGGTATGTATAAACGCTGCGAGCCGATTTTAAAGATGCTTGCAGACGAGCTTCAAACCAAACATACGCTCATCCAAGAATGCCCGCAATTCATCAGTCAAGAAGGGTGCTCCGTCCCCAACCAATCCTCGCCGGAACTGCCATCCAGCGTGACGATCACCGAGAATGGAGTGAAGTATCGAGTTCATTTCGGTACGGGGCATAAAACAGGTTTCTTTTGCGATCAACGGGATAATCGACGTCGTCTTGCCGAACTAAGCGACGGCAAGTCTGTGCTCGATCTGTGCTGCTACACCGGTGGTTTCTCCGTCCAAGCCGCAAAAGCGGGTAACGCCGCCGATGTTACCGGAGTCGATTTGGATGCGGAACCGTTGGTGACCGCGAAGAAGAATGCGGACATCAATCAGACTCGGGTGCGATTTGTCCAGTCGGATGCCTTCGCCTTTATGCGCGACATGTTGCGTATCGGGCGTCAGTATGATGTGGTCGTGCTTGATCCACCTAAGCTGATTCGATCTCGGCTGGAACTGGAAGAAGGAAGTCATAAGCACTTTGACTTGAATCGATTGGCGATTCAGCTGGTCAAGCCCGGTGGGATCTTGTTAACATGTTCGTGCGCCGGACTGCTCGACGACGAATCGTTCCATGGAATCGTTCGGTCCGCTGCAAAAGCAACTGGCTTTGATGAGTCAGGAGATCCACTACCGCCACGAACTTTACAGATTCTTCATTCGCATGGTGCTGCACCCGATCACCCCGTCGTCGCGCATTGTCCTGAAACCAGTTACCTTAAAAGCATTTGGGCTCGAGTGCTTTAGCTTCCTTTCTGACTTTGACTCTCCAATTTGAATACCAATGAAGTACGCGATTTGCAACGAAACATTCGGTGATTGGCCAGTTGAACAGGGCTTTGAATTAGCTCGTCGTTGCGGGTACACCGGAATTGAAGTCGCTCCGTTTACTCTGGGTAATAGCGTAGGAGAAATATCTGCCCAGCAACGAAAAGATTACGTGTCCAAAGCAAACGACTTTGGATTGGAGATTATTGGGTTGCATTGGCTGCTCGCGAAAACCAGCGGCTACCATCTCACTGTGGATGATGCCGCGTTGCGATCGAAAACCCGAGACTATTTCATTGCTCTTACCGAATTGTGTCGAGATCTCGGCGGGAAAGTCATGGTGCTGGGGTCCCCCTTGCAACGGAATTTTCCAGCGACCATGTCGCATCAAGAAGCGATGGTAAATGCCTCGCTCCTGCTCCAACAAGTTGTTCCCGCACTCGAGTCCTGCAATGTCCGAATTGCGGTTGAGCCCCTCGGGCCGCAAGAAGGAAATTTCTTGAATCAAGCCGCGCAGGCTCGCGAATTGATTGACATGATTGGAAGCGATCACGTGCAGTTGCATCTAGACGTGAAAGCGATGAGCACCGAAGAAGAACCCATCGAAGAGATCATTCAAAAGAACTCTGACATTCTAATTCACTTCCATGCCAACGATCCTAATCGATTGGGGCCGGGAATGGGCTCCGTCGACCAACGACCCATTTTCGAGATGTTGCATCAAATCCAATACGATGGTTGGGTCAGCGTCGAAGTTTTCGATTACTCCCTTGGCCCAGAACGATTGCTGCGGGAAAGCATGGCAAACATGCTCGCTGCACAATCCTAACCTTCCCATTCATCCTTGTCGTAGCGTGATTCGAAGGGAAGACTCCCGATCCAGAGCGGAGAGCCGCGCGATTTCGGTATCCACCACGCCTCGTTCTGCTGCTTCCGCCATAGACCACCGCGGATCGATCGAACATTGTTTTATTAAAGCCAGCATGTCAGCGGAAACCATCTTCGCCAGCAACCATGCAATCGCGTCGGTCGTGGTGTTCCAGTCTGAACTTGGACGCCATTTTTCTGGGATACTGTCGGCGGAATCACGCGAATAAAAGGAAGTGACGCATATCCAACGTTGCCCCTGGGTCGGTGCGGCAGACAGCAAATGTTGAAAATCCAAAGCGGAACGGATTGCACCAGAAAGTGGTGCCAAATCATGACATATCTCCATGCTGTGCCGTAACAATTCGACACATCGCCAATGCATCGCATCGGCAGATATCTCTGGGTAGATCCTGTGAATCGATCGCATTGATTCAACCAAGTCGCCACCTCCTGCTACCAACAACACTTGGTCTTCCTGGAATTCCTCCAGCAAAGGAAGAATTTGCTTCCGGACCCCCCCTGGGTGGAAAAGAGCGGCCCCCCCGACCTTAAGGACAACTCGCTTCGCTATTCGGGGGCTGGAACCAAAACTCATTTAGGTGAATATCTAAACTCAGGGTGAGGTGCTGTGGAATCAGGGGCTGCCGGCGACCGCATTGACAGGCACTTGAACCAGCGCGTACACTTGTGAGGTCGAAAGGGCGTTGTCTCACAAATTCTTACCGAAAAATCGGTGCTTGTCGAATCAACGCTAACGTGTGACAAACGCTATCGGAAGATTCGGTCGTTGTCATTTTCCGTGTCCATTTTTATCGAAGCGAGTTTATGAAGATGAAGAATACTTGGGTTTTGGGTCTGATTGCTTTTGTCGCAACATTCGCATCCGTCAGCATTGCAGTGGATACGAAGATTGATTTCGAATCTCTGAAGTGTTTGGTTTCCGGCGCTGCTGCCAAGGAAGACAAGTCCAGCGAGTGGAAAGATGGTAAGGTCTACTTCTGCTGTGGCAGCTGCCAGAAGAAGTTTGATGGAGACAAAAAGGGTTTCGCAGCGAAGGCTAATCATCAATTGGTAGCCACCAAGCAAGTCGAACAAAAGGCTTGCCCATTCTCCGGCGGAGCCATCAAGGCGGACACCGCTATCGAATTCAAGGGTGCGTCGATCGCTTTCTGCTGCAACAATTGCAAAGGCAAAGCAGAGAAGATGTCCGATGAAGACAAGGTTGCAACCCTCTTTGGCGAAGACTTCTATGCCAAGGCTAAGTTCGCAAAGGCTGAGAAGAAGTAATTTCTTCCCCAACGAGATGATCGTGAAAACCCTGCTTCAACCAGCAGGGTTTTTTTATGCCCATTCCAAACCAATGCGGTCCATGATGTGGTGATCGATAAATCAAGGCACTTACAGGGATAGAATCTTACTTCGGAGGGTTGAGCGAATCTTTGAGTCGGTTGAAAGCTCTATTGGCTTCCCACTTCCATTTGTCGACCTCTTCTTTTTCTTGATCTTCGGCAGCATGCTCGAGCAATTCCAGTTTGGACATGAAGACATGAAGCTTCATCTTCTGGTAACGAGTGAGTGGCGTGCCGCGCAAGTAGGCGCTGACAGCCAGTTTGTGGCCCCAATCTTCTTGAATCGGAACCCAGTAAAGGATCTTGTCCCATTCGTATTTGAGCGTATCCGCCATCAGATCGGATTGAACATACTGCATTTCTTGGCGGATTGCTGATCGCGGCGGATAGTATAAGAAACAGCCAACGATGCTGGCCGCCACGAGCCCACCCAAGCAACTCAGAGCGATAATCCAATTCGGTAGGACAATATCGCGGCGTAATCCATGTTTTGGCTCAATCAGCGTGTTTTCGGAGGACGTTTCCGGCGGAAGCTCGATCAGCCACTTCATCCATTTTCCGTTTGGATCGACGACGCGTTGAATCAACCCAATCATAACAAAAAGAATCCCCGCAGCTGCTGCAATCAGATCCTCCATTTTCCAGGAATCCCTCAGCATGCGGGTGCTAGCCGCAACAGCATCGGAAGATAGATCTTGAAAGGGGTTGCAATAGACGTCGAACGCATGCGTATGATCGGCCGGTTCAACACCGCGCGGCCGCAGCGGTTGATCGACACAATAGCCTAAGATCAGGACAACCACCATCAAGCTGCTCAACCAGATCAAGGAAGGCTTGAGTCTGTAATTGGTGATGGTCCATGCGATGAATCCCAGATTGACCCCGGTCCCTAGCACCAACAAAGTGAATGCTGCTCCGATGGAGTTTCCGTGCTGAAACATAGATGCTACCTGAACGATTGCAACCATCGGTGTGATGTATGCAAAGGTCGCTACACCCGCCATAACAAGCGGGGCCGCAAGATCATCTTTGCCCGCGGCTTTTTGCAAACAACCCGCGGGCAACGCCATGCTCAGTAGGCCTACTCCTAAGATGGCAATTAGGATGTACCATGAGGAAACACTGAACGCTTGCTGGCAAATGGACAAGGCCACGGCACCAATGCGACGAATCCCGTACGGGGTTTTAGGGAGAGGTTCTGGTTCAAGCCAATTGTTGGGAAAAAGCCAGTCCCAAAGTAAGCCCATCACCGTCACGATGGTTAGCGAACACAAACAGAAAACGAACAGGGCAAAGGGGTCGCTAAGGGTTAAGCCGTAGAGAACGGAGATGGGGTTGAACAGCGGAGCGGTCAAGCCAAACGCAAGAATCGTCCCACCTGCAATCCCGCTACGGCGCATCTGTACCATGATCGGGATCACGCCTAACGAGCAAACGGGCAACAGCATTCCGAGCAACCAAGCGTAGGGAAGCTGCCGCCAAGTGTGCCCACCGAACAAACGCAGTGTCCCGTCACGCCCTAGGATGCGTTCCATGACTGCGGCTACCAGCCACCCTACCACGATCGTCGGTGCCGCTGCCACAATCGCTTGTAGCATCCGTACGATTCCACCGCAGATTAAGACGTCCAAGGTACTATCCTTTTTATTGTTCTGAAGTTTGAAGTCGTTGCAATTCTTGGCGACAAATCTGTTGCAGCGTCGCAATGGCTTCGGACACACCCGGTTCCGCTTTCATCTGTTCCAGTTTCTTTCCTTGCTCCAGCATCTTTTCCATGCTGATCCCGTGCTTCAAAGAAATCGCATCGATTTGATCAAAGTCGATTTTGGAAAGCTCACTATCTGCCGCAAGTTCGGGTAGCCAACGAAAAAGATCGACCCATTGCTGTTCCAAAGACACCCAAGAATCAGGCCCCTTTTCCGCGGAACCAGATTCCAGTGCAGCTAATCGATCCGTAGCAACAAAGATCGTTTCTGGCCAATGGGGCGGAAAGTGCTCTTCATGTGCGTCGGTGGATTCCGATTTTTTTCCAGCGTTGCAGCCATAGCCCAGGCAAAAAACAAGCATGAAAATCCCCAGCCTCAAAGCCTGAAAAATGCCAGCTGACGATCCCTTGCCGAAACATTTCGTTAATTGCATAGAAGTGGTCATCCTATGGGTACGCTGACGGATTCGAGTACAGATGCAATTGCATTTTCGACATCCCCGACCACGCCGGTAAGTCGTACGGAAAGTACAGGGACGGCAACGTCTTGGACATCCTCAGGAATCATAAAATCTCGCCCCTGCAACATGGCTCTTGCTTGAGCCGTTCGCTGCCATTGCAATAGGCCACGGGGGCTGAGTCCCAGCGCAAAGGAATGATTGGCCCGCGTGGCTTCCGCCAAATTGACCAGATACTCGCGGACGGGTAGTTCGACGGAAACACGTGCAACTTCTTGTTGTAATTGAAGAAGCTGACCAGGCTCTAAGACGCGTTGTGCTACCACCTCCTCCGTGCTCCGCCCACTTCGCGCTAACAATTCGAGCTCGCTTTTACGATCGGGGTAACCGATTCGAAGCTTCATGGCAAACCGATCCAGTTGAGCTTCGGGAAGGGGGTAAGCGCCAACACTTTCCACTGGATTCTGAGTTGCCAGTACCAGGAATGTTTCGCTCAGCGGCTTCGCTTCGCCATCAATAGTGACTTGGCGTTCCGCCATCGCTTCGAACAAGGCGCTTTGCGTTCGAGGAGTTGCGCGATTGATTTCGTCCGCCAGGAGAACATCGCCAAAGACAGGTCCTGGTCGGAACTCGAAATCCCGGCTCTTTTGATTCAAGATGCTGAACCCCGTCACATCACTAGGCAAAAGATCTGGCGTGCATTGAACTCGCATGAATCGCCCACCCATGGCGGTCGCGAGCGCTTTGGCCAACGTTGTTTTTCCCAGTCCAGGCAGGTCATCGAAGAGAACGTGGCCGCGTGCGAGCACACACGCAAGCAGGTTCTCAACAACATCTGCCTTTCCCAATAATGCTTGGTTCAGCTGCCCTCGCAGCGCATCAAGACAAGACTTTAATTCCAAACTGCTAACACTCATGCTGGTTGATTGGCTTTCATGGCAAGACTGGAATCCCATTGGCTTCCAGCTGATCCTCTTTTAAACAAGTCGCGCATCCCACGCTGTACGATGACGTGACTGATCCTACTTAACTCTTGACGGTTTTGTTGAATCCACTCATGGGCTTTACCTTTCGATCCATAGGCAATTCGTTGGATCGTTTGAATGTACAAATGCCGATCGCGATCATTCAACTTGCTATCGCATCCGAGCTGAGCCTGAAGCCAACTACGGACGGTAGCATTGTTGGGTTTGCTTACGCCCCAAATCCACATTCTTACCCGAAGCAAAACGAGGCTCCACTTGATTCGCATTCTCGTGGGTGCAAGGACGCTTGTTTCAAACAGCAACGAGCAACAGGCATCTAGCAAGCGGCAACGAAGCAAAATCATCATTCCGAACAAGCATGCGCCCAAGGCAACTCGGAATGGATGGTTCATGGCGTAATCTCGTACTCCCCACCAACTTTGGATGGCCCATTGGCTCCAGGATCGATAATAGCGCGGATGTGAGTACTCGCGGCATGGTTCTACGGGAATCCACACGCCGTGGGCATTCACCTCTACCCAAGTATGCATGTCTTCTTGCATCACCTCGGTCAGCCCAGCCCGAATGTCGTATCTGGAGGGCGAAGCGTAAAAGCCACTGACCAACCGACAAGGGATTCCTTGGCTTCGAATCAGCATGGCGGCAGTGGTTGCGAGCAAATAGTCGGGAGCGCGACGACTTTGCACCACAAAAGAAATGATATCCTCGTTCTCTGCCGTTGGGACATTCTTCCTGTCGACTTGAAAGGTACGGAGACTGGCAACAATGGCCTCTACCTTCTGCCAATCGGTAAGCCGATTTATGTCGGATCCTAAGATGTCGCGAACCAAATCGCTTCCTAGTGCTGCAAGCGTCTTACTGTCTCGATACGTTGGAATGGCCAATGCAGAGTCGGCTACGGTAATCTGGCTGAGCGGGTTGCTCGGATCCCGAAGCGGATGCAATTGAGGAATATGAAACAACTGGTGGACCACCGTCAGCTGCGGAACAAACTCGCGACCAGGCATTGCAAGTTGGCCATCGCCAGTCGTTTCAAAAAAGTCCTCGCGATCCACGCGGTCGATGTGCACTTGGCTTAGCAGTGCGGGTGCTGCAATCCGGGAGGACTTGATGTTGATCAGCTTCACCGTCAGTCGCTCGTAGCCCGGATAGATCAGGTCTTTCGCGAAATTCTTGAGCAGCATCCATGGCTTGCCCGCGATCTCGGTCATCTTCAAAACCGGAACAGGCTTGGTCGCGGCAAGCGTTTCCGATTGGGACCAAGCCACGCCGTCGAAAGTGTCGAACGCCTCCATTCTTAGATGTTGAGGTGTGTTTCCAATTACATGAAAGGCCGCTTGGCTTTTGGAATCGGTAGGCTTGCTGGCCGATTTTCGATCTGTGGGCTGCCTTAAAGCAGAAAACTCTTTACCCGCCTTCTTGGATTCGGACGCTTCTTGGTCCGTTTCTTTAGCATCCGAGTTCAGCGATATTGCGCGCGTCATCGGACGCACGCGTGCTCGAGGTTCCCCATACATATCATTGGCGATGTCGTACATGGAGGGCGCATCGGAATCCAAAAACAAATCGCTGTCGACTGGGCCAAAAGTAAATGCTTCGTCTTTGGCTGCGATCAACATGTCTCCGTCCCCAACTCCTTTTCTCGCAGCGGAATCGGCACTTTGATTTCCACCGGACGTGGGCATAAAACCATTCCAGGATGATACGGAGCCGCCTGCTAAAACAGCGAACCCACCCACAAGAGCTGTAAACAAGCAAAGCAGCCCAACCATCACTAGCCTAAGCCGAACCAATGGAACGCTGTCGACAGCCACGAAGCCCCGCTCAATGGTCTGCCAATAACGAGCCATGAGCCACCAAGCTGCAAGCAGACCGAATGGCACCACAATGAACAGCATTCCGTTTCGATCGGAAGTCGCCACCCCGAACAGCATCAAGAAGCAACTGAGCAGGAACGATGTCCATTCCTGCTTTTGAGTTCTCGCAATCGCCGCTTGCCAAATCGCCGCGTTTTGCAGCATGGCAAGCCACACCAGTTCGGTCGCTTCGCCCCGGCCCCCAATAAGGCTGCGTTGAGCCAAGTTGCTGACCCATGGAAGACAGATAACAAGTCCACTCATAAGCCAATGCGCTGCGATCGAGTCATTCAGCGTCCGAAAAATCTTAGGCCACGCATCGCGTCGACAGCCCATCAAGACGTGAACTGCCGCAGCCAAGGCAGTCACTGCCACAAACTCGCCATACAACAATGCCTCTGACTCGCAACCTTGCAATCGGAGCAGGAATAGCCCCATGGATGCAACGAATGCTAACGCAATCGTCGACCAATTCTGAGTTGCACTAGACTGGACTATCTTCGCCAAAGTTATGCTCCCACCAGTGACCGCGTCGTGCGTTGACACATTCGCTGCCATTTAGCTTGTAGCTGCAAGACGGGTTCTTTGTTCACGTGGATGACCAGGAAATGATTCAGCATTGAAAGATCCAGGTTCGCTGTCTCCTGTTCGTCAGCCGCGACCAAGATCCAAGTCATACGACTCCGCTCATGACTTGGAATGGACTTGCAATGCTCACTGGCTGCACTAGGTGTGCTAATAACGAATTGCAACGCGGACCGAACCGCAGATGTTACTGCGACGTTTTTAGAATCGTGAAGCTTATGATCCCAAGTTGCCAGCCTATCCATCCATTGCTGTTTGCAAGAAGAACCAGGCGACAAAACAGTCCAGCCTTCATCCAGCTGAGCTTGGACTTGCCAAGAGTGTTGCAAAAAGTGGTTCGTCAGGGATGCCAAGATTCGAATCATCCACTCTCGCTGAACTTCCGAACTGCTCTTCGCAGCATTGGGGTCGAAGCTGATCGATACCATCTGACGGCTCCGGGATTGGCGTTCAAAAACCACCAAACTGTCTCGCCGAGCGGTCTGAGCCCAATGGACTTGGCGCAGTGAATCTCCAGGCCGGTAGGGCCTTACCCCCATCCAATCTCCTTCATCGCCAACAATGTCGCTTGCGGATCCAATTCCATTGCTGCGGTTACCCGTGTGAGATGGAACATCGGTTAGCTTGAACAGCTTTGGCCAAACGATCAAGGGTTTCGCAACCGTAAGTTTGCGGCTATTTGTCCATATTCCAAACGGAAAACCAGTCGAAAGCTGTACTTGCTTCTTGGGATAGCATCCACGTTGCGTTGGTTTGCAAACCCATTGAAAGTCACTGACCGAGGCCGCAGGCACTCGGCTAAGGCAGATCGGTTGGCCAGGTGTTTCTACATTGGAAGAAATCGCGTCGTCCGCCTCGATCACCATACCCCAAGCAGGCCATGGCCAACGATTTGTTAAACCGAGAGTCGTGCGAATCGGTTCCCCCTCTTCACATCGCAGCTGATTCCATTTCAATTCACCCCGCAGGCCCGCCATAACAATCCAAGGCCAAAGGCACCCGATTACTCCCAAGGCCACAATCGCAGCAGTTGCAAGAAAGGCCTGATTGGAAACACCAACCCCGAGCAATAACGAAGCTACGAAGGCGAGCGTTACCCAGCCGATGGGTTTTTTCAGCCAATAAACATAAGCATTAGCCCACGGACAAAAGTCGTGATTCAACGACCGATTCAAATGCGAATAGTATTTCATCGTGCAAGACGCCTGCTGGAATGGCCAGCGAAAACCAATGGATTGTGACTTCGATGCAAGCAAGACGCGCAGCGTTAGCGGCGAACATCGACACTAAGAGAAGTGGCAAGCAGCAGAGTCAATCAAAACGCATGGAATCTACTGCGAACCTAGCAGTAGACCGGCGGAGCACGTGACTGAAATAGTCCGAAAGAAAATCGGTCAGCGGCTTGAAGCGGCTGCACCGATACACCAACCGATAGCTCGACTTGTTCGAGCTGAAAATCGACTAAGAGAGAATGGCTGAGAGTCGCAAGAAGTTTACAAACGGCGCAGTCGTCGTGGTTATGTAATCCGCGAGCGGCCGGTTCGGAGCCTTTTCGAGCTACCTTTTCGATCGCGTGTTTGTGAAATGGACAGTTGTCCTCGCAATGACCGCTAGACGCATTGGAACTCGTGGAGGAATCGATGCGGCCTGAGTCGACGTTAATAACGGAACAATGAGAACCACATCCAGAGACACCTGGGACAAAATGCAAGCCTGGCCCCGCAAACGCAATTGCGGAGTAGAGACTGACAAGCAGCCAGATCAGCTTGTTTTTCCAGGGATTCACTGTGTAAAAGCCTTAGAGTGGCCAAAAATCAACCGCAGGAATGATGAACGAATCTAATTGTACTTGCAAGTCAAGCTTTTTGCAAAACGTATTCAAAACAAACCAGCCTTCTCGGCGGACTTGTCCATCCTAGGGATTTACAGGCCTTGTTTTGGTGAAAACAGGGCGATGGCGGCGGTAGCATCCGAAGCCCTCATTTTTACCGCCAAGCGTGTTTCCAAACAAACACAGTACTTGGATAAGATGGCATGCCCCATGCTGCCTAGCCCTCGAAATCGCTTCTTGTTGACATTCGAATACCCAGCATCCAACAGTTGCTTCACCTGCAAATTAGCAGCCTCTTCGTTGGCCGCACAAACGATTTTGGTAAGCCCCGGGGCGGTGAGTTCAAACATGGGGGGGTGAATCAAATAGATTCGCCCGGAATCAAGAAGTGGTCGCATCCATCGATAGAAGAACATCAAGACAAGCATGCTGCAGTGAATGCCATCCGCATCTGGGTCAAAAATCAAAATGATCCGCTCGTATCGAACCCTTTCGATCTCAAACGATTCATCCCAGCCCGCACCTATCGTATCGATGATCGCTTGATAAAAAGGGTTCGCAGCCACTTTCGTTCGGGACGCTTTCCAAGCGTTCAGAGGCTTTCCTTGCATCGGTAAAACGGCTTGAAATCGCTCATCGCGAGCCGCTCCAATGGAACTGGAAGCGGAGTCCCCCTCGACGATCATCAGTTCGGCAGCCACCCCCTCTGGCTGAAACGCACAGTCGAGCAGTTTCAAGGGACGAGATGGAAACATAGCTTGATCTCGGGTTGGAGACTTTAAAATGAAATCCATCCGGTGGAAACCGAGGATGATTTGAATGGGCGAATTGGATATACTTCACATGGCCATGGGAAGCGGATACAAAAGTTTTATTGTTTCCAATTGCCACGGTTGGTCCAACGCCTGCAAATTTTTCCCAACATCGATGGAAAGCTCACGATGCGATTCACTTGGTACGCAACTGTTGCAATGTTTATCTTGGTTTTGGGAGCCCCTTCTTTGCTAGCTCAAGATTTCTTGAAGCAGTTGGAGCAAAAGCTTTTTCAAAAGCAGCAGGAGGAAAAAGAGAAAAAAGAGGCCGCCGACGCTCTGCCACCACAATCCGAAGGGACTCTTCAGTTCCCAGATGTCGAAGCTTCAGATGCTCAATCGATCGAAACATTGCCTTCCCCCGTTGCTCCGGAATTGTTGCCATCGCAAGAAGCTGACGCTGAATCTAATGCTGAGAAAGTAACCCCACCCCCGCCAGCACCTGGGAAGAAAAGTTCGCGAGCGAACCAAACCTTGCCTAAAAAACCAAGCAACACCAGCAATCCTCTCACGCTGCCTGCTTCTCCTTTTCCCGCCAAAAGTTCTTCACCAAAGCCTTTGAATCGACAACCGGAGCCTCCCGTTGCGGGTGGTGGTTTCCTTGGTTTAACTGTGGAAAGCCTGCCGGGCGGTGGATTCGGTTTAACCGTAGTCGAGGTGGCTAACAATTCTCCTGCTTGGAAGGCAGGCTTCCGAAATGGCGATCGAGTGATTGGCGTAGCAGGGCAAGCGGTAACGACGGTGGACTCGTTCGCGGATCAGCTATCTCGGTATGCACCAGGCGAACCTGTCAAGTTTTTAGTGGAGCGACGGGGTCGAAACGCCAACTTGATTGCCGTCCTTCAGGATCGATCGATCGCTGGTCAAATTCACGGCAATCGACCCGGCACCGCTATTGAACTGGCTCCGGAAGGAGCTTCACGAGATTATGTTCCTATCGCAAACCGAGCCTTCTTTGGTCTGAACGTAGGTAATCTATCGGATGCATTCCGAAGACAATTTGCGATTCCAACCTATCGTGGCGCAGCAGTCACGGGTGTGGTTGCCCAGTCGCCCGCCGCTTCTGCGGGACTCAAGCCCGGCGATTGCATTGTTGACATGGATGGTGTGGCGGTGCAGTCCCCCGAAATGGTTTTCGATATTCTCAAACAATGCAAGCCCGGTCAGGTGATTTCCGTTTCCTATTACCGAGGCAGCCAGCTAACCACCGCAAGCGTACCTCTGGCTATCGACGAATCGATGCCTCCATCTCAGGCTAATGACCGCAGCTTCCCCTCGGAAATGTTGACTCCGGAATACGTGGAATCATTGCAGTTCGAATTAAACCGTGTGAACGAAGAATTGGCTCAGACGCAAGAACGATTGCAAAACTTGGAAGCTCGATTGCAACAGATCGAGAAAAAACGCTGAGAGCGCTCACCGCAATCGGCTGTTTTGGGTATCCTTGGGCTTTCTTTCCCAACGATTCCGATGACCTGACTTGAAAACTTGTGAACGAACCGACCAAGCACGACCTGACGACTGATTTGCAACTCCCTTCGGATGTTTTAAAACACATGAAGGGGTTATTGCAACCCAACGAAAAAATCGTTTTCGCGTTCACTCCAAACTTAGACCCCTCCCTTCGCTTCGGAGAGGGCTACGTCATCCTGACCGATCAAGCCCTGATCGGAAGCCAGCCTAAACATTCCGGGGCAAGCGACTGGGCATTTCAGCGATGGGCTTTGGAAGAGATTCATGACATCAAGAAGCTTGACCGCGCTGGTCTCGCGATTTTGGAAGTCCTAGGCCG
Source organism: Planctomycetaceae bacterium (assembly GCA_027487485.1). Taxonomy (GTDB): domain Bacteria; phylum Planctomycetota; class Planctomycetia; order Pirellulales; family Pirellulaceae; genus JBKCUI01. Next base: position 160,108 of record JAIYDN010000112.1, on the reverse strand, counting down.
CGATCGTCTCCTGCAATCCTGGAAGTTTACCGCCGCCAAGAATAACCAGTGCGGTCAGCTTGTCGCGCAGTACAAGCAACTCAAGGCAGGCTCGCTCGACCCCTCCGAACAGGCCGCGTCGATTTGCCCGTCCTGTGGTGGCACCATGGCCGTTGGGCAATCCGTTTGTGCCAACTGTGCCCCAACCGCAGTCCCCGAGACAAGCCGCTCTCTTTGGCGATTGACTCGCTTCGCCAAGCCCCGGCTTACCATGATTATCGTCGGGTTTGTGCTTACTTTGCTCAGCACATCCGCAAGTCTGCTCCCTCAGTTGTTGATGCAACCCCTGATCGATGATGTGTTGATTCCCCACCAGGAAGGACAATCGGGAGACTTCGGTTTAGTTCCGTGGCTATTAGGTGGGATGCTGTTATCGGCGATTCTGAGCTGGCTATTGAGCTGGGCCAAAACCTATGTATTGGCATCCGTTAGCGAACAAGTCAGCGCGGATCTTCGAAATGCCACGTACTCCCATTTGCAAAAATTGTCACTGGAGTTCTTTGGCGGCAAACGAACGGGTGACTTGATCTCGCGAATCAGCAACGATGCCCAGCGCATCTGCGATTTCTTATCCATCCATCTGCTCGATTTCGTCACTGATGTTCTCATGATTGTGATGACAACGATCATGTTGTTCTGTATCGATCCGATGCTCGCATTGGTTGGGTTGATTCCGTTTCCATTCATCGCTTGGCTTGTTTCCCGTGTCCAAAGCAAAATTCGAATGGGGTTCGCTCGAGGAAGCGTGGCTTGGTCGGAAATGGTGAATGTTCTTGCGGACACGATCCCTGGCATTCGAGTCGTAAAGGCATTCGCCCAAGAGAATCGCGAAGTCGATCGCTTTCGTCAAAGCAATGACCACGTACTGGAGGCTAACAATCGCGTGAATCGGCTCTGGGCCGCATTTTCGCCAGTCATCACCTTGCTCACGGATCTTGGATTGCTCGTGGTATGGTGCTTCGGAGTTTACCAAGTCTATCGTGGCGGTGTCACGGTCGGAACGTTGCAGTTGTTTTTGGTAAGCATTGGACGTTTGTACGTGCGCCTGGATGACATGAGCCGGTTGCTTGCAAACGCACAGCGAACCGCCGCTGCGACCTATCGAATCTTCGAAATTCTCGATCGAGTTCCAAGTGTCTCCGAACCTCAGAAGCCCGTCGCACCAGGTCGAGTGCGCGGGGCTGTTTCGCTCCAAGATGTGACCTTTCGCTATGGTAGCCGACAAGTCATTCACCATGTCAGCCTGGATATTGCCCCTGGTGAAATGATTGGTTTAGTAGGTCCAAGCGGAGCTGGCAAAAGCACCTTGGTCAACTTGGTCTGCCGCTTTTACGATGTGTCGGGGGGCTCCATTAAGATTGACGGCACGGACATTCGTTCATTTCCCATCACCGACTATCGAAGCAATATCGGGATCGTTCTCCAGGAACCCTTCTTGTTCTTTGGGTCGATCGCTGAAAACATTTCCTACGGTCGTCCCGATGCAACTCGTGATCAGATCATCGAAGCCGCTCGAGCCGCCAAGGCGCATGACTTCATTTTGCGTTTGACGGACGGATACGACTCTTTGGTGGGCGAACGAGGTCAGGCGTTGTCAGGTGGGGAAAGGCAGCGGATCTCGATCGCACGCGCCTTGCTCACCGACCCTCGCATTCTCATCCTGGACGAAGCAACCTCGGCAGTAGATACAGAAACCGAACGCGAGATCCAAGAAGCCCTCGACGTTTTGGTCCAAGGTCGAACCACCATCGCAATCGCTCATCGTCTTAGCACCTTGCGTAAAGCGAACCGAATTATCGTCCTGGAGAAAGGACGCATTACCGAGATTGGAAAGCACGAAGATTTGCTCAAGCAAGGCGGAACGTATTCCCGGCTCAACCAAGCTCAGCAACAAATCAATTTGCACGAAGAAATCTAATAACGCTGGCTGCAAGTTTCACAGTCGCAATTAACAGGAGCTTAACACGAATTGCGCCCTGGTTGCCATAAGTTGTCAGCCAATTCGACTATGTCTGTTTCCAAGCCTTAACATCATTTTGAACCGCGGGCGCTAGCCGCGACATACGTATTTCTATAGCAAATCCGTAACGCGGCTAGCGCCCGCGGCTCAGTAAAATGCCTTCAGACCGGCGGCCTCGTCAAAGACAATAATCTCCTCTAAAGAAAGCTAACTGTGTTCGGACTCGATCTTGGAATGTCAATTCTGTTGGTTTTGTGCCTTCTGTGCGTCTGTGCATTCGAATTCATCAACGGGTTTCACGACACCGCCAACGCAGTCGCAACCGTAATCTACACAAACTCGCTGAAGCCCTGGCGAGCGGTTCTGTTGTCAGGCATCCTGAATGGGATCGGGGTTTTTGTTGGCGGCACGGCGGTTGCCATGGGGATTATCAACATGCTACCTGTGGAAACCTTGGTCGATCAAAATATGGGCCACAGCTTATGCATGGTAGCTGCCATCTTGCTGACTGCCATCTTTTGGAACCTTGGGACTTGGCTTCTGGCAATTCCCGCTTCAAGTTCCCATACCTTGGTTGGATCGATCGTTGGCGTTGGGATCGCTTACAGTTTGCTGCCGGGAACAGGCGAAGCGGCCGTGAACTGGCATAAGGCCGGCGAGGTGGGCTTGTCCTTGTTGATCTCCCCTCTTTTCGGATTCATTCTTGCGATCATGCTTTTAAGCTTGATGTCGAAATTATTCGCACGCAGTAAGACGCTCTTCACGTCCCCTGAAGGTGACGCGCCTCCGCCTTGGTGGATTCGATCCATTCTCGTGCTTACCTGCGGTTTAGTTTCATTCTCGCATGGATCGAACGATGGACAGAAGGGAATCGGGCTCATGATGTTGATCTTGATCGGGATCATTCCGGCTACCTTTGCCTTGAATCAAAATGTCCCGACACAGGATCTTGAGAAAGCGGTTGTCATCCTTCAACAGGATTTCGTCGCTGCCAAAGAAACAGCCCCAAGCCCTGACTTCCGATCCAAGCTGGAAAAGGCAGATGCCGCGATGGAGCAGCTTGCTTTGCTGTCCGCCACCATTGCAAGCGAATCGAAGTATGGACCAAATAGCTTTGAGGTCAGAAAGAATATTTTGCTCCTGAGAAATGAACTCAAGAGTCTCAAGAATGAACCCGACTTCACGAAATCGGCGGAAGCAAAATCGTTGTACGAAAATGCCGAAAAGCTAAAGCAGTTCACCGACTATGCCCCTTTTTGGGTGGTTGTGCTAATCGCTCTTTCTCTAGGGATTGGAACCATGGTTGGATGGAAGCGAATCGTGGTCACCATCGGCGAGAAAATTGGCAAGACTCATTTGACTTACGCTCAAGGTGCCACTGCCGAGATAGTTGCCGCGAGCACGATTGCGGCGTCGACCTACCTGGGGTTGCCAGTAAGTACCACCCACGTTCTATCGTCAGGGATCGCGGGTGCAATGTTCGCTTCGGGAGGTATCAATAATCTTGATCGAAGCACCATAACCAAAATCTTGCTGGCCTGGGTTCTGACGTTGCCCGTTTGCTTAACAATGTCCGCGACACTGTTTCTGTTGTTCCGATACATGTTCGGATAACTGTCACCAACGAGTTCACAATGCTTCGAAATCAGAGAGAATGGGGACTTCTAGCAGCCGCGGTGGCATTGCTTGTGATAGGTACTTGGGTAGGATTGCGGACACCCAAGGCGCCCCGTGTCGTGTCATTACGCATGACAGCGGGCAATGCGACAGGAATTCGACATCGTCTTGCAGTTGAATTCGCTAAAGAATCACGAGCGTTCGGATTCAATATCGAAGTTATCCCAACCGACGGCTCCGAAGAGGCTCTGGAAAAACTGAATAGCGGCAGTTTCGATTTGGCCATGGTACAAGGTGGACTCTTCGACGATACAATTCGCAACGTTCGTCAGATCTGCCCACTGCATGTAGAACCGTTGCATGTCCTAGTGAAGCCGGGTCTTTTAGAGCCAGTCCTTCAGAACGGTCTGCAACATCTGCAAGGCCATTCTATCAATCGAGGGACACCGGGAAGTGGTAGTTACGCGTTGGCCACCGAAGTATTGCGATTCGCCGGCCTTCAGATCGATGAAACCGGAGCCTCGCCCGATTTCCATTCGGACACCAAAAGCTATGCAGAACTCATTGGTACCAAAGAAATCGAATCCATGCCCGATGCTTTCTTTTCTGTATCCACATTGCCTTCCCCCATTGCGAACGCTTTGATTGATACGTTCAGCTACCAATTGATACCCGTCGAGTTTGGGGAGGCGTTTTCGATCGAAGCGATGGCACAACTTGGGGCGGAAGGAGATCGCAGTCTCATCGATCGGAGGCATGTGTTTGCCACCAACATTCCCCCCTTCACTTACTCCGTAGAACGCCGGGTGCCAAATCGTACATTACCAACGATTGGAACTCGCTTGCTGTTCGTTGCCAACAAAAGCGTTGACGGAGACACCGTCAGTCGACTGCTAGAAGTTTTATTTCAATCGAGCATCGCAACGAACGAACGACCTACGATCGATGCAAGTTTATTGGATTTGCCGACGGAATTTCCAATGCATGTTGGAACTCAATCCTACCGCCAACGAAACAAACCGATCATCGCTGGGGATGCCGTAGACTACTTTGAAAAGGTTCTTGCTATCACGGCAACATTGGCAGGGGGGACTTTTTTCGTGGTGCAATGGGCTCGTCAAAAGGCTAGAAGGCGACGTGAATCTAGCTTCGCGAATTACATGGAACGCGTCATCGCGATCGAAAGCGAATCTTTGCACAACGAGCTTTCTGCTAATCTCGATCTTGCTTCATTAATTCGCCTTCAGAAGGAGCTTGCCGATCTCAAGTCGGAAGCGGTGACCAAGTTTGCCAACGGTCAGCTGGAAGGCGAAGGATTGATTCACGGGTTCTTAGCCTTGGTAAACGATTCTCGAGATCAATTGACTCGATTGATTCTGCATCAGCGCGAGAACATTGAACAACTTGCGGCCCAGCAACATGCCAGTCCCGATCAAGTATGGCTGCAGCAATCGAAGGAACGATCCCCCAACTCCAGCCAAGGTTGACACATCGATTCGATGGTAAGCATATCGCCCCAACGAAACCGCGCTTTGTCTTTGCTTGAACCGCGGGCGGGAGCGAGGATTATTCATGAACCTAGTTCGGTTTGAAGGTAAATCAAGCTCGCGGAACTTGTTGCGTTGGGTTGCAAACAATGCCGACTGCTTTCACAACCCGAAGCGTAAGTTTTGAAGTTGCGCATTTTTGAAAGGGCTGGAAGCCCGACACATCCATTGCCGGTGGCGTAAGCCACCGGAACGCGTCAGTAAACATTATTGCAGGCCTGAAGGGCCGACACAGACACCAATGTGTCGGCCCTTCAGGCCTTTGTTCGTTAAGATCTGTGAACCGGTGGCTCGCGCCACCGGCAATGGTTATGTCGGCCCTCCGGGCCTAAGATGCGCGACCGAGCCATACATGCGCGACATCAAAACTTACGCTTCGGGTTATGAAAATCAACGCGGCTAGCGCCAGCGGCTCATAGAAGAACATGTTAACGGCCGATGAACCCAATGAGCCTAACCCAATGAGCTTTGCGTACGCGTTTCGCTTGAAGTTACGCTTTCTTGAAGGCACGGATGCCGCTAAGCAGTTGGTCGTTCTCGCTGTCGGTACCCATGGAAATGCGAACGTAGTTGGGAAGCTCCCATCGCATACCGCTACAAATCAGAACGCCTCGGTCTGCTAAAAAACTGACCAGCGGGGCACAGCCGTGGCCTAAATCAACCCAGCAAAACCCGACATCGCTAGGCGTCATCTTCCAACCTGCATCGTGAAAGCCTCGTTGCCAAAGTTCGTTGGTCTTTTGGTGCAGCTCTTTCGTTTGTGCGATATGCCGCGTATCGTCCAAGGCAGCCTCTGCCGCCAAGACACCTGCCATGCTCATAGAAAGTCTTCCCAACATGAAGGGCTTGATTTTGCTGATTACGGATGTCGATGCCACGGCATAACCTACACGCAACCCTGCAAGTCCATAGATCTTCGAGAAGGTTCTCGCAACCAATACATTGTCGCGATTCTTCGCGAGTTCCATGGCCGATACCTTATCGCCGTTTGGTAAGAATTCGATGTAGGCCTCGTCCACCAACAAAAGGGCGTCTTTCGGAATAGCATCCGCCAAGGATTCGATTTCACTCAAAGGGATCGATGTGCCTGTGGGGTTGTTCGGATTGCAAACAACTACCAATTTCGTGTTGCTGTCGATCGCTTGAATCATGCCCGCTGTGGAAACGCGTCCCGATTCGTTCAAGGGAACAATGCGACGCTCCAATTTGGTTCCGGGCATCGTCTCCACGGCATCCCCCAAGGCAGAATAGCTCGGGTTGGCTTCCACCAAATTCCCTTCCTGAGTTCCAAAAGCCCATGCGATCGATCGTAAGATCTCTGACGATCCAACACCTAGCAGCAAATCTGTATTTCCTTGGAGCGCTGGAGCGGGCACGAGCGATAACTCACCAGTCGCATCGCGGTAGCTCATTCCATGCATTTTTCGGAGCTTCATCTCCAATCGCGGCCCTTCGGACAGCGGATACCGGCTGAGCATGCTTGCATGGGACTCAATCGCACTCAGGGCAAGAGGCGATGGCCCTAAAGGATTCTCATTGAACAGAATTCGTGTTTTCTTCGGATTGGCGTTCCCTGCCGCATGGGCAGCACCCAAGAACAATTCGCCTGCAAAACCAGAACACAACGTCGCGGCCGAACTAGCCACACCCAATGTAAAACCACGGCGAGTCACCGGCATAATAGAATCCTCTTGATACTCAATGAAAGAATGGATGGTAGCTGCCTGAGAGGAAACGCGAGTATAACGGCCCAATGCCCCCTAAGCAAACGAATCGATTGAAAACACATCGTCTTGGATCTCAGGTTGCTAAGCAGGGATTGCGCGGATTGGCCGCATCGTGCCCAGCACCCATGCGATTAAAGAAGGCAGTTAGGCCAGCAAGGTTGGCCACCCCAAGGAAAAGAAAAAACAGGCGTTTCGCTGCGAATTTGTTGCGTTTTCTCCTGCGTCCTCGGGCAAAACGCTTACAACTCTCGCATCGAACCGTTCTAGCGCGGCACGATTGGCATTCGTATTGCACCATCAATCCGGAAGCAACACGTATCATTTGCCTTAACCTCGTACGGATTGCCATAACAAGGTATCTTGTGGTGATCCTTGAATTGAATTCGCTCCACCGACGGACCTAAAGAAGCATGCGACGAAACTACCGAACGAACTCGGAACCCGAGCTGATTGACACCCACCATAAGGCCTTAGATGTAAACCTTGACCCTCGGCGCTACGGAACATTTGCCGAGATCGGTGCCGGCCAGGAAGTCGTACGCTGGTTCTTTCGAGTCGGCGGCGGTGCTGGCACCATTGCCAAAAGTATTTCCGCGTACGACATGAAGGTCAGCGACGCGATCTACGGCAGAGCCAGTCGCTATGTTTGCCGGGAACGACTGCAGGCCATGTTGGATTACGAACATCGCTTAAACCTTGATCGACTTCGCGAAGTCCGTGGCGATACGACTGCCTTCTTCGCATTTGCGGACACCGTTTCTGCCCGCAATTTTAAAGGGACCAACGAGTGCCATGGCTGGATGGGCATCAAGTTTCAAGCCCACCCACGCGACGAAGATAGCCAAATCATCATCCATGTTCGCATGCTGGATGTAGAGGCCGCATTGCAACAAGAAGCGCTAGGGATCGTAGGGGTCAATTTGGTTTACGGGGCTTGCGCTTTAAGCCACGAACCCGATCAGCTCATCGTGTCCCTGCTGGATGGACTGTCCACCTCGCGAATCGAAATCGACATGATCGAGTTTTCAGGGATCGCGTTTCGCCACGTCGATAATCGATTAATGAGCTTGAAACTGGTTGAACTGGGACTGAGTGGTGCTGCCATGTTCGCCGCCGATGGCGAGGTGCTGATGCCTTCCGAATTCATGTACAAGAAACCCATTCTGGTAGAACGCGGAAGCTTCCGGCCGGTATGCAATGTGAACCTCGACATGCTCCGCTGTGCCTATGAAAAGTTTTCACAACTGCCGAGCGTTCAAGGAAAGGAAGTCATCCAGGTCATGGAAGTTACCATGAGCAATCTCAAAGCCGGTGGCGAGATCGACCTGCGAGACTTTTTGGCTCGAGCGGATGTCATGTCCGCTTGTGGAATGCCTGTCTTGATCTCCGACTACTCCGAATACTACCGGCTTGCCGCGTATCTTTCTCGCTACACCAAAGAAAGTATCGCGATCACGATGGGGGCGGGAAGTCTGCAAGAGCTGTTCGATGAAAAGTACTACACTGCCCTTGAAGGTGGGGTCCTTGAATCCTTTGGTCGGCTCTTTAAAAACGATTTAAAGATCTATTGCTATCCTTTGCTAAATCAAACGACGGGCGAACTGATGACTTGCGATAATCTTCAAATCGCTCCCGACCTTCGCAAGTTGTATGGATACCTGCTCGACCGTGGCGGAATCAACTCCTTGGATAACTATAGCAACGATTGCTTGCGCATCTTCTCACGCGAGATTCTGAAGAAAATCAAATCGGGCGATACAAGCTGGGAAACCATGGTGCCCGTGGCAGTCGCGGATATCATCAAAAACAAAAGCTATTTCGGTTACGAAGCAAAGCATAAAGAGTAAACGAACCAGCAAAAGGACTTGGGGGACGGGCGGACAACCAACAATGATCTTGACATTCAAGGTCATTTTTGAGAGAGCTCTATTCCGAAAGCGATGGGAGACTATTTGCCCTAAAATGGCTCGTCGCTGCGACTTCCTTAATTGAGCCCCGTTTCATGAGAATTAAGCTGCTCCACCCCTCCGTTTCGTTGGTCGCTGTATGCTTCCTAGGCTGCGCAAGCATGAAAGAATCGGACACCGCCCGGACCGGACTGGAGCAACTTCTGATCAGTAATGCCGTGGATCAGTCGCTAGAAAAAGTGGACTTCAAGCCGGTCGCAGGCGCCAAGGTCCACCTTAAAACGGACTTCCTCGATTGCGTCGATAAGAACTACATTCTGCTCAGCACTCGATCGAAGCTTTTGGCGAACCAATGCACCATTGTGGATAAACCCGAGGATGCGGATGTCGTGATGGAAATTGCATCGGGTGGCGTCGGTACAGACCGAACGGACCTGACCGTAGGTTCCCCTGAGATTCCACTTGGCTTGATGGGTAGCATCCCCAAAATCAGTATTTATGAACGCAAGAAGGCCATGGGTACGGCCAAGCTAGCCATTGTCGCAACCGACACAAAGTCCAAGCTGCCTGTGATCAATTCTGGCTATTCGCTGGCTCGCAGCGATCACCAACATTGGACCATGATGGGTGCCGGGCCTGTTCTTTCTGGAACCGTTGCTGACCAGCTCAAGGAGCACACGGGTGTCAGCGAGACCTTGATCTACACAGGCGATATCCCAACGTTTCCAACCCGAGTTGCCGGCAGCACCTCCAGCGGTACCTCGAAACGGTAAACGCAAAATGCTATAGTTGCCCGCTTAGAGCAAGTTGATCTTGGGATACGATTCTCCAAGAACCTGCTTGCTCTTGTCCTTAAACCATTGTTCAACCACCGTGGCGTAAACGCTGCGGAAATCGGTGTGGAACTTGAGATCGCCATCGTCCAGGTCGGTCAGGCTGGGAAGTTCCCCAATGACCGGCTTCGGCAAAGAACAACCAGCAAAGAAGACCGGAGCCGCCGCCCCGTGGTCGGTCCCTTCACTTGCATTCTCTTGAACACGGCGTCCAAATTCGCTGAAAGTCATCACCAGAACACGATCCGCTTGTCCGGCTCTTTCCATGCGCCGCACAAATGCATCCAGAGCATCGCTCCAATGCCGCAACAGTCCAGCATGCGCAACCGCTTGTTGCGAATGAGTGTCGAACCCATCGAGAGTTATGTAGTAAACTCGAGTCGATAGCCCTGCCAGTATGAGACGCGAGATAACACGAAGCTTTTCGCCAAGATCGGTCTGTGGGAACTCCGACTGGGTGTCAGGTGTCTTGAGTGCCTTTTCCAGTCGTTCGCTCGCCGCAACCGCTGCTTCCGTGGATGCTTGCAAAAATCCTAGCAGATCGTCGCCATCGCTTTTCGTCTCGGTATCAGTCGACTTGTTGGAAAGCATGGCATTGCCACTCATCCCTTCATCGGCGATCTTCAGTCGAAACTGATCCACCGAGGCAATGGATGGAACTTGTACGCCACGAGCTGCCAACGCCAACGGTTGCTGATCTCCTCCCAAATGAAGCCCAAGCGAATCCGTTTGTTTGTCGGAAGCACGCGAGCCAATCCATCGACCAAGCCATCCGTCCGTTCCACGTTCTTCTTTGCGGCGACATGAATGCCAAATGTCCATTGACTCAAAATGGGAACGGTTGGGTGACGCATAGCCAACTCCCTGAACAATGGAGAATCGCCCCCGTTCCAACAGCTTGGACGCGCCGGCAAGCGATGGGTGCAATCCCAGCTCATCATCGATCTTTAGAACATCATTCTTGGGGATGGCCAGCTTCGGCCTCGCCTTGCGATACTCTTCGTTGCTGTAGGGAATGACTGTGTTTAAACCGTCGTTGCCACCAGAAAATTGGATGACAACCAGAATGCGTTCACCACCCACGGCGTCGCTTGCCAAGGCTTGCATCCAAGGTCCTGGAACAGGGCTGCCAATGGCTAGCCCTGCCGAAGCAGCAAGTGAACCGCCCAAGAACTGACGACGTGAGGCTGATGGTCTCTTCATGATAATCCTAAAGCGTTTGAATCAAGATAGCTGGAACTGAGGCATTGCAGCCATAAGGCAAATCATCTCGCGAAACATCCGATCTTCGGATTTCCCATCTTGCGACGATCGCAAACTCATGCGTTGTGAATCGGAGATGGGGACGGCCAAAAACATGGTGGAAAACCAGTCCAAGAATGCATCTGGATCGGACAGCTTTTGGCTCTGTAACCAATCACTGAAACTTCCATTTGCAAAACGCGTTTTATCATCGCGGATCAATTGGTAAATAAGGTTCGCACGTCCAACCAAGGTCGATGAATTGACCCAAGCTCTTCCGCCATCCCATCCCTTTACGTTGGGTGGAAAGAAAAGAGCTTGCCCGACCTCTCGCAATCGATTCGACAACTGATCCAGGTTGGAAGTCATTTGCATGGTCCGCATCAACCCAATCGCCATCTCCACCGGCGAGCGAACTTTCCTTGCCATGCTCCAATTGGACAACATGAGCCGGCTGCCTAGTAGCTTTTTGATCATCCCTTCAAGAACCAGCCCATCGCTTGCAAATTGGTCTGCAAGGGGACGAAGCAATGCATCCGTTGGCGAAGGTTCATCACCAATAAAGAAATGGAACAGCTTGCGAACAATGAAGTAAGGCACCTTCTTGTGCGATAGAACCGTATCGATGGCCGCCTCGCCCGTTTCGATTTCCGTTCCCAATACGTCTTTGAGTCCCGAATCATGCTGGTAAGGATTGAAGCGAAAATTCTTGCGTCGAATCTCCCAGCCGGTGAAGCATCTTGCCAACTGTTGAACGTCTGCTTCGGTATAGTTGCCTTCGCCGATGCAAAAGAGTTCCATCAGCTCGCGAGCAAAATTTTCGTTCGGATGCGCTTTTCGGTTGGTCACGCTGTCCAAGTAAATCAGCATGGCTGGATCTTTGGCAATGCCATGGACCATTGCACGGAAATCACCAAAGGCGTGCTTTCGAAGAAGCTTGTTTTGATCCAGCATCAGCCCAGGATCGAGCACCTTTTCCGCACCCGTTGCAAAGTGGCCGTGCCAGAATAAAGTCATTTTTTCCACGAGCTGCTGTGGATGATGGAGCATTCGATGCAGCCACCAGATCGAAAGACTTTTGGCTTCGCCACCAGCAACCAGGGATGCGGCCAGATCCGCCGATTCCACTTCGAACTGCTCTGTCGCTTCCCCTTCGGTTTGAAGCATCTGTTCAATGGAAGCCGCGGGGGATTTTTGTAGTGCAGCTTGAATTTCGCTTTCGGTGGCACCAAAGCCAGACCTGCGAAGCAGCAAGGCCGCTCGCTTTCGATCCCATGGCTCTTGGGCGGATGGTTCCCAAGGTTGCCATGCCCAGTCAGGATCCACTTCATCGAGTCTCGTTACTTGCATCATCGTTTGCCTCCGCCAATCTGCATTCTTTACTTTACAAAATGCAAAGACGTTTCGAGTGTTGCTTTGTTTTCGAAGCTTAAGTCTACGGTCATTTGATCAAGCATTTTCAGGACGGCCAATAGCAATCCGACTTCCGTTTCCGCTTCGCTTTTGGAATGCCCATTTTCTACCATGTTTTGCGATACCATCAGTTTGCGATTGGCTTCCAGCGCCTCGCGCAATGCAGCCGCTTGAACATTCAAAATCGTATTCTTGGCCGTGGATGAAGCTGGCGATGCATTCTCCCCCGCACTCGATTTTAATTGAACCGCCATCTGCTTCGTCAACGAGACGGTACTGGACAGGACCACGAAATCATCGACGAACGCTAAGCAGGGACTGAAATTGAATTGGATTGGAAACTCTGCGTTGTCCTTGCGATCGACCTCTGGAACAAAACGCGATGTGTAGTATTGTTGAGCCGAGTCACCTTCGATATCCAAATCCAATTGAGGCTGCCCATTCATGGCGCTTGTGACGTTGATGAACCCGACAAGGCTCTGAAAAATGCGTTTCAATTCTTGCTTCATCAGAGCGGGTTTTCTCAGTTTGGCAACCAACGCAAATTCGGGAAGTTTGACTGCTGGTATGCTGCTAGCTTCTTGGAAGTCTTGATGCGAAACCACGATTCGAACTTCGGGGTAGATCGCACCAAGGATTTCTTCACCAAAATCGCGCCCGGAGAACAATGTGGTCAATGTGCTGTCAGCTTGCGCCAGCTGATCGTTGACCGTTGCGTCGAACAAGTCACCAGCACGAAGCCACATCTGGGAAACATCGCGGTACGCGCTTAGGCTAGCGATCCTATTTTCGGACTGCAGCAATGGCATCGCATGGCCTTTCCCTTCTTCACCGAAGAAGAACACACGTTCTTCTCCGCCCCAGCCCGGTTGGTAAGGCGAATCCAGCGAGAGCGATACCTTGGAATCCGACAAACGTAAGGTTCCAGATACCGTTGGTGTTTGATGAAGGACAGCAAGCAGCCCACCAAGAATCATCTCGGCCCCAAAATCTTTCGCCTTGCCACCAAGCAGATCCGGCGCCACCCCCGCCTCCCTGAGACTTTGAATATCCACTGTCATCCAACCCACTTCTGTTTCAGAAGAGGAAGAATTGGTTGCCTGGTTTCGATCTTTGGCAAATTGCGAATATTGTTCCGTCTGTTCGAAGCCTTCGGCAGATCGATCGACATAGCGGTCCGCGATGATCTTCGCCAGAGTATGCTTGTTGGTAATCAGAAGATACTCATCCAATGCAGCGACGATTCCATCCTTGGTTTTGTAAGCAAGCAAGCCACGGTATTCGGTTTCTTTGAAAGGATCATCTTCCTTCTTTTTAGTGGCTTCGTCCCGAGCCAGTTTTATTAGTTTTTTGAGATACGATTCGAGCCAGTCTTTGCTTTCTGTTTTTGCGACCAGAGCGACCCCTTGCTGTTCCTTGTCCACGGCAAAAGCAGCCCCGCCGTGGATCAATTTCGTGATTAGGTTTTCTGCCTTATCGCCTAAAGCAAATTCGGCCAGCATCAATCCGCTGCGAAGTTTCATAACCGGCTCGCTACGCCAAACTTCCTTGAAGTTAGCAGACGCCTGAACTTGCTGTCGCAGAGGATGATTGATCCACTGGTCAGCCGGTGCAAGCTCGACGAAAGCGACGGTAGACTCGGGGAACAACTGAACCAAGGAGCGATCCTGAGCACTTGCGTTTGGCAGTATGCAAAACAGTAAGCAGCAAAACAAGGTCCATGATAGGGGGGTTGGAATCGACATCGTTTTTCAATGATCTTTTTGAGCCAGGGGGAGGCCAAGGGAGGATGAACTGAGGGAACGTTCGGCGGAGTCTCTGTTATAAGGCAGTCGAGGCTTCCTTGCCAAGCAAAATGAAAGCATCTAGTCATTTTTGCCATGAGAACGACGATTTCTACGCCAGAATCATAAGCGAAACAGGGCCTCGAGCCCAAATTTCGCTACAGGTTTGGTGCGCTACCCTCAAGGGCCCGCCATTTGCGAAAGCGGTCAAGGGCCTCGAGCCCGACGACCGCAACAGGTTTGGTGTGCTACTGGAACTGGGCCCAGCTCTCGCTTCCGTCGAGTTTATCTCGGCGGAGCGCACAACTGAGAGCTACCCAAAGCAGGAATTCATCGTGCTCGTGCTCAGCATCGCGGCGCTCGTGCTCGTCACCCCCTGTTATAGAAGCCTCGATTCGATTTCGAGCACGAGCACCGTTTCACTGAGCACAAGCACGGCGTCGTCTTCTGCCTACTGACGACTGCCCACTGACAACTAATTAGCTTCCGTCGAGTTTATCTCGGCGGAGCACTCAACTGAAAGCTACCATCGTAGAACTCGTTATTATCCCGGTTTGGGACTGTTATCTCTGAACTGATATTCAAGGTTTACCAATCTTAATGGAGACCCAAATTGCCTGGTTTTGGGATCGTGAATTTATCGAGAATGTTTGAGCATTCTCTCCGTGCGATCGCTCGTTCTGCGAATGACAATATACGGATCAAAAGCTTTTTTGATCTAGGTAGTAGGGGATGGTTGGAAAGTCTGGGAGCCAAGATGGAACGATCTCTCGTTCAATCACAGGTGCTAACGCCAATCTGTTCAAAGATGGCTCGGCGTTCAATGGTCAAGAATCCTTGATGCATCTCTCGGTTGGCTCAGGTGCCAGTTTTGGAGGTGGAGCTTTCTTTGACTTCAGCTGCCTTCGGAAACGAAAAGGACAGGAAGGCGAGGCCCCAATTGAACCTGCAAACACGGTTTGTTGGTTGTTTATTGAGGGCTTCTTTTCTCGTTAACGAGGTCGCTCCGGTTTGACACGCCGGAGCTTCGGTTTTTACTTAGCTCCCAGCCAAAAATTCGCCTCCAAGTAGCTTGCCTGCCCAATCGACTGGCCAGATGATGTACATTTACGCGACTGGAGAAGCACAAGGCTCATTGGAACTCAGTAAGTCTCAACTTAGCGAGCTCATATCGTGAAGGCTAGCAAATGGGTGTTAAAGAATAGAGAATCATGAATCGTTACGTGCTAACCTTCGGCATTGCAACACTTCTGCTGTTGGCATCTTGTGCTGCATTGCAAACCTTTGAGACGCAAAAAGTACTGACCAACAGTATTGGTATGAAGCTGGTCTTGATTCCCAAAGGGACTTTCAACATGGGCTTGCTACCGACTAAATGGGTACCGAAACCAGGGCCGCAACATCAAGTGACGATAAGCAACGACTTCTACATGGGCGTGACTGAAGTGACTCAGACTCAGTACAAACGGGTAATGGGCGGCAATCCAAGTGGTTTTCAAGGAAGCAAAGTTGAGGGTGACAGCTCGAACTACCCGGTCGATCAGATCACTTGGTCAGACGCAGTGGAGTTTTGTAAGCGATTGTCCGAGCTACCCGAAGAAAAAGCGGCTGGCCTAGTCTATCGATTGCCATTCGAAGCGGAGTGGGAGTACGCTTGTAGGGCTAAAAGCTCAGCGGCTTACTGTTTTGGTGATAGCACCACATCTCTTGGGGATTATGCTTGGTCGGGAGAAAATGGTGGAAAAAAGACGCACGCGGTGGGTCAAAAGAAACCCAACGCATGGGGGTTGTACGATATGCACGGGAACGTCTGGGAGTGGTGCTGGGATCGGTATAGCGACTATCCAAAAAGTGCAGTTACCGATCCCGTAGGACCTGATGAGGGAATGACTCGCGTTGTTCGCGGCGGTGGCTGGGACGCCCGTGCGCCCCTCTGCCAGTCCGCGTGGAGACAAGATGGCAACCCGTCGAGCACCAGCGACAGTATTGGCTTCCGCGTGGCTCTGACTCCATCCTTAGACATTAGGGCATTATGATATTATGGCACCCGACCGTAGTATCCAAGGTCCCTTGAAAAGTCACAAAGAACACATGTTGGGTGGCAAATCATGAACAAAAAAGCATTGACCGAAAAAGAAAAAGTTTTCCACTTTTGGTGGTGTCGCTTAGTTGGCCTGTCTTTGTTTTTATTGGTCGTTTGGGGTTTGCTTTTCAATTTGTGTTACTTAATTCTTGGAAAAACGGCGACAGCAACCGTCACAAATGTGTCAGTGATTGAAGGGAAAGGCAAGTATAAAACAAGAACTACAGTTATTGATTACTCGTTTCACGACGAATACGAAAAACAATTAAATGGAAAGACCAATATTGACGGTTTGTATGTTGGCCAGCGGGTTGATGTAATGTACATCCCTGGTTTCGACAGTTCTTCTCAGATTCGTTTTTCACTTGCGTCTAGTCTGTTTTACGGGGTGAAAATGATTGGAGTTTTCTTAATGGGCTTGTTCATGTGGAAATGCGCTGCCCAATTCAAACGTCAGCAATCCTCGGGCCAATCTGGCTAACTCTACCAACTGGTTGTCCTGAACGCCTAAGATAATTCGGGTAAGAATGCCCACTTCCGGGCAGTCTCACCAGACCACGGTACATGCGGGTCGGCATGCAACGGTTCAACGAAGTTGAGCATGCTCTTCCCAAAGTGTCTTTAACTCAAGCCCCACTGGCTTTGCAGCCGGGCGTTCGATATGCCGACTCCACTTGCGATCATCTTGTCCGCATGCCAAGGTCCTTTCTGCTTATGCCATTTCGAGGGCAAGTCCCCGTCGCCAACTTGCTCCGGTTTGACACGCCGGAGCGTCGGCTTTGACTCGGCTACCAGCCAAACTTCGCCTCAAAGCAATTCGCCGGCCCCTGCGCGAGACAATAGTTGCGAATCATGATCGTTGGTCGTCGTTAAGTGGAAGGAAACGGGCCTGATGCCCGAAGTCTACTTTTTACTAGTTGCCGCGCGAACGAGCGACAAGTCACTCAATTGTGCAAGTTGCATTGCACCTGTAGCCTCATCGATCAAGAAAAGCGTTTCATCACTGGCGAAACACACTGACTCTACCTGGTCCCCTCGGAATGGAGCCCAGGAAACTCGCCCGTCGAAGAAGGAAACTTCGGTCGACTCACGCTCGAAAAGCCATATATCGCGATAGGTGATGGCGACTAAGCGTTTCCCATCGCTGGACGCATCGGCCCCAACGACCTGGCCATTGAGATTCAGTGTGTCAAGTTTTGTCAGAGTCGTCACTTCATCCGACCTCGGATGATCCAGTCGATACAGAGTAGTTAGCTTGTTGCCTCGGTTCTTGCTGAAGCAGTGGATGGTATCGCCAACCGTAAAAACTGCCTCGCAATCAAAGTTTCTCTCGCTTTCCTGCGGAGGAAAAGCATTTTGATCTGGATAGCGGATGAAGTAGCGTTTTATCGCAGTGGTTCGTCCCGCATCAGGTGATGGCTCGGGCACAATATAGAAAACCAGATCACGGCGATCGTTCCGATTGTTCCCAACATCAGCCACAATGACATTGCCTGACGCGTCAACGGTGATATCCTCCCAGTCCACGTTGATTGCATTAGCAATGGTGACTCCCAGGTCGCCCGCGTAGCGAGCACTTCTGTAATCTTCCCCGGAAGCCCGAATCGGGTAGATCTTCGGATCGTCGCCAGAATCGTTCTCTACCCAAAACAGATCGGGATATTGCCGACTTTTGACGATACCAGAGTTCTCTTTGCCTGGAAAGGAATTGCCAGCTTCTTGGTTTGTTTCTTGGTACGCTTCTGTACTTCGAGTTAACCTACGAATCGGCTTTAGTTCAATCGGTTCGCGATTGGGTAGGGACTCGGCCAATTTGATAACTTTCGCTTCCGGGTCGGCATCTGCACCGAACGCGAGGAGGCCGAGAGTACCGAGCAAGCATAGCGACAGGGTGCAACAGTAAGTGTGACGTAGCAAGGTCATGGGCTCCTAGACTGGGGTCTTACATTCACGTGGGGTATAGCCACGAGTCTAGGGAATCGCCCGAGGGCTAACTCACGCAAGCACGGAAACCGCGAACTTTTCTTCAAGTCTTCACGGAACTGAGCACAAATATCCGAAACGCACACAGTCGCGGCTTCGCACTGCGAAAAGCAATCAGCCAAGCGAACTCTGACTCAAGCCTACTAAAAAGATATGAACCGCCAGATGCGGACTAGCATGCCGGCCGGAGCAATCCAAGTCCCTATCCCGATTGCCATGGTTATCCTCCTGCTACAAGCGATTTGGGTAGTTTGAATTCCGGAAACAGACCCGAAAAAACATCGCTATGGCCCTTGATGTCAAGTAGTACGTACCGGTAGCCTTGGGAAAAGTCTTGCAGTTTTTTTGGAGGGCTCGTTTTGTAGTCTTCTTATCACTGATCGGCCTTCGTGATTCTGAGGCCGATCAATGATAAGAAGACGGTCCAACGCGAGTTTCTTCCAACGGTCGGTTCCGTACTGCTTCGACTTACCTTGGGTGGGATTCGACTGCTCCAACGGACGCAAGCGTTCTATTGCCGGTGGGATTCTATTTCAAAAGGTCAGTCTTGTTTCAAGCTTCTTAAGGCTCGAGTACGGCTGCCTCTGCCCTTCGTGCGGTGCTCTATGGAATTTGGTACACTGAGGACCTCTACGGAGTTGCCACAGAACTAAGCGAGGCACGCCAAGCCCTTGATCGGCCGTTTTGACTTGCGTTGAGTCAACTGCTCGGGCTGGTTGATCGCAGGCGTTCGTCCTTGGAGTGATCGTTTTCCGATATGGCGAGAATTGTCAAATACTTCTCAATTGTTTCTGCGATACTGATCGGTTTATTGGTGGTCGGCATTGTCATCAAGACCGCACCTTATCGAGAACTTAACGCATGGAATCGCGACGTTACTGCACGTCTTGAAACTGTAAGATCAATGCCCCCACAAGGCGTTGGTCAATTGCAATGGGAGACAATCCTTCGATGGACTCAAATTGCATTCCCAAACGTCTTCTTCAACCCAGACTACATAGTTGATGAAACTAGCTTCGTGATGTTCAAGCGGCAACTCGCTGATCGGTTGAATAAAGATATCGATGTAGAGACAATTGCCTGGATTTGGGACCAGCTAGCAATTCAAGGTAAGAACGGTGCCGAATACTCAAGAAAATATCGCTCGGTTGCTCCTTTTGGTGAATGCCAACTCGACGTGAACGGCAAGCCTTTTGACAATGTTAGAATAGCGGACAATTTAGTTTCAAATCTTGTTATCGAAGCGGACGAACAAACCGATGGCCACGAAACGGCGGATCGGCCGCGTTGACTTTTAGAAACTTTACTTGCCGCCGCTCGGTCATCGGAGGCATTATTTTGCTCAGAGAACTCAATGGCTTCGATTTCAACTCGTAACCTTACACCACTTCCCGATGTTCGTTCACTGAAGGCGTTAATGCAATCGCTTGCGGTCCTTGATTCCATCATGTCGCCCGATGATTGGGACATGCGGTACTTTTCGTTTAACGCGAAATGGGGACGCGGCGAGGAAATGGGCTCTATGCGAAATGGAAGCGGCGACGACTTGTTCGCTTTATTCAATCGGAGTGGTTGCCTCGTAAAGGGCTTCGTTCATGAATCTTCGATGACTCCATATCGAGACAATCCGCCGTCGATTTGGCCAGGCCTCCTCGAGGATGTGCCGAACTGTTTTTCTTCTGCGTTGGTTGAACCTGCTTTCTCGATGTCAGATATAACATTCTGCATTTGGCGTCTACATGACGAAAAAGGCTGGTCGACAGGCCAAGTCAAATTCCCGCGTTCTACCGATCCGGATGGTTCCTGCTACCTTTTGGGATTTTTTGACGGAAAACCGAAAACATACCAAACGTTTGCGGAGGACTACTATGAGACCGAACTTCCAATTGACAGCATCCGGCACGTCTATCAACATCTTCCGTTAACGACTGAAATTGTGGAATCGCTAAATCCTGACGCGACGCTTAAAGTGATCGCGAAGGACCTAAAGGAAATCGGGTACATCACTAAGCCCGCAAAATAACTATCGCATGCGCCGGAGTCGCGGGTCGGGCGTTTTTTCAATGGAGTATCACTCGCCGCGACCGCGGTGATGCGTGCCGTTATCCGACGAATGATTGATTTCGCCTACTACACCGAGACCATTAAGGCCCAAACAACCCTGCTTTCGCAGCGTGAGAAGGTCGCGTTGTGCCTTATTTGCTGTCTGAGATTGGAACCGTTGTACCGACGGTTCACGGTAACCGAGAGCTGGGGCGACAACGAAGTCCTGATGAAATGTCGTGATTCTGGGTTCGGATGGCTCGATGGTGTAGGCGTGGACGCATCGAAACTCCAGCAAGAAATGGAACCTCATATTCCGCACACCGATGATTTCGGCTCGATACTTGGATCGTTTGCGCTTAACGCAGGACTAGCACATCTCGATTTGCTTGGTCAGCTCCAAACAAACGACAATGAACCATTAGCTGACGCACTGCAAGTGTGCTACGACACGGTCGATTTTGCTGTCCAAACGACGATAGATCCAGGCTGCAAATCATCAACCTCGTCGGCTGACATCGACTCTCACCCGATGATGCTCCTCGAAGTCCGAAATCAAATTGAATTGATTCGGTCAATTTCGGGAAACAAAAATCTTCGCTCATTTGTTGAAGGCCAATCCTACGAGAGCGATCTCGCCAAATTCATTTCAAATGCACTAGACACCCAAGACGGAATTACCAAAACTGTCGGTTAACCAAGCGATGCACGCCAAGCGCTCGATCTCCCGTTTTGACTTGCGTTGAGTCAACTTGCTCGGGCTGGGTGATCGCAAACGATCGTCGGAGGGAAACATGAAAATTACATTAATGTGCTCGGTTCCCTTTAGCAGAATGGATGGCGGGCCTACATGCGTTGATAGACGAGGTGGCCAGATCTATCATCATGCCACGCCAGGCTTCTACGTGAAATCCACGTCGGCTTTTTCCATCGGTGTTGCGGTTTCCTTTCTCCTCGAGTACGGACCTGAGGACGTCGAAGTTTCGCATTTGGAATATGTGATAGGAACTGCCAGAATGTCCGGGAAAGTTATTGGCACAACGAGAAATGATTTCGTCCTGAATCCCTTTGCGCCTCAGTCATGGAAAGCCAATACCAAGCGTCTCGCGACATATGAAAATATTCCGTTGTCTATCGATTGCTCCTGTGACGATTTTGGCCTAATCGAATTGTCCTGGGCGTTGAAGATCGATACACAGACGAACCCAGTCGAGGTTAGTCAGACCGTATATGTCCGCAGCTTCACGCTTTACGATGGTGTGGACGCGATCTCATCGGAAGAATACAACGCATGGCAGATCAAAGAAAATACAAGGCAATTGAAAGAAAACCGAAGAATCGAGCTCGAACAGTCACGAGACTGAGTTGCGAAAAAAAATTCGACACCGTTCGAATGTCCTTGTGCAAAATTCCGAAGAACAAAGAAATGCACGCGAGTTGCGGATTACGCGTTTCCTGATGGGCAGTCACTTGGCCGCAACCGCGTGATTTCAAGCTCTCGTGTGATCAATACTATGCGTTCCGATTTGCCTCCTGAACTCCATGCGATACAGTGGCCACCGGGCTGGAAAGAATTTGACCCAACTCATGAATCTGCAGAGATCGAATGCGCCAGCTACATGGAATGTCTTGTCACTAAACAGCTGGCAGCCAACACCTATGCTGATGAACTAGATCGCGAGATGTGTGCATCACACAAGCTTAAAGGTCGAAAAGCGACTCCGATTGCACAAAGTACTGTCGATCCTGACGACCTACTTTTCCTGACGGATGACCCAACGGAACCTTTTGCGTTCGTTCACCTGACGTGGCATGTTGAAACACGCCCAGACTTCCCCTATGCTAAAACTTATAAATCGTTGGACGACTTCTTTGCCGATTGCTTTCAGGACTCCTGAAAATCAAATAACACACGAACAAAGCGATGCACGCAAGTCGCCGGTCGGCCGCGAATTTGAATCATAGTTTTTTGGCGGCGATTGCGTGATCGCCAGCGTTCGTCAGATGAGGAAAAAATGCCTAGTTACTTTATTCGAGAGGCAACGCTCACTGATGTTCCTTTGATGGCTTCATTGCGAGACAAGAGCGGTTGGGGGGGCGGCGCTAATGCAGAGCGTATGACGATGTATCTTTCGCGCGAACATCATCCACAACATGCATGCCCTCAACGAATGGCCTTCATCGCTGTTCAGAACGACAAAGTACTTGGTTACATTGCCGGCCATTTGACGACCCGCTTCGGATACCAAGGGGAACTGCAATGGATTCTCGTTGATCCTGGCTACCGTGGCGGTTCCGTCGCGTCAGAATTGTTGATAAGCATGGCGGAATGGTTTACCCAGAACAACTCCATTCGTGTTTGTGTAAATGTCGAGCCAGAAAATCTTCGGGCCAGAGGGTTTTACCGAAAACACGGTGCTGTTGAATTGTCGGAGTATTGGCTGCAGTGGCCTGACATATCAGAAGTGCACAAACGCAATGACGAACCAAGCGATGCACCCAAGTCGCCGGTCAGCCGCAAATTTTAATCATGGTTTTTCGGCGGCGACATGGGTGATCGCCGTCGTTATCGGAGAAAAGTCGTGGATGATCGCCCGTATGCTCCGCCACAACCTGAGCCTGATATCGCTTCCAATCGTGAACGGCAGGCATCCAATCTCCAGACCGCGTATGGATGCAGTGCGCTATTACTTATGATGTGCTTGCCACTTGTTGTGCTCGGATGGTACGAGCTTTCACATCGAGATTGGATTAAGCAACTTGACAGGAAAGCGAAGAATTTTAATGGAGATGTACACAACGGCAGAAGAGATGCCTCAGATCACTTTATGATTTCTTGTCATGATCCTAAAACGTCAGACCTTCATGTACCTGAAATTGTATCTCTCGGGGAAGAATGCATTTCCGGTGGAGCACGGAAGCTGCACATCGATGTTTCGAAAACTTCGATTACGGATGACTCCATCGAACAATTTGCTACCTTAGTGAAACTGGACACTCTGGACCTTTCTGATACACTTGTCTCTCGTTCTGGTGTGGCACGCGTGCGCGCGAAAATGCCGAACACTTTCATCAAGGACGATCACAATTTCCGATAACAATGGCATGCACACCAAGGGCTTGATCGTCGGGTCCTGGTTGGTGCGTTTGTTTACTACTCGCCCGGGGTGATGCCGGCCGTTCGTCCATCTAGCAAACATGGGGCCTTTGGATGTTGCCGCCCACTTGTCGTTGATTCTGTTTTACCAGTACGTGAACAGATCATACGTTGCTCAAGGTGTGGTGATCCAATACACTATCAGGAATGGGCTTCAAAAATGTGTGACGATCTAGAGGGAATTAGATTGGGGCAATCTAAGCCGATGGGGACTTGAGTAGGCCGCTTTTGGAACGAAACAATGGAAGAAAAAATGTTTCGACTTCGTGATGACTTGAAGGCTATTTTTACGCATCAACCTCCTAGCTCGGAGGAGATCGAAAGAAGTGTTTCTGCGATTGACAGTGAATTTCCGAAAGATCTGAAAGAGTTCTACAAGTTCCATGATGGGGGGTGGTTGCCTGCAGGTGTCTGCTTTGATTTCTGGGAGATTGCCGAGAATGGAAGCCGAAAGAGCAAGCCAGGCACGCGAACGCTTATTGCCGTTTTCTCCTGCAAGTCCCACATATACAAAATCTCTTACCTAGAGCCGTATACTTACGAGAAGTATTATTCACAAGATCATGAGCCTTACGTTTCGGCTCCTGCATGGCTAAGACCAATTGGTGTGGCAAATGATCGAACCTTGGTTTGTTTCAGTACGAGAGAAACGGACAAGGGCCGGATTTTCAGCTTCTCTGTTGAAGGCGCAACGGAAGACTTCGAGTTTGATCAGGAAGAGTATTCGCCAGGCGACTGGGTGTATTTTGTTGCAGATAGCTTTCAGTCATTTCTTAATGAACTTCGATTGGAATAGGGAGCTCGAACGTTTAGCAACGTGCTTAATACTATTCTTGACTTGCCGCAAAGGTCGCGTACAATCAAGAACGAACATCTCTATGGCATGCAACCGAGGGCTCGATCGTCCGATTTTGGTCGTTGCCCCTGTTTTTTACTCACCCCGGGTGATTTCAATCTTTCGTTGTTTCAATGGAGACGTAGTTCCATCAATAAGTCACAACTGGGAAATCAGATTCTATTGGTTGTCATTGGCGTTATATCCATACCAATGACATGGCTGCATGTTTACACTGAATTGAGTGAAGCCGTCGCGTCGAGCAATCGACGTGTTTCTGACGCACATGGGTATGATGCCGCAATCGACTGCTATGGATTCGATGTGAATCTTTGGCTTCCAATCGCACTGTCCATCGCATTATCGGCGATCTTGGTGGTAAAGAGCTATGGCATTGCGACGTTTGCAAATTGGCAAATAGATCTAATGTCGATTGCAATCATAGCATCAATTCTTTTACCACTTTGGCCATGTTACATGGGTAAGGGCTATGTTGGGCTCGGTTGGTGTCTGGGCTCTATTTGTGCTATCCTTACGGTACTAGAATACGTTACAAAGTTTCGGGCTTCACAAACAAACTGATTTGAAGACAATGAACAAAGAATTGCATCGAAGTGCTCGGCCAGCCGTTTGACTTGCGTTGAGTCTCCTGTACGCCCTCGATGAATTTGGACGTTCTTCGACAGGAGAAGTTATTGATGGCGGGAGAATCAGAACCATTTGCCGAATGGGCTAGACGAGACTGGATCGCATTCGCAATCTGCATTGCCATCAGTATGGCCGTCATGGACGGGATCAAGGAAGCGGCGGGTGACTCCCTGGGCTTCTGGCCCATGATCGCAGTCAGAATTGCAGCCGGTGCCGTGGCGTTTGTCGTTGCATACGTCAGCTGGGGGCGGCTCATCCGACCCAAACTGTAGCACCTCCGAACCAAGCGATGCACGCAAGTCGCCGGACGGCCGTGCATTTGAATGAGTGTTTTTTGGCGGCGACTGCGTGATCGCGGCGTTCGCCATGCTAAGGCGTTCTAAATCGAATGAATCAAATGGAAGATTTCGACCTTCAGACCAAAAATGCGATCGGTCCCTGGACGCTCTTTACTGGAATATTGTTGATTGCGGTCGTCGCGTATCTCGCACTCTTGCAAGTTGCCAATTATGTCACGGAGCACTCCACCGAACACTATAAGTCGATGGGTGCTGCAGAAGTCCTCACCAACTACATGGAGCGTAATGAGGGGAAATGGCCAACCAAATGGGACGACATCGCGGAGTTCATGGGTGACCGAGAGTATAGTGGAATTGGAACCTACGCGAACCTTCAGGAGTACGTCGAAATCGATTTTGACTTTGTGCCAGCCAGTGTTGACTTAACAGAAGAAGAGCATGACAATCCATCTTTCGAATGCGTTCGGATGAGAAGCGGACGCAAGATTGAAGGCGGGTGGAATGCAAATAACATGGTCCTGGCGTATCTTGTACGAAAGTCAAAAGGACAGTAAGGCTGGTGAACCACGCGTTGCACCGGAGCCCGCGGTCGGCTGGCTTTGAAATGGAAACTTTTACTTCGCGGGCCGCGGTGAGCCCGGGCGTTCGTTCCTTTTACCCCACATCCGCAACATGACATGGGCACTTTGTTTCAACTGTGGCGAGGTCAAATTCGGTGCAATATGCCCGTGCCCAAAGTGCGAAGTTCCGTCTACTGGTGACATGAATCTCGATATTGCCTTCAGCGACCACAACATGACCAAAGAATCGCTAGAAGACTTTGGGAAGGTTGTTGCGGCAATTCATCGAGAGTCAGATGACCCTGAACTCTGCTTTTGGGCATTCATTCGGTACGTCTCAATCAACCACTCCTCGATTCTCGGCGTTAATCTACAACCCGACATCGCCCAACGATGCGATGCATTATTATCACAGATGTCCCTGCCAATCGTTACGTTATCATCTTCGCAAACGAAACTCGCTAAAGACAAATCCAAGGCGTCCGGAGAATCGCCTTGGTGGAAATTCTGGAGTCGTACCTCCAATGACGCTGGTGATTAGACGAATCTCGAATACGGGACGAACCAACCGTTGCACCCAAGCAGCGATCAGTTGCATTGGCAAATCAAAGATTCATCCCGCAGCTGGGTGAATCGAAATGTTCGTTGGGTCGAGCGTTATTTGTTTCGACGGAACGATTGCGAACAGTCCAATCGATGGGTCCTCGATCGATCACTCGCTCCAAGCATTATTCAAAAGATTGACAACCTCGTTGTCACTCATCATTGCCTGATTGCCCCGGTAGGGGAGATAGAAGGTAGCCGGGGGTTGAGCGAAGCGAGCCACCCGGATATTGTCGCAGGCTATATTTTTGATCCTGAAGGGATCACAGCGGTCAGCAGACGCAATCTGCGATCTCCTCCGGGATCGAAAACAACGCATGCGAACGAGGCCGGGGGTGTGCCCTAGCGGTCAAACCCCCGGCTACCACATGCGATCCCTTCAGGATCAAATCCAGATTTCGGCCAACTGTTGCGAAGCGACGTTTCAGTTCGTATCATCATGCGTTGTTACAATTCTATGTGCTGACCACAGAAAACGGCCAACTCGAGTTCGAACCAAGCTAGATGCGAGCCGTAGATAGATTATCAAAGGGATGCAGATGAGCGTTCGGTCGACCGTTTTTGGCCATTGTATTTGCAACTTACTCACGCCATCTGACCCCAGTCGTTCGTTGCTCTAGCTCCAACACCCAGGAATGGCCCTCGATGATTGAATCAGTGACGGTATTACCTTTCAATCGCCACATTGGCATTCAAAAGTCGTCGACGGGCGATGGGTTACTTGAACTACCATCTGGCGGGCAGTTTCTTAACCACATTGGCACTGTGCACGCAGGTGCGCAACTTGCGTTAGCCGAAGCGTGTTCAGGAGAGTTTCTTCTCAATGCTCTTGCGAACGAAACAGGAATTGTTCCCGTTGTACGGCGCGTCGAGGCCAAGTTCAGGAAGCCCGCCAATGGCAGAGTAGTAGCTAAAATCAATAGCTCTCTGACGGTACTAGATGAACCACTTGCCGAGCTAGCTGCCAAAGGGCGGTGCCTGCTGTCGGTTCACGTGGACGTTTACGACCAGCAAGGTCAACATTCGCTGTCATCCAGCTTCGAATGGTTTGTCGCAAAGGCGACGAATAACTGAAAGCAACGAACCAACGATTGCACTCAAGCGGTGAGCCGGAGCAGTCGATCACGCGGGTTTTGAAATCCTAGTTTTTTGGTGGTGGCCGCGGTGAACGCCACCGTTGTTTGCTTCAAGGCTCGCGAAATGAACAATCTCAATCCATATGCAACTTCTGAAGTACAGGGCCAACTGAACACAGCTTCGATGGTTCGGCGTTCGACCTTCCGTTGGGTACTGACCGGTTTCATCGTTGCTGCTACGGTTCCGGTAATACTTGGTGCATACGGTCTCTATCGCGAATCCGTTTATGTTGCGTCGCTGCCTCCTGGCGTCGGTGCTTGCGGAATGGGTGCGTTTGGGTCTCTCGTAATCATGATATTTGGAGGTCCTTTTTGCGGAATGATCGGCGGTCTTGTTGGATGGATTGCTTGCAAAGTTAGCTAAAAGAAATTACAACCTATTCGCGAGATGAGACATGAGGACGGAATCCGAGTGTGCAATATGAACAGGAAGAGCAGCAAGTAACCAAATGATGGGCCGAAGTCGCGGGGCGGTCGCTTCGTGAAGGAATCGTTTTTTTCCGCGACATCGGTTATCGCGACCGTTCGCCTTTTCTTGACGATTCATAGCGTAAGTATTGTTCGTTCAAATCGTACAAGGCAAACGACTCTATTCATTCAGTCTACAACTTGATCCAGGCATCACTATGACAGAATCCAAAAGCCCCATTTTCAAATCCCCTGCTGACGATACGGAAATGGAACAGGCGGCTGCAAAAGCCCGACAGACATTTAAGTATTTTTGGCGAGAGATGGCGTGGGAACATCGTCGAATCGTCCCTGGGCTTGAATTGGCTGCATTGAAGGTGTCTTTATCCGATCCACCGGAGATTCAGGCTAAGAACCCTGGCGGCCTCGAAGTCGAGCATATGTGGCTTTTGGATGTGGAGTTCGACGGTAAGCAAATCCACGGGACGTTGATCAATTCCCCTCATTCCCTGAGGTCCTTCCATGAAGGAGATCGTGTTACTATCGTTGGTAAACAATTGAGTGATTGGATGTACGTCATTGCAGGGAATGTCTATGGTGGATTCACAGTTGATTTGATGCGATCGAGGATGTCGAAAGGTGAACGCTCGCAGCACGATAAGGCCTGGGGATTTGACTTCGGTGAAGTTGGCGTCGTTCCTTTAGTTCCGCCCGAATACATCGGTGACCCGCCGTTGAAGAAAAAGGGGTTGTTTTCAGTTTTTGGCGGTTCAAAATCGACTCCGCAAGACTATGCGAAAGTAGCCGGTTGCGAGCACCCGATGTCGGTGAACATGCGCGAGTCGCTTGAGCAAACATTGACCAAAGATCCAAAAATGGTTCAGCAAACGGACGACCGCGGCTATAGTTTTCTGCACCAGTTGTCGCTTGCCGGTTCTTTCGATGGAGTAGATGTCTGCCTGAAGCATGGTGCGGACGCAAGAGCGCCCGCAGCGAATGGCATGACGCCTTACGCTCTCGCGAAGTGCTTGGGATGGAAAAGGGTTATGGAAAGGCTGCAACAAGCTGGCGCAACTTAGTGAACCGCAATGATGAAACGACGAACCCTACAATCGTGGACGTTTGTCGGAACAAAAAAATGGATAAACCTTTACATAGCTGCATGACGAAGGCCGTGTTCGGAGACGGCGACCAGTTACGAACGGGACCAAAGTGGATTACGTCTCGACGCGGACTGCTGAAACTTTATTCCAATCGCCTCACCTGTGGAGATTGGACAATCGAATATGATGACATCCGCGAGGCGGTACTTTCGTCTTTTCGGTCGCCGATACTTCGCATTCCAGGATACATTCTGGCTGTACGAACGGACAATGAAACGTACCACTTCGGCTTGAATGGCTGGCGATTTTGGAAGGGCGAGCTACCTTTTCCAGTCACGCGTATCCAGACTCGTCTGAAAATGTCGCTGATTAGTATTCTTGCGAGAGTTGTTTTAATCGGCTACGTTTTATATGTTGCATGGACTTGGATGTTGAGTCGGTGACCCTTGCCGAAAGCGACGAACAATCACGTGTGCCAAAGTCGTGGGGCGAATGCCTTGAATTTTAGATGCGTCACTTGCCGCGACTGGGTGACGACGGTCGTTATCAGGCTTGACGTTTTCCATGGCACAACAATTTCAATGGATGGTCTTTCACGGTCGCGTCGGAATGCGACGTGATGGTTCCAGCGTCGTTCTTGATGTTGATCCAGAATCATCCACCGCTTGTCGTCTTAATTGCGAAGACTCGCTAGGGATGATTGATGTCCTCACGGAGATTGGACAGGAGATTTGGCGGTCCTCCCCCACACCCCAAAACAATCCAGGAAATCAATTTCGCGTTGATGAAAATTCGACATATGTCTGGGATATTTCCGCGGGCAGATTGCAATTGAAACTTGATGGCAACAACGACTTGATCGAGATTCAAACAGATGATCGTGTGGATTGTGTTTTGGACATCAAGAAACTGTCAGAATTTATCCAAATCCTTCATCATTTGAATGGCCAACTAACTGGAAACGCTGGATAACAAGTCGTTCAACCCGAGCGGCGAGGCGGACTGTTTTTGAACTCAACAGTTTCAGGCCGCCGCCGGGCTACCTTTATCGTTATGTCAGTTCAACGCAACTGTGCCATTCATCTTACAGAGGTTAACAGTCCCAATGAAACAATTTGTATCTCAGCACTTACTTTCCTTTTTCAGCCTCGTTGCGATACTCGCGATGTTGATGTCTTCCTTTCCACGTAGCGGTAGTGCCCAGGACACCGTGAAGCAGAAATCTGACTCCGTTCTGGATAAACTCGAAGGGGAGTGGGTGATGACGGGAACCGTCGGAAGTGAAGAAGTGACACACGACGTTTACGTCGACCGAATTCTAAAACGCCAGTATATTCGTATCCATGAACTTTCACGCGAGAAGGACGCAGACGGCGACCCCGCTTACGAGGCCTGGATACACATCGCATGGGATAAAGAGAATGCCGAGTATGTGGTGATGTGGCTAGACAACACCGCCACTACCAATTTTGCACCTGAGGGAGTTGGCCATGGAAAACCAGATGGTGACCGGATCCCTTTAGTTTGGAAATCCGCCGATGGGAGCGGCATTCACAACACTTTCAAATACGACCGTGCGAGCGAGACTTGGAAGTGGGAAATCGATAATGTTGACGAGTCCGAGAAGGCTTCACCTTTTGCACGATTGACATTGAAACGAAATGTGAAACGATGATGGGCCTACACTCATCCCAGAATGAACCAGAAGGTACGGACGAATCAAGTGAAGCACGTGCGTATTGGAAATGTGTTGAAGATCAGCGGGGGCGACTCCCACCTGAGTAGCTCTTAGCCAGAGGCTTGGTATCGAGTGTTGCAGCTTGGCTGGTAACAGCCAAGTTGAAGTTTTGGGGCAGATAAATAGTGAGGATGAAAGGTAGGGGCTAGCACTCACTTCCGTCGAGTTTATCTCGGCGGAGCATACAACTGAAAGCTACCCAAAAGTGGCAAACGCTGACCCCGACCGGGACAAGCCCGACTGAGGTCCAAATGAAAATGAGATTTCAAGATGGGAATCGTTTGTAGCTTCCAGTTGTGGCTTCCGATTGGGGTGAACCCAACGGAAAGCAATGGGGCTCGATGGCGAGCGCTGGGTGTTACCGCTTGATCACAGAAGTGCAATATTGCTTTATGGGTCAGATAAATAGTGAGGATGAAAGGTAGGGGCTAGCACTCGCTTCCGTCGAGTTTATCTCGGCGGAGCATACAACTGAAAGCTACCCAAAAGACGCAAAAGCTGGCCCCGACCGGGACAAGCCCGACGGAGGCCCAAATGAAAATGAGATTTCAACATGGGAGTTGCTTGTAGCTTCCAGTTGTGGCTTCCGATTGGGGTGAACCCAACGGAAAGCTATGGGGCTCGATGGCGAGCGCTGGGTGGCACCACTTGATTGGGTCGCACCGCTTGATCATTTTTCGGATCTCTACAACATTCACGCGATCTTCGTTTATGGTATTTTGCTCGCATGGTCGTTTCACCACTCTCAATCATTCGTCGCTCACGCGATTAATAACTGCACAGCAATCCTCTGGATGGTATTCGTTTCAAACTGCAAAACAGGAAAAACTCATGGTTCGACACTTTCTGATTAAGTTCGTTTTGATCATCGCGGCGTTCAACTCCGGTT
This sequence comes from Planctomycetaceae bacterium, assembly GCA_027487485.1. Classification (GTDB taxonomy): domain Bacteria; phylum Planctomycetota; class Planctomycetia; order Pirellulales; family Pirellulaceae; genus JBKCUI01. The sequence continues at coordinate 128,554 of JAIYDN010000112.1, read as the reverse complement.
CCCGATTGCTCGCTCAAGAATCGGGGCTGCCATTGCGGTTTGACTCCAATAAGACGTTAAGCTTTGCCTCCGATGTCAATCTCAAGAACAAAGATTCCGTAAGCCCCGATGGCACAATGCGAGTTGTGGTCGACATCAAAAAGATCAGAGTGTTGTCTGATTCGAGTAAGTTGCTTCACGAATTTGCTACGCCTAATAGAGCGATGTCGCCAACTTTCTCACCGGATCAAAGGAGTCTCGTGTTTGCTGACTGCACCGGTAACTTAGTCTGTGAGTCGCGATTTTACGTTCGGCAACTTGAGGGCGGAAATCAGATTACTCTGGGGACTTGCTTAGGCGTGACGACACAAATTGTCTTTAGTGCAAACGGAAGGCGCGTCGCAGCCGTCTCAATGTACGACCCGATCTTGGAAGTAACTGTGCAAAAACAGCTCAAGAAACGTTTGGGAGGCGAAATGGTCGTTTTCGACTTGCCGACTAAATCCGAATTGCTGCACATGGCTTTCGAAATCCCTGATTCGAAATCTGCACCCCACGAGTTGACGTCACAAGTCGTTGGTCAAATCGCACTAGATAACGATGGCGGGACATTACTCGTTGCCGCAAACTCTGGCGTCGTCAAGGTCATCGACGTGAATACCGGTACAGAGAAGATTTCCATCACCACTCAAAGTGCTGGTTCACACAGTAAAAAGTAGCAAGACAAGTCGGATTCGATGGATGCGGAACAATTCGTTGAATGCATGAATAATGCACGGTGCCGCGCTTACTTGGGGCATATTGTGGTTGCTGTTTTGCATCATTTCCGCAATCTATGTGGTTACTACCATCGGTGGCGATATGCAGTCTCTCCCGTTGACAGCAGGATGGTTCATGGCCTTTATGACGCCGCCTGTTGCGTTAGAGGGTGTCGCGTTACGGATCCTTTTCAAGAAGCCAAAGTTGCTCTGAAGTTACTGATCGTAGCGTCATTGATTTTGCCAGTCTGGTCATGTTGCAAAGGTAAATGCTACGTGTGGCAAAGATGTTGTCTTGGCTTGAGTTGTGCTATTCTTACGGTGTGAGAGAACGAGACAAAGCTTCTGAGTTCCCAGCTTAGTTGATCCAAAATCGAGGAATAAACCAGGAGATGATTCATGTCTTCCCTTCGCTTCCGAGTTCTATTGGCAGGATTGGCCGCGTATTTGTTGGTCATCAGTGTTGTTAACGCCGAAAGGCCGGCGCAATCGAGAGAGCGGTTGCTGGAAACAGCGTCGCATGCCATTCATGGAACGGTAGTGCGTACTTATGAACGTCAGGAGAAAAAAGACGGTCGTGGTTTTGAGTGGACTTATGGTGTCGCCGAAATCAAAGTTGTTCGGGTTGCCAAAGGAAGCGAAATCAAAGCGGGCGACCGAACCTTCGTCCGTTATTGGGAAAAGAAATGGGTAGGTGGAGGTAGTCCACCGCCGGATTCCAATGGAAATTGGGAAATTCCCAGTGCAACAGACTCCGTTGAAGTCTTTGTAGAGTGTAATCGCGAAACGGGTTACGATGTACTCCAACCCAACGGTTTCTTCAATGTGACGAAGGTTAGGAATGCTGAATCTAAATCCAAGCGTTAGGCATAACAATCGATTCTGTGACTTCAAGGTAGTATATTTTGGGTATAGAGCGCGAACGCCGTGAGGCTGAGCATGAGTCCGAAGAAGAGCCAGAACCAAGTGATACACGCCAAGCCTTTGATCGGCTGTTTTGACTTGCGTTGAGTCAATTGCTCGGCCTCGTTGATCGCAAACGTTCTGAGACACAAACTGATTTGTTCGCGAAAAGAATGGATAACAATTCTCCCATTCCTCAATGCAAGAGATTTGACTTCGGCATGGGGAGATGCCCATCGATTGCCGAATCATTCCATGCGTGAAGGATCATTCGGTGCGACTACGTTCGTGACCTGTTTTGGTTGCGGACAGCCCTTTGTTTCGAATACAATCTCAGTCCTAACATCGATTCTTGCTACTTTTGCAAGCTCGGTGAAAATTATGTTTTTTGTTTTAAGTGAGTACCAAATGGCGATGAGAGACTGGTTCCGACGCAAGCCAGCACCGGAGCATATCGGAAATTCAAAGGGTGGCTCCAGACTGATAAAGTATGATACCCAGGATTCATCGAAGCCGGAGATCGGTTTTCTCGAAGAGTCGACGCTGGCAAACACAGAGAACCGCGAGCGCATCTACGCTAAATTTTTTGGCGAATTCGATACGGTTCTGCATGAAATACTTCCGTTGATTCCGCATATTGACGTTTATCGATTCCCTCCAAAAGGTAAGCGGAAATTCTACACTTTTGTAACCGGCGGAATGAGTGACTTGCCCATGAACGCACCGGACGAACTTGGGGCCGACTATCGGCGTGCTGAACTTGTGTTCTACTCGACGGAAACTCGGGACGATTACCCTGAGCTGCTACGCCGAGTTGCTCATTTTGTGCATGACAACAATACTTGGTTGCACTGGGGGCATACGATGCCAAACGGGCAACCGCCAGAACCTTTCTTCGAAACAAAGCTATTGGATACACTGCTTTTTATGCCATCCATTGTAGCTCCTGATTCGGCGATTGGTGACAAGCTGCGGATCGATTCCGATCCAGTTCAACTCATTTGGTGTGTACCGATCACCACCGCTGAATGTCAATTGAAACTCGACCAGGGCGCTGATGCTTTATACGATGTTTTCGAGGAGAATAAACACCCGTTCGCGTTTTCGGGAGATCGGCCGAGCTATGTGTGACCGATATAAGCAATCGCAACATAACAAAACCGTGCGCCGAGGCCTCAATGAGCTGCTTTTGACTTGTGAGGCTTCACCTGCGGATGCTAGGTGCTGGTTTCAGTTCATCTTTCCAACGTTGGGGCTGGTTCATAATCGATGCGTGATCTTGCATGCAGTCCGACTCTGAGTGTTTCCGGCCTAATTTCGGATGGCCATATTGCCATGCGCATTCTGTATGCCTTTCCTAAAGTCTTCTTGTTCCCATTGGTACTGATGGTGCTTTTGGCAATTGTCCTGACTGGCGTTTTGGTTTTTTCGGCTTAGAAGTGTCGACGAAACGGGGAGGGCAATCTCAATGGCAAGAGTTGATTTTTCGAAAACGCTCACGGTACAGCTTTGGAATGCGCTGCGATTCGCGATATACTCATGTCGTTCGAGATACGTAAACTCTTTGAAAAGGAAAATTCCGGAAAGATGAACGAGCAAGACCTGTCTCCACGAAGCGACCATGAATTACTAGAGGAATTCAAGAAGATAACGCCATCCCCTATCGTCGATGCATTTTTTATTGGGTTTTTGATCGGTATCGTTGTCTTCGGAATTGTCGTAAGTGCTTGGGGATTCCCTATCCTGATTCCTGTGTTTCTGATTTATCTTTTCTTGAAGAAATCCAAAAGATATGACGCTCTGAAGAAAGAACTCGCGTCGCGAAATTTACTGTAGCCATTTGACCGAGCAATCTGGGCCGAGCAATCTGGGTTGAACCGATCGATGATGCTGGCCAGACTCACTTGCTCAAGCTGTTGGGCTTGTTACGAATCGGACTGGCGCCAGTTAGTCGAAGGCAGGAACGAGCAAATGACTTCGTGCTTGCTCCCTAGGATCGTCACATTTAGAGAACTCACTTTTAGAGGTTGGAAAACTTCATGCCATACGTGAATGTTCAAATCACCCGAGGTGCGACGCGCGACCAAAAATCGCAACTCGTCCGAGACGTTACGGAATCGCTCGTGCGAGTGCTCGGGAAACGTCCAGAACATATTCACATCGTGATCCAGGAAATCGAAGAGGAAGATTGGGGATTCTCAGGGATGCTCACTGACGACTGGAAGCGTTCTCAAATCGAGGCGTCACGCCGTCACGGCGATTGAATCTTTGCGATTCAATCTTTGTGGACTATCAGCAACAAGCGATTGCATCCGAGCCTACGGTTGGTCGTTTGATTTGCGCTGAGATAACTACTACTCGTACTGGCTGAATTTAGCCGTTAGGCGTCGAAGTGCAAGCGATTTATCGTACTCCTCTTCTCTATATCATTGGTCTACTTCTTCTGGCCGCAGCACTAGTGTATTTTGGCTATCGCGAAGCGAGCAGATGCAAAGACAAGAGAAAATTGAGCGGCACGGCGCTTATTGCCTGGACGCTCGCTTTAGGTGCACTCGGCTTGAAGCTTCCCTCGTACTTTCTGGACGAAATACAGTTCGACGAGAGCCATATGAGCTGGAATGTGGGTCCATGGTGGGATCGGCACGAGGGAAGGATTTCCATGGCTGACGTCAAGGCTGTGAAGGTGTCGGCCGCTTATGGTAGTGGCCGACTGAATTGGCAGCGAACGATTTGGGAGCTCGAAATGAAGAATGGTACCGTTGAGAGTTACACGCTTTTCGATCTGTGGATGGAGCACTACTTGAGCGTGAAGGAGCATTTTGTATCCAGGGGCATTGCGATTGACGACCGAGACTAGCAGTAGGTTCAACCTGCAGAGCGTTCTCATTCTCAAGGGGCATATGTACCACTTTTTGGATGTTTCGGATTACAATAGTTTGCCGAGTCGGGCGTGACTCGGATGATCGTACTTTACTAACTCAAAATAAAATCAAAAGCAACTCGCCGATGAAAACCAAACAGACAATTTTTGCCGCCGCGCTCGTCGCGCTTCTCACGAGCCCTCTTAGCCTGTTCGCCCAGGATCGCTATTCGATCCCGGCAGATCCGAAGCTCAAGTATTCGACGCCTATAGCTCCCGGAGTGGCAGTGCCCGATAAGATTGAAAGCTCCATTGGAACGCTCGACCTGACCTACGGTTACCCGTCGGCCGACACCGTCGAGAAAATTTACGACAATCTCGACCGGTCCCGCGCCTTGCAAGCTTACCTCATGGCCATCCCAATCGTGAATCAGGCTGGTATGCGAGATTCAATTGCGCAGTTTGGCCCGGCCAACCAAACCGATGTCATTTGGGAAAACCTGGTCGATCCGCGTACCGTCGAACTTACCGCCAATGACAACACGATCTACAACTTTATTTGGCTTGACTCCAAGAAAGGTCCGTTGGTTCTTGAGGTCCCGCCCGAGGTGTTAGGTGGTGTGAATGACTTTTGGTATCGCTGGGTCGCTGATGTCGGTATCACGGGCGAAGATCGGGGCAAGGGGGGAAAGTATCTAGTGTTGCCTCCCGGCTACGATGGAGAGGTTCCGGCTGGCTACACCGTCCTGCGCCCGAGCACTTACGGCAGTTGGTTCTTCTTCCGTGCGTTTGTTGTCGATGGTTCCACCAAGCCTGGCGTCGAACTTGTCAAGAAACATCTGAAGGTCTACCAACTCTCCGAAGTATCCAATCCGCCTGCTATGAAGTTCGTCAATGGGTCGGGCGTCCCAGCCACCTTTGTCGCGCCGGGCGACTACACCTTTTGGGAGATGCTCAACAAGGTTATTCAGGAAGAGCCTGCGGGTGGTAGCGACCCGACCATGCTGGGGCTGTTCGCCTCCATCGGCATCATGAAGGGCAAACCCTTCGTGCCAGATGAGCGAATGAAGAAGATCCTGGCAGACGCTGCCAATATCGGTGCTGTGACCGCCCGCACCATCGCTTTCAAAGTCCGATCGCCGGAAGCCTACTTCTATCCGGAGAGCACTTGGCGTTTGCCTTTCTTTGGCGGCTACAAGTTTGAGACGTCGCCCGGCGTTACGAATATGGATGGCTATATCTTCTATTACTACTTCGCCACAGGCATTACCCCGGCGATGGAAATGAAGATGGTTGGTAAAGGTTCACAGTATCCGTGGTCTGTCCAGGACGCGAATGGCAACCCCTTCGACGGTGGGAAAACGTACAAGATGCGGCTCCCCCCCAATGTTCCGGTAAAAGACTTTTGGTCCGTCATCGTCTATGACAATCAGACGCGATCCATGATCCAGACCAATCAGAAAGCGCCGAGCGTTTCCAGCCAAGAGAAAGATTTAAAGAAAAACGCTGATGGTTCCGTGGACGTTTATTTTGGACCAAAGGCTCCTGTCGGATATGAGAACAATTGGGTGCAGACTTTGCCAGGCAAGGGATGGTTCATGATCCTGCGCTTGTATGGTCCGCTCGAACCGTGGTTCGACAAGACCTGGCGTCCCGGTGAGATCGAACTGGTGAAGTGATTTGCCTAGTGTCGAAAGAATTCATCAAGCTGAGGCGTTAACGAGCCATTCCACCGGAGGTTCTTCATGCACGATTACTCCAAAGTTCCTCCGAATCTACCTGCGCCGGTGGATAACGGCGAATGTGACCATCTCGTTGGGTTATCGCTTCCTGATGTTTCTTTGGTGGATTCGGCATCAGGAACGCAAATTCGAATGTCTGATTTGACCGGTGTGTGCGTGCTTTTCCTTTATCCGATGACTGGGCACCCCGACCAATCGCTGCCAAAGGGCTGGGACGACATTCCTGGTGCACGTGGCTGCACACCGCAAGCGTGCACCTACCGTGACAACGCGAGTCGCTTTAGGGAGAATTCCATAACGCTGTATGGAATTAGCACTCAGTCGCCCGAAGATCAGGCGGAGGCCAAGCAACGTCTCTCGCTCCCGTACTCGTTATTGTCGGATGCCAAGTTCGATTTTGCGAAGGCGCTTTCGCTCCCTACATTTACCGTTGATTCAAGGGTTTTTCTCAAGCGAGTTACACTCATTTGTCGGGACGGTATCATCACGGATTGTGTATATCCGGTCTTTCCATCCAACTCGGACGTGGAGCTTGTTTTGTCTATTGTTTCATGAATTGGCTATCTACTGACCCGTTCGTTTGCTTGATCGAAGACAATTGAAGTGATTCCGAGTGCTACTCGTAGTGATTTTGGTAACGATTGCGGTCATGAATGTAACGTGCGTAGCCATTGGGAACTTCTAGAGATTTCGCCAAAGAATGAAACAGCGGAAAATTCTATTCACTCGCCGACGATGGGATCGTCTATTTACGCTCGCGACTATTGCGGCTGCGATTGTCGCTGGGATTTGCATCTATCTCAGTGGAAAACTTTTCTTCGGTGCGGTTCCTTTTGCGTTCCTAGGAATGTGGGTATGTTTCCGAAGAACTACCCCCGTCTCGGGTTCACGAATCGAAATGATTGAAGGGAACCCGTGGACCATACGTCTTCTTGTTTTTCTAGGCGCCGTCTTGATTTGGACACTTAGCTTTTTTGCCTTCGACCGACTTGTTCTGAATCACCCTGTCAATGGACCATTGCACTGGTACCATTGGCTCTTCTTTGCAGTAACCGCTACCGTTATGACGACCGGAGGTCACTTGATCGATCGAGCTTCGAAACACGCTCGAGCACTGCAAGAGAGCGACGAACGAATCGAACCGCCGAACGAACCTGAGTAGGAATAATAAGCTCCTACGCAAGGTGCATTGGGTTAATCGGCAGTTAGCTTTTCGCTTGATTGAGCCGCTGACGCTAGCTCAATGGCATCTAGTTTGTTATTCCTGGAACAGTAATATCGAATTTCGAACAAGGAATGTCGAAATCCGAAGGAGTCCATACACCATTTCGTCATTCGCCATTCCTTATTCGGTGTTCGACATTCACAGCAGCTTGAAAGTAGATGGCATTGGGCGCTAGCCGCGTTGAGTATCGTTGCGCTAGATGCTTGATCGCGGCTAGCGCCCGCGGCTCATGTTACGACGACACGTTGCGATGGAATTCGATGCAATTCAACTCCTCGCTCTGTGGTATGCTATGTGTGCTTCGACAACTAGATTCTTAAGGTATCAACCTTAGTACCCAGTAAGATAGAATTGCAAATTTAGTAGGGAGTATCGCATGGAACTTTTGATTCAATTCGTGGCGGCACCTGTTATTGGAATAATGCCGTTTTTGATTTGTCTTCTTGTCTGTTGGTTCTGCAGTTCCTGGCGGCGTTGGCTTGCGGCCGTTTTAGTATTCAGTTCGGGGGCGATCTTTTTATTCGAGGTCTACAACGCTTCGGTGGGGGGCAACTTAACGGGACTGATCTGGATGCTTTCGCTTCCTGTTGTTTTCGTTGCGGCCGGTGTGCTGTACCTTATGGAGAAGTTGGCGAGGCGTCTCAAACAACCTGAAAGCGCTGTTCCTGTTTCGAGCGGCGACGGGGTGTTACCGAACAACCGGGCGAATGCGAAGGACTCGATCGAAGATTGATGAATTGAGGTAAGTGAGACCCTTGGAAAAATTAGACCCAACCAATGACCAATCCAACCCAACTGGGGACGTAGGACGACTCAGCAAGTGGTTCACTATTCTGCTTGGATTAATCGGTGGTGGAGTACTGACGCCGATTGTTGCCTTTGCTCTTGCGTTTGCCGTGTTGTTACCGGCAGTGTCTGGCTATTTTGGTCTCGGGGGTGAATTTGACGGTCTTTGGCTGATGGGGATACCGGTTTTTTCACTGCCGGGTGGAGTCATCGGCGGACTGGTGTTTGGTGGTACTTGGAAATGGAAATATGGTTACACCATTGCTTTGATGTGTGCCAGCTTGCCGGCGACCTTGTTCTTTGTCACGAATGCCTGGGATAATGAGATGACAAAAAACGCAAGAGATGTATTTGTCTCCACCGCTGTTATTTGCGTGTGCATGGTCCTCTCTACTGCGATTAGCCTTAAGCTGATCGGAAAGTGTTTCGCGGTCTTTGAGCGGTAGCGTTCTCGTTGACTCACTTACCCCGACGAGAACTGTTGCAATGGAAATGTTATGCAACACGGCATAATGTTGATCGAGTTGTGGGAGAGCATTTCGACAATCCTTGATGAATGAGCTTTGTAGGGATATGTATCAAGAAGTCGCAGAAAAATTTGAAGATTCGCCTAAATTGACCAATTGGCTTTGCTGTTCAGAGGAAACGGACGTAACTCTACTTGTGTAGAACTCATGACGTATCCTTTGGCGGGGAGATTCGCGTGCTATTAAGTATCTTTCGTTTTTTAACTGGGCGCGTATCCGTAAGGATCAGTTCTGGTTTTCTTCTGTTGATGATATTGCTGCTTTGCTGTGCAGGGACTGGGTACTATGGAATGTATCGGTTAGGCAAGATACTCAGCTTCATTTCTGGGCCAGCGTGGAGTAACGCGGATAGCATCATGAACGGTGTTATCAAAACAGAAGGCCAGATGTTAGCCGTGCGTCAATTGCTTTCGGGCAGGGATCCGGTTGTCACGAGAGGCAAAATCTCGACACTGGGCGATGAGGCTCGTGAAGCGTTTGCAGAGTTTGTCGAGCAAAAACTGATGCCCAAAAATACGTATACTAAGCTCGAAAGCTTACAAGAAGAGTATCACGAGTCGCTTGGGAAGCTCTTGGCACGTTACGAAACATCGGTGCGTGAGAATCAAGGAAATAGCCTTGGGGTCAACACTGACCTTGCCTTACAGTCGCACTTCAAAAACTTCGAATCGAAGGCTGAGGAGATGTTGACCTTTATCGATGTTCTTGAGGAACAAGGAGATGCTATTGTTGACGCTGCGGCTGCGGAAGTTGCGCCCCTTCAGCGAAGTATGGGGCTTTTAGTAATGCTTTTTGTGTCGACAAGCATTTTGGTGTCGGTTGTCGCGGCTACTCTCTGCACCAGGACTATCGTCGGACCAATTGTTCAAGTGATGAATGCTTTATCTGAATTCGGCGAGGGAAATCTGACTCGTACGTTGACGATGACGCGAACGGACGAATTTGGGCAAATGGCAGAAGCCTACAATAATGCAGCGGGAAAAATCCAGGCGATGGTTAAGAAGCTCAGTCTGAGCAGTAAATCGTTAGCATGTTCTGCTGGCCAAGTATCTTCATCTGCTAGTGATATCAGCGAAGGTGTTCGACGCACGACTCATCAAACATCGATCGTTAATAATGTTGCTTCTTCGCTGGCACACAATATGAACAATGTGACTTCGTCGTCGGTCACCATGACTGAAAACGTGGCTTCCATTGAGGTCTCGCTAAATGAAATGACTTCTACCATCAATGAAATTTCATCGGTAACCCAGAAGTATAATACCGACGTTGCGGAGACGAGCCAGCTTGCCAAAGCGACTAGCCTGCGCATGCAGACGTTGCACAAAGCGACGGATGCGATTGGCAATGTGGTCGAGTTGATTGAGGATCTCGCAGATCAAACCAATTTGTTAGCCCTGAATGCGACGATCGAAGCCGCGAGGGCAGGAGAATACGGCAAGGGATTCGCCGTGGTAGCAACCGAGGTCAAGGATTTGGCAAAACAGACTGCCGTCGCAACCTCGGACATTCGCAAGTCGATTGAATCTGTGCAAGACGCATCCAAAGAGGCTGTCCAATCGATTGCTGCGATTAGCAAAATGATTAACCAAAGGACCGAAACTTCAAGCAGAATAGCGGCAGCGATCGAAGAACAGAGTGTTTCGACGAGGAACATGTCTACGCATATGCAGAGTGTTTCTCAATCGGTTTCGATGGTTGCTGGTGGCGTCACCGAGTCGGCAGCAGCGTCGGTTCGCATCTCGAGCTCGGTTGCGGAAGTGGAACGCGTGGCCAGTCAGTCGGCAGCGGGAGCTTCACAGTTCGTGGATGCCGGAAAGCAGATGCAACGGATTTCGACTGAGATTTCTGATCTAATCCAGCAATTCCAGACCTAGTAATCCTTTTGGTCGAGCGGCTGTTGCCGTTAGTGTTCTAGTGATTTTTAGTTGTTGCTTCCGAATGGGGACAAACCCACGGGATGCGATGAATCGTCTCGGCTAGCGTGCTAGCCGACGCTTGAGCTGTGCAAGGGGTAAGGCATTGAGAACATTTTCAACCGTGACCCCGGCCCGCCTCGCTTGCGTTATGCCAAACCTCATCAGGTCCAAGTTGCTGATGGAATGAGCGTCCGTATTGATCACGATGGTCACACCGGCTTGAATCGCGGCCATCGTATTCAGATCGTTCAGATCCAATCGAGATGGGTGGGCATTGAGTTCCAGAAACTTATGATTTCGCTTTGCTGCATCGATCATGACAGGGACATCAACGTCGTAGGCTTCGCGGCGCCCGATCAAGCGACCTGTTGGATGAGAAATAGCGTGGACGTAGGGATTCTCGATGGCATTGACAATGCGCTGAGTGATTTGATCGCGTGGCTGTTTTTGTCCGTAGTGAATGCTTGCGGTTACCCAATCGGCTTGCGCTAGACATTCATCCGAAAGATCCATCGCTCCGTTTTCTAAGATATCGCATTCGATCCCTTTGAGTATCCAAAACGAGCCATCCGATGCCTCGTTGAGCGCATCAATGGTTTTCCATTGTTGCAACAATCGCGATTCGTCTAACCCGCGAGCCATGCTGACGCGTTTCGAGTGGTCGGTGATGGCTATGTATTCCAATCCTCGTTGTTTCGCGGCCAAGACCATTTCCTCGATGGTATTTTCGCCATCGGTTGCGGTTGTGTGCATATGCAAGTCGCCACGAATATCCGACAACTGAATCAGCTGATCGAACCTTGCTTGGTGTTGTGATTCGAACTCGCCGCGGTCTTCCCGCATTTCCGGAGGCACCCATGGCAAACCGATCAACGCATAGACATCCCGCTCATCCGCCCCGGCCAAAATCTTGTTTTCATCGTTGATGTCGTAGACACCGTACTCGTTGATTTTCATTCCCTTGGACTTCGCGAGTCCTCGAACACGGACATTATGTTCCTTGCTACCAGTAAAGTACTGAAGGGCCGCTCCCCAAGATTCGGCAGCGACAACTCGGAGGTCCACTTGGAACGAGTCGGTTACGCGGACACTCATTTTGGTATCACCGCGTTGAAGCACTTCTTGAATTGCTCCAAATTCTTCGAAGCGATCCATCACGGCGTTTGCGTTGGAGCTAACGATCAGCATGTCCAAATCGCCGACGGTTTCTTTTCCCCTTCGGTAGCTACCTGCAAAATTTAATCGTTCGACGGCAGTGCATGCCAGCATATGGCTGCGGAGTCTTTCGACGAGGCTGTCCGCTTGATCAATCGATAGTCGAAGTGCGGCTTTTTCGGCAATCTGCATGTTTTGCAAAATGGATTGTTGCGTTTTCAGTCCGAACCCTTTCAGGGATGCGACGGAACCTGCTTCGCAAGCAGCGCGAAGGCTGGGCAAGTCGAAGACGCCCAGTTCCTGGAAGAGCTTCATCGCTTTCTTTGCTCCCATCCCAGGAACCTGCATGATATCCCGCAGGGTGGGAGGAACTTCTTGACGCAGCTTTTCGATTTGAGGCAAACGTCCGGTTTGGATAAGGACTTTGGATTTGTCCGCGAGCGTGGATCCGATCCCTTCGATGGAGGTAAGGTCGACATCTAATTCGACAAGCTTTGCAATCGATTCGGAATGGTCGCGGATGGCCTTGGCACCGTTTCGGTAAGCTCGAATTCGGAAGGCGTTCTCGCCTGACAGTTCTAGCAAGTCCGCCATTTCTTCGAAGATATTCGCTATCTCAACGTTGGTGATCATTTGGCAGCCTTAACCTAGCGGTGAATCAATAGTCCAATCCGATTTCGAAAGCCCGCTCTAGGCTATTCTTGGAAACGACCCCTTCTTTCTTCCATGTCTCGATAATTTGATAGGCAGAAGCAGGTAACCGATCGCCAAAGATCCGCCCGGTTTGGGGGACGGCATTGAGAATCGCTCGGATACCCGCCAGTCGTTCATCGGGCAGATTGCTAGGGATGGAGTCGGTCGAAAACAGAAGATGATCCAATCGCGGCGTGCAAACTCCGAACTGAGCCGACTGGTCGATATCAATTTGTACAATCAGAGCGCTTAAGATTGGGTTGCACAGCAAAGCCACGACACGTTCTTCGTCATTCACACAACCGGTATCGACAACACGCCCGTTGAATCCTGCTTGGCCGTGACTGAGCATCCCGAAGTCAACATTTCGAAGCCGCAATTGTTCGGCAAACTGTTGGATAAGAACATCCGATGAGGGGCTCTTCACCACACCGATGATTTTGATGTGCCCTTGCTCATTTTCGGGAAACAGCATCGCAACGATAGCGTCCCCAACCTTCTGAGGTTTGCCGTAGAGCGGTGAGACGTGCGGAGAAAGCGAGGGACCTGCGTTCACTTCGACAACGGCACCTCGTTGTTCGCTCAGAGGCACAGAGATATCCGTTGCGAGAATGTCCAAGCCAGCAATATCGAGTCCTACGACCCTCGCTGCCAAAACGGCTTGCTCTGCTGTTTCTGGGTGCACTTCTTCGGTGCAGTCCGTTGTTAAATCTCCCGTCCTTTGGACAACGACTCGTTTTCCGACAGCTGGAATCGAATGAGTCTGGAATCCTTGCTTGCCTAGTTCGATAATCGCGGGTTCGGTAAGTTTGATAACACCCAATGGGTCGGTGTATGCTTCTCCGCGACGAGGGTCTTGGTTTTCCTTCGCGACCAATTGCTCAATGGTTAATACTCCATCGCCAACGACACATTCGCTATGGCCTTTGGCGGCCGCGACCAACCGATTTCCCACGACGAGCAATCGATGGTGATGTCCCAACGCGAACTGCTCGACAAGGATGTCGTTCGTCTCGCCATCCTTCACGGCCCAATCGTAGGCCTTCAAAATTTCGGGCTTCGTACTTAGTTCGATCGAGATGCCGCGTTGATGATTGGCGTTGCAGGGCTTCACAACGATAGGAAATCCGATTTCATTTGCAGCTAGCCACGCATCTTCAGCGCTGGTCACTGCACGACCGTGTGGCACTGGAACACCAACTTGTCGCAGAAGCCGTTTGGTTAAGTCTTTGTCGCTTGCGATGGCTTCGGCGATGGCACTGGTTGCGTCGGTTTCTGCAGTCCAAATGCGCCGTTGGTGACGTCCTTCCCCCAGCTGGACCAAGGAGCCACTGTTCAGACGCAAATAAGGGATGTTGCGTCTTCGGGCGGCACGCAGGATTGCTCGCGAGCTGGGGCCAAGCCGAACGTCGTCCGCAAAGTCGAACAGTTCGCGCACTTTCAGTCCTAATGGGAAGTCCATCAGCGGCGTCTCTGAAGTGAGCCATTCTCGAGCAAAGCTGACACATTTTTCAGTTAACGATTGCTCCTCCATTTCGATTGCAAAAACGTTCGTGGAGCTGGAACTCACGGAATCGCTCTTTAATGATGTAAGGGATCGCAATTCAATGGCTGAAGGGAGATCACGAGTCGGAACGCCAGCCATGGCCGAAAACCATCGCGCGCATTGAAGCCACAGTTCGACCCCACTGACCCCTGATTCAATTTTTCTGACCACGGATTCAGCGTTCGCAACGCTTTGCGGATGGCTGGTCGTGAATTGCTTTGCTTCCAAGAACGCCTGGAGAATCCCGGCTACGGAAGTGGCTTTGGCAGGCAAATCCGCCAAGGCAAACCCGACATCGTGGACTTCCAAGATAGGGGTCGGAGACCAGCGGTTTGGGCCTCGTAAGGCAACAAAATGATACGTTCGCATAAGTGACGGGATGTACGCGCAATCCATCGGGTAACTGAGTGGTTTTACAGACTACCCCAAAAAAGATAGCCGGAACTTTTTTGTCCCGGCCAATTCTATCGAACCGACAGGGCAGCTTCCCCAGGGAAGCCGCCATAGTGTAACAGTGATCCGGCTATTGGAGAGCCGTCACGGGGCGAAATCCTGACTTGTCATTTCCGGAGCGGACAGAATTGTTCGTCGAAACTGCGTTGACCACGCTTCCGCCCTGAAATTCCGTTCCCGAGACCAGTTGGATGACGTTTTCTTTTTTGCGATTCTTTTGTTCCCATACCGTTCGATCGTCGGGATCAAGCAGCGATGGGTTCCACTTCGGCTTGCTATCAAAATCTGCGGGGGCAGACAAAGGTCGCACGCCCGAAAACGGTTCGTCCGGAAGCGTCGAGGGAATCGAAGCGGCGTTCATCATTTGATTCGGAGTGCTATTTGCACTTGGCACTTCTGGCATGGAACGAAACTGGCTGAGCGTGTCGTTCAAAGAAGCCGATGCGGGATTCGCTCGTTCTTTGTCGATGGCCACCATGGGCAGACGTTGTACTTCGTTGTTCACGTTTGGTTTGCTAGGTGACATCATAGCCGACGAGCCACTCGGTCCAGGAACACGAGTCGCTTCAGGATCCCCGAAACCGGTGTTCGGTTGGCCGGGAAACACTTGCTGATTCGGAAAGACTTGACCGTTGGAAGCTGGCACGCCCAAACTTGGGTTGGTTATTGCCGGGTTGGTTAATGCCGGATTGGTAAAGGCTGGGTTAGCCAAGTTGGGGTTGGTAAGCGATGGATTCGCTCCGCCATAGACGTTTCCATTGGTGGTTGGCGTGGAGGAATAGCTGGGCGGGCCGACAGGAGTCACTGTTGCACCGGGAATGCTCGGTGGTGCTATCCCTGGAGCGGACGTGTTTCCAGAAAGCGCCGATCCAGAGTAAGTAGATGGTGCTGGAGCGAAACCACTTGGCACTGCCGATGCTGGTTGAACGCAAGTTCCGTTGGCGCAGTAACCGTTCGGGCTGACTGGCATCCAAGCAGCGGTCGGGACAACACCCGTGCCGATTGGGCCAGTGGTGACTGGCCCTGCTGTTATCGGCCCTGCGGCCCATTTCGTTGCCGGGATGCTGGTGACTGGTATGCTGGCAGCTGGCATGCTGGCAGCATACTGGTTGGTTGCATACTGGTTAGGAACATAAGGGCTCGAAAAAGTCCTTGTTGGAAATGTAGTGGCAGGCATACCGGTTGCGGAGCCGGAGCTGACAACCGGAGCCATCGGATTCATGGGTGCCATGGGAACGCCCGAATTCGGAATCGTTTGATAGGTTGGCAGATAGCCGCTGGTAACGGCTAGTCCTGTTGGGTTGTAACCTGGGCCGGTGATACCGGGCCACTTGTTGGCTTGAGCACCATATTCACCCAAGATTGGCCTGGGTGCGATTACGGGCGGACGTTGGGCTTGGTATTGATACGAAGTGCAAGGCTGTAAGCTTGTGACCGTGGTGCCGTAGCGTGGATCGAATGCGGTTACTGGGCGATAGTACGTAACTGGTACTCGTCCCCATTGAGTATCATACGCAGCGGTCGGGAGGGTTCCCGCAACCGTTTGCGGAAAGCCGGGTGCAAGAAGGGGGGCGTTGTAGGTAGGTGGTTGATTTGCTTGGTAACTGCCGTACCCCAATGTTTGATTTGCGGCATAAGGCAAACCGGGATTCTGGGCCACCAGGACGGGGGCCCCTACTGGGTATACTGGTTGGTTACGACCTAGAATCGAATCGAGCCATTCGCCAGCCTGAGAGTTTTCGGCGGTTACCATTGCGCAGCTCGCTGCAACAGAAACCATAAACAGTCGTTTTGCTGATAACATCATGGATGACAGATTCCTGACTTTGAAGAAAATTCACAAACCGAGCTCCTCGCGAAAATGGGACCCGTCGCGCGACCAAGGTTCATGAATGAGATGCCATACCCCCGTCTAGGGTCAACCAAAACATGACTTTATTTTTCCGTTCCCATCAACAGATCTCCAAGCCGGTTCGGGTCGTACCGGTCGTAACCATTGCATCGTGCATTCTTCCGGCAAGTTATCTTCAATGAAAGTGCTGTCTTCAAACCAAAATCCTCAGTGGGACAGATGGTTGTACCGTATAGGTTGCCCTGTTTGGGGATGCCGCACTTGGACTGATAGCGTTTACCCCAAAGGCACGCCCGCTGAGGCCATTTTGGGTTGGTACAGTCGCATGTTTCCGACCGTGGAAGGGAACAGTACGTTTTACGCCGTTCCGCCAGCAGAGACTTTTCAGAAGTGGCGAGACAGCTCCGCGGAAACTTTTCGGTTCAGTTTTAAATTCCCTCGAAGAATCTCGCACGACCTGAAGCTGACGCACTGCGACCGCGAGCGAAGCGAATGGCTGGCTCGGCTTGAAATCCTTCGTGATGCAGGACGACTTGGCCCAACGTTCCTTCAACTAGCCCCGTCTTTTTCATTTCGTTACTATCCTCAACTCAAGGCGTTTTTACAACAACTACCGAGAGACTGGCCCTGGGCCGTCGAGGTCAGGCATTTGGATTGGTTCGATGAAGGGGACCAAGAAGCTCGGCTCGACGACTTGCTTCAATCCCTTGGTATCGACCGTGTTCTGTTTGACTCCAGTCCACTCAATGCCTTGGAAGCCACCGACGCATCGGAGGAGGCATCGCAAAAGAGGAAACCCAAGAGTCCATTCCGAACCAGCATCACGGGCAAGCGTCCCATGCTTCGTTTGATTGGACGCAATGATGCTGCTGAGGTCGAAGAATCTTGGAGGCAATGGTCGCAGATCATTGCAAATTGGATAAGAGACGGGTACGAGCCTTGGATCTTCACGCATTCCCCTGATGACACTTACGCCCCGGCATTGGCGAGAATGCTTCATGAAATGATACGTAATCAGTTACCCGAACTACCTGAATTGCCTAAAATGGAATCGGCATCCACCCTAAAGCAACTTCGGTTGTTCGATTGATGGTCCTGGCCCAGTCAATGGATGTTGAAGTTAACTGGCTTTGACGTTTGCGACGGATCGGGGACTATTTCTCGACTTTCGGGAACGGATGTCGAACTTGAGATGAAAATAAAAGTTTATGGTTCTTGGACTGTTTTTTGAAATGCTGGAAAGCTGATATCGAGTCCGTGGACCTCAATCCAACACCCATCAATTGATCCTGCCTCGCTTCCAGTGCAACCGGCGTATACCTACCGCTCCAACGATTCGGTATACTACTCTTTCGGTTGAAAAGGTTCGGATTCATTTTTTGGTCTTCATCCCCCATCCGTTCTGAATCACTTAGGGAGACACTCCTATGCGCATCCTAGTAGCGGCCTTATTGGCCGTTGCGGCACTTTCGTCGAATGCATTCGCCACGCAGTGGTCGAGCATGTTCCAGACTTCGAACCATGACTTCGGCACTGTGGCCCGCGCTGCGAAAACCGAACACAGGTTCTATTTCGACAATCCATTTGCTCAACCTATCCACGTTCGAAGCGTGAGAACCTCGTGCGGATGCACCACCCCCAGCGTTGAGACGGAAATTGTCCCACCGGGCGGTCGCGGAAGCATTCTCGCAAAATTTAACACGGGAACTCATACGGGTGCACGTTCTGCTACCCTGACTGTTACCTTCGACAAGCCTACTTTCAGCGAAGTGCAACTTCACGTGAAAGGCTACATTCGTTCTGATGTCGTCTTTCAACCGGGCGAAGCATCGTTCGGAAGCATCATGCAAGGGGAAGCCAAAGCAATCGAAGTTGCGGTCGACTATGCGGGCAAGCCAACTTGGCAAATCACCAAAGTGACAGCCGGTGATTCCTTTATTAACGTGACGGCCAAGGAAGTATCAAGGCAATCAGGCCGTGTTCGGTACTTGCTGGACGTCGCGATGAGCGGAGATGCGCCAGCTGGTCCGCTGGAAAGCGAATTGGTCGTGCACACCAACGATCGCAATTTAAGCACGATACCGATTCGGTTAGTCGCCAACATCAACCCTGAGATTTCTGTCTCCCCCAAAACCTTATCGCTAGGGGACATCGTTCAAGGCGAAGCGATCAAGCAAATGGTGATTCTCAAAGGTCACAAACCGTTCATTGTGAAATCGGTTCATAGCGACATCTTTGCCATCGATGCAGATCTCAATGAAGAAAGCAAACCTCTTCATGCTTTGCCGATCATGATCAAGCCTAACGACGCGGAGTACGGTAAAGAAATCACGGGTGCGATCGTCATCACGACGGACCTGCCGGAAAAGCCGACGATTGAAATTGGAACTGTTTTTCGACTCAAGGCGACGGTTCCCGAGTAGTTTCCAGAAACATTACCGATACGCGCCCGACAAAAGTCGTTTTTCGCTTCTTTGAGCCTGAGGCGCTAGCCGATTATTACAATACGAAAGAACTCGGCTAGCGCCTCAGGCTCACTTTAGTCGGGTGTGCTTACTTAAATTCAATTTGCGAAGCTCTGGGGGAATCCTCTGAGCTTTTTTCGTTTTAACGAGATGGTGGAAAGCAAAAGAGCTTGCAACCGCCCGAACGATCGCAGCCTAAAACTTCCCGTATCCTGGCAATCATCCCGTGTCCTGGCGGTCAGGGTTCTATTGTAAATGGCCACGCAAAGAAGCCGGCAGATCGGGCTGTTGCCATGCATTCATCCCTCCATCGATGTAGATGGTTTGCCCATGAATATGCTCCGCCCCGTCGCTTAATAGGAAAGCAGCCATAGGGCCGCAAGCCGACGCATTTGGTACACTGCCATTCGGGGTATGCAGTTCCATCCACCGCACAGCGTCCGCGTCTTGACTCAAGACTTTGTTGGTCAACGGTGTTCTCACCAACCCTGGTGCAATGGAATTGACTCGTATTCCTTTCGGGGCAAGGGCAACACACAAGGACCGAACAAGCCCGGCCACGGCTGCTTTGGATGCGTCGTAGGCGGAATGATCAGGTTCGGCCAGTAACCCATTGATGGAACCAGTGAACAAAACGCGGCCAGCAATCCCATGCGATAGCCAATGCTTCGCGAAGTATTGAGTTAGAAAATAGCCTACTTTGACGTTGAGGTGGAACGTGCGCTCAAACACTTCTTCCGTCATCTCTAAGTAAGGACGATCGATAAAAACGCCGGCGTTGTTCACCAGCAGATCCAGCTTGGAGTCGATCGCTAAGGCCCCGTCGCCAAGCTGTTGAATGACTTGATCGATGGGTTGCAGTAGATCGCAGTAGAGCGGGGTCACTTGGACCGAATGGGAGCGGCACTGGGCGATTGTATTGATTGCCGCGTCATTTGGCTCCAGTCCGTGCAAGATAATGTTGGCACCTGCTCGTGCTAGCGACTGGGCAATTGCCGAACCGACACCTTGGGTACCACCGGTAATAAGGGCGCAACGCCCCTTTAGGTTCAACATCTACAACAACCGTTTCAAGGAGATATCCGAAGGGGACCTAAAGGCGGTCAGGAGGTCCCTGCACGTTGTAGTATACGAGAAGACCGCCAAAGGAAAACCGGACCTCGGGTCCCTATTATTCGTCGCGCAACCCTAATCGAGCCAGCCAGCGTCCGCGTCCACGTTCTTTGGTTGCGGATTTTTCTTCGGCAGTTTCGGGTGGGTGGTCAGCCTCAAAAACGCGAGATTTTTCTTGCAATTCCAGTCGCTCGCGTGCAAGCTTAGCGCGTTCCAAGGACATTTCGATCTCCGCTTGGCGCTGCTTCTTTTCCCAGTCTTGTTGCATTTCTTGCAACCGCAAACGTTCCGCGATGATCATGGCGTCGGATTCGATCATTTCGGCAACGGCTGCGACACCGATAGCCATGCCATTTTGTGCAATCGCTTGTTGCTCGAGCAAGTAGCGAAGGTCTTGGATTTCTTGGTCACGTCGATGAATTTCAGCATCGGTTTTCTGGATGATCGATTGGATCTCCAAAATTTTATCCGGGTCGCAAGGCTCGTCGCTCTGGGTTTCTGCGTCCAGTTGTTTCATGAGAGCCTCCTTGCGTTGCTCCCAAGTTAAGGCTTCGCTTCGTTGGCTTTCGAATGGATCTTTGAACTTAGCCAGACTGGAGCTTAGATCGTTGCTTTGCAGCCGCGACTCCACCGCTTCGTTTCGGGCCTCCAACAACTGGCTTCGAAGTTTCTCGACTTGAATTCGAAGTTCGGAGGTTTCTGCATGGATCGCCGTAGGTTCTGCACGCGAATCCGAGAGTTCGTCTTGAAGGAACTGGATTTGATCTTTGAGTTGCGCTATCTCCAAAACCAGCTCGTCGTGCAAGCTTGTGCTTTCCGCTGTCTGTTTTTCGAAACCTCGAGCGGCGTTGGCATCCAATTCAATAAACTCAAGAAGAGATTGGTATTCGCTTCGGGCATGATGGAGCAGATTGCTGAGTTTCGCATTTTCCGTGTTCGCAGCGGCCAAGAGGCTCTCGAGTTCACCAAGCCTTTGAATCGACTCGTTCGAAGCGGTTGCAGCCAGTCTTGCTTCTGCAATATCGATGGACTGACGAAGATGCTCACGAAGCTGTTCGATCTCCGATTTCTCTCGTTCGAATGCGCGAGCATGTTCCACCAATTCTTGGATCTTGGAGTCGATGGACCTTCGCCATTCTGGCGACTCTCCGGTCTGAACTGCTTTGACTGGTTCGACTCTGGCGGAAGCGTCGTACGCATTGGTTGAAGTTGAAAGTTGTCCATGAGCGGCCTCTTTCGAGGAAACCATGGCGGGTTCTGCCGTTGCTGAATCCAACAAGTCCGAAATACTGCTTAATCGGTCGAGGCCAGGAATGGTGCATTTCCCAGAACTGGATGGCAAGGACTCTGAAGGAAACCGACTATTCCCATCGGGGTGGGCTATTAAAGTTGCGGATGGCTTTGGAACAGACAGGGAGGAGCTCTTCGGAAACGAGGCAGCATATGCCTGACTTTTCCGTCGATTTTGTTTGCTCGATTGTCGTTGACGGTCGCTGGCCATTGGCTGCTACGGGTTCCGTGGATTGTTGGATTTGACGTCAAAACTCTGTCCTTCACCTCAATTCATAGGTCGTTCCGTTATACTTGGAGATCTACTTTACGTCCTCGTCGAGCTTTGTGGGACGAGACGCCTCCGACTTTGCCGACTGTAGCGACTATAGGACTTCGACTTTAATCAGGTAAGAAATGGCCCGCATAAAACCAGACTCAACGGACGAGAAACCAACCTTTGAATCCTCCATGCTCCAATTGGACCAGATCGTGCGAAAGCTGGAAAGCAATTCGCTAGGGCTGGACTCTGCTCTGGCCGAGTACGCGAACGCGGTGGAGCATGTCCGATTTTGCCAGCAGCAGTTGGCGACGGCTCGTCGGAAAATCGAAAAGCTCCGAGGCATCACGTCGCAAGGTAAAGCGGTTACAGAGACCTGGGAAGACGATACGGACCAAAGCGATCCGTCTCAGTTTGACGCTGAAGATGACGAGGAATAGCCTGGCGGCGTTGTGCAGCTCTCGAGCTTTTCACGTTGCATGAAGTGTTGCTGCTATGCTCCGCTGGCAATCTTTAGCTAGTAGAACAAAACCCACCCACTCATCGACAATTCACCCGGTTTCTATCCACTTCCATTCCAGTTCTCAAAATTCAGCGTGGTAAGGTTGCTTTGCTGATTGCGAACAAACCCGCTCGCCTTGGACTGGAAAGGATATTCATTGTTTTATGCTTATGCGGCATCCGCTCACTGAACTACAATTTGCTTATCGATTGCCTTACGGAGCGAACGTTACCGAACAGGGCGTTCACTTCACGATTTTCAGTCGATCTGCGACTGCAATGCGGCTGTTGCTCTACAAGCATGTCGACGATCGAGAACCATCGGAGATTGTTGAATTCGATCGACGAAACGACCGCTGGGGCGATGTGTGGAGCATTTGCGTACCACACCTAAAACCAGGTCAATTGTATCATTTGCAATCCAATGGGCCGTTCGACCCAGAATCTGGGCAATGGTTCGACAGTAACGCACGCTTGGTGGATCCCTACGCCAAAGCCCTTGCAGGCTGTTGCCAACACACGACCGATGGCGTCATCCGTCCACCTAAATGCGTTGTTGTAGACGATGCTTTCGACTGGGAGGGAGATCGACACGTTCGACGATCGCTCAGCGACAGTGTTATTTATGAAATGCACGTTCGCGGATTCACGCAAAGCAAATCGTCCAAGGTAGAGAACCCTGGAACTTATCTGGGAGTCATCGAAAAGATTCCTTACCTCCAAAGTTTAGGGGTCACCGCCGTCGAACTGATGCCGGTCCACGAGTTCCCTATTCTTGATATGCACGGAAACACTCCCGAGCGACCGAACTACTGGGGTTACGACCCTATGGCTTTCTTTGCACCGCATCGAGGCTATGCATGTTCCAAAGAACCGGGGGCGCAAGTCAACGAGTTCAAGCAAATGGTGAAGGCACTTCACCAAGCTGGTATCGAAGTCATCCTGGATGTGGTCTTCAATCACACCTGCGAAGGGAACGAACGAGGGCCCGTGCTGTCGTTCAAGGGACTCGAAAATCAAGTCTATTACATCCTGAATTCAGGTGGAGCCCACTACAGCAACTACACCGGTTGCGGAAATACGTTTAACGGCAACCATCCTGTTTGCCGTGAGCTGATTTTCCATTGCTTGCGACATTGGGTTCACAACTACCATATTGACGGCTTCCGATTCGATCTTGCAAGTATTCTGTCGCGTGATCGCTTCGGTAACCTGATGCCGAATGCTCCTCTGGTCGACTTGATTGCTGAGGATCCTATGCTGGCTGATACCAAGATCATTGCTGAAGCTTGGGATGCCGCTGGCGCTTACCAAGTTGGGTCCTTCGGAGATTTGCGTTGGGCCGAATGGAACGGGCGTTACCGCGATGACGTGCGTCGTTATTGGCGAGGCGATCCTGGCATGGTGGGCGCAATGGCTACCCGCCTAAGTGGTTCATCGGATCTATACGAACAGTCTGGTCGAGCACCTTACTGCAGTATCAACTTCGTAACATCCCACGACGGGTTTACGATGAATGATCTGGTTAGCTTCAAAGACAAGCACAATGAAGCCAATGGTGAAGGCAATCGTGACGGGGACAACAACAACTGCAGCGACAACTACGGTTCTGAAGGTCCAACGAAGAAGAAAGGTGTCGAATCGATTCGAAACCGTCAGGTCAAGAATATGATCGCGTCACTGATGTTGAGCCAAGGTGTGCCGATGCTGTTGATGGGGGACGAAGTTCGTCGTTCTCAACGCGGAAACAACAATGCTTATTGCCAAGACAACGAAATCTCTTGGTTCAATTGGAACAATCTGGAACAACATCCGGATATCTTCCGATTCACTCAAGGACTTATCGAGTTTCGCAAGATGCAACCTTCGCTTCGACGCGAACGCTTTTTGACCGGACGCCCTCAAGATATTCGGGGCGTGCCCGATGTTAGCTGGTTCGAATCGACCGGCAAGCCAATTCATTGGGATGCTCCCGATGGGACGTTGGTTTGTTGGCTTGGAAAGCCCGCAGCCATCGACGATCCCGAGGGTTTTGGTCGCGATATTTTGATCATGCTCAACGGAACGCCTGAATCAAAGGTCTTTACGATGCCGCCTCAAACGCGAGGCATTCGATGGAGGCTGTTTGCGGACACCGCCAAAGAATCACCCAAAGATTTGTACCCCGATTTAGATGGTCCTGTGGCACCCGCTACGCGGCAAATCGAATTGCTCTACCGATCGACCATGATTTGGGTTGCGGAAGAACGCTAACCGGAACTCAATGATCCTGCTCGGAATCCAGCTCTAATAGTGAACTCATCTCGTTCCACCATTCGGATTCTGTCCAATCGAGCAATGTCAATGAATCGCGTACCTGATCCAACTGGTCAGGTACGCTGAGTGATTCGTCGACGAACAGAATGGGTGTTTTTCCAAGGCGGACCAATCCTCCGCGAACTCCGCCCAGCCACTCGCAACGCACCGAGATTCCCTCGTCGGAGGCGATTTCAAGGATCCGTTCTAGTCGTTCAAGGGTCTGCAACATTTTGCTATCTTTCTTGACTCCGCTTGATTTCGCAATGCCTTTTCGTGTACCACTCGGATTCAAATCCGATTGATGTTTCCCTGGCCATATAGATTGGCCACTGGTTTCACAGTAGCGATCTTTGGCTTAGAACTCCATATCAACCGATGGGCTCCCCTCATGTTGGAACTGCGTGCAAATCCTCCCCAGACCTCGACACCGCCAACTCTTCATGCGCACGAACCGACCCTCGGAGTTGATTCGAATGAACTGACGGTCGCGCGACTTCAAGCTCGACTGGCGCAAGTCGAACGGCTGGCTGCGGTCGGCGAACTGACCAGTACGACCACGCACGAGTTCAACAATCTTCTGATGACTATCTTGAACTACGCGAAAATGGGGCTTCGTAACAAAGACGATGCCAGTCGCGAGAAAGCCTTCACTCGTATTCTAGATGCCGCCAATCGAGGTGCCAAAATCACCAGTACCGTTCTTGGCTTAGCTCGCAATCGCAGTGGCGATATGGAGCCGACCTCCCTTGTACCACTGATTCAAGACACCCTGGTTCTGCTGGAACGAGAACTGCAAAAGTATCGTATCGCAGTAGAGACGCAGTTCGATGAAGTTCCGAATGTCATGGCGGCCGGAAATCAAATCCAACGCTTGATGTTGAACTTGCTTACCAACGCAAGGCAAGCCATCGGGGAAGTTGGAACGATTCGAATCAAGGTGGCGTTCGAATCCAGCAGTAACACCGTGGTCGTCACGGTCCGCGATACCGGTGCTGGCATCGATGCTGCTATCTTGCCAAAGATCTTCGAACCGTTCTTCACTACCAAGAACGGGCCGGATGATAGCGGCAAGGGTGGAACCGGCTTGGGCCTATCGGCGTGCAAAGAAATCATCGACCAACATCAAGGGCGTATTCGCGTTGAAAGTACCGTAGGCAAAGGAACCGCATTCATCATTCGGTTTCCCGTCGTTTAACCGCTGGGCAGTATCACTCGCGAACATTGAGTTCGAGTTTCCAGTGCTGATCATTGCGTGTGCTTTTGCACCACAGCTCAAACACCCCTAGCTCGGTGATTCGACTTTCAAAACGCACCGGGATGATTTGCTCTCCCTCTGCGGTTGTCAGCGAAACCTCCATGGGCGAGCTCTCGGTCAATTCCTCTTCATCCCACGACCTCAAGTAGGTACCAGGGCGATCTTGCTTTCGGATCGTGCTGGAAAAGAAACGGAACTTCGCCTTTTGGCCGACCTTCAGCCCGACTTCGCGACTTGCCACATCGATCTGAGTCCCCTCTTCCATCCCCTGTGGCACGACGCATAGCGCTTGCAAGGGACGAGGCAATCCTGGAATCGCCGGGCCAGAGCTTTCGATTCCGATGTAATAACTTCGAGCGGTTCCGCCACGAATCCGAATTCCACCATGCAGCTTTGCCCATTGGTAGTATGCGGCGCCACACGCAACCGCTTGATCCAAGTCCTCGACGCCACCCAGAACGGTTGGGCCTGTCCCTTCCGCTGTCCAGGAGGCAAGCGATTGAAGCAAGCGCTCCCGAAATGCTACTGCATTGAAAACACCACCATTGAACAGCAGATGAGTGAGTTTCAAATCGGCCTGTTCTGCGTGTTTTAAATGGTCGGCCAAAAAGGAAGCTACATGCCGAGTCACCGCGGTATCAGACTCGAACGGAAGTCCGATTTCTTGAAACCCGCTTTCGTTGTCACGAACCGGCCTTTCATCAGGCTGCACAAGTGGGAAAAAACCATCGACGAGTGTTTCTTGGACCAAAGTTTTCGGGAGCTCCAAGGTGACGGTTCCACCAATCAGTTTGCTTCCGCGGCCCAAGACCGTCAGTGGGTAGGAATCGGGAGCGGATTTTCCTTTCAGCAAGCTCTCTTTGGCTAGCCGGCACGAATGCCAAAGAGATATCGATTGCCAAGCATTCAGCTTGGTACCTTTGTTTGCAAACAAACCTGCCGCAACGTGAGCGAGCGTAAGATCCATGTTGTCGCCACCAATCAGCAAGTGATTGCCCACCGCGAGACGACTCATGTTCAGCTCGCCACCTTCGCTTTGGACACGAACAAGTGTCAAGTCGGTGGTGCCGCCCCCCACATCGCAGACCAGCAGAACATCGTTTTCTTTTAACGTCTTACGCCAATCGTTTCCGTGCGCATGAATCCAGTTGTAAAGCGCCGCTTGGGGTTCCTCTAGAAACAACATGTCGCTTGGGAAGCCAGCGGCCAAAGCTGCTTGTCGGGTTAGCTCGCGAGCGACCAAATCAAACGAAGCAGGAACGGTCAGCACCACTTGCTGTTCTGCAAACGGGGAATCCGGAAATTCCAAATGCCACGCATCGACCAAATGCATCAAGTAGGCAGTGGTTGCGGCGACGGGCGAAATCAGTGGCACCCCTGCTTCCGATTCCCAAGGCAATATAGGAGACTGTCGATCGACCCGTTTGTTGCACAACCAGCTCTTCGCAGCAGCAATCACTCGATCGGGTTGTTCGCTGGCAATGCGACGCGCATACTCACCAACGACGCCGAACTGATTGCGAACGCCAGGAACGGTCAGATTGGCGTCGTCGGGCGTGGGGACTAAATACAGAAAGGACGGCAGCGAGAGTTTTCGCTCTACCACTCCTGGCGCAACCAACTGAGGAATAGGCAGGACCGCGACCATCGGTTCCGATTCGTCCATGGACGCGAACGCCAAGACGGAGTTTGTCGTGCCAAGATCAATTCCAATACAATACGACGCGACCATGAAGCAAACTTGTTGGATACGATGTGAAATGATAGATCAAGACTAAAACGATTATTGCGACAAATAACTCTTCAGCAACTCCCATGCAGCGATCTCCGATGGCCCTGCGGTCTTTTCGATGATCACCTGCTGCTGCTGAAGTTGTGCTTGGATGTCGGTCGGAGCCAGCAAATGAACTCGGCTTGCAATCACCGACAGCTCCAAAAGGCTATGTTTGGCACGGTTCCACCCCCAGAATGGCTGAAGCTCTCGCTGCATCGCGAGCGAACAATTTGCTACAGCCCTTGGTTCTGAGACATCCCAGTGCTGAATCGTCAGTGCAAAAACGCGATGGGCTTGTGGCAGGCACCACCCCCAGGCGTGCTCAAAAACCGCTTCTTGCAATCCAGCCACACTTGCTTCGATTCGAGCTTGAGAAGCTTCTGTGATTTGAGAGCGAAGCTGTTCGTAACGATCCGATTGCGGATTGCTTAGGCCCAGAATTGCAACCGCCATGAGCAAAGCGTCATCCAGCACATGGAACACACATCGGTTGGTCCGCCGGAGATTGCTGAAGGAGTTGGACGACTGAAACGGCTTGAGCGTCCATTGCGTGAGTGATTCGTTGACGTGCGGTCCAATAGGAGAAACATGCATGGAACCGTCTTGGTTCTCTGTTGTCACGATCCCTTCGATGATCATAGTGCGATTACGGGTTATCGCCCTTCTCGCAATCGCTCACCCAGAAAGTTGTCCAGTTCTTCGATTGCAAAAATTTTGCTGACCGTCGTATCGATATCGTATTCAACGCGTCGAAATTCGATATTGGGAAAGTCGAGAACAAGATAGCAGCTGCGCCAGTCACCGTCGCGGGGTTGTCCGACGCTGCCCACGTTTACCATGGCTTTGTCTTCTGGCAGCACGGACTTGTAGTTCATTTCGTCCGGGCGAACGAATTGCATGTTCGTGCTAAAGACACCCGGGGCGTGCGTGTGACCTTGGAAGGTGTAACCTTGGATCATGGAGAACAGCTTGTCCATTTTGCGTCGATTGAAGACATCTTCCGGGAAGACGTATTCATTGAGCGGATTTCGAACAGACCCGTGAACAAACATTAAATTCCCCTCCGAAATGGTCCGGGGAAGCCTCGCAAGATACTCGAGTCGTCGTTGAGCATCGGAGACCGACGTGTTGCATTCGAGCTGTTTGCGAGTCCAAAAGATGGCTTGCTCTGCGGCCGCGCTGAATCCTTCGGGATCGATCAAGGCGCCGTAGTCATGATTGCCCAGGACGCACCCATCCAATTTGGAAACGATGTCCAAGCACTCGCAAGGGTTGGGGCCATAGCCAACGACATCTCCAAGGCAAATCACACGCTGGCAATGCTGCGCTTCAATATCCTTGAGGACTGCTTGCAACGCTTCGAGATTGCCGTGAATATCACTGATGATGGCCGTGCGCACAGAGAGCAGCTTCTGGTTCGAACTTTTGAGGGAATGGAAAAATAAGGACTCTAGCGCCCGGTGCGCAATCGATCGCCTAGCATATTGTCGAGTTCGCTAATTGCGTAGATCTTTTTGCAGGTCGTTTCAAAATCGTATTCCACGCGTCGGAAGTGGATTTTGCGAGCATCATGATCAATGATCAAATAGCAGGCTCGATTGTCTTCGTCGCGGGGCTGGCCAACACTTCCCACGTTGACCATCAGTTTTTCCTTACCAAGCGAAAAAACATGGTCGCAGGAAGAAGGCTTAATGAACTCGAGATCAGGCGTAAAAACACCTGGCATGTGAGTGTGACCTTGAAAACAGTATTGGTTGACTCGACCAAAAATGTTTTCCATCTTGTTTTGGTCGTAGATTGTCTCAGGAAAAACATATTCGTTGGTGGGGTCTCGTGGCGACCCGTGAACGAACATGAATTTGTCTTGATGGTGCAGTTTGGGCAGCTCGCTCAAGTAATCCCAGCGGCGATTTACCGTGGATGGCGCCCCCGCGTCCAATCGATCCCGAGTCCAGTAAATGGCTCGCAAAGCAACCGGATTGAACCCTTCGGGATCAAAAAGAGCAGCCTGATCGTGGTTGCCCATGATGGTCAGGGTTGATTTCTTCATGACCAGTTCGAGGCATTCACATGGATTTGGCCCGTAACCCACGATGTCTCCCAAGCAAACGATTTGATCGACGCTTTGCGATGCGATATCCGTCAAGACAGCTTGGAGCCCCTCCAAGTTTCCGTGAATATCGCTGATCAGTGCTTGCCTCACACCAGGCTCCTAAAACGGCCAGCCGAATTCCTGGATGTGAATCGAAGAATCCGCGGGGGGGATATTAAAACATGGTAAAAAATCGAACCGCAATTAACCAGTTTAATCGTGGGCCGGCTTTCTGGGCAGTCCAGTTCGGGCCCTGCGAATTGAATTGGCGTCTCATTTTTAGCGTTATCAAGTCCATGGTGTTGATTTAGTCAACTGCTGAGGGCGGTCGGCAGAGAATTTCCTAGTTCACGATGACCGGAAAGTAGTATCGGGTTAATTGGCTTAGAGATAACACTAAATGCTAGGCACCTGCCTTGGTTTCCATCTGTCGGCATCTACCTTTCCTGACTTAGCCATTCGGCATGCTTATCAGCGCCCCAGCAGCGACAACCAGCGACAGTCGGGCTTTTCCCGAAATGTCGCATCAGGTTTGGTGTGCTTATGCCCTAATCGACCGAACGAAGATCGCGTCCGTGGGCCTTCGCCCCATGTCATCTACTTTGTCATTAACCAGTCAAAATCAATATCGAATTTCGAACAAGGAATGTCGAAATCCCAAGGAATACGAACGCCACTTCGTCATTCGACATTCTTGATTCGGTGTTCGACATTCAAAACAGCATGAAAGTAGACGGCATTGGGCCTTCGCCCACGATCGCGATCTTGTAAGGGTGCGTCGCGTGTTAGCGCACCAAACCTGTTGCGAAGGAGGGCACGAGTCCCACCTTCGCGTTGCACTTATTGAGCTATCCCGTTGCCTCGATGAGAAAAGTGCTAATCAGCAAATTCAAACACCGAAATTTTCAGGGACTCCGTTTCGGGTGATTTGATAGTCCGCGAGACATATCCGCCGCCGCAAGCAAAATAGCGACCGTCCGCAGACACGTCGACATGATTCGCTCCTATGTCCTGGACCTTCCAAAGTTCTTTCCCTGTCGATACGTCCCAAATTCGCATGGTACCATCGTAGGAACCGCTCACTATTTTTTGTCCATCCTTCGTAAACCTTGCCGATTTCACTCCCTCTGAGTGTCCCGTGAATCTGCGCTCCAATTGGCCGCTTTCCATCGCCCAAACACATAGTGTTGCGTCTGCGCAAGCAGAGACGACTCGTTGGTTATCAAAGGAAATGTCGACATCATAAACCTTGCCTTGATGGTCTGGGAATCGAACTACCTCTTCCAGGCTCTCTGCGTCGAACACGACACACATTCCCATGTTCGCTCCAACTAAGTATTTCGAATCGGACGAAAGTGAAATCCGTCGCGTGCTTCCCCAAGCACTCTCACCAAGGTTCGCATTGAGTGTCTCCCTTTTCTCAAGATCAAACCGTTGGATTTTGGATTCCAGCGCAAAGTAAATCGATTTATTGTCATTTGCAAACACGCTCGCGTGACGAGTGGGACTTTGTTTGCTAGTTGGGTTCGGTGCCAAGTCAAACAGCTTCTTACCACTTTTTGCATCGAACAATGTTGGACCGCCCCAACCTGATATTGCCAACAGTTCACCGTTTGGCGAAACGCTCACCTCTCTCGGTAGTTCTTCGACTGGAACCGTATACTTGAGATTGCCACTTGGTAGTTCCCACACCCAAACAGCAGGATCGTCCGATACCGCAACAAGCGACTGACCATCTGGGAAGAAGGAAACTTGATTGATCGAAGATTTGGGGCCCTTGAGCTCAACAAGCCGTTTTGGAGTTTTCGTGTTTTCGCCTGAATGTCGAGCGACCGTCGAGATCAATTTTTTGGGATCGCGCATGCCAATGCGATAAAAAGCATCTAATTCTTCGTTGGTGAGGGCTCTTGGAAAGAGTGCGCCCATTCGAATGATGCTCGATGGACCGCCAAAGACGGTGATGCCTGCCTCATCAAAGGAAAGCTTTTGGCCTCGAATCGATTCATGCTTTCCATTCACACTTACAGTTACGGGAGTGTCGGGTATCGACTCATCGAATCGAATGGAAACAAAGTTCCAACGGCCGGTGGCGATCGTTCCTGACGGAACGAGTCCAGAAACCCATTTGTCGTCCTCTTTATTTCTTTCATTGTATGTGCTGATTTTTAATGCACCTCGACTTGTTATGAGAGCCGTCATTCGAGCTGTTCCGTCGCTGGACCATTCGCGATAAAACGGGGTGGAACCACCTTGGGTTACATAGACCCAACCGCCCAATGTAAATGCAGGCAAGTCATTCAGCAGACTTTCGTCAATCAAACAAGCATTTTCGTTGATGCCTTGATCGCTATAGCCCGACTGGTGGGACCATGGACTCATCACAAAATCTCGCTCCCCACTGCTAGAATCGGGGCATACCGTGTTCGGTTCAGGCCAACTGGGCGTTTGTTCTTTGCCATCGTAGGGCACCTTAAGAAGCAAGGTCGCCTCGGAAAGCAATTGCTTTGCGTTAAGTTGTGGCTGAGGTGTTTTCTCTTGACCAAGCGATGATGAAGATAATTGAATGAGAGAACAAACGAAAACGATCGCGGCACTTGGGATTTGAATCTTCATTCGTGTTCCTGTTTCAACGTTATGACTCGAGATAGCGGGACAGCGTCGGTCATCAACTTAACGGCTTAGAATTAGTGCAAGATCGGTAGTAAAATGAATTTTCAGTGAATGTGACTATGAGTTGAATGAAGTTAGCTCATCGGGAAATCGGCGGGTTGGTTGGTGGTTGTTTGTGATTTGTCCATCGAAATGGACTTTGGGCTTTCCAACCAAGTACACTATCCGCCGATCCATTGCGACTGGCCGATCCATTGCGTCGAGGTAATCGATTCTTTGGTTGCGACCAACAAGTTCCTACTTACGTTTATTTCGTTTGCCAATGTCTGTTACACCCTCAACTGTCGATGCGAAACCTGTCGTTTGGGTAACCGGAAGCGGTGCGCCCCGAGTTGGGCAATGTATTGCTGAATACTTCGGGGTTCGAGGGTACCGAGTTGTCATCCATACCTGCAATTCCGTTGGCGAAGCAGAAAAATTTGCCGCCAGCCTGAATGCTCGTGGTATTGAGTCCCTCGTGGTACGCGGAGCCGTTGAAGAGGAAGATTTTGCGAAATCAGCCGTTTCGACCATCCTGGAAACCTTCGGACGGCTGGACGTCCTCGTGAATTCCGCAGCCATTTGGAACTGGCGCCCGTTGGAAGAAACGACCAAAGCAGATGTGCAACGTCAATTCGAAGTCAACTCGCTGGGCACCTTCCTTTGCTCGCAAGCGGCCGGACTGCAGATGGTAAAACAGGCCAACGGGGGTTCGATTGTCTTGATTGGCGACTGGGCAGTACACCGGCCCTATCGAGATTTCGCGGCCTACTTCGCAGGAAAAGGTTCCATTGAAACGATGACCCGTTCGTTCGCCATTGAATTGGCGTCTCGAAATCCCGCAATCCGAGTCAACGCGATTTTGCCAGGCCCCGTGTTGCTCGATCCGTCCATTTCCGAGTCGAAAGCCGAATCGATTCGAAACCAGTCCTTGTTAAAGCGACAGGGGGAAGCCAAACACGTGGCTCAGGCTGCCTACTTCCTGGCGACCCACGAATTCATCACCGGAGTTTGCCTACCCGTGGATGGCGGGCGAAGCATTTACCCCGGCGCCACCGACGACGCGATCGCCCACCCGACGTTGCCAAAATCATGAGATCGACACTTTGACAGGTGGATCAATCTTCCTTTATTTCTCGCCTGAAACCCTGGTAAAGCCTAGACCGGGTGTTAAGCCTTGTTCATAATTCCAGTTCCTGTGAGGTTCTGCGGATTGGGAAGGTTATTCCTAAGAGGCGGACTTTGCAGATTGCTTGCGAGGTGATTCGCAGTAAAGAATCAAATGTCTGTCCATCGCCGGAAACTTGGGTGACGTACTCTTCCCACATCTCAAGTTCCGGACTTGCTTAGCGTTTCGCCAGCAAGAACATGCAGATATCGGCGTTACAGTGATGATGTTTCTTAGTCTCTTTTGGAAGAATCGCATGAAACGAGTTCGACAATTCATGTCCAGATCGTTGGCTTTGGTGGCCGCGGTTGGTTTAGGCATGGTGCAGGGGTCGAGCGCAAATGCTCAAGATCCCACGCAAGATTATCCACCCTTCGAAAAAGTAACGGAAGGGTTCACCAAATCCGAATCGAAATCGCCCGACAAGGGAGCCCTTTGCGGAGTCTGGACCCGCGAAAAAGATGGGCAGATGCTTCTCGAGCTGCCAAAAGATTTCGCAACCAAGAAGTACTTTATCGCCACCACCATTAGCAGTGGCGACAAGTTTGCTGGCCTCCAGTCTGCAGACTACTACGTTTACTGGCGTCAATACAACAAACGTCTCGCCTTGATTCTCCCGAACGTAGATATTCGTTCCAACGGAGAACCTGAATCGAAGTCGTCCGTAAAGCGATTGTTTACGGACACCGTCTTGTTGGACATTCCCATCGTTTCGATGGTCCCACGTGGAGGTCCCTTGGTCGATGCGGACGCATTGTTTGTCGGAAACGCTTCCAAGTTTTTTGGAAACAGCATCCGAGTCCAAGACCCACAACTCACCAAAGTCACCAAAGCCAAAACGTTCACCAAGAACGTAGAACTTGCCTTTGAAGTGGTTGGAGCGGGCGGTAAGCTGCAAACGCTGCACTATTCGTTCAGCGAAGTGCCTGAAGATACTGGCTATCGGCCACGTAAAGCAGATCAACGCGTTGGTTACTTCGTCACGAACTACACCGACCTGGGCAGTTACTTGGACGACAAGAAATTGGTTCGTTACGTGACTCGATGGAGACTTGAAAAGCGAGACCCAAGCTTGAAGGTCAGCCCGCCGGTAACACCTATCCGATTTTATATCGAACACACCACTCCTGTTCGTTACCGCCGATTCGTGAAGCAAGGTATCGAATACTGGAACAAAGCCTTCGAAGCGATCGGGTTCTCGGACGCTGTTCAAGTCTATTACCAAGACGCCAAGACCGGCGATTTCATGGACCTGGATCCAGAAGATGTTCAATACAACTTTGTTCGTTGGCTCAACAACGATATCGGAACAGCCATCGGACCAAGCCGTGTTCATCCGCTTACCGGAGAAATCCTCGATGCGGACATTGTGCTGACTGACGGGTGGATTCGTCACTTCAACTTCCAATTCCATGACATGATGCCTGATCTGGCAATGGAAGGCATGAGTCCTGAAACAGTCGCATGGCTAGGCTCGCATCCCAACTGGGATCCTCGCCTACGCTTGGCACCCAATGCAAACCGCGATTTCTTGAAAGGCTACTTCGCTAACCAATCCAAGTTGCCCTTCGCTGGCCACGCGCTGACGAAAGTGGATACCAAATTGATCGGGGATCAGCAATTCGACGGTCTCGTTGGCCGAACAAGCCAAGTCAACGGATTCTGCAATGCAGCTGTTGGCAAGCAAATGGACATGGGCATGGCTCGACTTGCTCTGGCCTTGATGGAAAACGATGCTGCTTTCTTCGAAGAAGATCCAAAGCCAACCGATCCGAAGCCGGCTGAAGAACCAAAGAAGGAAGAGCCAAAGCCGGAAGAGCCTAAAAAGGACGAGCCTAAGAAGGAAGAACCAAAGAAAGAGGTCAAGCCTGAGGACAAAAAGCCTAAGGAAGACCAATTGGATGGAATGCCTGAGTCGTTCATCGGGCCATTGCTCGCCGAACTGGTTGCTCACGAAGCAGGCCACACGCTTGGCCTACGTCACAATTTCAAGGCCTCCAGCGTCTACACGTTCAACGAGATCAACTCGCCAGACGTAAAGGGCAAGAAAACCCTTGCTTCCTCGGTGATGGATTACATTCCAATCAACATGCCTTATAAGCTCGAGGGTTCTACCCGTGGTGATTGGACCATGACTGGCATCGGACCTTACGATTACTGGGCGATCGAGTACGGCTATACGACTGATGAAGCGAAGCTTCCAGAAGTCTTAAAGCGAGTCAGCGAACCAGAATTGCAATACGCGACCGACGAGGATACGGGCGGACCGGATCCGCTAGCTCGCCGATACGATTACAGCAAGGAGCCATTGGATTACGCTGAAAACCAAATCCGATTGGTCAAGCTTTATCGTTCGCAATTGCTCGATAAGTTTGTTAAGGATGGAGACAGCTGGGGCAAAGCCCGCCGCGGATACGAGCTTACCTTGGGTGAGCAAATGAAGGCGGTAAGCATGATGGCCAACTGGATCGGTGGTGCGAACGTGAATCGCGACAAGAAGGGGGATCCGGGTAACCGCCAATCCCTGACTCCAGTCGCCGCGGAACGCCAACGCAAGGCCATGGATTTCGTTTTCAGAAACGCTTTCCGAGATGATTCGTTCGGTGTTACGCCTCAGATTTTGGAACGGCTTACCAACGACAAATGGATCGACGAAGGAATGCGTTCCACAGGCGAATCCACTTTCCCAATCCACGATCGAATTTTGGGCGTCCAAGCTTCGGCACTTACCATGTTGATGAACCCGTCGACTTTGCGTCGCGTGTTTGACAACGAGCAACTTGTTCCTCAAGATCAAGACGCAGTAACGTTGCCAGAAGTGATGGACAAGATCTTCGCGGAAATTTGGTCGGAATTGGATGTGAAGCCTGAAGGGGAAGTCACAGCCCGCAAGCCACGGATCAGCTCGTGGCGACGCAATCTTCAACGGGAGCACCTAGAGCGTTTGATCGATCTAGCCATGCCTACCGATTCGAACGCGGTTACCAAGCCGGTCACTTCCCTTGCTTTAATGCAATTGAAGGAATTGAAGAGAAAGATCGACGCGACTCTTGAGGGACGCAATGCTTTGGATTCGTATTCGTTGGCTCACTTGGGTGAAGCCCAGCAACGCATTTCGAAGGCCGTTGATGCGATCTACGTTTACAACATGCCAAGCAGCTTCGGCGGCGGCGGTGGTGGCTTTATCCTTCTTGGACAAGATGGTCAGCCAGCCCCAACGCAACAACCGGACAGCGAAGTATCGCCAGCAACCCCAGAGCCTCAATTGCCTTAGTGCCGTTGGGATTCTGATTGCGTAATAGATCAAACAGCCCGCAACTCACCTTGCGGGCTGTTTTCGTTTCCAGACCCAATTAGGGGGCTAGCGTGCCGACTTTCGAGCTTCTTTGGTGGCTGCTTCGATGGCTTTGCGGCAATTGGGATTATCGGCTTGGCCAGTGACTTCGTACAGAAATCGACTTGGGTAGGTCGGACGTGGCTTGCCCCATTTGAACCGGGACATCGGAAGCGTCATTGAAAGTTCATCTTGAGCCCGTGTCACTCCCACATAACACAGTCGCCGCTCTTCATCGACACCTTCCGAGCTGTCCGCAAGTGAGCGACGATGGGGTAGGACTCCTTCTTCCATACCAACCATGTAGACAAAGGGGAATTCCAAGCCTTTCGCGCTGTGATAGGTCATCAACGAAATAGAGCTGCGTTGCATTTGTTTTTCTTTGGGCGAGCCAAATTCGCGGCCTGCCAAAGTGACTTTGGAAAGAAAATCCCCAAGTTCGGGAACCTCTGTTTCCTGCTCGTATTCCGCAACAGCATTGATGACTTCTTCGAGCGTACCAATTCGGTTTTCGGCTTCCTCGGCGTCAGGATACAAACGTTGAATCTCGGCTCGATATTTCAGCGTTTCGATGAGCTGACGAGTCACTTGCATCAAGCTTCCGGGCCCACCGAGCGAGTAGGATTCGGACTCGTTCGATTCGTCGCCCGTCGATTCCGAGAATGCCCCCTCCGGTTCAGAGGCTTGTTCAAAAAGCGAGCCGGTAGTTTCTTCCTCGGTCGGACTAGGTTTCGCACCTTGGAACTTTGCGGAAAATTCGTGAAACAACGCTCGGAGTTTTGCGACCCCTTGCTGGGCGGCGGAAGGAAGGGCTCGGACAAAGCTTGCGTCTTGCATCACTTTCCAGACGCTTGTCCCTGTGGAAACTGCTTTGTTTAACAACTTGTCGACGCTGGATGCGCCCATGCCCCTCGGCGGAACGTTGATCACGCGAAGCAAGGAAAGTTCGTCGTCAGGCGCATCGATCCACTTCAGGTAAGCCAAGATGTCGCGCACTTCTTTGCGATCGAAAAAGGACTGGCTTCCCGTGATGACGTAAGGGAGCTTGCAACGCCGAAGCTCCATTTCAAACGGTCGCGGCTGTTCATTCGTGCGGAACAGAATGGCGAAGTCTCCGGGCTGAGTCGACGGATCCTGACGCAAGCGTTCTGCAATCTCTTCCACCACCCCTTTGGCCTCTTCCACTTCACCGGGAAACTGAAGAATCCTAGGTTGTGCACCGTTGGGCCGAGCCGCTCGCAGAACTTTGTCATGGCGTTGGGTATTGAATGCAATCAACCGGTTCGCCATTTGCAAGATCGCATCGGTGGAACGGTAGTTGTCTTCGAGTCGAACGACTCGAGCTTCTTTCCAGTCGGTCTTGAAGTTGAGAATGTGCTTCACTTCCGCACCACGCCAACCATAGATCGACTGGTCGTCATCACCTACGACGCATAGGTTGCGGTGGTCGATAGCAAGAGCTCGAATAATTCGATACTGAGTTCCATTCGTGTCTTGGTACTCGTCGACCAAGACGTGATCGTAACGCCCTGATTCTAGTTTTCGTACCTCTTCATGTTCTGTCAGCAGTTGTTCGGCGCAAACCAGCAAGTCGTCGAAGTCGAACGCGGCTTGGTTCTTGAGTGCGCGCTGATAGCGTTTGAAGCCGCTGGCCGCGATATGTTCCCGATCGGAGGTGGCGGCGTGATCCGCTTGATCTGGCTTTACCCCCAAATTTTTCCAGTGACTAATGATCCCCAGGAAGTCTCCTGGTTTCAGCATGTCGTCGTGGACTCGAATTTCTCGCAGAACCGTCCGAGCCACACTTTCCGCGTCGCTCCGGTCATAGATGGTGAATTTTTCAGGGTACCCCAGAACTTTGGAGTGGCGTTTCAGGATCTGAACGCAATGGGAATGGAAGGTTCCGATGGAGGGGCGAGCGGGAGCGGGCTGACCACGTCGGACTCGTTTGGGAAGCTTCAGTTGGTGACTGATCCGCTCCTGCATTTCCAGCGAGGCTTTGTTAGTAAACGTCACGGCCAGAATCCGGTCAGCCTTGATTCCGTGCCGAATCAAGTTGGCCACCCGGAACGTAACCACCCGTGTTTTTCCAGTCCCAGCCCCCGCCAGGACCAAAAGAGGACCGGTCAGGGTATCGACTGCTGCTTGTTGAGGAGGATTGAGATCGGGCATGCCGGACAATGTAATGAACATTGAGGCACAAGAAAGCCCTTTCAACTAGAAAGCCCTTTCCAGCCAGAATCGGGGTCGGTACAGCCGTAAGCTGCAGGATGCCCCTTGGCTCAGAATCAGCAATCCGGAGCCAGAGAAAGAAAATGTGTTCCTTTGCCCTCGACGAAGTGCCGGAAAGCGGTTATCCTCGTACCCTGGTTTCTCTGGAATTTCCGGGGATTTTCGTTGATCCGTGAAGCATTTCGTTGGTTTCGAATTCAATTATGTACGCGATTATTTGTGACGGTGGCCGCCAATTCAAGGTAGAAGAAGGCCAATTGCTCGACATCGATTACCGTGACACCGCAGTAACCGGTGATAAGGTTGAATTTGATCGCGTCTTGGCAATCGGTGGCGAGTCTGGCTTGACTCTTGGTCAACCCACCGTTTCCGGTGCAAAGGTCAGTGCTTCCGTGATCGGTCTTGAGCAAGGCGAAAAGCTTTACATTCAAAAGTTCCGCCGCCGCAAAAACTACGAAGTCCGCACAGGGCACCGTCAAAAGTACACCCGCATCAAGATCGATTCGATCAATAGCTAAATCTTTGCTGGATGCCCTTCGATCCTAAAACCCGTTTTACATTTTGGTTCTTACGGGTACTAAGGTAACAACGTTGGCAACCAAGCATTTTTTCTTAACAGGCTATCGAGGTTGCGGTAAATCCTCGGTCGGTAGGATTGTAGCCAAGAATCTAGCGCTACCCTTTCGAGATACGGACGATGAAATCGAGTCCGAAGCTGGCTGCTCCATCGCGGATATCTTTTCCGCCCAGGGTGAGCAAGCCTTTCGAGATCTAGAGAGCAAACAGCTCGAAAAAGTGGTTTCGTCCTCGTCCGCGACAGTCATTTCGCTGGGTGGTGGCACTGTTCTCCGAGAGACAAATCGGAATCTGATTAAGCAAAGTGGATGCACAGTCTGGTTACGCGCATCACCTGAAACCATTTTCGAACGGATTGCAGGGGACGCCGCTTCACAGTCGCGACGTCCCAAGTTGAGCGCGCTCGGAGACCTAGATGAGATCCGAAAGGTCTTGGACCTTCGGCTGCAATGGTACCGCGAAGTCGCATCCTTTTCGATTGAGACCGACGGATTGAAGGCAGATCAGATCGCCGCTACGATCGTGTCTTGGGTGCGAAGCGAATCTTGAAAGCTCTTTCGAAGTTGAGCCGCTAGGTAAAAATGAACGGAATAGAAATCGGCTTGTTTGTCTTCGGCTTGCTCCTTCTTGGGCCGTTTCTCAATTTCGCAATCTATTCCTTCGCGTACTTCCCAAGAGCCATCAGCCCATGGCAGACACCATCCGAAGGCATTCCCAATAGAACTCTTTGGAGCCGCGTGCCTGTATTGGGATGGTTCAAGAGCAGTCGCAAGGAAGCTGAGATTTTCGGACGCTTTTATTGGGTTCGTCCATTCTTGATTGAACTGGGAACTCCTTTCTGTTTAGTGCTGCTTTATCGCTATTGTACCGACGGTGCGTTCATGCAGACGGGCCTTCCAGCAATACCTGCATCCACGTTGCAGCATCAGTTCATAGCCTTTGCAGCTCTTATTTCCTTGATGACGGTGGCAACGTTTATCGATTTTGATGAACGAACGATTCCTGACATGGTGACCGTTCCGGGAACGCTTCTCGGTTTGGTGGGTGCAATGGTGATTCCGGATTGGCGACTGCACGAATCGATCCCGCCCGTGTTCCCGGCACTTCTTGGGCCGGCACTTCCCATGCAAGCAAACTCGCCCTTTGATTGGGACATGTCCTTTCATGGTTCGACCGGGCTTTTCCTGGGGCTTCTCTTCTGGAGCGGATGGTGCTTTGGTCTTGCGGACCGCCGTTGGATCTCGCGACGTGGAAGTAAAAAAGCGATCGAGTACTTTTTTGCGAGACTTAAGCGCAGTCCCAGCACCAAGCTTCTTGCCGCGCTTTGGGTCATCGGCTTTATCGGAATCGTTATAGCGCATGCCAATCTGGATGCAAACAGATGGGAATCGTTGCTCTCTTCCTTGTTTGGGATTGGGCTGGGCGGGGTTCTGGTATGGGGCTTTCGTTTGGTGGCCCGCTTGGCCTTGAAACAGGAAGCATTGGGGTTCGGCGACGTGACATTGATGGCGATGATTGGGGCGTTTTTTGGGTGGCAGATCGTCTGGATGGCGTTCTTCATCGCTCCGATCTGCGGGCTTGTTTTTGTGATCATTTCTTGGATCATTACGCGCGACAACTCAACGCCGTTTGGTCCCTATCTGTGCGCTGGAACTTTGTATGCGATGCTCGATTGGGTTCGGCTTTGGGATTGGTTTCAGATTTACTTTTTGCCCCCCATCTTCATTCTGCCATTCTTGGGGGCGATGTTGTTTGCTCTAGGGGTAATGCTATGGATTGTGCATCGAATCAAATCGGGCTTGATTGCCAAAGATGCTTGATTCGCTGAGGTTGGTTTGATCGGTGAAGGGGTTAGCCCAACGTGAAGCAGTTCCCGACACCGTTGTCATCCAACCCCATCAATTGCCTCCATCGTGCTTCGATCATTGCAGTGAAGGGCATACCGGCAAGGCCGTAATTGCCAAGCGAGTAACCGTCGTTGACCTCCACAAGAAGCATGTGGCCTGCCACAGTAATCCCCCAGTCCATGGCGAAGGCAATCGGTCGCTCGGTGAACGCATCCAGGGCGTCCTTCATCATTTCTGCGGCTGGAAAAACCAAAGGGTCCCCTTTGTAATTGCAGACCCCTAAGATCTTGTCGCGAAGAATGTAGGCTCGCCATTCGGAGGCGAACTCGATCTTTTGCTGAGCCAGTACAGGGGTGTCGTCGGGAATGCTGGCCGATGCAATCAAGTCACGAAGGCCGTAGACCACGGTTCCCTTGAACAGCTTTTGATGCATGAGGGGTTTGATATGGAAGGGGTTGAAGGGAACTTCCGAATCTACTTGGTTTCTAACTTCTCCCATGGTCGTTTCCCAGGTGAAGCGACCTATCCAGGGTGATAGCGAACTAGGCAGGTCAAAAACGGGCGGATCAGGCCTTCGGGCTCTTGCGAGCAACGTACGGATGCTTTCGACGGAACCTCGAACGACCATTTCTTCCGGATGATGGAATAGCCAGTCGTCAAAAACGCCGGCTGCGATGTCGGGAAATCGAAACCAAACAACTTCGTATCCGCGCTCCCAGAACCAATGCGCAGCCTCGATCGAAGCCAGATAAATAGCAGAGTCTTGCTTAACTTGTTGAACAAAAGCGCGCATGGGAAATGCCGAGCCAAATGCGATGACTTAGCTTGCCAGCAAATAAATGGTGGATGAATGGAAAATCGGTACCAAATGACCTGTAACCGACGGAAAAACTTGGTTAGTCTGTCAGTTCGAAAAGTATAGCCTTTTCTGGTCCGAGCTTCGGCTCAGCAGGAAGGGTTGAATTTTAAATATGATTTTAAAGGATATCGCTTTCCATGTTGACCCGCGTCTTAGTTCCGTTTTTTTTAGCGTCGGGTGTCTTTCACTCTTTTGCATACACTCAAGAACCGGTCGCTCCCCAGGAACCAGTTAGCCCCGGCACCCCAGCACCGATTGTGCTTGCAGTAGAAGCGATCAAGGATCCTTCGAGTTATGCTCTTGGGCTTAACATCGGAGCCAATGTCGCCAAGGGCCGAATCTCGGCTCAAGATATTGAAATCAAGGATTTCATGCTGGGGTTTATCGATGCGTTGGAAAAACGAGAGCCCAAGCTTTCTGAGAAGCAATTTCAAGCTGCGATGACTTCGTTTCAGATGCGTATGCAAAAAAAGATTCTTGAGATCGCCAAGCGGAACCTCGAGAAATCCAATGCTTACTTGGAAGAGAACAAAAAGAAGGATGGGATCCAAGTCACTAAGACAGGGCTTCAATATCAAGTCCTTAAATCTGGAAGTGGCAAGTCCCCATCGATTACGGATTCCGTGCTGGCGCACTACGAAGGAAAGTTAATCGACGGTTTTCTGTTTGACTCGTCCATCAAGAGAGGCAAGCCGGAGACGATTGAAGTAAAAGGGGATTTGCCTGGCTTGTCCGAGGCGTTTCAACGCATGAAGGTCGGGGATAAGTGGGCCATTTCCCTTCCGCCTAACCTTGCATATGGGGAAGGCGGGGCGGACCCTGATATCGGCCCTAACGAAGTTTTGATTTTCGAAATAGAACTTCTGGATGTGATTAAAAAGTAAGAGGCTTCCATGCTAAACGCCTCAGATCTTTGGATGGAGAAAGCTCGACAGTACGGGCAAGAGCAGTTGTTCCAATTTTGGGATCAGTTGTCCGCAGGTGAGCAAGAAAACTTGCTCGCCCAGATTGCAACGATCGATTTTGAGCAGATGCATCGCCTGTTCCATAAAGCCACGGACGAGGTCGATTGGCATTCGCTCGCGGAAAACGCAGAGCCGCCCCAGGCAATTCGATTGTCGGACGATGCGCCCCCTTTTACTGCCCAGGCGGCAATGGAACGCGGGGAACAAGCTATTCGTGCGGGCAAAGTAGCCATGATCTTGGTGGCTGGCGGTCAAGGAACTAGGCTTGGTTTCGACCAACCGAAGGGAACGTTTCGAATCGGTCCTGTCTCCAACCGAAGTTTATTTGCGATGCACGCAGATTCGATTCGTGGAACGAGCCGACGTTATGGCGTCTCCATTCCAATGTATGTGATGACAAGTCCCGCCACAGACCTTGCCACGCGCGAGTACTTTCAAGAACATCGTAATCTGGGGCTGGGCAACGACGAACTGCATGTTTTCTGCCAAGGAACCATGCCAGCTGTCGATGCAACCACCGGCGCAATCTTGATGGATTCGACCAGCTCCCTGGCCCTGAGTCCAGATGGTCACGGAGGAATTGTAGCAGCGTTGCATCAGCAAAAGGTTTTGGAATCCGCGCGTCAGCGGGGTATCGAGCATTTCTTCTATGCGCAGGTCGACAATCCTTTGGTGCGCGCCTGCGATCCATTGCTGATCGGCTACCACTTGCTTGCGCAATCGCAAATGACCACCCAAGTCGTGTCCAAGCGGTTCGCGACGGAAAAAGTAGGCAACGTTGTCGCAATCCATGGCCGCTCACACATTATCGAATACAGCGATCTGCCCGAGGCTATCGCCAATCAAGCGCAGTCTGATGGAAGCTTGAAGCTTTGGGCGGGCAACATCGCGATCCATGTTCTCGACTTAAATTTTTTAGAATCGTCTGCAACTCAAAATAATGGACTGCCATTCCATCGCGCCCTCAAGTCGGTTCCATTTGTGGATGCAGCGGGATCGCTGGTCAAGCCATCAGCTCCCAACGCCATCAAGTTCGAACGTTTTGTTTTCGATCTTCTGCCTCTTGCGGACAGAGCGATCGTCGTTGAAGGGGATGCTAAGGAAGTTTTCGCTCCAGTAAAGAACGCAGATGGTGCCGCAACGGATACTCCTACGCATTGCCGTCTAGCTCTGATCGCACAGCACAAACGTTGGCTTGAAAAAGCTGGCGTGTCCGTAAGCGACCTTGCGAAAGTGGAGATAAACCCGTATTGGGCCCTAGACGCAAACGAAGTCCAACAGAAAATTCACAAGCCTGCTGAGATCCTAGTCGATACCTACTTTGCATAGCTCTTCAACCCCCGAATGAAGGTAACTCCCATGCTCCATGCAGTAATCATGGCCGGTGGCTCCGGCACCCGCTTTTGGCCCGCCAGTCGCCAAATCAAACCCAAGCAATTGTTGAAAATGGGCGGGCAG
Source organism: Planctomycetaceae bacterium (assembly GCA_027487485.1). Classification (GTDB taxonomy): domain Bacteria; phylum Planctomycetota; class Planctomycetia; order Pirellulales; family Pirellulaceae; genus JBKCUI01. The sequence continues at coordinate 84,021 of JAIYDN010000112.1, read as the reverse complement.
CGAACCATGTTGCAAACCACGTTCGATCGAATGCAAGGTTTGGTTTCTAGCGAGCATGTGCTGATATTGACCAATAACCAATTGACCGACGCCGTCGTAGCACAACTTCCAGACCTACCTCTGGAGCACATCGTCGGTGAACCATGCAAGCGAGATACGGCTCCCTGCATCGGTGTGGCGGCCTCGCTGGTGCAAGCAGCCGACGCAGATGGAATCATGGTAGTCATGCCCTCCGATCACGTGATCGAGCCGAAATCAGAATTCCATCGTGCAATCAAAGCTGGCGTTCGACTGGTAGAAGAAGACCCGACACGAATCGTCACTTTCGGAATTCGACCCACCTACCCAGCGGAATCGTTCGGATACATCCAACGCGGCCAAGCGATCGAATGTGTCCCTGGAACCTCCACCTTCAAAGTAGATCGGTTTCGAGAAAAACCCGATCGAGCAACCGCAGAGGAATACGTTGGGGCAGGCACCTTTTACTGGAACAGCGGAATCTTCCTTTGGAAAGCAAAGACCATCCTTGAAGCCTTGCAAAAGTTCGAACCCGAGATGTACGATCTCATCCAGAACATCGCACATGGGATCGGTACCAGCGAATTTCAATCCAGCTTCGAAGAACACTTTGCCAAGATCAAAGGCAAGTCGATCGATTTTGCAGTCATGGAACGACACGAAAACGTCGTAGTGATCGAGGCTCCATTTCAATGGGATGATGTCGGAAGCTGGCAAGCAATCGCTCGATTGATCGAACCGGATGCAATGGGTAATGCCGTTGACGGCCCATATCTTCCTATCGACTCATCCAACATGATCATTCGAAGTGAATCCGAACACTTGGTCGTGACGATAGGAATGTCAGATACGATCGTTGTTCACACACCTGATGCAACACTCGTTGCTCCCAAGTCGGAAGAAGAGCGAGTGCGTGAAGTGGTAAAGCAATTGGCCGAGCTTGGGCATCAGCAATATTTATAGGGCTCGATCGATCCACATCTTTGGCGGGCTCGATGCCGTCGACAAAATGTCGCAGGAAAAAAGATCCAGTATTTATTGTTAAGTATCTGTCGCAGCCTTTTTGCGACGTTGCTACGATGTACTAGTTGCATATAGTTACAACTGGTGGAATAGAGAGGGAGCCGAACGAATTCGGTTCCTCGCGCAGGGATTGAGAAAGTCGACCGAAATGAAATTCTGGAGGCTAGGGTGGCGAAAATCAGCGTAGCGGGTATTGCAGCCGAAGATGTCCTCAATTGTCTACCGGACGGAGTGGCATTGCTCGGACCCGACTTGGCGATTCTGTGGGCCAATCAGTGCCTTCAAGACTGGTTCGGCGGAGTCGATCGCACCGGTGAGAACTTTTACTCTGCGCTCGCCAACCCCGAAATCGTCGGTGCTGGCCTGTGTCCGCTCCAAACTTGCTTCTCAAGTGACCGCAACGCTAGCACTACCCTGCAAACCCAAAAGGGGAAGTACTACCATATTCACGCAGCGCCACTGGCTAGCTTTTCCTCGAGCGTCAAGGCTGCTGGCCAACTGGACCGCATCGTTGTAACGCTCAGCGATGTGACCGAGGAAATTCTCCAAGAGCAAAAGCTGGCCGCAATCCATCAAGCAGGAGCCAAGCTAACGGACTTAAAACCCGATGAGATCTTTGCGATGGATGTCGAGCAACGCATCGAGCTGCTCAAGGACAATATTCGTCATTACACACGCGATCTTCTGAATGTAGAAGTCATTGAAATTCGGCTGCTGGAGCAATCGACCGGGAACCTGATCCCGCTTCTTTCGGTCGGGATCGACCAAGTTGCCGCGGACAGGCGGTTGATGGCTAGCCCTCAGGGGTATGGGGTGACAGGGTATGTGGCTGCCAGCGGAAAAAGTTACCTGTGCCGCGACGCAACGAAAGACAGCAAGTACCTGGAAGCTTTCAAAGGCGCTCGCAGCTCGCTCACCGTGCCCGTCATGCTTCACGACAGCGTGATTGGAACGATCAATGTCGAAAGCCCCACGTTGGATGCGTTTTCGAATAGCGATCAAATGTTCTTGGAGATCTTTGCCCGCGACGTAGCTGTGGCTCTAAATACTCTGGAACTGCTTGTAGCTCAACGTACCAACGCTGCACAGCAAAGCTGTGAAGCGATCCACGCCGCTGTTGCATTGCCAATCGACGATCTCCTTTTGGACGCCGTTCACTTGATGGAGAAGTATATCGGTCACGATACAGAAACCGTCGCCAAACTTCGAAGCGTCTTGGCCAAGGCCAGAAGCATCAAAAAATCGATCCAGCAAATCGGACAAACGCTCGCTCCGGCGGATGTAAGCCTAGTGGGCTGCCAAGGCGAACATTATTCGAAACTGATCGGCAAACGAATCCTTGTGGTCGATGCCGACGAAACCGTCCGCAATGATGCCCATTCGCTGCTGGAACGCTATGGCTGCACTGTTGAAACAGCGCATGAAGGGGATCAAGCCGTATCCATGGTGCGGAACTGCCTGGAAGAGCCTTACCATGTAATCATCACCGATATCAAGTTGCCTGACTACTCGGGCTACCAATTGATGCTGCGGTTGCAGAAACTGATGACTCATGTTCCGATGGCATTGATGACCGGCTTTGGCTACGACCCCGGACATTCCATCGTAAAGGCCCGCCAATCTGGCCTGCATCCAAAAGCCATTCTCTACAAACCCTTTCGTCTGGATCAATTGCTGAGCGTCACCGAAACTCTCATCGATTACAGCCCAGATCCTACCCAATAGTTTGTCGGTATAGTGTTCGTCGCTCTTTGCCAGTCCATCGCTATTCTCGTGCTAATCGCGATTGGACATCTTGGTGTCTGGGTTGCCGCCTACAACCGAATCAACGCGACCGGGTTCAATCGAATTGCAATCAAGCGAATCGAAATACTAATCGTTTTGACCTGCGCTTGGATTCCCTTTGCCCTGATCGGGATGGAGCTTTACCGTCTTGGAAGCGACGGCTTGCTGAAATCTCTGTTCCCCACAGACTGGTCGCAATGGAGCTTGTGCACTCAAGTCTATTGCTGCTTGGTGATCCTTGGGGCTATTGTCATGACACCCGACTGGATCCTGGATCGTCCTTTCTTTGCAACCGCCGGTAAGCGATTTGAGGTTACGCAGCGCCACATCGTCAACCATCCCAGCGAAAACGCGACGACTCTTGAGGACTACATTGTTAACCCCTCGTTTCGCAAGATGGCACGTTTGCCAAAAAACGAAGTCGCCTCGCTTGAAAGAAACGTCAAACGTCTTGCATTGGCCGACTTGCCTGCTGATTTGGAAGGTCTTCGAATTGCACATCTATCCGATATTCATTTGACAGGAAAAATGGCAACCTCCTATTACCGTTTGGTCATGGATTGGGTCATGGCGGAAAAACCAGATCTGATCGTGGTTGCTGGGGACATTGTCGATTATGCACATGCCTTGCCCATGATTGATTCTGTCTTCGAACAATTAGAAGCGCCGATGGGCAAGTACTTTGTCATTGGCAACCATGATCGAAGGCTCGAAACGCCGACGTTGGTTTGCGAACGTATGGAAAGTCTTGCCTGGGTGGATCTCGGTCGCATGGATAAGGTCATCACTCACGGTAGCACGAAAATCCGACTGATCGGGAATGAGCGTCCTTGGTTCCATCGAAATGCGAATGCGGAACGTCTTCGGCTTCAGTCGTCGGACAGCAGTCGCGAATGGCGGATCGGTGTATCGCATTCACCCGACCAAATCCGATGGGGACATCAACAAGCATGCAAGCTTTTGTTGTGTGGGCACACGCATGGAGGCCAGATTCGCTTTCCTGTGATTGGACCTGTGATTTCCCCAAGCTGGTATGGAAGCCGATATGCCTCGGGGGTGTTTGAACGGCAATGCACCTTGATGCATGTTAGCCGAGGTGTCTCGGGGGTCCATCCTTTTCGATGGGGGTGCCTGCCCGAAGCGACTATACTAGAGCTGTCGCGACAGTGATCGAGAATCATTTAGGGACTCGATAAGCCGAACTCTAGTCACCATCATCGAACATTTCGATTCCGATCTAGAAACTCCATTTTCAAATACATTAGTTATGTTCAATTCACGACGACACATGCGTTTTTTTTCAATAGCGTTAGCTATGGCAGCATGCATTCAAGTGCATACCTTGGACGCCCAAGAGCAACGGATTCCTGCCTTCACCGCCTATATCACTCCTGATTCCGACGGCGCTTCCGTCACCGAACAACAAGGGGTTGAGCAATGGACGGACGCCAAGCAGTCCGTCAACTGGTATGGCAAATTTGAGAAATCGGGTGATTGCTCAGCCAAGGTAGAACTTGTGTTGCCGAAAGGGGCGACGAGCAAATTGCGACTTACGATCGCAGACAAATCCCAGGACGTATCGGTCCAACAGAAAGCCAATCAAGAAATCTGTTTTGCGGACTTCGGCTCGTTCGCTATTCCATCTCCCGGTTACCATCGAATCAAGCTGGAGTCGCTGAACGAAGGGGGCGATGCTGGGAACATCAAAGCGTTGCTGGTGGATGGGGAAGCTTCTTCGGGCGTGCATTTCAATCTCAAGGAACGACGTAACGCAGCCTCGGTGCATCTAGCCTATCCCGTTCCGGCAGATACCGAAGTTGCTGCTTTTTACAGCGAAGTCACTGCCATCGAAGATCCAACAACCACCTTTTATATGGCCTGCGGCTGGCACCGAGGGTACTTCGGAATGCAAGTAAACAGTCCCACCGAGCGAAGAATCATTTTCAGTGTATGGGACAGCGGCGATGAAGCTGTCGATCGCAAGAAGGTCCAAAGCGAAAACCGAGTGAAGCTGATAGGAAAGGGGAAAGGTGTTTACTCCGGCGACTTTGGTAACGAAGGAACCGGGGGGCACAGTCACCTCAAGTATCTTTGGAAGACGGGAGAGAAGCAGCGGTTTGTGGTGACTGCTCAACCTTCTGACAAAACATTCACTACCTTTTCCGGCTATTGGTTCCATCCCGAACAGCAGGACTGGATGCTTATTTCTTCTTGGAAGGCTCCTAAAGAAGGTGGTTGGCTGAAAGGCCTGCACGGCTTTAGCGAGAATTTTGGAGGCAGTAATGGTGATCGTTTGCGCAAAGCCTTGTATGGCAATCAATGGATTCTATCTTCGGCAGGCAAGTGGACGGAATTAACACGTGCCCGCTTCAGTCATGACCCAACAGGTAAGTCAGACCGCTATGACAGATTCATGGGCGTAGAAAACGGACAGTTCTTTCTTAGCCATGGCGGTTTTGGCAACGGCTTCTCAAAATACGGTGACGAATTTACTCGCGATCCGCTTGGGATCCAGCCATCGATTCCAAAGCAATAATCGAACATCTCTCTCCCCGTAACCTCTGTCCAAGTCGAGTTCAGTTCGATGCGAAACCTTTTGATTTTGCTTGTGATTTACCTGGTGCAACCTTCGCACGTCACTGCTCAAGACGAAACAACCAATCCGAAGAGGACTGGACGCGAAGAAGCACGTGGCGATTTCGGTGGTCCGATCGCGCTGGGGCCCGATGACCAACAGATCTATGGCGATCCACCCAGCAGTATTGTTGAGAAACGCGAGAACATTCCGCACGGCAAATTGGAGATGATCCAATACGAGTCGAAGACCGTCGGCACGACTCGAAGAATGAATGTTTATACACCGCCGGATTACTCGGCGCAGAATCAATATCCGGTTCTTTATCTGCTGCACGGTATCGGCGGTGACGAAACAGAATGGCAGCGATTCGCAACGATAGACATTCTCTTCGACAATTTGATCGCAGATGGTAAATCGGTACCAATGATCGTGGTCATGCCTAATGGACGCGCTCAGAAAAACGATCGAGCGGAAGGCAATGTGTTTCAGGCCGCGCCAGCGTTTGCGGTCTTTGAGAGAGATCTGCTGGACGATGTTATACCGACGATTGAATCACGATATTCCGTGAAAGCGGATCGAGCTCATCGTGCACTTGCCGGCTTGTCGATGGGAGGTGGTCAGTCGCTGAACTTTGGACTGACCCACTTGGACAAGTTTTCCTGGGTTGGCGGATTTTCATCGGCGCCGAATACAAAGTCCCCTGAGCAATTGATTCCGCAACCGCAACAGGCCAAGGAACAGCTTCAATTGCTCTGGTTGTCCTGTGGAAATAAAGATGGACTGATCCGAATCAGCCAGCGACTGCATCGGTACTTGAAAGAAAACGAGGTACCGCATGTCTGGAACGTTGACTCCCATGGTCACGATCCCACACACTGGAGAAACAACCTATACCATTTTGCTCAAATGCTATTCCAGTAGGATTTGAGCTAAGCCTTTCAGTTGCGGCATTCGAACGATCGTACAGCCGCGGTGCCATTTGGCTACATTCTGGAGCAGAAGCTTCAGACTTTTCCTAGGAGGGAATTTGAGCCGCATGCGCTTGCCGCGATCGAAGGGTATTGCAGGGAATCTGCATGCGTCCGGGGGAAAAAGCTTGCCATTGTTTATGGCTTTGGTTACGATTCCAGGCTACTTTGGATCGGAATTGTGAATATACATTTAGCCTTCCAGGGTTGCGTAATCCGAATCTTCAGAAGGGCTCCGTTTCAAGGTTTTAAGGTTTCCGATGCCGACATGGACAGAACGTCTCCCCGTATCAAAGAGCATCATCGTTGAATCTGTGTTCGAACAGGTTCGCAACGCAGCCCCACCGGGGATGGCCACTTCCTTGACCATTGATACAGAGCTTGCGGATGCAGGGCTTGATTCATTGGCTCGTATGGATGTAGTGAACGGAATCGAACAGCAGTTCAAAATCCGATTTGATGAAGAGTCCTTATACGATTTAGAAACCATCCAGGACTTGGTTGAACTGATTGAGTTCCAGCTAGACCCGCAAGCTGATTCGGCGGGACCCGTGAGTGAGGCTGCTGCTGTTGTCGTCTCTAGCGATGCCCCTTCGGCCATGAAGAACATTGCTAGTCCAATGACGATAGCTTCGGAGTCCAACGACGTTTCGCTTTTCCCAGAGATTGTTCAGTTTGCAAATCGTGTTGCGGGGATGGAGTCGGCCGGCGTACAGCTTCCTTTCTTCCGATCCAATGAATCGGTTCAAGGAGCCAGTTCCACCATCCAAGGTCGTAGCGTGGTCAGCTTTACCAGCTTCGACTATTTGGGAATGGCACAAGATGACCAAGTGACGATGGCCTCGAAGGAAGCAATCGATCGGTTTGGAACGAGTGCTTCCGCGAGTCGTTTGGTGGGTGGAAACAACACGCTGCTGGAAGATTTGGATGTTGAGCTCGCGCGTTTCTTAGGCACGGAAGCTGCATCTGTTTTTCCTAGTGGATATGGAACCAATGCTTCTTTATTCGGGCACTTGTTCAATGAAGAGGACCTGATCCTTTATGATGACTTAGCCCACAACAGTATTGTTCAAGGGGCAAAGATGTCGACCGCCAAGCGTCGCGCTTTCCCTCATAACGATGCAAAGTTTCTGGATGACTTGTTGTCGGACATTCGTGGCAATTACCGTCGAGTCGTGGTTGCGATCGAAGGTGTCTATAGCATGGATGGCGACTTTCCCAATCTTCCACATTTCATTGAAGTGAAGAAGCGACACCAGGCATTGCTTTACGTCGATGAAGCGCATTCGCTAGGTGTCATGGGGCCGACAGGCCGCGGCATCTGTGAGCATTTTGGTGTTTCGGCCAATGAAGGTGATCTGTGGATGGGTACGATCAGCAAGGCTCTTGGAAGCTGCGGGGGATACATCGCAGGCCGCCGAGCGTTGATCGATTACCTGAAGTATACGACTCCGTCGATGGTGTTTTCGACGGCAGCTCCGCCAGCTTCGGCCGCTGCAGCTCTGACTGCAATACGCGTACTATTGAGGGAACCAGAACGAGTTTCGCGCGTTCGAGAGCAAGCGAGTTTGTTTCTCAAGCTTGCTGACGACAGCGGACTCAATACCGGCAACAGTGATTTAACCCCCATCGTTCCGGTGATTCTTGGTAATTCGAGAATGTGTCTATGGATGTCGCAAGAGTTGTTGAAGCACGGCATCAATGCTCAACCGATCCTCTATCCGGCGGTACCAGAAAACGCATCCAGGCTTCGGTTCTTTTTGACGGCAGCTCATACGGATGAAGATATCTGCCGAACCGTACAATGTGTGAGCGACCTTGTTCAAGCAGGGCGTCAGCATTTTCCGGAAGCTGTGTAGATCGTAGTCCGAAAGACGATTGCGACTCGGTTTAGGGCCGGAACATTCGCTTTTTGAACGGGAGCCAGCAGTCGGTTTGCGGCTGTGGTTGGGCAGGATCCAATCCATCAAACGATTCCAAGAAGAAGTTGAGGTTCACGATATCGAGAACCGGGAACCGCCCGATGATTGCGATCTCGCGATACTTTTCATGAAGCCTTGTTTGCGTGAGGCCTTGGATCGAAACGTATTCGCTGGCAACCATGAGCGTCAACGAAGAACCGCCCAAATCCCGTCGAGCCACAAGCACCAGCGGTTCTTGAGTTGGACTTTCTTGTTCGCCAAGCAAGGATCCATCGAGGATCTTTTTTAAGTTAGGGCGAAGTGCTGAATCTTCGTCGATTGTCAAATCGATCTGCATTGAGTTTGTGTTGTATCGAAGCAAGAGAGACTCGCTATCGAGCAAACGTATGTTGGCCGCCATGGTGTCAACGGAGTTTTTGGTGAGTGTTGCTAAAACATCTCCATTTCTTGCGAGAAGTCTTGGGGCTATATGTTCCATAAACAGAAACTCTGGAATGATCCAAGTTTCCGAACCGCGAACCAGTACCACATACCGTGGCGTTAGGAAGTCTTGGCTTGGGTCTTCTTCATCCACTTCCGAATCTTGCTGCTCACCACGGTCCAGCTCCTCGTACGATTCTATCTGCTGAGTTGTCGCCGATAGTCGAGTTCGGTACGTATTGAGAAACGCCGGGTTTGCTTCGTTGAACGCTTGCAGCCAGGAGGCTCCGTGGCTGTTGACACGACGAATGGGATACCCAAGGGACTGAAGGGTGATACGATCCTTTCTTCCCAAGGCAGGAAGCAATGCGAACAGCTCGCTTTGAGCGATACAGGGGATCGAGAGAAGCCACAACGACCCGAAAAACCCCAGCAAGGCGACTAGACTTTGTTTTCGATGGAATTCCGCTTTCCGTGCAACGACATATGCCATGACAAAAACCGTGGTATACAAAGTTCGCATTCGGTTACCAATGTTTCGAAACAGGAATCATGTCCTTCTTGATCCCCACTGCTTTGAAGGCGGAGGTAAGTCGGCAGGCAACAAGTTCATGAACGTCTGTCATTGCAAATACGACACCAATCCAAACCAGTTGATGCTGATCCGAATCCCACAAGAAGAGGGCGGAACCGCTGTCTCCTTCGTCAACAATGGCGGCTGACCGAGGAGTCGCCTGAACCATCAGGGGATCATAAAAAGTTTGGTTATCAACGTCGACCGAACCGGATACCGATGTGATTTTCCCATGCACCGCTTGTTGGGTTCGGGCACCAAACAGCTGAACCCACTGTTGGTCGACATCGCTCCAGTCAAATCGCGGGTTCACCAGGATTTTCCAGTCGATCCCTTGGTCTGTCAGTTTCTGAACTCCTTGCACAGCAGCCATGGTTGCTGGTCCAAGAAGATGGATCAGAGCGACGTCAGCCCGGTTGGTGATAGCGCTCTTTTTGACGCTACCCACTTTGCGGCGTCCAGCGTTTCCGCCTGTCGATTGATAAGCAGGTTGTTCTGCATGGCCCTTAGCGATGACATGCTTGCAAGAAATGCCGCACACGGTTCCATCATTTTGTTCAAAAACGATACCGAGCGTCCCCCACGACAAAGAGCCTTCTGGACTGATCGCATGTCCGCCGGTCAATGGGCCTTGCTCTACTGGTGGAAGGATATCCGAGGAAGCCGGCTTGGCTTCGCGCATCGCGTAGCGTGGATTGGATTCCACCACCTTCACACGAACGCCCTCATGCATGGCAGGGATCATGTCGATCGAGGTTTTGCCGCGGCTTTTTTGGAATGGGTCGGCAACGGACATGGCAGCTCGCATGGGTGCGTGCGGGGTTTTCGTCTGAACACGTACTGTTAGCGCATACTGCGGTGGCATCACCACAAAGCCACGCTTGTGGTATAGCTCGACGGAAACGCCGTTGATCTTGCCGAACTTCTCCGTTTCCAATTCTTTGCGAAATGACTTAAGAGCCCGCATGGCCTTGCGGCGACTGGCTTGGATTTCCTTCGGGTGGTCCTTGAGATATTGTTTTACCTGCTGGTCACTTCCGAGAACGATGAACTTCGGTGCTAAAGCGTCCGAGTCCTGTTCCGTAACGACCATCGAACCAACTTGAGGGGAAGTTGGCTTGGGAATAGCGCTCGATCGGTTCGATTTCGTCGAGCTCTTTTTCTTGGGAGATTTCTTTTTTGCCACGAATCGTTCCTGCCTAACAGTTTCTAAGCGGGCAGTTTATTAGGGATTGCCCGTAAGGCATTCAGGTTCAAGGCAAGGATTATTCTGACACTGAATGTACTGGTCCACGAATTCTTGCATGGCCATTTCCCAGCCAGGTTCGCTGATGTCAAATCGCTTGTATGCAATGATGGTCTTGTAAGACTGCCACGCACCAGCTTCGCCAGCGTCGATGTTTTCACCGCCGGCGGCGACTGCTTTCGCAGTCCGGAGCGAGCCCTTTCCAAGAATTTTGGCAAGGTTGTCTTTTTGGGCCGTAATGTCCGTGAGAGTCTGGTCATCGATTTTGGCTTGAATGGAAGCGAAGTATCCTTCGGGGTCCATTTTGATTCCGTCCTCTTGTCCATCAGCAAGGGCGAGTGTTCCCGCGCCTGGCCGAACGAAATCCACGGCGACCACTTTAGGAGTGTAGACCTTTTGCATGGCTACGGATCTCAACGAGCGGCTCAATTGAGGGATAGCGGTTTTATCCCCCGCTTGCGTGATAAAGTACTCTTCCTCGATACGAACATCCATGTGCGTTGGTATCTTGAGAGTCACCGGGACACCTCGCGTGCATTGGTTGCTGTTGCGATGCATGCGATCGTCGGGGGTACGAGACATGATCGTCGAACGGTAAGACACACATCCGCAGGAAAGGAGCGCTAGGCCCAGGCTCAAGTATAGAGATGGCTTATTCATGAGACTCTCCTGATTGCGCGATCGAGGCAGCGTTGGCTTGGCTGGTTCGTCGCGGCGCGGAGGCTCGATAGGGAACCGCTTTGGAGGGGATGGTGCCGGTCATCCCGTTGCAGCTGGAGCAGTTGTTTAAGTTCAATTGCAAGAAGGCGTTCAGTTCATCCTCGAAGGAGGGTGATGCAAGATCAAACAAACCATAGGCAACAGTGCGCGTCGTGGTATGCAGACCGACTGGGATTTTGGGTTCGTCTTGTGACTTGGTCTTTGCAACTGGCGAGGCCAACATCGGGCCAAGGCTGGCGATCAAGTCGATCGCGTTGGTGATGGTCTTGTCATCGACGCTGTAATTGAGCGATCGAAGATAGCCATGTCCGTTTGCATCCATTGCCGATGCATTCGCCCCAGATGGCTGACCCGTTTTCGATTCTTTAGAGGGTGTTTTGATGGAGCTAGCGAATTGCATCCCGTACGATGCGCTTCCAGAGAAAGGACGTTTCGGATCCAGAACAAACATCTTTTCCGTGTAGTGTAGCTGAGGTTCCACGGTGAGAATCCGATGTTCGCTGGGAGCCATGTCGTTCAGCAGCATGACTTCCGTGGTGTCGGGATTCTTGACCAAGTGAATGGTCTCCTGAATCTTTACCTCCAGATGGGTCGGTACGTTGACCATGACTGGAACCCCGTTGATCGGATGTTCATTGTCTTTGCATAGAGTTTCATCTTCATGACGAGTGAAGAACGTTGTCTTCATACTCGCGCAACCCGTTGCGAACATGCACAACGCGATTGAGACCATGATGTTCATGATCTTCATTTTGCTCCTCCTTGAGCCCTAGTCTTACGGTTTCGCAAGGATGGCCATTCCTTTGGCCATAGAGCGTTGCTGAAGCAACGGCATCCGGGACTAATTCTCGGAGGATGGAGATTCGCACCTGCGGAAAATTTCAATCGAAGGCAGGAGGAGTTTCAGAGAGAAAGCATGCGACCGAATCAATCGTTACAGTCGAGGCGTTTCGGGAAACGCATGCATTATGAGATCGATTGCCAACAGGGCCTTTGCACGGAAAGGGCGATTACCTGCCAATCATAGGGGTTCCAGTGTTGGGTGGCGCACCGTAGTAGGGCTGACCCTGGAATTGCTGAGTGGGATAGACAGGTTGCCCCATCGGTGGCTGGCCCATGGGGGCTTGTCCCATAGGGGGTTGGCCCACCATCGGGCCAGGCTGAATCGGTTGACCACCCGGCTGCCCGGCATAATTGTAGGGATATGCCTGCTGGTATTGCTGTGGGTAGACGGGATAGGGGGGGCAGTTATTCTTGCTGGCGCATCCCAAGAATGCAGACATCGTAACGCCCAACGAACAGATGCTCACTAACTGATGTTTCTTCATGCTTCCGACCTTTTCGCAACTTGGCCATTGGACCATTCTCTGTTCTTGGAACGGTGGCGTTCCTGGAACGGATGGAGATTCGCAGATCTTGATTCATGGCGTCTACGCCAATTTCCAAGGAACTGGAAAAACGGTAGATTGCTGTCTTTCCAGCGATCGTTTCCGGCGATTGCATCCTTTGGGTATTTTTGTTCCAAACTTATGTCGCAACAATCGCTTTGGGCCATCTCGCCGATCGATGGCCGTTATTCCAAGCAAACGCAAGAACTTGGTCAGTACTTTTCCGAAGGGGCGCTGATCCAATATCGGCTGCGGATCGAGACGGAGTATTTGATTTCCTTGAGCCAAGTGCCGTTGCCTCAACTTGCTCCGTTGACGGAAAGTCATTTCGAGCCGCTTCGGGAAGCGATTTATCGAAATTTTTGCGAACAGGATGCGGTGGCCGTCAAGGAAATTGAAAAGACGACCAATCACGACGTCAAAGCGGTTGAATACTTCGTGAAAAGCAAGCTAGATGCATTGGGGCTGGGAGCCATCAAGGAGTTTGTGCACTTTGGTTTGACCTCTCAAGATGTCAACAATACAGCCACTCCGTTGTTGTTGAAAGAGGCTCACGAGAATGTTGTTTTGCCTCAAATCATGGCGTTGTTGAGCCGGCTAGACGAACTGGCGACGAGTTGGAAAGAGGTCCCGATGTTGGCGAGGACTCATGGTCAGCCAGCGTCACCCACCAGGCTCGGCAAGGAGATCCAGGTGTTTTCCGAACGAGTTCGACAGCAGCTCGTTTTGCTCGCGCAGATTCCTTTCGCAGCCAAGTTTGGCGGTGCGACTGGAAATTTCAATGCGCATCACGTTGCTTATCCGTCGGTCAATTGGAACGATTTTGGAGACCGGTTTGTTGCGTCGCTGGGTTTGAAGCGATCGTACCCGACGACTCAGATCGAGCATTATGATCATTTGGCAGCTTACTTCGACGCTTTGAAGCGGATCAATACGATCCTGATCGATCTTTGTCGCGACTTCTGGACCTACATTTCCATGAATTACTTTCGCCAGCAGATCAAAGCGGGGGAGGTAGGTTCGTCGGCCATGCCGCATAAAGTGAATCCGATCGATTTTGAAAATGCGGAGGGAAATTTCGGGATCGCCAACGCCTTGTTGGAGCACTTGAGCGGCAAGCTACCGATTTCGCGATTGCAGCGAGATCTCACCGATTCCACCGTGTTGCGAAACATTGGCGTCCCGGTTGCACATTCGATGATAGCATTCCGTTCGCTCATGAAGGGCCTTTCGAAGATTTTGCTGAACGAGCCCGCGATTCATGCAGACTTGGAAGCCAATTGGGCGGTAGTCGCAGAAGCCATTCAGACCATTCTGCGTCGGGAGGGCTATCCCGAGCCCTACGAAGCATTGAAGGATCTGACACGAACCAATCAAGCCATCGATGAAAGCGCGATCCGTGGTTTCATCTCGCGATTGAATGTGAGCGAACCGGTTCGGGCAGAGTTGATGCAGATCACTCCTTTCAACTACACAGGAATTTAAAAGAGTACTTGCGAGCTCAGGATTTCATGGGTGTGAATGATTTGTGGAGTCCACCACGGGCTAGTGTCCGCAGCCCAATCGCAAAAAAGCCGAGAATGATTGGTTTTCGAAGGCAAAAGTACCGTTGTCAAGCTTCCCAAGGTTGGCTACACTTCGTGGAATGAAAGCGAGGAAACTCGGCTTTCTTGTCGAAAGTTACTGCCCCGTGGTGTAATTGGCAACACAAGTGATTTTGGTTCACTTATTCTAGGTTCGAGTCCTAGCGGGGTAGCTTTTTTGACAACTCAAGCCCGGTCTTCGTGCCGGGCTTTTTTTATGGTCTCACCCGAACATTATCATGCCCAAAATCCAAGCTTTTAGAGGCCTTCGTTACAATTTAGCGCAAGTGGGCTCCCTTTCCGATTGCATTGCGCCCCCCTATGACGTGGTTGACTCCGAGCTGCAGAATCATCTGTACGGACTTTCTCCCTTCAATTTCTTGCGATTGGAATTGAATCGCCGCGAGGAGCAGGACTTAGACGACAATGCGATCTACCAGCGAGCGGCTCGTATTTATCGCTCTTGGCGAACCGAGGGGATTTTTCAGACGGAGCCAGATCCGGCGATTTACGTCTACCACCAGGAATTTGAAATCGGTGGTGTGAAACGAACTCGGCGAGGGTTTATGGCTCGAGTTCGTTTGGAACGATTTGGAGAAGGGAAGATTTACCCTCATGAGCAGACGCATGCTAAAGCCAAAGATGACCGGCTTCGATTAACGCGAGCCACGCAAGCCAACTTGTCGCAGATTTTTGGCTTGTATCCTGATTCCGAAAATGAGATTCAAAATCTACTGGATCAAAAAATAGCCGGGGTGCATGGTCTGGAAGCGACGGACCACTTGGGGGTAGTGCACCGAATGTGGCCAGTCAGCGATGTCAAAACGATTCAGCAAGTCATGGCATTGATTGACGAAAAAGATATGTTTGTGGCTGATGGACACCATCGCTACGAGACCGCTTGCAATTATCGAGACGAACTGAATGCGCAATCGCCGCTGCCGGATCCTCATCCTGCAAATTTTGTATTGACCATGTTGGTCAGCATGAGTGATCCCGGATTAGTTGTTTTGCCAACTCATCGTTTACTAAGTGGAGCGCCTGCACTGACCACGGCTGAATTGCACGAAAAGCTATCCCCTTATTTCGATTGTGAGATTGTAGGTGCGGGGCCTGAGAGTTCGGGGGCTGTATGGGCCGAGATGAACCGCTTGGATGAGCAGTTGATCATGGCCATTTATTCGAAAGCATCGGGCGAATGGACTCGAATTTCCGCCAAGCAAGAAGCTGCGGATCGCATGGCGGTGTTAGCATCCGAGTATTCCCAGGAATGGCAAAGCTTAGGCGTGGCCGTTCTTCATCGATTGATATTTGAGGATTTGCTGGGGCTGAAAGAAATGCCAAAGCCTACGTATGTTCATCTGGTTCAAGAAGTCATCGATGGGTTGAATGGAAAATTGGAAGGGGGCTTTGACTATCCGATTGCGGCAATGGTAATGCCAGCCACGATCGAACACATTCAAACGGTATCATTGCATCAAGAACGCATGCCCGCCAAAAGCACGTACTTCTATCCCAAATTGGTTTCCGGGTTAGTGGTTCATCCGTTAGCATAGTGATCCGTCGCACTTCCACGCAATCTTCGTGCTCAAGTGCCAGCGTAACACTATTCCACCGGCGGATGTCCGAGTGATACGGTTCTTTTCTTGGTGACTACAAATCGAGCAGGGAGTTTGGTAACGGAATAAGCATGGACGCGAATTGGCAGGACACCTTCGTTGATTTTGGGGATGACCCGTTGATGCCTTATGGGCTCTCGGAGCTGGCCAGGATTTCGGCTCAGCGAACTGAAGAACTGAAATCGTTGGTGTCCCAGTACGCGCCCAAGATGCCAGGTGTTTATGGCATGCTCGATGCCACGGGCAAGCTGATTTACGTTGGCAAATCGAAGCTGCTACGGAATCGTCTTCTAAGCTACTTCATGCCGAACAACTCGGACGAAAAGGCGGGGCGCATCGTTCAGAATGCCGAAACGATTGTCTGGGAGAAGCAGCCCAGCGATTTCGCAGCCCTGTTGCGTGAGCAAATGCTGATTCGACGCTTTCAACCTAGGATGAACGTCGTCGGAATGCCGAAGCGCCAGCAGCAAGCGTTTGTTTGTCTTGGCAACGGACCGGCGGAACAGTTTTATTTGAGCCGCCAATTTGAACCCGATGCCAGGAGTTGCCAAGGGCCTTTTTTCGGTGTCGGAAACTTAAGCCGCGCTGTCGAAATTCTGAATCGACTTTATCTGCTCAGAGATTGCAGTTCGAAAACGCCGATGCTTTTCACCAATCAACTTCAGCTATTCGATCTGGAGATGCGAGCCGGTTGTGTCCGGCAAGAGATTGGCACTTGCCTTGCCCCTTGCTTGCGGACTTGCGGTCGGCAGCAGTACAGCGAACAAGTGGAGAAAGGTATTTCTTTTCTAACTGCCCAGTCGACCGACGTGATCAGGCAAGTGGAACAACATATGATCAAGGCCTCTGCAGGACAGCATTTCGAACATGCTGCGCGCATGCGAGAGGATGTTCGAATCCTACGCTGGTTGGCCAATCGTTTGGCGGGACTAAAGCGAGCGCGTGAAAACTACTCGTTCCTATACGAGATCAAAGGAATGGATGGTCGCGATATTTGGTACTTGATCCGCAAAGGGGGAGTGGAAGCCGCGATGGCTCGTCCCAAGAATGCGACCCAATGGCGATCCTTGAGAACTCAGCTTGCTAGATGGCATAGTAGCGCAGGTTCCGTAGGGGCTGGGTATCTGCGTCATGAAGAAACCATCGGTTTAGTGACATCATGGTTTCAAAAGCAGCGTGAGGAGCTTTTGAAAACGCATGTCGTAACATCGGTACCCAAAAACTGGAGCGAGATAGCTAGTTCGCTTTTTCAACAACAAGCTTTGAAAGAAGTTTAGGGGAAATGTTGGCGGCCTTTTTTCGTTGGAGCAACCGGAAGGTGCGAGCGCGGCCTGCGGTAGAAACTAGCGATCCACAGAGGTGTTATTCGAGCGGCCTTGCATTACAATGATGAAGGGTTTCTCGCATAGAGATGTCTCTTCCCACCTCCGAATCCTTTCCCTCCAGAAACGAGAGTTCTTTCCATGAGTCTTCGATCATCTTTTTGCGCGAGCATCCATCGCGTCTGCAATAAAGCCATTACGAGCAGTGCAACTTGGAAGGGCTTAGGCACGCTGAGCGTCCAAGCCATGATTCTTTTTCTGAGTTGCATTCAGGCGAGTGTTTATGCTGCTGATCCGAAGGTCGTTCCCGTTTGGCCCAAGCTTGCTCCCGGCGAGCCTGCGGACGCACCTGCGGAAAGCGAGTTCACCGAAGGTGGTACTCGGTTTGTTGCCGGCAAGGCGATCTATCTTTTGACGAACGTATCCAAGCCGGAGTTGGCGATTTACAAGCCCGAGGCATCAATTGATACCGGCGCGTCCGTCATTATCTGTCCAGGTGGAGCACATCGTCTGTTGGCCTACGATCTCGAAGGGGTCGAAGTCGCTCAATGGTTGAACTCGATCGGTATTACGGGGATCGTATTGAAGTATCGTGTGCCTACAAGGACGCCTGATTTCAAATGCCAAGCCGCATTGCAAGACGTGCAAAGAGCCGTCCGGGTTGTGCGATCATCCGCGAAAGAGCTTGGACTTGATCCTGCAAAAATTGGGGTCTTAGGTTTTTCGGCAGGTGGAGAAGTTGCCGCACGAGGCGCGCTCCAATTCAATGAGACGAAGTATGAAGCGGTGGACGACGCCGACAAGCTGTCGTGCCGCCCTGATTTCGCATTACTGATTTATCCTGCGTACCTTACAGGAACAGGGGTTGAATTGCTGGATGAACTAAAGCCAACCAAGGACACTCCTCCAACTTTCTTCGTGCATGCATGGGATGATCCCGTAACGCCACTGAGCAGTTTGTGCCTAGCCACGGAGCTCAAGAAGGTCGGAGTGATTTGCGAGCTTCACATGTACGCGTTCGGCGGCCATGGGTACGGTCTACGGCACGTAGACGGAGTGCCAGTAACCGACTGGACGGCTCATGCTTCGGCTTGGCTAAGCAAAACTTTAGGTAAGTAAAATCATACTAGCTTCTTGGACGAATCTGGCTCATTTTTCCAAATGAGCTCCGGGGCGGGCTACGACACACCTGGGTGGACAAACTTTGTTCGTGGCCTGCGATTCCCCTTCTCGTCGCCTCGGTTTCCAAACCATAATGTCTCTGGAGTGGGTTCCAGGAATAGGGTCGTTTTGGGAATTGGGTGCAATCGTATGATCTGTTTTAGGTTTCGCCAGCTGAAGGTCGGTTCTAAATTTGGCTTCACTCTGGTCGAGTTGCTGGTAGTGATCGCGATCATTGGTGTTCTCGTGGGCTTGCTGCTTCCGGCCGTTCAGGCAGCTCGCGAGGCCGCCAGACGGATGTCGTGCAGCAATAATCTGAAGCAAATCGGATTGGCGATGCTCAACTATGAATCGGCGACCCGTCGCGTCCCCCCCAGCGTCTGCATCGATCCGACTCGGACCAACAATAATTCGTGGAGCATTCATGGCCGGCTGTTCCCCTATTTGGAACAGAACGCGTTAGCCAATCAAGTGGACATGTCCGTGTCCTGGACGTTGCAACCCATTGTGAGTGGGCTATCGATCCCAACCTATCGCTGCCCTTCGGATCCCAAAGCAGGGATTCAGCGGATGCATACCTCGAATGTGAATCTGTTTCCAACCACCTATGCTTTCAACTTGGGAACATGGTTTGTTTATAATCCCGTGACCCGGCAAGGTGGCGATGGCGCAACGCATCCAAATTCGATGCTTGGAATGCAGGCCTTTATGGACGGAACAAGCAACACGTTGTGGGCGTCGGAAGTGCATGCCTGGCAAGCGTACACTCGAAATGCCGGCCCGTCTTCAACAGCTATTCCCGAGACGATCCAAGACGTTGCGACGGTAGCCGATTCTGGTCTAAAGGACAGAATTTTGGCGGACGGAACAGGAACGGGGCGGACGGAATGGACCAATGGGCATAACTTCCATTCGGGGTTCACGACGACGCTTCCACCCAATACTCGAGTTCCCTACACCTTTGGAGGCGTTCTGTACAACGTTGACTACAGTTCTCAGGCCGAAGGATCCAGCTTAACTCGGACAAGTTATGCAGTGTTAACTTCGAGAAGTTGGCATACAGGGCTGGTCAACGTTTGCATGATGGATGGATCGGTCCAAGGCTTTAGCAATACCACGACCAAACAAGTTTGGCGGGCCTTGGGAACACGCAGCGGTGGCGAGGTCGTGTCGGTCGAGTGATCAGCATGCTTGGTGAGGGGGACGCGGCCCGGAAAATTTCTGCCCCCTTTCGAGATGTTTGTTTCTTTCCGCTGATTGTGCGTACAATGAATTGCTCTGCAAAATTTCGGGATCGAAATCGCTCGCCGCACTTCAACGATTGCAATTCAAACCATGAGCCGACACCTGCAAGGAAAATTGTTTGGACGTCAAATTCGCCTCATCCGAGGCCTTCGAACAAGAATTGACAGGCTGGTCCGATCTCGATCGGTGGATCAAAAATCTTTAGAGCTTCGGCGAGAACAGTTGTTGCAAGACTATTCTCTTGAACAAAATCACATGCAGGCTAAGCATGCAAGTGACTATCGAGCGTCGATGACCAATTGGGATGAATTGCTGGACCGGCAGTTGGCCATCTCGGAGCGTGAGACGTTGCACAGCAGAAATCAAGAGTCGCAACAAACCAAGCAACTGAAGAAGACGTTCATTCAAGAAAAAGGGCTCATGAAAAGCCGTTTTGAAACGGCTACGGAGGAGCTTAAAACGGATCTGGAGAACTCCCGCTCGACGTTACAAAAAACGAAGGATAGCGTCAAAGGGAAGCTCGAGCAGGAGCGATTGTCGCTCGACCAACTGGTTCATGAATGCCGCGAATGGGTTGGGCTCAAAACGGGCGATATGAAATTGCAGAGTCTGGAAGGGAAGCTTTCGGACGAAGCGACCAAAGATCTATCGACCATCCAAGATCTCAAGCAAGTTTCAGCACGGTTCGAGACGGCCAAGGGAAACATGCTGCGCGAGATGAATCGATTGCGGTCTCATCCGATCGTGCGGTTCGTTGGCTCGATTTGGTTCTTGTGTCTTGGGCTGGTCTTAGGAGCCGTTGCTGGTGCGGTGGCTTGGGCCTTTGCAGCCGTGCCTCTTATCATTGGTTTGGTAGGCGTGGTTGCGTCGGTTGTGTTTGTAGCGTTACTGCACTTCAGCACCGCACCGTTGGTCGCAAAAACGATACGGCGATTGTTTCCTGCGGTGGTGGAGCAAGAGCAATTGGCATTTCGAGTACTTGCGATTGGCCATCGTATCGCGGATGCATCGTACCAAAATGAACTTGCGCGTCGCGAGCGTTTGACAGCTGAGAATCAAGCGAAGTTGGAGTCGGACCATCGGGCCAATCGAGAACGCTTGTTGCAGGATTACAATCAAAATCTGGCATCACTTCAACGCAATAGTGCATTGCTCCGAGAGAAGGTTGCTCAGACCCGAGTGACTCAGCATGGAAAAATCGATTCGGATCGCAAGCCCAAAGTCGAGCAGTTATCCAAACAGCAGGTCGAGGAAGTTAAGCGGGCAAAGTCCAGTTTGGAATCGCGCCTTCAGGATCTGCAGAGCCGGTTTGTGGAATCGCAAGCGTTGGTTGTGAATCGCTGGCGACTTGGTTGCGATGGAGCCGTTGGGCGGATGGAGCATCTTCAAAAAGCAAGGGAGCACTTGTTTCCGACTTGGAACGCTGAAAGCTTTAGTCAAGGAACATGGGTCCGCGAAGGGAATTCTCTTGCGTGGCCGATCGGAGAGATCGATCCCAATTCTTCATTCAGCCCTGCGTTGGATGGGCTACCAGAAACGCGACTTGACGAAGGAGTGCGTTGGCCTGTCTTCTTTGATCTGTTGTCCCATGGAGCGTTGATTCTGGAAACGCATCCGGATTGCAAGCAAGCTTCGAATGATTTACTTCGCAACACCGTGCTACGGGCGGAAACGTCATTACCGCCAGGCAGCCTCAATGTCACGATCATTGATCCCGAGGGGTTGGGCAAGCAGTTTTCTTGGTTGATGTCCTTGGCAGATGTCGATCCCTCACTTGTCAATCACCGCGTATGGACTCAGCCAATTCATATTGCAGAGCAGTTGTCGATTGCCGCTAGGCATGTCGAAGATATCATCCAACAGAGCCTGCGCGACAAGTACAAGAACTTGATCGAGTACAATCAAGTCGCGGGGCCGATGGCTGTACCATACCGGCTGATTGTTTGGGCCAATTTTCCGTTTGGGCTCGATGATCACGCATGGCAGTCATTGTGTTCCATTCTCTCATCGGGCGGGAAATGTGGTGTTGGGGTTATTCTTCAGATATCGGACACCCATGCTTGGCCCACCTTTGCGGATCCGGCTAAGGTGCGCGAGTTTGGCTTGAAGCTCAACTTTGCTCCTTCAACACGGGACGATACGCCAACTGCCTTGGTAACCATCGATCATCCTGACTTGGAAGAATTTGAATTGCAGATCGAGTCTCCGCCCGACGAGGAGCGATTGAAAATGCTCATGGAGCATCAGGTGGAAGCGACTACCAATCTTGGGAAACGCGTTATTCCCTTTGAATCGATCGAGCTTGCTGAGCAAGAACGGCAACAAGCGAGAAGTGCTGATGGGCTTGCCATTCCCATTGGAATTGCGGACTCCGGAAGAACTCATTCTTTAAAACTGGGGCAAGGAACCGCCCAACACGTTTTGATTGCGGGCAAAACGGGTTCAGGAAAGTCTTCTTTGCTACACACCTTGATCACCAGTGCGGCGATGAAGTATGGACCGGACCAACTGCGTCTTGTGCTTTTGGATTTTAAGAAGGGGGTGGAGTTTCAAGTCTACGCCGAGTCCGCGATCTCCCATGCGGACGTGATTGGAATCGAAAGCAAGCGTGAATTCGGAGTGAGCACGCTCGAATATGTCGATCGGATTTTGACCGCTCGGGGCGAAGCGTTTCGGCAATGGGGAGTTCAGGATCTGGGCAGTCTTGCCAAGAAACACCCCGAGCACGCATTGCCGAGAATCTTAATCTTGATCGATGAATTCCAGGAACTGTTTGTAGAGGATGATAAGGTTTCTCAACAAGCTTCTTTGTTGATGGACCGAATCGTTCGGCAGGGGCGTTCTTTTGGCGTGCATTTGATTCTTGCATCGCAAACTTTGGGCGGCGCCTATTCTTTACCGAGAACGACTCTTTCGCAAATGGGAGTGCGCATTGCATTGCAGTGCGACAGCGCCGATGCAATGCTCATCTTGAGCGAAGACAACACCGTTGCCGAAAGACTTAGGCACTCCGGTCAGGCTATCTACAACGATGCTGGCGGACGTTTTGAAAGCAATCAAAACTTCCAAGTGGCTTACGTCGAAAAGAACTCGCAAGTTGCGATGCTGTCCCAATTGAATCGGTTTCCGACACCTCAATCGCAAACGATCAATCCGCTGGGGAGACAAATTGTTTTCGAAGGGCACAAGCCAGCATTATGGGACGACGCCAGTATTGCCTTGGCGACATCGTCGCTTTCGAAAGAGGAAGGGAATTGCCCATTGATTCTTGGGGATAGCGTGTCGATCGACCCACCGGTGGTCAAGGTGCTGTCGCGCAGCGCTGGAAGAAATGTGATGGTGGTTGGACAAGACGAAGGATGTGCAGCCAATCTGTTAGCCTCCATGATTGTAGGAGTTGTGGATGCCATAAAGCCACCCCGTGAATCTTCGGGGCTTCCGCCTGTCTGGCTTTTGGACGGCGCTCGCAAGGAAGACACTCACATGAGTCAGTTAGTGAATGTTCTCCGCGAGAGACCAGCTGGTACGATTCAGATTGCCGACGTGCGTGGATTGGATTCTGCCATGGAATCCCTGCAAGTAGAGCTGGATCGAAGATCGGCTTTGCCCGACGACTTGCATCCCAGCATGATTATTGCGGTAGCGAACATTGCGCGTTTTCGAGAGCTTCGAAAAGGAGAGGAGTATTCGTTTGGCGACGATGCAGGAGGTCCCGCTAAGCCAGACGCGGTTCTTGCTAATCTTTTGCGCGATGGGCCTGCGCTTGGCATGCATGTTTGGATATGGTCGGATTCGGCTGGGACCTTAACACGATGGATTTCACGGCAAGCTTTGCGAGACATCGAGCTCCGAATTCTGATGCAGATGAGTGCTTCCGATTCGAACCAGCTGATCGATGCCAATACGGCCAATCGACTTGATCGGTACGTGGTGTTGGTCCATGATGATGTCGAAGGGAAAGCTATCAAACTGCGTCCCTATGCACTCGGTCAGACTTTGGAAAAGTTGTCGCGATAGATCTTGACTTGTAAGTTGCCGATCTTCTATCTCTTACCCAGATCATGAAGACCGCAATACTACTACCAACTTGGGTGGGTGATGCTTGCATGGCAACACCTACGATTCGAGCGATCCGACAAGGGCTGAGCAAGATAACTCATCTGTGCCTTGTAGGAAGGTACGCACCGATTGCGGTTCTGGAAGGAATGCCAGAGGTTGATCAATCCATCACCTTCAAGCCGAAGTCGAAGGATCCCAAGGTGTTTTCCCGTCGAGGCTTGGTTCAAGAGCTGAAGCGTCAGGAATTTGACTCTATCATTTTGCTCCCGAACTCACTTTCGGCGGGATTGATTGGATACCTGAGTGGAGCCAAGCAGCGAGTTGGGTTTGCCAAAGATGGCAGGTCGTGGTTGCTTACCGATCGGATCCCAGTCTTGCAAAATGGGGTGGACAACCGAGAGCTATCAACCATCGATTATTACCTAAAGATTGCTGACTATCTTGGTTGCGAGGTGAATGACCCATCCATGAAGATTTGGGTTACGGAATCCGACCGATCGGCAGCGAAGGACATGTTTGATTCCTTCGGATTTGATTGGAATCATCCGACGGTCGTCATCAATTCTGCGGCAGCCATGTCCGAAGCGAAGCAGTGGCCCGCCGGTCATGCCAGCCGGGCGGCTAAGGAGCTCGCCGTTCAGCATGGGCTGCAAGTGATCATTCACTCTGGGCCTGGTGACCGCCAGAAGTCGAATGCCATCGAGTTTGGAGCTGGGCATCCACGAGTCAAGAGCATGGGACGAGTCGAACACTTGCCGATGGGGTTGAGCAAAGCTGTGATGGAACAAGCCAGCGTGGTTGTTTCTTCGGACAGTGGGCCTAGGCATATGGCGGCGGCTTTGAATCGTCGCGTCGTGGCATTGTTTGGGCCGACTGCGGCCGACAAGTACAAAACGTACAATCTGCCTGAGCGGGTTGTGAATATTCCGATGGCTTGTCAGCCCTGTGGCAAGGACAAATGCCCGTTGGTTCACAACAATTGCATGCACGGGCTGACCTATCCGATGGTGGTCGCTGCAGTTCTGGATCAGTTGCAATTGTCGTTACCGGGTTGGGATTCGCCCCGCGATCGCTTACCGATCCTGAATCAGGGTGTCATGCTTCCTAGAACCGCGGCTTGATTGGTGTTACAATCTGCGGCTTGTCGCACGATTTAAGCCATTTCTTTCTAGACGCAAATTTCTATGGTACGCAATCCTTCCTTGGACCTGACACAATACATCCGCAATGTTCCCGATTTTCCTAAGCCTGGGATTTTGTTCAAGGATATCACCCCGCTGTTGGGCAATGTCGACGCGTTTCGCGAGACGATTGCACGGATGGCGGATCCCTTTCGAGGTCAGAAGATCGATAGTCTGGTGGCTGCTGAAGCGCGAGGATTCATTTTTGCTGCCCCCCTAGCGTTGGAGCTTGGAGCGGCTTTTGTACCAGTACGCAAGCCAGGCAAGCTGCCGTTTGAGAAGCACTCATTTAGCTACGACTTGGAATACGGAAGCGATACGCTTGAAATGCATAAGGATGCTGTTGTCGCTGGGCAACGCGTTCTCGTCGTTGACGATCTCTTGGCGACCGGGGGAACCGTGGAGGCGTGTTGCAAGCTGTTAGCCAACAACGACGTAGAGGTCGCTGGCTGCTTGTTTTGCATTGAGCTAACCGGCTTGAAGGGTCGATCGCGGTTGCAACCGTTCAATATTTTCAGCTTGCTTCAGTACTAGAATGTCGAAGGTTTCCAACCATTTGAGCCGCAGGCGATAGCCGCGCTATTCCCACTGAGCCGCAGGCGCTAGCCGCGTTATGCATCGCAACATTGATTCGTCGCAGCTAGCGCTTGCGGCTCAGTGAAAACCATTCCTTCGACTTGAAGACGCACACGATTTCTATGAGCAATCAGGGTAAACTTGCAGACGGAGCCGAACGGACGCTCGCAGTTTTCGGCTTGAATCTTGATCGCGTCCATCAAGAGGATGCTGCGCAACCAACGATTCCGATACGTAAGCCGACAAGGCCGAAATGGTTGGTCCCAACGCTGTTGTTGTTTGCAACTCTTCTGTCGATGACGTGGGCGGGAATTACGGCTTGGTCACCTGTTTATTTGATGGAGGAGGCGCAGCAACGCGGCTCTCTATTCGAAGTCCGTCGGCATGTGTTAGCGAATTGGTTTCCCGGACTTTTGTTTTCCGTTTCGTTGACGATCATTTTAGGAGCGCACGAACTGGGGCATTACTTTGTGACGCGTTGGTATCGTATCCAGTCGAGTCTACCGATTTTCATTCCGTTCCCAATCAGTCCAGCCGGCACGTGTGGTGCTGTTATTCTGATGGATGGACTCAAAGCGGATAGAAAACAGATCTTTGATATTGGACTCGCGGGGCCATTGGCGGGACTTGTCTTTGCCATTCCCATCGCAGCCCTTGGGCTCATGTATGGTGAGCCCCCCGAAACT
This sequence comes from Planctomycetaceae bacterium, assembly GCA_027487485.1. GTDB lineage: Bacteria > Planctomycetota > Planctomycetia > Pirellulales > Pirellulaceae > JBKCUI01. Next base: position 57,947 of record JAIYDN010000112.1, on the reverse strand, counting down.
CGAGGAAAATCCATTCAGTTTGGTCAACCTTTGGTGATTCAGTGGTTATCTGCAGCGTTGCCGTTAACCGATCCGGCAGGGGAAGAGGTGGACATCGCAGGTGGAACGATGCTCAAGAGCAACAGCATCAGCAACGAATCTATGAATCCGTTGTTGATGGCTGCTTGGGTCGGTTTTTTGGTGACGGGTCTGAATATGGTTCCGATAAGTCAACTCGACGGCGGACACGTGATATTCGGATTGCTGGGACGTGGCTCCAGACCCTTGGCTTGGTTTGCATATCTGGCATGCATTGGCTACGTGATTTACACGAGCTACACCTACGGACAGCCGGAGTTCATCATCATGTTGTTGTTGATCCCATTGATGGGAATAACGCATCCCCCCAGCCGAGACGATGACGTTCCGCTCGGGACGGCACGAATAATCATTGGTGCACTGTCGTTGGCGATTCCGTTTTTGTGCATTCCTTTGCGTCCCATCATCGTGATGTGAACTTGAAGGCGGACTTTAGAATTGGGCGGATCGCATGGCGCAAACGCCGTCGGCCGAAGCGCAAAGCCGTTCGATATCCTCCGCGGTTTCAATGAAAGCAAGACCCAGGCTTTCAATTTGGGAAGCAGGGATTTTGGACATCAAATAAACACTGCGGCGGCCTTGGATGGAGCTGATAACAGCAGCCGCAAACGCATCCTCCAAATCGCTCTTCAGCAATCTTCGTTGGAGGTGTTCATCTTGTTCGTCGGTTGCAAGCTGTTGCATACCGATGGAAAGGTGGTCGATGTCGGAGCAGATGACGACGCTTCCTTGAGAATCCAATTGCATGTCTGCGTGGGCTGCGGCTCTAGCGATATTCATCCAAGATTGTTGAGATCGGTCCCCTTCGACGAACGCCAGGACCAAAGAATGGTTGCCGTTGAGAGGTTTGCTTTCGATTCGGACCAGTTCGCTTGCTTGACGGAAGACATGATCTGCGTTCCCGCCAAGTATTGCAGAGACGCGGCCATCGCTTGAAGGAACTACCGCGATTGCGAATTGTACCCCCATCAACCATCCAGCTTCATGGCTCAGTTTTTCCTGAAGATGCAGGTGTTGAATGTTGTCTTCAAGCCAAGCTAAATTCCAGCGATGCTGTGTGTCGGCATTTGCAAAGCTTGGGGACATTCCGTACTTGTCGCTAGCGCTGGGCGATTCTGGGGTGCGAATGCAATAGATCGGCAGGACCACTTCCGCTTCAAACAAATCGCGTTGGATGTAAATAGGGTCTGCGGATTGGCTTGCCCCTACGTAGCCATGCGATTCTTGGTTGGTGGGGTCGTGTTTGACAATTCGCACCTCGTTGAGGTCATCGTTAGCAAGTTCGCCAAGCAATCGGTCGCGCCAGTCTTGATTGTCTGAACCCAAGACAACCGTAATCAGTGTTTGCTGTGTCCCGTGTTGAACCAAATAACGCACCAGAGCGCAGACAATCGCGTTGGCTTCGGGCACGCCATCTTCAACGGCGATAGCGATTCGGTCATCATCCAAAATCGCGAGAGGCAGCGGCGGAAACTCTAGGGGTTCATTCAGGCAAGATTCGATCCAATCTTGCATGGTTCGATCGGTGGCGATTGTGTTGGGACGCAGCTCGATCGCGTGCGACGGAAGCTTCAACGCGAGAACTCGGTCTCCGATTCGGAGCTCGTAATGGGTGGATTGGATCATGACCGTGAGGATTTTTCGAGGTAGAGAGTCGCATGGCGCTGGACCATTTCCTTGACGGAATGGTTAGATTCTATGCGGTGCTTTGCGTTTTCAACAAGCGAATCTCGAAGGGCAGGATCATTGAAGATTCGGTTGGTAAGTCTCGCGAGCGGTTCGGATTGTCCGACGGGATACAGCATTCCCGTTTTGTCTTGCTGGATCAGTTCTGCGTTGCCAGGTATGTCGGATGCAACGACGGGCAGGCCCATTTGCATCGCTTCCAGAATGACATTCGATTGCCCTTCGTAGAGGCTGCCGTTCCACAAAACATCGCAGTGGGGCATCAACGAGGCAACATCGGTTCTTTCGCCAAGCAGCTTGACGCTTGCGCCACCTTGGACATTATCGCGGTATTGCTCCAGTCGCTGCCGTTCCGGGCCTTCACCAATGATCACGTAGCAAGTGTCACCGCGTGCGATACGCACAAGTTCGGCGGTCCAGATCAGTTCTTTGTAGCCTTTTTGATGCCAGAGGCGTCCGACCGACAAGATCACTCGTTGGTTGGGCGAGACTCCCATTCGTTCAAAGGCTTCTTCCTTGGAGATGCTGGGCGCAGCCGACGGTTCAATGCCGTTGGGGATAAGGGTAAAATGGCTGGAGGCGATACCATGTTTGGAATAAAAATCGATGGTGCCTTGGCTGTTGGCGGTGAGGCCGTTGGTTCGACCGGCGAGAGCACGATCGATCCAGAGCTGAACACTGCCTTTCCAGGGATCGACCGAACGTTCCGAGCCCAAGATGACGGGCACTTTGGCTGCGATCGCTGCGGTACGTCCATAGGCATTGGCGGCAAACAACCATGTATGTACGACATCAGGCTTAAGTTGAGTCAGAAGTGCTTTCAGCCTGAGCCAAGCGAAGGGATCTAATTTGAATCGCTTATGAACGTGATGCACCGCAATGCCGGAAGCGATCAGTTCCGATTCGCGCGGTCCCGTCCGAGTCAAAACAATAACGATGGGTTCGATGTTAGGGTGGTGTTGGGCCAAGCCTTGAGCGAGTAAGCACAGCTGCTTCTCGGCGCCACCTTGATCCAGAGTAGGGATAATCAGACAGACACGAGTCTTCATGGAGTTGGGTCGATGCAGGATTCGCGGAACAGGGAGAGCCACTTTTGCGCGGATTCTTCCGCCGATCCGATTCGTCGAAGGCTCTGTCGTAAAGTAGCGGCTTGATCTTGCCAGGTAGCTCGATGGCTTAACCAGTCGTTGAGCTTCTCGTCAAACATGGGGTCGCTGGAATAGAGTTGAGAGTGATGGGAGCTTGGAAGCCAAGCACGAGCTTCCGAACAATCCGAAATGATCGCGGGGAGACTTGCCTGAGCAATCAAGGGAAGCGAGTATTGTAACGTTTCTTCGGGATTGGAGACGATTGCCAAGTCTGCAACCTGGACCAATTCCTGCAGGTCGTCAAAACCATCAAACAGCAGGATCTCACGATGCCAGCCTCGCGACTTGATTAAATCGTGAAGCAAGTTGGGAGGCAGTCCGTAGCCGATGATCCACATTCGCACCAAGCCACCTGCGTCCAGAAGATCGCAAACGGACTTGATGACGGCTCGGAGGCGCTTGGCCTCTGAGATCCCAAGATGGACGACCACAGCGGTGCGTGCTGGGGTAACGAAATCGCTGCTCATTTCGAACAATGCCCTACTGGCAGCCGTTTTTTGTTCGGTGGTAGCTCTGCTGATTCCGCTCGCACGATCCCAATCACAGTCGGAAATGCGTACGATTTTGGGTTCACAGATACCTTGCGAAATCAGCAATCGATGGGCTCGTGGGCTGGAGCACACGACATAGGAGCTACGACGGCAATGTTCTGCCATCGCATGCTGATTGATCTTTAGGCCGTTGCAGAGTCCGAAACCGGTGTCATCCGGAGCAAACCGAGCAATGACCGGGATGTTCCATTTGGCGGCTTTGCTGGCGATAGAGCTGAGCAAGGAATCGGAACGATCGACATAGATGCAATCAAAATTGGCTAGATGTTTCGTGATCCAAGCCAAGCAGTTTTTTTGGAAGTGATTTTCGTTCCAATTGTTGTTTGGGCCTGGAAGCAAGCGAAAGACGGGAACCTCGCGGCATAGACAAAATTCGGGCCAGCTTGAATGCCAACGAGCCGTCAACACGGTAACATCCATCTCGGATCGTTTCATGACCTCCGTTTGGTAAAGCAAACGAAGGCAAGCGTCGTCGATAAACGGCCAGAACCGTCGCGTTACAAAAAGGACTCTAGGCCGCCGCATTGGCTGATGCATTTGTTACGGATCAATGCTCGATATTGGCATGTTTTTGTAGATCTGATTCCTCGAGTACCCCAACAAAAGGTAGATTCCGATAGAGATCCGAATAATCGAGACCGTACCCAACGACGAACTCGTTCGGTATTTCGAAGACAACATAGTCAGGCTTTGCGGAGACCACGCTTTGCCCCAGTTTGTTGAGAAAGACAGCGGTTTTGACCGATGCAGGGCCTAACTGTTCTAGCAACTGAGTCACATGAACCAGAGTTTTCCCTGTGTCAAAGATATCGTCGATGAGAAGCACCTCGCGGCCACGGATGTCCAGCATCATGTGGTCTTGAACCGTGAGATCGCCCGATTTCATCCCCCCACGGTAGGAGCTGGCTTGGATCAGACTGATTCGAACCGGCATTTCCAGGCGTCGAATCAAGTCGGCAAGCATGACAAGGCTGCCCGTCATGATTGCCACGATTGTCAAAGGTCGGTCTGAGTATTCCGCTTTTAGTTGTTTCGCAAGCCGATCGATTCCCTGACCAATTTGACTCTCGTTGAGAAGTATCTTCAAAGTGAATTCTTTCGTGTGGGCTGTGAATGCATTCGAGTTGGGGGGCGATTTTATCGATCGAAAGCTCTGCGGTCCACTGTAGGTGCGAAACTAGTGATTAACGCTAGCCGCGAGATGGTTACCTGAAAAAACATGTATCGCGGCTAGCGCCCGCGGCTCAAGCGGCTAGCGTCTGCGGCTCAACTCGAACGCCGGCATCAATCCTCGCTAGCTTAGTTTTACCCAATCTTTTGCAAAGTGCACTTTGGGCGGGGCGATTTTCGCGAAGGCCAAATGAGGCAAGCACAGAGCCTTTTCGACCAAATCCAAGAATATCTCGGGGTCAAAAGGCTTGGGTAAACAGTAAACTCCGCCGGCCAAATTCAGAGGTTCGATCCAGGCGGGTTCGAACGCATCCGCAAGAAACAGGACAGGTAGATCGCGAGATTCGATTTCTCCGCGTAGCTCGCAAGCATCTTTGGCAGCCTGCAATGCGTCGCTCGCAAACGATAAAACAATCAGATCAAATGCCATGGCCTGGGTAGCTTTTTTCCCGACGGCAACATCCCTGGCCAAGAAGCAGCGGTAGCCTTTTTGATCTAAAATGGCGGATAAGCCGGTCAACAAAAGCGGATCGCTTTCAACAATTAGTACCATTGGTGGTTTGACTGCTTGGTTTTCCATCACTTTTTCCTACAATCTGCACTCGATGGCGGACAGCGACCCGTAAAGTTCAAGCCCGCCTCATTTTGTTCACTCGAAAAACACCAACTCAACAATTCTTCCAACATGGCCGATTCTCTCGATCAAGACAACACCGGTTTAGGAGTCCATCAGGCAGCAAGGCTTGAAAAGCTCAAGAAAATCGAGGCGCTCGGACTGGATCCTTGGGGTGCACGATTCGACGACCGGACTTTCGTCAAGCCGGTGCGGGAGATGGCCGCTCAAGTGAAGTTCCGTAAAGAAGACGGAAGTGAGATTGAGTTGCCCGACTTTGATGGGGCGGCGGAGCCAATCGACTACAAGGCATGGAAGGCAAGCCAAGGAGCGGGCGAGGAAATTGGGCCTGTGGTTCGAGTGGCTGGCAGAATCATGCTGCTTCGCACGGCTGGCAAGCTGTACTTCTTGAATATCCGCGACTGGACCGGTGACATCCAAATCCTATTAGCAAAGGGACAGGTTTCCGACGCCGACTTTGATTTGGCGAAGCTTTTGGACTTCGGTGACTTGGTCGGTATCGATGGACGTTTGGGACGCACCAACACAGGGGAACTGACCGTGTTTGCGACCAAGCTTCACTTTATGACCAAGACCTTGGAGCCACCACCGGAGAAGCATGCTGGATTGCAAGATGCGGAACTTCGGCAGCGCATGCGGTATGTCGATTTGACTTACAACGTCAGTTCGCTCCAGACATTTTTGAACCGAACCAAGATCATTCATTCGATTCGCGCGACCTTGGCCAAGCATCAATTCGTGGAGGTCGAAGGGCCTACCTTGCACACGATTGCGGGCGGGGCAGCTGCTCGACCTTTTACGACGCATCACAATGCGTTGGATATGAAGTTGTTTTTGCGAATCGCCCTGGAACTGCACCTAAAGCGATTGTTGGTGGGGGGCATCGAACGCGTCTATGAAATGGGGCGCGTGTATCGCAACGAAGGGATTAGCCCCAAGCACAATCCCGAGTTTACGATGATCGAATTGTATTGGGCTTACGCCAACTACGAGACCATGATGGATTTGACCCAGCAAATCATTGTGGAAGCGATCGAAGCTACCGGCCAAGGGTATCAGCTCAAATGGGGCGATTTGGACATCGACTTCACCCCGCCATTCCAACGCCGAACCTACAGCGATCTGTTCGAAGAACACACTGGCCTGAAGGTAACAGACGCCGAAGGGATTGCTCAGTTGGCTCGCAAGTTGGGCTTGGATACCAATGGCAAGCATCCCGATGTGATCAAGAGCGAAGTGTTCGAGGAAAAGGTAGAGGATTCGTTGATCGGACCTATCTTCGTCACCGATTACCCTGCCAGCATTTGCCCGCTTACCAAACGAAAAGCCGGCAACCCAGACATTGCGGAACGTTTCGAGTTGTTTATCCATGGAATGGAACTAGCCAATTCGTACACAGAATTGAATGATCCCATCCTTCAGGAAGAGCTCTTCAAGACGCAATTGGATGGCATGGCAGAAGAAGACTCGATGGCCAAAATGGATACCGATTTCGTTCGCGCGTTGCGTTACGGCATGCCTCCTGCGGGTGGCTTAGGCATCGGTATCGATCGACTGATAATGTTGTTGACGAACTCGCGAAGCATTCGCGATGTTGTCTTGTTCCCACTCATGCGTCACGAAAGCTAGGACAACTAGTCGTAATATGGAAGCTGGAATTGTTGGCCTACCCAATGTGGGCAAAAGTACTCTGTTTAATGCGTTGACCGGTTCGGGGGCTGCACAAGCCGCCAATTATCCGTTCTGCACCATCGACCCAAACGAAGGGATCATTAGCGTTCCTGACGATCGGTTGGACCGAATTGCCAAGCTGGTTGGACCGCAAAAGGTCATCCCGGCCATGTTGAAGCTTGTCGACATCGCCGGAATCGTCAAAGGGGCCAGCGAAGGTCAAGGGCTAGGGAATAAGTTCCTCAGCCACATTCGGGAAGTGGACGCGATCCTTCAGGTGGTTCGTTGCTTTAGCGACCCCGACGTGACTCACGTCGGCGGAAAGGTAGATCCTCTTGCGGACATTGAAACCATTGAAATGGAGCTGATGTTCGCAGACATTCAAACATTGGAAAACGCCTTACCCAAAGCAGAACGGGCCGCCAAAGGTGGCGACAAGGAAGCTAAGCTTCGGGTGACTGGCATCCAATTATGTATGGAACAGTTGAACAAAGAACTGCCATTGCGGAAGCTGAAGTTGGAAGAAACGATTGCCAAGGCCATTTCAAGCTATGGCTTGATGACGGCCAAGCCGATTCTCTACATTGCCAATGTGGATGAAGACGACTTGCAAGGTAAGGGAGAAATGGTGACGCGAATTCGTGCTTTCGCAGAACAAGTTGGAGCCCAGGTTGTACCTGTGTGTGCCAAGCTTGAAGCTGAGATCGCGGAATTGGATGAACCGGATCGAAGTGAGATGCTGGCGTCGGTTGGTTTGCAAGAACCCGCATTGCAAGCAGTGGCTCGAAAGGCCTATCAAACGCTCGGCCTGCAAAGCTATTTTACCGCCGGCGAGAAGGAAGTGCGGGCTTGGACGGTTCCTGTGGGTGCGACAGCTCCGCAAGGTGCTGGGGTCATTCACAGCGATTTCGAACGCGGTTTCATTCGATGCGAAGTCTTTTCGCTCGAGGACCTTGAGAAATTTGGAACGGAAAAGGAGATTCGCCAGGCTGGCAAGCTCCGAACCGAAGGCAAGACCTACGTCATGCAAGATGGCGACATTTGCCACTTTTTGTTCAACGTCTAGAGGAATCGCTGTGCTCTATCGACGACTCTTGTCCGCTTTTGTTTTGATCGGAGTCGCGCTTGGGCTAATCGGTTTGGATCTTTGGATGCCTATTCGAGGCCAAGCCGGTATTTGGATGATCCCGCTCTATTATTTTTTTACGCTTGCGACCAGTTGGGAAGCGAGCCAATTGCTGGCTCGGAAATGGCCGGTTAGTTCGGGGCAGCTTCTTGTTCATTGCCTGCTTGCTTGCACGGTTTGTATATTCCCGCTTTGGTATAGTTTAGCTCTGGGCGCACCTTATCCAACGGATTGTCCTGTCGGACGGCCCGGCTGGGTGCTGCTCGGGTTGTTCGCTGGGGTTGGTAGTGTTGGTGTTCATGCGTTGGTTCATCTTGCTCGTATTCCAACGGAGGAGGCCAAATCGGAACTAGAGCGAACCTCGTTAGCGTGGTTCCTGTCTAGTTTTGTGCTGGTTTACGTGGTGGGCTGCATGAGCATTTGGTGGCTGGTCCGCATGACTGGCGATTCGGTACACGGAATGCTGAACTTGATTGCGATGCTTGCGATCACGAAGTTCGCAGACACCGGTGCTTACTTCGCGGGGAAGGCGTTTGGTCGACGCAAGCTTGTGCCGTCTATCAGTCCCGGCAAAACCGTCGAAGGTCTCATCGGGGGGCTTTTGATGAGCGTTGCTGTTGCTTATTTATTCCTTCGATGGATCTTGCCGAGCCTTGGTGGTCAGCCAGGAACCTACATCTGGGGGCCTGCCCTTTTGGGCTGTCTTCTGACGATGGTAGGGCTTGTAGGTGATTTGCTGGAATCGATGGTGAAGCGGACTGTGGGGGCGAAGGATAGTGGCGGACTGCTGCCGGGGCTGGGAGGAGTTTGGGACGTAACAGATTCCTTGCTCCCGACCGCAATTATCGGCTATCTTGGCGTAATCGCCAAACTCACCTAAATTCCCGTGGCATACTCTTGTTGAATACACCTGTGCTCATCGGATCGAAAGAATAGGAACGGGCTCATTGCCATATGTCTGAATCGACATTGACTCTCTCGGACCCTCAGCTTGCGTTGCAACTGTTTGGGCCTCAAGACAACAATTTGCGTTTGGTCCGGAACCAGTTGGGCGTCGCGATCACGCATCGAAGTGGTCAAATTCGCATTTCCGGTCCTGCGGACTCGGTCCGTTTGGCGACAGAGATTCTGGAACGGCTCAAGGACAAAGTGGTACGTCAGGGCAAAATTGGTCCTGAGGAAGTGGGTGACGCATTAGCCCATGCAACAGGCCCTCGAGCCGCTATGGCTCATGAAAAGAGCGAGCTGGCTATCGGAAACGCAGGACGCAGGATTCGGCCAAGAACCGAAGGGCAAGCAGCGTATGTCGATGCGATTCGTCAGCACGACATGACGTTTTGTATCGGGCCGGCAGGTTGCGGAAAAACATATTTAGCGGTCGCGACTGCCGTTGAAGCTCTGAAAACAAAGTCGATTCGGAAGATTGTTTTGGTTCGGCCTGCGGTCGAGGCGGGTGAAAGTCTTGGTTATTTGCCAGGCGATCTGCAGGAAAAACTAAACCCCTACCTTCGTCCCTTGTTGGATGCCATCAACGAAATGGTTGATTTTGATCAGGTCAAGTTCTTGCGGGAACAGGATGTGATTGAAGTTATCCCGCTGGCCTACATGCGTGGCCGCACACTGAATCAAGCTTTTGTTATATTGGATGAAGCTCAGAACGCGACCGTGGCTCAAATGAAGATGTTTTTGACTCGGATGGGTGAAGGGTCCAAAATCGTTGTGTCAGGCGACATCACTCAAGTGGACTTGCCCCCCGGAGTGACCAGCGGGCTTCGCGATGCAGTTCAGAGACTCAATGGTATCCCCGGTATCTCTTTTATTCGATTGAACGAAAATGACATCGTGCGACATCCTCTCGTGAGAAAAATTGTGGCGGCCTACGATGGCCCAAGCAGTAGTCTTGCAAGTGACAAGACACCAAGTACCGGTCGAAATGGTTCGACCGGCGATCATGGGACCCCCTAAGAACCTTTATGTCCTCGACTTCGAACGCAAAAACTCGTAGCGAACGCGCCGCCAACTTACGGGTGGAAGGGTATCCCTGGCGACGTGTCATCGAACGATTTACTTCGGTAGAGGCTTTGATGCGCTTGGGGATGGCAATTTTGGCTGCCATCGTCCTGGTTATCTTCGTTCGTGGGTGGGAGCCACCGTTCGCGTATCGAAAAGGTTTTATTCCGCAGCGAGCTATTCTTCCGCGAGTTGCATTCAAGGTCGTCGATCAAGAAAAGACGTACGCTCTTCGCATTCAAGCGGGGCGCGAGGTTTTGTGCATCTACGAAAACAACAAAGAGCCGATCGTGCAGCTTCGAGATGCTGTGAAGGACGCTTTGTTCGCGGTTCGAGAAGCCACGAACGCAACGGAACTAACGGCCAAACATTCCCACAGCTTAGACCAATTGGGAGCAACCGTTCTGGACTTCGATGAGACGCCGCTGAGTCATGAGCGAGCGTTAGAAGCCATCCACGCAACACTTGCAACGGATGCAGACATCTCCAAATTTGATGCCGCAATGCGAGAGGTGCTTGATCCCATCGAAGAAATTGGGTTGCTGCGGTCATTGAGCCATGATATTGAGAAAGGGAACCAACGCTACATACGCGTCTTCAAGATTGGCGACGAGACCAAGAAAATCGAAGCGGACGTTCAGCGGATTCGAGTTGCCGAGGTCGCTGTGACCCTCCGAAGTTCCTTGGAACGAGAGTTCAGGAACCAGTTTGGAAATGCGAATGCAATCTTGTTAGCTCGCATGATCCACAGCTACATGGCTAGCCAATTGCCAGTGACGTTGACCCTGCGAGAAGACCTTAGCAATCAGGCTCGTATCGATGCGATCGCGAGCGTCAAAGATGCGACGATCTCTTACGACCCGACCTTTGGAGCCCTCGTGCCCATCGGAAAGACACTGGACCAGAAGGAATTGGATTTACTACGAGCCGAACACGCTGCATACACGAGTCAGCTGAGCATCCAAGAACGCGTTCAAAGAACCGCAGCCTTCGCAGGTCTGATCGTGGCCTTGTACATGTTGTGCGGCTTTTTTATCTATCAATCTCTCGATCGTTCGCTGATAACGAATTCGCTTCAGTTGCTTCGCATGCTGACCTTGTGCGTGTTGTGCATTATCTTTGCGGTCTTGGCATCCAGCGACCCTTTTCGCGCGGAGGTGATTCCAGTCACGCTGACAGCCATTATTGCAACCATCGCTTTCGGCCGGCCTACCTCCCTCATGTTGATGGCAGCATTGTCTCTGGTAGTTGCATTTAGTACTCGAGTTGACTTGTCGGAATTCATCGTACTTGCGAGCGCTGCGGCAGGTTCGACCTTACTTTGCGGTCGCATCCGCACCAGGACGCGTTTGATCTACGTTGGGGCAGGAGTTGCAGCGATCGTTTTCATGACGTTTATTGGGTTGGGGGTCATGACTGGGCAAGCGGGAGGTGTTGTAACCGATGGCCCTGCAGTGGGGAGCTTGCAGGGAACTCAATTTTCTCTTTTTCCTGTGCAGCTTGCTCGGGAAGCTGCATGGCAAGCGATCTGCATTTTGCTTTGCGGTCCGCTGATGACCGGTTTATTGCCCTTCGCCGAAAAGTTATTTGGGGTCCAAACGGATCTTAGCCTGCTTGAGCTTAGCGACATGAGCCATCCTCTTTTGCGGCAATTAGCCCAACGTGCCCCAGGCACCTACAACCACAGCATTTCGGTTGCTGCATTGGCAGAATCGGCTGCGGACAGCATTGGTGCGCATGGTCTGCTTGTGCGGGTCGGAGCTTGTTTCCACGACATCGGAAAGATGTTTAAGCCCAATTACTTCGTGGAAAATCAAGCACCAGGGAGCAATCGGCACGACACCCTGCAGCCAGCCATGAGCACGCTGGTCATTATCGCGCACGTTAAAGATGGGTCTGACTTGGCCCGTCAACATCGTCTTCCCAAACCGGTGATCGACTTTATCGAACAGCATCACGGAACAACTCTTGTCGAGTACTTTTATCGATTGGCTGCCAAGAAGAGCGAACAAGATCCGCACGGAGAAGAGATCTCCGAGTCTACGTTTCGTTACCCGGGACCAAAACCGCAAACGCGTGAAGCCGCTGTTCTCATGATTGCCGATGCGGTTGAAAGTGCATCTCGTGCGTTAGTGGAACCTACCGCATCGCGATTGCAAAACCTGGTCGACCAAATCGCCATGAAGAAACTGCTCGATGGTCAATTCGACGAATGCGGATTGACTCTGCAGGAACTCGATACCATCAAGCGATCGCTTATCAAAAGCTTGACAGCCATCTATCACGGAAGAGTCAAGTATCCAGACCAGCAGACTGCTGGCTAGGTTTCAAGCTGTTTTGAAAGTCGAACACCGAATAAGGAATGTCGAATGACGAAATAGCGTGTTGGTTCCTTCGGATTTCGACATTCCTTATTCGAAATTCGATATTACTGATCCAGGAATAACAAAGTAGATGCCACAGGGCTAATGCCCGCCCGTTGCTCGTCTTACAATGCATCGATTGGAACCATGCTGACGCCACTCGTGCCCAACAAAGCGCTTTGGATTGCCAGGAAGGATCGAAGCATGTAGCTGGGGAGCCGCGGGATCGAGTGCACCATCCGAAGTGTTCTGGCGTCGATATGAATCTCGCCGGGAACGCCTTCAATCGTCACATGGCACTCGGTCAAGCCGTGGTCGTACTCAAGCTCTAATCGGTCGTCGTCAAGTTCTTCGAGAGAATCCACCAGCGATTCGATATCGACTTTGGTGAAGGTACGCAATTCAAGAGTATCAAATACGTTTGGGAAGACCTCGGAAAAGGCTTCGGAAAAGACGGCATCGGAATTACTGATCTTCTCAACGGCTCTTCGCCAAACCGCGGAAGCGGGATCGGACGGATCGTGTTCGATGCTGATCGAGTAACTGAACCATGGGGTCGCGATGGAGCCTGTTCCGTCTTTTGAGTCGAACACGGTCATTTGAGTTCGCTTGAACTGAAATTCCGCTCTCATCCGCTTAAAGACATCGTTGAGATCCGCACTGAGTTCCTCTTCTGCCAGCTTGGCAATAAAGATCTGCGAAGATGTGTTCGCACGATCAGGAATTGAGTGCCCTTTCTTGAATCCGCTAAGGCTTTTGACGCTGGCAGAGCGTTTGCCAATCAAAGCCAACGACTCAACAAAGGAGTTCGCGGATGCGTCGGGCGCTTTGCCACTTGAGGGAACGTTCATAAAGCAGTCTTCCAAGGCAAGGCGGTGAAAAGCTGGCTTAGGCAAGCAGTTCGTGAATGACCCGGGCTGGCTCGACACCCGTTAGCTTTAGATCCAAGCCTTGATTACGGAAAGAGAAGCGTTGGTGGTCAATCCCCAGCAGATGCAGGATTGTCGCATGAAAGTCTCGAATATGCACAGGGTCTTTGACAATATTGTAGGAGAAGTCGTCGGTTTCACCGTACACCTCGCCCCCCTTGATTCCACCCCCAGCCATCCACATGGTAAAGCAACGTGGGTGATGGTCACGCCCATAGTTGTCTTTAGATAGCCCACCTTGCGAGTAGATTGTGCGACCAAATTCCCCGCCCCATACGATCAAGGTAGAATCCAAGAGTCCGCGGGCCTTGAGATCGGTGATCAATCCGTAGGTCGCTCGATCGATGTCCTTGCATTGCGAAGGAAGCCGCTGGGCGACGTTGCCGTGGTGATCCCAATTATTCAGGTAGACCTGCACGAAACGAACATCGCGTTCGATCATTCGCCTTGCTAAAAGAACCGAGTTTGCAAAGGTACCAGGCTTTTTCGCTTGATCTCCGTACAGTTCGAACGTGCTTTCTGGTTCGCTGGCAATGCTTGTTAATTCGGGCACGCTCGACTGCATACGAAACGCCAGTTCATATTGCTGAATGCGAGTATGAATTTCAGGGTCGCCGACCGCTTTAAAGTTCATCTCGTTGAGCGACTTCAAGCCATCGAGCGTTTTGCGACGGACTTCAGACGGGACTCCCGATGGGTTGTTGATATAAAGAATCGGGTCGCCTGCAGATCGGAAGCTGACCCCTGCATGTTCGCCAGGCAAACACCCCGAAGACCAAAGTCGAGCGGAAATCGCCTGGATCTGTTCTGTGTTGGTAGGCTGCGCCACTAGCACGACGAAGGTGGGCAGATTGCTATTCATCGAGCCAAGGCCGTAAGACATCCACGAACCGATGCAAGGGCGGCCCGTCACCATGTTGCCGGTTTGCATCAGAGTAATTGCGGGCTCATGATTGATGGCCTCGGTATGCATCGAGCGAATAAAGCACAGATCGTCGACGACTTTCGCGGTCTCTGGCAGCAATTCGGAGATCCACATGCCATTCTTGCCGTACTGAGCAAACTTGTACTTGGATGGCGCGATGGGGAAACGGGATTGGCCGCTGGTCATGGTCGTTAAACGCTGACCGTTGCGGATCGATTCCGGCAGATCCTTATCGTACCAATCATTCATTTGGGGCTTGTAATCGAACAAATCCATCTGCGAGGGGCCACCGACCATGTGCAAATAGATGACTCGCTTTGCTTTGGCAGGAAAATGAGGAAGAGTCCCTAAGCCGTTAGCGGCAGCGCTATTGGCGCCTGCCGCGTCAGAGTTCTCTGCGCCATAAGCTGCAAGAGGCATCCCTAAAGCGGCAAGTGCAGCGGCCCCCAGGGCGTTTCCGCCTTGGCGAAAAAATTGTCGACGCGTTTCGCTTCGCACGTATTGTTCGAGAAGCGGATGAATGTTGTTTGGTTGCATAGGACTTGAACTCGATCGAGAATTATTTGGTGAGCACTTCGTCTAAATTCATAAGTTGGTTGACCAACATGGTCCACGCAGCAAGTTCGGAAACGTTGAGGTTCGCGTTGGGTTTGGAATGGCCAATCGCGATCAACTGTTGAGCTTGGTCAGGAGTCTGTGTGTAGAACTGTTGCAAGTCGCTCAGACTTGCATTCACGACCCCTAATTCCTCGGCTCGGAATGGTCTGGCCACAAGACGATTGGCGATTGCCTGGATTCGTGAATTCGAGTCGGCAGGTATGGAAGCATCCGACAAGATTTTGTCGGCCAACGCGCGGGCTGCTTCGATAAACTGAACATCATTGAGCGTGACCAAAGCCTGAAGTGGCGTATTCGTTCTTTCGCGTTTGACCGTACAAGTTTCTCTCGCCGTTGCGTTGAACACGTCCATATTCGGTGGCGGTGCTGATCGCTTGAGAAAGGTATACATGCTGCGGCGATAGAGACCTTCGCCTTGATCCGCCATATAGTCACGCGTGTTGCTTCCTGGCATTGCAACGGCTTCCCAAACACCGGCGGGCATATAAGGCCGCACGCTAGGGCCACCGATCTTATTGACTAGCAGGGAACTTGTCGCCAAAGCGGTATCGCGAATCATCTCGGCATCCATTCGGAAACGGGCCCCCCGAGCCAACCATTTGT
This sequence comes from Planctomycetaceae bacterium, assembly GCA_027487485.1. Classification (GTDB taxonomy): domain Bacteria; phylum Planctomycetota; class Planctomycetia; order Pirellulales; family Pirellulaceae; genus JBKCUI01. The sequence continues at coordinate 42,435 of JAIYDN010000112.1, read as the reverse complement.
TCGACGGGTCCGTTGCAAGTTTCTCGGGTGAGACACTGGAGGATTGTCGGTACGTGGCGCTAGTGACCAAGGTCCGGAAGAAATTTTTGACGTTCCAACCATCTTCACGCAAACTGATTGCCAAGTGATCGAGAAGATCCGGGTGGGTTGGCATTTGACCTGTTGCTCCAAAGTCACCTGTAGAGCCCACTAGCCCATTGCCAAAAACTTCTTGCCAAAAGCGATTGGCTGTCACTCGGCTGGTTAGAGGGTTCTCAGGAAGCAACAACCATTTCGCAAAACCGAGCCGGTTCCGAGGCATATCGGCAGACATGGGTGGCAGTACTTTGGGAGTGCTTGGTTCGACTTCGGTAGAGCGTTTATCGTAGTCCCCTCGCATCAGCACATAGGCTTTGGCTGGCGTTGGAGCTTCATTCATGATGTGAGCCACGGTGCCACGCTGGGTGATTTGGCTTTTCTCCGTGGTTAGTCCATTCAGGGCAGCCACTAGATTTTTGTGTTCCTCGTCCTTAGAACCAAGAAACCAAGAAAAGAGAGATTCCTGTTCGTCTGCGGACCGAGTCGTTTTGGCAAGAAGGTACTGCAGACGCGGCGTCGATCCCAGTTCCTTCAATTCTTCGACGGCCAAGACCTTTTTGTAAAGTCGTACATCTTGAATCAGAGCCCCTTGCGATGGAGCGCCGGTCGAGCGTCGGCCGATAGTGAATGGGACCGAGGTTTTAATCGTTTCGGTTAAGGCGTTCGAAGTAATCGTTGCAGCGGACTCTTTTCCATCGATCCAAATTTTGATTCCTTCGGCCTTGGAGGATCCATCATATGTAATGACCACGTGCTGCCATCGCGACGATGTCAGCTTGGTTTGCGAAACGGCTTTCGCCGCGTTCTCTGGCCATTTGTGAATCAAATGCATTCCGATCGCGCCACCTTCGGTCCAAATGTCCCAGCCACGGTGCGCGTCCCCTTCATTCATGCGAGCGATTAAGGAGCCAGATTGACTGTCGTTGCCTGGCTTGACCCACAGCGCAACCGTGAACGCATCCGTTCTTTCAAGGTCAGCGATTGGAAACTCAGGAAAGACGTCGTTGACTTGCCAAGCCATGTCCGAAATATGACCAGCGGCCAGGGTTGCATCCTTTGCGTTAGGCATTTGCCGCCATTGGCCTTGATGGATCAATGAAACATTCTTCACATCGTTCGACGAGAGGGGAATGTGAGTATCCAGGGATTCAGCCGCAGGAACTTTTTGCCAAAGCAGCCGATCCAGTTCTTCACGCTTGGCCAGCATATCCGCGAACGCAGGCTTCGCCGCTTCCCGACGAGCCGCAACGGCTTGCGTCGCTTGCGCGATCAGCGTGTCCAGTTCGACAAAGCGAGCTCGATCTTGTTGAAGAGGAACCGAAACAATCGGTGGCGTGTCCTTAATGTTTCCATCCATGGCCGCCTGGGTCGTGTTATTGAAGAAGGCTGCTAGCTGATAGAACTCTTGTTGGCTGATCGGATCGAATTTATGATCGTGACAGACTGCGCAACCAACGGTAAGACCTAGCCAAACTTGCCCCGTCGTTTCGACTCGGTCGCGTGTGTACAGCACGTTGTACTCTTCGGAGATTGCACCACCCTCGTTCGTGGTGATGTTGCAACGGTTGAATCCGGTGGCGATACGTTGGTCCAAGTCCGGATTAGGCAGAAGGTCGCCCGCAAGTTGCTCGATCGTAAATTGATCGAATGGCATGTTGCGATTGAATGCGTTGATGACCCATTCACGATACGACCACATCTCGCGGTAGTTGTCGAAATGGATGCCGTGAGTGTCCGCATACCGGGCATAGTCCAGCCAGTATCTGCCTCGATGTTCTCCCCACTCCGGACGCTTCAGTAATTCTTCGACGTAGTTCTCGTATCGTTCCGGAGACGGATCTGCGAGGACTCGTTCCGTTTCTTCCGGTGTCGGAGGCAGTCCGGTGAGGTCGTAACAAACGCGACGTACCAAGGCTCGAAGCTCAGCTTCCGGCGAGGGTTCAAGCCCTTGACGTTCGAGTTCGGCGAGAGTGAATCGATCCAAGGGATTCCGAATCCAGGTGGTATTTCGGACCTGGGGAAGTTCCGGTTTCTTGACGGGCAAAAAGGACCAATGAATTTGATATTCGGCCCCCTGCGCGATCCATGCCTTAATCAGTTCTTTCTGTGGATCCGTAAGAGACTTATGCGACTCGGGGGTCGGCATGATTGTTTCCGGATCGGTAGAAAGGATCCGACGAACCATTTCGCTTTCTTCCGGCTTGTTGGCAACAATCGCTCCCTTGGCAATCGCATCCTCACGTTGATCCAGTCGCAAATCGGCGGCCCGATGGTTCGCGTCCGGCCCGTGGCATGCAAAGCAATTCTCCGACAAGATAGGCCGGATGTCCCGGTTGTATTGGATCGGACCGCTGGCATGAGCGGGCGCAATGATGGTGAACACCAACGTAACACAGGCCGCGAATAATGAAAAAACGCGAGAGGCTGCAATCATCGGGCAACAATCCTTGGTCGGATCGACAAAACGAGGTGGGAGCGAGTTTGGCAGGGGTAGTGAACCACTCAATGGCTCACCGCTCTATTTTAGCGGAAAACTACCATTTGCAAGTCAGCAGCACCCCATTATCCCCAAAAGCACGGGGACTTCCGGGGGCTTCACGGTCGCATCAGTTCTTATTTGTGTCGCGAAAGCCGCCTAGGTTTGAATTTGAATCGGGCAACTTGAGCCGCGGGCGCTAGCCGCGAAACGGATTCCCTGCAAATTCCCTGCAATAAACGCAAGTCGCGGCTATCTCGGATTACTCATAACCCGAAGCGTGACGGCTTGTTGCTTTAATGAAGTCGTTATTGGGTAAGGGCGGTACGACGGACTTCCTAGTCCGTCCATGGGGAATTCGACGGACTAGGAAGTCCGTCGTACCATTAAATCAACAGCCCGGTAAGCTTCGGGTTGTGAAAGCGTTCTGCATTGTTTGCAACCCAGTCATTGAGCAGGTTTAGAAAATACCGTCGCCGAAGGACGGCCTGTCTTCCTTGCGTTCGCTGGGTACGGAAGGATTTCTTTCGTCCAGCATGTGCGGCCTGGGCACAGAGGAGTTTGCAACAGACGGGAGGTCCTGAATGCCTGGCAAATCCGGGGTAGGCACGATCGGAGTGACCGAAGAAGTGGGGTGTGCAATCGAGTCCAAATACTCGTCGTCGTATCTGGATTTGTAGCCGGGCTGTTTAGCGCGTTCTAGTTCCGCGGAATATTCGCGAACAACCGAGTTTTGGATCAGGTCGCGGCACGCTTGATTGATAGGGTGAGCGATGTCTGCATAGAGCTTGTTTGAGCCTGAGCCGGCACCCTCCGGTTCGCGAACGTCCTGTGGACCGCGTAGTCTAGCACCACACTGATTGCAGTAGTGGCTGCGCATGTGGTTCTTGTTTCCGCATTTTCCGCAACGAGCGGTCATTTTTCGGCTGGGCATTGCGACGAATGGGCCGTTCGAGCCCTCGATGATTTTTAAATCGCGAATCACAAAACAGTGATCCAATGTGATAGAGCAGAAGGCTCGAAGCCGATCTTCGGAATCCTCCATTAACTTGATTCGAACCTCTGTGATTTCCATGGCAGCACTTTCAATCCTTTTCGCTTCATGCCGGTTCGAGTGAACCCCATCAAAAAAAACTCTTGGCTTGCTCATCCATTCCTGGCGACTGCCAGGAAGATGCGCTAAAAGCTCGCATTACACCTTGTTGTTGTATTTCTCTGGCTATCTTCTCGGCTTGTTCAGTCGACTCGCACAAACAAAATCTGGCCGAACCACTGCCGGAGAGGGACTGACCATGATGATTGTATCGATCAAGCTGCCTTCTCGAGCTAAGAATCCATTCGGTTGTCCTCATTGCAGGCTCTTCAAGCCTATTGAACAACTCCCCCCCAATGGCTACGGTGTCTCCCCGATGAAGGGATTCCATTAAGCTGTCAGGGTTTCTCTTGGAGACTTCTTGCGTCTCCTTGATAGTACGTAACGAGTCAAACACCTCTTTGGTGCTGCACCCGCGAGGTGGATGCACTATGACGAAATGCAATGGCCTGTGGCATTCTAAAGGCTGGATTTTTTCCCCGCGGCCAGAGCATCGAGCCAACCAAAAGCCGTTTTGATGGGCTTCGATAAAAAAATTGATGTCGCTTCCTAATTCGCTGGCGATCGAGGTGATCGGTTCGTAGGCAAATTGCTTTTGCCAATGCAATGCCCCCAATACTAAGGCTGCGGCACAGTCCGCACTTCCTCCCCCAAGCCCTGCCATGGCTGGGATCCGCTTTGTCAAAACAACATCCATTCCTTCGTTGGGTTTGCCAAGAACCTGCCGAAGTCGATGTAACGCGCGAACGATAAGGTTGGTAGGGCCGGACGGAATGGACCATGCTAGATCCTCGCCATCGAGCGGTATACCAGCACCCTCTGGAAATTCAATTTGAAGGCGTATCTCCGAGTCATCACGACGCGTGATGTGAATTTCGTCCGTCAGGGATAATGCCATCATGACGGTATCGAGTTCATGATAACCGTCGGGGCGTTTTCCTAGCACTTCCAAAAACAAATTGACTTTACACGGGACCGTCGCGCGTAGACCGTTTTTCTCTCGAACGAGAATCATAGGATGTACCGCTTCGAAGGTTCACGTTGGAAACGACAATCTGCACTTTCATCAATGTAGGGTCTTTCAACCCTGCGGTCAACCGAATGCCTCGTAAGTGCATCCCCTCATTCGCTAGTCGTTGGTCAAGCATCATCGTGAGGGCGTTAGACTTTGCCCAATCGGAACCCCGCGCATTGAAGGCACGACTTTCTTAATCCGACCGAAGATCATGCCTTGAGCATTGGCTATGTTCCTGCACAATCGACACTGCAGTTCTTGTGCAACCGACATTGCAACAGTTTTGATGGCTAAGTTGGATTGCTACGACCTTTTTGTCTCAAATACTGAAGCATCGTCATGTCTATTGTCGTTTTTGAAGACCCTCAGTGTGAATCGCTTGCTCCTATTACACTCGCTCGATTAGCCGCAGCCATTACGTGTGGTAGTTTTCGGTTGTGTGATCTTGTTGGGCCAATATGTGATGATGTGTTTGGTATTTCCAGACCGTATTTGCAAACTCTTCAGCGGATCGACTTTCCGTCGCTACGGTTATTGGATGAGATTCCCATGGGGGCACCGCGTCCTGAACGCCCGGTCAAGTTGCTGCTGAATGCAAGAGTTGCTCCCACCAAGAACCATTTTCAGCAGATCCAGAAGCTGTATCGGATGGCGAGTTCATCCTCTTCCGGTGCGCGTCCGATTGTCGTTTGGGATCGCGATTACATTTCAGCGGTCATCAATCCACCTTGGACCGTCGAGCAGCTTTTCGATTTTGGATACCTTGGAGTGGAGGAATGGATCGAAAAGTGCAAGAGTTTTGAAGTGCTTGAGTGTGACTTGACCACGTTGGCCGTGCCGCATGAAGTGATTGCGTGCAACATGGCATGCATTCGAGAGAATCTTGAATGGCGGATTGAGATCGGAGAAAACCAATCCGAACACGCAAGATCGAAACCGATTGTTAGTTCGTTGAAGCAGGTAGGCGACGGGCTGTTTCTGGCCAATGGAGCCACGGTAGGCGAGTATGTTCTCACCGATACCAAGAAAGGTCCCATCATCATTGACCAGGGGGCTCAGATTGGGCCGTACACGCTGCTTCGAGGGCCCATTTACATCGGACGCAATGCGAAGATTCTGGAGCACTCAGCGATTAAAGACGCGGTGTCTCTTTCCCACACGACCAAGATCGGCGGAGAAGTCGAAGCGTCGATCGTCGAGCCTTACAGCAACAAGCAGCATCACGGCTTTCTAGGCCACAGTTATCTCGGTAGCTGGATCAATTTAGGGGCCGGGACTTGCAATAGCGACCTGAAAAATACGTACGGAGCGGTCAACATGGAATACAGCTTTGGCAAAGCGTCCACCAACATGCAATTTCTGGGGTGCATCATGGGGGACTATTCGAAAAGCGCGATCAATACGGGCATCTTTACCGGCAAGGTCATCGGTGTGTGCAGCATGATGTATGGGTTCGTGACGAGCAATGTTCCGAGCTTCGTCAATTACGCTCGGTTGTTCGGTCAAATTGCGAGCTTGCCGCCCGAAGTTATGGTCAGTACGCAACAACGCATGTTCGCTCGGCGCAGTGTTCAGCAACGCGGATGTGATGTTCAGCTCATTTACGACATGCATCGCATAACTCAAATGGAACGGGATCGCTTTGGGGACGCCTTGACCCTGTAAGCTTTCTCTGTGGCCTGTCAGCCCGATTGGAGGCCTGTAATCCTGCTCGGAGATAAGTCTGCCCTGGATGCCGACGACTTCGGCTTTCTGTGACCGAATGGCCTCGCGATTTCGCTGCCCAAAAAGGCTGTTTGAACTTTGCCGGCGTCTACATTCGACGCCTTTGGTGACGTCTGGTATACTGGGGGCCCGCACATTTTCCGGGGCAAAAAGACCGATTTCGTTGGATTCGAAGAACAAAATCCGCCGAAGACGGTCCTTTTGGCTCGAGATTTGTGGAAATCCTCAACCAACTACGTTTTGTTATCTCAGGAGAAGATCGAATGGCTTCCGTTTCCGACCGCCCAAAAACCACTGTCATGACTGGCGCCGACATTGTGGTCAAGTCCCTAGTGGATCACGGCGTTGAAGTCATTTTCGCTTATCCTGGCGGGTGCAGCATGCCTATGCACCAAGCTTTGACTCGGTATGAATCCAAGCTTCGAACCATTTTGCCTCGGCACGAACAGGGTGGCGCTTTTGCGGCTCAAGGTTACGCGCGATCGACCGGGAAAATCGGCGTGGTGATGGCAACAAGTGGTCCTGGTGCGACCAACTTGGTAACCAGCATTGCCGACGCGAAAATGGACAGTATTCCTCTGCTCGCCATTACCGGCCAAGTGCCGACCAAGGTAATCGGGACCGACGCGTTCCAAGAAACACCGATGGTCGAAATCTGCCGCGGGATCACCAAGCATCATTACCTAGTAACGGACGTCAAGGACGTGCCGCGAGTGATGAAAGAAGCTTTCCACATCGCAACGACGGGTCGCCCGGGCCCAGTTCTTGTTGACATGCCGAAAGATGTCCAGATGACCTCGACCGAGGTGGATTGGGACGTACCCATGAATCTACCTGGATACAATCCTTCCAAGCACCCCAATGCCAGACCAGAACAAATCCGTCAGATCGCTGCGGCCATCAAGCACAGCAAACGCCCCGTCATCTATTGCGGTGGCGGAGTTGTTAACGGCGAAGCTTCCGCCGAGCTCCGCATGTTGGCTGAGTTGACCGGGATCCCAGTGACGATGACTGTTATGGGGTTGGGATTGTATCCTGCAGACGGCCCATTGTCGCTCGACATGTTGGGGATGCACGGCAGCGCGTACGCAAACTTTGCCGTTCGCGATTGCGATTTGCTGTTGGCCTTCGGAGTTCGCTTTGATGACCGTGTAACAGGCCATTTGGCCTCGTTCGCAAAGAATGCAAAGATTGTTCACGTGGACATCGACGCATCGGAACTCAACAAGAACAAAGTCGCACACATTTCGGTTCGAAGCGATATCAAGTTTGCCTTGGCAGAGCTGAATAAGATTGTTGAGAAACCCGAAGATATCTCCGCTTGGGTCGCGAATTGCAATGCCTTGAAAGCCAAGCACCCGTTTGCCTATGACGACAAGTTTGACGGCATCCTTCAACAACACGCAATTCGCACTCTGTCGAACATGACCAAAGATCGCGAGACTTACGTTTCTGTCGGGGTTGGACAGCATCAAATGTGGTCCGCTCAGTTCTTTCAATTCCGCAAACCACGGACTTGGATGAGCAGTAGCGGGTTGGGAACCATGGGATTCGGATTGCCATGCGCCATGGGGATTCAAGCAGCTCACCCTGATGCGTTGGTCATCGATATCGATGGCGATGGATCATTCCAAATGAACATCCAAGAGTTAGCAACCTTGCATTGCGAGAAGCTTCCTGTCAAAGTTCTCTTGCTGAATAATCAGCATTTGGGAATGGTGGTTCAATGGGAAGACCGATTCGAAGGTGCGAATCGTGCTCACACTTATCTTGGCCCAATTGACCATGAGGAAGCCAAAGGACCTGGTTCGCTGGTTGCTCACTCCTACGCGTCCAACCGCTATCCAAACTTTGTGCAGATCGCCAAAGGCTACGGATGCGGTGGTGCCACAGTGCGTAAAAAGGCGGACCTGGAAGAAGCCTTGCGTGAGATGATTAACTATCCAGGGGCTTTCGTCCTGGACGTCGAAGTTCCCTACCAAGAGCACGTACTGCCAATGATCCCTTCCGGGAAAACGGTCGACGACATGATTTTGAAGTAGGGGCTTAGGCTCTGGATCTCAAGTGGGCTTGGTAACGAATTTAGTAAGTGCCAAGCCCGTGAGCCCACTGACAATCACAAAGATGAAAAAGGGAACTGCCGACTTGGACCAGTTCCAGTTGTCGGTGAGGGTTGTCCCGAAGATGGCTCCTAGTGTCGCAAACGGGAAGAACAGGGCAGCTAGCGTATTCAATCGATGCGCGGCGACCATCATTTTGTGCGATGCTTGAGCCTGCTCGTCCGCTCTTCGGACCATCGCCACATCCATCGAGTTTTTGGAATCCTCGTAAAGCAGATCTGCTTGTCGTGAAAGATCGTATGCCTTGTCTCGGTGATCGATCAGGGAACGGTCGGATGGGACAGCCTTCCGAGCTTCTTCCAGCGTTTCAAACAAATTGCGGTTGGATCTGACGATGGGAGCCAGCCCTTCTAGCAAAGCCAGGTAGTCGTCTGCTCGCATTGCTTTGGATACGGCATTTTCGAACGTATCCAACTTTTTCGCGTATCGGTCCAGATGCAAACCCAGCGCTGCCTTTCCCGGATCCCCATTGCTACATCGCCATTCGCCCGAAGCATCCCGCCAGAACAGGACTCCGCGGCGTCCTAGTTCGTCATGCTCTGGCACTTGATGAGCAACGACCAGTAGGTCCTGTTCGGATTGCATGATTCGCTGGCGTCCGACCGTGGATCCGAGTCGGTTACGGAACTCGTCTGGAAACGAGGCCCAGTTGGACGGAATCAGTGGTGTTGATGGCATCTGTTTGGTTCTTCCCTCAAGTTGTATTTGGAGCTGGGCTATCGTTCGAGTTCGTCTTCTTCAGGAGTCGCTTCCGGTGCTTTGCTGGCTGCGGTTTCCATGGATTGATACCGTTGCAACAGATCTTGAATGGCAGCCCGCAATCGATCAGCATTCGATGATTGTAAGGCCACGCTTTCCAGCACGGGCCTTAGTCCATCGTAAAGCAATTGAAACTGGCTGCGAATTAATTCCGTCATCACCCGAGGGACTGCATGTTGTACGATCACGCGAGGATCCAGATCTTGCTTTTTGGTTTGATCCGATTGCTTGGCCACCGCTTGCTCCAAGGCTCCTCGAATCGAATCCAAACCGACAGAGATACCCAGAAGTGAGCTGAGGAATTGGGCGGTGGAATCGTCGCCTGAGAGTCCCTTGAGGCGGTTTTTCTCTACAAATGTTTTCTTGATGGAGTTCCAACGGGCCTGTTCGGTATCATCCAGTCTTCCGATCAGCTCTTTGAATTTGAGCATGTTGGATTCACTATCGCGGGAGAGCGTTTGCGAATCCTGCTGGTAGCTAGACAGAATCAGCCGTTCCAGTTCCTGGTCGTTCATGACAGGAAAAACTTTTTCGGCGATGCGGTTCATGTTTCGGTAGCTACCCTGCAATTTAAAGGGAGGCTCCGTCCGATACTCATCGGATTGTGCTGCACTGTGAATGTAGGCTTGGTTCATCGTCAGTACGACGTTCCGGACGCGTTGCAGTTTCGCCAGAACCGTCAGCATTTCTTGCACGCTATCACGCGACAGGTTGCTTTCCAGTTCGATGGAATCCTGAGTGCCTTTTCGGGCTGCAGCGATCAACGCTTGCTGGTCCGCATTGGAGCATCGAGCTAACGGTTGCAGTGTGACGTTGCTGGTGAGGCAATTTTCCAAATACGATTCCTCGAAGGCAACGCGACTGTCGCCGATGATCTCCCCAATGTTGTAAACATCAGCTCGATTGGCCAGCATGTCGGGGATCTGGAACCGCTGTCCCGTTTCTGTGTAAGGGTTTCCAGCCATCACGACGGCAAACTTTCGTCCTCGCAGATCGTAGGTTTTAGATGCTCCGTCCCAGACACCTTCGATTCGACGTGTTGCATCGCAAAGCGGAATGAATTTCTGAAGCAACTCGACGTTGCAATGTTGGATGTCGTCCAAATAGAGCATCACATTGTCACCCATTTCAAGGGCCATATTGATGCGATGCACTTCTTCCCGAGCGGCTGCATTGGTTGCTTCGCTGGGGTCTAGCGAGGATACCGCGTGCCCCAATGCCGGCCCATTCACTTTGACAAAGACCAGCCCCAATCGATTGGCAACATATTCCATCAATGTGGTTTTGCCATAGCCTGGGGGGCTAATGAGCAATAGCAACCCCATACGATCGGTGCGTCGATTTTCACCCACGGTCCCCATCTGTTTCGCCAAATTGTCACCGACGCGAGGCAGGTAGACTTCGTCGATCAATTGGTTGCGAACAAAGCTTGTAAGAACGCGTGCCTTGAACTCCTGAGACTTGATGCGACGGTCGGCTTGTTGAAGGAGTCGATGTTTGGTCTCTTGCAGCGCACGCCATCTTGGAACCACATCGCGAACATATTTGCGCAATCGCGAACCAAAGTGATGGTAGTGAAGCTCTAGGACGCCTGCTGTGATTCTTGGATGGTCCCCCACCATGTCGACAAGAGTTGCCGTGGCTTTGGAAGGGACGGCCCGGCCGGAATGGATAGGGCTGCCGGAATGGATAGGGGGGTGCGATTTTTCATGGTTCATCAACAACAAAGTCATTTCTTCCCGGTAATCCACCAAGGGATCGGCTTTGGAAGTTTCGGGGCCTTTTGCCAATAAACTTTCAAAAAATGCGTCTACTGCCTTTGCCGCAACATGCCACGCTTCCTTAGGGTTTTTCGCATGTGCATGAACCGCGTTTTGGAGAGAATGCAACTGGTCCGCAAGCATATGCTGATGCAACATTGCGAGCAGTTCTTGCGCGCGTTGCGAAGGAGTGAATCGATTCGGTTCGAGAATCTTTTTGTCCTTGGCGGTTCCGTGTTCACTTCGAATCCAATCGAAAAGATACCGTGCGGCTTCCGATCGAGAAACGCTTTGCAACATCCCGTCCGAGTGCAGGCGAAGCAACTTGGAAATAGCCCGGAGGCAAGCCTGGCTGGGTTCGGAATTGGGCAACAACCGATCGACGGTGGCGATTGACTGAACCCACTGGGAAACCGATTCACGTTCTGCGCTCGGTACCATTTGGAACCAAACGAACCACGCAAGGCTACGCGTTTTTGGCGAATGAATGAACGGTCCCAAAGATTTTTGCAAATGGACCAGCGATGCAAGGATTTTTGCTGCATCGACATCATGCACGCCGCGAACGTAGCCCTCTTCGTAGCGAGCTTGCATTTGTTCACGAACCCAGGCCACTTGCTGTTCAGACGACTTGGACAAAAACGAATCTTGAAAGTTCGGATGCTCTTTCTTGTGGTTCTGTTCCGTAACAAGCATGTAGGCTAGGAATTCCGCCCGGTATACTTCCGGCGATTCGCTTGGCAACGCTTGGTCCCAAAGATCTCGAGCCGAATCAAGCGATTCGTCGACGAGCGGCTGGAAGTACTGGGTACCGGTAAGGTGTACATGAATCACCCCGTTTCGAATTACGGTCGTCAGTTCGATCGGCTGTTGATTGATACTGAAAGTATGTTGACCAAAGCGTATCGAACGGTTGCCGTCCGACTGAAGTTCGCGTCGATCGCGCTGCTGACGCATCGAATCGTCGGAGATTGCCTTCAATCTTGACAAGACATCGTCGCGTCGGACAGAATCCCCCAGGTCCAACAATTGGTTCGCGATCTTCCGGAGCTTGTCGACCATCAAATCCGAAGCAAAATACGCCAAGAGCTCCGGTGGAGACTCGATTCGCGAAGCTCGAGATTGGATACCTGCCAAGATACGATCGGCGGCGGCAACCAGTGAATTGGCTTGTCGAGTTTGTTGTTCTACCAGTTGCTGTCGCTTGGATTCAAATAGGTCACAAAGCGATTGGCGTTTTTCGGTTAAGCGAAGAAGGAGTGTCTCGGAGTCTGCATATCGACCTTCCAGTTCTTCGACTTGCAAGAGAATTCTCAGCAGAGCGTTGTCAACGCGTTCGGGTGTCTCCGAGGAATCGATGGCGCTTGCGGCAGCTTGGTCGAGTAACTTGGACTGAGAGGCGAAGTCGGATTCGAGCTCCCCTGTCGTCAATTCTCGCATTCGGGTCTTAAGACCTGATCGAGACCGGTTCAATTGAGCGAGTGCGTCGCCGACTCGATCCACGATGGCGGTTCGTTGGGCAAGATCCTCGATCTTCAACTGCGATACCGTTTCGATAAGCAGCTCAAGCGAGCCGGCGATGTTCGCAAACTGCTCTTCGATTTTCTTGGCGGTAGCGGTCGAGTTGGAGCTGGGGACTTGATTGGCAAGAGCTTCGATTTCAAGGGAATATCCCTTGAGCGATTCGGGCGCAAGCAAAAATTGCACACACCGGACGCCCAGCCGATCTGCTGCCTCCGCCAGTTGCGATTCCAGTAGGTTGATGCGATCGAGATCGCAGTATCGGAGTTCACGCAGCTGAATGATGATTCCTCGCTGGCTTCGAATGGACGCCAGTTGCTTTACGAAATCCTCGACCTTTTCAAAGCGTGATCGCTCGCTAGCCTTGAGGATTCCAATTGCATCGGATTCGGCTTGGTCCGTCGCCTTTTTCGTTTCGTTGCGGACACGAATGACCTTTTCAAACTCGTCTACGGCAGCCGTTGCAGCTTCGCGAATTTTCCGCAACGGTTCTGCCAGAGTACAAGCTTCTTCGCGCTCTAGCCAAAAATAGGCGTCAAGAACATTCGTAGCCCGTTTCGCGAGATCGGCATAGAGATCTTCATAAGATTCATCTTTGTCGATGAGAGAAAGGATCTCTTGGCATTCTGCCATGCCGCGTACAAGATCTTGATTTCCAATTTTGAACAGCAAAGAGTCCGATTGAACGCTTGGGCGAAAGTTGCTGCCCGTGAAGGGAGTTTGCCATACTTGCAGTGCATGGTGTTTTTGTGGTGCATCACTAGCTCGCATGCTAAGCATGGTGCCATTTTCGAAAAAGGCTTGACCATGACACACCAGGGGCGTGTCGACCTCTTGGCGGATCAGGTTGTATCGGAGTTGCAGATAGACGCCGGTTTCGATATTCGCAAAAAGGAATAGAAAATCTTCACCGTTAGGCGACTTGATGATTCGATCGAAAGCCAAATTGTTTAGTCCATGATCAAACAATTTGGAGGCACCGGTTTGCAGAACGAATCCATTTGGGAAGATAATTCCATGGTCGTCCGGAAGTAAAGCGCATGCGAGTCCAAGCGAATCTAATCGCTCGACCGACAGGCGTTTCGTGCTGAAAACAAGATATCGAAAGTCCCGTTCTTGATAGGGGCGGATCTTAAAGAGAATCAGATTACCAAGAATGGCATAGTAGGTTTCGGCATCGTCGAGCGTCTGATCAGGGCTGTCTACAGGTTCGCGATAAATGCCGAGTCCGTCTTCGGTATTGTCCTCGACCTTGATGGTCAAGTCACCCTGAATGCACTCCACGAAGACTCGATCTTCGATGGAAATATGGGGGTGTTTACCGTGGCGATGGTGATCGCGAGTGGCTCGTTTCCATTGAAATGCATGTTGGGCAGGCGGACGGATCTCCGACTCGCTTCGATTATCGACGTAACGAAGTTGATTGCCATCGATGGCCCACTTGAAAGCCTTGATGCCAGCGCTCGCTTTGCCGATCTGAAAGATGGCGTAAAGATTGGCGCCGCTGCGAAAGAATCGTGTGAACGTTGCATTGCGATAGTAGCGATAGAGTTCTTGAAAGTCGCGCCGGAACGAAGAGTCCGCAATTGTTTCTAGGGATTCCTGCTTGGCGTTTTCACCGTCAAATCGATACACCGAAAGAACATCGCCCGGTTCGATCTCAGTTTTGAGACCAAACTGCACGTTGTAGCCAAGCAGCACGATCCCTTCGGACGCGAAGATATCACGTGGGATACAGTTGTGTTCCGTGGTGACATGCGTCGTTGTCAGGAGCCGAGTCTCTAGATTTCCGAAGACAGCAGCGCGTGCTTCGTTCAGGCTTGAGAAGCGTTTCCGAAGATCGGCAGACGCTTCGCGAAGCCGATTACGAAGAACTTCGTACGTGCCAGATGCGAGGGCAGTATCGGTCATGGTAATGGAGACTAACTATTTTTTGGGCAAAAAGGTTGCGACCGGTTGGGTGGCAAGGCCAAGTGAGCCCGCCATGCCGAGCAAGTTGACCAGCTGAGATTGGATACCGGCAGCTGAGTCACCCGCAAGCAATTTCGCAATCAAGGCTGCAACACTCAGGTCTTTGATGTCTCCTGAATTCAGATGGAGTTGTCCTAGGAGCGCGCCCAGCTGTTCGCGAAAGTGATCCGGGCTTCCGTTGAAGAATGTCTCTTTGATGTCTGTCGCTACTTTGGAGCTCAGAACAAATCGATCGATTGCCTTGCCCCCTTGGATGGCTGAGGAAATTTGGTCGAAGAATTGACCATCGCCACCGACAATGTCGATCTTGGCGGACTTCAGTGCTTCACCGATCACAAAGGATTGATTTTCGGCGATCGACGACTGCGCTGTGATCGCGGCGATTTCGATTTGCTTGTCCTTTTCGAGCCGTAGTTTGAACTCTTCGTGATCGCGACCGACTCCGTCGAGTTCTTTCATGGCCGTAGCTTTTTCGCTGATGCCTTGGGCTTCTGCGGTGTATTTTTCGCGAAGCACGCGAGCTTCCGCCAGCCCTTGATCTTGGGTCGCGACTGCTTTGGCTTGTTGCACTTGTGCTTCGGCCAGTCCTTGGGCGGCGTGTTCAGCCGTCGCTGCTTCGGCGGTTAGCTTGGAAGCCGCTGCACGCTGTTCGGCTTGATCGCGGTGAGCTTCGGCTTCGATTCGGATTTTGGCCGCGGTGCTCTCGGCAGCCTTGCGTCCAGCTTCCGCGGCCTTGATCTCGCGAACAAGAGATTGTTCGGCAAGCGCTTCCGCCGCCGTGATCTCTACCTTCTTGGTCCGGTCAGCAGTCGCAAAGGCTTCTGTGTCCTTGATCTTTTGCTGCTCTTCCACCACCGCGCGTTCGACAATGACTCGTTCGCGAATCACTTCTTGGATGTTTCGCTTTTCGGTTTCGAGTGCTTTTTCCTTTTCGACGATTGCCAGTCCAACAACCCGTTCGCGTTCCGTTGCTTCAAGCGTTTTGTCGCGAAGGATACGTTCCAGTTCGACTGCGTCGGTACGTTCTTTGTTGCGTAGAGCAACCAGGATTGTTCGTTCTTTATTCTGAGTTGCGATGCCAATCTCTTCATCGACTGCGATCTTGGCTCGTTCGGAAGACAGGCGGTTCTCTTCTTGGACCTTGGCGGCGGAAGCATTTTCGCGAGCCTGGATTTCGGCAACTTCTCTCTTTTGCCGTTCGGTAGCTTCAATACGTTGACGTTCCAATTCCAAGATTGCTTCCTGGGCTTCGACGTCCTGCTTTTTTAGCGTTTTCTCACGTTCGCGAGTGAAATGGTTCTCTTTGATTTTCTCGTTCGACGTCAGTTCTGTGATTTTCTTAATCCCCTCGGCGTCGAGGATGTTGTTGGGATTGAGCAGTTCCAGTCGTGTTTGTTCCAAGTAGTCGATAGCGCAGTCATCAAGCCGGTAGCCGTTGAGATCGGTACCAATGACCTTCAGAATCTCGTTCTTGAACTTGTCCCGTTTGTCGTAGAGTTCGACAAATTCAAATTGCTTGCCGACGGTCTTGAGGGCTTCGGAGAACTTAGCGTCGAAGAGTTCGCGAAGGGTTTCCACTTGGCTAGCTCGTTTGCAGCCAATGGATTGCGCGACCTCTTTGATTTCTTCGTTGGTTTTGTCGACTCGAATGAAAAAAGCCGTCTTGATGTCGGCTCGGATGTTATCTTTGCAGATCAATCCTTCGGAGCCCTCGCGAGCGATTTCAAAACTCTTCAAAGTAAGGTCCATCTTTTCGTAACGATGTACCACTGGCCAGATGAGTGCTCCGCCATCGATAATGACCGACATTCCTCCCATCCCTGTTTTTACGATCGCTTCGTCAGGGCCTACTTTGATGTAGAACTTACTTGCAATGATGATAAAGGCCGTGCCGACCAGGATCAGCGAGCCGATCAAGATCAAAGCACCGACGGCCCATTGAGGGATTGTTGCTGCAAACAAAATGATGTCCATAGGATTAACTGTGTGTGCTCGTGGAATTGGAATCAGTAGTGGTAGGAGAAACAAGGTAGATGTGTTTTTGGGCGTCGTAATGAGTGATCCACACTCGGGTGCCCTTAGGCAGATGCGGACCATCAGTTCGAACGTTCAACAATAAGGGGGCCGCGCCGGTTTTGTATTTGGCTTGCCCGTTGTCAGGCGTTGCATCGTACGAGGAAATTTCTGCCTCTTGTCCGATCAACGATTTGGAATGAAGCTGGTTCGTATTGCTAAACCATCCTTGCATCGGTTGTGTGGCAAGTTTCACCAATGGCAGGGTGCAAACGATATTGCGAAGAATCAAGCCTAGAGTCACGACGGAGCTTGGATTCGGAGTGAACCAATCGTCTAGGGACAACCACCAGATCAACGAGATACTCCACCATGCAATTGCAAAAACGCCAAGCCACAGCATGAATGGAACGCTTCTTAGGTTAAGCCACTTCGTTGGGGCCAGAACGACGGCACCGACAGCGTCATCCAGTCCATGAAATAGCCCGTGGAAGGGGTTGGGAATGTGGAAAGGAAGATCCCCTTGCAGATCAATACCGTATCCTATAGCGATCGTGAACAGACTCCATGAAACGACCAACAGAAGCAAGATGGTTGCCGGCAGAACAGGTGAAGCAAGAAGTGGCTGAATCAGTTCAAACACAAGCGTTACACTTTTCGAATATGGTATTTTTTGCGAACGACGAATTCACGATTCGGACTTCTCGTATTGAACATTCATTCTGAACATTCATTGCAAGTGCCACTTCAGTTCAATTAGGATCATTACCCACCCAAGTGGTGTCAACCGTTTTTATTGTTCGTTTGCCATATCCAAAATGGCTTGAAACAAAGCTGAGCAGGGCGCGGCGATTTTCCGCGACGGTGTTTTTTGGAGGCTGAGACTTCTGAAGGACTCTAAAATTCTAAGAAATCTGGCCAACTTTTGTGGCATTGCCAAAACACATTTGATAGGATTCTGGTGTCTTTTTGGATGTGTTGCGATTTCGGAACGAAAGCAAGTTTCGGAAATGGTTCATTCTTGTTTGGAGTTTGAGATGAAGAAATCGAGCGATTCCCCACGTCGTTGGCTGCGGTATGAAGCTTTAGAGCCACGAGCCATGATGGCAGGTGATCTCATGGAGCTCCACAATTTCATCATGCCAGAGGATTGCGACAATAGCGGTAGTGTGTCGCCTCTCGATGCATTGATGGTCATCAATTCACTAAACCAGCCGAATTCAGGTAAGGCTGAAGCGACCCGGTTCATCGACGTGGATGCGGACGGTCGAACTTCTCCGCTCGATGCTCTCGTGGTGATCAATTATTTGAACGCGAAATCGCCTGACGCTACGTCTATGCCGAGCGGCGTGCGGACGGAGAATCGCATAGCTCGAATCGAAGCTGCCCTAGCTAACTTCACTCTTCCACCCAACATGGGATTGATGGAAGCTCAAGAGATTCTTGATACGCTGAAAGCGGGGGGCCGCCCGGAAGTCGGTGAACGACTTATGGAAGGACGGATTCTTGAGCGATCCGAAGTGCAACGGGTAGAGAATGAACGATCGGCCGTTTTGGTAGCCGATCGAGTTGATGAAGATCATCGTGATAAGGCCATTGCAGAGCGTATTGAGGGTTTCGCAAAACGGTTAACAGAAGCTGGCGTCACAGTTTCGGTTATCACGACCATTTCCAGCGAGATCAAGGCTGGATTCGATGCGAAGCAACCGCTTACTTTGGAGCAGATCAAGTCAAGGCTAACGGAACTTGGCGTTGATGTATCCAAGATTTTCCCGCCACCTCGTGACCAAGATCCACGTGATTCGGTTGAGCATGAACACCGAGGTCGATTGGAAGCATTTGCAAAGCGGCTGCGTGATGCGGGTGTCACAGAGCAAATTGTGTCAACGATTGTTGTTGAACTGAAGGCAAGTATTGAAGCGGGCAATCCACTATCGCTCGATCAAATCAAGTCTAGATTGACAGAGCTTGGCGTTGACGTCAGCAAGCTGTTTCCCGTTGTTCGTCCACCCGTCTCGCCCCCCCCACGAACCGAGATCACACCACCGATTGGTTTGGTGACTATGATCTTGAATCGATTTCAGGTACCTGCAGCTACCATCGAGATTGTGACCAAGGCGATGACTTTGGCAACCGAAGCTGGCAAACCACTGACTGCTCGTCAAATCATTGATCTGCTTCGGGAAAACGGAGTAGAAATTCCCGCAGGCCTGGAGCGGTGGCTTCGCCGATAAGGTGGATCAACCTACATGAATCGGGCTGGATTATTCCAGCCCAATCTGTAAGCAACCATTCATGTTGGTGTTGCAGTCAGCTATCGTTTTGATTGGAAACGACAAGCCACTCGGATGGCTTGAGATAGTACGGTGTCCAATCTCTGGGAGCTAACCCCAGGATCGAACCGCACAGCGAGGTTATGCTTCCGCTGTGGGCAATCATTGCGATGGGAGGAAGCATTTCCGATCCCTTGGCAAGTCGTTCTTCCAGCCATCCTGTAACGCGTTCCATCATCTCCATGGTGGTCTCGCCATTGCCTGGACGATACGTGCTTGGATGGTCCAGCATATCATGAGCGTTCATGATCTCATCCTGTGGAATGTCGGCCCATGCAAGACCTTGCCAACTTCCAAAGTGGCGTTCTCGCAATCGTGCATCGCCGACCGTTGGTATTCCCAATTGATAACCGAGCCATTCCGCTGGCTGTTGTGTGCGACTTAAATCGCTATGCCAAATTTCTGCAATTTGGTCGGGGCCAGTTAGTTGCCGAAGGCATTCAAGCTTCGGCTCCAGAGAAGCTTGCCATTGCGATTCAAGCGCGACATCATGATCACCATAACAAATGCCTTCCCATTCCGAAGAAACCTTTGGATGACGAATTAGATAGAGGGTAAATCTAACCTTCGATGGGTCATGGGGCACCAATACCCTAGGGGGAGCAGTTTGGTGGGCGAGTCGATTCAAGGGGCCAGCCTCGTAACGCTCCAAGAATCCTTCGATTCCTCTTTTCGATATTGAAAACGGTCGTGAAGTCGCGATGGCTTCCCTTGCCAGAATTCGAACATGTTAGGAACGACTCGGTAACCACCCCAGTTTTTCGGCCTGGGGATCGACTTTCCTTCGAATTGAAACTCTAGATCGCGAACTGCTTGCTCTAGTTTGGCTTCGTCATCGATAGGTTGCGACTGAGGGGATGCGATGGCACCTAACTGGCTGGACCTTGGGCGAGCAGCAAAGTAGGCGTCAGAAACTTCCGCAGAGGTCTTTTCGGCAAGCCCCTCTACTCGAACTTGACGGTCGAAGATTGGCCAGAAAAAATGGAGGGCAACTCTCGGTTGAAGTGAAATCTGTTGGCCTTTTTCGGATTCATAATTAGTGAAAAAAGTAAATCCACCCTGATCGATATGCTTAAGGAGTACAACGCGGCTGCTCACGCCCTTAGTATCTTGGGCCCCTTTGATTCGCGCCGTAGTATTTCCTTCGGACGAAGTCGAAAGCGTCATTGCATTCAACTCGAACCAACTGGGTAATTCGGCTTCTTGGAGTTGTTTGAACCAGGATTCGAAAAGCTGCCATGGATCGCTCGGCAAATCCTTCAAGGAAAGGGAACCAAACATATAGTCACGTCTCAAATGATGAATCGCCAAAGTCACATCCTCGTTTGTGGCATAGAATTTGCTGATGATTGATTCGTTTGTCAAAATGGCGAAGATGGTCCCAACGAGGTTGGCATCTAAGCTGTGATACACCAAGAGCTTATCCACTAGACCAAATTTTACTAGAATGAACCGTACGCCAAATCAAAATCCGGATGGGAGCGCACCTCAGCGAGTATCGCTTGCTGGCTATTTGATGGTTGCCTCTTCTGGTGTGCAAGACCCGATTTTTGCTAGGTCGGTCTGCATCATTGTCGAACATACCCGCGAGAGGTCGGTTGGCATCATGCTGAATCGGCGGTTGGCAATCAAAACGGACGGGCTTTGGAATGAATTGCTGAAAGGCGAGGGTGTATCTGTCAACCCTGCGTCCTATATTAATTTCGGGGGGCCGTTGGATGGTCCGTTGCTGGCAATTCACAATGATGAAGAGCTGGCTGAGGGGGGCAACAACCAAGGGGTTTTCCTTTCGGCACAAACTGAAACACTGAAAAAATTGGCGTTAGCAACTCCGACTCAATGTAGGCTCTTTATTGGAAACATCGTTTGGGCTTCGTCCAAACTGGAGAGCGAAATTGTAAATGGGGACTGGCACGTCTTGCCTGCGATCCCAGAGCTGGTCTTTTGCAATGAGCAAACGATGTGGCATAACGCTATCCATGCAGTTGCGGATGGCATTATCTCCTCCATAACTGGAATAGAACCTGGATTGCAGAATCCCGAGCGGAACTGACCAGTCGCCTTCCCACTACAATGTGTCGCAACAGCAATTGATCCCACCCTCAGGAATCTCGAAGCGACACAATGAACAAGCCCAGACCTAAGTCTCCTATCGGAGGCATTGTCCATACCTATCAAAAGTTCAACCCGACGGACTTCCCGAGTCCAACGGCAGAACCAGTCGATTTGGTCTCAGGAGCGTTTGAGCATGCGCTTGCCTATGGCGGCTTCCGTCAATTGACGGAGGAGGAGCTGGCAAACGCGATTCATCTGGATCCCAGTCAGATTGCAGGCTTAGGACCAAGTATTGATTCGCTGCTTGCCATGCTGGAAGAGCGGAAACGCAAAATTCTGGAGAAGTACCAAACCGACGGATTGGACAAAAAAGCGAACGACCGGTTTGAAAAGATTTCGAAACGAGCTTCACCTCCGTCCAAGCTGAAAGGCGAATTCCATAAGGCTGTTCAGTCGAAGCAAATTTATCTGCTCGAACAGGTCTGGTACCGTGCCGATCGGGAATCGCGTGACTTCGCCGCCGAGGTGTTGAACGTAATGGAGTCGCTTGGGGACAAGTATCAAATCGACGACCTGATCAGCAAGTACACGTTCAGTGGTCGCGAGAAAATGGACATTCCGCTTGCGATTGAGGTAAAGCAAGAGCTCGAAAAAATCGACGAATTGATCGAGCAGCTGAAGGAGGCCGCCAAAACGGCTCAGATTGGCCTGATCGACATGGAAGGTTTAGCTGAATTTGCTCCAGCAGCTGATTTGAACCAATTAGAAGAGTTGCGAAATCAAATCAACAATTACGTTCGGGAAATGGCCGAGCAGCAAGGTTTAGAACGAGACGAGAAGGGGAATTATCAACTTACTCCCAAGGCTCATAAGATCTTCCAGAGTCGGCTTTTGGGTCGCATTTTCGAACACTTGAAGGCTTCTCGGACGGGACGCCATTCGGGCCGGATCGTGGGCGACGGAAGTGTCGAGCTGCCTGCGACGAAACAGTACGAGTTCGGTGACTCGATCGCCAATTTGGATACGACGCAGTCGGTGATCAATGCCATGCTAAAGCGTCCCGACCAACGTCCATTGAGATTGCTGCCGGAGGATCTGGAAATCCATAAGACCCGGAACAGCCCGAAGTGCGCAACGGTAGTTGCCATGGATATGAGCGGCTCCATGCGATATGACGGCCAATACATGAACGTCAAACGAATGGGCTTGGCGCTGCAGGGACTTATTTCTAGCGAATATCCAGGGGACTTCTTGAGATTTATCGAGATGTATACCTTTGCCAAAATGCGGCGTCCTTCTGAAATCGTTGACATGATGCCGAAGCCAGTCACCATCCATAATCCGGTGGTTCGGCTAAAAGCAGACATGAGCGATCAGAATGTCTCCGAACAAGACGTCCCACCCCACTTTACCAACATCCAGCACGCCCTCCGTTTGGCAAGACAGAACTTAGCGACGGCTGATACCCCGAACAAACAAATTGTTCTGATCACCGACGGATTGCCGACTGCTCACTTCGAGTCCGAGACCCTGTTTCTGTTATATCCGCCTGACCCCAGGACGGAAAAGGAAACCATGCGAGAGGCAATCCAGTGCGCCAAAGAGGGGATCGTCATCAATCTGTTTCTTGTACCAAGTTGGTCTCAATCCGAAGAGGACATTCGATTTGCGTATCGCCTTGCGGAGCAAACCAAAGGTCGAGTCTTCTTTACCGCTGGTAATGACCTGGATCGATTTGTGCTTTGGGACTACGTGGAACGGAAGCGTGAGATTCTTGGTTAGAGACTGTAGTCATCGCGCGCCGCTTGCCTGACACTTGGGCTTTGTTACTATTACAAGGCATGGGAATCACCTCGAGATAGATCTTGCGGGTTAGTCAAAATAGCTAACGCGAAACACTCGATCTTCAACTTTTTGGATGCTTCTTTCCAGGATGGAACGGCGGTTGCTCTAGGGCAGTCTTGAATCGCTTCAATGCAAGGATCGTCATGTAACAAGGATCCTAAACCAGGGGGAGATGTTTGTTTGCTAGCTGATGTTTTTATGAGCTAGCGATCAAGCATTCAAGAAGGAGTTGTCGATGAGTGCTGTCTATTCTTTGAACTTTGTCAAATCACGTTTCTTCCATCAGTTCACTGCCTTTATGGGCTATATGGTTCTGATTTGCGCAGTGGGGAAAAGCCAAGTTGCGTTTGATGTGAACCAAGTTGCTGCGGCTCGTAACAGCGATTCTATTGGATTGATGAATCAGATGATCGATTCCAAGCTGGTGGATATTCAGCTGGACGTTTCGGCATTGTTTACACCCGGCGATGCGGCGGTGGTGACGGAATACACCGTGCGAGTTGTCAGTAGGCACGAAGAAGTGCAAGTGGCTGATTTTTCACCTAGAACGGAAATGCAAAGCGATGTTTTTGGAACGATGCAAGTCAGCACGAATCAGGATCGAGTTCGCGAGGCTGCCATCCGCGGGATGGGTGGTTACCCAGGCGTTGGTTCCGCCCAAGGTTACGCATTTTATCACGATACGAATCAGGAAAATGTTCAGTACGCAAGAAAGCCAGCATTGGAAATGGTCAGTGCGGCTGGGACTCTTGAGCGACGTCGTGGAGTTTATTTCAAAGTGCGACAATCGTCTCAAACTACGTTGGAAGGTGCGCGACCATTCCGAGTTGTATTCGAAGTACCGAATTCATGGCGAGCCGACTTGCTAGATGTGACCATTGAGGCAGCGGGATTTGAGCATAGCGGGGCGAAGCGAGCTCGGATTTTATCATCCGAACAATTCGTTGTTGCTGTCTATCTTGAAAACGATGATCACGCAGCACGGGTCGCTCGAAACTATGTAAGGCAGCAACAAAGCTTACGCAATTACGCAAAGACGTTTGCGAAAACGATCGAACAGCGCAGTTTCCCAACCCCGATCCATAAGTTGGGCGCAAAATTAGACATGTATGAACCAAGCATTCCTGCACGATGGCTTGAAGATTTGATTTATCAGCAAGGGGTGTCTTACAACCTAACCAAGTTGTCGCATTTGCCGGTGGATGTCCGAGTGGCCATTATGAGCTATCTGGATCAAAAGCACTTGATCGAATCCATGTCTGCGACTCGCGAGGTGCCCAGCCTTGCGGCTAGAAACGTTTCGCTCAACGAGTATGTGCAACGTTAAGCGGAATCCTGGGAAGTCATTCCGTTACCGGGAATAGTCCTGGATTGCTAATGCAATTTCATTAAGATTGTTGGGAGAAGTTGAGTCCCTCCTTGAGCCAGCAGTCGAACGATGGAAAAGCAGTATTTAGAAAATAGTTTGGATCGCTTGAGGCGTAGAAATTGTTTGAGGGCAGCATTTCTTTTGTTGCTATATGTTTTGTTGCCGTGCGATTTGGGGATGGCGCAGGATTCGGACATGAAGAGCCGAGCTCTTCATGCTTCGATCACTCGAGTTCAGCCCATGACCGGCATTGTATTGTGGACGACGAATGAGGCAGTACAAACGGCCCCAATTCAGCTGGAGTATAGCTACTTCACGTATGCGGAAGTAGTGAATGAGCAAGGACAATACAACTGGAACGCCATCGATTTGTTGTTGGACCAAGTTGCTAAGCGTGGACATCAAGCCATTTTGCGATTTCACGATACGTATGTTGGAAAGAAGACTGGCGTACCAAAATACATCACGGCATTGTCCGGCTATCAAACAACGACGGGAAAAAGCGAAGGGAAGTCAACCGAGTTTCCGGACTGGACTCATCCGGAGCTGCAACGATTTACCCTGGAGTTCTTCGAACGTTTTTCAGAGCGTTACGACCAAGACCCGAGAATCGCATTTGTCCAAGTGGGGTTTGGTCTTTGGGCTGAATACCATATTTACGATGGTCCCATGATTCTTGGAAAGACCTTCCCCTCGAAGGAATACCAGTCCCAATTTGTTCAGCATTTATCGAAGGTCTTAAAGCAAACACCTTGGATGATTTCCGTCGACGCGGCAGACAGCGATTTCGCTCCGTTCGAAGACAATCCGTTGTTGCTGTCGCTGCCATTCGGACTATTCGACGATTCGTTTAATCATAAGAAGCATGCCAAAGAGAACGAGCCTAACTGGAAGGTATTCGGAAGCGAACGATGGAAGCGAGCGCCAACGGGCGGAGAATTTAGTTTTTTTGCGAAGGTGGACCAAACCAAAGCTCTTGCCGAGAAGGGGCCGTATGGAACTTCGTTCGAAAAGCAGGCCGCAAAGTTTCACATCACTTTTATGATTGGTGATTCCCAGCCAGAATATCAATCAGCGGATCGAATCAGAATCGCTTCGCAGGCTTGCGGATATCGTTTTCGTGTGACGGAGTTCAAAACCAACGATACACGGTCACGCATTAGTATCTGCAATGAAGGAATTGCCCCCATTTACTTTGACGCCTTCGTGTCGGTTGACCGAAAAAGAGCGTCGGAATCGCTGAAAGGTTTGCTTCCTGGCGAGACGCGATCATTCTCGATTCAAGCGGGAGGCGTCAGTCCATCGCTTTCCATCGAATGCGATCGGCTTATTCCTGGTCAGATCATTGAATACGAAGCTGATTTATCGGATTAGCATTCGAAGGATAGGTCATCTCGTCCAGACGTCGAATCGGAATCGATTCCTAGTTGCGATTGCATGCGAGGGAAATCGCGAACATAAGTGTCTGTGCTGCTATGGACGTGTTCTGCTTCGGTAATGAATCGTATTTGCTCGTCAGGGTAGACGTCGTGTTTGATGAGAACTCTTTCAAATGGTTCCAAGGGTGATCCGTAGCAGATGATCATCTTGTGTTCATCAAATTGAATCTCTTGTTGCTTACGCGGATTAAGGACCGCGATTCCGGTGCAACCATCGTTAAGGATTAGATCTTCAAAATCGTAGAAAATACTCTTCAACACTGGGACATCGATATGCTCACGATACAAGTCCTCGTGATCTTCCGAATCTCCACAATGGCTTGATTCCAGCACAACATCCACTTCATTCCCTAGACAATCGATCAAATCGAGGAACAAGTCGAAGAGTCTTTCACGAGATGCGGCGGCCATAATGACCGGTACTTTGGTACTAGTTTTCGGGTCGGTGTACGAATCGTGACGATAGCCTTGTCTGGGGACGACTTGCAAATCGTAGGAAGGTCGGATTGCATCGGTTAAATCGAATGCGCCATACCGAAACACATTCATGTGCGTTTCGAGCTCGTCGCTGCTGAGCGATTTGAAGCTGGAGGTTGGATTCGTTCGTGCGTTAGTTTCTGGAACAGTCGACATGGTGTTCGGCTGGTAACCGGGAGCGTTGCCCATGGGAATAGCTCGTGCTTTTCTCGGGTTGGAAGTTGCGTAGCAAAATGTAAAAATGGATGTTGCTTCAAGTCATTCGAAGAACAACCAAGATTAGGTCGACTTGCTGCGATGCACTTAGATTTCGTTTCTTTTCCAATCAAATTTCCGGTGGTACATTCGATACAATCGGAAGTGTTCGCGGATAACGTATCGAGCTTTTCGGGGCTGGGAATTACGATAGACGTTATCTCTCAGATGGAACTTTTTCTGAGGGGCCTGTTCCGTTAACAAGATGTTCCGAACGACAAGCCTGCAGAGACAGTTGTTTTTCCTTTACCCCGGTTTGATTTCCCATCCATGACAAAGTTCGAGTCGCACCAAAAGACAGTTCGGTTTTACTGCGTTCCTTGGTTTGCAATCTTGGTTCTGGTGCTTCTATTTGGTTGCGAGACAAAATCCGCCAAGCAGGAACTGGATGCGACGGATGCGGTATTGGCGCAGCTGGAGTCTGCTACGAAACCCATTCCTGATTCCAAGGCAAATTCCGAAGTACCGGTCGATCTGCCCGATTTGTCCCTTTTGGGTGGCGATGCGAGTTCGAACACAGTCATTGCGGATGCCGAGCAGGGAGGCTCCCAGGCGCCTAACAAAAAGACAGCAAGTTCAATCATCACAGTGGACGATCCCGCCAAGCCTTGGACCACCGCAGATCAGTTGCCTCGAGACATTTGGGAGGTGCAGTATTTAGGGAACTTGCCGGTTGGCTATCTTCATCGTCATGCAGAGGTTTCTAAAACTCAGGGAAAGAAAGTCTTCCGAATCGAAACGGTCGGTGCGACAAGGGTGTCGATCCAGGGGAAGTCTCAGATTCAGAAACTAAGAGTCGCGACTCTCGAGCAAGACAACGGGGATTTGATTCAATTGGAAGGGTCGCTGGAGATTGGTGATAACAAACAATCGTTTAAGGGTAGTGTTTTGTCTGGCGTTCTACGTATGACAAATACGGTCAATGGCAAAGTGTCTCAGACCAAAATTGACTGGAAGGAGTCTTTTCGCGGACCATTCGCCGTGGAACAATCTTTGATCCGAAAACCGATACAAGAACGTGAGCGACGCAAGCTGAAGTACTTTGATCCCATTCTGGTTCGTATGGTGGATGGATTGATTGAAGCGGATGAGTTCGTTAGCACTCCGACCATGTTAGGTGGGACTCGCGAGTTGCTGGAGGTGCGAAATACAGCTTTGATGGGCGATTCAGGTTTGAGATCACTGGTTTGGGTTGATTCCAATGGGGAAGGATACAAGACTTTCATTGCGTCCGCGAACATCCGTACCTTTCGCACTACTCCCGTTGCAGCTCAGGCAGTCGCTTCCTTGTTCGAGCTCCAGGCTTTGGAAGTTCGGTCGATTCCTTTGCAGGGTGTAGTTCAGTCGCAGTTGGATGGGGCGGTCTCCGAATCCACCACCTATCGAGTCACGCATGAGTCGAAAGACCCTTATGCACTTTTCTCGGATCGAACGAACCAGCGGATCCGATCGGTGGATGCAAAATCAGTGGAGATATCGGTCTTTCCTGTGAACGAATCGCAAGAGTTGGTTGGTGGAATTGCGGCCGAGGAGCGAGTCGATCCGAGTACGCTCGCATCGACAGAGCTCATTCCCGCCTCCAGTTCTTTCGTGGCAAAGCTTGCGAGTGCGATTCTTGCTTCCGACCAGGAATTGGATTCGGAGAAGGCAACGGTTTCAGAAAAAGTTCGCGTGTGTCAAAAAGAGCTCTTCAAACGGGTTCAATTCAAAGAGTTTGACAATCAAGTCCATTCGATCAATCAAGTGATTCGACTGAAAAAAGCGAATGCGGTTGAGCATGCCATTCTCATGACGGCAGTTTGTCGGTCGCTCAAAATCCCTGCACGTATTGCTTTCGGTTATCAATACAACGGTTCATCGGACGCGCCCGCAATGCGATTTCATGCTTGGGTCGAGTATCGTGACGGAGACAGATGGATTCCCATCGATTCAACGGAAAAGAATCCCGGCCTGAAGTTGGATCGGATCAAGGTGATCGAGTCAAGTTACTCGGACGCAAACCCATATGATCCATTTTTGAACGTCGTACGAATGATGGCGGATCTTGAGATCAAAGTACTTCCCAAATGATTTTGCGTGCGAGGCCAAGTATGAGAACATGGCTCGCCGCCATTTTAGTGGTTTGTCTTCTTGTCCGAATCTTTGCGGCTTGGGCTTGGCAGAACTACAACGCCCAGGAAGACTATCTTCGGTTCGGCGATAGCGATTCGTACTGGCATCTTGCAAGAACCATTGCCCATGGTGAGCCCTATCAGTACGGCAGTGTGAATACTCAGATTTTCCGTGCGCCGCTCTATCCCATGTTTTTGTCTCCCTTTGCGGCGCTGTTACCAACAGGGGAATCGAATTCTTGGACAGCCATTTTTGGGGCTAGAGTTGCGGGTTGCATTGTTGGCACGATGAGTGTCGCGATGCTGATGTTTCTGGCGGCTCGACTTGCGAGTCTTTCAAAAAGCTGGTCGGGGCAATCCGGT
Source organism: Planctomycetaceae bacterium (assembly GCA_027487485.1). GTDB lineage: Bacteria > Planctomycetota > Planctomycetia > Pirellulales > Pirellulaceae > JBKCUI01. The sequence goes on along the minus strand of JAIYDN010000112.1, from coordinate 13,657 downwards.
GAACTGAATACCAAGTCAGTTACTGGCTTAGTTGCTATTTCTGCCGGTTTACTTGCTACTTTGTATCCTGGAGCGGTAGGCATGAGTATCTTTGTGCTCAGCGAATCACTGTTCTGTCCGCTCATGATTACGGGGCTCGGAGCGACTTTTTTTTCTATCGTGGCCATCGACCGCGCGCGGGATACCAAAGCGATATTCTGGATGCTTGCGGCGGGGTTTTTAAGTGGAGCAGCTTGCCTAAGTCGTCCCAGTTGGAGCCTATGGCCAGTCATCATGCTTCCGTATCTCGCTTGGATTATTTGGCGATCAGAACCGGTCGCCCACAATCGTACATGGGGTAGATTTCGTACTTGGATTCTGTGTTGTCTGATGTTTTGCACAGGAAATGCAGTCTGCATGTCGCCGTGGTGGATTCGCAATTACTGGGTGTCGGGAACGTTTGTTCCGACAACACTTCAGGTGGGAGCCAGTCTGTACGATGGCTTGCATCCAGGGGCTTCGGGAAGCAGTGACGAAAACATGGCGTTCGTCGATCAGTTTGCAAAAGAGCAAGTGGACGAGGATCAAAGGCAACAGGCTGCGGGGAATGGGGTAATTGGGACGTTTGAGTCGCGGCTTGACCGGCGGATGAGGAATGCTGCTATTGATTGGGCTCTGGAAAACTCATCTGCCGCTGTTCAGCTAGGGTTGGTAAAATTCGTGAAGACGTGGTCCCCCATGCCTGTAGCTCGAGAATTGGGAAGCAGTGCGGTGCGGTGGGCTGAAGCGTTTGGATACAGCGTGATTATGCTGCTGTCCGGGGTAGGAGTGTGGCGGCTTCGCAATCAGTCTGGAGCCTGGTTGATGGCGATGCCTGCGGTGTACTTTGCCATCCTGCATATGTTTTTTATCGGTTCAGTCCGATACCGGCAGCCTGCGGTGTTGGTGCTGTGCGTGCTCGGTGGCATTGGGCTAGTTTGCTGCATGCAATGGATTGTGAACAAATTAATGAACGGGTCGAAAAAAATGTCGATGGATCGATAGCTTCTCATATCAATGTCACGGCTGACGCAAGTAGTACCAGAAAACCAAGCAAAGAATACCGACGAACAGATTCGTCGCAGCCGAGATCGCGTCTGGGAACATCGTATGGTCTGGCTTTTACTGCTGACCATTCTGGGACTAACCGGTTACTTCTTCGTGATGGGGCAAGTCGATGACAAGTTGACCAAGGAGATATTGAAGCGACTGCGCACCGAATTTCCAGGCCACCAAGTGAATGTAGATCGGGCCCATTTGCAGCACGGACAATCGATCACTATTGAAGGAATTCGAATCACCAAGCCGACCGAGCAAGGGCTTCGCGACGTAGTTCGTTGCGGACGATTGGTGTGCTACGGTCCGTTGGAGTTGATTGGGCTAGCTCAAGGGCAACTTCCTGTTCAAAAGGTCATTGCGGATGGACTGGAGGTGTCGCTATGGCCTATGGCGGATGGGCGTTTCAGCGTTCAGGAGCTTTCCAGCAAGAAGCCGCTGAACGCAAGCTTTCCAGCGATCGAAGTCCGGTCCGGGTTGCTTCGAATCGGCAATGAATCAGCACAAACAGGGCAAGAGATCATTTGCCACGATTTACGAGTTCAGGCCAATCTTCTACCTCGCATGATCGCAGGCAGAGTGATGCCGCTTGCTGTCAAAGTAACGTCAAGTGTCTCTAGTAGCTTTTTTCGAAGCGTAAACTTGGTGGCGACAATCAATGAAGACAAAACCAACTGGACTCTTCAAGGTCAGATTGCCAAGTTCGAGTATTCGCAACGCTTGGCAGAGCAGCTTCCGAAGGTGTTTCAAAAGCATCTGAGCCAAGTGGAGGGCTTTAGCGGTCAATTCAATACATCGTTTGCCGCTGTTTCGAATCAAGGAACTCTTGATTTTGAAGCCAAATCGACCATTTCTCAGGGACGGTTGTTGCATCCCAAAGTTCCGTACCCGCTTGAATCCATTTCGGGTGAAGTTCACTTCAAGAAAGGGAGCGTTTATCTCAACCACTTCAAGGCATTCAGTCGCGACACCAGTCTTGCGTTTGCTGGCCATGTGCACGGTTATTCTTTTCCAGCGCCGCTGGAAGCCAGTTTTGCGGTTCAAGGTTTGGCTCTTGACGAGCGTTTGTATCAAGCGCTTCCCGTTTCCATCCAGGAAACATGGCGCAAGATGGGTGTTGCCGGCAAGGTCAATGCGCAAGCTACCCTTCAGTTTGATGGTGCACAATGGAAGCCAAGAGTAACGGTTCAAGCATTGAATGCGGGTTTGGAACCTGAATTCTTTCCCTATCCGGTCAAGAACGTCAATGGCGAGTTTGTTTACGAGAACGGCGTCATCACGGCCAATGATCTTGTCGGTCAGGCGGGGGAACAAACGATTCGCGGCGGGCTTACGCTAACGCAAGCCAAGCCGCGTTGGCTTATGGATTTGCGTTTGGCTGCGGACGGTCCCATAGCGATTGACGAAGCCTTGTTGAAAGCCCTTTCACCTCGCGGGACCACACCTAGTGGTGTGAATCAATTTGTTACCTCGCTCCATCCCTCGGGAACCGTACTGTTGAAACAAGGTCGCTTTACGCGGACCGCCGACCGACCCGACACCATTTCCAAAGCGATCGAGCTAACGTTTTCAGAATGCTCCATCAAGTATGATAACTTTCGCTACCCTATTGTAGATGTCCACGGTGAAGTGACTATCGACAACGAACGTATTCTTCTTCGAGATTTTGTCGGGCGAAATGACGGCGCTCGAATCAAAGGGTATGGGTTATGCCAAACGAAAAATGCCGCCCTAGAGTCTCTTGAGCTATTCTTTGATGGCTTCGATGTTGGGCTTGATGAAGAGCTCCAGTTGGCACTTCCAAAAAGCGTTCGAGGATTGTGGGACCAACTGCAGCCAAGCGGCGTGCTCGATCAAGTGAACGTGGAGATTACTCGAAAGAGCACGAGCCCGGCCATCGACTATCGAGTTGAAGTGGTCGAAAAGAGCGAGTCGGAAACAAGATCAGGAAGGTCCGTATCCGTTCGCCCCATATCCCTTCCTTATCAGATCAATGATATCGCCTGCAAGATTTTGTGTCGGCCCGGAAAGATTGACATCAAATCGCTTTCGGGAATGCATGACTCCAGCCGAATGAAAACCGAAGGCATGTGTCGCCTGCACTCCGATGGCACATGGGATGGGATGCTCTATTGGCTGCCGTCCACCCGTCTCGTGGTAGATCAAAGCTTGTTGAATTGTTTGCCAAGCTATCTACGCGACCCGTTGGTTCGCATGGATTTTCGTGGGCCAGTCAGTATCACCGGCAACACAAGAGTTTCTTCCCCCACGACTCCGTACCAACCGCAAATGATTGCGAGCGCAACAAATCCAGATGAATTGATGGGCGATGTCTCGATCGTTCGAGAATGGGATCTGGAATTGCAAATCGAAGATGGCAGACTGGGTGGAGGTGGCATTGCTTCTGGCATTCGTGGGTCCCTGTCTCTTTTGGGCAAGAGCACCCCGGCTGGCCCTATGGCATATGGCATGTTAGATCTCGATGCGCTTGCCATCAAGAATGTTGCAGTGACAGGGGTGCGAGGACCATTTGCATTCAACCGCGAACAATTAATGTTTGGTCGGGATGCCATCCAATGGCAGCAAAAACAAAACTTACAGGTCCCGAGCCTACGTCAAAGCATTCCAGGCAGTGATGTGGTTGCTGCGGACTATCTCGGTCAGAACCAGGACTCGAATGCTGTTTCGCAAGCGTCGTTTCGAAGCGAGTTCCGCGACTCGCTTGCCAATAGACCGGGCATCCTGAATCGATCGGAACCAATCCCTCCGGAAAATCCCAATGCTGTTTCTGCAAATCCCGAAGTGCCCATCCTGGATATCAAAGACACCGATATTCGAGCGCGCTCGTTAAGCGGTACCATCTTCTTAAGCGGAACCGAACCGCTTGGGCTTGGGGAAAGGGCTAGGTACCGATTCCGTTTGGTGGATGCCGACCTGCACGGGTTCCTGGTGGACCTGGGTGAGACCAATACCAGCACGTCGGGTAGGCTTTCGATTCAGTGCGACGTTAACGGAGCGCTGACCAACACTTCATCCCTAGAGGGGCAAGGGCAGGCTTGGTTGCGTCGAGCCAACCTGTATGAACTTCCGGCCATGATTCGGTTGTTCCAGATTTTGTCCGTAAGCCCCAGTCAAGCAGCGTTCGATTCTGCGGATGTCCAATTCGCAATCGATGGAGATCAGTTCCCTATTCAAGAGCTGACGTTGGATGGAGATATTGTCTCGATGCGCGGCACGGGGTGGGTGAACATGCGACGCGAGGTTCACCTCGATATGTTTGCTAATGTTGGCCGACGCGGCGGGATATTCCGACCCATTTCCAACGCGAGCGGTGCGAAGTTATGGCAAATCGAGGTCGATGGTACCACCAACGACCCACAGATTCGTCATCATCGACTCTTCATGAACACTCTCGACAAGGTGCTACCAGAAAATGCATCACGCGAGTAAACCGCTTAGAAAAGCGGTTTCACGCTTTGCTTACTAAGTCGAAATTGCTACCGCGTTCGAAACCCTCTTCTGAATCCGTTGGAAATCGGATTGGAGCTAGTTTGCGAAGTTTTCGTGGAAGCTTGTTCTGTCTGAGTTAGCACTTTTTTCGTGCTGTCTCCCGTGCTGTTGGAGGCAAGAGCGCGGTCCGGTGCTTTGACTTGCTGAATAACTTGATCCACGGCTGCTGGATCTAATGCAACCGTTTTCGAGTTGGTATTAGAAGTGATGACTGGTGCAGTCGATCTGCCTTCTCCTTCACCGCTCAGTCCATTATTCGAGGAAGATGACGACGAGGTTTTTGTCGACGATGTGCTAACGGCCGGAGCCGGTGTGAACGTCAAATCGGTAGGATGCGCTTTGATTCGGAACAAGGAAGCGTCTCCTTCTTTGCCGCGGACTTCAACGCGTGGATCGGTTACAGGCAAGACTGCTTGAACAGCCTGATTGGAAGGATTCGTAGCTTTGACGGTCAATTGGTTGCCCGCCGAGTTGAGCGATACTTTGACATCCTTGTAGGTACGCCAATCCCCAACACCATTGTTCCAAACTGTTTCAGCATTAGGTCGTACTGCTGCCGTAAGACCTCTTCTTAAGTTACTTCCCATAAAGTCTCGCAGGTCGATGAATCGAGCTTCAATTCGGCCGGAGCTGAGCGGGGTTGAAACAGAGCTGGTTGCCGTTGGAGCGGAACTGACGACGACCGATCTCGTTTCGCCAGAAACAAAGGGCAGATCTGGCAAAGTGAATTTATAGTCTCCAGGGCCGACGTCATTGAGCGCGAAGCCATCGAAGGAATTCAACAAGGTAAGTGGTTCGCTTCCCGTTGCTCCATTGATCACTTCGACGGAAATCGGCAAACCTCGCAGGCCTTCGGGAATGGTAATGCCAACATTACGTGGCGTAAAGTTCTGTACATTCAAGGTGACCGTTGCGGTATCGGTTGCTGTTCCCCCATCGCTAATGGTGTAGCTGAAGGTCACCGTCCCTTTAAAATCGGTGTTGGGAGCAGAATACAAAAGAGTGCGTCCGTTCGGGCCGATTTGCACGGTCCCTTGCCCGGTCGCTGGCTGTGTCACTGCAGTGATGGTATAGGTTTCGCCGGAATCGACGTTAGGATCGTTGGCCAAAACGTTGAGCGATTGGCCCGGCGACGAAAGTGTGCTGAGCGAATCATTGACCGCATCAGGTACGTCGTTGACCGCTGACACGTTGAATGTCACGGTGCCGCTGGCGAGTCCGCCGTTACTGCTTCGCACGGTATACACCACTTGCTCAGGGCCATTGAAATTAGCCCGAGGAGCGTAGTTCACCTTTCCATTAACGACACTGGCCGTGCCGTTAGGTGCCCTAACTTCTGTAATGGTAAGAGTGTTGCCGGTTTCGGCAGGAGTATCATTGGCCAATACATCAAAATCAGCCGCCGCTGCGTCTTCGGTGACTGCGAATGATTCCCCTACGACTGTTGGTGGTGGAACAGCGGGTGATACAGTGACAGTAACTGTTGCGGTGGATGTGCCACCGTTTCCGTCGCTGATGGTGTACGTAAACGTTTCATTTCCGGTGAAGTTGGATCGTGGAGTGTAGACAACGCCTGAGCCTGCGCTGCCGACACGCACTGTTCCACCTTGGCTTGGGGTTCCAACTTGTGTGACGGTAAGGGTCTCGCCCGAGTCGGCGCCCTGAGTGTCGTTCGTCAGAACGGGAATGAATACGTCTCGGTCTGTGTTACGGACAGTTCCGAGCGAATCGTTCACCGCTACAGGGTTGTCGTTCACTGCACGTAGCTGTACCGTCACGGTCGCAGTTGCGGTTGCATTGGTTTGATCGCGAACTGTGTAGGTGAAGGTCTCTTGACCGTTCACGTTCGCAGCCGGCGTGTAGATCACACGTCGATTGTCGGATGATATCGTGATGGTTCCCCCACGAGATCCTGCCGAAACCGATTGAATCGACAAGACAGCCCCCGAACCCGTAACGATGGTATCATTGTCGAGAACAGCGAGTGAATTGTTGGTAGAATCTTCATCGAAATTGAAGAGGTCCGGGTTCGCGACAAAGTTTTGACCAATCGCTAGGTTTAAAGTCCCGAATGCAACTCGACCATCGGGGATTTGTCCATCTTCTTTGAATATGGAAAATCCTCGGCTGGGAAGCTCTGCGGGGTTCGTGCTAAAGGAAGCTTGGCCTGACGCTGTCGCCCGCATGCGTACGGTGGCAACCGTCTGAGTGGCGCGGCCTGGGCCCAGATTGAAGCTGGAAAACGCTCCGAATTCATCGATCAATCCGGGGGTGGATAGGTTGGGTGTACTTCGGCCATTGCCAAAAAGTGAATCGTAAGTCACTGGCGTTGAACCGACCAATTCAATCTTGGTCGAATCAAAGAGCATATCCAGGTATGCCGAGAATACGCCGTCACCCTCAGGGTTCCCGCCCACTCGAAGATCATTCACGACTACTCGCAATACAAATTCTTGACCGATCGACAGCGAGGTGAGCGCCGTTGTATTGGTCGAGTCAAAGGCTTGCAAACTTACGCGAACTTTTGCTGCATCGGATACCGTTACCCCCACCGCTTGGGTCGTGGAGTTGCCTGCCGTATCCGTCAACCGAAGCAAGGCAGATTGTGGACCAAGCTGGCCGCTAGTCGGGGTCCAAGTCATCAGACCTGTACTTTGATTGATGGTCCATCCGGAAGGCGCGTTTTCAATCGAATACCGCAGTCCCTGCCCCTCTTCTGGACTGTTCACGTCAAAGCTCAATAGGGTGTTCACGTTCGCGCTCGTCGGCAAAGCAGTTGAGGCAATTGCAGCGGGCACGACTGAGTCATAAGTAACCGATAGAGCTGGCGAGGCTGAAGTTGTTACACCGTTCTGGGTTTGCGTCGCAACGATACTTCGCACGCCATTGCCAAGTTGGGAGACCAAGTTGGTCGTGATGGTCGTTGTCGAGCCTGTTGCGACGGCAGTTCCAACAACTTGATCGCCAACACGTAAGTTGACGGTCGCACCCGGGGTTGTGCCGGAAATGACAAACTGCATCGAGGCAGAGTTCGTAATGTTGTCGGAATCGCTGGTTCCGCTATCGGTTGCTGCTAACAAATCGATGGAAGTAGGGGCCGTAAGCCCCGCAGCAACATTGAACGTTAGAACTTCCGTGTCGAATTTGTCGCCAGTGGTCGGTGAATTTTGGTCCACTGCGCGCACGCTGACGGCAACATCGAACGACCCTGTAAAGTTGGTCGGAGCGGTTACGCTGAGAAGGCCCGTCGAGCTATTGACATTGAATTGGTAGTCCGCCGATCCTCGCCGTGCAGCCTCATAAAAAACGGCTTGGCCTTCCGCATCCTGTGAGGATAGCTGAATGTTTACTGTTTGGCCGGGCGAGATGGCGGGAACCGTAATGTCGTTCAGGAACGGTGCTCCGTCGGCGGTATCGGCTGCTGCGGTAGCCACAAATGTCCGTGAGAAGCGATTGCCCGCTGCGTCTTCCACCTGAACCGTAATGGTAGATGTGCCCGAATTCGCCAAAGCCTTCAATCGGATCAGCCCGTTTTCGGTGTCGTTGAAGATCTGAGCGGACTTGATCGATACTTCGTTGACGGGCTTGTTCTGCGAGGAGTTATTGACAGGAGTTCTTGATATGCCTTCTCGAACAGCATCCCCTTCAATCAGCTGGCCAAAGATCGAATGGTTGAAGTCCAGGTGTCGCTGGGGCCCTTCGGTAATGAAGAACTGGGAGTCGTTCGTATCGTCGCTCGACTTAGCGTAAGACAATATGCCAGTACGGTTGTGCTGCAAATCAAGATCGAATTGGTCATCGAAATTGCCCAGCGTCGATCCGCCACTTCCTGTTCCAGTTGGATCGCCAGCCTGCAACACGAAGTTATCGATCACGCGGTGAAAAATGATTTTGTTGGTGCCAGCTTCGTTGTAGAAGCCGCTGTTGGTTAGGGTTTCGATTCGGTTTACGGGACGTGGTGCCTCATCCGCAAAAAGACGGTACACCATATCGCCGTAGCCGTTGACGCTGATACGCCAAGCTTTGTTGTTGGTGACCATTTCCGCAGAGATAACAGATGGGTTGCTGCTCGTGACGGTAATTGCGATAGCTCCGCCGTTCGGATCGTAGGCGTCGACTGGGACATGCAAGGGCGAACCATTAAGCACAGTCACGTTTGGAATCGCAGTGAAGGTTGGGTTGGTTCCTGTTGGGATTGCGACTCCAGACCGAGTCGAAATCTCTTGCAGCGTTAGCAGCCCTGTAACTCGGTTTCCACTGCCAAATTCCCAAGTTGGGTATTGAGTAATCCCCTCGGCAATGGCAGTTGCATTTCGAGTTCGGTCGGGATTCGTCATTTCTAGAAATGGCAGGAACTGAGCACCGTCATCAAAGAGCTTCTTCTGCTCGGTGCAAACGGGACACCAATCAGCTCCAAAAAAGCGAACGCCAGCTTGCTGCAAAGCTCTAGCAAATTCAACCAGGTTCGGCGCCGCGTCTTCCCCTTCTCCGACTAAGCCGCTGGAATTCATTGGGGCGCTGCTGAATTGCGAAGGCATACTCGTGCCCGAACCAGCCGATGCGGCCGCCATCGATGCTGCGTCGTAGAAATCTGCAGCCATCAATTGACGCGATTCAAGCGGCTCGAAGTGGATAGGGCGACACTTTCGATTCTCTACCGAAGGCAAAGCGCTTTTCAAAAGAGCCGCAAACCATTTCCTTGCAGAAGTCTTCATCGAATTTTGGCGTTGCATATCTGTCATATCTAATCCTGCTTTTCCCAAACTTGGGCCCATCACGAGAACCTTGAACCTAGCTAGAAATACTTCGAAAGTGCACTTCCTGCAAAATACTAGTTGTGAAACTAATAGTATCCGCGGCCTAGCCCTTACCACTTTCCCAACTAGCAAACTCAAGCATATACGAGTTTTCTTGCTTCGCAGGGGCGTGGCGTCCTCTAACACATCATTCTCGGAACGGTTGGGGTCCGAATTTGAGGGTTAGGTCACATATTTGGATGTATTTCCAAACAAGCGTCTTTTTGGATGCGGTTTGCCGACGGAAGTTCCATAGTAAGTCGTCTGGCTAAACTGCCCAATTGAACTAGGCAGGAAACTGGCCAGACTCCATAATACGCGAGTCGGAGAGTCTAAAACCGCAGTTTTTGAATGCAGAAATCTTAAGAACATGGCCAAGAGCAAAAAGAAAAAGGAAACTACATTCCTCGTTTGTCAGGAAACCGGCGACATTAACTACTGTTTGTTGCGTAAGCCTGGTGGGGAGAAACTGCAGCTGAAGAAATACAGCCCACGCCTTCGCCGCGTTACCCTGCATCTTGAAAAGCGAAAGTAATTCTTCACGGAATTACCTCGAATTGCGGTAAACAAGTCGGTTCTAATTCTTATCTAGACTCTCGTGCTGTGGCATTGGCCTGCGGCACGATTGAGTTTCGTTATGTGATTCGTGCGAGTTCCGAGGGGTTGGATTTTCGGTTTTCCCACTTCGCGTCTATTGTTTTTATCGGTTTGCACGGAGGTTGGGACGCATGGCAAAGCAATGGCTGTTCAAAGGGCATGATTCAGCCGCCATCGTTGAATTGGCAAGGTCGGCGAACGTCGACATGGTCGTCGCTCAACTTCTCTACGGCCGTGAAATCACCAATAGGGACGAGATATCCAGGTTCCTAGAGGCTAGATTCTCCGATCTGCGGGAGCCTGAGCTTCTGCCAGGTATCGTTGACGCCTCCCAAAGAATCTATGCCGCGGTAACGGCCAAAACGCCAATCACGGTTTACGGTGACTACGATGCTGACGGAATGACAGGCACCTCCATTTTGTTCAACTGTCTCCGGCTCTTAGGAGCAGATGTCCAGTATTTTGTGCCGAATCGGCTGGAAGATAGCTACGGGTTGAGCTGCGATGCGATTGAGAAGCTTGCTCAGCGCGGTCGGAAGATGCTTGTGAGCGTCGACTGCGGGATTGGCTCGATCCAAGAGGCCGAGCGTTGTCGCAAGCTTGGAATCGAGCTGATCATCACGGATCACCACCGCATGGGCGAGACGCTCCCTTTGGCGGCCGCGATCGTTCATCCGGCTCTTCCAGGACATCAATACCCATTTCATGGTTTATGTGGTGCCGGTGTGGCATTCAAGCTTGCTTGGGCTCTTTGCCAACACGCTAGTCAGGCCAAAAAAGTCTCCATTGCGCTTCGAGATTTCCTGCTTCAGGCAACGACGCTTGCGGCGATCGGGACTGTAGCGGATGTGGTGCCGTTATTGGATGAGAATCGCTTGATCGTGCGGCACGCTTTAAAACTGATGCAAGAGCATGCTCCGATGGGGCTGAAAGCACTGCTAAAGCAGACCAAGTTACACGAGAAAAAGACACTAACGGCGGAAGACATTGCATTCACGATCGCGCCGCGTCTCAATGCGGCTGGTCGGCTCGGGCAGGCGCAGCTGGGAATTGAGCTGATGACAACTCAGGATCCTAAGCGAGCGGAAACCTTGGCGGAGTATATCGACCGACTGAACGCGGACCGTGAATCGCTTGAGCGAAGCATCGTCATCGCAGCCACCAAGCAGGCGAAAGAACAGTTTGATATTGAGAATGATTCAGCGTTGGTTCTATCCGCGCCGGGCTGGCATTTGGGCGTGATTGGTGTCGTAGCAAGCCGCTTGTCGGAGAAGTTTCATCGACCCGTAGTGATCATTGGAATGGATCCCATCGGCCAAAAACCCGCAACCGGTTCGGCTCGTTCCCAGGGTATTATCGATCTACACTCCACCTTGGAATTGTGCCGTGAGCATCTGGTTTCATGTGGCGGACATGCTGCTGCTGCCGGGCTTCGAATCGAAGAAAGTAAGATCGCATCTTTTCGCGATGCCTTTTGCGAAGCTGTTTCCGGCCATTTGAAAGGCCAGCAACCTGTGGCTCAGCTTCAAATCGATGCCGAAACGACGTTGAAGCAAATGAATCTCAATACCGTTTCGATGATGGAAAAGCTGGCTCCTTTTGGGGCAGGCAATCCGCGGCCCGTTTTGGTGGCCAGCAACGTGGAACTCACTGAATCAGCCAAAGCCATGGGGGCTGGCGATCGGCACATGACCGCACGGTTCACTCAGTTTGGTTCTGTAATGCGAGCCGTTGCATTTGGCCAATCGGATTGGATTGAACCCATGAATAGCCATAAGGGGCAGTTTGATATCGCCTTTCGGCCAAACATCAATGATTACAACGGAATGAAAAGCGTTCAGTTACAATTGTTGGACTGGCGAGTTTCCAGGATTGCTGCACAATCCCCTCACTCGCCGCGAACGTCCAAAGCGGAAAGCGTTTCCTCCCTGCCTGCGGGAAGTGAATTCTCTTAATCCAGTCGAATTGGCGTCCTGATGAAAAGTGACGCGTTCGTTGAAAGCGGTCACCGAAAAACACTCGAGGTTATAGTGTCGAATCAAAACGAGCCAGGGGCCAAGTCCCTAGGCCCGAAAGCATCATCATCGTCGCAAAGAATCGATTCGCAGCTTGCGGAAACGATCGGGTCGGTCGATAACGCCCCTACGCTTAGCCTGACTCATGATTCTCTGACCATCGATGGCTATTCGCGTGCTGCGGTTCAGACTTATTGGCGCATCGCCGAAATGAAACTTGGTTTCGACCTGGGGGCTCAACCCTGGGATTTTATGGCCCTGCCAAGATTCATGGTATCCCACGCTCATCTCGACCACATCGCGGCTCTGCCTGCTTACGTCGCTCGGCGTCGCATGATGAAAATGGAGAAGCCTACCATTTACTTGCCCGAGTCTGCTGTTTCTTCGGTGGACGCGATGCTGAAGTGCTTTTCAAGGTTGGATCGTGGGCGTCTGCCATGCGACTTGGTTCCGTTAACTGCGAACCAGGAAATTGAGTTGTCTCGCGAGTTGGTTGTTACCACAAGTGCGACGAAGCATTCAATTCCTTCGCTTGGATTTATCGTTTGGGAACGCCGCCGTAAGCTTCGCCCCGAGTTCGTGAATTTAACGGGGGATCAAATTCGCGACATCAAACTTTCTGGCACTGATGTCACGCGAGAGATCCGAATCCCCTTGGTGGCATACACGGGCGACACTGCTCCAGAAGGTCTGGACAACTGTCCAGACATGTACCGTGCGAAGATCTTAATTACCGAGATGACGTTTGTCGCCCCGGACCATCGCAAGGAGAAGATTCACAAGCATGGTCACACTCACTTGGATGATATTGTTGCACGGCGAAACGACTTCCAAAACGAGATTGTCATCTGCGGCCACTTCAGTACGCGGTACAACGATACACAGATCAAGCGTTGGGTCGATAAAGCACTTCCCGACCGGCTCGATGGACGCTTGAAGCTTTGGCTTCAATGACGCTTCGAAAGATTCATCCTTGCGAATGAATCATTTCGAGCCAAGTCACACAATCCATCCAACAAATCTAGGGATGAATTTTTTCAAGCCTCCAGAAACTTTCGTTAATGGCCGTCATGGTAAAGACCTTTTACTTACTACGGGAAGAGCTTTCTAAGTTCTTCCTGTGCAAGTTCCGCAAATAGATCGTCTACAATCTCTTTCGAATTAACTGTCTCTAACTTTTTCGCATCTGTTTTCATCACGGACGTCTCAAGCGAAGGTGAACGGTAGTCTCCTGAGTTGTTGGAAAGGATCAATAATCCTGCTCTAACGCTCATGCTCAGTCCGTCATTCAATGCTGTTTGGCTTCCATCCACTTTTGGAAATTTGGGTGGTACTGGTGGTTCCCCAACAAAAGGTGTAGACCCTGGGGGCAACTCGCCACCGCCACCGCCACCGCCACCGCCGCCACCGGAGCCGGACGCTCCTTCTTCGCTCGACCCTGCAGCTGGAATCGTGATGTTGTTGAGCAAGATCGCGGTGTTAGACACCCTGCCCCGCACGAACGACAAGTCGAGAGCGGTGATCCGACCATCCTTGTTCACGTCACGATCTTCATTGACCGGCACAAAGATGGTGTTGGATACCCTTGCCCGTACCTGGGAAAGGTCATTCGCGGTTACACGGTACGGCGAAGCACGATCGACGTCCGCCATCGCATGCCCGATG